>NZ_FOLW01000021.1 GCF_900112475.1 Pragia fontium DSM 5563 = ATCC 49100 | reverse complement strand
GAACCGGTATTCTGGGGCCTGTTTGGTGCAGGCGGTATGTGGGGTGCAGTGGTGGCACCGGCAATTATCCTGCTGGTAGCGATTATTCTGCCGTTAGGCTGGGCACCGGAGGCGTTAAGCTATCCGCGTATTCTGGCCTTCTGTCAGGGCTTTGTTGGCCGGGTGTTCCTGCTGCTGATGATTATCCTGCCGTTATGGTGTGGTCTGCACCGTATGCACCATATGACCCACGACCTGAAGTGGCATATTCCGGCCAGTAAACTGGTGTTCTACGGACTGGCCTCGGTTCTGAGCGTGATTGGCGTTATCGGCGTGTTTATGCTGTAAGGGCTGATTAAAGCTGATAGACCTGATGATAAACGCCCTCCATTGAGGGCGTTTTTTATTGGATAGCGATGTCCTGATACTCAATTAAAGGACGGCCTTATGTCCTTAACATCGGTGGGCGTCGGGCCTACCTTTCCTGGGAGCCCTCCGGCGGGTAAACCCGCTACGACCCCAACGGACAACGCCTTAGCGTTGAACAACACTCAGTGTTGGCCTGAAGGGCAGGCTACAGAATGTTGCCTGTAAAGCTCTCCCTCCGATTAAGTGTATTAAGATTGATAGCTATGAAGACATCCCTATCGTCATCCCAACAAAGGTTGAGCTCTCGCCCTAAGCCAACCATTGTCGTTAAGCTAAAACAGAGATCCCGGTTTTCACCGGGATGACGAAAAGGTGGCCAATGAGGACATATCACAGTATTCCTATCGTCATCCCAACGAAAGTTGGAACGCGTAGCCGTAGGCGAAGCAAACATTCACAGAGTGAATGGGCGCAGCGAATCATCTCGCCCTAAGCCAACCATTGTCGTTAAACTAAAACAGAGATCCCGGTTTTCTCCGGGATGACAGAATTAATAGCTTCTTGAATACAGAGTGCGAATGCTTAATTAACCAGCAATCCACGGCAATATAAAAAACCAACCAAACACCAAAAATACAGCTGCAAAAACCATGGAAAGCTGAAATAATTAACACATACACCCACCATCACCATCAAATCAGACACACCATGCTATTCTATCTCTATATTATTGGTATCACCGCAGAATCCATGACCGGAGCGTTGGCTGCGGGTAAGAGTAAAATGGATATTTTTGGCGTTCTTATCATTTCATCCGTTACCGCCATTGGCGGCGGCACCGTGCGCGATATGATTTTGGGTCACTACCCGCTGGGTTGGGTCGCCCATCCAGAATATGTGCTCATCGTCGCCGTTGCATCGGTGCTGACGGTAGCCACTTCAAGGGTCATGATCTATCTACGCAAATTCTTTCTGGTGTTGGATGCCGTTGGATTGGTGGTATTTTCCATTATCGGCGCTCAGGTGGCGATGAGTATGAACTTGCCGATGATTATTGCGGCCATTGCCGGGCTGATTACTGGGGTATTTGGTGGGGTATTGCGGGATATCTTCTGTAACCGTATTCCGTTGGTGTTCCAAAAAGAGCTGTATGCCAGCGTGTCCTTTACCTCAGCCATGCTATACATTGGTCTGATTCATCTGAACATTATGACCGATATCGCCATTATCGCGACACTGGCCTTCGGCTTTACCTTCAGAATGTTAGCTATCTGGTTTAAAATTGGTCTACCGGTATTTAGCTACCAGACGGATGACTAGCCTTCGTTGACTGGGCTCTGATGCCGCTTTAGAAGCTTAGCGGCATCAGCACAACTCTCCGTTACCAACGGAATCTCGCTCCATCAGTTTCGGCGTCAATGCCAGCGAACGCGGTTCAGTGATTTGTTTTTCCAAACGCTGTAATAAGGTGTCAATCGCCAGCTTACCTAGGGCGTCTGTTGGCTGATGAATGGTGGTCAGCGGTGGTGACATAAACTTCGCCAACTCAATATCATCATAACCGACCACGGCAATATCTTGCCCAACCTTCAATCCGGCCTGATTTAGCGCCAGATACACGCCAACCGCCATCGCATCATTACAGGTAAACACCGCATCCGGTAATTGCGGTAATTTAAGCAGGGACTGCATCGCTTCCAGCCCGCCAGAAAACTCAAAATTACTAAAAATACGGTAATTTTCCGGCGATGCCAGTTTGGCGTCATCCATAGCTTGTTGATAACCGGACAAACGGCGGCATGCCTGAGTATTATCCTGTGGCCCGGTAATACAGGCAATTCGGCGATAACCGCGAGAGATCAGATATTCGGTGGCCAGTTGACCACCGATAAACGAATTGTCCTGAATGGTATCGCAGACCCCGTTAAACGGTGCCCAATCCATCATCACGATGGGCAGTTTAGGATAGTGGCAAAACAACGCTTCAGAGATAGGATTACGATCGTTACACATCAAAATCAAGCCATCAACCCGACGCTGCAGCAGCGTTTCCAGACTGCTGCCCATACGCTGGGTATTGCCTTCGGTATTGCACAGAATCAGACTATATCCGCGTTCATAGCAGCTCTGCTCAACGCCTCTGACCACTTCGGCATAAAATGGGTTATTACTGGAAGTCAGTAACATGCCAATGGTGCGAGTCTCTTTCGCTTTAAGACTACGCGCCACCGCCGACGGCGAATAGTTCAGTTCAGCAACCGCAGAAAGAATCTTATCTCTGACCGGTTGGCTCACGAAGCGATTATTGTTAATCACATGAGACACCGTCGATGTGGAGACCCCGGCTAAACGGGCTACGTCCTTCATTGTTGCCACAACGCCACTCCTACCTGATTGCTAAAAATTCATCGATCTCTTTGCGCCATGGAACTGAAGGCTGAGCGCCTCGACGCGTGACGGCAATGGCTGCCGCGGCATGAGCAAAACGAACCGCTTGGCTTAATTCTTGACCTTCCAGCATCGCGGTAATCAAAGCACCATTAAAGGTATCGCCAGCCGCGATAGTATCAACCGGCTCAACGGTATAGCCTTCAATCAGACGACCAATACCATCAATACTGACCCAAGCTCCTCGGCTACCCAGCGTAATAATCACCGTTCCAATGCCTCGAGCGTGCAATACAGCAGCTGCGCGGTCTGCATCATCATTATTCACAATCGCCACACCGGTCAATTGCTCAGCTTCGGTCTCGTTTGGCGTAATAATATCAATATTGGTCAGCAGCTCATCGGGTAATTCCCTTGCCGGTGCGGGGTTCAATGCAACCAAGGTATTATGCTGCTTTGCCAATTGAGCTGCGGCAATAATGGTTTCCAATGGCGTTTCCAACTGCATCAACAAAGCATCGGCAGTAATAACCTGCTGGCGATATTTTTCCAGATAGTCTGGCGTTACTGCGGCATTAGCGCCGGCATCGATGGCAATCATGTTTTCGCCTTTGCCATTCACAAAAATCATGGCAACGCCGGTATGATTATCAGCCACACGCTCAATAGGATGAATATCGATATTATCCTTCGCCAGTTGGCGGCAAACCTGTTGACCAATATCATCATCGCCCACACAGGCAATAAAAGTAATATTCGCCCCACTGCGCCCTGCGGCAACGGCCTGATTAGCCCCTTTACCACCAAATGAGATGCGATAGTCCTTACCCGTGATGGTTTCACCCGGGCGAGGGAATTCATTTACATTAAGAATGTGGTCAGCGTTGATGCTGCCCAACACCACCAGTTTGTTTGATGACATCTGTTGCCCCTTTGGAAAAATCACGCGGTAATCCTTATCGATTACCGCGCGTTACTGCTATCAGGTTAACCCTTAAAGACTTGGCTTAAACCTTTATTGAGTAATCAGCTTTAAAGCAACCGGGATATTGGCATCCACTTTTTCGCCTTTCAGAATCTTATCGGCCGCTTCAACGCCCATGCTACCAATCAACTCTGGCTGTTGAGCAACGGTGGCGCCCAGACGGCCACTTTTCACCGCTTTAATACCGTCATTGGTGCCATCAAAACCGACGATCAACACATCTTTCTTACCGGCAGTTTGCAGCGCGCGCATTGCACCCAGCGCCATTTCGTCATTTTGAGCAAATACCGCTTGAACATCAGAGTGAGCCGTCAATAGGTTCTGCATAACGTTCAAACCCTTGGTACGGTCAAAATCCGCCGGTTGGCTAGCTAACAGCTTAAATGGATGATCTTTCATTGACTGTTTGAAGCCTTCACCACGCTCACGGGCGGCAGACGTTCCGGTAATGCCTTCTAACTGAATAACCTTCGCTTCATTACCTAATTTCTCGGCAATATAGTCACCGGCCATTTTACCGCCGGCCACGTTATCAGAGGCGACATGACTGGCTACTACGCCTTTATTGGCTGCGCGGTCTAGGGTGACCACGGGAATATTGGCTTTATTCGCCATCATCACCGCATTACCCACGGCATCAGAATCCGTTGGGTTAATCAGCAGTAATTTGGTACCGCGTACGGTTAAGTCCTGCACGTTACCCAGCTCTTTAGCCGGATTATTCTGTGAATCCAACACGATCAGGTTATAGCCCAGCTCATCAGCCTTTTTCTGTGCACCATCTTTCATGGAAACAAAGAATGGGTTATTCAGCGTAGAGACCACCAGTGCAATGTTATCTTTTGCCATTGCACCAGCACTGACAGAAAGGGTTAAGACTGTAGCAGAAACTAAGGTAGCCAGTTTTTTCATATTCATCGTCATTATTCCTGTATAAAAAGGTTATTTACTGCTTCTGTTTTCTACTAATACCGCCAAGAGAATGACGGCACCTTTAACAATCATCTGGAAGTAGGCAGAGATACCCAATAAATTAAGCGCATTGCTCAGGAAGCCCAGAATCAGTGCACCAATCAGAGTACCGGTAATTCGGCCCTTACCACCTGCCAGACTGGTTCCACCCAGTACCACGGCGGCAATAGCATCAAGTTCATAACCCAAGCCCGCCGTTGGTTGTGCTGAAGACAAACGCCCGACTTCAATCACACCGGCCAGTGCGGTGAGCATACCGCACAAAGCATAAACAATAATCTTAACCCGATCGACGCTAATACCGGATAAACGGGTCGCGGCTTCGTTGCCACCCAATGCATAAATATAACGCCCTAAACGGGTATGGTTTAGCAGATACCAAGCACCAATAAAGACGATTGCCATAATCCAGATCGGTGTTGGAATACCTAATGGGCGACCAATACCAAACCATTCAAATGCATCGGATGCATCAGAAAAGCCAAGGTTGATTGGGCTGCCTTCAGAGAATTGCAGCGTTGCACCGCGTAAGATCAGCATCATCACCAGCGTTGCGATAAATGCCTGTACTTTGCCCTTCGCCACAATCACCCCGGTAATGGTGCCCATTGCGGCACCTAAGGCTAATGCGCCGCCTAAGGCAACAAAGACATTCAGCTCCATCCCCACCAACGTTGCAGCAACCGCACCGGTCAGTGCTAGTAGGGAACCGACGGATAAATCAATGCCCGAAGTCAATATCACCAGCGTCATTCCGACGGCAATAATCGCGTTCACCGAGGTTTGTTGCAGGATATTAAACAGGTTATCGACGGTAAAAAAGTTAGGGCTCAGAAATGAAACCACAATGATCAACACGATCAAAGCAATCAACGATTTCTGTTCAAGCAACCACTCTTTATTGAAGCGGCTTGTTGAAGGGCTATTTGAGTTATTCACTGTCCGTTACTCCTGAGTCACACCGTACTTTTTGCCCACTGCCGCGGCCATCAGTACTTCTTGCGTTGCCTGTTCAATAGGGAATTCGCCGCTAATACGGCCTTCATGCATCACCAAAATGCGATCGCTCATGCCGATAACTTCCGGCATTTCGGAGGAAATCAGAATGATGCTTAACCCTTCTCGTTTAAATTGATTAATTAGCTGATAAATTTCTTTTTTGGCACCCACGTCCACGCCACGCGTTGGTTCATCGAGGATCAAAACGTTGGGTCGGGTCATCAAACCGCGGGCAATAGCAATCTTCTGCTGATTACCACCGGAGAGCAAACCAATAGGCTGCATCATCGATGGCGTTTTAATATTGAATAATTTAATAAAGTCGCTGACCGCCTGCTGTTCTTCGGCATGCTTCAGTGAACCCCACTGTTGACTGAAATAGCGCAGCGCGGTGAGTGACATATTCTCCTTCACCGACATGCCCAGCACTAAACCATCACCTTTACGATCTTCTGAAATATACACAATACCGTTTTTCAGACCATCCTGTGGGCTATGGATTTTGATGGTATGTCCATCCAGCATAATGCTGCCAGCAGTGTGAGGCAGTGCACCGTAGATCATCTTCATCAGCTCGGTACGCCCGGCGCCCATCAAGCCAGAAACGCCAAGAATTTCACTGCGATAAAGATCGAAGCTCACATCATGGACGCCTTTACCGGACAGATGCTTCACCTGTAACTGCAAAGCACCGCGCGGCTGATCCAAACGCGGGTAAAGCTCTTCCAAACGACGACCAACCATCATTTCAATCAGTCGATCTTCATCCAGTTCTGCAACCGGGCGTTCGCCAATAAATGAGCCATCGCGTAATACCGTCACATCATCACAAATCTCAAAGATCTCTTTCAGACGATGGGAGATATAAACGATACCGCACCCTTGAGCGCGTAATTCATTAATCACGTGGAACAGTGAGGCGGTTTCGGTATCGGTTAGGGCATCGGTGGGTTCATCCATAATGATGACTTTCGACTCAAAGCTCAGCACCTTGGCAATCTCAACCATTTGCTGATCGCCAATCGACAGTTCTCCCACCAAACGACGGCTACTGTAATCAACATTCAGGCGGCGCAGCAGGCGATCCGCCTCGGCATAGGTTTTCTTCCAATCAATACGTCCGAAGATATTGACGAACTCACGGCCGAGAAAAATATTCTCTGCCACGCTGAGCTGAGGAATCAGGTTCAGTTCCTGATGGATAATACCGATTCCCGCTTCCTGAGAGGCTTTTGGGCCGCTAAAAGAAACGTCTTTGCCCAAATATTCGATGGTGCCAGCATCTTTGCTATAAATACCGGTCAGCACTTTCATCAGCGTTGATTTACCGGCACCATTCTCTCCCAGCAACGCCATCACCTTACCGGGATAAACGCTCAGGCTGGCACCAGACAGCGCCTTAACCCCTGGGAAGGATTTATCAATACCGCTGAGTTTAAGTAGGGGTTGCATATCAGGCCCTCAAAAAACGACGCCGGAGCACAAAATCACGTTGGCGTAAGGAGAACACTCTCCGGTACGCACCACCGCACGGCTATCGTGAGATAGCGCTTTAAATGCTTCATGGCTGATATATTCCAAAGCAATGTGATTGCCCTGACGCTGTTCAAGCTGTTTAATGCAGCTTAGCAGCTGCTGATGAAGCTGCGGATTTTTATCTTTAATCTCATTGGCGAGAATCGCCTTTTCGACCTGCATTTCATCGGTAACAACATCCAAAACCTGTAAGAATGAAGGTACTCCATGGGTGACGGCTAAGTCGATACGTTCAACCGACGCCGGAATGGGTAAACCAGCATCACCGATAACCAACGTATCAGTATGCCCTAATCGCGAAATCACCGAAGAAAGCATGGAATTCAGCAAGGTACCCTTTTTCATTAAACCCACCTCATTAAACGGGCGTTTAGCACGCCATCGAAACGTTTCGTTGATAGGAGGAGTGTAGGAAGATTAAGAAAGAAAGCAAAAACTATTTTGAAAATTTGTGACGCTTATCGAAACGTTTCGATTTATATGTAGACTGGCTTTCCAGCTGAAACGGTTAAGTTAAAACTGGTGTTTATTTAACAAATATGGACGATTGTCTTATCAAGGATGAAAGAAATACCCGAGCATCGCCATCCATGGCAACAGTCGGGTAGCAAAACTCAATTAATCAGCAAAGAATGATGCCATCGCTGGCACCATCTTTGTCAATTAACGGATGCTCACGCAGTGGTGAGAACCTCGACATTGATCTGGGCAAGTGCATTATCTACCACAAACTCTGCTTCGGTTCGTTGCCGAATATCCTCAACAGAAACTCCCGGTGCATGCTCCGTCAGCACCAGTTTTCCATGCTGAAACCGGAAAACGGCCAGCTCAGTGACAATCATTGAAACGCAGCTTTGGGCAGTTAATGGTAATGCGCACTGTTTAAGGATTTTTGCCGCCCCGTTTTTCGCATTGTGTTCCATGGCGACGATAACTTTACGTGCGCCGGTGACTAAATCCATAGCGCCACCCATACCCGGCACCATTTTGCCGGGGATCATCCAGTTAGCCAGATTGCCCTGTTGATCCACTTCCAGACCACCTAATACGCAAGCATCCACATGACCGCCGCGAATCAAAGCAAACGAAAAGGAACTGTCAAAAGTGGAACCACCGGCAATAATCCCACATGGCTGCCCTCCCGCATTGGCCAGATCAGGATCCGGATTCGCCTCATCGACCGGGCAGATACCCAGAAAGCCATTTTCCGATTGCAGCACAATATCGACATCATCAGGAATAAAGTTGGCGACCAGAGTGGGTAAGCCGATACCTAAATTAACAATATCGCCATCCTGCAATTCCTGAGCGACACGTCGGGCAATAAACTCTTTTGGGCTCATCACTCATCTCCTGTTATCAGACCGCTCACCAGCATGCCGGGCGTCATCACCATATCTGGATCAAGATCGCCGACGTTAACCAGCTCTTCTACCTCGGCAAATACCCGCTCAGCCGCCAGAGCGATAATCGGATTAAAGTTTCTGGCAGAACGCCGATAATAGAGATTACCGGCAGTATCGCCGCGTTTGGCATGGATAACCGCCAAATCAGCCTTTAGGGGCAGCTCCAACAGATAATCTCGCCCATCGATAGTCATCCGTTGTTTTCCCTGTTCCACCACGGTACCGACACCGGTTGGCGTCAGAAATCCACCGAGTCCTGCTCCACCGGCACGAATCCGTTCAACCAGCGTTCCCTGAGGAACCAGTTCCACTTCCATTTCACCCGCCATCATTTGCCGACCGGTTTCCGGATTCAGTCCAATATGGGAAGCGATCACTTTGCGCACCCTTCCGGCCTCAATCAGCGGAGCCACGCCAAGACCGGGAATCGCCGTATCATTGCCGATCAGGGTTAAATCTTTTACTCCCGAATCAAACAGCATTTTCATGATGGCAGGCGGTGTACCGCTGCCCATAAAACCACCGAACATGATGCTCATGCCATCGCGAAAGTGGCGAGTCATATCCGTTCTGGTCATCACTTTGGATTTCATTGAACCCTCCTGTTAGATCCGTTCAACAATCACTGACACACCCTGCCCACCACCCACGCATAGCGTGGCCAGTCCAAAGGTTTTATCCCGAGCTTGTAGCGCATGCAGTAAGGTCACCAGAATACGTGCACCGGATGCACCGATAGGATGCCCCAGCGCAATAGCACCACCGTTAACGTTAGTTTTTTCCACATCGAAGCACAGCTCCCGGCCAACGGCGATAAATTGGGCAGCAAACGCTTCGTTAGCTTCAATCAGATCGATATCGGCCATACTTAAGCGGGCTTTTTCCAGCGCTTTGCGGGTGGCAGGAACCGGTCCCATGCCCATAAAGGCCGGATCGACACCCCCCGTGCCGTAGCCGCGAATGCGCGCCATCGGTTTCAAGCCAAGGGCTTTCGCTCTTTCTGCACTCATGACAATCAATGCCGCAGCGCCATCGTTGATGCCGGATGCATTACCTGCCGTGACGCTTCCGTCCGCTTTAAACGCGGGACGCAGCTTGGCTAATGCCTCAGCAGAGGCTTCTGCTCTCGGATATTCATCCTGATTAAAGACAATATCCCCCTTTTTCTGACGAATAGTGACCGGCGTTATCTCTTGGCTAAAAGCACCGCTATTTATCGCTGCCACCGCGCGCTGCTGTGAACGCAAAGCCACTTCATCCTGTTCTGCTCGAGTAATCCCGTAGCGCTCAGCAACATTCTCGGCGGTCATGCCCATATGATATTGATTAAATGCGCAGCTCAACCCATCGTGAACCACGCTATCCACTAAAGTGCCATTGCCCATCCGGTATCCCCAACGCGCTTTATCCAGCAAGTAAGGGGCGGCGGACATATTCTCCATGCCACCAGCCAATACCGTTTGCGCATCGCCAGCGGCGATCATTTGCGCCGCCATCATCACGCTTTTTAAACCCGAACCGCATACCACATTAATGGTGGTTGCCGGTACGCTCTGCGGTATACCGGCGTTCAGCGCAGCCTGACGCGCAGGGTTTTGCCCCAGGCCTGATTGCAGCACATTGCCCAAAATAACTTCATCGATCACGCCGGGCTCAATACCAGCGCGCTTTATCACCTCTTCCGCAACCAACGTGCCTAATTTAGGGGCAGAAACCGATGCCAACGCCCCGCCAAAGCTACCAATCGCCGTTCTTGCGGCATTAACAATAACGATATCACTCATAGCACCGCTCCTCTCAGGCCAAGAATCTGCCGTGCTTCTGCCGGTGTTGCCGCTTCACGACCAGCTTCATCCGCCAGACGTACCGCTCGGGCAACAAACTCTGAGTTCGATTGAGCCAACCGACCTTTGCTGTAATAAACGTTATCTTCCATGCCAACGCGCACGTGTCCGCCTAATGCCAGCGTTGCCAGCAGAATAGGCATATGACCTCGACCAATACCAAACGCTGACCAGTGTGCTTCTGCTGGCAATAGATTTTTCAAATACACCAGATTCTCTACCGTTGCAGCGGTACCCCCGGCGGCACCCAATACCAGTTGGTAATAGGCCGGTGTTTTAATCAGATTTTTCTTGATGTAATAGAGGGAGTTATAAAACATACCGGCATCAAAAATTTCAATTTCCGGTTTTACCCCGCTATCAATCATCACCTGACCCAGCTTTTCGAGGAATTTAGGATGATTAATAAATAAACCACTATGGGCCCAGTTCATGGAACCACAGTCATAAGAAGCCAGTTCTGGCTTCAAGGCGGGTACGTGCATCATGCGCGTTTCATCGGTGGCATTCAGATCGCCGGAGGTCGTCAGATTAATCACGATATCGCATCTTTCACGGATTAAACCTACGGTTTCGGTAAATTTATCGATACTCATGGTGCCTTTGCCTTCGTCGTCACGCATATGCAGGTGAGCAATAGCGGCACCGGCCTGCCAGCACTCATAGACATCATCGGCAATCTCTTTCGGCGTCAACGGAATATTCGGGTTATCCTGCTTGCTAGGGAAAGCGCCGGTCGTGGCGACGGTAATAATCGTTTTGTTATTCATATTAATTTCCTTCCTGTACTTCGGTATGAGATGGCGCTACTGCGGACTGTTTTTTGGCGTCAATATTCGGTAGAGCGAACATCATGAATCCAGCGAGACAGAAGAAAACAGCGCAGATCATAATGCCGGTCGTCAGGCCGTAGCTTTGGGCGATAAAGCCCATCGCAAAAGGGGCAAAAGCGGATACGCCACGGCCAATGTTGAAACAGAAACCGGCGCCAATGGTCCGTACCCGAGTCGGGAACAACTCCGGAAAATAAGAGCCCATCAGGCCAACAAACGCGGTAAAAAAGGCATAAACCGGCCCCATAATCAGTAAGGCGGTTTCCCCAGTCATACTGACGTAGATGGGTAAAGTGATGGCGGTACCAATAAATGACCAGATAAGTGCAGTACGTCGCCCCACCTTATCGGCCAGCACCCCAAAGGCGTTATAACCAACAAACATACCGACGTTCAGTACCACGAAGAACAAAGACATGGTTTCCAGACTCAAGCCACGATCCTGAGTCAGGAATAGCGGTAACCAGGTGGTGCAGCCCCAATAACCAATCAGTCCGAAACTGGCAACGACGGTGGCAAGAATGGTATTGCGAGCCAAACCGGCAGAGAAAATTTCAGAAATCGATACTTTTTCCCCTTGGTTTTTCCGCGATGCTTTCTCTTTCTGCCAGGTTTCTGACTCGGGAACGAAAATCAGGAAGTAAATCGCCGCAATAATCGCACCGGCACCGCACAGAAACAGCGCTCGCCAGCCATAGCTTGGAATAATCAGATAAGACAGAAAGGCCGCTAAACCAGCCCCAACCGGGAACGAACTCAGCACAAAAGATGCTGCACGTCCACGTTGTTTGGCGGGCCAGGTTTCAGAAATATAGGCAACGATAATGCTCCATACCCCACCCAGCCCCAAACCGGCCAGAAAACGCAGGACTAAAATTTCAAACCATGTACTGGTGAAGGCAATCGCCGCCGTCAGAACGCTGAATAGCATCAGGCTCCAGAACAGCGTTTTACGCCGACCATAGTTATCAGCGCACCAACCCACCACAATACTACTCAGGCCAATCCCCACCATCGTCGACGTAGCCAACAGGCCACCATCTGCTTTGGAAATGCCGAGATCGGCAATAATGACCGGCATTGAAACGGCCAACAGCAAAATATCTACCGCATCAAACATGTAACCAAAGAAGCCGCCGAATAATACGTGCCATTTGACGTTCTTTTTGCCGCTGGTTGACGCACTACTGGAATTCGTCATGATGTCGTCTCCTGATTAGAGGTCAAACATAGCAACCGGACGGCACCAGCCTGCGCTGGCAGCCTTAATTTTCACGGGAAAACAGGCGATCTTGAAGCCAAATGGCGGTAACTGATCAAGATTGCACATTTTTTCCATGTGATAATATTCCCGTTCGATACCGGCAAAGTGCCCTTCCCATATCAAAGAAGAATCACCGGTTTGTTCGAATTCTTCTGCAATCAGAGAAAGCGGGCGATCCCAGCTCCAGGCATCGGTGCCAACCACTTTGATACCGCGTTCCAGCAAATACAGAGTTGCCTCACGACTCATGCCACAGCCAGCACTGGTGTAAGCCGCCGTCCCCCAGTGCTTCATGGCACCAGTATGGATAACCACAATATCCAGTGGTTTCAGGGTATAGCCAATGCGTGCCAGTTCTGCTTCAACATGCGCGACGGTAATCTTGCCGCCTTCACCGGGCGTTGTAGAGAAATCGAGCTTTACGCCGTCCGAGAAGCACCATTCCAACGGAACATGATCGATAGTGCGGGCGGGCTCGCCTTTATTCATGGTGGGGTGATAATGCCAAGGGGCGTCCAGATGTGTGCCGCTGTGGGTGGTTAGCTGGATATATTCAATTGACCAACCGAGGCCATCCGGCAGATCCTTTTCCGTTGCGGTAGGGAAAAATTGGCGCATATGTTCAGCGCCTTTTTCATGCCCCCAATAGTCAATTCGGGTTGGCATTGAAGGAGGATCGCACGGGGTATTGTCTTCAATGGTTACGCTAAGATCGATGATTTTCATGGGTCACTCTCACTTTTATTTATCTAAACGGGCTTCCACTGTTTTTTCTGGAATTTGATGACAAGCAACTTATTGGTCGTACGTCCAACCTATAGATCATTTGGACAGTCGTCCAACCCATTTTTATCAGATCGTGAGATGGATCCTGATAAATCGATATAAGGTAAATAAAAGTTTTCCAACCTGTTAAAAAATAGGGTGATTATTGGATTTTTTTAGCCCAACAGGCAGGCGTAAAAACATAGCCATACGTGCTGTCTATGTTGAAGATGGGATAAAATTAGATGTATTTCTCTTATGCGGCTTTATAATGATCAATCGCTTACCTTGAATATGATTGAAAGTGATTGCTCCGGCAGATGATTTACGCTTCGGTATATTAAGCGTTTCACGCTTTACGACAGGTTTACTGCCCCAATAAGCCATTAGTTGCTTCTTAGACGGTACAAAATACGACATGCAAATATCAACATCAGAAAAAATTCTTAATGCTGCTGAAGAACTCTTTGCCCTGAGTAGCTATGATGCCGTATCTATCCGTCAGATTACGCAAAAAGCTGACGTTAAGCTGGCATTGGCGCACTATCATTTTGGCACTAAAGACGCGCTGTTTGATGCGGTAATTAAACGCCGGATTGGTTTATTGAGTGAATCACGACGGCAGCTACTGGATTACTTCAGTAAAGAGAATAACGGTAAACCTCTCTCCATTGAGCAAATCGTTCATGCCTTTATCACGCCCTACTTATTCTGGCATCTAAATGGCGGTGCGGGCTGGCGCAGCTATGCACGTATCGTGTCGACGCTATTAGGCTATAACCTATCATTGTTGCAAGATCAGTTTGATTCCAGCGCCGTGCTATTTCAGCAAGAGATGCGCCGTACGTTACCTAATACGGATGAAGCCAGCATTCAATGGGGTTTTGATTTTATGGTGGGGGTGATGTGCAATACCTTCTCAGAAGTCGATCGTATTGGCGGGCTGTCTGAGCAGCTTTGTTCGGTGGAAAACAAAGAACAGGCGTGTGAATATCTACTCTCGTTTATTGTCGCCGGGCTGGAACGGCTGGCAGACAATAAAAAACAAGATCTCAGCCATACTCTGTCAATCCTAACGGCGTTAAACCCCACAGAGAATCTGTCGGAATAACTTGGTTAGCCTTATCCCTAATCCGGAATAAGGCTAACTCATGGCTTACGAACTAAATTTCAAGCCAATAATTCCGCCAATGATTAAACACAGGCTGATGATTCTCATCGCATTGACCGACTCACCCAGTAAGAGAATACCGGTTATCGCCGCACCAACGGCACCAATCCCGGTCCATACCGCATAAGCCGTGCCTACCGGCAGCGTTTTCATGGCGTGCGCCAATAGAAAAACGCTGGCCGCCATGGCGACTGCGGTAATAATACTTGGCGTTAAACGGGTAAATCCGTGACTGTATTTCAAACCGATTGCCCATACCACTTCCAACATACCGGCAATAATTAAAATAATCCAAGCCATACTTATACACCCCTGATGCTTTGGGGTCGTCCCCAGATAACTGATGCGTAATCGGGTCGTCCCGATTAGCGAGTTTGAAATGAAAAATGATCGCCCTGACAGGCTGATATTAACGTGCCGATTATACCATGATTTTATGGCGGAACATAAAAAATACCGCGCCCAGTAAACAGAGCCCAGCCCAAATATAATCGGTACGGAATGGTTCTTTCAGGATATACATCGAAAACGGAATAAATACCGTCAGGCTAATCACTTCTTGAATAATCTTAAGTTGACCGGCACTAGCCACCTCATAACCAATACGGTTGGCAGGTACCTGTAGTAAATATTCAAACAGGGCGATTCCCCAACTGACGAAAGCCGCAATAACCCAGGTTCTGCTATGAAAATACTTCAGATGGCCATACCAGGCAAAAGTCATAAATACATTGCTGAGGGTCAGCATGCAAATCGTAATCACTAATGGTGGCATTAGAAATGATCACCCATGGTAAGAGAGTAATGTAGAAAAGTTGTGCTTCAGCTTGCTCCACGCTCAATGGCGCTGCCTACGTGGCGAATATCTTCACCGAAACCACGGACGGTATTACATCCGCTGAGAGCGGATAAAATCACTAACGATAATAATAGTGCACTTATTGTCTTTAACATCCTCCCCTCCTTATCTTTAGTTGGATACAGATAAGGCCGTATTAACGGCCTTATTGAATATCCGGGGTGAAATTATTTAACCCGTGATACGTATTCGCCAGAGCGAGTATCAACTTTGATTACTTCACCAATTTGCACGAATAACGGCACTTTCACTACTGCACCGGTAGACAGTGTTGCAGGCTTGCCACCAGTACCGGCGGTATCACCTTTCAAGCCAGGATCGGTTTCTGTAATTTCCAGCTCAACAAAGTTAGGTGGAGTCACAGCGATAGGTGAACCATTCCATAGAGTCAGGATACATTCAGCTTGTTCAACTAACCATTTGGCATTGTCACCAACGGCTTTAGCATCAGCGGCTAATTGCTCAAACGTCTCATTATTCATGAAGTGCCAGAAATCACCGTCGTTATATAAATAAGTCAGGTTCATATCCATAACGTCAGCGCCTTCGGCACTGTCGGTAGATTTGAAGGTTTTTTCTAATAATTTACCAGAAATCAGCTTACGTAAACGTACGCGAGCAAAGGCCTGGCCTTTACCTGGTTTAACAAATTCACTTTCAATGACAGCACAAGGCTCGCCGTCCAACATGATTTTAAGACCCGGACGGAAATCGTTGCTAGAATAAGACGCCATGATGGTCCTCTTTCTTAATTAATTAGGTAGCTCAGCTAAAAATGGCGCACATTGTAACCCATAACACCGCAACTAGAGAAGGATGGTTGCAGCAGTTATCGGATGTTATTACCGATCCTGAAGAATTATTACAACTTTTATCGTTACAAAATCATCCTGAACTCCTTGCAGGGGTTGACGCTCGTCGTTTATTTGCTCTGCGGGTTCCCCGAGCATTTGCCGCCAAAATGCGTAAAGGTGACGCTGAAGATCCGCTGCTACGACAGGTCTTAACCCTTCAGGATGAATTTTTTGAAACCCCGGGATACAGTAAAGATCCTCTTGAAGAGCAGCATACCGCGGCTCCTGGATTGCTGCACAAATATCATAATCGTGCCTTACTGCTGGTTAAAGGCGGCTGCGCCGTCAACTGCCGCTACTGTTTTCGCCGTCATTTTCCCTATCAGGATAACCCAGGCAACAAAGCCAGTTGGACAAAGGCACTGGATTACGTCAATCAGCACCCCGAGTTGGATGAGCTAATTTTCTCCGGCGGTGATCCGTTAATGGCCAAAGATCATGAACTGGACTGGCTGATAACCGAGGCAGAAAAAATACCTCATCTGCAACGACTACGCATACATTCGAGACTCCCTGTGGTAATTCCCGCTCGTATCACCGATGCTCTATGCCGCCGCTTTGCCGAATCTCGCCTACAAATTATTCTGGTAACGCATATTAATCATGCCAATGAAATTGATATTGAAGTGACTAAGAGCATGCAGCAGCTAAAAATAGCCGGTGTTACGCTACTCAATCAAAGTGTGCTGCTAAAGGGAATTAATGATAATGCAGACACCCTAGTTAAACTAAGTAATAGCTTATTTAATGCGGGCATTCTTCCTTATTATATTCACGTTTTAGATAAAGTTCAGGGCGCGGCTCATTTTATGGTAGATGACAATTTAGCCCGAAAAATTATGCGACAAATGTTGGAGAAAACCTCCGGTTATTTAGTCCCTCGATTAACGCGCGAAATAGGTGGACAACCGAGTAAAACACCTTTGGATTTGAGGTTGATCGAGCAATAAAATTTATCCCACTCTCTACATTTCCGGCTGGCTTCCCCGCCAGTCGGCCTTTTCAGCAATAAATACCCGCAATAAAAGATGACATTATCGTCATATTTACCACATTATATTATTGGTTTTTTTTAATAAGAACTGACGTATTAAATTGATAATTATATTTCTGAATAATAGTTAAAACTATTTTAAGGGAAATTATATAACCTGAAGTATTTACCACTATGGAATAAATACGTACTATAATTGCATAAGGAAATTATAAATACTGGATAAGTTTCGGATGAATATTATTGATATATATGAGCCTGAATATGTTCGTAGGTTTCAATGCAATGGCGGTGGATGCTTATGCACGTGTTGCATTGGCAAAGAGATCCCGCTGGATAAAATCAGTTCCCGCTCTTATCTGAAAAGCCAAGATAAAATGATTCGCTCCGTTGCTCAGAAAAATATCCATTTAGAAAAAATCGATCCTGACAATTGGGGAATTATCCTTCTTACCAACGATAACTACTGCCCATTTTTTGAACGCGACCGCAGCTATACCTACTGCCGAATCGGTGATTCGGATAATTGTCACACTCGGCCTAAATTTTGTATCGACTACCCTTACGTCAATATCCGTTGGAAAAATGAGTTGCGTAAAAGTCTGGCGATAGAGTGCCCAGAAGCCTGCGGTCAGATTTTGATGAGCCAAACGTCCATCTGGGTGGAATCCCATAAGAATATCGCTGCACGCAGCCAATCACCGCTCAATGATATGTATCAGTTGGTCAATTCAGAATGCATCTCCATTGCACTACGCCCCGAATTAACGCTATCTGAAAGGCTATTTGCCATTGGCCAAATCGTTCTTCCGTTAAATAAAGACGACTATACCAATAAGAAAACGCTCAATCAGACGAAAGAAAAAATAAAGGCACGAGCAGCATTGCTGACTCCGTCATTTATCAAAACCAGTATGAGCCAAATTCCTCATGACTATCTAAAGCAATGGCAGCTGTTTGCCCGGATTGGTGCCCAAATTTCTGCACTGGCCAATACGGAAACCGTACCAACCATGGAAACGTTTTGGCAATCGGTGCATCAGGACATTATGGAGCAATCGTCGGAAAGCGGGGCACAAAAAATAGCCGAATTAGAGAACACCTGGAAACGTATCGCGCTGCCAGTAGTGAATGATTTTCCGCACATTGTGACCAATTATCTGTTTTATCGCCTGTATCACGACGGCTTTCCCTTCCACGCCAAAATGGATGAGCACGAAAGCTACTATCAGTTGGTCACTGACTGCTTTATGTTACGCAATCTCACCAGTTATTGGGCGATGATGTATTCACAGCTGAGAAAATCTAAGCTGATTGATATTGTGAACATTTATCACCGCTGGCGTCGGCAATATACTGGCGCATTAATTCAGTCGGCAGAAAGTCTGAAAGAATGTGGTTATTACCATCCGGATAGCATTATTCAGTTATTGCACCATCAGGAATAAATAGAATCACTCACGAACTGAAGATATAAAAAAACCCCGATTTAATCGGGGTTTTTATTATTCAGAAAGACTGAATGGAGGGGAATTACATCATTCCGCCCATACCACCCATGCCGCCCATACCGCCAGCGCCACCCATGTCTAACTTCTCTTCTTTTGGCAGATCGGTCACCATACATTCGGTAGTGATCATTAAGCCAGCGATTGAAGCTGCATATTGCAGAGCTGAACGAGTAACTTTAGTTGGATCCAGGATACCCATATCGATCATATCGCCATACTGTTCAGTTGAAGCGTTATAACCGTAGCTACCTTCACCCGCTTTAACGTTGTTAGCAACAACAGATGGTTCTTCACCGGCGTTAGCAACGATTTGACGTAATGGCGCTTCCATTGCACGTAGAGCAACGCGAACACCAACGGTCTGATCTTCGTTATCACCTTTGGTGTCAGCAATTTTAGCAGCAACGCGGATTAACGCTACGCCACCACCAGCAACCACACCTTCTTCAACCGCAGCACGAGTTGCTTGCAACGCATCTTCTACGCGAGCTTTCTTCTCTTTCATTTCGATTTCAGTTGCTGCGCCAACTTTCAGAACCGCAACACCGCCAGCTAATTTAGCTACGCGCTCTTGCAGCTTCTCACGGTCGTAGTCAGAAGTTGCTTCTTCGATTTGCTGACGAATTTGGGTTACGCGGCCTTTGATTGCACCTTCATCGCCCACACCATCGATAATGATAGTGGTGTCTTTGTTGATAACAACGCGCTTTGCCTGACCTAAATCTTCCAGAGTAGCTTTTTCTAACTCTAAACCGATCTCTTCAGAAATAACGGTACCACCGGTCAGTGTAGCAATGTCTTGCAGCATGGCTTTACGACGATCGCCGAAACCAGGTGCTTTAACCGCTGCAACTTTAACGATGCCGCGCATGGTGTTAACAACCAGCGTAGCCAACGCTTCACCTTCAACGTCTTCAGCCACGATAACCAGTGGTTTACCAGCTTTAGCAACCGCTTCTAATACCGGCAGCATTTCACGGATGTTAGAGATTTTCTTATCTACTAACAGAATGAATGGGCTTTCCAGTTCAACAGCGCCAGTCTCTGGCTTGTTGATGAAATAAGGAGACAGGTAGCCACGATCGAACTGCATACCTTCAACAACGTCTAATTCGTCTTCCAGGCCTGTGCCTTCTTCAACGGTAATAACGCCTTCTTTACCTACTTTTTCCATCGCTTCTGCAATTAATGCACCCACGCTAACGTCGGAGTTTGCAGAAATAGTACCAACCTGAGCAATCGCTTTGGAATCAGAGCAAGGTACAGACAGTTTTTTCAGTTCTTCTACCGCTTTTACCACGGCTTTGTCGATACCACGTTTCAGATCCATCGGGTTCATACCCGCGGCAACGGCTTTTAAACCTTCAGTGATAATCGACTGGGCTAAAACAGTGGCGGTGGTAGTACCGTCACCTGCAGCATCATTGGCTTTGGAAGCAACTT
Organism: Pragia fontium DSM 5563 = ATCC 49100; assembly: GCF_900112475.1. Taxonomy (GTDB): domain Bacteria; phylum Pseudomonadota; class Gammaproteobacteria; order Enterobacterales; family Enterobacteriaceae; genus Pragia; species Pragia fontium. Next base: position 3,419 of record NZ_FOLW01000021.1, on the reverse strand, counting down.
CCTTAACCATTTGCGCACCCATATTCTCGAATTTATCTTCCAGCTCGATTTCACGCGCAACAGAAACACCATCTTTAGTGATCGAAGGTGCGCCAAATGACTTATCCAGTACGACGTTACGACCTTTAGGTCCCAGAGTCACTTTAACTGCATCGGCCAGAACATTTACGCCACGTAACATTTTTACACGAGCGTCATTACCAAATTTAACGTCTTTAGCTGCCATCTTTATGGTTTCCCTTAACTTTTAATTCAGTTCAAAAACAAGAGCGCTCTATAATTACGCTTCAACAATAGCCAGAATATCGCTTTCGGACATGATCAGGACTTCATCGTTATCGATTTTTTCAACTTTCACGCCATAGCCATCGTTAAAAATCACGACATCGCCGACTTTTACATCCAGAGCCTTCACATCACCGTTTTCCAGGATGCGGCCATTGCCTACGGCTAATACTTCACCGCGGGTAGATTTTGCCGCAGCAGAACCGGTCAGAACAATACCACCAGCAGACTTGGTTTCAACTTCTTTGCGTTTAACAATTACGCGATCGTGTAATGGACGAATTTTCATTGATAGCTCTCCTTTGAGAAGGTCCTTATCAGGTTAGGGTTAAGCCGGTATATGCATACCCGCCTTGTGCAACAGATATTGGGGGCATTTTCTCCCCTTCAAGGGGGGAAAGGTAAAAAAAACTCTACATTCGAGTGTTTGCCTAAATAACAGACAATGATAGGGTGAAAAAGCGCAACGACGTTTATTTACTCTTATCATCAAGATGTTTATTGCTATCGTCTTCTTTACGTTGAAACTCACCCTCAACCGTGTAGCCCTGTTGGCTATCTGACTGATAAGTTCCTGAAGTGGCGCGGAAAGTATGAATATAGGGCATCATTCTCAGGGTTAGCAGTTTTTGCACCGGCGGCAGCAGAAACAATAATCCTAAAAAATCGGTAAAGAAGCCGGGAATCAGTAACAGAAATCCCGCTAACAACAGTGAAACACTCTTCACCATTTCATTGGCTGGATTTTCACCCGAGGCCAGCTTCTCCTGCATCTGGATTAACGTTCTCATCCCTTGATGACGAACCAGCGAAACACCGAGGCAAGAGGTTAAGATAACCAGAATAAGCGTCAGGGCCACACCGAAAACAGCGGACACTTTAATAAAAACAGTGATCTCGATGTAAACCAATACAAACAGTAAAACAAGCGGCAACCAGCGCACAGAGGCTCCTTCCGGTAAGGTAAAATTAAATTGTTTTTTATCGCGTTACATCATGATGTTATCTCAATAAATCGCAATAAGTAACATCATAGTGATGTTTTGATAACCTATCATAAAAAAAACAGAAAGTAGTTTAATACACTAGTTATCTAGCTTTGATATAGTGACGACGTCTTAAAATTTCAACTCTGACGATAAAAACAACAACCTATCATTTTCGTGACATAAATCACATTTATACCAACATTATTTTTTGTGATGTCAATAATCTGATCTAGGTTCATACTTTTAAAAAAAAGGCGCCTATGATCCTTACCTCAAGAGCACCAACGCTTCTAATTATAACTTGTAGTACTTAGCAACACAGTTTTTCTCTGTTTATTCATCTTGGTATATTAAAGAAGGTTTACATGTCAAAAAACATTCGTATCGAAGAAGACCTGTTAGGAACACGTGAAGTACCAGCCGAAGCTTATTACGGTGTTCATACGCTACGCGCCATTGAAAACTTCTATATTAGCAACAACAAAATCAGTGATATTCCAGAATTTGTTCGCGGCATGGTGATGGTTAAAAAAGCAGCAGCAATGGCTAACAAGGAACTGAAAACCATTCCTCGTGCAGTTGCTGATACCATTATTCAGGCTTGTGATGAAGTATTGAAAAACGGTAAGTGCATGGACCAATTCCCGGTTGATGTTTATCAGGGTGGTGCGGGTACTTCAGTTAATATGAACACCAACGAAGTTATCGCCAATATTGGTCTGGAAATCATGGGCCATCAGAAAGGTGAATATCAGTACCTGAATCCGAACGATCACGTGAATAAGTGCCAGTCCACTAACGATGCCTATCCTACTGGTTTCCGTATCGCGGTTTACGCTTCCCTGATGAAGCTGGTTGAGTCTATTGAAGTGCTTCGTGCCGGTTTCGATCGTAAATCAGAAGAGTTCAAAGATGTGCTGAAAATGGGCCGTACTCAGCTTCAAGATGCGGTTCCGATGACTTTAGGCCAAGAGTTCCATGCTTTCAGCGTACTGCTGAAAGAAGAAGTGAAAAGCATTAACCGTACCGCGGAACTACTGCTTGAAGTTAACCTTGGTGCCACGGCGATCGGTACCGGTTTAAATACACCAAAAGAGTACTCTCCTTTAGCGGTACAGAAGCTAGCTGAAGTGAGCGGTTTCCCGTGTGTTCTGGCCGAAGACTTAATTGAAGCAACGTCCGACTGTGGCGCCTACGTTATGGTTCACAGTGCGCTGAAACGTCTTGCGGTTAAAATGTCTAAAATCTGTAACGATCTTCGTTTATTATCTTCCGGCCCTCGCGCTGGCTTGAACGAAATTAACTTACCTGAGCTACAGGCTGGTTCTTCCATCATGCCGGCAAAAGTTAACCCAGTGATTCCAGAAGTGGTTAATCAGGTTTGCTTTAAAGTTATTGGTAATGACACCTGCATCACCATGGCTGCTGAAGCAGGCCAATTACAGTTAAACGTGATGGAGCCGGTTATCGGTCAGGCGCTATTTGAGTCTATCCATATCCTGTCTAATGCATGTCACAACTTGGTTGAGAAATGCGTTGATGGCATCACTGCAAATAAAGAAGTTTGTGAAGCTTATGTCTTCGGTTCTATCGGTATCGTTACCTATCTGAACCCATTCATTGGCCACCATAACGGTGACATCGTCGGTAAGATTTGTGCTGAAACGGGCAAAACCGTACGTGAAGTAGTGCTTGAGCGCGGCCTCCTGACCGAAGCAGAGCTGGATGATATTTTCTCTATCAAGAACCTGATGCATCCAGAATATAAAGCGAAACGTTACGACGACTAATTTTTGCGAGTGACAAAAACTCATCAATAGGACAAAGGCATGTTACGTAAAAATCCGCCTTCATAGAAGGCGGCATTGCTTTGGCGCCCCTGAGGGGCGTACTAAGCTCGAACCCATAGGGCCCTCGCTTCACATCCCTTTTAAGCTTAATTGATTATCTTCAAGTTCATGTTTCTCTTGATACTTAACATACTTACGAATCATTTCTGCATTTACACCTACGGTATCTACACAATAGCCCTTCGCCCAAAAATGGTTGCCCCACAGCTTTTTCTTTCTTAAATAGGGAAATTTATTAAACAGCCTTATCGCTGTTCTTCCTTTCAAGTGCCCCATTACCTCTGACACTGAGAGC
>NZ_FOLW01000019.1 GCF_900112475.1 Pragia fontium DSM 5563 = ATCC 49100 | reverse complement strand
CCGCCGGTAGCCATCACTACCGCATTGGCGCGGATTTGAATCAGGGTGCCTTCCATCATGTTCATGGCCACCAGACCACGGGCATGACCTTCATCGGAGAGCAGGTCGAGAACGAAGTGTTCATCGAAGCGCTTGATGTTCGGGTACTTGAGGGAAGTTTGGAACAGGGTGTGGAGCATATGGAAGCCGGTTTTATCGGCGGCAAACCAGGTACGTTCGATTTTCATGCCGCCGAAACGACGGACATCGATGGAGCCATCGTCTTTACGGCTCCATGGGCAGCCCCACTGCTCCATTTGTATCATTTCGCGAGGGCTGTTCTCGACGAAGAATTGCACGACGTCCTGTTCACAAAGCCAGTCCCCACCGGCGACGGTGTCGTGGAAGTGGGACTCGAAGCTGTCTTCAGGCTTGAGGACGGCGGCGGAGCCCCCTTCGGCGGCCACGGTGTGGCTGCGCATGGGGTAGACTTTAGAAATGAGGGCGATGGTACTGTCAGGATGAGCTTCGGCAGCGGCAATGGCTGCACGAAGACCGCCGCCACCTGCCCCGATGATAGCAATATCTGCGTTAAAGGTTTGCACTGCACTCCTCCAAATGTTCCAGTTTTTAGTGAATGGTTAAGGTTTGTTATTATTGTATGGTTAATACGATGATTAACCGCATCGGGTTATTATAGATGAGCTGGAGGGAGGAATATGGCATTTACATCACTGTTTTCACTTTTCTTCATTCGTTAAGCTTTGTACGCGTACCGGAGACAACGGTATTCTTGGCGGCGGAGTTTGCCAGCCAAGCAGGTGATAGGCTGCGGTAGCGCATATTTTCCCCTGACAGGCACCCATGCCGCAGCGGCTATTTAATTTTGCCTGCCGCCAGTTGGTATGTGGTTCAAGCATCGAAAATGGCACATCTTCACAGCGACAAATCAGGGTATCTGGTCGTGCGAGTGTTTTTAATTCATCCCTTAACGGAAATGTTTGGATGATTTTATTAGCAAAGTGCTGCCATTTTTGTCGTTGTTTAATCAGTTCCTCTGCGCGTTGGTATTGCTGTGTTGCGCTATAGCCTGCAATAGCGCCTTCCACTAATGACAGCTCACCACCGCCAATGCCTGAGCATTCCCCGGCAGCGTAAATGTTTTCTACTGAACTTTGTTGCCGTTCATCTACCGCTAAGGCACGACTCTCTAATCGACAACCTAATAATTGTCCCAAATCCGTATTGGGCTCTAAGCCAAATCCACAGGCAAGTCTGTCGCAGGGGATGATTTTTTCCGTTGTTCCTTGCTGTATCCGTACTGCTTCAATTTGCTTGTCTCCCAGCGCTTCTAAAACATAGCTATTCGCGCGATAAGCAGAATTGAATGAGGTAAGAGCCTGATAGAATTTTGTCGGCCAATGCCAAAGAGTGAAAGCAAAAGAGAACAGAGCTCGCCATGATGTCTGTTCAAACAGGCCGGCTATGTTGCCGCCAGCTTGATTGACGCTGGTCGCTACCGCCAACAGCAACGGACCGCTGCCAGCAATAACAATGCGCTGATTCTGTAGCTGAAGCCCTCCTTTAATCATGGCTTGCAGGCCTCCGGCTCCGATTACGCCAGGCAGCGTCCAACCGGGGAAGGGCAAGAGTATTTCACGCGCTCCGCTGCAAATAATCAGGCTCTGGTAATAAATTTCACCACAGCCGGACATATTTTCATAAATCACGCTTTGTGAACCGCCTGGGGCAATAATTTTGCTGCCGCTTAAGATCTCAACGTTTGATAATGCCGCTAAATGTTGGCGATATTTCACCGCCAGCGGCGGTAAAGTAACATTGGCGCCATCACGCCATATTTGTCCGCCGGGTACAGGATTATCATCAATCATTATCACTTTCTGTCCGCTTTCCGCCGCCGCTTTTGCCGCCGACATACCGGCAGGCCCAGCCCCGACGATTAAAATCTGACAATGTTTTTTGCTAACGCTGGAAAATAAGGTCTGATTCATGATGAGGTTCTCTCTATGTTCATTCCTTCGCTGCAAAGGGTTTGGCAGGCGGGACGGCGTTGTCCGTTAACTGTTACTCGACACTCCTGACAAATTCCCATTCCGCAAAAAGGGAGGCGGTTTTGATGGGTTACTGATTGCCGACACTGGGGATGTCCGGTTAAATCCAATGCAACAGCGACCGTTATGCCCTGAGGAACGGAAAAAGAGTCGCCATCAATCGTTATCATCACTCTATTTTGTTGTTGATGCATAGTTTAAACCCCATCGATTGCGGTGGGAGAAGAAAGCGGATTAGGTTCAGAATCAAGGAACCTGCTGGCCAGATAAGGCGTTGCATCAATGGGCGATGCATGTCCCTGCAGTAATGCCGCTAATATATCTGCGCTGCCAGAAGCCGTTGTTACTCCTAGCCCTTCGTGACCCACGGCTAACCATAATCCGCGATAGCGTGGATGTTGCCCCAATAAGGGCAATCCGTCCGGCGATGCGGCGCGAAATCCTGTCCAACAGCGGATAATGTTCATTGTGGCTAAATCGGGTAAATAGCTTTGTGCACGTTGCAGCATGCTGCGTAATATCGGCAGCTCAACATTGCTATCTAAGGTATCAAATTGACGTGATGAGCCGATAAGCAATTGTCCGGTAGGGCGAGGTTGAACATTAAAGGCGACGGAGGTACCGCTGCTGGCATGGGCGCTTGCGGCGTAACCCAGTTCGACTAATTGATGTGTTGTACGAGTGGGATAACGATCGGTGATTGCTAAATGACCTTTTTTGGCAACAAGAGGTAATTCCGGTAATAGATCAATCGCCCGTAGACCGTTAGCCAGTATAATTGCCGGGGCTGTTATCCTGCGCCCATCGGACAGGATCACGTTTTGTTCTTCCAGACCGATGACGTTAGCCTGTTGCAGCGTTACCCGATGGCTGGCCGCATTGATTAACCATTTAGCCACATTCGGCGCATATAAAATACTGTCGCTAGGGACAACTAAACCACCGGCAAGCCCGCTGCGTAGCATCGGTTCCGCCAGAGCAACTTGCGATGGATTCAGCAGTTGGCTCTCTATTTGCCATTCGGATAAACGCTGTTTTTTTTGTCGCGCTATTTCCATTTCATCTGCATTATTGGCCAGCCATAATGTCCCGCAGTCACTCCAGGCACAGCTCTCCGGCATCTGGTTGGCTAACTGACGCCACAGTGAAATTGAGTAATGGCTTAAAGCCAGTTCTGCCGGATTATCATCTAAACAAACCAGATGGCCCATACCTGCGGCGGTTGCCGCGGCGGTGCCATTATCCAAAATTAAAACGCGGTAGCCATCCTGCGCCAAACGGTAGGCACAGGCAGCACCGATGATGCCTGCACCGATAATGACAATATCCGCATTAGCCTGAGAAGCCCGCTTTTGATTCATTCTTGAATACCCCAGGCAAACGGATCTTTACTGTCAATCAACAGCTGACTGTCAGCACAGATATAAGCATGTCCTCTAATAGAGGGGATGATTTTTCCATTTTCAATTTCATAGGAAGCCTGAAATTCGCTGCCAATAACGCTCGCCTGCCGCCAAATTTCCCCAGGGTGAAGCAAACCGTCCGCCGCCAGACAGGCCAGTTTGGCACTGGTGCCGGTGCCACAAGGGGAACGGTCGTAAGCTTTACCGGGGCATAAAACAAAGTTGCGGCTATCGGCTTTATTATCCGGGCTGAAAAGTTCAATATGATCGATGAGACCACCGTCATCACCACAAATATTTGCTTTTTCAAGAGCCTGGCGGACTGCCCAGCTAAAATGTGTTAAGGCTTCGACGTTTTGCAGGTCAATCGTGAGGTGGTGCTCACCGATAAGGAAGAACCAGTTTCCTCCCCAGGCAATATCCCCGCAAACTGTACCGTATTCAGGGACATCGACCATAACCTGCTGGCGATAACGGTAAGCGGGTACATTGCGGACGGTGACGCTGCCATCTTGGTGCAACTGGGCTTCAACAGTACCAACGGGCGTATCAATTCGATGAATACCCACACCGATTCGGCCTAAATAAGCCAAAGAGGCAACCACGCCGATAGTGCCATGACCGCACATGCCTAAATACCCTGCGTTATTAAAGAAAATAACGCCAGCGCAGGAGTCTGGAGAAGTGGGGGGGCAAAGTAGAGCACCCACTAAAACATCATTTCCTCTCGGTTCCAGAATGGTTGCACAGCGCCAGTGGTCAAATTCTGCTTCAAAACGGGCGCGTTGTTCGGCAATACCGTTATGGCCGAGAGAAGGAAAGCCATCAATGACTAATCGTGTAGGTTCTCCTGCTGTATGAGAATCAATAACGCGGATTGCCGTAAATGAAGAAGATGTCATTATCGCGCCCTATATTAAGTTAATTAAATGTTATGGCATTGATAAAAGAGTGACGTATTCTCAGTCTCGGCGCTTGATACATTTCAATTCTTAGAATGTAGAAATCAGCATAGTTGAGCGTTTTTCGGTAACGGAATGAAAAATAAAATCATGTAAAATTATTCATAGTGTTAATAGGTTAATGTATTGGTTTCTTAATTCGTTATATCTCTTGCTGAATGTTCAAAATGGCAAACAGTCTAAAGATCTACGGTTGTTGGCATAAAACTTGGGCTGGTTAGCAGAATTAACAAATGATATTGAATAACGCTTGACGATTATTAATAAAGTTAATATTAAACCTAGTAAATAAATTGATGTTCTTTGTTTTTTAATCGAAAGCATATGTCAGTCATTGATGCGATCTTCAATTTAACGCTGTGGCTAAATAGTCAGGTGATGCGATGAGAATAGTAAAAAATAAGGATGTTAACTTTGATGAACCTTTTCCATTGTCTGCACAGTCTGATTCAGTTTTACCATTATCGATAGAACAGCTCGCAACCCTATGCGAAGGGTTTGTTATTCAGCGTCCACAAAATATTCATGGCATTCTTAATTCAATAGCGCTGATTTTGCCGTTGCTTAACGCTATTTCTAATGTGGTTTTTTTTATTAAAGATCGTGAGGCGCGTTATTTGATTGCCAACCTGACGTTGGCGAAACGCTGTGGTTTTAAAACGATTAATCCTTTATTGGGCAAGACATCTGAAGCGATTTTCCCGTCCAAGTTAGGTTCTGGATATACTCAACAGGATAGATTAGTCCTGCAACAAGGGATTAAGATTCAAGATCAGCTTGAAATGCACCTTTATAACGGGCGTGAAACGGGCTGGTGCTTAACCCAAAAACTGCCTTTATATGATATTAATGGCACAATTATCGGTATGGCAGGCATTTCATATGATTTGCAGGAAGCCAAAGCAAATCACCCTGCTTACCGACAGCTTGTTGCCGTTGACAGCTATATTCGTGAACACTACAGCCGTACCATTAGCCTGAATGAACTAACGAGCTTAACCGGGTTTTCCGTTGCTCAGCTTGAACGCTATTGCAAGCGCATATTTCGTCTGACTCCACGACAAATGATCCATAAAGTTCGTTTAGAAAATGCCACTAAACTTTTAGCAACCACTATGCCAATTACCGATATTGCCCTTCACTGTGGCTATACCGATCATAGCGCATTTAGCCGTCAGTTTAAGGCATTGACCGGCTCAACACCCCGCCATTTCCGAGCAACTCTCAATGTTGAGTGCTAAAGCTATCATTCCTTCTTGATTCTTCTGTTTCTGATAAAAGTATGCTGATTTCGTCATTGCTTAGGGGGAAAAACCTCAAGCCTCACAGACTATTAATCGTCACTATGTCATTAACTTTTCACCGTTGGTTTACTTTTTATTAACATTTCACTTAAAGCAACTATGTTGACGTGGCTAAGGCCAACTTCAGCACCGTTAATAACTAATGAATAGGACTGATAATATGAGTTATAAGGCGATTAACTGGAGCGGTGTTTTTCCAGCAGTGAGTACCCAGATTAAAAAGGATTTCTCTGTTGATCTTGAAGCCACCCATAAGGTGATGGAAAACTTGATTAATGATGGTGTCTCTGGACTAGTTGTTAACGGCACCGTGGGGGAAAATACCTCTTTAACATTGGAAGAGAGAAAGTCGATAGTTGAAGTCGCGGTTGATGCCGCGAAAGGTAAAGTGCCTGTATTATCAGGCGTTGCAGAGCTGACGACGGCAAAAGCAAAAGAGATGACGCATGCTGCCCGTCAGGCAGGCGCTGATGGCGTCATGATTATGCCTCCTTTAGTCTATTCACCAACTGTTCGGGAAACGGTGGCTTACTTCCGCGATATCGCGGCCTCAACCGACCTTCCTATCATGTTGTATAACAACCCGCTTGTTTATAAGAATGATGTTACGCCGGAAGTTCTGACCACTATGGTGGATTGTGAAAATATCGTTGCCTTTAAAGACTCATCGGGTAATACGCGTCCGTTTATCGATATTCCAAATGAGGTCGGCGATCGTTTTATTTTGTTTGCCGGATTGGACGATGTGGTTGTGGAGTGCGTTGCGGTAGGAGCGGCGGGTTGGATTTCAGGTATGTCCAATGCCTTCCCGCGCGAAGGGGAAACGCTGTTTCGTCTTGCTAAGCAGGGTCGATTTGCAGAAGCAATGGAGCTTTATCATTGGTTTATGCCGTTGCTTCATCTGGATTTCCGTCCCGATCTGGTGCAATGCATTAAGTTATGTGAAGAGATGGTTGGCAGAGGAAGCTCAATTACCCGCCCACCGCGTTTACCATTAGAAGGCAAAGTATTGGCTGAAGTTAAAGCGGTCGTTGAAAAAGCGCTGGCTAACCGTCCTCAACTGCCGGATGTCGGTCTCTGATTGCTTAATTTTCCTGTGCTCGGCATCTTTGCCGAGCATATTGATGGAATCAATGGCGATTGAGTTGCTTACTCTATGACATCCCTCGATTAAATAATGGAAAGACATCATGGCCTATCAATCAGAAATCACTCACAGCGGAAAACAATTTATTGGTGGGGAAAGGGTCGCGGAAGGTGAGCGCACCTTAGTCAGCCTTCGTGCAGTTGACGGACAACCTACGGGATATCGTTTTTATCAGGCAACAATTAATGATGCTGAACTGGCGGTAAAGGCAGCGGAAGCCGCTCATCTGGCTTATAGCCAAATAAGCAGTGATAAAAGAGCCGCTTTCTTAGAGCAAATTGCTACTGAAATTGATGCGCTCGGAGATGAGTTTATTCACTTGGTTATGGAAGAAACGGCACTACCTGAAGCGAGAGTGTTAGGGGAACGCGCTCGCACCAGCGGACAAATGCGTTTATTTGCTCAGTTATTACGCCGGGGCGATTATCATGCAGCACGCATTGATACCGCTCTTCCCGACAGGAAGCCCCTTCCTCGTCCCGATTTGCGCCAATGTAAAATTGCCGTCGGTCCGGTAGCGGTTTTTGGCGCGAGTAACTTTCCGCTGGCTTTTTCCACTGCCGGCGGAGATACGGCCTCAGCGTTAGCGGCGGGTTGTCCGGTGGTCGTTAAAGCTCATGGTAGCCATATGGGCACTGCGGAATTTATTGCTCAGGCGATAGAGAAGGCGGCAAAAAAACAACATATGCCAGTCGGCGTTTTTAATATGATCTATGGCAGCAAGATCGGCGCCGATCTTGTTCAACATCCCGCTATTCAGGCGGTCGGATTTACCGGTTCACTCCAAGGTGGACGAGCACTGTTTGATTTAGCAACGCGTCGTCCTCAACCTATTCCTGTTTTTGCAGAAATGTCGAGTATCAATCCGGTGATAGTTATGCCGCAGGCACTTGTGGTACGCGGTGACAAAATAGCTCAGGAATTAGTCAGTTCATTTACATCAAGCGTTGGTCAATTATGTACTAAACCTGGGGTGATTATTGGTATTCGCTCTACCGCTTTTTCACAGTTCATTGCTCAATTAGTGCATCATGTTGAGCAGTGCTCAGCTCAGACTATGCTGAATTATGGCACGCTGAAAAGTTATCAAGAGGGTATTACAGCGTTAGAAAGTCACCCTGAAATTAAGCGTATTGGCGGACAGATGAAGAGTCAGACGCAGGCCGATGCCCAACTTTTTCAGGCAGATATTTCCCTATTGATTAATCAGGATCCGTTATTTCAGGAAGAAGTGTTTGGCCCGGTATCTCTGGTTGTTGAAGCCAGAGATGAAAGTGAGCTATATCGCGCATTACAGGGCTTGCAGGGACAGCTTACGGTAACGTTAATCGGTGAGAAAACGGAAATTGCTCAAGCAGATGCCTTAAGCCAATTGGTCATGCGTAAGGCCGGTCGTTTGTTAATTAATGGCTATCCTACCGGTGTAGAAGTATGTGATTCCATGGTTCACGGCGGTCCTTATCCGGCTACGACCGATGCCAGAGGTACCTCGGTTGGAACGCTGGCGATAGAACGTTTTTTAAGACCGGTTTGTTTACAGAATTATCCCCAAGAACTATTACCTGAAACACTAAAAGACAGTAACCCAATGAAATTACTGCGTTTAGTTAATGGCGTTTATACCCGCGATCCTTTATAAACAATCTCCTCGCCTGGTTAGTTGTTGAGCGATAACTGTTCAACAACTAACAAGCCAAATAGGCATCAATGATTTCGGTTTATTGGCGTAAGCCCTATCCGAAATCGTCAATATTCTTAGCGCAGCAGTTGGTCGCTTGTGCTTTCAGTATCTATCGTTTTTCCCTTCTGTCTGCCTGAAGACGATTTAAGAGGAATAACCCATTAATCATATATATCTATATGAGTGATATGAGTAAAAGGAGAAAAAAGTGGAAGAGAAATTGCATTTAACCATTGATGAAGTTCATCAATTAGCCAAAGAAGCGCTGCTAGCGAATGGTTTTAGTGAGCAACATGCCCAAGCTATCGCAGAAAATGTGACGTCAGGTGAACGAGACGGTTGCGCATCTCACGGTCTCTATCGCGTACTGGTCTGCGTAAACTCGCTAAGGTCGGGTAAGGTGTCAGCGGATGCTTTACCGATTATTACGACCCCAGCACCAGCGATTGTTAAAGCCGATGCGCAAGGCGGGTATTCACTGCTATCTCATCGTCTGGCATTGCCTGTATTGATTGAACAGACGCGTAAAACAGGGATAGGGGCGCTGGCTATTAATCATTGCCTCCATTTTTCAGCGCTATGGATGGATATTGAGCCATTAACTGAAGCGGGAATGGTCGCGTTTGCTTTTACGCCGAGTCACGCCTGGGTGGCGCCTGCGGGAGGAAATCGTCCGGTGTTCGGGACGAATCCTATTGCTTTTGGCTGGCCAAGGAAGGATCGCTCACCTTTTATTTTTGACCTGGCGACCAGTATGGTTGCCAGAGGTGAAATTGAGTTATATCGCCGGGCGGGTAAACCTATTCCTGAAGGCTGGGGAATTGACGCCGAAGGAAAATCAACAACGGATGCTCAAGCGGTGTTGGATGGTGCGATGTTAACTTTTGGTGGTCATAAAGGATCGGCACTATCAGCGATGGTTGAGCTTATTGCGGGGCCGCTTATCGGTGATATGACCAGTGCTGACTCTATTGAGTTTGATAAAGGAACCGGTTCATCTCCACGTGGTGGGGAGCTGATTATCGCCATTGATCCGGATCGTTTTTTGGGGGATGACAGAGAGCAACATTTTTCTCGTGCAGAGAAGATGTTTACCGCGATTGAAAGTCAGGGAGCTAGACTGCCTTCACAGCGTCGCTATCAGGCTCGGATGAGGGCTTTGGAAGAAGGATTAGACATTTCCAAGAAACTTTATGATGAAATTAAAGCGCTGAGTTATTCCGGATAGTCATGTTAGTCACTTGGCATGGCACATATAGGATAAGGTTTTACAAATAAAAACAAGGTAGGAAGTCCTACCTTGTTTTTGTTTTATTATTCGTTAATGAAATCATAAAACGTGATGCTGTTTTAGATTCCCTGTTTTTCCTCAATAAACTGTTGTTTTTGAAAGGTCGGTATTTTCTTTTTAGATATCAGCGGCAGTAATAATAGCGCTGACAAGACTGTGGTTATGGATAAGACGGTAAAGAAACCATTCCAATGCCAAATTTCTAATACTTTTGCCAGCGGCCATCCGGACAGACCTGCACCCAGATAACCAAAAATGCCGACAAAACCGGTTGCTGCTCCGGCTGAGTCTTTGTGGGCTGACTCGGCCGCGGCCATACCGATTAACATTTGCGGGCCAAAAATAAAGAATCCGATGGCAAAGAAGCAGGCAGCATTAAGAAAATAGCTGTCAATGCGCAATAACCACAAGAATAGAACGCTAAAGAAGATACCTGCCATAAATATGATATTCATCGGTACCCGGTTACCGGAGAATAGCTTATCCGACCCCCAGCCAGCGACGATTGTTCCTATAAAACCACCAATCTCTAACATGGTTAAGGCGGAATTCGCTTTGACTAAAGAGTAATTATGGTTTTTGACTAAATAGAGATTTCCCCAATCGTTAATCCCGATCCGCACGATATAGACAAATACGTAGGAGATAGCCAATAACCAAATATATTTATTAGTAAAAATATAACGCTTTAGAATTTCCATTATGGGCAGTTTTGCACTTTTTTGTTCTTGTTCTATTTCTAATTGGTCGTCACGCCAGTATCCGACGGTCGGTAATCCCATACTTACCGGCCGGTCCCGCAGACGAAAACAGAGAAAGCATCCAACGACGATAGCAATGATTCCCGGGACTATCATGCCGTAACGCCAACCGTATTGAACCGCCAGATATCCAGCTAGCAATGGGATAATGGCTCCCCCTACATTATGTGAGGTATTACACACCGCCCACCAAAACCCTCTTTCATTCCGTGAATACCAGGACGTTAAGAGTTTGGAACAGGGAGCCCAGCCCCAACCCTGAAAAAAGGCATTACAGATCCAAAAGACCATAAGTACCCATAACGAGGAGCTTAAACCAAAGAGAATATTAATGATGCCGGTTAAAATTAAGCCTATGCCCATAAAGTAACGGGGGTTTGCTGCATCGCTTAAAATGCCGGAAATAAAACGTGAAGCGCCATACATAAAGTAGAACAGCGTGCCCATTAATCCGACATCAGCGACAGTGATATTCAGATTGACTAACATCTCTGGCATCACATAGTTAAAGCTTTTACGGGTAAAATAATAGACAGCATAGCCAGCATACATGCCAAGCATAATGTGGATCCGCCAATAGCGATAGGTATGGTTAATGTGTTCTTTATCATCCTTAACAGGCTTTTCCAGCGCTGATTTCATCCATTTAAGCATAGTGACCACCTTATTAATTAATCTGTTGTAGTAATTAGTGTTTTTTCAGTGTCTCTATAACTAAAGCGTGTAAATGAGGGTCGCCGGCAGCAACGACCGTTGACTTGGAATACATCGTCAGTGGTTCACCATCCCAGTCGCTTATTTTTCCTCCGGCACCTTCAATAATTGGCACCATTGCGCAGTAATCCACTTCACGCATGCCGCCGCTATCAATGCTGAGATCGATACGTCCAGATGCTAAGCAGCCGTAGGCATAGCAGGCAGCCCCGTATATTCGCCACTTGCTTGCGCCAATCAGATAATTGAAACCGGCACGATGTTCGGGCAGAACAAACTCGGTGTTGCTGGTGGACATGAGGGCATCAGTGAGGTTTTGGCAGGAACGGGTTTGAATCGGATGACCGTTTAGCGTAGTGGGTAAGTTTTGTGCACCGACCCAACGTTCATCAAGAGAAGGAATATCGATAATTCCGAGGATCGGTTTACCGTTCTGGCATAGTGAAATCAGCGTGCCATATACCGGTACGCCCGCGATAAATTGTTTGGTACCGTCGATAGGATCAATAACCCAAACAAACTCTTCTGATTGAGCCTGAGCTCCAAACTCTTCTCCTAAAATTCCGTGATCGGGAAAAGCATCAGTAATACGTTCTCTTATCAGTTTCTCTACTTGTTGGTCGATTTCTGTCACTGGACTTTGGTCGTCTTTAGTCACAAAGTTTCGCCCTGAATAGAGATAGCGTTGTCGTTCTTGTTTTAACAGTTGGCGAGTCTGGTCGGCGATGCTCTCTGCGATTGCTAAGAAATGTTTTAATTTATTGTTATCCATGCATTTTACTCCCAATGGGTAAGCCGCGATGTGCGATAGTGTGATAGCTATCCGTCACCAAACCGGTGTTGTATCGTCTCTGTACGCAGCGGTTTACATAGGTTTGTGATGTTTCTTGTGTTGTTTGTGTTTATTATTTGTTTAATATTTGTTAATCGAGAGTGGCAGGATGGTCTGAAATGGAAGGATATTCTTGAGGGATTTTGCTAGCTATTATGATGAAATCGGCATAGTTCAAATAAAAAATTAGGGGCTATGTGTGTCTGCGGCGTGGTTTTGCGTATGAAAGTGGCGAGAAACTGAGCTTGAACCGTCAATATTTGGTCGCCAGCCTCAATGTTATTTTCAGCATTTATTATTCAAGAAATGTGACTGATTACTCAAAATAGTACGAGGTAGTCGTTACCGGTATGGATTTAATCGCTTCGGTGGTAAAGATGGCCCAACGAGATTGTCGGGCCATGGCGATGATGATTAACTCATTCGCTCAATAATCATTGCTGTACCCTGACCACCGCCAATACACAACGTTGCCAGACCCAGCGTTTTATCTCTGGCTTGTAGGGCGTGTAATAACGTGACCAGAATGCGTGCACCGCTGGCTCCGATTGGGTGTCCGAGAGCAATGGCACCCCCGTTGACGTTGACTTTTGCCGGATCGAATCCTAACGTTTTGCCAACGGCAAGGAACTGAGCCGCAAAGGCTTCGTTGGCTTCAATTAGATCGATATCGGACAGTGCCAAGCCAGTTTTCTTCAGGGCATTCAGGGTTGCCGGAACCGGACCCATTCCCATAATCGAAGGATTAACACCGCCATTAGCATAGCCACGGATACGCGCCAGTGGCTGTAACCCTAATGCTTTAGCGCGGCTTTCGGACATCACGACCAGCGCTGCTGCACCATCGTTAATACCAGAAGCGTTACCGGCAGTCACCGTACCTTCTTTCGTGAACGCCGGGCGCAGTTTAGCTAAGCCTTCTGCGGTGGTGTCAGCTTTCGGGAATTCATCGGTATCAACAATGATTTCGCCTTTTCTGCTTTTTACTGTGACTGGTACAATTTCTTTGGCAAATGCACCGCTGTTAATGGCGGCCACCGCTTTTTGTTGTGATGCCAGTGCCAGAGCGTCTTGTGCTTCGCGGCTAATATCATACTCTTTAGCAACGTTTTCAGCGGTAATACCCATATGGTAATGATTAGTCGCGCACATTAAGCCGTCTTGTAGAATCACGTCCATCAGCTTACCGTCGCCCAGACGGTAGCCCCAGCGTGCTTTGCTATCCAGCAGATAAGGCGCTTGGCTCATATTCTCCATACCGCCAGCTACGATAGCTTGAGCATCGCCAGCCAGAATAGCCTGAGCGGCCAGAGCGACACTTTTCAAACCGGAGCCGCACACTTTGTTCACGGTATAAGCGCAAACGCTATCAGGAATACCGCTGTTCAGCAGCGCCTGACGAGCGGGGTTTTGGCCAAGACCGGCCTGAAGTACGTTACCAAAGATCACTTCGTCTACGGCATCTCCGTTGATGCCGGCACGTGCCATGGCTTCACGAATAACGGTGGCACCTAAATCTACGGCAGAAACAGAGGCCAGAGCGCCGTTAAAGCTACCAATGGCGGTGCGGGCTGCGCTGACAATAACAATATTGCTCATAACTCAATTCCTTATTCCAAATTAGCGTCAAAATACCGTGAGGCCGATAACAAATATCAGACCGGAGAACAGCAGGGCGGTTACGCAGTAACCCATAATGTCCCGAACACCCAGTCCGGCAATCGCCAGTGCAGGCAGCGCCCAGAATGGCTGTGCCATATTCATCCACTGTTCACCATAGGCAATGGCCATGGCTGATTTACCTAAGTCAGCGCCCAGCGCTTGTGCAGCAGGCATAACGAATGGACCTTGAATAACCCAGTGACCACCGCCTGATGGCACGGCAAAGTTAATCAATGCGGAGCTAAAGAAGGTCATAATGGGGAAGGTGTCTTTATTGGCAACGCTGATAAACCATTCGGTAATTAATCCACCCAGACCGGAGTGTTCCATCATCAGTTGGATACCGGCATAGAACGGAAACTGAACCAAAATACCGGCGGTGCTCCGAGTTGCGGCGGAGATCGCACGCATATAAGCCATCGGTGTTTTATGCAGCAGCAGGCCGGCAATCATAAACATCATGTTGACGGTGTTAATGGTGATATTGAAGCCTTTTTCCCAGAAGTACATACCCAGATAGGCAATACCTAATGCCCCGATAATAAAGGCAATAATCCGGCTTTCTTCCATTTTCTCTGCAACAGGTGCATCAGCAGGTAATTTTTTCTGGAAGTCAGCTTCTTCCTGCAATAGCGCAGGATCGATGGTGATGATATCACCCGGTTTTGGCATCATCATGCGGGTAACAAATGGCATCACGATAATCAGCGTTAAGGTGATAAAGATGTTGTAACCGGTGAAGATAGTTTGGGAAACAGGAATCAGACCGGCGATATGCTCAACCGGATTGCCCGGGGTTGCTGCCAGTAACGGCATAGAGCCGGAGAGACCACCACCCCAGGTTAGAAAGCCGATGTAAGCACAGGCAATCAACAGCGGGTAGTCAGAGCCCTTGACCCGACGTGCCACTTCACGGGCGAACATGGCGCCAACGACCAGACCAAATCCCCAGTTAATAACGCAGGCCACCGAACCAAAGAAGGTAACCAGCATAACGCCCTGAGCCGGCGTTTTGGCGGCAGAAGCGGTTAACTTAAGGATTTTCTTCACCGGCGCAGAGCTGGCTAGCGCATGTCCGGTGACGATAATTAATGCCATTTGCATACCGAAACCAAGCAGGTTCCAGAAGCCGTTACCCCACATTTGAACCATATCAATAGGGGTATGTGGGGTCAGAGCCAGGGCGATCACAAATGTGAACATGGTCAACAACATGGCGAAAATGAGTGGATCGGGCAGGTAACGGCTGACAAATCCGGTTAAAAACTTCGATATGCGGCCGATCATGCGACACCTTCCTCAACCACGATAGGCATTGGTTTGAAATCTGGCGCCACAATAAAGTCGGCCTCAGTTTTCTCACGGATGGTTTCCAGCGTTACGCCCGGTGCATGTTCTTTTAACACCAGAGAGCCATTTTCAAAGTTGAAAACGCCCAGTTCAGTGACAATCATGCTGACTTTGTTTTTGGCGGTTAATGGCAGGGTGCACTGCTTGAGAATTTTGGAGGAACCGTCTTTAGCGCAGTGTTCCATCGCGATAATCACTCGACGAGCGCCGGTGACCAGATCCATCGCACCTCCCATACCCGGTACCATTTTTCCCGGTACCATCCAGTTAGCCAGATTGGCACCCTGATCGACCTGTAAGCCGCCGAGGACGCTGGCATCAACGTGACCACCGCGAATCAAAGCAAATGAGAAAGCGCTGTCAAACATGGCTGCACCCGGCAACATGCCACAAGGTTGACCACCGGCGTTAACCAGATTCGGATGGGCTTCGGTTACTGGACCGAGACCCAGAAAGCCGTTCTCAGACTGTAGGGTAATGTGGATATCGGTTGGTAAGTAGTTAACCACTTGAGTGGGTAGGCCAATGCCCAGATTGACGATATCTCCGTCGTGTAGTTCAAGGGCAACGCGGCGTGCGATAAGTTCTTTAGCATTCATGATTAGCACTCCTTCGGGCAAACAATGTGATCGATCAGGGCACCGGGGGTCATCACCTGATCCGGAGAGATATCACCAACGGCAACCAGACTGTCCGGTTCCGCAATAACCACATCAGCAGCCAGCGCGATTAACGGGTTGAAGTTACGGGCGGTCATTTGATAAACCAGATTGCCTTGATGGTCGGCAATATGTGCCTGAATCAGCGCCAAATCGGCGCGCAGAGGGAGTTCCAGCAGGTATTCGGTATCCGCAATGGTGATTTTTTGTTTACCTTCTTCAACCACGGTACCGACGCCGGTGGGGGTTAAGAAGCCACCTAAACCAGCACCGCCGCAGCGAATTTGTTCAATCAGCGTGCCTTGAGGAACCAGTTCGACTTCCATTTCACCAGCGATCATGCGACGACCGGTTTCCGGGTTAGTACCAATGTGTGAAGCGATGACTTTCTTCACCCGACCGTTGACCACTAACGGACCAATACCGGTATCAACAAAAGCGGTATCGTTAGCAATGATGGTTAAATCTTTAACACCTGAATTGAGTAGTGCCTCCACCAGACGTGGCGGTGTGCCCACACCCATAAAACCGCCAACCATGATGGTCATGCCATCACGAAAATATTCAGCAGCTTGCTGTATATCAATATGTTTATTTTTCATCGTTATTCCTTATGTTTTGATATCCGAATTCGGACTCAATTAAGGAATTGCAATGGTTGTGCCAGTTATGTTTTTTATGGTTTTTTTTCGATGTTATTCTATTAATTTATTGATAAGTAAAAGATTAAATGAATGGTTTTAATGAATTGAAACGATCAAGCAAGCATAATAGGCTGGAACAAGAGTGCAAATTTTTGCACAGGTGTGCATATTTTGTCTGATCGCTAAATAATGCAAAGACCCCTGATAAATCAGGGGCATGAGATATTGTTATGGAGTGAGCGGTAGCGGTAAGGCTATCGAATGGTTATTCGATATGATATTCCTGTAGTTTATACATCAGCGCCCGACGGCTGATACCCAGTACTCGTGCGGTTTGCACGCGGTTTCCCTGATTGTTGCCCAGTGCTGTGCAAATTAATTCACGTTCGTAAGCTTTTAAATTCTCTTTCAGCGTATGTCCGGTTAGCGTATTGGTTGATTCACTGAGATGGGGAACGTTTAACTGTTGTTGTAGGTGCTCTGGCAGTTCATCCGGGAAGATAATAAATCCGGTGCTCATGATGACCGCTCGCTCAATAGCATTAGACAATTCCCTGACGTTGCCCGGCCATGGATAGGCTTCCAAAATAGTCAGCGTACTGGGATCGAGCTCGACAATTTCTTTGCCATTTTCTGCACTGAATTTTTGGACAAAGTGCTGAGCCAAGAGTGAGATATCTTCCGGGCGTTCACGAAGTGGAATAGGGGAAAGATGCATGACGTTTAGGCGATAAAACAGATCTCGACGGAATTCCCCTTGTTCTACCATGGCTGACAGATTACGGTTAGTTGCCGCAATCAGGCGGATATCAGTTTTAATGGTTTGGCTGCCGCCCAAGCGTTCAAACTCTCTCTCTTGTAGTACCCGCAGGAGTTTAACCTGTAGGTTATGGGGCATTTCCCCAACTTCATCTAACAGCAAGGTTCCCTGATTAGCCCGTTCAAATAGTCCCTGACGCTGAGTTTGTGCTCCGGTAAAGGCACCTTTCTCATGACCAAACAGCTCGCTTTCTAGTAAGGATTCCGGTAGTGCGCCACAGTTAATTTTTATAAATGGGCCTTTGGCTCGTGGACTATTGTAGTGAATTGCTTTGGCGATTAGTTCCTTGCCGGTACCGCTTTCGCCGGTAATCAAGACGCTGGCGTTACTCTGGGCGATTTTGGCGGTATCTCGGCACAGCTCCATCATTTTTGGACTGTTGGTTAAAATCCGATCCCACTGATAGCTATCGGATAGGGCGCGATGAAGCAGGTTGATCTCCTGTTTCATTTCCCGTAGCTGCATAGCCCGTCCGATCATGATTTTTAGCTCATCCAGATCGAAGGGTTTGATAACGTAATCGAACGCCCCTAGTCGAAGTGCCTCAACGGCGGTTTCCACCGCGGCGTAGGCAGTCATTAAAATAATCGGCGTATCTTGATTGAGCTGACGCATCACTTGCAGGGCTTCCATGCCGTTGAGCTTAGGCATGCGAATATCCATTAACACGACGTCGGGCGTTTGCTGTTGAAATAATTCTAACGCCTGCTGCCCATCTTCAGCACAGATAACCTGATGGTTATCGTGAGTAAAAACGGTGGCTAACATACGGCGAACGTTTTCTTCATCGTCCACGATCAGAATACGATAAGATTTTTTCATAACGGATTTCCTTCGCCATGTTTAACCGGTAGAACAAGAGTAAATGTGGTTCCCTGATTTAGTTGACTGTTCAGGGTAATATCGCCGTCGTGAGCGGTAATAATTCGGTGGCTGATGGATAACCCCAGCCCGGTACCGGACGGTTTGGTGGTATAGAATGGATCAAAAATTTTGGATTTGATGTCATCGCCAATGCCGCAACCAGTATCTTGAATGGTTATTTCTTGCCAATACTGGTCTCGAGAGCGGGTGGTAATCATTATCTTACCTCTGGTAGCGATAGACTGTACGGCGTTAATCAATAGGTTAAGCAGTACCTGTTTTAACAGCTCGCCATCGGCTTCAATATCCGGCAGATGTTGTTCCAGCTCCAGAATAAAATCGATGCGTACCTCAATACCTTTAGTTTTCACCAGAATTAACGTTTGGTTAATCAATTGATTTAAATTTACTTGCTGGTAAAGGCTTGGGCGTGGCCGGGCAAAGTCCAGCAGTTGCTGAATAACCCGATTAATGGAATTAACCTCTTTAAGAATAATCTGGGTATATTCTCGACGTTGTGGGTCTTGCTCGCTATCCCTGAGTATTTGCACGAACCCGCTGATTGCGGTGAGTGGATTTCTGACTTCATGGGCTACTCCAGCCATTAATTCACCCAGTGTGGCTAATCTTTCCGCCTGTTCAATGCGGCGTTGAACCTCTTTTTTGGCCGTTAAATCGGTGAAAATAACCAGTGCGCCAATCGTTTCTCCCTGCGCATTGTGTAATTGGCTGGTGCTAACGCTAATCTGAATTTTGCGATCTTTAGCCGGGTATTCCACCTCGAGTGCGACATGATCGATACCATGAATTAAGGTATCTAAAACCGGACTATGGAAGTCGGTCTTGTCAAATATCTCGGCGTAAGGTCTACCGATAAGCGCTTTTTTACGGTAGCCGGTAATGCCTTCTGCCGCCGGATTAATCATGGTGACGCAGCCGTGAATATCCACGGAAATGACGCCGTCGGCGGCGCTTTCTATCACTAATTCATTGAGGGTTTTGGCTTCACGTAAGGCCCTGGACAAGGCGTTAACGCTGTCGGATATCTCCCCCATTTCTCCCTTCATGGGGGGAATGGTCGCTTTCAGATCCAATGAGAGCTCGGTTAGTCCAGTTTTAATGGTATCAATGTCGGTAGTAAAGCGGCGGGAGAAGACGGCGATCATCCAGATACTCAACAGCAGGCCAATAACGAGGACGAACATAATTTTGATATCCATGGCCAGCGCCTGACGATCGATATCGTTAGAGAGTTCGTTGGCCCAGATATAACCGATAACCTGATTATCCCGTTTAATCGGGATCATGGAGTTCATGATATTGCCACGTACCTGAGAACCCCATTTAACCAGCGGTTCACCGCTGGCCATCACTTCACGTCCCGGATGATCGGCTTTAATGGTTACGCCGACGGCATTACCATGCAGAGCCTGTGGGCCATAGGTTATGATGGCATCCAGTTCCTTGCTGTAATAGCCAGCACCTACGCCGGAAAAAGCGCCTGTTATCTTATCGGTTTCCGGTGCCAATTTTTGATTCAGGGCTTTTATTCTCTGTTCCCGAGGAAGGTCGGCGTAGAGGCTGAATGAATCTGCCAGTGATTGGTCTAGTAATTTTGTGACGGCGGAGAGTTTGATTCTTTTTTCTTGTAATAGGGCATCTCGCCCTTCGGTTTCAACCAGATAGCCAATGATTAGCGTTGGCAAAGACACCATCAGAATAGCCAGTACCATCATTTTTCCACGCAGGGTATGCGGTCGGCATGTCTGAATAGATCGTTTAAAGGCGGAGTAAAGAGAAGACATTGCAACCAAATCCCTGGTGATAATAATAGGGTGCCAAGCGTTTGAGTGTAGCCATAGCGTTGTTTGAACTATAGAGCGTTAGAGGCCAGGCACAAGAGGCACAGTACTGAAATGTGAAGCGCATCGAAAGCACGGAATAATAATCGACGATAGTTTAAGTTTGATCAGCGCTGGTTTTCATCGTTTGCGGTAATGCTGTTCAATAGCATAATAAAAATATTAATCGCTTCCTATACCAATCAGGTGTCAGGCTGCACCTAACTCTGGCTGATAACGTTCATAACATGTCATTAAAGCGTCAGACTTTGGTTGATTTTGATTATCAGGTTAAAAAAGGAGCACTTTGATATCGTTCGGGTTCTTGGAATAAGAAGGAAATGTGCTCTAAAAATTAGGGTGATTAAAAGTCAGCAAAAAAAGTGTTTAAATTTTCTTCACTGTGGTGATGACGATTGGCTATAATCTATACTTTACGGGTAAAAAAAAGGCTTGTTTGATTAAAAAGTGAGCGATAGCGCATTAAAGTGAAATTTTTTGTTGCATCGTTCGTAATGTCTCCCTAGAATGCGCAGCACTTGATGCCGGCTTAGCTCAGTAGGTAGAGCAACTGACTTGTAATCAGTAGGTCGCCAGTTCGATTCCGGCAGCCGGCACCAATCAAGAATTCTGGGTGGGGTTCCCGAGCGGCCAAAGGGAGCAGACTGTAAATCTGCCGTGACTCACTTCGAAGGTTCGAATCCTTCTCCCACCACCATTATTTGATTGTGTTGACGCGATGTGGCATCAATACAGTGTCTGAAAAGACACCTGAAAGGGGATGAGTTAAGAGCTTCACTTTGGAGTTCAGCACTCAGCAAAGCACGATAAGCTACTAAGGTTTATCACTGCTTCTGAAGTCATTCCTCCCCCACCACCGAGTTTAGAGTGTTGAAGCACCAGGTCACTGAGTTCGGAACTGCGGGCATCGTATAATGGCTATTACCTCAGCCTTCCAAGCTGATGATGTGGGTTCGATTCCCACTGCCCGCTCCAAGTGCTGATATAGCTCAGTTGGTAGAGCGCACCCTTGGTAAGGGTGAGGTCGGCAGTTCGACTCTGCCTATCAGCACCACTTTCCCTTCTCTGGTTATCCCCCTGATTACTTCCACCTCAACATGCTATTACAAGCTTTTGCTTGGTTAATGTGGTTTAACCACGATCTATCTATCGTGATTTAGAGGGACTATCGATGTCTAAAGAAAAATTTGAACGTACAAAACCGCACGTAAACGTCGGTACTATCGGCCACGTTGACCACGGTAAAACAACTCTGACAGCAGCTATCACCAACGTATTGGCAAAAACCTACGGTGGTAACGCGCGTGCATTCGATCAAATCGATAACGCACCAGAAGAAAAAGCGCGTGGTATTACCATTAATACATCTCACGTAGAATACGACACGCCTACGCGTCACTATGCACACGTTGACTGCCCAGGACACGCCGACTACGTTAAAAACATGATCACTGGTGCTGCTCAGATGGATGGCGCTATTCTGGTTGTTGCTGCAACTGATGGTCCTATGCCTCAGACTCGTGAGCACATCCTGTTAGGCCGCCAGGTTGGCGTACCATACATCATTGTGTTCCTGAACAAGTGTGACATGGTTGACGATGAAGAGCTGTTAGAACTGGTTGAAATGGAAGTTCGTGAGCTTCTGTCTCAGTACGATTTCCCAGGTGATGATACCCCAGTAATTCGTGGTTCTGCGCTGAAAGCGTTGGAAGGCGAAGCTGAGTGGGAAGCTAAAATCATCGAATTGGCTGAAGCACTGGATAGCTACATTCCACAGCCAGAGCGTGCAATTGATAAGCCGTTCCTGCTGCCAATCGAAGACGTTTTCTCAATCTCTGGCCGTGGTACAGTAGTAACCGGTCGTGTAGAGCGCGGTATCGTTAAAGTTGGTGAAGAAGTTGAAATCGTTGGTATCAAAGATACTGTGAAAACAACTTGTACCGGCGTTGAAATGTTCCGTAAATTACTGGACGAAGGCCGTGCGGGTGAGAACGTTGGTGTTCTGCTGCGTGGTACTAAGCGTGATGAAATCGAACGTGGTCAAGTATTAGCAAAACCAGGTTCAATCAACCCGCATACTAACTTCGTATCAGAAGTTTATATCCTGAGCAAAGATGAAGGTGGTCGTCATACTCCATTCTTCAAAGGCTACCGTCCACAGTTTTACTTCCGTACAACTGACGTGACCGGTACCATCGAACTGCCAGAAGGCGTAGAGATGGTAATGCCAGGTGATAACATTCAGATGACTGTAACTCTGATTGCCCCAATCGCGATGGACGAAGGTTTACGCTTCGCTATCCGTGAAGGTGGCCGTACCGTTGGTGCGGGTGTTGTTGCTAAGATCATCAAATAAGATTGACTCGGCAGGCTTTAAAAGGGCATCATTTGATGCCCTTTTTCAACGTTGTGAATAAAAAGAACCTATCTCATCAAGTTTTTCTGTCTTGTTTTCTGGTATAAGTCAGTGAGAGCTAGGGTGAGATAGGCTCAGATACGGCGTATTATGCCGAAGAACGAGCATTCGGCTTGGTTGCTCTGCTATAATGCGGGGTGAGTGAATTATTTAAGTCATACTGACAGGTTGGTTTATGAGTGCGAATACCGAAGCTCAAGGAAACGGGCGCGGACTAGAAATAGTTAAATGGGTGATTGTCGCGGCATTACTGATTACCGCTATTGTGGGTAATTATATTTACCGTGGATATAGTTTACCTCTGCGTGCGATAGCCGTCGTTGCTATCATTGGCGTTGCTTTTGCTATCGCGTTATTTACCGCGAAAGGTAAAGCGACACTGGAGTTTGCGCGTGCTGCACGCGTTGAAGTTCGCAAGGTGATTTGGCCTACGCGTCAGGAAGCGCTACAGACAACGTTGATTGTTGCTGCGGTCACTGTCGTGATGTCACTGATTCTATGGGGGCTGGATGGTATTCTGGTCCGTTTGGTCTCATTTATAACTGGCCTGAGGTTCTAAGATGTCTGAAGCCCCTAAAAAGCGTTGGTACGTAGTTCAAGCTTTCTCCGGTTTTGAAGGTCGCGTTGCGCAATCTTTGCGTGAGCACATCAAACTGAATGAGATGGAAGATCAGTTTGGCGAAGTGATGGTTCCAACCGAAGAGGTTGTTGAGATTCGCGGTGGCCAACGTCGTAAAAGTGAACGCAAATTCTTCCCTGGTTATGTATTAGTCCAGATGGCGATGAACGATGCTACATGGCATTTAGTTCGCAGCATTCCACGCGTTATGGGTTTCATTGGCGGAACGTCGGATCGTCCGGCACCAATTAGTGATAAAGAAGTCGATGCGATTATGAATCGCTTACAACAAGTTGGTGATAAGCCACGGCCGAAAACACTATTTGAACCGGGTGAGCTGGTGCGCGTTAATGATGGCCCATTTGCTGACTTTAACGGTGTGGTTGAGGAAGTTGACTATGAGAAGAGCCGTCTGAAAGTATCGGTTTCTATCTTTGGTCGCGCAACACCAGTTGAACTAGACTTCGGTCAGGTAGAGAAAGGCTAATCAAGCACCGTGTGGTGATTGAATAATCATATTGTATTAGGCGTGGGGTTATCGTATAATTCCGCGCCTTTTATTTTTATTACGTATAAAGATAAAACACATTTTATTAAAGATAGGGGAGCCTTTCGAGGCGCTATTACCCAAACCGAGGAAATAACTCATGGCTAAAAAAGTCCAAGCCTACGTTAAGCTGCAAGTTGCAGCTGGTATGGCTAACCCAAGTCCACCAGTTGGTCCAGCTCTGGGTCAGCAAGGTGTAAACATCATGGAATTCTGTAAGGCGTTCAATGCTAAAACTGAAAGCATTGAAAAAGGCTTACCAATTCCTGTTGTTATCACTGTGTATGCAGACCGTTCTTTCACTTTTGTTACCAAAACCCCACCGGCTGCTGTGCTGCTGAAAAAAGCTGCAGGCGTTAAGTCTGGTTCTGGTGTTCCAAACAAAACTAAAGTTGGAACAGTAACAAACGCGCAAGTTCGTGAAATTGCACAAACTAAAGCTACGGATATGACTGGTTCTGATTTAGACGCGATGGTGCGTTCTATTGAAGGTACTGCTCGTTCCATGGGCCTGGTAGTGGAGGGTTAATCAATGGCTAAGCTAACCAAGCGCATGCGCGTAATCCGTGACAAAGTTGATGCAACTAAACAGTATGAAATTGCTGAAGCTGTTGCTCTGCTGAAAGAATTAGCAACTGCTAAATTCGTTGAAAGTGTAGACGTTGCCGTAAACCTCGGTATCGACGCTCGTAAATCTGACCAAAACGTTCGCGGTGCAACTGTACTGCCACACGGTACTGGTCGTACCGTTCGCGTTGCTGTGTTTACTCAGGGCGCAAACGTTGAAGCTGCAAAAGAAGCCGGTGCCGATCTGATCGGTATGGAAGATTTAGCAGACCAAATCAAAAAAGGCGAAATGAACTTCGACGTTGTTATTGCTTCTCCTGATGCAATGCGCGTTGTTGGTCAATTAGGCCAGGTTTTAGGCCCACGTGGTCTGATGCCAAACCCGAAAGTGGGTACTGTTACACCTAACGTTGCTGAAGCAGTTAGAAATGCTAAAGCGGGTCAGGTTCGTTATCGTAATGATAAAAACGGTATTATCCATACCACTATCGGTAAAGTTGACTTCGATACAGCTCAACTGCAAGAGAACTTAGAATCTCTGCTGTCTGCTCTGAAGAAAGCTAAACCATCTACCGCTAAAGGTGTTTTTGTTAAGAAAGTTAGCCTGTCCACCACTATGGGTGCTGGCGTAGCTATCGATCAAAGCAGCCTGAGCGCAGCAGCGAGTTAATTCGTTGCTTTACTATGGGGGCAGATTCGTCTAGAATTTGTCCCCTTAGATTTTTTCGGTTGGAGCCTGGCCATATCCAGGCCTCCGTCCAAGACCGCAGGCGTATGGCAACATACTTAATTGCTGTTTCCTTATTAAAGGTATAACGGCCTGCGTAGACGGTGAGAGAGCCTAAAGAATGTTTTTTCTTGTTACAAGAAAATGCTCTTTGCTGGATTCTACTCACCGTGTTTTAACGCCTGCTCATCGTTTCTTCGGAAACGATTGATTCAGGTGATGTGAGTTCCGGGGATTTTCCCGGTCTAATCCAGGAGCAAAAAGCCAATGGCATTAAATCTTCAAGACAAACAAGCGATTGTTGCTGAAGTTAGCGAAGTAGCCAAGGGCGCGCTGTCTGTAGTGGTTGCGGATTCCCGCGGCGTAACTGTAGATAAAATGACTGAACTGCGTAAAGCAGGTCGTGAAGCTGGCGTTTATATGCGTGTTGTTCGTAACACCTTAATGCGTCGCGTCGTTGAAGGGACTCCATTCGAGTGCCTGAAAGACACGTTTGTTGGTCCAACCTTAGTTGCATTTTCTAACGAACATCCGGGCGCAGCCGCTCGTTTATTCAAAGCTTTTGCTAAAGATAATGCAAAATTTGAGGTTAAAGCAGCAGCCTTTGAAGGTGAGTTAATCTCTGCGGCAAATATTGACCGCTTAGCAACCTTACCAACCTACGATGAAGCAATCGCACGCCTGATGGGAACCATGAAAGAAGCCGCTGCCGGCAAACTGGTTCGTACCTTGGCTGCGTTGCGCGATCAGAAAGAAGCAGCTTAATTGCTCTTTTGTATCGTTGCTTTTTAACGTATAAACTATTTCTATATTTTAGGAACACTTGTTATGTCAACTATCACTAAAGACCAAATCTTAGAAGGCGTTGCAGCTCTGTCTGTAATGGAAATCGTTGAGCTGATCGCAGCTATGGAAGAGAAGTTTGGCGTTTCTGCTGCAGCTCTTTCTGCTGGTCCAGCTGCTGCGGTTGAAGCTGTTGAAGAGAAAACTGAATTCGACGTAGTTCTGACTGCTGCCGGTGCTAACAAAGTTGCTGCTATCAAAGCAGTACGTGG
Source organism: Pragia fontium DSM 5563 = ATCC 49100 (assembly GCF_900112475.1). Classification (GTDB taxonomy): domain Bacteria; phylum Pseudomonadota; class Gammaproteobacteria; order Enterobacterales; family Enterobacteriaceae; genus Pragia; species Pragia fontium. The sequence goes on along the minus strand of NZ_FOLW01000019.1, from coordinate 9,244 downwards.
CGCAACTGGCCTGGGTCTGAAAGAAGCTAAAGATTTAGTTGAATCTGCACCAGCTGTAATCAAAGAAGGCGTTAGCAAAGATGACGCTGAAGCTCTGAAGAAAGCTCTGGAAGAAGCAGGCGCTTCTGTTGAGGTTAAGTAAGACCTCTTTCCAGTTTGCAGCCTGACTTACAGGCTGATGGCTGGTGACTTTTTAGTCACCAGCCTTTTTGCGCTATAGGGTTTCAGTAGGGTTTCACACTGTTTGCCTACTGAAAAACCCCAATATTTCTTTCTATAGACGACTTAATATACTGCGTTTACTGCCACTGCCGAAGGCTTTGGGTCTGCGTAATGAAATGATTTAAGAGTGATAGAAATGAGTATTGCGGAAGATTTTCATACTTCCGATCGAAATAAATAGTGTTGTAACGACTGTCCCTATTCGGACGGACAGAGTGGGTCACTGATCAGCGAGCTGAGGAACCCTATGGTTTACTCCTATACCGAGAAAAAACGCATTCGTAAGGATTTTGGTAAACGTCCACAAGTACTGGACATTCCTTACCTTCTTTCTATCCAGCTTGACTCGTTCCAGAAGTTCATCGAGCAAGATATGGAAGGCCAACATGGACTGGAAGCTGCATTCCGTTCTGTGTTCCCTATCCAGAGCTACAGCGGCAACTCTGAGTTGCAGTATGTGAGCTATCGTCTTGGTGAACCTGTATTCGATGTCAAAGAGTGTCAAATCCGTGGTGTGACGTATTCTGCACCGCTGCGCGTTAAACTGCGCCTGGTGATTTATGATCGTGACGCTCCGGCGGGCACGGTTAAAGACATCAAAGAACAAGAAGTTTATATGGGCGAGATTCCGCTCATGACCGATAACGGTACCTTTGTCATCAATGGTACAGAGCGTGTTATCGTGTCCCAGTTACACCGTAGTCCGGGTGTGTTCTTTGATAGTGATAAGGGTAAAACCCATTCATCGGGTAAAGTGCTGTATAACGCACGTATTATTCCTTACCGTGGTTCCTGGTTAGATTTCGAGTTTGACCCGAAAGATAACTTGTTCGTTCGTATTGACCGTCGTCGTAAATTACCTGCGACTATCATTTTACGTGCGCTGGATTACACCACCGAACAAATTTTAGACCTGTTCTTTGACAAGATTGTCTTCGAAATCCGCGATAATAAGCTGCAAATGGAACTCGTTCCTGAGCGCTTGCGCGGTGAAACCGCTTCTTTCGATATCGAAGCTGACGGTAAAGTTTTCGTAGAGAAAGGTCGTCGTATTACTGCTCGCCATATTCGCCAGCTTGAAAAAGACGGCGTCAATAAAATCGAAGTGCCGACTGAATACATTATTGGAAAAGTCGTTTCTAAAGATTATATCGACGAGAGTACCGGGGAAATTATTTGCCCTGCGAATATGGAATTGACGTTGGATCTGCTGGCTAAATTAAGCATGGCAGGCCATAAGCGTATCGAAACGCTGTTCACCAACGATCTGGACCACGGCGCTTATATGTCTGAGACCGTGCGCGTAGACCCAACCTCTGATCGCTTAAGTGCATTGGTTGAAATCTATCGCATGATGCGTCCTGGTGAACCACCAACGCGCGAAGCAGCAGAAAATCTGTTTGAGAACCTGTTCTTCTCTGAAGACCGTTACGATCTTTCTGCGGTAGGCCGCATGAAGTTCAACCGTTCTTTAAGTCGTGAAGAAATTGAAGGCTCCGGGATCCTGAGCAAAGAAGATATCATCGAAGTGATGAAGAAACTTATCGGCATCCGTAATGGTGTTGGTGAAGTGGATGATATCGACCACTTGGGTAACCGTCGTATTCGTTCCGTTGGTGAAATGGCTGAAAACCAGTTCCGTGTCGGCTTAGTGCGCGTTGAGCGTGCGGTTAAAGAGCGTCTGTCATTAGGCGATCTCGACACCCTGATGCCTCAGGACATGATCAACGCTAAGCCGATTTCGGCGGCGGTGAAAGAGTTCTTTGGTTCCAGCCAATTATCTCAATTTATGGACCAAAACAACCCGTTGTCTGAGATTACGCACAAGCGTCGTATCTCTGCACTGGGCCCGGGCGGTTTAACGCGTGAGCGTGCCGGCTTTGAAGTACGTGACGTACACCCGACTCACTATGGTCGCGTATGTCCAATCGAAACCCCGGAAGGTCCAAACATCGGTTTGATTAACTCATTATCTGTGTATGCACAGACTAACGAGTATGGTTTCCTGGAAACCCCTTATCGTCGCGTACGTGACGGTATGGTAACCGATGAGATTCATTACTTATCTGCCATTGAAGAAGGCAACTTCGTTATCGCTCAGGCTAACTCAAACCTGGATGACGAAGGCCACTTCATGGAAGACCTGGTGACCTGTCGTAACAAAGGCGAATCAAGCTTATTCAGCCGCGAACAAGTTGACTATATGGACGTTTCAACCCAACAGGTTGTGTCCGTAGGTGCTTCTTTGATTCCGTTCCTGGAGCATGATGACGCCAACCGTGCATTGATGGGTGCAAACATGCAACGTCAGGCGGTTCCTACTCTGCGTGCTGATAAGCCGCTGGTTGGTACCGGTATGGAACGTGCTGTAGCGGTTGACTCCGGCGTAACCGCCGTTGCCACACGCGGCGGTATTGTTCAGTACGTCGACGCATCGCGTATCGTGATTAAAGTTAACGAAGACGAGATGATGCCGGGTGAAGCAGGTATCGATATTTATAACCTGACGAAATACACCCGTTCTAACCAGAACACCTGTATCAGTCAAATGCCATGCGTCTCTTTAAATGAGCCAGTTGAACGCGGTGACGTGTTAGCTGACGGCCCATCGACTGACTTGGGCGAATTGGCACTAGGCCAGAACATGCGCGTCGCGTTCATGCCTTGGAACGGTTATAACTTCGAAGACTCCATCTTGGTTTCTGAGCGTGTTGTACAGGAAGACCGTTTTACGACTATCCATATTCAGGAACTGTCTTGCGTATCTCGTGATACCAAGTTAGGGCCGGAAGAGATCACTGCTGACATCCCTAACGTGGGTGAAGCGGCACTGTCTAAACTGGATGAGTCAGGTATCGTTTATATCGGTGCTGAAGTGACCGGCGGCGACATTCTGGTTGGTAAGGTAACGCCTAAAGGTGAAACCCAGCTGACGCCAGAAGAGAAACTGCTGCGCGCGATTTTTGGTGAGAAAGCGTCTGATGTTAAAGACTCCTCACTGCGCGTGCCAAACGGCGTTTCAGGTACCATTATCGACGTTCAAGTCTTTACCCGTGATGGCGTAGAGAAAGACAAGCGTGCGCTTGAAATCGAAGATATGCAGCTTAAGCAGGTTAAGAAAGACCTGACTGAAGAACTGAAGATTTTCGAAGCAGGTCTGTTTGCGCGTATTCACGATGTGCTGGTTGCCGGCGGCATCGAAGAAGACAAACTAAGCAAGCTGACTCACGACAAGTGGCTGGAAATTGGATTAAGTGACGAAGACAAGCAAAACCAACTGGAACAGTTGGCTGAGCAGTACGACGAACTGAAATCCGAATTCGAGAAGAAACTTGACGGTAAGCGTCGCAAGATCACTCAGGGCGATGATTTAGCTCCTGGCGTACTGAAGATTGTCAAAGTCTACCTGGCGGTTAAACGTCAGATCCAGCCTGGTGACAAGATGGCAGGTCGCCATGGTAACAAAGGTGTTATCTCTAAGATCAACCCGATCGAAGATATGCCTTACGATGAAAACGGCGTGCCTGTTGACCTCGTGCTGAACCCGCTGGGTGTACCATCACGTATGAACATCGGTCAGATTCTGGAGACCCACTTGGGTCTGGCTGCGAAAGGTATCGGTGACAAGATCAACACCATGCTGAAGCAGCAGCAAGAAGCGGCAAAACTGCGTGAATTTATCCAGAAAGCTTACGATCTGGGTGATGATACGCGTCAGAAAGTAGACTTAGCTAAGTTTACTGATGCAGAAGTGCTGACTCTGGCAGAGAACCTGCGTAAGGGTATGCCGATTGCGACACCAGTGTTTGATGGTGCAAAAGAGAAAGAAATCAAAGAACTTCTGACCTTGGGCGGTTTACCGACTTCTGGCCAGATCACGTTGTTTGATGGACGTACCGGTGAACAGTTCGAACGTCCGGTTACCGTTGGCTATATGTACATGCTGAAACTTAACCACTTGGTTGATGACAAGATGCATGCACGTTCTACCGGTTCTTACAGCCTGGTTACTCAGCAGCCGCTGGGTGGTAAGGCTCAGTTCGGTGGACAACGCTTCGGTGAGATGGAAGTGTGGGCGCTGGAAGCTTATGGCGCAGCGTACACTCTGCAGGAAATGCTGACCGTCAAGTCCGACGATGTAAACGGCCGTACCAAGATGTACAAAAACATCGTGGATGGCAACCATCAGATGGAGCCAGGCATGCCGGAATCCTTCAACGTATTGTTGAAAGAGATCCGCTCGCTGGGTATCAACATCGAGTTGGAAGAGGAATAATTTCCTCTAATCTCCAGCCCCGGTTCGCCGGGGATGGTTGCAGGGCACAGGGGCGCTTAACCCCTTAAACATTGCGTTTAAGATCAGGTTTTGCGCCCAACAGGTTTAACTCCGACAGGAGCCGATCCGTGAAAGATTTACTGAAGTTTCTGAAAGCACAAACTAAGACCGAAGAGTTTGATGCAATCAAAATTGCGCTGGCATCGCCAGACATGATCCGTTCTTGGTCTTTTGGCGAAGTAAAAAAGCCAGAAACCATTAACTACCGTACGTTCAAACCAGAACGTGACGGCCTTTTCTGTGCCCGTATTTTCGGACCAGTAAAAGATTACGAATGCTTGTGCGGTAAGTACAAGCGTCTGAAGCATCGCGGCGTCATTTGTGAAAAATGTGGCGTTGAAGTGACTCAGACTAAAGTGCGTCGTGAGCGTATGGGCCACATTGAACTGGCTTCTCCTACTGCGCATATCTGGTTCCTGAAATCACTGCCGTCCCGTATCGGTCTGTTATTAGACATGCCTTTACGTGATATTGAACGCGTACTGTACTTCGAATCCTATGTGGTTGTTGAAGGCGGTATGACTAACCTTGAGCGTCGTCAGATCCTGACTGAAGAGCAGTATCTGGATGCGCTGGAAGAGTTCGGTGATGAATTTGACGCGAAGATGGGTGCAGAAGCTATCCAGTCACTGCTGAAAGGCATGGATCTGGAAGCGGAATGTGAACAACTGCGTGAAGAGTTAAATGAAACCAACTCTGAAACCAAACGTAAGAAGCTGACTAAGCGCGTTAAGCTGTTGGAAGCCTTCATTCAGTCTGGCAACAAGCCTGAGTGGATGATTCTGACTGTTCTGCCGGTTCTGCCGCCAGATTTACGTCCGCTGGTTCCGCTGGACGGTGGTCGTTTTGCGACTTCCGACCTGAACGATTTATATCGTCGCGTAATTAACCGTAACAACCGTCTGAAACGACTGCTGGATCTGGCTGCGCCGGATATCATCGTACGTAACGAAAAACGTATGCTGCAGGAAGCCGTGGATGCGCTGTTGGATAACGGTCGTCGTGGTCGTGCTATCACCGGTTCTAACAAGCGTCCTCTGAAATCTTTGGCCGATATGATCAAAGGTAAACAGGGTCGTTTCCGTCAGAACTTGCTTGGTAAGCGTGTTGACTACTCCGGTCGTTCGGTTATTACCGTAGGTCCATACCTGCGTCTGCATCAGTGCGGTCTTCCTAAGAAGATGGCATTAGAGCTGTTCAAACCATTCATCTACGGCAAGCTTGAGCTGCGCGGTCTAGCGACCACCATCAAAGCCGCTAAGAAAATGGTTGAGCGTGAAGAAGCCGTGGTATGGGATATCCTGGATGAAGTTATCCGCGAACACCCGGTACTGTTAAACCGTGCACCAACCCTGCACCGTTTAGGTATTCAGGCGTTTGAACCGGTTCTGATCGAAGGTAAAGCGATTCAGTTGCACCCATTAGTGTGTGCGGCTTATAACGCCGACTTCGATGGTGACCAAATGGCTGTTCACGTACCGCTAACGCTGGAAGCTCAGCTGGAAGCACGTGCGTTGATGATGTCCACCAACAACATTCTGTCGCCAGCTAACGGTGAGCCAATCATCGTTCCTTCTCAGGACGTGGTATTGGGTCTGTACTACATGACCCGCGACAAAGTGAATGCGAAAGGCGAAGGCATGGTCTTAGGCGGACCAAAAGAAGCTGAGCGCGTATACCGTGCCGGCCACGCTGAACTACATGCCCGCGTTAAAGTTCGTATCACCGAGTATGAGAAGAATGCTGAAGGTGAATTGGTTGCTAAAACCGGTCTGGTAGATACTACCGTTGGTCGTGCCATCCTGTGGATGATCGTACCTAAAGGTCTACCTTACTCGATTATTAACCAAGCGTTAGGCAAGAAAGCTATTTCCAAGATGATTAACACCTGTTATCGCATCTTGGGTCTGAAGCCGACTGTTATTTTTGCTGACCAGACCATGTACACCGGCTTTGCCTATGCGGCACGTTCTGGTGCGTCTGTTGGTATCGACGACATGGTGATTCCGGCTAAGAAAGCTGAAATCATCACGGAAGCCGAAACTGAAGTTGCAGAAATTCAGGAGCAGTTCCAGTCAGGTCTGGTTACTGCTGGCGAACGCTATAACAAAGTTATCGATATCTGGGCTGCTGCTAACGAACGCGTAGCAAAAGCGATGATGGAAAACTTGTCTTCAGAAACCGTGATTAACCGTGACGGCGAAGAAGAGAAGCAAGTTTCCTTCAACAGCATCTTTATGATGGCTGACTCCGGTGCACGGGGCTCGGCAGCACAGATTCGTCAGTTAGCCGGTATGCGTGGTCTGATGGCTAAGCCAGATGGCTCGATCATTGAAACCCCGATCACTGCGAACTTCCGTGAAGGTCTGAACGTACTCCAGTACTTCATCTCGACTCACGGTGCTCGTAAAGGTTTGGCGGATACCGCACTGAAAACAGCAAACTCCGGTTATTTGACCCGTCGTTTAGTTGACGTGGCGCAGGACTTGGTTGTTATCGAAGATGACTGTGGAACACATGACGGTATCGTTATGACCCCGGTTATCGAAGGTGGCGACGTTAAAGAACCACTGCGTGAGCGTGTATTAGGTCGTGTAACGGCTGAAGACGTTCTGAAACCGGGTACGGCTGACATTCTGGTACCGCGTAATACGCTGCTGAATGAAAAATGGTGTGACCTGTTAGAAGAGCACTCTGTTGATATTATCAAGGTACGTTCCGTTGTTAGCTGTGATACCGATTTTGGTGTTTGTGCTAACTGTTACGGTCGTGACCTGGCTCGTGGCCATATCATCAACAAAGGTGAAGCTATCGGTGTTATCGCAGCTCAGTCAATCGGTGAGCCGGGTACACAGTTAACCATGCGTACGTTCCACATTGGTGGTGCGGCATCGCGTGCGGCAGCTGAGTCCAGTATTCAGGTGAAAAATACAGGTAGCCTGAAGCTGAAGAACGCTAAGTTTGTTATCAATCCTGCTAACAAGCTGGTGATTACTTCACGTAATACTGAACTGACCCTGATCGATGAGTTCGGTCGTACTAAAGAGAGCTATAAAGTACCTTACGGTGCGGTTATGGCGAAAGGCGATGGCGTTGGCGTTACCGGTGGCGAAACTGTCGCTAACTGGGATCCGCATACCATGCCAGTTATCTCTGAAGTTGCCGGTTTCATTCGCTTTACCGATATGGTTGATGGCCAGACAATTACTCGTCAAACTGACGAATTAACTGGTCTGTCTTCAATCGTTGTGCTGGAAGGTGCTGAACGTACTGGTAGTACTAAAGACCTGCGTCCTGCGTTAAAACTGGTTGATGCTAAAGGTAATGATGTCCTGATCCCAGGTACTGATATGCCTGCTCAATACTTCTTACCGGGTAAAGCAATTATCCAGTTAGAAGATGGCGTAGAGATCAATCAGGGTGACACTCTGGCACGTATTCCTCAGGAATCTGGCGGTACTCGCGATATTACCGGTGGTCTACCACGCGTAGCCGACCTGTTTGAAGCGCGTCGTCCGAAAGAGCCTGCGATTCTGGCTGAAATCAGCGGCGTAATCTCCTTCGGTAAAGAGACCAAAGGTAAGCGTCGTCTGGTTATCACTCCGATGGATGGCAGCGAGCCGTACGAAGAGATGATTCCGAAATGGCGTCAGCTGAACGTATTTGAAGGCGAACTGGTAGAACGCGGTGACGTTGTTTCCGATGGTCCAGAGTCTCCACATGACATCCTGCGTCTGCGTGGTGTGCATGAAGTGACTCGTTACATCGTTAACGAAGTTCAGGAAGTTTACCGTCTGCAAGGCGTTAAGATTAACGATAAACACATTGAAGTTATCGTTCGTCAGATGCTGCGTAAAGGGACTATTGTTCATCCTGGCAACACCGAGTTCCTTGAAGGTGAGCAGGCTGAGTACGCGCGCATCAAGATTGCTAACCGCACGCTTGAAGCAGGTGGTAAGTTGGGCGCAACCTTTGCTCGTGACCTGTTAGGTATTACGAAAGCATCGTTGGCAACTGAGTCCTTCATTTCTGCTGCGTCGTTCCAGGAAACAACTCGTGTGTTAACTGAAGCTGCCGTTGCAGGTAAACGTGATGAGTTACGTGGTCTGAAAGAGAACGTTATCGTTGGTCGCCTGATTCCGGCGGGTACCGGTTACGCTTATCACCAGGCTCGTGCACGTCGTCGCCACGTTGAAGAAATCTCCAGTGCTAGTGCTCCACAGGTCAGCGCAGAAGAAGCAACAGCTAACTTGGCTGAATTGCTGAATGCCGGTCTGGGTCACAGTGACGAGTAATCAACGCTACTGACTTAATAAACCGCCTGAAAGGGCGGTTTTTTTATTTCTAACTGAATACCACGTCCTATGGACGTGGTTATCGACTTTAGGCTCTGCCAGTAAGGCTACTCATGGGAAAATCCGAATCTGTTATCCCCATAACTGATAAGGATTTAACCATGAGTAGATTCGAAAAAGCATCGCATGTGCTATGGCATTGTCAATACCATATAGTCTGGACGCCCAAATGCCGATTCCGAATATTGAAAAATAATGTAGGGAAAGAGGTGTACAGACAAATAAGAATTTTGAGTGAACAGCTCCATATAGAAATAGTGGAATTAAATGTTCAATTAGATCACGTTCATTTATTAGTCAAGATCCCACCAAAGCTCTCAGTGTCAGAGGT
>NZ_FOLW01000018.1 GCF_900112475.1 Pragia fontium DSM 5563 = ATCC 49100 | reverse complement strand
ATCAAACTCTTCAATTAAAAGCTTGATGCTCAAAGATTACTTTCAATAATTCACAAATGAATTACTGTCTGGTCACTCTTTAAGACTTGGTATTTTTTGTTGCTGAACACCGAAGTGTTACAGCGTGAGATACCGTCTTGTGAGTGCCCACACAGATTGTCTGATAAATTGTTAAAGAGCATGGCCAACAGTAAGCTTCGCTTGCCGTGGCACGGGCTGCGTATACTACGCTTTCCCGCTACAGAGTCAAGTGTTAAATCACAGATTTATTCATCTTAACCTCTGTCTTCGCCGGCTGTTGCCGGGTCAGTGGAGGCGCATTATAGGGACTCAGATTTATCTGGCAAGCGCTAATTGCAAAAAAGTGACTGAACGCTCTAATTTTCACCAAAATGGCCTAATTGATTAAATAGTGTCTGGTAAGTTCACAGTATTCAATAATACTGACTAAATGAAATCTCATTTAGTTACATAGATAAAAACACATTATCTACTTTCTATAGTTCATAATATAAAGATTACGTTATTACTTTTCCTATTATTAGGACAATAAGGCTTCTCCATCTATCCGGCTCGTTATACATTACCTATAAAAAGAAACAGATTTACCTAATATCTGCTACTAGCTACTACTCGCATAAAAGGATAACAAAATAATGCAATTTAACGTTCAGCAACAAGCTGCCCATCGAAATCTGTCTTATCTTGTGGCAGAAAAAATAGCGCATCGTATTCTTTCAGGTGAATTTGCCGCCGAAAGTATACTCCCCGGTGAAAATGAGCTCTGTGAAATATACAGCGTAAGTAGAACAGCTATTAGGGAAGCAGTAAAAATGCTAACGGCAAAGGGAATGTTACTCGCCAGACCACGCATAGGTACTCGAGTCATGCCTCAGTATTATTGGAATTTCCTTGATAAAGATCTGCTATCTTGGTGGATAACTAAGGATAACTTTTTTGAAGTCACCCAACATTTTGTCGTATTACGCCGAGCGCTTGAGCCACAGGCTGCGGCATTAGCAGCCATCAATGCCAGTAATGAACAACGCTATCAACTCTCACTGCTGATGGCTGAAATGCGTTCGTTGCACAAGGCGTTTGATGCTGAAAAATGGGTAAACGTTGACACCGAATTCCATAAGCTCATCTATAATGCGAGCTGCAATCCACTATTAACTTCATTTTCCAGTTTATTCAGTTCGATTTATCAAACGTACTTTAAATCCGTTACCAACAATGAAGTTATAAAATTAGAACATCACCAGTCTATTGTTGATGCAATTCTGAAGAAAAATAGCGCTGATGCACTCAAGGCAACTCAGGACTTATTAGAGAAGGACATAAAAGTTTATAATATTTAACTCCGGCAGGCCAAATAGAGCAATGAATGACTCAATTAGCTCATAATGTCGTTGGCCTACCCTAAGTTGCGACAACTAAATAAAGAAAAGAGTGCTAAGAAGCTCGTGAGCTTTCTAGATATGATTTCAAAGAGAAGCCAATAAAGTGCTTCTCCTTTCAATTCTGGATTAGATTTTTCTAATTTATAACTATTTTAAAATTAAATATCTATTTGGGTACCTAACTCAATAACCCGGTTAGGCGGTATTTTAAACTGATCGGGTGCCCGCAGCGCATTACGGTTAAGCGCCAGAAACAGTTGCCCCCTAACCCTTAAATACCATGGTCGTTTACTCAATTTAACCGACTCATGAGACAAGAAGAATGATGTTTCTTCCATGCGAAACGACAATCCTTCCAACCCACATAAATAGAAAATATTCTCAACGTTTGGTGTTTCTTTATAGCCATAACGAGTGACTACACGCCAAAATGTTGGCGATAACTGCTCAATAGTTACTCGTTGCGCATTATGTACATAAGCGGTATCCACCGTCTTGATAGTCATCAAAACGACTCTTTCATGCAATACCTTATTGTGAGTTAAATTATGCAGTAATGAGAATGGAATAACATTGGTTGTTCGTATCATAAATACCGCCGTTCCTTTAACTCTGGTAGGCGGATTTTTTTCTAATGAGGCAATCAATGCTTCCAATGAATTACCGTGTTCATTTAGTCGACGCAGCAACCGGAAACGCTCACTTTTCCAGGACGTCATAATAATAAACATACACAGCCCCAGCAACAATGGGAGCCAACCACCAGAGAACACCTTAATCAGGTTAGCGGTAAAAAGAGGTACATCAATGCACAGTAAAATAGTCAGAATGGTGACAGTAGCAATTTTAGGCCAGTGCCAGTTTTGGTAGGCCACGGTGCAAGAAAGTATCGCCGTAATAACCATGGTTCCGGTTACGGCAATACCATACGCAGCGGCCAAATTACTTGAGTGCTTAAAGGTAACAATAACCATAACAACAGCAATAAACAGCAACCAGTTAATGACCGGAATATAAATCTGCCCGGCCTCCATATCAGAGGTGTGTAAAATGCGCATTGGTGGCAGATAACCCAAATGTACTGCCTGCCGGGTCAGGGAAAATACGCCGGAAATAACCGCCTGAGAAGCAATCACCGTGGCTAACGCAGCCAAAATAAGCAAAGGTATTAATGCCCAGTCAGGCGCTAGCAGGAAAAATGGATTTTTAATCGCTTCTGGATTTCTTAACAATAATGCCCCTTGGCCAAAATAGTTCAGAACCAGACAGGGCAACACTACGGTAAACCAAGCATAACGAATCGGCATTTTGCCAAAATGTCCCATATCAGCATACAAGGCTTCAACCCCGGTAATCGCTAATACAACAGCACCTAAAGCAAAAAAAGATAATGATTTGTACTGAAGAAAAAATCCTATCGCCCAAGATGGATTAAGTGCATAAAGAACTTGAGGACTGGCAAGAATACTGCGGAAGCCTAGCAAGCCAATAACAATAAACCACAGCAGCATAATCGGCGCAAAAACCTTACTCACGCCCCCCGTTCCATGCTTTTGAATACAAAAAAGAATCGTTAAGACGACAACAGCACAAGGAACAATATAGGCTTCAAGAGAAGGCGCTAATATTTCCAAACCTTCCAACGCAGACATAACAGAAACGGCTGGAGTAATTACAACCTCACCATAAAAGAAACTACCGCCGATCAGTCCGATAACCACCACTAGCGCCGTTTTTTTATCGCTGGCATATCTTCCTGCCAGTGACATTAAAGTCAGAATACCGCCTTCACCCGCGTTATCTGCCCGCATAACAAAACTAAGATACTTTAGGGAAACAACAATAATTAACATCCAGAAAATTAAAGATAAAAAACCAAAAATAACATCTGGTTGAACGCTAAATCCATAATAGCCAGAAAAACATTCTCTTAATGTATAAAGAGGACTGGTACCTATATCACCATATACAACACCAATTGTTGCTAACATCGCGGCTGGTAATGGGCGTTTATTATCTGTACTCATCATTATTTTTTGTTGTCCGCAGTTTACACGATCGTTCCATAACCCAAAGGTATAACAATATGTTTGGCTTTAATATAAACCAGATTTCAATAGTATGTTCCGGCTGCTATTTTTACAAAAAAATAAATGTGTTATCTGATAAAGCGCTTTTAATTCTAAGATAAAAGCATTATTAATCATATATCTGCTATAATTTTCTAACTTTATATTATTTAGTTATATTTATTATGCTTAAACCTAAAACACTATCTGAAAGGATGACTCACCTAAGTGCTATTTTGGAAACCGGACTCTATGAACGACAGCATGTCGTCAGGTTATGTCTATTAGCGGCACTCTGTGGAGAAAGTGTATTTCTACTTGGCCCACCAGGAATAGCAAAAAGCCTGATAGCACGACGTTTAAAGCATATGTTTAAGCATGCCAATGCTTTTGAATACTTGATGACGCGTTTTTCAACCCCAGAAGAAGTATTTGGCCCCTTATCTATTCAGGCCTTAAAAGAAGATGGGCGCTATATCAGGTTAACCAAAAACTACCTTCCTGAAGCAGAAATCGTTTTTCTGGATGAAATATGGAAAGCAGGTCCGGCAATACTCAATACATTATTAACAGCAATAAATGAAAGACGATTTCGTAATGGCGATACAGAGTCCGCTATTCCAATGAGGTTATTGGTCACAGCCTCCAATGAATTACCGGAAGATGATAATAGCCTGGAAGCGCTCTACGATCGGATGTTAATTAGATTATCCTTAAATAACATACAAGAAAAATCTAACTTCCTGTCACTGATCGGTCATCAAAAAGATGAAAAACTAAACCCTGTAATCGAGTCACTTAGCATTAGTGATGAAGAGTACTGCCAATGGCAAGAAGATATTAATCACATTAAATTACCTAATGATGTTTTCGAGCTTATTTATAAACTACGTGAGAATATTAATGCATTAGATAATGGCCCTTATATTTCAGACCGACGTTGGAAAAAAGCGATTCGTTTATTGCAAGCCTGCGCTTTTTTCAACGATAGAGAATCCATTAATCCAGTCGATATCATTTTATTAAAAGACTGTCTTTGGCACGATATCAATTCATTAGCCTTAATAGAACATCAAATAGACCAGTTAATCACTGAACAGGCATTCCAACAAAAAAGCATTCTTTTACAAATTCAACAAATTAATAGTGACTGGTTAAAATACAAACAACAACAATCAAACCAGTTATCACTCAAGGTTGAGCGTAAAAATAACTTATTTAATCGTAAACAAATCTATTCCTTATCCACCATTATTGATGAACCAAAGATAACTTTAATGTTAGAAACTCCACTGAAGTTACACGGTATGGAAGTCACCCATATAATCATTGAAAAACAGCAACTTGATTTATGGTTAACCAAAGGTGAAACCTTAAAAGGCAAACTAAATGGCATTGGTTTTTCACAGTCTCTGGATATTAGCGTTGATGATAAACAACAGTTGATTATTCGCGATTTGTCCCTTGCCTCTTCAACATTACACTTATCAAACAAGACGTTTCATATCGAACCAACCAATGAACTCTCCCAACGCCTGCAAAATGCACAATTTAGATTGAACGAGCAGCGTAAACGTTTTATGGATGTTCAACCTTGTTTGTTTATCAATAAAGAGTGGCTTGCCAGAATAGAGGCTAGTTTACTGGCGGTTAATGACGAAATAGACAAACAAAAACAGCGCTTTACTGGGGCTGAAATATAATTATGAGTCTACAAACTATTGAGTTATTGCTCTCTATTAGCGAGAGCGAAATAGTTGAAGAATTAATTATAAGTCTGTTAGCTGCTCCTCAACTGGTTATTTTCTTTGAAAAATATCCCAAAATTAAGCATGCCTTCAACAAAGAAATTACCGCATGGAAGGCCAAATTAGGTTATACGCTACAACAATCTGAAATTCCGCCAGCAATATCAGCAGAGTTTTCTTTATATAAAGAAACCTTATTGTTGGATAACCTTTCATTTTTTAACCAACTGAATAATCTTGTCCTAAAGCTTGAAGATATTGGCTCCTCCTTTGCCCAACAGGCTAAAAAGCTGGCATCGACTTCTGAACACCGCAACGATAGCTTCCAAAGCCTATTTTTACGCGAATGGCGAAAAAGCTTCTCAGTTCAAGTAACCTCATTGCACAAATCCCTAATAGAAGAAGATTGGGAACAATTAATGTCTCAACTTCAGGAGCGTCTGGCAATAAACAGTATGCTGGAACCTTTTCTGGTAGAGAACGATAGAAGTTCAGGTCACTTATGGGATATGAGCCGCGGTGAAAAATACCGATCGGACTGTAATCTACTCATTGAATACGGCAAGTTTTTATCTCAACAGCCTGAATTACAAAAACTGGCTGAACAATTAGGTCGAAGCTATCAGCCAACGTCCATCGCTCGTAAAGATACCCAGTATGAAAAATATCGTATCATGGTCAGAGAACCCGCTACGCTACCGGAAAGCGTCAACGGTATTTATCAAAGCAACGATATTATTCGTATGCTGCCCACCGAAATGACGCTACTGAATATTGATGAGCTGGAACTGGAATTCTATCGCCGATTTCTGGAACAGCGACTACTCACCTATCAGCTCAAAGGTGAAGTTTGGCGCGAACAGGTGAAAACCCGGGCAATAACCAAAACGGTAAATGAACAGCTCCCCAAAGGACCATTTATTATTTGCGTTGATACTTCCGGTTCTATGGGCGGTTTTAATGAAAAATGTGCCAAAGCATTTTGTCTGGCGTTATTACGTATCGGTATGGCTGACAATCGGCGTTGCTATATTCTACTATTTTCAACGGAAGTCATTCACTATGAACTGACTTCTCAGACCGGTATCAATGAAGCTATCCGTTTTCTTAGCCAAAGTTTTAGAGGAGGTACCGATCTGGCCGCCTGCTTATCAGAAACACTGGAGAAAATAGATCAAAAAGCGTGGCAGGATGCAGACGTTGTCATTATTTCAGATTTTATCGCTCAACGTTTACCGGAAGATTTGATCGCTCAAATAAAACTAAAGCAGAAAAAACATAGCCACCGTTTTCATGCGGTGGCTATGTCAAAACACGGTAAACCTAACATTATGAAGATATTTGATCACGTATGGCGGTTTGATACCGGTATTAGCCAGCGGCTACGCCGCCGCTGGAATATGAATGCCGATTAAAGCATGCAGTCTACAGATTCACGTAATTCAGGAGACCAAACACCACACTGAACCTGACCAATATGCTTCTGCTGTAGTAACAGCATAACCAAACGAGATTGACCAATACCACCACCAATCGTTTGAGGCATCTCTCCTTTGATTAAAGCTTTATGCCACTCTAACTGTAAACGATCTTCATTATCTGTCATGGCCAGCTGGCGTTTCAGCGTTTCTGCGTCAACGCGAATTCCCATTGAAGATAATTCAAAAGCATCTTCCAAAACAGGGTTCCATACCAGAATATCCCCGTTCAGACCTTCGCCATCTGCGCCAGGTGTTGTCCAGTCATCATAGTCAGGTGCACGCACATCATGTGATTCACCATGAGATAACTTAGCCCCAATACCAATCAAGAATACTGCACCCAGCTCTTTTGCTATTGCACGTTCACGGCCTTTAGCATCCAAATCGGGATAACGTTGTAGTAACTCTTCACTATGCACAAAATGAATTTCTGCGGGTAAAAATGGCTTCAAACCAAATTCCTGAGCTACCGCAGCTTCAGTTTCTTTTATTGCCGCATAGATAGTACGAACCGTTTGCTTCAGATAATCAGAGCTACGTTCTGAATCAGACATAACGCGCTCCCAGTCCCACTGATCAACATAAACAGAATGAATTGGGCTTAAACGATCTTCATCAGGACGCAGAGCCTTCATGTTGGTATAAATACCTTCACCGGCAGTAAAACCAAAACGTCCCAGAGTTTGACGCTTCCATTTAGCTAATGAATGAACCACTTCAAAGGTTGCACCAGGAATAGCTTTAACTTTTACCTGAACCGCTTTCTCAGATCCGGACAAGTTATCCTGAGTACCATCACCAACACGACTTAAAATAGGTGCCTGAATTTCAACCAGACCCAATTTTTTTTCCAACTGGCGGGAGAAGAACGATTTTACAAAACTGATTTGTTGCTGCTTTTGAATAAAGGGCTGTTTCATTATGGTTATCTCAATACTGTGATGTCATTGCTAAGTATTAAGCAACAAAACAGGTACACAATTCAATATTCAATAGCAAATATAGCCAAACAGATTTCAATTATTCATTTTTTTAGCTAAATTTATAACAATCATGCAAAAAAGGGGATTAAAAATGGCCGATAATTACCAGATCGATAATTTGGACCGTGACATACTTAACGAATTAATGAAAAACGCTCGTATTCCTTATGCTGAATTAGCTAAAAATTTCAGCGTTAGTCCAGGAACAATCCACGTCCGAGTGGAAAAAATGAAACAAGCGGGAATCATTCTGGGCACACAAGTAGAAATCAGCCCAAAACAGCTTGGATATGATGTCTGCTGTTTTATCGGCATTATTTTGAAAAGCGCCAAAGACTATCCCTCTGCATTAACCAAACTGGAAAACCTGGAGGAAGTGGTTGAAGCCTATTACACCACTGGCCACTACAGTATCTTTATTAAAGTCATGACCCGATCGATTGATGGACTACAGCAGGTACTTATCAACAAGATCCAGACCATTGATGAAATACAATCTACGGAAACACTGATCTCTCTTCAGAACCCAATCATGCGGACGATCCGTCCTTAACATATTTTTACTATACCCACATTATCCACAGGTAGATCCCAGCTCTTTCACAGCGTACAATAATCAGCAAATGAAAAAAGAAAGAGCCTTTATGTCAGAAATAACCTTAATCAGCGGCAGTACATTAGGTAGTGCCGAATATGTTGCCGAACATCTTGAAGAAAAACTTACGGAAGCAGGTTTTTCTGCAGAAGTTCTTCATGGCGCAGAACTGAATGAATTAAAGCATGAAGGTATCTGGTTAATAGTGACATCAACTCACGGTGCTGGTGAGATCCCCGAAAATCTACAACCGTTATTTGAACAAATAGAAGAAGAGAATCCGGATCTCAGCAAAGTCAGATTTGGTGCCATCGGTTTAGGAAGTAAAGAATACGATACATTTTGCGGTGGAATAAAAACTGCAGATCGCATTTTGCAGGATCATGGGGCAAAAAGGATCGGCGATCGTCTGGAAATTGATGTCACTGAACATGAGATTCCGGAGGATCCGGCAGAAATTTGGCTACAAGATTGGATTATTTTACTCAATAACGATTAAATAATACGCAGTCAGTTGTGTATAAGTCTGGTCTAAAGCAGGGTTTAACCTGTAGTTATCCAAAGAATAACTTTATCATGAAGACCACCCTGTGGATAAAGAGTCATATTGCACCCAGCTTATACGAGGTAAGATCACCGATCTTCCACAGTAAAAGGATCCCATCAATAAATTGATCCTTAAAGCAAATTATTCCTTATCCACAACATGGAAGGATCCTAATAGTAGATCTAATAAGAAGATCTCTAAATAAAAAGATCTTTCTTTAATTAACCAAGATCCAAGGCAGTTGGACTAAACTTCAAAGTTAAGTAGAATCGCTGGCTCAAGATCATTTATCTCGATCGTTCGTACATCCTGAGGTGTCATACCATGTTTTATCCAGATTCCTTTGACGTCATCGTTATTGGCGGTGGTCATGCCGGAACTGAGGCCGCGATGGCTGCAGCCCGTATGGGGCAACAAACACTTTTATTAACCCATAACATTGATACTTTAGGATTAATGTCTTGTAATCCGGCTATCGGTGGTATTGGTAAAGGACATTTAGTCAAAGAAGTGGATGCTCTGGGCGGCTTAATGGCACATGCCATTGATAAAGCAGGGATTCAATTCAGAATACTCAATGCCAGTAAAGGACCAGCGGTCAGAGCAACTCGTGCTCAAGCCGATCGAGCTTTATACAAACAAGCGGTAAGATCCGCCTTGGAAAACCAACCCAATTTGATGATCTTCCAACAGCCAGCAGAAGATCTGATTGTCGAGAATGACAAAGTGACCGGAGTTGTCACTAAAATGGGATTGAAATTTAGATCTAAATCCGTCGTTCTGACAGTAGGTACTTTTCTGGACGGTAAGATCCATATTGGTTTGGAAAACTACAGCGGTGGTCGTGCAGGAGATCCTCCTTCCATTGGCTTATCCCATCGCTTACGTGAACTCCCTTTACGCGTTAATCGCTTAAAAACCGGAACACCACCAAGAATTGATGCACGTACGATCAACTTTGATATTTTGCAGCAACAACATGGTGATACACCATTACCTGTTTTCTCATTCATGGGAAATGTGGCTGAGCATCCAACTCAGATCCCGTGTTACATCACTTATACCAATGAAAAAACTCATGATGTGATCCGTAATAATCTGGATCGTAGCCCAATGTATGCTGGGATCATTGAAGGGATCGGTCCACGATATTGTCCATCGATCGAAGATAAAGTTATGCGTTTTGCCGATCGAAATTCACACCAGATCTTCCTTGAACCAGAAGGATTGACCAGCAACGAAGTCTATCCAAACGGGATATCAACTAGCCTACCGTTTGACGTACAAATGCAGATCGTTCGCTCTATGGTGGGAATGGAAAACGCAAGGATCGTTCGCCCTGGTTACGCTATTGAATATGATTTCTTCGATCCTCGCGATCTCAAACCAACGTTGGAAAGCAAATTTATCAGCGGATTATTTTTTGCCGGACAGATCAACGGAACAACTGGATACGAAGAAGCTGCGGCTCAGGGAATACTGGCTGGATTAAATGCTGGTCGTTTCTCATCAGAAAAAGAAGGATGGTCACCGCGTCGCGATCAAGCCTACATGGGCGTTTTGGTTGACGATCTTTGTACCTTAGGTACTAAAGAGCCCTATCGTATGTTTACGTCTCGTGCTGAATACCGTCTGATGTTACGTGAAGATAATGCGGATTTACGTTTAACCGAGATTGGACGTGATTTAGGTCTGGTAGACGATCAACGTTGGGAACACTTTATCCGTAAGCAGGAAATTATTGAGCTGGAACGCCAACGACTGAGAAATATTTTGGTTCATCCTAACTTACCTCAAGTTGAAGAGATCAATGCGCTATTAAAATCACCGCTCTCCAAAGAGGCAACTGGCGAAGAGCTGTTAAAACGCCCTGAAGTGGATTATGCCACGTTATCAACCTTATCCCTGTTTGCACCTGGGGTAGAAGATCCACAGGCTGCTGAGCAGGTTGAAATTCAGGTTAAATACGAGGGATACATCGCTCGTCAGCAAGGTGAAATTGATAAACATCTGCGCAATGAAAGTGCGGTACTGCCAGCCGATCTGGATTACTATCAGGTTCCAGGACTTTCCAATGAAGTCAGGGCTAAACTGATCGACCATAAACCAAGCTCTATTGGTCAGGCATCTCGGATTTCAGGTATTACACCGGCTGCAATCTCTATTTTGCTTATCTGGCTGAAAAAACAAGGGATGCTGCGTCGCAGCGCTTAAGGGAACTACGTTTTGCAAAATCAATTTGATCAACTGCTTAAATCGGCTGAAATAGACATTACCGATCGCCAGAAGCAGCAGCTTCTGGCCTATGTCGCTTTGTTGCACAAGTGGAATAAAGCCTATAATTTGACTTCTGTCCGCGATCCTCAACAAATGCTAATTCGTCACATTATGGATAGCATTGTGGTTAATTCTTATTTGCAGGGCGATAGTTTTATTGATGTTGGAACGGGGCCTGGTTTACCAGGGATACCTTTAGCCATTGTTCGCCCCAACGCACAATTCACTTTGTTAGACAGTCTGGGAAAACGCATCCGTTTTATACGCCAAGTTCTGCATGAATTGGAGATGACTAATGTCACTGCTGTTCAGTGTAGGGTAGAGGAATTTTCTGTTCCTGACGGTTTTGATGGTGTGATTAGCCGAGCTTTTGCCTCTCTTCAAGACATGCTGACTTGGTGTCATCACCTACCGGCTAAGCCACATGGTAAGTTTTATGCGCTTAAGGGAATGATTTCACAGGAAGAGCTAAAACAGATCCCTGAAGGATTTATTGTGCAAGATATTATTCGACTGAACGTTCCTGAACTGGATGGTGAACGTCATTTAGTGATAGTGAGTGGTTAAATTACCACCGATGGGTTTAATTATTTGTGCGATAAATGAATAAATAGTGCTCTTACAAAAAAATTTTAAAAGTTAAAATTAATAAGAATTTCTAAGTAAAATGAGTCTTGAATAATGCCTGTTTTTAACATTTTGACCACAACTCTAGTTCTTATTTGCGTGTGCTTGATTGAGTTGACCAATAGTTATCGAACAAGCCTTTGAAAAACCATTAAGAATGTATGTTTTGTGTTGAATCCATTCAGGTCATTGATTTTATATAAATTCACTAATAATTAATAAGATATGTGATCTTTGGTTAGTCTGGTTAAGCTAAATTATTTATGTGACTAAACTCACAAAAGGATAATTAATCGAAACATATTTAACTTTATTAGTAATAATAGGCCCCGTTTTGATTAAAAACGGTGAAAAGTGAACATTTGGGAATTTAAACATTTGTTCACTTTTTTGTTACTTAAATATAGAATTAGCCGCGTTTGTTCGTATCATTTACTCGCTTTTTCTGGCTTGACTCTAGCGGATAAAGGCAGTTTTATACACGACTCGGTTTCTACTTTTTAGGTAGAGAGATAGCTAACGCTCAAAGAGATAACAACCATGTCTGTAGCGCTTTATGATTCAGTAGCTGCCCGCAGACTTCTGTTAGTTCAATTTATCGTCGTTGTTTTACTGAGCGCGGTTTTTTGTCTTAACGGTCAAAAATGGGCTATTTCTGCTTTTTTGGGTGGTTTATCAGCTTGTTTACCCAATGCGCTGTTTTTACTGTTAACATGGCGGCAGAAGGACAACAATCAGGCTAATGGACGGCTGGCTTGGTCGTTTTTTATCGGCGAGATAGTAAAAATTATTATGACCATCGCTTTACTGGTTGTTGCGTTGGGCATTTTTAAGGCAGATTTTTTGCCTCTTTGCGTGACTTATTTAGCGGTGTTAGTGGTGCAAATACTGACGCCTGCTGTAATGAATATTTTTCGTAACTAATTGATAACAAAGAGTGAGAGGCATCATGTCTGCATCAGGGGAAATCTCTACTCCACAGGATTACATTGGCCACCACCTGAATAACCTTCAGTTGGATCTACGTAGCATGGAACTCGTTAAACCTGGCGTTGATTCGCCCGGTTTTTGGGCAATTAACATCGACTCGATGTTCTTTTCTATTGTGCTTGGTTTATTGTTTTTGCTGGTTTTCCGTCGCGTTGCGGTGAAAGCCAGTAGCGGTGTACCAAGTAAATTCCAGTGTGCGGTAGAGCTGATAATTGGTTTTGTTGACGGTACGGTTAAAGATATGTACCACGGCAAAAGCAAGGTTATCGCGCCATTGGCACTGACGGTATTCGTTTGGGTTTTCTTAATGAACCTAATGGATTTACTGCCGATCGATTTACTACCATATCTTGCTGAACACGTTCTGGGCTTACCTGCTTTGCGCGCGGTACCGACAGCGGACGTGAGCGTTACCCTTTCAATGGCAATAGGCGTATTCATTCTGATTCTTTTCTACAGTATCAAGATGAAAGGCGTTTCAGGTTTCGTAAAAGAACTTACGATGCAACCGTTTAATCACTGGGCATTTATTCCAGTTAACCTTATTTTGGAAGGCGTTAGCTTGCTATCCAAACCTGTTTCCCTCGGTCTTCGACTGTTCGGAAACATGTATGCGGGTGAGTTAATTTTCATCCTAATTGCTGGTCTGCTTCCGTGGTGGTCACAGTGGTTACTTAATGTCCCTTGGGCAATATTCCACATACTGATTATTACGTTACAGGCCTTTATCTTTATGGTTCTGACGATTGTCTATCTATCGATGGCTTCTGAAGAACACTAATATTCACAACTTGCTAAGTTTTAACTGAAATAAACTGGAGACTGTCATGGAAAACCTAAACACGGATCTGCTGTACATGGCTGCTGCTGTAATGATGGGCCTTGCAGCTATCGGTGCTGCTATCGGTATCGGCATTTTGGGTGGTAAATTCTTGGAAGGTGCTGCTCGCCAACCAGATCTTATCCCATTATTACGTACACAGTTCTTTATCGTTATGGGTCTGGTTGACGCCATCCCGATGATTGCTGTTGGTCTGGGTCTGTATGTCATGTTCGCTGTTGCGTAGCATTACACATTGAAACCACACCAAACTGTTAAATTAACAAGAGGCATTGTGCTGTGAATATTAATGCAACAATCCTCGGCCAGGCGATAGCGTTTGTCCTGTTTGTCTGGTTCTGTATGAGGTTCGTATGGCCACCGATTATCTCTGCCATCGAAAAACGTCAAAAAGAGATTGCTGACGGTTTAGCTTCTGCAGAACGGGCGAAGAAAGATCTGGATTTAGCGCAAGCCAATGTGACCGACCAGTTAGCTCAAGCCAAAGCTGACGCTCAGGTAATTATTGAGCAGGCGAATAAGCGTAAGGCTCAAATAGTTGACGAAGCTAAAGTTGAAGCTGAACAAGAACGCGCTAAGATTCTTGCTCAAGCTCAGGCTGAAATAGACGCAGAGCGCAAACGAGCGCGTGAAGAATTGCGTAAGCAAGTAGCTATGCTGGCGATTGCTGGTGCTGAGAAAATTATCGAACGTTCCGTGGATGAAGCTGCTAATAGCGACATCGTTGATAAACTGGTCGCTGAACTGTAAGGAGGGAGGGGCAGATGTCTGAATTTATTACTGTAGCTCGCCCCTACGCCAAAGCAGCTTTTGACTTTGCCGTTGAGCAAAACGATCTTGATAACTGGCAGCAGATGCTGGCATTTGCTGTAGAAGTCAGTCGTAATGAGCAGGTTGACGATTTACTATCCGGCGCAATGGCACCGGAACATTTAGCAAACATATTTATTGCTATTTGTGGTGAACAGCTCAACGAAAATGGTCAAAACCTGATAAAGGTCATGGCCGAAAATGGACGTTTAATCGTGCTTCCTGACGTGTTAGAACAGTTTATTCAATTACGTGCAGAGCAGGAGTCAACCATTGATGTGGATGTTACTGCTGCCGCTCCGTTGAATGACGCTCAGTTGGCAAATATTGCCACCGCGATGGAAAAACGTTTGTCACGCAAAGTTAAGCTAAATTGCAAAATTGATAAGTCTGTTATGGCCGGTTTTATCATCCATGCGGGTGATATGGTTATAGATGGCAGTATACGTGGCCGTCTGGAACGTTTAACAGACGTCTTGCAGTCTTAAGGGGACTGGAGCATGCAACTGAATTCCACCGAAATCAGCGAACTGATCAAGCAACGCATTGCTCAGTTCAATGTAGTGAGCGAAGCTCACAATGAAGGTACTATTGTTTCCGTTAGTGACGGAATTATTCGTATTCACGGTTTAGCCGATGTTATGCAGGGTGAGATGATTGCACTGCCTGGCAACCGTTATGCGATTGCGCTGAACCTTGAACGTGACTCCGTTGGTGCGGTAGTTATGGGTCCGTACACCGATCTTGCTGAAGGCATGAAGGTTAAATGTACTGGCCGTATTCTTGAGGTTCCGGTAGGTCGTGGTTTGCTTGGTCGTGTAGTTAACACGCTGGGTGCCCCAATCGATGGTAAAGGCCCGGTTGAAAATGACGGGTTCTCTGCTGTTGAAGCTATCGCTCCTGGCGTAATTGAACGTCAGTCGGTAGACCAGCCGGTACAGACCGGTTATAAGTCTGTTGACTCCATGATTCCAATCGGCCGTGGTCAGCGTGAGCTGATTATCGGTGACCGCCAGACAGGTAAAACTGCCATGGCTATCGATGCAATCATTAACCAGCGTGACTCTGGCATTAAATGTATTTATGTGGCTATTGGCCAGAAAGCTTCAACTATCGCGAACGTTGTGCGTAAGTTAGAAGAACATAATGCATTAGCTAACACTATCGTTGTGGTTGCATCTGCATCTGAATCAGCGGCTCTGCAATATCTGGCACCGTATGCTGGATGTGCAATGGGTGAATATTTCCGTGACCGCGGTGAAGATGCTCTGATTATTTATGATGATCTGTCCAAGCAGGCCGTTGCATATCGTCAGATTTCTCTGTTATTACGTCGTCCACCTGGACGTGAAGCATTCCCTGGTGATGTGTTCTATCTCCACTCCCGTTTGCTGGAGCGTGCGGCGCGTGTTAATGCGGAATACGTTGAAGCCTTTACCAAAGGTGAAGTGAAAGGTAAAACCGGTTCTCTGACCGCTCTACCGATCATCGAAACTCAGGCGGGTGACGTTTCTGCGTTCGTACCGACTAACGTGATTTCCATTACCGATGGTCAGATCTTCCTGGAATCTAACCTGTTCAACGCAGGTATCCGCCCAGCGGTTAACCCAGGTATCTCTGTATCGCGTGTTGGTGGTGCTGCTCAGACTAAAATCATTAAAAAACTGTCCGGTGGTATCCGTACCGCGCTGGCACAGTATCGTGAACTGGCGGCGTTCTCTCAGTTTGCGTCTGATTTGGATGATGCAACGCGTAAACAGCTGAATCATGGTCAGAAAGTTACCGAATTACTGAAGCAAAAACAGTATGCTCCGATGTCAATTGCTAACCAGTCTCTGGTGCTTTTTGCAGCTGAACGTGGTTATCTGGAAGATGTTGAATTAGAAAAAATCGGTAGCTTTGAAGAGGCATTATTAGCTTATGCCGAGCGTGACCACGCTGAGCTTTTACAGCAAATCAACCAAACCGGTGGTTACAATGATGAGATCGAGGCAGGGTTTAAAGCCATCCTCGAGACTTTCAAGGCAACCCAGTCTTGGTAATACCCAACGGCCTTTAGGGGCCGTCAGGTAGTGAGGAGAAGCTTAAATGGCCGGCGCAAAAGAAATACGTAGTAAGATCGGCAGCGTACAAAATACGCAAAAGATCACCAAAGCGATGGAGATGGTTGCTGCTTCTAAAATGCGTAAATCGCAAGAACGCATGGCGGCAAGCCGTCCTTATGCTGAGATGATGCGCAAAGTGATTGGTCACCTTGCGTTGGGTAATCTTGAGTATAAGCACCCTTATCTGGATGAGCGCGAAGTTAAACGCGTTGGTTATCTGGTAGTGTCTACTGACCGTGGTTTATGTGGTGGTTTGAATATTAACTTATTCAAGAAACTGCTGAATGAAATGAAAGAGTGGAATGATAAAGGCGTTAGCGTTGATTTAGCCGTAATCGGTTCTAAAGGCGCTTCATTCTTCTCATCGGTAGGTGGAAATATTGTGGCTCAGGTCACCGGTATGGGCGATAGTCCTTCGGTATCTGAACTGATAGGCCCGGTAAAAGTTATGCTACAGGCCTATGACGAAGGTCGTTTAGACAGACTGTATGTTGCCAACAACAAGTTTGTTAACACCATGTCGCAATCACCAGAAATCGGACAGCTGTTACCATTGCCGCAGTCAGATAACGAAGATCTCAAAAATAAGTCCTGGGATTATCTATACGAGCCCGATCCGAAGGCGTTACTAGATACCTTGCTGCGCCGTTATGTCGAATCGCAGGTTTATCAAAGTGTAGTAGAAAACCTGGCCAGCGAGCAGGCCGCACGAATGGTAGCGATGAAAGCCGCAACCGATAACGGTGGTGAGCTGATTAAAGAGCTTCAGTTAGTTTATAACAAAGCGCGTCAGACCAGCATTACTCAGGAACTTACCGAGATTGTCTCGGGAGCCGCGGCGGTCTAGGGCTTGGTTTAGGAATTACGTAGAGGATTCAAGATGGCTACTGGAAAGATTATCCAGGTTATCGGCGCCGTAGTGGACGTCGAATTTCCTCAAGACGCCGTACCAAAAGTGTACGACGCGCTTGAAGTTCAGAACGATGCCAAGCTGGTGCTGGAAGTTCAACAACAGCTCGGTGGTGGTGTCGTTCGTTGTATCGCAATGGGTACTTCCGATGGCTTAAGCCGCGGTTTAAAAGTGCTTGATTTAGAACATCCTATCGAAGTACCGGTTGGTACTGCGACGCTGGGCCGTATTATGAACGTGCTCGGTCAGCCAATCGATATGAAAGGCGATATTGGTGAAGAAGAGCGTTGGGCTATTCACCGTGAAGCACCAAGTTATGAAGATTTATCTGGCGCCAATGAACTGCTGGAAACGGGTATCAAGGTTATCGACCTGATTTGTCCGTTTGCTAAAGGTGGTAAAGTTGGTCTGTTTGGTGGTGCGGGTGTAGGTAAAACCGTAAACATGATGGAGCTGATTCGTAACATTGCGACTGAGCACTCAGGTTACTCCGTATTCGCCGGTGTAGGGGAACGTACCCGTGAAGGTAATGACTTCTACCACGAAATGACCGAATCAAACGTACTGGATAAAGTATCTCTGGTTTATGGCCAGATGAACGAGCCACCAGGAAACCGTCTGCGCGTGGCGTTAACGGGTTTGACCATGGCTGAAAAATTCCGTGATGAAGGTCGTGACGTTCTGTTATTTATCGATAACATTTATCGCTATACCTTAGCCGGTACCGAAGTATCAGCACTGTTGGGGCGTATGCCATCAGCGGTAGGTTATCAGCCAACGTTAGCAGAAGAGATGGGTGTGTTGCAGGAACGTATTACTTCAACCAAAACCGGTTCAATCACTTCTGTACAAGCAGTATACGTACCAGCGGATGACTTAACTGACCCATCACCGGCAACAACCTTTGCCCACTTGGATGCTACCGTTGTATTAAGTCGTCAAATCGCCTCTCTGGGTATTTACCCTGCGGTTGACCCACTTGATTCAACCAGCCGTCAGTTGGATCCATTAGTTGTTGGTCAAGAGCACTATGATTGTGCCCGTGGCGTTCAGTCTATCCTACAGCGTTATCAGGAACTGAAAGACATCATCGCCATCCTGGGTATGGATGAATTGTCAGAAAGCGACAAACTGGTGGTATCTCGTGCTCGTAAGATTCAGCGCTTCCTGTCTCAGCCATTCTTCGTTGCTGAGGTATTTACCGGTTCTTCAGGTAAGTATGTATCGTTGAAAGATACTATCCGTGGCTTTAACGGCATCATGAATGGTGAATACGATCATCTGCCGGAGCAGGCTTTCTATATGGTTGGTTCCATTGACGAAGCTGTGGAAAAAGCCAAGAAACTGTAAGCTGCAATAGGAGGGCTACATGGCTGTATCAACTTTCCATCTGGATGTGGTGAGTGCGGAAAATAATATGTTTTCCGGCGAAGTACAAAGAATCCAGGTGACGGGTAGCGAAGGTGAATTGGGAATTTATCCTCAGCACACGCCGTTGCTCACTGCCATCAAGCCGGGCCTGATTCGTATCGTTAAGCTGAACGGTGATGAAGAGTTTATCTACCTTTCTGGTGGTATTCTTGAAGTCCAACCGACGATTGTCACCGTTTTATCTGATACGGCTATCCGCGGACAGGATCTTGATGAAGCTCGGGCAATGGAATCCAAGCGTAAAGCGGAAGAACACATCCGTAATTCGCATGGTGACGTAGATTATGCACAAGCATCCGCTGAGCTTAGTAAAGCGATTGCAAAACTGCGCGTAATTGAATTGACCAAGAAATTGATGTAATAACTTATATACGGTATTTGTTGTCACATTCGTTATAAAAAGCCAATCTGTTTACAGGTTGGCTTTTTTACTATGGGATAATAAGGATGTTACCTAATGAGAAACGTTGTTTTTGCCATTATTTTGCTGCTGATTGCCATTGTTGGCTATCTGATATATCTCAATATTTCCCAATATCTGGCAGTGACAACCAGCCCTGATGAAGAGATTGAACAACGACAGCCGATGCAGCCAGTCAAACAGATAAAATCAGGCGATCGCCTGTATATGCGGTTATTGAAAGCCGAAGATAAGTTTGAACTGTGGTTTAGTTCAGAAGGTAAACCTTATGAGCTATATAAAACCTATGTTATCTGTACCTATTCAGGCGGACTTGGCCCCAAGAAGAAAGAAGGTGACAGGAAGAGCCCGGAAGGCTTTTATTCTACTCATAGAGGGATGCTTAATCCGAATAGCCAATATCATCTCTCTTTTAATATTGGTTTCCCCAACGCCTATGATAAAGCCCACGGCTATACCGGTAGTTTCTTAATGGTTCACGGTGGCTGCGCCTCTATTGGCTGTTATGCCATGACCGATCCAGTGATAACCGAAATATATGGGCTGGTGGAACAGGCGATTGATGGCGGTCAGAAAACTATTCCTATTCATATTTTTCCGTTTGCCATGACACCACAAAAAATGAATCAGTATAAGGATTCCGCCGATTTCAATTTTTGGCAGTCGCTGAAACCTGCCTATGATTATTTTGAACAGCACCATCAAGTACCGGTAATTGAAGTTAAAAATAAACGTTATGCGGTGCGTGCTGGTTGATGTAATAAATAAACCAACAATCATCATAATCAGTCATTGCTGCATTTTTATTTACAACATGGTTTTTATTCGTTGGCTAAGAAAATCAAGAAAGCAGGTAATCCGAGCAGATAGCTGAGTATTTCGGTAATAAACCGCATTAATGGGTTGCATGATCTTTACTGTTTGCTGCGGTAATATTTCTATCAATTTTCCATTTTTCATGTCGTTATGGGTCATGAAATCAGACAAACAGACAATACCTTCTCCAGCCAGCGCAAGCTGCCTTAACGTTTCCCCACTCGATGCAGATAGGTTAGGCGTAATATGTAACAGATGGCCATTTTCATCATTAAAAGGCCAGTCGTTTAGCCGGTCTACTTGGGTAAATCCGAGTAATTGATGATGCTGAAAATCTTCAGTGCAGGTAATTGGTGGTTTATTAGCTAAATATTGTGGGCTTGCCAGTACACGCCTTTGGCTGGAGCCTAAATGTCGGGCATGTAGCGTTGAATCACGTAATTCACCAATGCGGATCGCGATATCCGTTTTGTGTTCCAGTAAATCAATAAAATGGTCGTTGGTGTTTAATTCCAGCTCAATCTGCGGATAAAGCTGCCGAAAATCGCCAATAATAGGAACAATAGAGTGGGACATAAATGGAGATGCGGCATTGATACGTAACAGCCCCGATGGCTGCTGACGGCGAATAGCCATTTGATCTTCTGCTTCATCAACAGAAGACAGAATTTTTCTGGCATGAACCAGAAAAGCTTCACCTTCTTCCGTTAATACCAATCGGCGAGTTGTACGGTTCAGTAACGATGTTTCCAGCTTATCTTCTAATCGTCCTAAAGCCCGGCTAATGCCAGAAACGGTTTGATTTAACTTAACCGAGGCTTTGGTGATGGAATGACAATCAACAACGGTAACAAAGGCCAGAAGCTCTTCAAGGGTAGTTTTCATTTTGGATTATTGACTGTTTATCAACGATAATAACTATATAGGTTTCTTCAGTGCAAAAAGCAAACAGATAGTTTAGTGCACGGTGGAATAATGAATAGAGATAGTTGGCTGGATTGCTTCTTTTTGGCTGTAACCGATATATTCTCTCTATTCTACTTACTTAATATGCGTTAAGAAAAAAGTGGTTTATCCCCTGTTATAACGCGTTATGATCGTGCCATTACATCGGAAAACTTGTCGCCGAACGCAGACAGTTTTTCGATTATTTTTCGGTAAACCTGTTTTTTCCATCAAGCCTTGTCGCATAAGGTGTTGCAGCGTTTTTTGATGAAAAATAAGTAGCAATTTTGTTGTTAAACATGTTTACTTTCGCCAATCAATTTTTTAGCAGGTTGTTTATGTCAAAGTCTCAACTTAGCGTGGTTATCCTTGCCGCAGGCAAAGGTACACGTATGTATTCTGACCTTCCTAAAGTGTTGCACCTGTTGGCTGGTAAGCCAATGGTTCAGCACGTTATCGATACTGCGTCTAAACTGGGTGCACAACAGGTTAACGTGGTTTACGGCCACGGTGGCGATCTGTTGAAACAAACTTTAGCCGG
The DNA here is from genome assembly GCF_900112475.1 of Pragia fontium DSM 5563 = ATCC 49100. Classification (GTDB taxonomy): domain Bacteria; phylum Pseudomonadota; class Gammaproteobacteria; order Enterobacterales; family Enterobacteriaceae; genus Pragia; species Pragia fontium. Next base: position 24,246 of record NZ_FOLW01000018.1, on the reverse strand, counting down.
TCAGCCGATTAATTGGGTGTTACAGGCTGAACAGTTGGGAACTGGCCATGCCATGCAACAGGCTGTTCCTTATTTCGCCGATGATGAAAATATTCTGATGCTGTATGGCGATGTTCCACTTATTTCGGAAGATACGCTGCGTCGTTTGGTTGATGCCAAACCGGAAGGTGGTATTGGATTGTTGACGGTGAAACTGGACGATCCAACCGGCTATGGCCGCATTGTGCGTAAAGACGATCGTGTGGTGAGCATTGTTGAACATAAAGATGCTACTGCGGAGCAGCACAAAATCAATGAAATCAACACCGGTATTTTGGTTGCCAGCGGCAAAGATTTAAAACGCTGGTTAGGTAAGCTCAACAACAATAATGCTCAGGGTGAATATTATATTACTGACATCATTGGCTTAGCCTATGATGAAGGTCATCGTATTGAAGCCGTACACCCTTCTCGCTTAAGTGAAGTAGAAGGGGTCAATAACCGCTTGCAGCTTTCTCGTCTGGAGAGGGAATACCAGTCAGAACAGGCTGAGCGTTTATTACTGGCTGGCGTAATGTTGATAGATCCAGCCCGTTTTGATCTGCGCGGCGAGTTGGTTCACGGTCGTGATGTGGTAATCGATACTAATGTGATCGTCGAAGGTAGAGTGGTGTTAGGCGATCGTGTCCGTATTGAAAGCGGCTGTGTACTGAAAAACTGTGTGATTGGTAATGACAGTATTGTCAGTCCTTATAGCGTTATTGAAGACTCAACCCTTGGCGTTGGCTGTACCGTGGGTCCATTTGCCCGCCTACGTCCAGGCGCTGATTTGCTGGATGAAGCTCATGTTGGCAACTTTGTTGAAATCAAGAAATCGCGTTTGGGCAAGGGCTCTAAAGCCGGACATTTGTCCTATTTAGGCGATGCTGAAATTGGCGATCGGGTAAATATTGGCGCTGGTACCATTACCTGTAACTACGATGGTGCTAACAAGTTTAAAACCATTATTGGTGATGATGTGTTTGTGGGCTCTGATACGCAACTGGTGGCACCGGTTAGCGTAGCGAATGGCGCTACCATTGGTGCAGGAACCACCGTAACGCAGAATATCAATGAAAATGAGTTGGTGATTAGTCGAGTAAAGCAACGGCATATTACCGGCTGGCAGCGCCCGGTGAAGAAGAAGTAATTCATCCGATACTTATCATCCCGATTTTATCGGGATGATAAGCCAGCATCTTGTATTTTGTTTTGCTGCTACCCTTAGTTTCGTAAGAGCAACAGCAAAACATAATAATCCCCAACTCTACAGGCTCGGGGAAACCGGAAAAACCGGTATCAAAGGTCAAGGTCATCGCAGAACTGGATAAACCCAGTTCTTAAATCAGGAATAGAAACGATGTGTGGAATTGTTGGTGCAGTAGCACAACGAGATGTAGCTGAAATATTATTAGAAGGTTTACGTCGTCTGGAATACCGTGGATATGATTCAGCGGGTTTAGCGGTGGTTGATGAAGCCAATAACCTACAGCGGATTCGTCGCTTGGGTAAAGTTAAAATGCTTAGCGATGCCGTAGATGAATACCCATTATCTGGCGGTACCGGTATTGCTCATACCCGCTGGGCTACCCATGGCGAGCCTTCTGAAACTAATGCTCATCCTCACGAGTCCGGTTTTATTGCCGTGGTTCATAACGGTATTATCGAAAACTATGAATCCCTGCGTAATGAATTAGTCGCGAAAGGCTATGTATTTACTTCAGAAACCGATACTGAAGTTATCGCTCACTTAGTGCATGAAGAGCTGAAAAATAATACAGAACTTAGCCTGATTGAAGCGGTACAGCGGGTACTAAAAGTATTACGCGGCGCTTACGGTACCGTGATTATGGATCGCCGTAATCCAGATATTTTAGTGGCTGCCCGTTCTGGTAGTCCAATGGTGATTGGTTTGGGACTGGGTGAAAACTTTATTGCTTCTGACCAGTTGGCCTTATTGCCGGTAACCCGCCGCTTTATTTATCTGGAAGAAGGAGATATTGCCGAAGTTACCCGCCGTTCAGTGACTATTTTTGATAAAGCAGGCTCATTGGTGGATCGCCCATCGATAGAGTCTACCAGTCAGTATGATGCCGGTGATAAAGGCATTTACCGTCATTACATGCAAAAAGAAATTTACGAACAACCGCTGGCGATTAAAAATACCCTTGAAGGCCGTATTAGCCATGGTTTGGTTAATTTGGATGAACTGGGTCCATCAGCAACGACGCTGCTGGAAAAAGTACAGCATATTCAAATTGTTGCCTGTGGTACCTCCTATCATGCAGGTATGGTAGCTCGTTACTGGTTTGAAGCAATTGCTGGTGTACCTTGTGATATCGAAATTGCGTCAGAATTCCGCTACCGCAAGCCGGCAATGCGTAAAGGTAGTTTGCTATTAACCCTATCCCAATCTGGTGAAACGGCGGATACGCTGGCTGCTCTACGTTTATCTAAAGAGCTGGGCTATTTAGGTTCTCTGGCTATTTGTAACGTGAATGGTTCTTCGCTGGTGCGTGAATCAGACATTTCTCTGATGACCCGTGCGGGGGCAGAAATTGGCGTTGCTTCCACTAAAGCATTTACCACTCAGTTGACAGTTTTACTGCTGCTGGTTGCACGCATTGGCCGTTTACACGGTATGTCAGAACAGGCTGAACACGATATTGTTCATGCTTTGCAAGCGCTGCCTAATCGTATCGATCAGATGCTATCACTGGATAAATCCATTGAAGTATTAGCGGAAGATTTCTCAGAAAAACATCATGCTTTATTCCTGGGACGTGGCGATCAGTATCCTATCGCTATGGAAGGGGCGCTGAAGCTGAAAGAGATCTCCTATATCCATGCAGAGGCTTATGCCGCCGGAGAGCTTAAACACGGCCCATTGGCGCTGATTGATGCTGATATGCCAGTTATCGTGGTTGCACCAAATAATGAGCTGTTAGAGAAGCTGAAGTCTAATATCGAAGAAGTCCGCGCACGCGGTGGTCAACTTTACGTTTTCGCTGCGGAAGATGCTGGATTTACCAGTATGGAAGGCATGACTATTATTCCTCTACCCTACGTAGAAGAGATAGCGGCACCAATTTTCTATACCATACCGCTTCAGTTGCTTTCTTATCACGTAGCATTAATCAAAGGTACTGACGTTGACCAGCCAAGAAATTTGGCTAAGTCTGTTACCGTTGAATAATTAGTCTTTATTCAGTTAGAAAGGCCCGTTAATGGTGTAATGCGATTAACGGGCTTTTTACTTGATTTTTCTGCCAAAAATTCAGCCTTCTGACCCTCATCTATTCTCGTTATTTATTCGGCTACGTTTAACCGCTAAATAGCGGTTTTTTCTTTAAGCGGAATATTTTGCTATACTCGAGTATATTATTTTTAATTTTATTGGTTTTTTATGCTGATATAAAAATAACTGGTTTATTTTATCTTGTTGTTTTTAATAATGAAATTATTTAATAAGGAATAATTAACGCCATTACTTTTCATTGCTTTTATCATAAGGAGAAACGCGTATATGAGTCATCAGGAAGAGCCTGAATTAGCCTCCCCCCGCAGCAAAATTAATGCTCCCGTATTCTTTACTGCAGCAGTATTAATATTGCTACTGGTTCTCTATGCGGTACTAAACCCAGAGAATGCCAATTCACAATTTAGCTATGTACAGACGCATATCGTTGATAATTTTGGCTGGCTATATGTTTTAGCCGTTGCCTTAATTCTGATTTCTGTCACCTACCTGGGATTATCCCGCTACGGCAACATTAAACTGGGACCGGATCATTCCCAGCCAGATTTTAGCTATCCTTCTTGGTTTGCGATGTTGTTTTGCGCCGGCATGGGTATTGGCCTGATGTTCTTTGGCGTTGCTGAACCGGTGATGCACTATCTGGCTCCGCCAGTCGGTGATGCCGGAACCATTGAAGCCGCTAAAGAAGCCATGAAGCTGACCTTTTTCCATTGGGGACTGCATGCCTGGGCTATTTATGCCATCGTTGGCCTGATATTGGCTTTCTTTAGCTATCGCCATGGACTACCGTTGACGCTGCGCTCAGCTTTGTACCCGATTATCGGCGATCGAATCTATGGGCCGATTGGCCATGCAGTGGATGTTTTCGCCATTCTGGGTACGGTATTCGGTGTTGCTACATCAATGGGTTATGGCGTTTTACAGGTGAACTCCGGGCTGAATTACCTGTTTGATATACCGGTTAATGCAACGACCCAAGTGATTCTGATAGTGATCATTACCACCATAGCAACCCTGTCTGTTGCCAGTGGGTTAAACGGCGGATTGCGTCGCCTGTCAGAGTTAAACCTGATTTTGGCTTTCATTTTGTTGGTATTGGTAGGTGTTTTAGGCCCAACGGTATTACTCATGAAATCGTTTGTGCAGAATACTGGCTCCTATCTGTCTGAGATTGTTAGTAAAACCTTCAATATGTATGCTTACGAACCGTCTAAAGGTACCAAAGATTGGTTAGGCGGTTGGACCTTGCTGTATTGGGGATGGTGGCTGTCCTGGTCGCCTTTTGTCGGTATGTTTATTGCCAGAGTCTCTCGTGGGCGTACTATTCGACAGTTTGTTATTGGCGTGATGTTTGTACCCGCAGGTTTCACCTTATTATGGATGACATTCTTCGGTAACTCGGCAATTAATCTGATTATGAACGGCGCAACCGATCTGGCTACTGCGGTTCAGGCCGACTCCTCAGTTGCCCTGTTTAAGTTTTTAGAATATTTCCCGTTTACTCAGGTCTTGTCGATATTTGTCATGATAATGGTCATTGTTTTCTTTGTGACCTCGGCGGACTCAGGTGCAATGGTTGTTGATATGTTGGCATCCGGTGGCGATGATGATACCCCGCTCTGGCAGCGTATTTTCTGGTCGGCGCTGATGGGTGTGGTCGCTATTTCCCTGCTATTTTCCGGTGGGTTAAGCGCATTGCAAACCATGACAATAGCCTCGGCGTTGCCTTATTCAATGGTATTGCTGCTCTCGATATATGGATTGCTGAAAGCGCTACGGATAGACGCCTATAAACGAGATAGCCAGCAAACAACGACATTGGCGCCTAGCGGTAACCGTAACCCTATTCCGTGGCAGCGCAGAATTAGAAATATCGCCTATTTCCCCCGTCGCTCTCACGTAAAACGCTTTGTTGATGAAGTGGTGGCGCCGGCTATGCAGATGGTTGGAGATGAATTGCAGAAGCAAAACATCACCTCGCAGGTTGTAGAAGGCGATAATGATAAAAAGATGATTGAGGTCGATCTGGGTGAAGATTTGAACTTTACCTATGGCATAAAGCTAAGATCGTATATTCAACCGGCATTCTCTCTGCTTGATATTAAGGATGAAGATCGTAACGAAGAGCAGAAATATTATCGGGCGGAGGTCTTTTTACGGGAAGGCAGCCAAGACTATGATGTGATGGGCTGGACCAAAGAACAAATCATTAACGATATTCTCGATCAGTATGAAAAACATCTCCACTTCCTGCACTTAGTCAGATAACAAGTCATTAGCCAATATCACCGATGCTGGTGATATTGGCGCGTATGATTATGTTAAGCTCCAGACAAAAGTATGCTTGTCACAGTTGCTGTTAGGCTGATACAGCGCGGCTATTCTGCCTAATCCACCTTCAGGTAATCCTTGTCCAACTTCCTCGAGTAAATCCGCCGAAAGAATACGTCGGCGAAAGGATTTCTTCTCAATACGCTTTTCTAGCAGCTCTTCAAAAGTCTGCTGTAGCTGAGTTAAGGTAAAAGGCGTATTCAATACGTGAATAGGAAGAATGGTATAGGCGGTCTTATTTTTTAATCGCGCTCTGGCTGTTTCTATTAGCTGATGATGATCGAAAGCCAAATCTAATTCCAATGCCTGTTCGTAGGGCCACCAGCGAGCATCGGTAACGGCCTCAACAAACTCAGAGGTTGGAGAGTAGGGAATCAGCGCCATATACAGAGAGGTGACTGACCAGCCGCGGGGATCGCGAGTTTGGTTGCCGATGGTTTCAACTTGCTCCAAATGCGGGGCTGTTACCCCAGTTTTTTCCGTTAGCTTTCTTAATGCACAGGCGTGTAAATCCTGATCTTGCTGCTTATCAATAAATCCGCCGGGAAGTGCCCAAACGCCCTTAAAAGGATAGTCGCCACGCTCAACCAGCAAAATGTGCAGTTTCCCTTCAATCAAGGTAAATATGGCAATATCAATGGATAACAGCGGAATATCATAGTGATGGATACTGTAATTGTTTAAGTATTCTTGTTCTGATGAGTACATGGTTTGGATCATCCATTTACGATAAAAATTGTGCTTGCCAATATAGTGGCTATAAGCCAATAATAGAGTTAACGGAACCCGATCACAAGGTTTATCCATTATTTGTTTTATCCGGCGGAGAGATAGACTCACCGCTTATACTTATCCGCAAGGAGCTTGCGATATGAACAAACCCTATGATTTCACAGTTTTTATTGGTCGTTTTCAGCCTTTTCATGCCGGTCACTTAAGGGTTGTGCGTGAGGGATTAAATCAGTCAGATAAAATGATTCTGCTGATTGGTTCGGCATGGGAGCCGCGTAATCCGCGCAATCCCTGGACCCATCAGGAAAGGGAGGACATGGTACGTGCCTGCCTGACCGAAGCAGAGAATGCTCGCCTGCTGTGTTTGCCGTTAATGGATGTATTGTATAACGATGAACTTTGGGTGCGGAATGTCCAGTCAACGGTAAATGGGTTAGTAACTGCTCACCATATTGTGCCTCATCGACCGGCAAAAATAGCGCTTATCGGCCATCGGAAAGATCAAACGGGCTTTTATCTCAGCCTGTTTCCGCAGTGGCACAGTATCAGTATTGAAAACTATCGTGCCATCAGTGCTACACCAATCAGGGAATCTTTCTTTATTGATAATCCTCAGCAAGTGGTTGAAGAATTAGTCAAAACTGAAATTTTGCCTGAGCAGGTAGCAAACTATCTAATCCGTTTTTCTCAGAATAATGGCGGATTTCAGCAGGTTCATGACGAAATACTGTTTATTAAAAAGTATCAGCAAGCCTGGAGCGTCGCACCTTATCCACCCGTTTTTGTCACCGTAGATTCAGTAGTGATTCAGTCCGGCCATATTCTGTTAATTGAACGCAAAGCCCGACCGGGAAAAGGGCTGTGGGCTTTACCTGGTGGCTTTGTCGATCAAGGTGAGCGCTTACTGGAGGCCTGCCTGAGAGAACTAAGGGAAGAGACACGGCTAAAAGTACCGACCCCAGTACTAAAAGGCTCAATCCGCCGTCAGGCGGTATATGATGCCCCTTACCGCTCAGCGCGTGGCAGAACCATTACCCATGCTTTCTGTATTGAGCTAGAACCGAGTACAGCGCTGCCAAAGGTAAAAGGTGGCGACGATGCCAGAACGGCTCGCTGGGTTCCCCTTAGTGAACTCGATCCACAGGAGATGTTTGAAGATCACTACTTTATTATTCAGGATATGCTGGGCGCGGTTTAAGTCAGGTATTAAGCTGATAAAGTGTGAGAGCCTTATTTCTATTCCATGCCTTTCAAAACAAGCGCTGAAACCAGCTGACGACTGAATGAGGGTAGCATGAGCAGCAAGGATGCTGCGAAAGGGCGTTCGCCTTAACGCCCTTTACTCGCCGCCGATACGGTTATAGAACTATGCAATGAACTTATGGCGGCGAAATAATCGCTATTTCTAATGCCTACGGCGATTTTTTTAAAAAGTTCAGCAATAGTCTTTAAACTTCGATACTAATAATCAACCATACCCCAACATTTGAGCCCCGATCACCACTATGCTGGAGAAAATAAACAACAGCAGCATAAAACGCCAACTAAAACGTATCCAGTTACCCCAATCGACTCGACATACGCCCAGCGTGCCCATCAATGAAGCGGATGTTGGTATAACTACGTTAGTGAAACCATCCCCTAGCTGGAACGCCAATACTGATACCTGACGGTTTACTCCAACTAAATCACCCAAAGGCGCCATCAGAGGCATAGTTAATGCGGCCTGAGCGGAACCTGAAGGCACAAAGAAGTTAAACACTGACTGGAATAGATACATACACCACGCGGCAAAGATATCGTGCATACTGCTAATTGCACCGGCGGCACTGTTTAGAATGCTGTTTAATACGCTTGGTTCTGTCGAATCAGCGCTGCTGATTAACAGCATAATACCTTTAGCAAAACCAACCAGTAGCGCAGGGGTAATCATAACCGTAGCCCCTTCTTTAAACGCATCGGCCATATCGTTTAGCGTCATATCATTGAGCTTAAATATCACGCCAATCAGACCGGCAATTAACCCCATGGTAAAAAACTGCCCAGCGATTTCCGGGATATACCAAGAATGAACCAGAACACCCCAAATGACCCAAACCATAACGCCAACAATGGTTATCAGCACCAGCCAGTAGCCTAAACCAAATGAGGTTTTCCCAATATCAACGGACTGGGAGCGAAAGTGCATATCACTCTGATAGCTGTAGGATTTTTCCGGTGATTTTTTAATTTTTTGGGCATAGAGTATGGTGAAGAGAATACCAAACAGGGTAAATCCAACCCATAAAGCAATACGTAAACCCGCGCCTGATAACACAGGCACATCGGCAATTCCTTGGGCAATAACGACGCTAAACGGGTTCATCCATGAAGTCGCAAAACCGACTTGGGTAGCGACATAGGTCACCATCACAGTGGTAATGCTGTCATAGCCTAAGCGAACCATCAGCGGGGCGATAATAATCGCAAAAGCGATAGCCTCTTCCCCCATACCAAATACTGCTCCACCGAGTGAAAACAGAAAGAACATGGCAGGAACAAATAGAATCTCATTACCGTGGGTTTTATCGATTAGCCGCAAAATACCGTTATCAATGGTACCAGTACGCATCACAATGCCGAATGCACCACCGATAACCAGCATAAACATGATAATCCCGATGGCTGAACCAAATTTACTACCGGAGGCTAATCCTTCAAAAGGAAAATTCAGCAGGCCGACGTCATCACCACTGGCAAATAGAGAGACTTGTTTATACAGCGGTTGGCCTTCGGCATCGGTGGCATAGGTAAATGAAGCAGGATCAACGACTTTACGCGTTTTCTCTACCCCTTCAACTAAATAGTGAACCTCTTTGCTTTGGAAAGTGCCGACGGGAATAAGATAAGTCATAGCAGCAGCGAAAATACCGATAAAAAAGATAATTATCAGCGTGTCTGGCATTCTACTGCGTGAGTTGGGTTTTGAGATTGGCGGGTGCGAATCTTCAACGTTTCCCTGAGGTTGTAGTGTGTTATCCATTGTTTGATTTATAAGTTTTGTAGAAAAGGAGCAGGAATAGTAATCAAGGTGGGAGCATGCTTCAAGCATAGATATTCATGGATATTGCATGATTTATGCAAAAAAACAGCCAACCCCTAGGTTATTTCTCGGGGTTGGCTGGATGATAAAACAAGAAAAATTAACCAACAGAGACGCTATCGTTCATCGCTAATAAGCGAATGTTATCCAAAGAGTAGTCCATGATTAACTGTCCATCCCGATATATCGGAATTAACAGATTTTCTGATGGGTCTATGCTATTACGTGAAACCGTTTTAAATTCGCCCTGCTGGTTAATTAATGCTAAACGCCCTTTTTTAGAACGCTTAACCCGGTCAGTAATCGGATCTTTATAGACATCCTTCCATTCACCATTGATACAGATAGCGGAGGCTTTCATGGCAAACCGTTGTGTATCGCGATTGACTTTCTGTAGTAGCTCTCCCCCCATACCGAAAGAGACATTTTCAGCGCTTAGCTTACGCTTTTTCATTTCGCATAGAATCTCCTCGATGGAGCTGACGGATACACCATCTCCCTGAATCAGGCGGATAAAATCGGGTAATACCTTGTAGCCTTTACTGTTGATGGTATAGCCAAATTTAGCCATTAAACGTTCAATCGCTTCCGGCACGATTTCTACCGGTTCACCGGAGTCGGGGCGTATTACCAGCGTTCCGCCATTGTTTTCGACCTGTGATTTCAGTTCACCGCCCCAAATATTATCGATAGCATTCCAGATGTCATAAGAATCGCTAACCACGGCAACGGTTTTACCTTTTCCGCCAAAGCGTCTTAGCATATTGGCGTAGGCTGCAGCCTCACCTTCACGCCCCCAACTGGTAATTGTACTGTGCTCGGCTGCGGGAATAGAGAACCCGGCCATTTCTTTATGATAATAACGGCGGGCCGCCATAACGCCTGACAGGCTATCGGTACCCATAAAGTTAACCAAATGAGCCAAACTACCAATGGCTACGCTCTCTTCTGAACTGGCACCGCGTGCACCGAAGTCATGCAGCTTAAACGGTAGACTGTTCAGGTTATCTGCGGTTTCCGACAGATAGGCGTCCAGAATGGTATGACAGGCTTTTGAAACCGTGGCAACGGTGGTCGGATACCAGATTGCGCGCAGTAACGCAGTTTCAATATAGCTGGTTAACCAGGCACATTGAGGGTCGGTATTCACTACCTGAACCAAAACATTACCGGTTGGTACCAATGTTCCTTCTGGCACCGCTTCAATCTCCAGCGGTAAATAACCGTTATGCTGTTTCAGAATATGCATCCAGCCTTCATAGTTAAAAGGCAAACCGTGCATCGCTAACACTTCTTCAGCTTCGTTAATATCCGTCAGGGTGATGGGTTTGGTCAGATACTGTTTAATGAAAATTTGTAAACCGAAAAACAGGGTTTTTGGATAAGAACCGCCGCGGGATTCAATGTAGCTGGATACATATTCTGTTCCCTGTGGATACTGAAGGAAATGTGAAGTTTTATAAGAGTCGGTGTTCAGTATTAGGTTATGCATGATGGAAATCCTCCAATCAATTGATGTTCTATGCGGGTCTGTCCTGCATAGTTATTAGGGTAGTTCATACCGTTGAAATATATAGTGGCATATAGACACTATAGTGGTCAATAATAATTAGTGTCATAAAGCCACTATGTTGTTATTTTTTGTTTAACTTATTAAATTATATAAATAAATTATTTTAATTAGGCTTGTTTTTTACTTTGGGTAATCAAGAAGATTATTGGCAGTAACAGAAAATACAGAGTTTGCCGGTGGATAAACTATCTGGATATATCCACTCGGCATGATGCGGCGGGTTGATTAGGAAAGAGGAATTTCCAGAATCAAAATATACTTCTTCAATTTACTGCTGCTGGAAAAACTACGCAGAAATTGGTCGCGCTGATGTTTATCCGCCAGATTGCGACGATACACTTTTCTGGCTTTTCCAGTGGTTTGGTAAAGCCAGATCTCACCTTTATCATTCACATAAATTAGCCCGACGTGATAATGCTGTATGCCCGGTGCTTTGCCAGAGTCACGGTTAAAGCTGACAAGATAGAGGTTATCCGGTTTTAGTCTGGAGGGTAATTCATCCCAGGTTTGCTGAGAATGCAGATCGAAACCACGGGGTGAAAATCCGTTGACCTGTGGGTCGTTTTTATCGCGACGTTCGCCGTTGGGGAGAATAAAAGTAGCGGGGGAATCTTGTGCAATATTTAAGATAAGATCCCAGCCAAAGTCCCAGTCTTCACCATAGGGGGAGTTTTTAGCGCTATTCAGTAAGCGATCTACCTTGGCGGCGGATACGGTTATATTTTTATCTAACAGAAAGCGTGAGGCTTCAAGAACAAAACCGCTACAGTTCAAACCCGGGGTGGCTAAATAGGTATTAGGCTTAGCAAAAAGCGCATATTTTCCGGTTTCAGTAATTACCCCATCAATCCGATAAGAAATTCCCAATAAACCGTTTAATTTTTTTTCAGGCGTATCTTGCGACTCGATGGGATACTGCATTCCCGCAGGTAATGGGATACTTGATTCGGCCAAAGGACTTGCGGTGATGGTATGGGTAACCAATAGCCCACAGCATAAGCACAAAAACAGCATCCATTTTCTATATTTATTCCTGCTACTGCGGATTAAACTCATTTTTTCCTCAAAATTTTATTGCCGAGTAGTGCTACTGCTGCACCCATTCCATTTGTGCACCTCAACTTAACATTATCAACTATAGTTGTAGTGAGGAACATACCCATATCATTCAATTGTCAGTGAATATGTTTTGTTTAATCGCAGATAAGACCCGAAGACATTTTTTTCGTTTATTTCAGTAAATCTCTCATCGTCATAAAACTGTAATAAAGCTGACATTATACTGTCATTAAACGGTCTTATATTTTCGCTTGTACTCATCACCAGTCTGATTATTAACCGAACAGATCCAAACAAATTCCTTCAGGAGGAATGATGAAATTGATACGTACAACAATTGCTTATGGTATTGCCGTCACCGTTTCTATCAGTGCTCTGTCAGCCCTAGCGGCGGAAAATATTACCGGTGCAGGTGCAACGTTCCCCGCCCCGGTTTATGCCAAGTGGGCCGATAGCTACCAAAAAGAGACCGGCAACAACATCAACTACCAGGGAATTGGGTCGTCCGGTGGGGTTAAACAGATTAATGCCAATACCGTCGATTTCGGTGCATCAGATGCGCCTCTGGATGATAAACGTCTGGCTGAAGATAATCTGTTCCAGTTTCCAACCGTCATTGGCGGCGTAGTGTTGGCAGTTAACCTTGAAGGGATTAAATCCGGCCAGCTAACGTTAGATGGTAAAACTCTGGGCGATATCTATCTGGGCACCATTAAGAAGTGGAATGACCCAGCGATTGCTAAGCTTAACCCTGGGGTTAAATTACCAGACCAAAACATTGCTGTGGTTCGCCGTGCTGATGGTTCCGGTACTTCGTTTGTATTTACCAGCTATTTGGCCAAAGTTAATGCTGAATGGAAAGAGAAAGTTGGTGTAGGTTCCACGGTTAAATGGCCAGTAGGTTTAGGCGGTAAAGGCAACGACGGTATTGCTGCCTTTGTTCAACGTTTACCGGGTTCCATTGGCTATGTTGAGTATGCTTACGCTAAACAGAACAACTTGGCTTATACCAAACTGATTTCTGCCGACGGGGAAGCGCTCAGTCCAACTCAAGGCTCATTTAGCGCAGCCGCAGCCGGTGTTGACTGGTCTAAATCATTTGCCCAAGACCTGACCTTCCAGAAAGGGAAAGGTGCATGGCCGATTACATCAACCACTTTTATACTGGTACATAAAGATCAGAAAGATGCGAAACGCGGCGCAGAAGTGCTGAAGTTCTTCGATTGGGGTTATGCCAAGGGCGGCGCACTGGCCAAAGAGCTGGATTATGCCGTACTGCCTGACTCTGTGGTTGAACAAGTCCGTGCCGCATGGAAAACTCAAGTGAAAGATAGCAGCGGTAAAGCGCTTCGTTAATTATCTTCTTGCCCTCTCTCGTTGATGGAGAGAGGGCTAAAGTTTTAAAGAGAGACTCAATGGCGGAATATAAGCCGGTAATGAAAGCTCCGGGAAAACAGGGTGATATTATCTTCGGCGCGCTGGTCAGACTGGCTGCGCTGATTACCCTTTTATTATTGGGCGGCATTATTGTTTCACTGATAATTGCTTCATGGCCCAGCATTCAAAAATTTGGTATCGGTTTCCTCTGGAATAAAGAGTGGGATGCACCCGCCGGAGAGTTTGGTGCGCTGGTCCCTATTTACGGCACCATTGTCACTTCTATTATTGCCTTATTGATTGCCGTGCCGGTTAGCTTTGGTATTGCTCTATTTCTCACCGAGCTGGCACCAGCATGGTTAAAAAGACCCTTAGGGATAGCCATTGAACTGTTAGCGGCGATTCCCAGCATTGTATATGGTATGTGGGGGTTGTTTATTTTCGCTCCGCTGTTTGCTGAGTATTTTCAGCAGCCAGTGGGGAACGTAGTCGCGAATATTCCCATTATTGGCACGTTGTTTTCCGGTCCGGCATTTGGCATCGGTATTTTGGCTGCTGGTGTTATTTTAGCCATTATGATCATTCCCTATATAGCCGCAGTTATGCGCGATGTGTTTGAACAAACGCCAGTGTTATTAAAAGAGTCGGCCTACGGTATCGGCTGTACTACTTGGGAAGTGATTCGGCGGATTGTGTTGCCGTATACCAAAAATGGGGTGATTGGCGGCATCATGCTTGGTCTGGGTCGTGCACTGGGTGAAACCATGGCGGTAACCTTTATTATTGGTAATACCTACCAGCTCGACAGCTTCTCGCTGTTTATGCCGGGTAACAGCATTACTTCTGCGCTGGCTAATGAATTTGCTGAAGCCGAATCTGGTCTGCATACCGCCGCGCTAATGGAGTTGGGGCTGATACTGTTTGTGATTACCTTTATCGTTCTTTCCTTGTCCAAGTTGATGATTTTAAAACTGAACCGCAATGAGGGGCGCTAAGATGAGCATAATAAATCAATCTGATAGCGCTTTCTCTGATGCCAGCCGTCGGCGTATGCAGGCGTGGCGTCGTCAAAAGAATCGGTTAGCGCTGTTTGTCTCAATGATGGCCATGGCCTTCGGCCTGTTCTGGTTAATCTGGATCCTGTTTGCCACCATTACCAGAGGTATTGATGGCATGTCGATGGCGCTGTTTACCGAAATGACACCGCCGCCGAATACCACCGGAGGTGGATTAGCCAATGCGCTAGCGGGTAGTGGCCTATTAATTCTGTGGGCAACGGTTATTGGAACGCCCTTGGGCATTTTGGCGGGGATTTATCTGGCTGAATATGGGCGAAAATCGCTGTTAGCCTCCATTGTGCGCTTTATTAATGACATTTTGTTATCTGCACCTTCCATTGTGGTTGGCTTGTTTGTCTATACCATTGTGGTTACTCAAATGGAGCGCTTTTCCGGCTGGGCCGGGGTGATTGCTTTGGCGCTGTTGCAAGTACCGATTGTTATCCGTACGACGGAAAATATGCTGCGCTTGGTGCCGGATACCCTGCGGGAAGCCGCTTATGCTCTGGGTACCCCAAAATGGAAGATTATATTATCCCTGACGCTGAAAGCGTCGGTTTCAGGGATAGTGACCGGTGTTTTGTTGGCGATAGCGCGTATTGCTGGTGAGACGGCACCACTGCTGTTTACTGCGTTATCCAACCAGTTCTGGAGCCTCGACCTGAGTCATCCAATAGCTAACCTACCGGTCACCATATTCAAGTTTGCGATGAGTCCGTTTGCCGAATGGCAACAGCTGGCGTGGGCAGGCGTATTGCTGATTACCCTATGCGTTTTATTGTTGAATATTCTGGCGCGTGTGATTTTTGCCAAGAAAAAATACTAAGAGAGACTGTTTAATGAATTTAGTGAGTGATAACTCAACCGATAGCAAAATTCAGGTACGCGATCTGAACTTTTATTATGGGAAATTCCATGCGTTAAAGAATATCTCATTAGATATTGCCAAAAATCAGGTAACGGCGTTTATCGGCCCATCCGGATGCGGTAAATCTACCTTGCTACGCACCTTTAATAAAATGTATCAGCTTTACCCTGAGCAAACGGCTACTGGCGAAATTTTGCTGGATGGCAAAAATATCCTTGAGGATAATCAGGATGTGGCGCTGCTGCGTGCGAAAGTTGGCATGGTTTTTCAGAAACCAACGCCATTCCCTATGTCTATTTATGACAATATCGCCTTTGGTGTTCGCCTGTTTGAGCGCCTTCCCCGCACTGAAATGGATGAAAGAGTGCAGTGGGCATTAACCAAAGCCGCGCTGTGGGATGAAACCAAAGATAAGCTTAATCAAAGTGGTTACAGCTTATCTGGTGGTCAGCAGCAACGTTTGTGCATCGCCAGAGGGATTGCTATTCGTCCGGAAGTACTGCTGTTGGATGAACCTTGTTCGGCTCTTGACCCGATCTCTACTGGTCGAATCGAAGAACTGATCAGTGAACTGAAATCAGACTATACCGTGGTGATTGTTACCCACAATATGCAGCAGGCGGCGCGTTGTTCAGACCATACGGCGTTTATGTATCTGGGGGAGCTTATTGAATACGCTGACACCGATATGATGTTCACCGCACCGCAAAAAAGACAGACAGAAGACTACATTAC
This sequence comes from Pragia fontium DSM 5563 = ATCC 49100, assembly GCF_900112475.1. GTDB lineage: Bacteria > Pseudomonadota > Gammaproteobacteria > Enterobacterales > Enterobacteriaceae > Pragia > Pragia fontium. The sequence goes on along the minus strand of NZ_FOLW01000018.1, from coordinate 8,154 downwards.
CGGTCGCTACGGTTGATAACGGGGAACCCACATGGAAAACCTTAATTTAGGCAAACATATTTCTGGTCAGTTTAATGCGGAACTGGAACATATCCGTACTCAGGTGATGGTCATGGGTGGGCTGGTGGAACAGCAGCTAACCGATGCTATCAACGCCATGCATCAGGCCGATGAAGAATTGGCTCGGCGGGTGATTGAGGACGACCGTAAGGTCAATAATATGGAAGTAGCTATCGATGAAGCCTGCGTGCGAATTATTGCCAAACGTCAGCCCACGGCCAGCGATCTGCGTTTAGTGATGGCAATAACCAAAACCGTTTCTGAACTGGAACGTATCGGTGATGTGGCGGATAAAATCTGTCGTATGGCGCTGGAAAAATTCTCCCAACAGCATCAGCCATTGCTGGTGAATCTGGAATCACTGGGGCGTCATACGGTACAAATGCTGCATGATGTGCTGGATGCCTTTGCGCGTATGGATATTGATGAAGCAATTCGTATTTATCGTGAAGACCAAAAGGTCGATCAAGAATATGAAGGCATTATTCGTCAGTTAATGACCTATATGATGGAAGATCCACGCTCTATTCCCAGCGTATTAACCGCATTGGCCTGTGCCCGATCCATTGAACGTATTGGCGACCGCTGCCAGAACATTTGCGAATTTATCTTCTATTTCGTCAAAGGCCAAGACTTCCGCCACCGTAGCGGTGATGAAGTTGAGAATTTATTGGCTAAAAAATAATTAATACTCCAACGCCCTTTCCATTAATATGGTTGGGCGTTTCTATTAATTTTGTTTTTTTATCTATTAATCCCCTTCTTATTTATATTCCGCTCATTATTCATTCCGTTATTTGTTTTTTAATTGATTTATACTTTTCTTTTAACTTTTTTTATATGGTTTTTATTTGATTAATTCGTTGTTTTATATCTAAACCTGTTAAATATACCAGTATTGATGGGGTGTCTGGTTGTGTGTTATTTTTTGTTTAACTTATGGGGTTAATTATAATTAATGTTAGTTATTAATGACTTTTTAATAAAACCCTAGCGTTAAGGAATATTAAGCTTTTAATATTAAATAATGAATAGGGATATTATTTATGGATACTGGTTTATATTTCTCCTGTAAAATTGGAAGTCTGTCTGATTCAACTTTTGATGTAGTTGATTTCACGCTGGAAGAAGCATTATCAACCTTATTTAAACTGGAAGTTAAGGTAGCCAGTAACGATGCCAGCATCGATATGGATGGGCAGTTGCTACAGAAGGCATCACTGGTTATCAAGGTTGATGGGCAGGTTCAAAGAACTATTAATGGCATTGTGGCAGAAGCATTCTATGGTGATAGCGGCTTCCATCGCACCTACTACACCTTTACTATTCGTCCTGAGCTCTGGCTGCTTACTTTGGCACAGGATAATCGAATTTTTCACTTCAAATCGATCCCTAATATTTTAGATGAACTATTAAAAAAACATAATGTTAGGGCTGAATCTAAACTGCTCGACTCCCATAAACAGTGGGAATATACCACCCAACGTGATGAAACGGATTATGACTTTTTTAGTCGGCTAGCGGCAGAGGAAGGGATTGTTTTCTGGTTTGAAGAAAATAATATGTTCTATAGCGATAGCCGGACAGGAATGACCGGTGGTGAATATCTACTGTATAACGCGCATGTTCAAAGCGCTAACCGAGAACAGGTAATCCATAAACTCCAGTATGGGGCTAAAATGAAGCCCAATGCTGTTCACCTTAAAGATTATAAATTCTCTCACCCTGATGTTGGGCTGGATTCTAAAGCGAAAAAATCCGGTAAGCGTCCTTTATATACGATTTATGAAAGTTACGGTCGTTATGATGATGATGCTGTTGCTCAGCAATATGCTAAATATCGTTTGGAAGCCTACCAGGCAAATAGCCTGTCAGGTAAAGCCGAAAGTAATAGTATTCATTTAATGCCGGGTAAGATGTTCACGATTGCCGAACACCCGTCAGAGGCGATTAATAGTAACTGGCAGATTGTCAGCATTGTTCATCGGGGAACATTACCGCAGTCTGTAGCAGAAGAATCTTCCGGCGGTACTGCCGCAATAACCAACCAGTTTACCTTTATTCCCGGCTCTGTTGATTGGCGAGCACCGTTTAAGCCCAAGCCAACGGTATTTGGCGATGAAACCGCCACAGTTGTTGGGCCGGCGGGAGAAGAAATTTATGTTAATGAGTTTGGTCAGGTAAAAATTCACTTTCACTGGAATAAATATGATGCGCCAGATGAAAATGCATCCTGTTGGATCCGTGTAGCACAAAACTGGAATGGTGATGGTTTTGGCTTTCTGTCAACGCCTCGGATAGGCCAAGAGGTGGTTGTCTCTTACTTAAATGGTGATATTGACCAACCCATGATCATGGGCACCACCTATAACGGCAAAAACAGTCCTCCGCTAGATTTACCCGCTGCGAAAACTCAGATGTCGATAAAATCGAAAACCCATAAGGGCGAAGGTTTTAATGAACTGCGCTTTGAAGATTCAGACGGCAATCAAGAAGTGTTCATGCACGCCCAGCGCGATATGAATACCAGCGTGCGTAATAACCGCACCACCGATGTCGATATGGACCATACGGAAAACATTGGCCAACACCAGACAATAAACGTAACGGGTAATCAGAGTACCAATGTCACCGGTGACCAGTCGATAGATGTGACCGGCCAGCGAACCGACCACGTGGTTAAAGATGAAACGGTAAATATTGATGCTAATCAGAAGATTACCGTAGGGGCTGACCAAACGATTGACGTTACCGGTAGCCGTACCGATCACGTTAAAGTTAATGAAACGGTGAATATTGATGGTAATCAGGAAACCACGATTCTCGGCACTCATACGGTCAAAGTGACCGGTACTCAGGATGTTACGGTTACCGGTGTAGAAACGACGACTTATGAGAATCTACATAATTTCACTGTTAATGGCGATCAGGATGCCAAATATCTTTCTAACCAAAAAGTATTGGTTCAGGGCACCCAGGAAACGACGGTTAATGGCACTAAAACAGTGACGATTCATGGTTTGATGACGGAAACATTTCAGGCTTCCCATAAGGTCAATGTGACTGGTAATCAGGAATTGATTGTGACGGCAGAGCAAAAGCTACAGTCCAGTAATTTAGTTATCTCTGCGGCTGACAGCATTGTTATTGGCTGCGGCAGCTCACAAATTACCATGGATTCCGCCGGTAATGTACGAATTATGGGGGTGAATATTACGGTGGCTGGTCAGAGTGAATATAGCGTGGTGGCGCCAAAGGTTCACTCAAACGGCAGCTCGGAAAATATTGTTGAAGGTGCGGTTGTGAAGCTCAATCCATAAACACTGATAGGTATACGGATAGGGAATAATCAAAGGTGAATACACATGGATAATTGGCAGCCTTCAAACCCGGTAGAGCGTCGTTTTATGCAGGCTCATGAAGATTGTTTAACGTTTGCTGAACAACCAGATGCCAGATTACTGTACTGGCAGGCTAACGAAGACGATCTTTATTTACTTAATACTTATTTTCAGGTTCAGCAGGAAAATGGCTGCTGTACTATGCAGTTTTATGAGGATTTCACCTCTGGTGAAAAGTATGCAGCCCAGCTAGCGCAACACATTATTTATTTTTACGACCAGCGGCGTGATGGTTCTTTAGCTCAGGGAATCGAAGCTAACTGGTCAGTACCTGAAAAAGCAAAAGGAATAACGGAAACTCAATATCTTCTGCAAATTTGTCATAGTCTGATGGCATACCATCCAGACATATTTCCTGGCTTCATGCTTATTTTCTCTCCCTCTAACTTAAAAAGTTTGGCAAAGATGGAGTCGTGGCTCGGTACATTAATCAGTGAAATCGTCTCTGGAAATTGGGCCTCTGACCGTATCCGTCTGGTTATTTATACCGCTGAAGAGGCGCTCTTTTCTAAGCTCGCAGACGAGCATACGGGAAGAGTTCATAGTATTACTGGAAAGTATTTTTGTGAAAACGTCCCGCGCGAGATGATTGCTGAATCTAACGAAAGGGGAGATAGCGGTAAGTTCAGGCGCTTATTTGTTGAACTAACAGAGACCTTAAAGAATAACGATCCGCAACGTTTAGAAAGTTTATCTCAATCAGCATTGGCTATCACCAATAAAGCCGGATGGTTCGATCAGAGTGTGGTCGTTCATTTGATTGCCGGTGCCGCTTATTTAAAGTGGCAGGATAAAAAGAATTCTCTCCATGCTTATGAGCAATCTCTTCAGGCCGCGGAGCAGGCTAAGGCAGCGCAGCACCCGGCGGGTAATAAGCTGATTGTTAATGCGCTGTTTGGCATCAGTAGTGTGTATCTCTTTGATAAAGAGTATCAAATGGCGGCGGAATATTATGACCGTATTCCAACCTATTCCCTTGAAGATCAAGATTATATTCTGACGGTTGAAGCCGACAGAATGCGTGCGGAATGCTGGGAAAAAGCCCGGCATTCCGCCACTGCGATTGAGGCCGCTTTTGACGGTGTTGATGCCGGTTTATGTATGGAAGTGGATTGGCGTAAACAAAGTTCTTTACCCTTAGTCACCCACTGGCTTTATCAGCGTATCAGTTCCATTGATGTCCGACACGCAGAAATGGTGGAGAAATTTGCCGAGTTATACGGCGATGATTGGGAGGACTTTGTCCGTATCGATCCCCTTAATCCGCCTCAGGAAGAGGAGATTAACGTATGAGTTTATTAGCTTCTACTCATTTGTCGCCGGTGGTTGGTGTTGATGTACATATGGTGAATGTGCCGACGCCGACACCAATACCTCACCCTCATGTTGGGGCGGTGATTGATTTTCGCGAGCTGGTTAATGGCGCAAAATCTTTTGTTGGCTCAATGGTGATGAATTTTGTTCAAGAGAATGTGCCTGACGAAATGATGGCCGGTGCCATGGATATCATGGATAAAGTCGGTAAGGTACAAGAAGTGGCTGGTGTCGCTTCAGCTATTGCCAGAGGCGATTACAAGTCTGCCGCTGCTCAGGTCGGTGGGAAATTATGGAACAGTGAGTCCGTTCAAAATAATCCGATGATTAAATCGGCAGTTGGCCTGACTAATTCGGTAAAAGATGCGTTGGGAGCCGGTGCAGGGCAAGGTGGTGGCTCTAACCGTCCTGTTTTAGTCAATAATCTAATGCGAGCCACGGTAGGCACCAACTCACGCCATATTCCTGGATTACACTTTCCTTTAGGAGCTGGTTATGCACAAAAGTTGCCGTCTTGCGATGCTGAAGCTTTTATGGGCAGTAAAACGGTAGCGGCGAACGGCGATCCCTTTTCCTATCTGGCACTGCCCTCTTTAAGCTGCTGGTTTGCCGGTATGTTACCCACCGGAAAAAATGCCGCCCATACGGAAAGGAAGGAACTCTCTTTACCAACGGCGGTAACGCTGCCGATTCCCGTTGGGCGTCCGGTTCTGATTGGCGGAACGCCAACGTTAAACCTGCTGGCGATAGGACTGGCACTGTTTAAGGCGTTTCGTGGTTCAAAGCTGGCGAAAAAGCTGTTTGAAAAATTTCCTAAAGGTTTCATTAAATGCGTTATTTTTGATGCCGAACCGGTTAATTCGATTACCGGCGAAGTAATTGTTCAGCAGAATGATTTTGAGGTGGCCGGGCGACTACCGCTGATATGGGACCGCTATTACTCAGGACATCAGGCTCATCAGGGAGCCGTTGGACATATCTGGCTGACGCCAGCTGATATTCATCTGGCGCTGGTGGTGAATGACGGTATTTTGGGCGCCATTGCGCAATTTGCCGACCACAAAACCGCTTTTGAAATGTTGCCTGCTTTTGAGGGATGGGAACATCGCAGTCACGACTGGCAGCAGGGACATGCCATCTATCGGCTTGATGATTCATTAATCTTACGCACCAAACAGGGCATTGAGTATCATTTTCCATTGCCAATCGGCTGGTTACAGCAGGCTGAACAGTTAGCGGAAGAGCAACAGATTACCCTGTGGTTTAATCATATGGTCGATCTGAATGGTAACGGCTGGCATTTTGAGCGTGATGGGCAACATCGTTTACAGCGATTGGTTGAATATAATCTTGAAGGTGAAACTGGGCGCAAAATTGTCTGTCATCATGAAGAACGCGGCTATTTAACCGATCTGATTTTATTTGAAAGCGATACCGACAGAGACGGCGTGTTATTGGCCGGCTATCGTCAGGATATTCACGGCAATATGGTTTCCGTGTTGGATGCACATCAGCAACCCTACTGCTTTGAATATATTGATAATCACCAGATGATTCGGCATACCGATCGCAATGGTTTGTCATTCTATTATGCCTATACGCTGCATGATGATGGCATCCAGCGAGTGCATCATGCCTGGGGCGATCATGGGCTGTTTGATTATACATTTGTTTATCATCCAGAACGTCAGGAGACGTTGATCACCGATTCCCTCGGTCATACGACCATTCTGCAATATGACGAGCGTCAGCTTCCTTTGGTACGTATTGACCCATTGGGAGGAGTAAAATCCTATCAGTATGACGCTCAGCAGCGCGGTATTTCAGAAATCGACCCGGGGGGGAATAAAACCGAATGGGAATATGATATCTGTGCCAATATTGTGCGTCGACGTTACCCTGACGGCAGCGGTATTGATATTGAATATAATGAGCTCAACCGGGCTGTAGCCATTACCGATGCGGAGAAAAAACGCTGGTTACAGCAATGGGATGACAAGGGCAATCTGGTTAGCCAAAGAAATCCGCTAGGTCAGGAAAGCACTTACGACCACGATGCGCTAGGACAATTAATCTCGGTAAATCATGCTCAGCAGCGTACGGTATTGGCCTACGATGAACTGGGTTTTTTGCATCAGCTTCAGGACAGTGCCGGACGAGTGACTTATTTTGAATTTAATCGCTATGGTTATTTACAGAAACGTCGTTTAGCCAACGGTGATGAAACCCGTTATCACTATGATAAAAAAGGTAGATTGACCGCCTGTCAGTTGGAGGATGGTGGATTTATCAGCTGTCGTTATGATGATGAAGATAATCTGATTGAATACCGCGATCGGGGCAAGAAACTTACGCAGTTTGCTTATTTTGGTCAGGGGCGATTAGCGAAGCAAACGTTGCCTGACGGGCATAGCATTCAATATCACTATAATACCGAAGAGCAATTAATTGGCGTGACTAACCAGCGTGGTGAACGCTGGGAACTGAATCGCGATGCGGTGGGGCGCCTGACAGAAGAGCGGGATTATTGGGGTAAAGCGCGCACCTATCATTACGATGAAGCCGGGTATTTAGCGCAGAGTATTAACCCATTGGGTCAGCTGTTGGCGGTGACCTGCGATAAAATGGGGCGAATTGTCAGTAAAACTCCGGAAAACCAGCCAGAAAAGGCAGAAACTTATGCCTATAACAAACGCGGTCAATTGACGCTGGCGAAAAACCGATATTGTGAAGTCACCCGCCAGTACAATGCTATTGGGGCATTAACTCAGGAATGTCAGCGTCAGCAGGACGTGACGGGTCAGTTGGATTATCACTACAATGCCTTCGGTCAGTTAGCTGAGCAGCATCATTTGTTACGCCACCATAGCCAGACCGAAGAAAGCGCCTTTAAACAACGTCAGCGTTTTGAGTATAACGAACTGGGGCAGTTGGTTCGCCAGCAGGTGGATGACCATACCCCGGTGGAGTTTGGTTTTGACGAAATTGGCCGTTTAACCCGCCAGCAGCAGAGTGAAGCTCTGTCAGTTTCATTTGAATATACGCAATCCGGTCAGCTAAAGCGCCAGAGTCTGCATCGAACAGATAGTATTCACAGTGACTATATTGAATATCATTATGACAGCGCCGGAAATCTGGTGATGCGTAATGATAGTCGGTCAGGTACTGATAATTATCACTATGATGTTTTGGGTCAGATAACAGAACACAGTAACCCGATGGGGAAAATCCAGCGCTATGTGTATAGCGCCAGCGGTGACCGATTTGTGGAAAGTACCAGCGTAGACGGTGAAAGGGAGCTGACGTTTAATGATGGGGTGCGTTACCGGTTAAATCAGGCAGGACAGCTGGTGGCCAGAGAGAGCGAAGCACGCAGTGA
>NZ_FOLW01000016.1:34375-58444 GCF_900112475.1 Pragia fontium DSM 5563 = ATCC 49100 | reverse complement strand
TCTCGCGTTATCAAATCAGTCAGCGTGCTTATCCTGAGACATTGCCTGCAATAGAATATGATGAAGGGCTGGTGGTGAGAAAGGTTCAAATGAATGGACACATCTGTCTCTATGGTAAGAGATATTTGGTCAGCAATGCATTCTGGGGATATCCGGTCCTGGTAAAAGAAACCGCTGATGAGTATGAAAGAGATATCTATTTTACTCACCAGCGTATTGCCAAAATTGACTTACGTAGGCCATTGGATTAGAAATAATGTGTAACCCATGTCTCCGAACACCTGTTACCTATGTCTATAATCCATACAGAACGCCCTCTGCACTCCCGCGCCTTCGCCCCCGAATCCAGGTCGCCTACCGGCGACTCCCCTCCGTCTTCGTTCGGGTTAACGCACCGGCGCTGATTTGCTCCGGGCAAAGCAGCGCCTCGTCCATCATCCCTGATGGACGTGCTCCCTCACTCAGTTGTCGGCTGAATTCCAGCGCTCAATAGAAAGGACCAAAGATAAACTGCTCACATTTTCTTAACTGAACAAGCATGAGGCAATGAGCTCGCTTTTTATCTTCAACCAATCAATCACAATGTTTGCGTTTGTGCTTCCGCAGCGGCTAAAGCCACCATATTCACAATTCGTCTTACCGAAGCCACCGGCGTCAGGATATGGACTGGTTTCGAGATACCCATCAATACCGGACCAACGGTAACGCCTTCAGAGGAAGAAACACGCAGCAGGTTGTAGCTGATACGCGCTGATTCCATATTTGGCATAATCAGAATATTGGCGGAACCTTTTAGTGGGCTGTCTGGCATCACACCGTGACGAATGCTTTCTACCAGTGCGGCATCACCATGCATTTCACCGTCGATTTCCAGTTCTGGGGCAGCCTGTTTCACCAGCTCAAGTACTTGGCGCATTTTGCGGGCGCTTGGGCTATCGGACGTACCGAAGCTTGAATGGGACAGCAGGGCAACCTTTGGCTCAATACCGAAGCGGCGTACCGATTCTGCCGCCATTAAGGTGATTTCGCTCAACTGTTCTGGCGTTGGATCATCGTTCACATAGGTATCGGCAATAAAGGTGTTACCGCTTGGCAGAATAACGGCATTCATGGCGCAGGCGGTATTCACGCCGTCACGGTAGCCAAATATGTTTTTCACCACATCATAGTGATCGTGATAATTACCGATGGTTCCGCAAATCAGGCCATCAGCTTCACCGCGCTGTACCATAATCGAGCCAATCAGGGTTGGATTACCGATCACCGTACGCTGCGCCTGTTCACGGGACACCCCCTGACGCTTCATCAACTGGTAATACTCATTCCAGTATTCGTTAAAGCGTGGATCGGATTCGTTATTCACGATTTCAAAGTCTTGGCCGGCAACGATCTGCAAGCCGAGTTTTTTCAGGCGCATTTCGATAACGCTTGGGCGACCAATCAGAATTGGAAAGGCCAGGTTCTGGGAAACAATTTCCTGAGTAGCGTGCAGCACACGCTCTTCTTCCCCTTCTGCAAATACCATGCGCTTCAGCTGTTTTTTCGCCTGAGAGAAAATCGGCTTCATAAACAGATTGGTTTTATAGATAAACTGGGTCAGATGCTCAACGTAGGCGTCCATATCGTGGATTGGTCGCTCGGCGACCCCAGAATCCATGGCTGCTTGAGCCACTGCCGGCGCTATTTTGACAATTAAACGCGGATCAAACGGCTTGGGAATAATATATTCCGGCCCGAAAGAGAGTTCCTGATCGCCATAGGCGGAAGAAACCACATCGCTTTGCTCTGCCAGCGCTAGATCGGCAATGGCGCGTACCGCGGCCAGCTTCATTTCTTCATTGATGACCGTTGCACCGACGTCGAGCGCCCCGCGGAACAGGAATGGGAAGCAAAGGACGTTGTTAACCTGATTTGGATAGTCGGAGCGACCGGTACAGACGATAGCGTCCGGACGCACTGCTTTTGCCAGCGGTGGAAGAATCTCGGGTTCCGGGTTGGCTAAGGCTAGAATCAACGGCTGGTTTGCCATTTGTTTAACCATATCCTGAGTCAGTACGCCGGGGCCTGAACAGCCAAGGAAAATATCTGAGCCAGCGATAACGTCGGCCAGACTGCGCTTGCCGCTGTCCACCACCGCATACAGGGCTTTGTTCTCTTCCATATTTTGGTCGCGGCCCTGATAGATTACCCCGCGAGAGTCACATACGCTGATGTGCTCTTTCTTCATACCCAGAGCGACTAACAGATTGAGGCAGGCGATGGCAGCGGCACCGGCGCCGGAAACCACTAACGTAACGTCTGCAATGTGTTTGTTGACGACGCGTAGACCGTTTAAGACTGCGGCCGCACAAATAATCGCCGTACCGTGCTGATCGTCATGGAAGACCGGAATATTCATGCGTTCACGCAGGACTTTCTCGATATGGAAACACTCCGGCGCTTTAATATCTTCTAGGTTGATACCGCCAAAGGTCGGTTCCAGAGAGGCGATAATATCGATCAGTTTCTCTGGATCGGTTTCATCAATCTCAATATCGAATACATCGATACCGGCGAATTTTTTGAACAGAACGCCTTTCCCTTCCATGACCGGCTTACCGGCGAGGGCACCAATATTGCCCAGCCCCAGAACAGCGGTACCGTTAGAGATAACCGCCACTAAATTACCGCGAGCGGTATATTTATAGGAGGCCAGCGGATCTTCGGCAATTTCGAGACAAGGGGCGGCAACACCCGGAGAATAGGCCAGGGCTAAATCACGTTGAGTAGCAAGGGGTTTAGTTGGAACGATTTTTATTTTTCCCGGTACCGGAAACTGGTGGAAATCGAGAGCGCTTTGTTTTAGTTGTTCGTCCATTTTTATATCCTTTTCAATGCAATATGGCATAAAGCCCGCAGCACTGGGTATAGGTTTCGGCAGACTGAAAAGACCTGGGGTTGCCAGTCTTTGTTATCACTGTTGATTTACATAATATAAGACACAGTTAACCAACAATATTAACATTAATTTAATCTTTCACCATGCAAGCTGGGTCACGTTATTGCGTAAATTGATAGGCAATAACGCACGATCTTAAACATATTGAATGCACCGATCGGAGTTATCGAGCAACTGGTTAGATTTACGTTAAATATCATTAGATTAATTTTACAGCCTATTTTTCTTGCGGTAATGACTACCAGAGTACATTCCATCAACTATGCTTAATAACAACAGGTTAAAAAGAGTTCATTTTTATGCGGTGCACGTAGGCTCTTTTAACCATAGGGTGACGCTATAAAGTTGCAATGAATCCCATATCCACATGGGGAGATGCTGTCACTAGCGATATTTTATCCATCAAAGGTGAGCTGACAATGAGTGCTAAATTTGAAATTTTTCATGGTAAAAATGATGAGTTCTATTTCCGCTTAAAGGCGAGCAACGGGCAGATTATTCTTGCTAGTGAAGGCTATACCACCAAGGCTAACTGCCAAAATGGGATTAAATCTGTAAAAGCTCATGCCGGTGACGCTAAGCACTTTGAGAAGAAGGTGACTTCAAACAGTAAGTTCTGCTTTAACCTGAAGTCGTCTAACGGTCAGGTGATTGGTACCAGTCAGACTTACACCACGGAACAGTCAAGGGATGCAGGTATTACGTCCGTTAGCCATAATGCGCCGGACGCGGCAGTCGTGGATTTAACTGCGCATACGGCTTAACAGTAGCCGTTGACCGATTTTTGCACCCTGTAGCACTTCGTCCGCTAGGTGATGTCTCGCACTAGCGGACCTTTTTGCGTGCCGATGACTGATATGAATCGGCATCATAAATAATATCTTCCGTTAGATAATCGATCAGGGGTTGACGCTTTATCAGCGCGCAGAGGGTTAACCAGCCTAAAATAAAGGGCATCAGCAGGAATGGCCAAGGATCGTGCCAATTCGCGATCATATCCTGACTATGGCGATAGATTTTGCCGGTTTTGCGCCATTTTTTCTTGCCGATGATTTTAGCCAACCAGATGGTTTTTAATCCGTAGCGCTGTTTCTCCATCATTAAGATTTTTTTCGGGATATATTCAGGCATAAAAACCTGCGGAAGCTGTTCGCCCAGCAGTACGGCTCCATGAGTCAGGCGCGGATTGCATTCAATAAAATAGTATTCCTGCCCGTCATACATAAAATCCAAGCTGATAGAACCGCTTAACTGATGGCTTTCAATAAAACGCTGCATATATTCGAAGACTTTTTGCGAGCGATAAGGGGTAAATACCAAGCTGGCGGCGTTTTCCAGACCAAAATTGGTCAGGTAACAGGCGTAGGCTAATAGCTTACCCTGTCGAGCAAAACCATAAGTACAGATCTGCACCCCATTAATCCGCTGCTGCTTAACGTATTGTCCCTGATGGCGCTGATTTAACCCTTGCCGATCAAATATCACCTGATTACCAAAGCGTGAATAGACCGGTTTCACAATGTATTTTTGCCAGTCCACATTATCATCACACAGATATTCGGTGTGAGGCGCAGGGATACCCGCTTGTTGAGCCAGTTGAATATTGGAGAATTTACCGTGCAGTTGCTCCAACAGCGGTTGTGCTACCACGTCAAACTGGATGGATAATGCTCTGATCTGCTGCTGAAGTCGGCCATAATGCAGAATATCTTCATTGACCGGAATCAGGACATCCGGCCGTTCGCGCTCCAGTAACTCCAGCAACAACGCGCTGAACTGTTCGAAGTGATGTACCGGATCGGGTAACAGATGGTAATGGTTTACGCTGTTGGAAAAGCGGCTAAAGGTTACTGACTTATGTTCAATAATTGAGACTTTCCAACCTTTTTTCTTCCACAGTCGAGCCAGAACCAGACAGATAGGGGAGCGTCCACCGCTTAGCATCACATGTTTCAAAATATCTGCTTCCTGCCGTATTTTTCACCGAGCCAGTTGATCAGCCCTGCAAATAATTGGAATGTGTAGCGCCTTAGCCGTGAGATGCGCACATCAGCATAATAGCTGTATTCCAGATAAACCTGCGCCCCACGCCGCATTTTATAATCCCCTGCGCCGGAGCTCATATTTAGCACGTTTCCGTTGCCTGCCTGCATCAGGGAAATTAGCGTGGCAATACGATATAGCCCAGCCTGTCGCGGGTAATCCAGGTCATAGCCGATAAGGGGGGTCGTTAGGGAATGACCGACTTTATATAAGCCGGCAATGGCCACCAGTTTATCGCCGTCAAACACACCGTGTAATGTTAGCGCTCGATGCCTGACCATATCCACGAAGTATTGCACGGTAAACTGTGGGTTATAGCGTGAATATTTATCCAGATACAGCACGTCATATAGCCGTTTTGCCGCTTCCGCATATTGTTGTATATCTTGGTCGATTAAGCGAAGCGTGAAGGTGGTTTGTTTTAGGAGCTTTAAGTCCCGCTGGATACTGTTGCGTTTTTTCTGTGACTCTAACGTCTGGTTAGTGATAAAAACCTGCCGTGATACCAGACGTTGATAACCCAGCGCCGTCAGGTTTTTCATCATGTCCTGATGGGCATAGTCATTGAGCGAACGGTAAACAATGCGCTGAGTGGTAAAGCGCTGCCGGATAAAGTTATCGATATGGCGTAGCTGTTCTGCATTCCACTCTGGGTGGAAGTTGGTCGAAATAAAGGTATTGCCGATATACACCACATCATCTAATTGTTGGTGAGCGAACAGCTTTCCCAACAGACGAACGACTAACTTCAGCGGCTTTTTCCAGTACTGACCCTCAATTAAATCCAGCTCATCTTGCAGGTAGTCAAAATAGTGAGTAATCAGTGAGGCGGTATAAGTTTTCTGCTTCTCCGTGCGGATTTGGGCTACCAGCGTCAGTTCACCTGCCAGCTCCAGTGCGTAACATTGGGTTGAAGCGGGTAGGTTAGTGATGAGATCGCCGGGGGCGGCGGAAAGCAGCGCTTTAATCGACGGGTAAAGCGCATGCCCGGTTAAGGTACAGCGACTAAAATCATCCGGGCTGTATAACGTAATGGGGTGGTTCATCTGGCCAATTTCTTCCCTGAAAAGGTGTTCAGACACGATGTATTGTTATTGGTTATCGAGCGCCAGCCACTGTGACCTGGAAAGTGTATACAGACAGTGCCGACGTAACGGATGGCCTACCTTTACCGCTGGGTGATCGAAATTATCGGCTGCCGGCTGCATGCCTAGTTTTTTCATCACTGCCTGAGAACGCTGATTAATCACCGCGGTAAAGGCGACAATTTCTTCCAGCCCCAGCCGTTCAAAGCCTACCCGTAAGGCTCCTTGGGCGGCTTCGGTGGCGTATCCCTGACCCCAGAAGGGTTTAGCCAGACGCCAGCCGATTTCGACACAGGGTGAAAACGGTAACTCTGCGGTAGGAATATGCAGGCCAACCAATCCAATAAACTGACCGCTTTGTTTCAATTCTACTGCCCAGAAGCCCCAACCGCGTTCAGCAATCAGCCCCTGACAGCGATCGACCATCGCATTACTTTCAGCATCATTTAATGGTGCCAGAAAGAATTCCATAACCTCAGGATCGGCGCTCATAGCGGCAAAATGTTGGCGGTCGCTCTCTTTCCATTGGCGTAGGAACAGGCGTTCTGTTGTAAATTCTATCGGTTTAACCATGCTGCTCTCTTAATTAGTCAGGGGATACGATGACAGTGCCTATACCATGGTATAGGCCTTTTCTAATCCTTTATCCCGATCGTCGTGGCCACCTTCGGTTCCGTCTTCCGACTCATGTTCTCCAGGTTCCCGAATAATAATAACAGCAGTCTCAGTTTCTTCTCCAGTCTGTTCGCGCGGGTTTTCATGCGAGTCCGTGGTTTCCTGCTCATCTGTCGCTGGTTCTGGTGCGGGCATGCTCTCTTGAATCATCTGTTCATCAAAGCTGGGGTTCAGGGCCGGTGAGAGAGGGGAACTCATCAGACTGTCCGGCATGGCAATATGAGGTAATGGTGCATCTTCGACAAAATGCGTTTCTTGCCTTTTGGTCGTACGGCTGAGTAATACCGTAATTAGACCGCATAGAATAAAGAACGCATACAAAATATTACCGCCTAAAGGCTCCATCAACGCCCCAACAATTAGTGGGCCGATACTGGCACCAACGCCAAATGACATCAAGAGACAGGCCGCCAGTGAAACCCGCCGTTCCGGTTCTATCTGGTCGTTAGCTAAAGCGACGACCAACGGATAGAGGGTAAATTGCAACATACCTACCAGAAAACCAATTCCCAGCAGCAGATAGAAGGAAATATGGGGCAGTATCGCCAGCGGTAATGCTGCCACGACCAACATGAGGGCGATAATGCGTAATAGCACTAATCGATTATAGCGATCGGATAGCCAACTAAATGGCAGTTGAGCTACCAGTCCGGCGAAAATAGAGGTCGCCATAAACAAACCGGTTTGCTGGGTAGAGAGGGATTGCAGGCTAGCGTAGACCGGTGCCAGCCCGTAAAACGAGCCAACTAACATACCAATGACCAGCGTTGAAGCCAGTATCTTGGGGATTGAATTGATAAAAAAGCGCAGCTCCATCGGTGCCGGAGAAATCTGTTGCGCATGACTGCGGGTGGTCAGTGCAATGGGGACCAAACAAAGGGAAAAACAGATAGCAATAATCAGTAAGGATTGAATGCCTAAATCCGGCTGCACCATTAATACCAACTGACCGAGCGCCATCCCCAGATAGGAGGCTGCCATATAGAAGCCAAATACCACGCCACGTTGGTTCGGGGCCGCCTGATCGTTAAACCAGCTTTCCAGTACCATATACTGACACATCAGGCACAGACCAATAATCAGCCGTAGTCCGACCCAGATGGGAATAAATTCGGTCACGCCGTGCAGCAACACTGCTGCGGTAATAATGCCGGCACAGGAGACATAGGTTCGAATATGGCCGACCCGACCAATCAGAAAATAGCCAACCTTACCGCCTAAAACCAGACCAATATAGTTAGCGGCAATAATCGCACCAATTAAGACCCCGTTAACGTTGGCGGAGGCCAGACGCAGTGAGATATAAGTGGTTAACAACCCGGCACCGAGCAGCATGATCATGGTGGTGGTATACAGCGGAAAGAATACGCCAAGGGCTTTTTTCACGGTTCCTCCAGTGGTGGGTTTTTAGGCTGGGGCTTACGGATGGTAGCAAAATATAAGGCCAGATGCATTGTTGTTAAGGATTGACCCGATAGCTAGGTATGACTTTCGCCACTAAAAAAGTATCGATTCAAATGGGCTACAGCGCATGTGGCGAGCAAGGGGGCGTTGGGGCGAACGCCCCCCTGCACCCCCCGCGCCTGCGCAGCCGACTGTTGGCCGACGCGATGCGACGGCAACCTCGCTCAGCCCAAAGGCTTAACGCACCGGCATAGACCCGCTCCCGGCGGACTATGCCTTTCGCCGCATCCCTGCGGCTCTGCTACCTTTGGTCTTTCCTCGGCAACATTCGGATGCTTAACTTAAAACCAGAACAAAAAAGAAGTGACTTCAATAAATTAATGTTATGGGTTGGGTTTGTTTTCGACGGATTATGCCTTTCGCCGCATCTCTGCGGCTCTGCTACCTTTTCTCCCTTCGCAACATTTGGATGCTTCAATTAAAGTCAGGGTCAAGATCTCAACGGGTCATTGGGTTTGATTCGTTTCTTCTCCCCCGATATGATGCTGAGCTATGGAATGAAACGAGGTGAAAGTCATGAATGGAGAGCAGGTGTCTGTACCGGCAATTGGTATCGATTTGGGGACAACCAACAGTCTTATTAGTATCTGGCAGGATGGCAAAGCCCATCTGATTCCCAATTCCTTGGGGGAATACCTCACCCCTTCGGCCATTAGTATCGATGAGGATGACTCGATTCTTATTGGTCGACCGGCTTTATCTCGCCTGACAACCCATCCATCGAAAACTGCGGCGCTGTTTAAGCGTTATATGGGCAGTAATAAACAATTTAAGCTGGGCGAAAAAACGTTTAGTGCGCCTGAGCTATCAGCGCTGGTGCTGAAATCCCTGAAGGCCGATGCGGAAGCTTGGACTGGGCAGGCGATTAAAGACGTGGTGATCTCTGTTCCGGCTTATTTCAGCGATGAGCAGCGTAAGCAAACCCGTTTTGCCGCCGAACTCGCCGGATTAAATGCGGTACGTTTGATTAATGAACCGACGGCAGCGGCAATGGCCTATGGCCTGCACACCCAAGAGTTTGGGCGTACGTTGGTGTTTGATCTGGGCGGTGGGACGTTTGACGTTACCGTACTGGAATATGCTTTACCGTTAATTGAAGTGCACTCTTCTGCCGGTGATAACTATTTGGGTGGTGAGGACTTTACTCACGCGCTGGTGAAAGCCTGTCTGAAAGAGTGGAAGCTGGATGAAGGCACGATTACGCCGGAAGCCATGGCTCGCCTGAATGATGCCGCCGAAGAAATAAAATGTCGCCTGAGTGCGCAGGAATCAGAGCTAAGCTGGCACTGGCAGGATAAAGAATGGTGCTATAGTTTGGACGATCGGCAGGCGGAAAAGCTGTGGCTACCGCTGATTAATCGCTTGCGGGCGCCGATTGAACAGGCGCTGAGCGATGCCCGTTTACAGCCGCAAGAGCTTGACCATCTGGTGTTGGTTGGCGGTGCTTCCCGGTTGGGCGTTATCCAACGTATGGTGGTGCGCCTGTTTGGTAAAATGCCTCACCAGCATCTTGACCCAAGTACCATTGTGGCGCTGGGTGCTGCGGTACAGGCTGCCTGTCGTCTGCGGGATGAAGACATTGATGAAGTTATCCTGACCGACGTTTGCCCTTATACCTTGGGTATTGCAACCGGTAACGGTAAGGTCTCCGGTATCTTCTCACCGATTATTGAACGTAATACGGTGGTGCCAACTTCCCGGGTGGAAACCTTCTATACCAATCATCCTGAGCAGAAATTTATTCGGGTGGCGGTGTATCAGGGGGAAAGTCCTCGAGTTGATAGCAATATTCTGGTTGAAGAGTTTGAAGTGCCTGTGGAGCCGAATGGCCAGATTCAGGCGCTGGATATTCGCTTCAGCTACGATATTAACGGACTTCTGGAAGTGGACGTTAATCTGCTGGAGAGCGGAAGCAGCTATTCCAAGGTGATTGACCATAGCCCTATTGGCTTGAGCGAAGCCCAAAAGCAGGCCAGTCACGATCGGCTAAAATCCCTCAAGATTCACCCACGGGATACCATGCCGAACCGAGCGCTGATGGCGCGTCTGGAACGTGCCTGGTCGCAGTCGCTGGGGGATGAACGATTACAGATTGGTATTTGGCTACAGGAGTTTGATGAAACCCTTGCCGCTCATAAAGAAGAATTGATTAATGAAGTGCGCGAGCGTTTGGTCGACTATTTGGATTCAATGAAGCTGTAAATTCGATATGAAGCGTGTGCCGCAATACCATGGTGTATTGCGGCACATCTGGCTTTAGCTGTTTAATCCCCCCTGACAGAGATATTTCAACTCCAGATAATCATCTATTCCGTACTCGGAACCTTCCCGCCCCAGCCCTGACTGTTTTACGCCGCCAAACGGTGCCACTTCGTTAGAAATCAGCCCAGTATTGATGCCAACCATACCGTATTCTAATGCTTCGCTAACGCGCCAGATACGTGCCGGATCTTTACTGTAGAAGTAGGCAGCCAGTCCATAGATGGTGTTGTTAGCCAACTGGATGGCCTGTGCTTCATCATCGAAAACCACCAGTGGCGCAACCGGCCCGAAGATTTCTTGTTCCAGCAGTTTGGCGCCAGCGCTAACGTGACCAAGCACCGTTGGGGTGACGAAATTACCGCCAAGAGGATGGGGGCTATTGCCGGCTAACACCTGCGCGCCGTGGGATAAAGCATCATCAATCAGTTCCTGAACTTTCCGTACGGCTTTGTCGTTAATTAATGGGCCAACCTGAATATCTTTACCCAGCCCAGAGCCGACTTTAAGTTGGCTAACCCGTAGGGTGAACTGTTCAGCGAAACTGTCGTAAATATCGCGCTGGATATAGAAGCGATTAGCGCATACGCAGGTTTGTCCGGCATTGCGAAACTTGGCGGCAATGGCCCCTTCTACCGCAGCGGGAATATCCGCATCGTTAAAGACGATAAACGGGGCATTACCACCCAGTTCAAGGGAGACTTTTTTAATGGTTTCTGCGCTCTGGCGCATCAATAAACGTCCCACTTCCGTCGAGCCGGTAAAGGTCAGTTTGCGAACTTCCGGGTGAGCGGTAAGCACACCGCCGATGGCGGCAGGATGGCCGGTGACCACGTTAAATACTCCAGCAGGAATACCTGCGCGATTGGCCAGTTCTGCGAGCGCTAAGGCGGAATAAGGGGTTTCGCTGGCGGGTTTGAGCACCATGGTACAACCGGCAGCTAATGCCGGACCGGCTTTACGGGTAATCATCGCCGCCGGGAAATTCCATGGGGTAATTGCAGCGCAAACGCCAATCGGCTGCTTAATGACCATCAGACGCTTATCTGCCGTTGGCGATGGAATAATTTCACCATTGGTTCGTTTGCACTGCTCGGCAAACCATTCAATAAACGACGCGGCATAGCGAATTTCCCCTTCCGCCTCAGCCAATGGTTTTCCCTGCTCCCGCGTCATAATCATCGCCAGATCTTGGCGGTGCTCGATAATTAAGTCGAACCATTTACGCAGTAGCGTGGCGCGCTGTTGGGCCGGCATTGCTTTCCAGTTGGTTAACGCCAGACGAGCCGCATCGACAGCCATCAGTGTATCGGTTTCATCCATATCGGGTATTTGACCAAGGCATTCACCGCTGGCGGGGTCAGTGACGTCGATAGTTTTTTTGCTGTTGGCATCAAGCCAAATACCGTTGATAAAGGCTTGCTGCCTGAAGAGCGTTGGATCGGTTAGGTTCATGATGATGACCTCCGGTTTTCTATAAGAAATGAAGAAGAGCGCATTGGAATAGGCGTAATTCTATTCCTGCATTTTCAGCGTATCCTTGCTGTTTTGGTTGTTCTTTAAGGCTAAAAGTCGCCCGATGCTAATAAGTCAGTAATAGCCTGACCGACTTCCTGTGTTGAAGCATTACCGCCGAGATCGCGGGTTTTCGGGCCTTGGGCGATGGCGTGTTCAATGGCCTTAAGAATACCATCGTGCGCCGCTTGATAGCGGCTATCCCCTTCACCGAGGACGCTGAGCATCATGGCACCGGTCCAGATCATGGCGATAGGGTTAGCGATGTTTTGGCCGTAAATATCCGGCGCTGAACCATGAACCGGTTCAAACATCGAGGGAAAGTTGCGTTCAGGATTGATATTAGCCGAGGGGGCAATGCCGATAGTGCCTGCACAGGCCGGACCAAGGTCGGACAGAATATCGCCAAACAGATTAGAGGCGACCACCACATCGAAACGCTCAGGGCTTAACACAAAGCGGGCACACAGAATATCAATGTGCTGTTTATCCCACTGAATGTCAGGATAGTTCCCAGCCATTAGCGCCAGACGCTCATCCCAGTAGGGCATACTGATGGCCATACCGTTAGATTTTGTGGCCGAGGTGAGCAGGCGACGAGGGCGGGTTTGCGCCAGTTCAAAGGCGTATTTAAGAATGCGATCGACTCCGTGGCGAGTGAAGATTGACTCCTGCACCACAAATTCCCGTTCGGTACCCTCAAACATGCGGCCACCCAATGACGAGTATTCACCTTCGGTGTTTTCCCGCACGACATAGAAATCGATATCTCCCGGTTTTTTATTGGCCAGCGGGCAGGGTACGCCGGGAAATAGCCTCACCGGACGCAGGTTGACGTACTGATCGAACTCTCGACGGAATTTCAGCAGTGAGCCCCAAAGGGAGATATGGTCAGGGACTTTATCTGGCCAGCCGACGGCGCCGAAGTAGATAGCGTCAAAGGATTTGAGTAATTCAAACCAGTTATCCGGCATCATTTGGCCGTGGCTAAGGTAGTAATCGCAACTGGCCCAGTCAAAGGTTTCGAACTCAAGGTTGAGATGCCAGCGCCGGGCTGCCGCTTCCAATACGCGGACTCCTTCTGGTAACACTTCTTTGCCGATTCCGTCGCCGGGAATGGCGGCAATTCTGTAAGTCTTATTCATCAGGAGCCTCTCTTGTTTGATTATATTAAACCAACGGGCGCATGTTGCTGGCTAAGTTTGATTAAACCATCCGCTTGCCGGTGGGCCTGCTTTATTGGCAAAGGGAACGCCGGGTGCTAGTAACAGATACAGCATACTGATTGGGAATACCACGGCAACGACGGTGAGTAATACGTTTACTATTTTGCCATGGTCTAAATCATTTAGTCGTCTGGTAGCGGCACAAGCAATATTGACGTACAACAGGCAGGTGAGGATGATTTGCCCGTCCAGCGTACTGGAAAAATGCGTCAAAAGGTAAGCGATCATAAAGGCAAAAATCGAGCCACAGAATAACTGCGCCATAAACCCGGTGCGGTTTAAGCGGGTATTAACGCGCCAGAACGCCCAAACGGAAGCGGGTTTAGTCTCATCGGTGGTTTGTTTTTTGCGCCGATAGTTAAACTCTTGTAATAGCAGCTTTGCCACTAATCGCAGCGTGATATCTTCATTGACGTTTTGTTGGCAGTCGAGCAGGAGCTGATGGGTATGTTCCGACATGAGGTGTCGCTCATTACGACGCATCTCGATGATTTCGTTTATCAGTGCCAGCAAGCGTGGGTTGAGGATATTTTTTGCCAGTGGATAAGGTTTGGCGTTAAGCAGTGACTCTTTTAAGGTCGCTTCTGTTGGCTCATCGGTAACCATTTCCTCAATCATACCGGTAAAACGCTCCGTGCGGCTGCTGAGTCCAAAGTAAGCACAGGCGGCATAGAAAACCATTTGATTGGTTTGATTTGATTTGGCGATCTGCTCGCGCCACGGTGTGCTACTGATATAAAAGTGATCGATAGAGTAGGAACTATTGGTTTGTGAATTATCCAGATAGTCTTGCGGAGTAATTGGCAGACGAGTCCATGAGTGATGTTGCAGAATATTGCTGAGGGTCAGCTTATTCATGTACTGCTCGACAATATCTCCTTGCTCAGGATCGATTGACTGAATTATTTGCCAAAACGGG
This sequence comes from Pragia fontium DSM 5563 = ATCC 49100, assembly GCF_900112475.1. Taxonomy (GTDB): domain Bacteria; phylum Pseudomonadota; class Gammaproteobacteria; order Enterobacterales; family Enterobacteriaceae; genus Pragia; species Pragia fontium. Next base: position 44,320 of record NZ_FOLW01000016.1, on the reverse strand, counting down.
TGTAGAGGATGTTGCTCTTCGATATGCAGATTTTTCATCCGCATAATCATGGCTAAAGATTCCGCCGGTTTTTCCAGCAACAGAACCAGCGCGTAGCATTTACGACACCATTCCCAGTAGTCTTCTCCATTGACCGGTGGCGGTAGGCTGGTGCTATTTTGTAAGGCAATAAAGCTTACCCAGTCGGTAATAATTTCCAGATTGTTGCCAAACTGTTCACTGTTTACCAAGCGTTCTAACTGTTCATCGGCCATCCAGCGACGCTCTAACAGCCAGTGGAGACACTGCTGATAGATATCCGCATCGCGGTCGTTAAATATTTCCGGTAGCTGTTCTGCGGTAGGGGCATACAGCCATTGGCTAAATGTGGCAATGACCTGAGAGTTTTCCAGCCAGGTCAGACGTTGCTGTGCCAGATGCTTTAGACCTTCAAGTATCAGCTTATCCAGCGGATCATCCGACAGTGGTTCATCAATAATCTGTTGCAGTAGCGTTTCGTTGCCTAACCTCAACATACTGGCATGCCGATACAAATGGAGGACTGGATCGCTACCGTCATCCTCAACCAGATGGCGCAGTATGGTGGTTTGCGTTTCTTTATATAATTTCCAATTGGCGTAGTCCTGTGCCAACTGCGGTAGCGGATATTGCAGTGCATCACCCCATCGTAGTAGGGTTTTGGTGGTCTGGGCGGGTGTCAGATAGCATTGATCGGGCGAATCAATCGGGATGCTGTCTGCCGGAGCATACAGCGGATTATCCATCGCCTGAATCAGCAACGGTAAACGTTCCGGTGCCTGGGTTTTACACCAGTTTAGCAGCCACGCCTCTGCCGCCGCGTGGCGTTCAAGGGTGTAGAGACGAATCCAGTAGGGCAGCGCTTGTTGATCATCGCCGTTCAGCGAGCATTGAGAAGCATATAAATAAAGCCAGTCGATATTGTCTGGTTCGTCAGTCAGTCTTTGCAGGCAGTAGTCGCTGAGTTCCGGGTAACCAAATCCAGCGTAGGTGTACCAGCGGCAGCGTCGTTCCATCAATTCTGGCGTATCGGGCCAATATACCGCGCTTGGCTGCTCCAGATAGGCTCTCAACATCCACGCGGGTCTTTCCCAGAACAGGAAGTGAATAGAGCTGATGTGATCGAAGCTGGCGTTCTGCGCCGCCAGCGGCAGGTCTGACAGCAGGGTCAGGTCGAGAATATCCCCTTTAGCAATGAAATCCAGGTATTCATCCATACTATGTGCATGTTCATCCTGTAGTTCATTCAGTCGCTGTTTCCAACGCAGACGTTCGGCCAAAATCAGTGCGCAATTTCTGGAGATAAAGCTGGCGTTATAGACCGCCTGTAGCAGAGGCCAACGCAGTTGATTAACCACTTCGATTGAGTGCTTGTCCAGCTCTTGAATGTATTCGTGCCAGGCATCAGGCTGATAGCGTTTTTGCGGATTGTTCAGTAAGGCATCGAAATCTGCGGTTAATTGATCGATAGCGGGCTGTTCCGGATGAGGTTCAGCGGTTTCTGGCGGTTGGTTTTCTTCGCCGTTTTCCTGCGAGTCTGATTCAACAGGCGTCAATGCACCGTCGCTCAGGGCTGAAATCGGCGTAAAGTCTGACTGAATGCCTTTTTTCGCCTGCTCAAACGCCTGACGTAGATTCTGGAATCCTTGGGGATCGCTTTCCGGATGGTATTCCGGTAATTTTTGGCGATAAGCGTTACGGATAATGTCCTGATCGTTGGTTGGCTCAATGCCTAATATTTCCCAGCAACTCTGACTCATGACCAGTCAACCTCCTGTAATGATGCTGGCTTTTCGATCTCCAGTTCCGTTGGGTCGATATCCCATGAAAGGTGCTTATAAGGACTATCAGGAGAGGTTGATAACTGTAAGGCGACACTGACGTTTGAATCCAGCCCGCCTTTAGCGCTAAGGGCATAGCGTTTGAACTCCGGGCGCTCTTCACCAAGGGCGAGCCAAAAGGTTCTGCCAATGAGAAATCCGGCGGTATATTCCTGCCAACTACCATAAAAATGACGGGCGCGGCTGGCAATACGGGAGTGGAACCACAGGCTTTCTTCCTCCGTCAGCCATTGGTTGAGTACCCCAATGCGGCAGAGAAAGCTCATGCGACTAAGATCCCAAGACTTAATGCCGCCAGAGCCGCAAATAGCGGCTGAGTTTGAGACAAACTCCAACGATACCAGACGCTCTTCTTCCTGATCTTCGATATAGTTTTTCCACTGGAGTGGTGAGAGCTGGTGCCATAAGTAATAGGGATAGGAGAGTTCTTCGGCGTGCCCGTTATCGATCATGCGGATAACGGTATCGATCAGTGACGATTTAGAATCGATCCCCCAACTATCGTTTAGATCCAACATGGGATCGTTCGGATAAAACTTGGGATCAACGTAAGAAGCACCGTGTTCAATGTTCATGGCGGCCGTAGGTGCAGACAGTGCAAACAGCCAATGTTGATATTTTTGGTCCATCAATAAGCTCAACAACAGTTATGACGTGTATACCTCGATACTACTACAGAAAGAATTTCCCATCAAAGTAGGAAAAAATGTGTTGTGCATAATTCTGGATACTGCTATCATTTGCTATTCAGGAAGCTATTAGTAACACATTGGGATATGCCACAAGTTATCTTGTGCTGTTTCTTTATTGTTCTGTGGATTAACGCTGCCTGTTCTATGCTGAATCTGTTCCGATTATTTTCCGCCTATTCGATAGGCGCTTCATTTGATTGTGGGGATAAATCTGGTGTCACATTCAACGACTTCACCGAAGGCGCTGGTACAAAAAACAGTGTCTAAACATAAGTTATTGACCATCGCGGGTTTAGGATGGATGTTTGATGCCCTCGACGTTGGGCTATTGTCATTTTTACTGGCGGCACTGAAGCAGGATTGGGGACTGACGGCTCAGCAAATGGGCTGGATTGGCAGCGTTAACTCAATTGGTATGGCGGTAGGGGCATTTGTTTTTGGCGTTATGGCCGATCGTACCGGGCGTAAGTCGGCGTTTATCGTGACGCTGCTGTTATTCAGCATTGGTAGCGGCCTGACCGCGCTGGTTTCTACGTTGGCGGCGTTGTTGGTACTGCGGTTTATTATCGGTATGGGGCTCGGTGGTGAGTTACCTGTTGCTTCAACCTTGGTGTCTGAAAGCGTAGAGTCTCACGAACGCGGACGTATTGTGGTGCTGCTGGAAAGCTTCTGGGCATTTGGCTGGCTGGGCGCGGCGCTAATCGCTTACTTTATTATTCCTAATTATGGCTGGCGTATTGCCATGCTGATCAGTGCGCTACCGGCGTTTTATGCCATTTATCTGCGCTGGAACTTACCGGATTCTCCGCGCTTTAACCGCAGTGAAGTCAAACAGCGGAAGCCTTCCATTGTGAGTAATATTACGGCGGTGTGGTCGGCGGATTATCGTAAAGCGACGGTGATGCTGTGGATCCTTTGGTTCTGCGTGGTGTTCTCCTATTATGGCATGTTCCTGTGGCTACCCAGCGTGGTGATGCTCAAAGGTTTTAGTTTGGTGAAGAGCTTCCAGTACGTATTAATTATGACGCTGGCTCAACTGCCTGGCTATTTCACCGCCGCTTGGCTGATTGAACGCTATGGGCGCAAGTTTGTTTTGGCAACCTATTTAACCGGAACCGCGGTATCGGCCTATTTCTTTGGTGCGTCCGATAGTGTGACGCAGTTGCTGGTATTCGGTATGTTGCTCTCTTTCTTTAACCTTGGTGCCTGGGGCGCGTTGTATGCCTATACACCAGAGCAGTATCCGACAGCTATTCGCGCCACAGGGGCCGGTATGGCGGCCTCTATTGGCCGTGTCGGTGGAATTCTCGGCCCTTTAATGGTGGGCTATTTGGTGGCGGTCAACAGTTCGATCTCCCTGATTTTTACGCTGTTCTGCGCCTCTATTATGGTGGCAGTTGTTGCCGTAATGGTATTAGGTAAAGAAACGCGACAAATGGATTTAATGCCGTAAACGTTATTGACGATAAGTTTAGGTGCCGGCATCGTTTGCCGGCATTTTTTTGGGTAAATATGGGTAACGAGATAAAAATATGAGCGCTGATGATGTCATTCGCTTAGCTAGTATTATCGATCTGCCAATACTGGCTGATATTGAGCGTGCGGCGGCAGAATTATTTCCTGATGATGTCCTGCCCGCGGAACAGCGGCAACATACGCTACCGCAGGCGGTGTTACAGCAGGCGCAGTGCGAGAAACGATTGTGGGTTGCGCAGGATACCTCGGGGTTAGTGGTCGGGTTTGTGTTAGCCGATAGTGTCGGGGACTGGGGATGGATACAGGAAATTAGCGTTCATCCACAGGCTGGTCGACAGGGCATTGGACGCCGCTTAATGACCACGGCCATCGAGTGGTCGCGGCAGCGGGGCTGTTGCTATGTTGGGTTGACCACGTTTGAGGGTATGGCGTGGAATGCGCCGTTTTACCGGCGGCTTGGTTTCAGGGATTTTGTCTCACAGCCAATGCCGGCATTTTTGCGTCAGGCGTTGGCAGATGAACGCCAGTGGAGCCGCAGTCCGCGGGTAGCACTCTGTTATGCGTTTGGGAGCAGCAGTTAATCAGGGGCGGGTTTCCCCTGAATCACCGGTGATATAGGATTATTCCGCGACTGCGTTAATAAACTTCTCCAGCACAATATTTTTTCCACACAACACCACGGCGATTTTTTTACCTTTAAACTGCGGCGCGAGTTTTATCGCTGCGGCCAATGCTACGCCAGCGGCGCCTTCTATCATCCAGCGGTCGGTGCGAGCAACCAAACGCATAGCGTGGCGAATTTGTTCTTCGCTCACTAACTCATAGCGATCGATAACCTGCTGGCAGAGTGGAAAAGTGATCGCGCCGGGTTCTATGCCGCCTGCGGTACCGTCCGACAGCGTTGGCTGTTCAGCTACTTCAATAATGCTGCCGGCCTTCAGGCTGGCGTACATACTGGTTGCGTTGGCAGGCCAGCAGCCAATGATTTTGGTGTTGGGTGATAAGTGTTTAAAGGCCGCGCCAATACCGGATATTAGCCCTCCGCCACCGACGGCAACAAAGATGGCATCCAGATCTGCCTGCTGCTCAATCATTTCCATACCGGCGGTACCCTGACCGGCAATAATATATTTGTCGTTATAGGGAGAGATAAAGGGCTTGCCCTGTAAATTAGCCTGTCGCGATGCTTCAAGTTCAGCGGTAAGCGCATCCCCCTCGACTAATTCAACATCAGCACCGTAGGCACAAATGGCATCCAGCTTAACTTGGGCTGCCGTCGCCGGGGCATAAACGGTAACGGGAATGCCTGCACTGCGCGCGGCCAGCGCCAATGCCTGACCGTGGTTACCGGTGGATGCGGTAATTACGCCGCTTTCACGGGCGGTGTCATTCAGCATACGTAACTTATTGACCGCGCCACGAAATTTAAATGAACCGGTATGCTGTAAGTGTTCGCATTTTAAATATAACTCGCAGTCGGTTATCAATGAGAGTAGCGGGCTAAAGTCCAGCGGCGTGGTTCTGACCTGAGGGCGAATGGCTGTGTGTGCTTCGGTAATCAGCTGATAAAGGGATTGCATAATCTCTCCTTAAATTTATCCCATTAGTTTTAGCTTGAGGGAGGTGAGATGTCGAGTGATGAACGAGATCGGCATGCAATAAAAGAGTGATATTTACCTACTGCGATGTCAGATAACGATAAGTTGCCTCGTACTTTTACCACGCATAAAGATTTATATTAGGCGATTCATCATATCTTCCTTGTTATCACACCTATTCTCTTCTATATCTATTCAAGATCAGTACGTTACTTTTCGCTTTCAGCTTTTTATATTCAGTAGTTTAGGGTAACGATTACTTTTGTGCTGTGATGCCTGATTTTTATTGGTGGCTTAACTACATTTATCGACAACTTTGCAGTGACAGCACGGTATTTATTTAGCAACATAAAGATTCATATCGGCGAACAGGTAGGAGCTCATTATGCGCGAGACAGAAAAACAAATTACCTATACGCCCTGCAACCACCAGTTAACCAATGTTAACGTTTGGACGCCGGACAGTCAGTGGTTGATTTATGATGTTCGACCTAGCGGTGCATCGTTCACCGGTCAGATGATTGAGCGGGTGAATATTGATACCTGTGAAGTTGAGATTATTTATCAGGCTGCGCCGCAGAATTATGTGGGCGTGGCAACGGTCAGTCCGGTAGAGCCGGTACGCTATGCGTTTATTCATAGCCCGGATAAGCCAAATGAACACTGGCACTATGATTTTCACCATCGCCGTGGCGTGATTGTTAGTGAGCCTCACTGCAAGAGAGCGGTTACTCTGGATGCGCTGGATATTACCCCGCCTTTTACGCCGGGAGCCTTACGCGGTGGCTCTCACGTTCATGTTTTCAGCCCGGACGGCAGCCGTCTGAGCTTTACCTATAACGACCATTTGATGCACGAATTGGGGCCTGAGTTCGATAGGCGCAATATTGGTGTGGCGGTGCCGCTGCATCCGGTCACCGTTGAAGCACAGCATCCTCAAGAATATAGCGGTAGCCATTTTTGTGTATTGGTGAGTTCAACGGTTGCGGCACCGGATACCGGCAGTGATGAAATCAGTCGCGCCTATGAGGAAGGTTGGGTTGGTACTCAAGGCTATGTGAAGTCCGATGGTTCAATCCAGCGCTGGGCGTTGGCCTTTATTGGCGATACTCGTGCAGAAGATGGGAGTAAGCTTTCTGAAGTATTTATCGTTGATTTACCAGAATCTCTTGATGATTACGCCAAACCCGGTGAGTACCCACTAACCGGAACCGAGCAAACCTTACCGGCACCTCCGGCTGGCGTCAGGCAGCGTCGTCTGACGTATACCGGAGATCGCCGTTATCCCGGTATTGCAACCACACCGCGCCATTGGATACGTAGTTCACCAGACGGCAGTAAAATAGCTTTTTTAATGAAAGATGAGTTTGATGTGGTTCAGGTGTGGCTGGTTGCGCCGGAAGGCGGCGAGCTAAAACAGGTGACTAATGGGGAATATTGCGTCGAGTCGGCTTTTAGTTGGAGTCCTGATGGGCGCAGTCTGGCTTTTGTGATGGATGGCAGTATCGCTATTTGTGATGTTAACAGCGGTGTAGTGACGCGTTTGACGGAGAAAAATATAAACCACCCTTCTCCGGATGCAGTCGTGTTTTCTCCTAACGGTGAATATATTGCTTATATGCGCGAAGTTGATGGTTTTATTCAATTATTTGTTACCGAAACCGAACTGGATTAGGGCAAAGTTAGAGATGTGTTATATCGTCAGCTATACTTATAACGGTGCTTAAAAATGTTTGTCACATCAAGATGATGTAAACGATAACAGACGTAACCGAGCGATCTTTAAACCATTTAATTGTTGTTGGAGAATATGATGGGAATGTTATTCAATTTTGTTAAGGAAGCCGGTGAAAAGCTGTGGGATAGTGTCTCTGGTAAACCAGAAGACAAGGCAGCAAAACTGAAGCAGCATCTGGAGCAGGTGGGTTTACCGGGTGCGGATAAAGTCGATATTAAAGTTGAAGATGACAAAGTCATCGTTGGTGGTGAAGCCGCCGATCAGGAATTGAAAGAAAAGCTGATGGTGGTGTTAGGTAATGTTGCCACTATCGGTAAAGTAGAAGACCATTTGTCTGTAGCTCAGCCGTCTGAAGCCGGTAATTTCTATACCGTGAAGAAAGGCGATACTCTGAGTGCGATTGCCAAGTCTCAGTATGGTGATGCCAATAAATATATGCAGATTTTTGAAGCCAATAAACCGATGTTAAGCCATCCGGACAAAATCTATCCGGGACAGGTTCTGCGTATTCCGAAGCTTTAATCATATTTGATTGAAACTGAGTTAATAAACCCCGGTGGGTGATTTTTCATCCACCGGGGTTTTTCTTTATTTATCCGATGTAGAGTGTTGTGCTGAATGAGTAAAAGGCGCGGATAAGTTCAGGCAGAAGCTTAATAATGGGATGGATAATTAGTCGGTTATAACGTTGAATTCATTAGTTAGCTTTTTTATTAGCCTTCGAATAACCCGATCCTTTCAACTGGCCTTTGGCTTTCTTTCTTTTATCTGATGCGGAAATTTTCTTGCGTGGTGATGGGCGGCTGTCGGTAGAACGATAGTAGTCATAAGGCAGTAAAACCGTATCCAGAACGGAGGAGAACGGTAAATCAACAATGAGTAGGGTGCGCATCATCCAACCATTGTCACTGTCTTTAATCATCTCGATATCATTTGATGTACCGGGATAATAGCCTTCATAGGGTGCAACATGCGCCATCAGGCTGGAACAGCCAGTCAGTGCAAATATGGTAGTACAGGTGCAGATAGGCAATAAAGAACGCTTAACGCTGATTATCATTGTACGGTATCCACAAAACACACTATCAGGTGATTTCGACGGTAGATTATATCTTATTGATAAGTGTTATAGCACTCGCCTACCTAAATGAGAATAAGTAACCACAGATAAATAAAATATCGTTGTGGTTAAATTTAGTCATAAATTAAAAATTAGCCATTGAATGGCGGCGGAAAGTCCCCATTTATCTACTATAACCGGTAAAAATAACGCCGATAGGGTTATGCGGTTATATTCCATGAGTCTGTCCTTTGATGGAAGACGGTTTGATTCTCCTCGCTGATTAATTTAGGAGGCGTTGTTATGCGTAATTTTGATTTATCCCCACTGTATCGTTCCGCGATTGGTTTTGATCGTATGCTGAATACTCTGGAATCTGGCCAAAGCCAAAGTAATGGTGGCTATCCCCCTTATAACGTTGAACTAGTGGATGAGCACCACTACCGCATTGCTATTGCTGTCGCGGGATTTGCTGAAAGTGAGCTCGACATCACCGCTCAACCAAACCTATTAATTGTTCGTGGGGCAAAACAACCCCAGGAGCAGGCAAAAACCTATCTCTATCAAGGTATCGCTGAACGTAACTTCGAGCGAAAATTTCAGTTGGCTGAACATATTCAGGTCGAAGGTGCTCATTTAGAGAATGGGTTGCTGTATATCGAACTGGTGCGGATTATTCCGGAAGCTTCTAAACCTCGCCGAATCGAAATTAAATAATTTTCCGTGGCGATAACGCCGCGTAATACCAGCTATCTGCCTGCTCGCCGTAAAGGGGGCTGACATCACTCGCTTCAAAGAAGGAGTTATATTTATGGGTAACTATGATTTATCACCGCTATTTCGCCAGTGGATTGGGTTCGACAAACTGGCCAGTTCCATACAGGGCAACGCCGATGCCGGTTTCCCTCCGTACAATATAGAGAAAGGTGACGATAACCATTATCGTATTACCTTAGCATTAGCCGGATTTAAACAGGATAACCTGACAGTAGAATCCGAAGGCCAGCGCTTGACCGTACGCGGTAATCCAACCCAGATTGAGAAAGAGATCCAGTATTTGCATCAGGGCTTGGCCTGTAAGGCGTTTGAACTAAGCTTTACCCTAGCCGATCATATGTCGGTGACAGAGGCTAAATTTGAACTGGGGCTGTTGCATATTGATATCGTGCGTCAGGTGCCTGAATCTTTACAGGCTCAGCGTATTGCTATTGGTAAGCAGGGTGCTTTGGAGCAGCAATAATAGCTATCTGATGTTAAAAATGGAGCCATTAGGCTGAATGTTTATCCGTTAAGATTAATGGCAGCGGACGTTTCGTCCACTATCAGTACAGAGCATAAATCAACGTGGATGCACGTGGCCGAGCAGAGGGCGTTAGGGTGAACGCCCTCTGCATTGAAGGATCACCAGAAAATAAGCATGAATCACTGGTTGTTTTTTTGCCCGCTTTCACGGGGATGACAATATTAATATTGCGATATGTCTCGATCGGTAGCCCTTTCCGTCATTCTGGTGAAAACCAGA
>NZ_FOLW01000016.1:0-34250 GCF_900112475.1 Pragia fontium DSM 5563 = ATCC 49100 | reverse complement strand
TCTGGGTTTTAGCTTTATGACAACACTTAGCCTAAAGGCGAGATCCCCGCTTTCACGGGGATGACGATACTAATATTGCGATATGTCTCGATCGGTAGCCCTTTCCGTCATTCTGGTGAAAACCAGAATCTGGGTTTTAGCTTTATGACAACACTTAGTCTAAAGGTGAGATCCCCCGCTTTCGCGCAGAGGAATCCCCAGAAAAATAAGCATGAATCACAGATTGTTTTTTGCTCGCATTACCCTTCCCGGTGAGCGCGCTCGATCTCTTCCGCTAAAATAGCGATACCGCGTTCAATCAGTTCTGGTTCTGGCACATAGTTCATCCGCATACACTGTTGGGTATGTGGCCATTCTTGTTCCAATCCGGGGAAGAAGTAGTGACCGGGCACCATCAAGACGCCGCGGGCTTTCAAACGCTGGTATAGCGTCTGGCAACTAATGGGCAGATCTTGAAACCATAACCAAAGGAAGATAGCACCTTCAGGTTTGTGGATTAAACAACGCTCAGCAGGTAGATAACGGCGAATAATCTCTAAGGTTTGTTCCACCCGATGTTGGTAAAACGGCTGAATAACCTGCTTAGATAACTTCAGCAGATCGCCGCGTTTAATCATTTCCAGCACCAGCTCCGGCCCAATGCCGCCTGGGGACAGGCTGATAATCCCGTTCATATTGCTGAGAGCCTGAATGGTCTCTTCGTTAGCGATAACAATTCCGCAGCGAGAGCCGGGCAATCCTAACTTGGATAAGCTCATACACAGAATGGTATTTAAATTCCAAATCGGAGTGGCTTCGCTAAAGATAATGCTCGGGAATGGCACACCGTAGGCGTTATCAATAATCAGTGGAATACCCTTTTGATGAGCAATGGCGTCCAGACGCATGATTTCTTCGTCAGTGAGCACATTTCCGGTTGGGTTGGTTGGGCGGGAAACGCACATTACGCCAATATCGTCACCAATATGCAGATGATCGAAATCAACGTGGTATTTGAACATGCCATCCGGCAGCAGTTCGATCGTCGGTTTATAAGAAACCAAGAGATCGTCTTCAATACCGACGTCAGCATAACCGATGTATTCTGGCGTTAACGGAAACAGTACTTTTTTGCACTGACCATCAGTCTGACGACCAGCAAACAGATTAAACAGATAGAAAAATGCGCTTTGGCTGCCGTTGGTCAGGGCAATGTTTTTGGCTTCAATCGGCCAACCAAATTCCTTGCTCAGCATGTCAGCCAACGCCGTCAGAAAGGTGTTTTTTCCCTGCGGGCCATCGTAGTTACACAATGCATCGGTTAACTTCCCCTCTGCCAGCAGATCGGCACACAGGCGAGTGAAGTAGTCTTGCATGGCCGGAATTTTTGCTGGATTACCCCCACCAAGCATAATTGCGCCGGGAGTACGCAGGCCGTCGTTTAAATCACCCATTAACTGAGTGATACCGGAGAAATGGGCAAATTTGTCGCCAAAAGCTGAGAATGTCATATCAAGGTATTGAAGTTATTGGTCAGGAAAATATAGCTGATTACGATACCGACAGATGGTAGTCGGTGCAACGATAGAATAAATGGCTCGATATGGTTTATATACTGCAACTGCCATTTTTTTTAGTGATATGCATTGGTTTATTGAGAAATCATTGTTCTATTTAGCATGTATTTATGAAAAATATTATTCCATTATGCTGTTCAGATTAATTTTTGCTGCCTGCTAGCCGCATTAACCGGCAATCGATGTTAATACGGCGATGATCCTGATTGATTTAATTCAGAATTTGAGGGTTTACACAGTTGCCTTCAATGCTGTCGCTCATTGCGGCGAGTAGATTATTGACCGCGGTTTCAGCCATGGCGTAGCGGGCTTCAAAAGTCGCGGAGCCAATATGCGGAACCGCCACCACGTTTGGCATGCTGAGTAGTGGTGAGTCAGGAGCAATGGGCTCTTTCTCAAATACATCCAAACCCGCACCGGCAATTTTTTCTTTCTTCAGGGCGTGAATTAACGCGGCTTCATCAACCACCGGACCGCGACCGGCATTGATAAAGAAGGCGGAGGGTTTCATCAGCGCCAGCCGTTCGGCGTTAATTAAATGATGAGTCTGGTCGTTGAGTGGCAGAATCAGGCAGACAAAGTCGGCGGTAGCCAATAGCTTATCCAACTCCATATGGATGGCATTAAAGCGGTCTTCTGCTTCGGTATTACGACTGCGGGTGTTATAAACGATTTTCATACCAAAACCAAAATGGGCACGTTGGGCTAGCGCGCTGCCAATCCGTCCCAGACCAATAATTCCCATGGTTTTATGGTGTACATCACAGCCAAACCAACTTTCATCTACGCTGGTGGTCCACTCTCCCGCTTTCACCCGTTCAGCGACATTAACAATGCGTCGGGCAGAAGCCAACACCAGCGCCATAATCGTATCGGCTACGGTATCCGTCAGGGCATCTGGCGTATGCATGAGTACAATTTTACGCTCTGTCAGCGTATTCACGTCAAAATTGTCATAGCCTGCGGAAATAGTAGAAATAGCTCTCAGTTTAGGTGCATGGTCCAGCAGGGCGCTATCGACATTAAGGCCGGAACCAATCATCCCTTCAGCCTGTTGCAGAGCCTGAATAAACTCAACCCGATTATTATCGTCAACGTTATCGAATGAGGTCACGGTAAAGCGTTTTTTCAATTTATCGAGAAGTTCTGATGGCAGAGCCTTATAGGCGACGATTGATGGCTTCATGTACTTTCCTCTGCGGTTGGGATAGTCAGTTATATGACAGTATCATAACTGATGGGTAAATGATGACCGGTTTTAACCGATTGATGGGCTTGATTTTATAAAGAATGTTTTGCAGTAGATAGATAAAGAATATGCGTCGTTTGGCAGGCTGGTGCGTGTAAATTACGCAAAAAAAAGCCAGCGCGTTGATGGCGCTGGCTTTGAATAATCCACGTTCAGTTAATTATCTGACGATCAAACCCGTTACAGAGGACTCAATGTGATGGTCACACGACGGTTCTGAGCTTTGCCAGATGCTGTACTATTTGAGGCGATTGGCTGATCTGGACCAGCGCCTTGAGTACGAATACGGTTAGCACCAACGCCCTGAGTGATTAAGGCGCTAGCGACGCTATCAGCACGCTGTTGGGACAGGTTCATGTTCAACTGACGCGCGCCAGTGCTGTCGGTATGGCCAACAATGTTAACCGCAGTTTTAGAGTACTCTTTCAATACCATCGCTACACCGGTCAGCGTATTGGCACCAGCTGGTTTTAACGTACTGCTGCTACTATCAAACGTCACGTTGTTTGGCATATTCAGGATAATCTGATCGCCATTACGGGTAACGCTAACGCCAGTACCGGCCATTTTTTCACGTAATTTGGCCTCCTGAACGTCCATATAGTAACCCGCTCCACCACCTAATGCGGCGCCTGCAGCGGCACCAATCAGGGCACCTTTACCACGGTCTTTCTTAGAAGATGATAATGCACCAACGCCGGCACCAACGATAGCGCCAAGGCCTGCTCCGATTCCCGCTTTACCTGCTTCTGATTCACCGGTATATGGGTTGGTGGTACAGCCAGATACTGCCAAAGTACCGCTCAGTACCACGGCTATGGCGATCATATACTTTTTCATACGCGTTCCTTAAATAATAACTGATTTGAGCTACTGATTACCCAGAACGGCTCCGGAAGCAGCACCAACCGCAGCACCTGCGGCAGCACCAATTAAGGCTCCCTTCTTATAGTCTTTGTGTGAAGAGGACAGTGCGCCAACGCCAGCGCCGACTACAGCACCTACGCCTGCTCCCACACCGACATTCGCCGCCTGATTATTATTGGTATTACTACCGCCATAAGGATTAGCACAACCAGCTAGTGTTAATGTTGAAGCGGTTACGATAGCAACTACAGCAATAAGTTTTTTCATCATCTGTACCTCATTGGATCGAACTTTTGATACAGCAGATTAAAGACCAATTTTGACAGAAAGGAAGTTTCTTTACGCAAATTTTTCACTTGCCGGACACTTCTTTAACAACCATAAACCTGCTGTTTACCACCGCTGAACATCGCGATGTTGCAATCATTCAGGAATGGCCTGAGTTTTAGTATAGCAGCAGGGGTAAGGTCTGTAGCGGTTATTGTTGGTTGTTATTTTATGCCTGTGGTGCTGCTAAAACCGTATATTGCGACAGGTTGTGGTTAAAAGAGTGGTGAAATTGTTCTAATTAATAAGCGAGTGCAGAGAGATCGGCTACCCACTGCATTATTAAGGTAATTTGCCCGGTTTCCGGATGCGGTTGCTCGCTAACAACCTGAAATCCCATGGTTAAATAGAATTGCAGGGCTGAGGTATTTTCTTGATATACCTCCAGTAACAGCTTGGGATAGGCATCCTTAACCTGCTCAATCAGCGCCTTGCCAATACCCTGACCTTGTTGAGTTGAATCAACAAACAGCGCACCAATAAACTGCTGCTCCATTACGCTGATAAATCCACTAATTTTTTCGTTATGGCTATAAACCCAGGTGGTTGCATCGGGAATATAGACATTGCGAACCAGCGGCTCGCTTTCCAGCCAGTAGCTTGGTTCAATAAACGGGTGCGCTTCGATGGTGGTTGCCAGCCACAAAGCCATTAACGCATCGAGATCCTGTGGCTGATAAAGGCGAATCATGCTTGATTATCCGGGTGGCAGAAGCATTCAATCATATGATCGTTAATCAAACCCATGGATTGCATATAGGCATAGCAAATCGTGGTACCGACGAATTTAAAACCACGCTTTTTTAGTGATTTGGCCATGGCGTCAGATACCGGAGTTGATGTCGGGAAATCCTGCGGTTTTTTTAGCGACAGGTGATTGATAACCGGCTGATGATCGACGAAAGACCAGATAAACGCGGAGAAGTCATCGCCGTTTGCCTGCATCGTTAGATAGGCTTTGGCATTATTGATAATGGCTTCCAGCTTGCCCCGATGGCGAATCAGCCCAGCGTTCTGCATCAGGCGATCGACATCGTCACTGGTCATAGCGGCTACTTTTTCCGGGTCAAAATGATAAAAGCATTGGCGATAGGTTTCGCGTTTTTTCAGGACGGTGATCCATGATAAACCGGCCTGCTGCCCTTCAAGGCAGAGCTTTTCAAACAGTCTCTGGCTGTCGTAAACGGGCTTTCCCCATTCGTTATCATGGTAATCAATATAGAGTGGATCTTGATTTACCCAGCCGCAACGTTGCATATATTTCCCCTGAAATTTAAAAAAATCCTACGCCCAGTATGGATTAGATCTGTATATCTAGTCGTCTATAGGTATACTAATCAGCTACATTATTTAAACCCACTAAATATCGCGCGCGGATCCAACATGCAGAAGTTCGATAATAAAACCTTTCAGGGATTAATCCTAACACTACAGGATTATTGGTCGCGTCAGGGCTGTACCATTGTCCAACCATTGGATATGGAAGTTGGTGCAGGTACCTCACACCCAATGACCTGTTTACGAGCCCTTGGGCCAGAGCCTATTGCGGCCGCATATGTACAGCCTTCACGTCGTCCGACGGATGGCCGCTATGGTGAGAACCCGAACCGCTTACAGCACTACTACCAGTTTCAGGTGATTATCAAGCCCTCTCCAGACAATATTCAGGAGCTGTACCTTGGCTCACTCAGAGAGTTGGGTTTGGATCCGACGGTGCATGATATTCGTTTTGTTGAAGATAACTGGGAAAACCCGACGCTGGGTGCCTGGGGTCTTGGCTGGGAAGTTTGGCTTAACGGAATGGAAGTCACTCAGTTTACTTATTTCCAACAGGTTGGTGGTTTGGAATGTAAACCAGTAACCGGCGAGATCACCTACGGTCTTGAGCGTCTGGCCATGTATATTCAGGGCGTTGATAGCGTTTATGATTTAGTTTGGAGCGACGGTCCTTTCGGTAAAACGACTTACGGTGATATTTATCATCAGAATGAGGTGGAGCAGTCTACCTATAACTTTGAATATGCCGATACCGACTTCTTGTTCACCTGCTTTGAGCAGTATGAAAAAGAAGCCCAGAAGCTACTGGCTCTGGAAACGCCGCTGCCGCTGCCGGCTTATGAGCGTATCTTGAAAGCGGCGCACAGCTTTAACCTGCTGGATGCCCGTAAAGCGATCTCCGTGACCGAACGTCAACGCTATATTCTGCGTATTCGTACGTTAACCAAGGCGGTAGCCGAAGCGTATTATGCTTCTCGTGAGGCTTTAGGTTTCCCGATGTGTCACTCTTCAGATAAGAAAAAAGGTTAAGAGAACGCCATGACTCAACAAACTTTCCTTGTGGAAATCGGCACGGAAGAGCTGCCACCGAAGGCGCTTCGTTCTCTGGCCGAATCTTTTGCTGCAAACTTTACAGCGGAACTGGATAGCGCCAATCTGACTCACGGTGGTGTGGAATGGTTTGCTGCACCGCGCCGTTTAGCGTTAAAAGTGTTTGCTTTAAGTAATTCTCAACCGGATCGCGAAGTTGAAAAACGCGGGCCGGCTATCGCTCAGGCATTTGATGCGCAGGGTAATCCAAGTAAAGCGGCTGAAGGCTGGGCGCGCGGCTGTGGTATTACCGTGGATCAGGCTGAGCGCATGGTGACTGATAAAGGCGAGTGGTTATTATATCGCGCTCAGGTTAAAGGCCTGCCGGTGCAGGAATTACTGGCGAATTTGGTTGCTCAGTCACTAGCTAAGTTACCGATTCCTAAGCCAATGCGCTGGGGTGATAAAGAGACTCAGTTTATCCGCCCGGTTCACACCGTGACGATGTTATACGGCAGCGAATTGATTGCCGGAACTATTCTGGGCATCCCGTCTGCACGTACTATCCGCGGCCATCGTTTTATGGGCGAAGCGGAATTTACGATTGATAGTGCCGATCTGTATCCAACGATTCTGAAAGAGCGCGGCAAAGTTATCGCCGATTACGAAACCCGTAAACTACTGATCAAGCGCGATGCTGAAGCGGCAGCCGCTAAGTTGGGTGGTATTGCTGACATTAGCGAAAGTTTGCTGGAAGAAGTGACCTCTTTGGTGGAATGGCCGGTGGTGTTAACCGCCAAGTTCGAAGAAAAATTCCTGGCCGTACCATCAGAAGCACTGGTACACACCATGAAAGGGGATCAGAAGTATTTCCCAGTGTACGATGCTCAGGGTCGCCTGATGCCGAATTTTATCTTTGTTACCAATATTGAATCTAAAGATCCGCAACAGATTATTTCCGGTAACGAGAAGGTGGTTCGCCCACGTTTGGCGGATGCCGAATTCTTCTTCAATACTGACCGTAAACTGCGCCTGGAAGATCGTTTACCGCGTTTGGAAACCGTACTGTTCCAGCAGCAGTTGGGTTCCCTACGTGAGAAAACCGATCGTATCCAGACGCTGGCTGGTTGGATTGCCGGCCAAATTGGCGCGGATGTGAATAAAGCGACCCGTGCGGGCCTGTTATCTAAATGTGACCTGATGACCAATATGGTCTTCGAGTTCACTGATACTCAGGGCGTTATGGGGATGCACTATGCTCGTTTCGACGGCGAAGATGAAGACGTTGCGGTTGCGCTGAACGAGCAGTATATGCCGCGCTTTGCCGGTGATAATCTGCCTGATTCTCTGGTGGCTTGTGCGGTAGCGATTGCCGATAAAATGGATACCTTAGCCGGTATTTTCGGCATCGGTCAGAATCCGAAAGGGGATAAAGACCCGTTCGCTTTACGCCGTGCTGCCTTAGGCGTTCTGCGTATTATCGTTGAGAAAAATCTGCCGCTAGATCTGGCAACGTTAACTGAAGAAGCGGTTCGCCTGTATGGCAACAAGCTGACCAATACCAACGTTGTTAATGATGTGGTTGAGTTTATGCTGGGCCGTTTCCGTGCATGGTATCAGGATGTTGGTTTCAGCATTGACGTTATCCTGTCTGTGCTGGCGCGTCGTCCAACTAAACCAGCGGACTTCGATGCTCGCGTGAAGGCGGTTTCCCATTTCCGTTCTCTGGATGCGGCCGCATCATTGGCGGAAGCCAATAAGCGCGTCTCGAATATTCTGTCTAAGTCTGAAGATAAGCCGCATGAGAAAACCAATGTTGCGTTATTGAGAGAGCCGGCAGAAATTCATTTGGCCACTCATGTGGCGGTTCTGCGCGATAAGTTGCAGCCTCTGTTTGAGGAAGGTCGCTATCAAGAAGCGTTAGTTGAGCTGGCAGACCTACGTGAATATGTCGATGCCTTCTTTGATAAAGTGATGGTCATGGACAAAGACGATGCACTGAGGGTTAATCGCCTGACGTTGCTGAGTGAGCTTCGTGAACTTTTCCTGAAAGTAGCGGATATCTCCCTGCTTAACGGTTAGTCATTTTGTGATAAAAACAGGCGCCAGTCTTTAACTGAGATGGCGCCTGTTTTTTTTGTCTTTTTAGTTATCCGCAGCACGTTTTTAACGACGTGAACTGTTTTCTTTTAGTAAAAACAGTATGCTGACTCGATCGGGCATATCACGGGATATTGGTATGGTACTCGGTTTGTTTTTACCGGGCGTTCGGCGATTTACCCATTTGAAAGCAGCCTGTATTTGCTAGGTGAATAGATTAAAGGCACGTTTTGCCTCCGCTTATCTCTCTTGTTTCAGGGATACCGATTTTGTTTGGAAGAGTGGAAAGTGTTATGGATAGAATGACTCCGTTGAAACCTGTTCCTTCCCTGATGGCGATTGCTATCACATTGCTGATCTGGTTTGTTATTCCAGTACCGGAAGGGGTTACGCCAAATGCATGGCATTTATTAGCGCTGTTTGTTGGCACCATTGTCGCGATCATTGGCAAAGCTATGCCGATCGGGGCGATCTCAATTGTTGCTATTGCGCTGGTGGCGGTCACTGGCGTTACGAATCCTGGCAAGCCCGGGGCTGCTCTGAATGATGCATTGAGTGGTTTTTCCAATCAGCTTATTTGGCTGATCGGTATTTCGATCATGGTATCGCAAAGCCTGAGTAAAACCGGTTTGGGTGCGCGTATTGGTTACTATTTTATTTCTCTGTTTGGTAAAAAAACCTTAGGCATTGCCTATGCGCTGGCTATCGCTGAAACCACTTTGGCTCCGGTCACGCCGAGTAACACCGCGCGCGGCGGCGGCATTATCCATCCGATTATGCGTTCTATCGCCGATAGTTTTAATTCCAAGCCGGAGCCCGGCTCGACGGAGAAGATCGGCCGTTATTTATCGCTGGTTAATTACAATATTAACCCTATCACCTCGGCGATGTTTATTACCGCAACTGCACCTAACCCACTGATAGTCAATCTGATTATGAAAGGCACCGATTCAACTTTTGAGCTGACTTGGGGCATGTGGGCAATTGCTGCGCTGGTTCCGGCGATTATTTCGCTGATTATGGTGCCGTTGGTCATTTATTGGCTTTATCCACCGGAAATTAAAAGCACGCCGAATGCCCCGGGCTTTGCCAGAGAAAAACTGAGTGAACTGGGGCCGATTTCTCTGCCAGAGAAAATTACGTTGGCGGTATTTGGTTTACTGTTGCTGATGTGGGCCGGTATTCCTGCTTTCTTCTTAGGTGATGGTTGGGCGGTTAATCCAACCACGGCAGCATTTATTGGCTTATCGGTGCTGTTAATGACGGGCGTATTAAGCTGGGACGACTTATTAAAAAATAAAGGAGCCTGGGATACGGTGGTTTGGTTTGCCGCACTGGTTATGATGGCGACTTTCCTTGGTAAGCTGGGTTTAATTAGCTGGCTTTCTCAGACCGTTGGTGGCGCGATTGATCATTTAGGCATCGGTTGGATTGGCGGCACGATTCTGCTGGTTCTGGTTTATGTCTATTCCCATTATTTCTTCGCCAGCACCACTGCGCACATTACCGCCATGTTTGCGGCCTTCTTTGCCGCCGGTTTGGCGTTAGGTGCACCTCCTGCGCTATTGGCCTTGATTCTGGCGTTCTCCTCTTCACTGATGATGTCGCTGACCCACTATGGCACCGGCGCCGCGCCGATTATCTTTGGCTCAGGCTATGCAACGCTGGCGGAATGGTGGAAAACTGGATTTGTACTGAGCGTGGTTAACCTGATTATTTGGATCACTATCGGCGGCCTGTGGTGGAAATGGTTAGGCTATTGGTGAGTCTGATTTTATCTTTTGCACTTTTATTATTGAGCGCTTGAATTCAGCCTCCTTCGCTAATAAGGCAGTACGTTTAACCTTATTGGCGAAGGAGGGAAGTCGCCATGGGCGAGCTGGATTCGGCGGCGAAGGCACGGGAGTGCACCAGCGTTAATTTATTCTCTGTACTAATGTGGACGAAACGTTCGCCGTCATTAAACTTAGCCAATTAGCACAGCCTCTCTGTGAGTCTTGCTAGCCTATCGCTTATCAATAAACTGCTGCTTCAACCGCTCAAGCTGCTGGTCTTTTTGCTGCCAGATATCATGTAACCACAATTGGAACTGGCGTTTAAAGGCTTTATCATTCAGATAATCCCCGCGGATACTGTTATCAACCGGTAGCGTTTCTATGCGTATCACAATACGCTTCATCTGACCGCTGAGTAAGTCGAGAAACGGCTTTTCCTGATTGTCCGGGTAATAGAGCGTAACATTGAGAATTCGGTCAAACTGCGAGCCCAGCACATTCAGGGCGAGGGCAATACCCGCTGATTTTGGCGGTAGCAGATTCTGATAAAGGGACTTGCTCTGTACTCTTTTTTGCTCGGTAAAGCGTGAACCTTCAACAAAATTCACAATCGTTGTTGGGTGATCGCGGAATTTCTCACAGGAGCGGCGAGTGGTTTCGATATCTTTACCGCGCTTTTCCGGGTGCTTTAGTAGGTAGCTACGCGAATAGCGACGCATAAATGGCATATCCAGTGCCCAGCAGGCAATACCGATAAACGGTACCCAAGCCAACTGCTGCTTAAGAAAATACTTGGTCACAGGAATTCGATTGCGCATCACTACGCAGAGGGCAACGATGTCGCTCCAACTGGTGTGATTGCTGATAAGTAAATACCAGCTATTTCTGCTCAGTTCGTCAGCGCCCTGTATATCCCAGCTAATACGGTTAGTCACTTTCAGGATGAATGCCAATGATAGGCACCATAGCCACATCATAACGTTACAGAATGCAGTAACGCCCTGACTGACCATCCTAAACGGTAATATCAGTTTTAATATGCCAGCCACGACCATAGGTACTGAACAGAGGATGGTAAAGACAATAGTTAATATTGTTGTGATTAAAAATATGATCGGGGCAAACAATTTTGGCATGTTTGTAGTTTTCGTTATTAAGAGCAGGAAGATGCGTAATGATTAAAATTTTGGATAATTCTAACAGAAAGCCGAAAGTATAATAAATTTTTGCATATTATTCAGGTTTTAACGTCATGGTTTATTTTAACTAATTGAAAAATAATAAAATTAATTGTCAGTGTTATCATGAAAGAATGAGGGACATGAGCCATGAACTTGTTAACTACCGACGATAGGCTGATTAATGTAACGTTCAGGATTAACTATTATTGATATAAATTTCCATGACGCAATATATTGATACTATGCTTTAGAATTAGAGTAACCCTCTTATATTCCTTTTCTTTCTAAAACTATTGGATTCTTTTTTAAGAAAGTCAGATGCCTGTTTTGACATATATTAATCACTAATAAATCAATATCCACAGATAAAGATCGTGTGCATAGCGGCTTATAATAAAATATTTTATATATATCTCTTTGATTTATTAATATTTATTTTGTTTTTAGTGCGGGTATATTATTGTTGTATAACATTAACTGAATTTTATTAACAGAGTTACCCACAGATTTTCATATAAAAATTGTGGTCTTTTTTATCTGCCAATATCACTAAAGTTTAATAACCTGTTCGTCTCTTGGCTTCGGGTATGGCATGCTTAACATTATTCACGGAACAAACAGCAAGAATCATTTTATGGCTAAAATCGCAGAAAACCCATTAGTACTCGTTGACGGCTCTTCCTATCTTTATCGGGCGTTTCATGCATTTCCTCCACTAACCAATAGTGAAGGTTGTCCTACCGGGGCAATGTATGGCGTATTGAACATGCTACGTAGTCTGATTTCGCAATGCCAGCCTAGCCATATTGTGGTGGTATTCGATGCCAAGGGAAAAACCTTCCGCGATGAGCTGTTTGCTGAGTATAAATCTCACCGACCGCCAATGCCGGACGATTTACGCGCGCAAATTGAGCCGCTACATAAAATGGTTGAGGCGATGGGGATCCCGCTATTGGTTGTCCCTGGCGTAGAGGCCGATGATGTTATCGGGACATTGGCTAAAGAAGCCGCAGCGAAAGGGCGGGATGTATTAATCAGTACCGGCGATAAAGATATGGCTCAACTGGTGACGCCGTTGGTTACGCTGATTAATACCATGAATAACACTATTCTCGGGCCTGAAGAGGTGTGTGAGAAATATGGCGTGCCGCCAGAGCTGATTATCGATTTTCTGGCATTGATGGGAGACGCTTCGGATAATATTCCTGGCGTTCCCGGCGTGGGTGAGAAGACCGCCCAAGCATTGTTGCAGGGCTTAGGCGGCCTTGATGCAATGTATAGCCAGTTGGATAAAATTGCCTCGTTGAGTTTCCGTGGCTCCAAGACGCTGGCGCCTAAGCTGGAACAACATAAAGAAGCGGCCTATCTTTCTTATCAACTGGCTACCATTAAGACCGACGTTGAATTAGATATTAAGGTAAATGAGCTGGTTTTGCGTGAGCCAGACGTTGATGTCCTAAAAGAAATGTTTGCGCGTTACGAGTTTAAACGCTGGTTAGCTGAATTGGAAAACACCGGTACGCTGACCAATGCTGCCAAAGGAACAACATCGAGTAAGCCCGCCCCGGTTGCTTATCAGGCCGCTGCTTCAACGGCAGAAGCCACTGCCACGCTTTCACAGGAAGGCTATGAAGTGGTTCTGGAAAGGGCGGATTTTGATCGCTGGTTAAAGCTGTTGGAGAAAGCGGAGCTATTTGCTTTTGATACGGAAACCGATGGTCTCGACTATATGAGCTCTAATCTGGTTGGTGTCTCCTTTGCGATTGAAGCAGGTAAGGCTGCCTATGTGCCCTTTGGTCATGACTATATTGGCGCACCAGAACAGTTAAGCTGTGAGGAAGTACTGAACGGCCTGAAGCCGCTATTGGAAAACCCGGCGTTACTGAAAATTGGCCAGAATTTAAAATTCGATCAAAGTATGCTGGCGCGATACGACATCAGTTTGCGCGGTATTGTCTTTGATACCATGCTGGAATCCTATGTATTAGACAGCGTAGCCGGACGCCACGATATGGATAGTTTGGCTAATCGCTATCTGAATCATAAAACTATCAGTTTTGAAGAGCTGGCGGGTAAAGGGAAAAAACAGTTAACCTTTAACCAGCTTTCCATTGAAGAAGCCGGGCCTTATGCGGCAGAAGATGCTGATGTGACGTTACAGTTGCATCAGGCGATGTGGCCTCAATTGGAACAGCATGACGGATTGAAAAAGGTTTTCCAGACCATTGAAATGCCGCTGGTACCGATTTTGTCAAAAATAGAGCGTACCGGCGTATTAATTGACAGTCAGATTTTAAATCAGCACTCGGAAGAGCTGGCGAAACGGCTACAGGAGCTGGAAGTACAGGCCCATGAGATCGCCGGAGAGCCGTTCAATCTTTCTTCTACTAAGCAGCTGCAAACTATTTTTTACGAAAAGCAAAAGCTGCCGGTGCTGAAGAAAACCCCGGGAGGCGCTCCTTCTACCAATGAAGAGGTGTTGGCTGAATTGGCGCTGGATTATCCGCTACCGAAAGTTATTTTGGAGCATCGTGGGCTGGCCAAGTTGAAATCAACCTATACCGATAAGCTGCCTTTAATGGTCAATGCGGTGTCTGGTCGAGTACATACTTCCTATCATCAGGCAGTGACTGCCACCGGGCGTTTATCCTCCAGCGATCCTAACCTACAAAATATTCCAGTACGCAATGACGAAGGGCGTCGTATTCGTCAGGCATTTATTGCGCCGGAAGGCTCTTGCATTCTGGCGGCGGACTATTCGCAGATTGAATTAAGAATCATGGCCGATTTATCCGGCGATAAAGGCTTACTGGATGCATTTGCACAGGGTAAAGATATCCACCGGGCTACCGCCGCAGAGGTTTTCGGTATTGCTCTGGATCAGGTTACCGGTGAGCAGCGCCGCAGCGCCAAAGCGATTAACTTTGGTCTAATCTACGGCATGAGCGCATTTGGTTTAGCACGTCAGCTGGGTATTCCACGGGGCGAGGCTCAGCGCTATATGGATCTCTATTTTGAGCGTTATCCTGGGGTGCTGGATTATATGGAGCGTACTCGCGTACAGGCTGCTGAGCAGGGCTATGTTGAAACGCTATTCGGACGTCGCTTGTATTTACCAGATATTAAATCCAGCAACGGTATGCGTCGCAAAGCCGCTGAGCGTGCGGCCATCAACGCACCAATGCAGGGTACCGCCGCCGATATTATTAAAACGGCGATGATTGCAGTGAATGGCTGGCTTGAACAGCAGGAGCAACCGCTGATTAAGATGATTATGCAGGTACACGATGAATTGGTATTTGAAGTTCATCAGTCGATACTGGAGAAATCAGGTGAGTCTATTCGTCAACTGATGGAGCAGTGCGTGAGTTTATCGGTTCCACTGAAGGTTGATGTGGGTACCGGGATGAATTGGGATGAAGCCCACTGATTTAACTACCGTTATAATTTTTATTCATTCTGTTTAATCTCGAAATCCCGGTGAAAACCGGGATTTTGGTTTTAACTCACTGATCCACATTTGGTATTCGACTTGCGCCAGAGTGAGTAATCATCAAAAAATAGTTCCCTCAATTTCCCTGATTGACCTTAATTGGTTAGCACTAAGTTATGCAATGTGAAATTTGTATGATTAAAATTATTCTTTAATAATTAATAATATATCGTTAATTCTTTAGCTGAACCGATTTATTTTATGTAAAAAAACTACATAAAACGCTGATTTGTGTGAGGGCTGTCGCAATATATGACTGGTTTTTTTGTAATTTTATTACAAAAACGCTTTAACGCTTTAGGTAAATGAAGTAAAGTTAGCGGCGTAGGGTACAGAGGTAAGATGTTCTATTTTTCAACCCTGTAATAGGATTGGCTTTATATTAGCCGCCCCGTTCGTTTGAACGGGGCGTTTTTTTATCTGAAGATCTTCAGATAACGGTAGTCACTTTACTCTTCTGGCTGGTCACTCATTTCACTATCCGTATCAAACGGTAAGTTAAACCATTCATCCAGTTTGATGCGCAGCTTATCAACGCCTAATTTTTTTAGTGAAGAGAAGGCTTCAACTTGAATATCACCCTGAAAAGGTAAAATCGCTTCACGCACCATATTTAACTGAGCTTTACGTGCGCCGGAAGCCAACTTATCGGCTTTGGTCAGTAAAATAAGTACCGGCAAGTTAACGTCAACGGCCCATTGAACCATTTGTTGATCCAGATCTTTTAGTGGATGACGGATATCCATCAACACGATCAGTCCTCGCAGGCAATCGCGCTTTTGCAGGTATTCACCTAATGCACGCTGCCATTTGCGCTTCATCTCTTCCGGTACTTCAGCGTAGCCATAGCCAGGCAAGTCGACTAAATGAAGGTGTTCTTCAACCCGAAACAGATTAATTAGTTGGGTGCGACCAGGGGTTTTACTGGTACGAGCCAGACTTTTTTGGTTGGTTAGGGTGTTTAAGGCACTGGATTTACCCGCATTAGAACGCCCGGCAAAGGCAATTTCGATACCAATATCTGCGGGTAGATGAGTAATATCTGGTGCACTGGTGACGAAATGCGTCTTGTGATAGTTAAAATTTTTCTGGGTCAAAACGTTCGTCTCCACGAATAGTCATTTGGCTGGCAATTATACTGCCTTGCCATTCGAAAGGGCGAGTTTATTGTTGTTTTTCGTGTTCACTAGTCGATAAATCAGTTTATGCCAATCAATGCGTGTGAGACATCTGCCATTAATGTGTAGGGATATATCGTCTTTTTTTATTGGTCGTATAAATTTAATCGTTTATTATCAATTGGTTATTTTGTAGGACGAAAATTACCTAGTATTTATACCAGTAGGTTACTTGTTTGAGTGATTCAACAGGGTAAAGTACACACCAAGCAAGGAGATGCGGAACAGATGGAAATTCACAGGATGTGAATATCTCTCAGGGAAACATCAGGATGATGTTTATAGAGTAGCAAGGAAAGGCCCAATGGATTTGGGCGACGTGATACAGGATAGTAACACGAATAAGGATGTTAAGGATACGCGGAGCGTAGTTCAGGAGGAACACCAGCTAGGGAAAGCGCCAAGGATGATTAATTATTCTCGAGGATGAGATAAACGGATAGTTGCCAGGGACTGGGTATATAACAAAAGGATAGACCGGGACGTTGATTGTTCACACGGATGAGATTAGGAATTTATATTCCTTTATGGTTCAAAATTAAGGCGACAGATAACACTGTCGCCTTTTTTCTTTGTTTCTGTTAGATTCCGGCCTAATATCTCCATTTTAGAGAATCCCGCAATGAAGCAGCCCCAAAATACCGCTAAAACCAAGCGTAAAAGTCGCGAAGAGATTGATGCAGAAGCAAAAGAGCGCAAGCGTGCAAAAAAACGTCGCGGCAACGTTGCCGGTGCTCGTACTAATGTTGAATCGAATTCTGCCAAAAATAATCAAGGTTCTTCAGTTCAAAAAGATCCGCGTATTGGTAGTAAAAAGCCGGTTCCTTTAATCGCTGAGGGAAATAAACCGACGGTAGCAAAACCAAAAGCGCCTAAAAAGCCAAAACTTTCTGCACAGCAAGAATTAGATTTGTTAGAAAATGACGAGCGTTTGAATCAACTGCTGGATGCCATTGACGAAGGAAAAAATCTGTCAGAGCAAGAGCAGGATTACGTCGATAGTACCCTCGATCGCATTGATGCACTGATGGTCAAACTGGGTATTGATTTAGGCGAAGATGAAGACGATGATGCTGCTGATGAAGAGCAAGAAGAAAAAGAAGATATTGTAAAATTACTTAAAAGAAACAGTTCTAAAGAGTGAGCATCTAATCCATGCAGTGGATATTCCTGTTAGTAGGTGTGATACTGGCATGTTATCTGGTTTGGTTATTAGGTAAACTATTATGGCTGGATCGCCTGAAACAACGTTGGCGTTCAGCCAGAGTCCCCCGTAGTACGATGCACCGCACCATAAAAAGTAATAATAAACGGCCGGGGAGAGCAAGAAACAAGACGGAGTGAGCAAATGTCTACGCAGTTGATTGACTGGGATCTGGCCCTTATTCAGAAATATAACTATTCCGGACCAAGGTATACTTCTTACCCTACGGCTCTTGAATTCAGCGAGCAATATGGCGAAAGTGATTTTCTGGCTGCGGTAGCCCGATATCCGTCTCGTCCACTTTCCTTATATATTCATATCCCCTTCTGCCATAAGCTTTGTTATTTTTGCGGTTGTAATAAAATTGTCACTCGGCAAGGACATAAGGTAGAGCAATATCTTGATGTATTGGAACAGGAGATTCGTAATCGGGCTCCGTTATTTGCCAATCGTCAGGTTTCCCAGATGCACTGGGGTGGCGGTACGCCAACCTACCTGAATAAGCAACAGATCACGCGTCTGAACGGCATACTGCGTCAATATTTTAATTTCTTACCGGATGCGGAAGTCTCTATTGAAATCGATCCGCGGGAAATTGAGCTGGATATTCTGGACCATTTAAGTGCTGAAGGCTTTAACCGCATGAGCATGGGGGTTCAGGACTTTAATAAAGAAGTTCAGAAGCTGGTTAACCGCGAGCAGGACGAAGAGTTTATTTTTGCCCTGATTAAACGGGCTAAAGAGCTGGGTTTCCGTTCAACCAATATCGATTTGATTTATGGTTTGCCGAAGCAGACTGCGGAAAGCTTTGCGTTTACTTTGCAGAAAGTTGCCGAGCTGAGTCCGGATCGTTTGAGCGTATTTAACTATGCTCACTTACCAAGCCGTTTTGCCGCTCAGATTAAAATTAAAGATCATGACCTGCCGTCTGCGAATGAAAAGCTGGATATTCTGCAGGAAACGATAGGCTCGTTAACCAAAGACGGCTATCAATTTATTGGTATGGATCACTTTGCTCGTCCGGATGATGAACTGGCGATTGCCCAGCGTGAAGGCCATTTGCATCGTAACTTCCAGGGCTATACCACTCATGGTGATAGTGACCTGTTAGGAATGGGGGTGTCCTCCATTAGTATGATTGGCGATACCTACGCCCAAAACCAGAAAGATTTAAAAGCCTACTACGCTAGCGTGGATGAGAAGGGCAACGGTCTGTGGAAAGGTCTGGCAATGACCGAGGATGATTGCATTCGTCGTGATGTGATCAAAACCCTGATCTGTAATTTCCATTTGGACTTCGCACCGATTGAGCAGGCATATGGCATTAAATTTGCCGAGTATTTTGCCGAAGATTTAAAATTGTTGGCTCCATTGGCAAAAGATGGTTTGGTCACGGTCGATGACCAAGGGGTTGATGTGACCGGCAAAGGCCGTTTACTGATCCGTAATATTTGTATGTGTTTTGATGTGTATTTACGGCAGCAGGCGCGTAGACAGCAGTTCTCGCGCGTGATCTAGGGTATAGGCGATAAATGGCGGTTGTTTTACCGCCATTTGGTTTTAGCGCACGAAATAGATACTGCTGCTGATTTCTATCTTCCAATAAGCAACCGCACACCAATTAAAGAACAAAATTTCAGGAAAACAAAACAAACATAATCACACATAAAATAGCGGCGAACGCGGTCTGCGGTGACTGTCCTGTCATAGCGCCGACATCGACACTGAAATTCAAAAGAGAGGTTAAATTTTCCAGCATAACCTTGCCTCATAACGAGTTATTTTTTGAGTAAGGGGCTAGAATAGCAGAATCTGGCTGGAAAAATGTGGTGTAAGTTGTAAAAAATAACCTGTTTTGTCCGGCGTCCATGCCGACAGCAAAAATTACTCTATTCCCAACTCTTTTAGCTTACGAGTCAAAGTATTGCGACCCCAGCCAAGCAACTGTGCAGCCTCCTGCTTATGTCCGTGGCTATGCCGTAGTGCCACGGTGAGGAGAACCCGTTCCAGATCGGGCAGCGCCTCTGAAAGCAGGTTGGCTTTGCCAGAGGTTAATGCCTGTTCTGCCCATTTCTCCAGCGGGGTTGTCCAGTGGCCATCAAATGATGGCGTATTCGGATGGGCGGGTGCTTCATCGTCATAGATAAACAGTTCTTCAGGTAAATCCTGCGGCAAAACTTCTTTGCCTGCGGCCATAACCGTTAGCCAGCGGCAGGTGTTTTCCAGTTGGCGAACGTTACCCGACCAGGTCATTTGGCCTAGTGCTTTTTCCGTATCCGGGTGCAGTACTTTGGCTTCGACGCCCAATTCTTGTGCTGTGAGCGACAGGAAGTGGCGAGCCAAACGTGGGATATCTTCTCGGCGCTCTCGCAGCGGAGGCAGATGAATGCGGATAACGTTAAGCCGGTGAAACAGGTCTTCACGAAACTTATGCTCTTTAACCAAGAGCTCAAGATTTTGGTGAGTGGCTGCGATAATCCGTACATCGACTTTAATCGGATCATAACCACCAACGCGGTAAAACTGACCATCGGCTAATACGCGCAGCAGGCGAGTTTGCACTTCCAGCGGCATATCCCCGATTTCATCCAGAAATAGCGTACCGCCATCGGCCTGTTCAAAGCGCCCTTGTCGTATTTGACCCGCGCCAGTGAAGGCCCCTTTTTCATGGCCGAATAGTTCAGATTCAATTAAGTCTTTAGGAATCGCCGCCATATTCAGCGCGATAAATTTACCGCCAGCGCGTGGGCTATGGCGGTGTAGAGCATGGGCAACCAGCTCTTTACCCGTACCGGATTCACCATTAATTAATACGCTAATGGACGACAGAGATAAACGGCCAATGATCCGATAGACGTCCTGCATGGCCGGCGCTTCGCCAATAATATCGGTGGTAGGCCCTTTAATCTGACTATCTTGCTCCGGCTGGTGGATTTCCTGAGAGTGGCTAATGGCGCGCTCGGTCAGGGCAACGGCTTCATCAATATCGAAAGGTTTTGGCAGATAGTCAAAAGCGCCAAATTGATAAGCGCTAACGGCAGCGTCTAGATCGGAATGAGCGGTAATAATGATGACCGGCAATAAAGGATGATGTTGCTTAATTTTTTGCAACAGGGTTAAGCCATCGATGCCGGGCATACGGATATCGGAGATCAGCACGTCGGGGGCGCTTTTTTCCAGGGCGGTTAATACATTGTCAGCTGAATCAAAACTGGTGCACTGGATATTCGCACCGGTCAATGCCCGCTCCAAAACCCAGCGAATAGCACTGTCATCATCAACGATCCAGGCAGTTCCATGATTCATAGCAATCCTCACTGACGAATGGGCAGGTAGACCGAAAATTCGGTGTGGCCTGGCCAACTGTTAAATTCAATTTTGCCCCGATGTTGATCGATCAGGCTGCGGGCAATGGATAAACCTAAACCGGTACCCCCTGCACGGCCACTGACCATGGGGTAAAAAATGGTGTCTTGCAATTGAGTCGGGATCCCCGGGCCGTTATCTTCAATATCAATTCGGGCACACAGGCGATAGCGAATGCCGTGTAATGTCATTTGCGATGAAGTGCGGGTTCTTAACGTTATGTTGCCGCCCTGTTTATCCAGCGCCTGCATGGCGTTTCTGGCAATATTTAACAGCACTTGCTCTATCTGTTCCGGGTCGTGGATCAATTCCGGCATGCTTGGGTCATAATCCCGGGTGATGCTGATGTTGTCCGGTTTTTCCAGCATTAATAGCTGATAAACACGCTCGGCAACCTGATGAATATTCTGCTCTACTTGCCGTCCCAAGTGCTGGGGGCCAAGCAGGCGATCGACCAGATTACGCAGTCTGTCGGCCTGTTCAATAATCACTTGGGTGTATTCCGCCAGTGCCGGATCGGGTAACGCTTTAGCCAATAATTGGGCCGCACCGCGTAAACCACCCAGCGGATTTTTGATTTCATGAGCCAGACCGCGTACCAACTCTCTGGCGGCGGTTTGTTGTGAATGCTGAAGCTGTTCCTGACTCAGGCGTCGATGGTTATCCAAGGCTGACAGTTCCATCAGAATATGATGTTCGGCCAGCAGTTGGGCGCTGAGCGTTAACACATGCAGGTGGCTATCAACCACCATAACAACTTCATTATCGGTAAAACCCTGACCTTCGCGCAGGCTCGACCACATCAGTCCGACATCCAGCGACAAATAATCAACCAAATCAGGCAAGGGAGTACCAAAAAGTTTACGGGAGCTTTGCACCAGAAGTTGTTGGGCAGCAGGATTGGCGTATTGAATGGCTAATGAAAAATCCAGAATTAACACGCAGGTAATCTGTGAGTTAAGAATTTGCTCCGCATCCGGTAGCGTAGGGGTTTCCATTTATGACTCCTTTGCACCAAATTGGGGCATCGACTGACCAGACTAAATAACGCCCTTCGCAACACCGTTAAGCAAAGAGAGAAAAAAACCCATCATATGATGGGCTTAAACCCTTATGTGTACTGCAACAACGGGGTGATTAATCTTGGCTATATACCCGTTGGTATTACACGCTGTAGTACAGTTCGAACTCTAATGGGTGCGGAGCCATACGTACGCGATTCATCTCGTCCTGCTTCAGCTCAATGTAAGCATCAATGGCATCGTTAGTGAATACACCACCACGGGTTAAGAACTCACGGTCTGCATCCAGACATGCCAACGCTTCTTCCAGAGAACCAGCAACGGTAGGGATGTTTTTCGCTTCTTCTGCCGGTAAGTCATACAGGTTTTTATCCATGGCTTCGCCCGGATGGATTTTATTGATGATACCGTCAAGACCGGCCATTAACAGCGCGGCGAAGGCCAAATACGGGTTAGCTGCCGGATCCGGGAAGCGTACTTCAATACGGCGAGCTTTCGGGTTAGCAACCACTGGAATACGGATAGACGCTGAGCGGTTACGGGCAGAGTAAGCCAGCATAACCGGTGCTTCAAACCCAGGAACCAGACGCTTATAAGAGTTGGTGGTTGGGTTAGCCAGCGCGTTAATCGCTTTAGCGTGCTTAATCACGCCGCCAATGTAGTACAGTGCCATTTCAGACAGGCCGCCGTATTTGTCACCGGCAAACAGGTTAGTGCCGTTTTTCGACAGTGACATATGGCAGTGCATACCTGAACCGTTATCGCCGACTAAAGGCTTAGGCATAAAGGTTGCAGTTTTGCCGAAAGCATGGGCAACGTTGTGCACCACATATTTATAAATCTGGGTTTCGTCGGCTTTTTTGGTCATGGTATTGAAGCGAGTGGCCACTTCGTTCTGACCGGCAGTTGCCACTTCGTGGTGGTGAGCTTCAACCACTAATCCCATTTCTTCCATGGTTAAACACATGGCTGAACGCAGGTCTTGTGATGAATCAACCGGAGGAACCGGGAAATAACCGCCTTTGACGCCAGGACGATGGCCTTTATTGCCGCCTTCATACTGGGTACCGGTGTTCCAGGCCGCTTCAATATCATCGATGTGATAGTAAGCGCCAGCGATAGAGTTGCCGAAACGAATATCGTCAAACAGGAAAAATTCTGGCTCTGGCCCGAACAGTACGGTATCAGCAATACCGGAAGAGCGCAGGAAATCTTCAGCACGCTTAGAGATAGAACGCGGGTCGCGCTCATAGCCCTGCATGGTGCCCGGCTCTAAAATATCACAGCGGATGATCAGCGTAGTATCTTCAAAGAATGGGTCAATTAATGCGGTGCTTGGGTCCGGCATTAACACCATGTCAGACTCATTGATACCTTTCCAGCCACCAATGGAAGAGCCATCGAACATTTTACCGTCTTCAAAAAAGTCAGCATCAACTTGATGAGCAGGGATAGTAATGTGTTGCTCTTTACCTTTCGTATCGGTAAAACGCAAATCGACGAATTTTACTTCGTGCTCATTAAGCATTGTCAAAACATGTTCTGTAGACATTTGGTGTTCTCCCGGTAGCTGGTATAATCGTGTCATAGTTTGGCATCGGTGCCATAAGCTAAAGTTATGCTATAATCGTGCCAGTTTTTATTCCGGTCCCTAAAATAGCAGCCGATAGCGGCTATGACATCTGAGTATGAACGAAAACCAATTTTTTGCATCATTTATTGCACCAATAAAGTGCATATCGAGTGGTGCGTGACGTTTTTTGGTGCAATTTGTATTTTTTCTAAACGTTTTATACCGTGAAAAGGATCACAATCCGTCTAAGCGACGGTTGTTTTTAATAGTTCTTTGTGATCTTGTTTAGTAATTCGTCTAAAGTGTGTACAATAACGCGCTATTTCTAATGCCTGAGGCAAATCTGTGATTGAGAATCTACGTAACATTGCTATTATCGCGCACGTAGACCATGGGAAAACTACCCTGGTTGATAAGCTACTACAAATGTCCGGAACTTTAGGAGACCAACGTAACGAAGCCACTGAGCGCGTTATGGACTCCGGCGATCTCGAGAAAGAACGTGGGATCACCATTCTGGCTAAAAATACGGCCATTACCTGGAATAACTACCGTATTAACATCGTTGACACCCCAGGACACGCCGACTTCGGTGGTGAAGTAGAGCGCGTAATGTCAATGGTTGACTCGGTGTTGCTGGTTGTTGATGCAATGGACGGCCCGATGCCGCAAACCCGCTTCGTGACCAAAAAAGCGTTTGCTAACGGTCTGAAACCTATTGTTGTTATTAACAAAGTTGACCGTCCTGGCGCACGCCCTGACTGGGTTGTTGATCAAGTATTTGATCTGTTTGTTAATCTTGAAGCGACTGACGAACAGCTGGATTTCCCAATTATTTATGCTTCGGCATTAATGGGTATTGCGGGTAACGACCATAACGAAATGACGGATAACATGGATCCCCTGTTTGAAGCTATCGTTAAGCACGTTTCTCCACCGGACGTTGACAGTGACGGTCCGTTCCAGATGCAAATCTCCCAATTAGACTACAACAACTACGTTGGCGTTATTGGTGTTGGCCGTATCAAGCGCGGTAAAGTTAAGCCTAACCAGCAAGTTACCGTGATCGATAGCGAAGGTAAAACTCGCAACGGTAAAATTGGTAAAGTATTGAGCCATATGGCGCTGGAGCGTATCGAATCGCAAGTGGCCGAAGCTGGCGACATCATTGCGATTACCGGTCTGGGCGAACTGAATATCTCCGATACCGTGTGTGATGTACAAAGTGTTGAAGCGCTGCCTGCATTATCCGTTGATGAACCAACCGTTACCATGTACTTCTGTGTAAACACCTCTCCGTTCTGTGGTAAAGAAGGTAAATACGTGACTTCACGTCAAATCCTCGACCGCCTGAACAAAGAGCTGGTACACAACGTTGCATTGCGCGTTGAAGAAACTGACGATGCTGATGCGTTCCGCGTATCAGGTCGTGGTGAGCTTCACCTGTCAGTTCTGATTGAAAACATGCGTCGTGAAGGTTTCGAAATCGCCGTTTCCCGTCCAAAAGTTATCAACAAGATGATTGATGGCCGTAAACAAGAGCCATTCGAAAACGTGACGCTGGATATCGAAGAACAGCATCAGGGTTCAATCATGCAAGCCATGGGTGAGCGTAAAGGTGATGTGAAGGACATGATCCCGGACGGCAAAGGCCGTATCCGTTTGGATTACCTGATTCCTGCTCGCGGCCTGATCGGTTTCCGTACTGAGTTCATGACCATGACTTCAGGTACAGGTTTACTGTACTCAACCTTCAGCCATTATGACGATGTGCGTCCGGGTGAAATTGGTCAGCGTCAAAACGGCGTATTGATCTCTAACGGTCAAGGTAAAGCTGTTGCGTTCGCATTGTTCAGCCTGCAAGACCGCGGTAAGTTGTTCTTAGGTCACGGTGCTGAAGTGTATGAAGGCCAAATTATCGGTATTCACTCACGTTCTAACGACCTGACAGTGAACTGCTTAACCGGTAAGAAACTGACCAACATGCGTGCGTCTGGTACTGATGAAGCAACCACACTGGTTCCTGCTATCAAAATGTCTCTGGAACAAGCGCTGGAGTTTATCGATGATGATGAACTGGTCGAAGTTACGCCGGTGTCGATACGTATCCGTAAGCGTCACCTGACTGAGAACGACCGTAAGCGTGCTAACCGTGGTCCAAAAGAGTAAAAACTCTTTATTAGATTAACGTCAAAAAGGGCAAAGTTATTTGCCCTTTTCTTTTTTCTGCCTTAAACCTCTTTTGCTTTCCTGTATGATTTGCTGTATAAAAAATCATTCCATATCAGTTAATTAATCAAATATCCCTACAAATTTAACTAGATTATAAAAAATGTTTTGTTTCTTTCTTTACCCATTTTGGATTACTTTGTCTGGAGAATATAGTTAAGTAATTGTCTGGGAGAGTAACCAGTTCAAATTATTAAAATTACACATCAAGGAGTTATTCATGTCGATTTCCACCTTCTTTATTCCACCGGTTAACATGATTGGTACGGGTTGTCTGGCTGATGCGATAAAAAGCATGAAAGATTATGGCTATCACAATGCATTAATCGTCACTGACAGTGTGTTGAATCAGATCGGTGTGGTAGGTGAAGTCCAGAATTTACTGCGGGAAGCAGGTATTCGCAGTCGAATCTATGATGGGACTCATCCAAATCCAACCACCGTTAACGTGTCTGAAGGCTTAGCAATATTACAAGAGCATCAATGTGACTGCGTGATTTCACTGGGCGGCGGTTCACCTCATGACTGCGCTAAAGGTATTGCATTAGTGGCGTCTAATGGCGGAGATATTCGTGATTATGAAGGCGTAGATCGCTCTGCGAAGCCTCAATTACCGTTAATCGCGATTAATACCACTGCCGGTACTGCATCAGAAATGACACGCTTCTGTATTATTACTGATGTTGATCGTCATATTAAAATGGCGATCGTGGATAAACACGTTACCCCAATTCTGTCGGTTAATGATTCTGGTCTGATGGCCGGTATGCCTAAAGGGCTGACCGCGGCTACCGGTATGGACGCATTAACGCACGCGATCGAAGCCTATGTTTCTATTGCTGCTAACCCGATTACCGATGCTTGTGCGCTGAAAGCCGTGACGATGATTAGCCAATATCTGGCTCGTGCCGTTGCGCAGGGTGATGATATGGAAGCGCGTGAAATGATGGCCTATGCTCAGTTTCTTGCTGGCATGGCGTTTAACAACGCTTCATTGGGCTATGTTCATGCTATGGCTCACCAGTTGGGTGGTTTCTACGACTTACCTCACGGTGTGTGTAATGCGGTATTACTGCCTCACGTTGAATCATTCAATGCTAAAGCCTGTGCCCCTCGCTTGAAAGATATCGCCGTTGCTATGGGCGTTGACACCAAGGGAATGAACGATGAGCAGGGCGCAGCAGCTTGTATCGCTGAGATCCGTAAGCTGTCGAAAACCGTTGGTATCCCATCAGGTCTGGTGGAACTGAACGTGAAAGAAGAAGATTTGCCAGTGCTGGCAACCAATGCGCTGAAAGATGCGTGTGGTCTGACGAATCCGATTCAGGCAACTCACGAAGAAATCGTTGCTATCTTTAAATCTGCAATGTGATGTGATGAATATGCCCCGTTGTTAAACGGGGCATAATTGTCGTTAACTAAAAAATTTATTTTTTAACAGCGACATACCGATAGACATTAAGTCTGGACTCTCTGGCATTTCACCTTTTGGTGAGAGTTTATCCACTAAATCCGGTAAGTATTGCGCAATAAGTCCTGACGTTTCCTGACTGCCCACACCCAACTTTTCAGACAACTGCTGTAGAGCAGAGCCGCTGAGAATGTCTTGCACTTGTTGTCCAGAAATAGGTAGATTGGCTCCGGTGCCGATCCAAGATTGAACGACTTCTGTCAGTCCCCCCTGACGGAATTTATCCAGCAGACTAGAAATACCACCCTGTTGTTCAATCCATTGCAGAATGGCCGAATAATCGATGGAACCTTGATTGCCGCCGCTACCACCGAGCAGACCGCCTAATTTATCTAACAGACCCATTTCTTTATTACTCCTGAAATAAGTAAAAACGTGGGTATAAAATAAAACATTGATACCCCCAATCGTCCTTGATTTATCTTTATGGTACGGAATGAGTACCACTAAAACCACGTCATCACTGACCGGAAAAGATAAGCTCAATTATACCGTCTGATACCGATCGTGTATCAGTTTTCGTGATAATAACGCTACAGATACAGTATAGAACCATTCTGCTAAACCCACCTGCCGACAAGATAAGGTTGGGTTTTATTTTTGTTGCGATAAGGGTTTCTGATGCGAAGATGAAGATAACTATGGTAGCGTGTAGTACAAGGATCGGTAGTTAAATCATACGGGTGCATATCATGTTGTATATCTTTGATTTAGGTAATGTGATTGTCGATATTGATTTTAAACGCGTGCTGGGCGTTTGGAGTAATTTAAGCGGTGTACCGTTAGCCACCCTCTCCGAACGCTTTAAGATGGGTAAACCGTTTGAACGGCATGAGCGAGGGGAAATCAGCGACGAAGAGTTTGCTCAGCAGCTCTGCGAAGAGATGATGATTCACCTGAGCTATGAGCAGTTTGCCGCTGGCTGGCAGGCCATCTTCATTGGGTTGCGTGAGGAAGTGATTGAGATTATGCAGCGTTTGCGTAAAGAGGGCGACCGAGTGGTGGTGCTTTCTAATACCAATGTACTGCATACCACCTACTGGCCAGAGCAATATCCTCAGGTCAACGAATCCGCCGATCGGATTTATCTCTCTCAGGAGCTGGGAATGCGCAAACCTGAAGCGGAAATTTACCGTTATGTGCTTGAGCAAGAAGGGATAGCGCCAGAAAATGCCATCTTCTTTGATGATAATCTCGACAATATTATTGGTGCGCGAGCATTAGGTATCACCTCAATACAGGTCACAGATAATAAAGTGATTCCTGAATATTTCGGGGCAAATTAAATCCATCATTGTTAACCGGAAGAAAATGGCTGGTTATCTCAGTTTTACACTGGGCTGACTGGCCTTTATTATCTTTATCCGGTTACGTTAGATAACAGAATGACCTGATACAGAGTGAGAATGCTATGCCACACCTATCCCATATTCGAGGCCCGCGCAGAATAAAACCTATCGTGGCTTACGCACAGCTTCTTTGGGCCAGAGCGAATCAAGACCGGTTACAAATGATGGCGGGTAATCTGGCTTACGTCTCTTTGCTGTCTTTGGTGCCGCTCGTTACCGTCGTATTTGCGCTGTTTGCTGCGTTCCCGATGTTTTCTGACGTTAGCGTGCAGTTGAAAACCTTTGTCTTTAATAATTTTATGCCGGCGGCCAGCGAAACCATCCAAACCTATCTGGAGCAATTTGTCGCTAACTCTAACAAAATGACGGCGATTGGTATTTGTGGCTTGATTGTGACTTCTCTGCTGTTGATTGGGTCTGTTGATACCGCACTGAATGCTATCTGGCACAGTGAACGCCAG
The DNA here is from genome assembly GCF_900112475.1 of Pragia fontium DSM 5563 = ATCC 49100. GTDB lineage: Bacteria > Pseudomonadota > Gammaproteobacteria > Enterobacterales > Enterobacteriaceae > Pragia > Pragia fontium. The sequence goes on along the minus strand of NZ_FOLW01000016.1, from coordinate 5,542 downwards.
CGCCCCATGGTTTACTCCTTTGCCGTTTACTGGATGGTATTAACGTTAGGTCCGCTGCTGGCCGGCGCCAGTATGGCGATTAGTTCCTATTTACTCTCCATGACTTGGCTACATGACGGCGGGATGGATGATGTTATTGATCGGGTATTGCGTATTTTCCCGTTGCTTCTTTCTTTTGTCTCTTTCTGGCTGTTATACAGTATTGTGCCGACGGTCAGGGTACCGGCTAAAGATGCCGCCATTGGCGCGATAGTGGGCGCTTTGTTATTTGAGCTGGGCAAGAAAGGCTTTGGGCTATACGTGACGATGTTTCCATCCTACCAGTTGATCTATGGTGTACTGGCAGTGATTCCACTTTTGTTTGTCTGGGTCTATCTCAGTTGGTGTATCGTGCTATTTGGTGCGGAGGTTACGGTAACATTAAGCGTGTATCGTAAGTTGCGGGAGGACTATGAAACCCATTCTACCCATAATTCAGGAGCAGCAGAGCAATGATTGCGTTAATTCAACGAGTCACCCGAGCCGATGTGGTGGTTGATGGTCAGACCGTCGGTGCGATTAATAAAGGTTTATTGGTATTGCTGGGCGTGGAAAAAGATGACACGCCAGAGAAAGCTGAACGACTGTGCGAGCGAGTATTGGGCTATCGTATTTTCAGTGATGAACAGGGAAAAATGAATCTTAACGTACAACAAGCTGGCGGTAGCGTACTGGTGGTTTCTCAATTTACATTGGTTGCCGATACCCAGAAAGGTATGCGCCCCAGTTTTTCTCGCGGTGCGACACCGCAGGATGCCGAGCGTTTATATCTCTATTTCGCCGATCGCTGCCGTCAAACGGTAGGCACTGAAACCGGTATTTTTGCTGCTGATATGCAGGTTTCACTGGTTAATGATGGACCGGTCACGTTCAGCCTTCAGGTTTAATTGACCGTTGCCGTTTGTTAAATAACGCGCTATCAATATAAGAAACGATTCAGATAAGAGAGTCAGTATGTACCACCTAAGAGTACCGCTTACCGAACAAGAGCTAAATGACTATTATCAGTTCCGCTGGGAAATGCTGCGTAAGCCGCTGCATCAGCCGGTTGGCTCAGAAAAAGATGGCTACGATATGATAGCTCATCATCAGATGGTGGTAGATTCTCAGGGAAAGGTGGTTGCTGTTGGCAGGCTATATATCAATGCCGACAATGAAGGTTCAATTCGCTTTTTGGCGGTTGCGGCGAATGTCCGTAGTAAGGGATTGGGCACCTTGATTGCCATTACGTTAGAATCCATTGCCCGTCAGGAAGGGGTGAAGCGTATTGTCTGTAGTGCCAGAGAGGAGACAGTACATTTCTTCGATAAATTGGGTTTTGTGAATCAAGGAGAGATTACCACACCACAAACTACGCCGGTACGCCACTTCCTGATGAGAAAATCCATTGCCACGCTGGATGATATTCTTCATCGTCCTGACTGGTGTGATCAACTACAGAAGGCTTGGTATCAGAATATCCCGTTAAGTGAAAAGATGGGGGTTAGAATTGTCCAGTACACCGGACAGCGTTTTATTACCACCATGCCGGAAGGGGTGAACACCAATCCTCACCACACTATTTTTGCTGGCAGTCTGTTTTCCCTCGCCACCTTAACTGGTTGGGGTTTGATTTGGCTGTTGCTGCAGGAGCGTCAACTGGGTGGGACAATTGTATTAGCCGATGCCCATATTCGTTACCAAAAACCGGTTACCGGTCGACCAACGGCAGTGGCCAGTCTGGACTCAATGAAAGGCGATCTGGATCGTCTTGCCAGAGGACGCAAAGCCCGGGTTCAGTTGCAGGTTAACGTATCTGGTGATGATGAGGTTGGATGTATTTTTGAAGGAACCTATATGGTTCTGCCGGATGGATGTGAATAACCCAAGCTGTCAGATAATCTATATCTAAGGAGTGAAGGCTTGCCAAAGGCTAATCCCTACTACGATCCATCTAAAAATCACCATACGCCAACCGGGTTTTGTAATCCCGGTTATCCGGAATCACACTCGCCAGAAATGGTAAAACGTTGGCAGCGTGAACGGAAAGAACAGCATTTGCCGCATCCTCCGGATGCAGGTTATCCCGGGTTTATTGATCAGTGGTGGCAACCAGCTGATTTTAATATGCCGGGCAACGCCGTTTGGTGGCTAGGGCATGCGACGCTGTTATACCAAATCAATGGCATGCATATCCTGACCGACCCCGTTTTTTCTCTACGCGTTTCGCCGGTCAGCTTTTATGGTCCTAAACGTTTAACCGATGTTCCGGCTAAAATTAACCGGCTACCACCGATTGATGTCGTGCTGATTTCCCATAATCACTACGATCACCTTGATTTACCCAGCCTGCGCCGACTTATTAAACATTCTCCACAGGTGCGTTTTATTGTACCGCTGGGATTAAAAAAGCTGGTGGAGAAACAGGGGGCGGTTCGGGTCGATGAGCTGGATTGGTGGGATAGTCTGGTGATTGATGGCGTAACGTTTACCAGTGTACCTGCCAGACACTGGAGTGTGCGTACCTTATGGGATCAAAACCAAACTTTATGGTGTGGTTGGATGATTAGCGCCAACGCGCGTAATTACTATTTTTCTGGTGATACCGCCTACTCCCCGATTTTGTTGGAGATTGCACAGCGTTTTCAGTCAATTGAAATGGCAGCTTTGCCGATAGGTGCTTATGCGCCGCGCTGGATGATGGAAGCCCATCATATCAATCCACAGGAAGCCGTCAGACTGCACCGCGAGTTGGCTTGCAAACAATCGTTTGCTATTCACTGGGGTGTTTTTGAACTTGCTGATGAGTCTTTGGATGAACCTCCGATGGAGTTACATCGAGCGCTGAAGCAGCAGGGGGTTTCTGAGCAAGAGTTTCAACTGATTAAGTTGGGAGCGAGGTTGGCGCTGTAGTGATTTCTCAGCAAATAAAGTCATGAACTTGGCCGGTGTTGTTATCGCTTTTATCATTCCTGTTTGCTTTACTATTCCGGTTTTTATCGTCGTTCCGACGAAAGCAGGAATGTGTAGCCGCAGGCGAATGGCTTGAAGGGAGAGGGTAGTGAATTACCTCGACCTTAAGCCAAGAGATGCGTATGGAGTCAAATCCGGGGGCGCGTTTTTCAACGGTTTCTCCCATTAACCAAACGGTGATTCCTGAGGCACTTCAGGTGTCGTAGCCGGTGTTTCTTCCTCAGAATTGGGTACCTCTGGTACTGAAATATCGGGTTCCACGGGAATTTCAACTTGGCTTAGTGGATACTGTGTAAGCATCTGCCCCGTATCATTCACCATTTTCAGGCTACCCTTGAGTTTCGAGTCACTGGTTTGTCGATCGACCAGATTACCGCTTAACTGTAGATTAATATTACCGTTGCCCTGTAGTGGAATGGATTGCCAGCCCCAGCTTTGTAAAATATTTACCGGAACTGAACGGCCGCTGAGGGCTAGGTTTAATGTTCTTTCAGGCTGTTGACCTAGAGTGACTTTGCCTTCAATCAACCCTTCTTTGGTGAACGCGCTCATTTCACTTACGGTAATGGCTTCTGGCGTAGCGGTTAAAATAACCGATGGATGGCGAAGGTCAATTTTGTTAAGCGTCGCTTCTGACGCGTTAAAGCTAAGCTGCCCGCCCCAGATACCAAACTGATGGTCTTTAATCAGATACAGATCACTGCCGTTGCTATCGAGTGCAGTAAATTGGAAAGGAAACTCAGGATTGATATCAATCAAGATGCTGCGGTTAGTGGTGAATTTGGTGATGTGTAATTCACGTAGCCAGTTAGGCGGAGTCTGTTTTAATTCCGTGAGCCAATCCTTGGGTAAGGTATAAAGCAAGGATGTCAGCGCGACATCATCCAATGTTAAGGCTTGGCTATCTTGCTGCCAGATACCGCTGGCTCTTACCAGCCCATCCTGCCAGCGGCTGCTGAACTGTTTGATTTTAACGTTATTGTCTTCCAGCCCAAGATTAAGCACCGGGCTAACCAGATGTTGATTGCCATACACCACATCATAAGCATTCATATTTATCGTGCCGGACTGAGCCTGCCAATTGCCTTTGACCAACATCAGATCTTTGACTGAGAGGGATAAATCGCTAAATGCCCAATCTGTTCCCTGAATATTGGCGTTCAGCAAATCCAGACGGTTCAAGGTGATATCGGTATGGCCGGTCAACTGCTCGATTTGTTCGAACAATTGGCTTAGCGTCTGTTGGCTTTGATATTTCACATCGCTCAGTCGTAAATTATCAACGATCCAGTGGCCTTCCGCGTTACGTTTTCCGCTGCCGGTCAACAACCCATTAGCCAGATCGGCACCAACGTTATTAAAAATAATCTGTTGATTATCAACATCGCCCTGTATCAGAGCTTTATGAGTTTCAATACCGTTAAGCAATAACTTATCGGCGCTGAATTCAAAGTGGTTGTCACTGTCGGGTAGTGGATCCGCGCTGAGTACCCAGGGAATAATACCGCCATTAACGCGTTCACCCTGCAAGGTAATATCTGGCGTCTCAAGGTTAACCGCCATATTACGTAACTGGAAACGGTCACTGCTAACCGCTAAAGAGATTGCCGTTTTGGCTGACAGACTTAGGGTGCCGTTCTCCAGTTCAAGGGTTGAAAAGTGTAGCTTGGGTTGCCATAACGATGAGGTTAAACCTAGCGTTACTTTTTCAGCCTTGAGTAAAGTCGGCTGTTTTTGCTGGCTCAGTTCTACGTTATGCAGAATGAGCTGAGAGGGTTCAGTAATGCTGTAGTCAAGGTTGCCCAAAGAGAGTTGATAGGGCGAATTATCGTTAACCCACTGGCTTATCCATTTTGCGGCATAGGACGTTTGAGCAACAAAATAAATAATAATGACTGCGAGTACCAAAAGGCACAGCAGTGTATACAGTGATTTGCGGATAAATCTCATGGTCTGACCTGTGTGGCAATGTGTGAACTGAACCCCTTTATGCCGTATTTATCGGGGGATCTCAATGGAAATGGTGATAATAATATGAGATGCGATATGGTTCGCAGGTAAATAGTGTAAAAGAATACTGAAATCATAAGTAGTGCTTGTGAGTTAAGTTTAATGACAGTGAAAATTTCGTCCACTATCAGTACAGAGAATAAATCAACATTGGTGTGGGTGGCCGAGTAGGGGGCGTTAAGGGCGAACGTGTATGGACTGGGGACATAGGTAACAGGTGTTCAGGGACATAGGTAACACTTTTTAGAACGTAATCGCTGGTGCTTTTACGTTTTGTTGTTCCATTATCGGCATATCACTATTCCATACTAAGGAGAGTTATATGCCGTGGAATGAGGTTACCATCATGTCTTTAAAAGAAGAGTTTGTTACTCTGGCCACTTTACCCGGGGCGAATATCTCTGAGTTGGCACGGCGATTCTCTATTAGTCGGAAGACGGCTTATAAATGGCTCTCTCGTTACCAGCAACAAGGTCTCCCGGGATTAGCTGAACGTTCACGTAAGCCCTTGTCTTCACCCTCCAAAACCGCCGATGATGTT
>NZ_FOLW01000015.1:58260-65106 GCF_900112475.1 Pragia fontium DSM 5563 = ATCC 49100 | reverse complement strand
GCCGCCAGCGTTCAATCTGAGCCATGATCAAACTCTTCAATTAAAAGCTTGATGCTCAAAGATTACTTTCGTAATAAAACGTCTGTAATAAATTACAAATGAATTACTGCTTGGTCACTCTTTAAGACTTAGTATTTTTTGTTGCTGAACACCGAAGTGTTACAGCGTGAGATACCGTCTTGTGAGTGCCCACACAGATTGTCTGATAAATTGTTAAAGAGCATGGCCAACAGCAGCTTCGCTTGCTGTGGCACGGGCTGCGTATACTACGCTTTCCCGCTACAGAGTCAAGTGTTAAATCACAGATTTATTCATCTTAAACTCTGTCTTCGCCGACTGTTGCCGGGTCAGTGGAGGCGCATTATAGGGATTCAGATTTATCTGGCAAGTGCTAATTGCAAAAAAATTACTGACTGCTGATTGTTTAAACAAAAACCACTCAAATTGACTGTTCCGTCAACGATTCAAAGCCAAACTGATGTAAAATCGGTAATAACTTCTCAGCTTCAGCATCGAGCCGTGAACAATAAGCGATGTTTGGCGCTTTCTTCACTTTCTGCCAATCAATATCACCAAGCAGTGTGGCAACTCTGCGGGCCACCGCCGCGCCGGAATCAACCAACAGTGTTTCTTTTGGTAATACCGCCGCCAGTTCCTCTTTAAGCAGAGGGAAATGGGTACAACCTAAAACAATGGTATCCGGAGCTTGTGGTGTATTTAGCCATGGCGACAAAATTTGTTTTAGTTCTTCCGCCATTACCGGTTGGCCATGCAGTTTTTCTTCGGCCAACTCCACTAAGCGACTGGAGCCCATTAATTTTATTTGGCAATCCTGAGCAAATTTAGCGATTAACTCATGGGTATAAGGGCGATTAACCGTCACTTTCGTCGCTAATAGTCCAACAATACCGTTACGCGTCAGGCTAGCAGCCGGCTTCACCGCTGGTACCACGCCAACAACAGGAATATCAAAACTATCGCGCAAAGCAGGAAGGGAAACAACGCTGGCGGTATTACAGGCAATAACAATAATATCGATTTGATGCTGCTGGCATATCGCCCCAACCAGTTTGACCACCCGTTCGGCAATCACCTGTTCGCTTTTTTCTCCGTAAGGAAAACCGGCGCTGTCAAAAGCATAAATGATGGATAAATCCGGCAATAATTGCCGGATTTCCTGATAGACCGAGAGACCACCTACGCCTGAGTCAAAAACCAATGCTGTTGGCATAGAAGGTGCCCCTTGTATCGTTGATTAGAAAGTATAGCTGGCAGTGAGGGTATACTCTCGTTCCGCCGTTTCATATCTGTACGCCGTTTGGTAATCTTTATCCAGCAGATTAGCAACCTTACCGCGCACGGTGAAATTCTCCGTAATTGGGTAAGCTGCTGACACATCCACCGTACTGTAGCTAGACAACCGTCTTTGCGTATTCGCGTACTCATTGGTGTTGTTATCATAGCGTTTGCCGTAGTACTGATATGATACATCCATATCCAGACCAAACATATTCCAATCAAGCTGATATTTTGCTTTTTGTTTGGAGCGGCGTCCCAGCACCTCATTATCTTTGTCACGACGCGGATCGAGGTATTCGAGAGTAATTCGATGATCCAATGGACCCGTGGCAAACGACCCCGTCCATTCAACACCCTTGATGGTAGCAGACTCGATATTGTAGTAGCCACCTTGCCAGGTTATTGGATCAGACTCATAACCAATCAGGTTAGTAATCTTGTTTCTATACGCAGCTAAACGCCAGTTTAACGGACCGGTATCCCCTTCCAGACCAGCTTCCCATTGACGGGATTCCTCCGGCTTCAAATCATGATTTGAAGAGATATTGAAACGATCGGAGCCATAAAGTTGGCCTAATGTCGGTGCCAAAAAGCCGGTGCCATAAGACAATGTCAGGCGATATGCCGGAATGAACTCCCATGCCGCCGCCGTTTGCCAGGTTTCATGCCAGCCAAACTGTTGGTTTTTATCAGTCCGCACAGCCCCTTCAAAGGTAAAATCACTGAGGGATTTCTGTCCTGTAATATAGAAGCCGGTATTATCACGCTTATAGCTATCAGAAACATAATTATTCGATGACTCCAGTTTTTCCTGACGCCAATCTATTCCGCTGCTGATAACACCACGATCCAACTTATAGGAGTTCCCCCATTGGATATTACGCTGCGTCATATCATCCAGCGTTGTTCCATCCTTATACATACCTTTAGCACTATTATAGTTATAGTCTTTATAGGTCTGATAGCTAGCGATCAGTTGAGAGGAGAAATCGCCCTGTAGAAAACGTAGGCCTGTATCATAGTTGCGGCTATAGAGCTGACGCTCATCGCCATAGCTGCCGTCATACTCGGTATTATTGCTATAACCATAGGCACGTAGGAAACCAGAAAACTGCGAAGAAAACTGCTGCTCAATGCCAGCCCACAGAGATTTACTGCGGAACCCGTCTTTATCACTATCCGGCGGATAACTTGAGCCAGGTTGTATATTAAATCCACGGGTATCTTCAAATGCGCCCGCTGCGGTTATTGTGGTTTTTTCTCCAACGGTCTGGCGAACACTACCGTCATAAAGCTGATAATGGTTTGAACCCAGGCCGGCTTCAATTTTTCCACCATCTTTTTCAGCATTCGTAATAATGTTGATCACACCGCCAATAGCTTCAGAACCGTACACCGCAGAACGTGGGCCACGAATATATTCCACCCGCTGCACCAATGAAATTGGGATTTGGTTAAAGTCGGCCACTCCCATAATACCGCTGATCGGTACACGAATACCGTCCACCAGCACTAATACATGACGCGACTCAGTACCACGAATATAAAGAGAAGAAGCCTGTCCACGACCGCCATTTTGGGCAATATCGACTCCCGGTAAACGGCGTAGAACATCGGTTAAACTTTTAGATTGCCAGAGATCAATTTGATCGCGGTCAACGACATCCATCGGTGCCAGAACTGTTGATACTGGTTGTGGAAAACGGTTTGCCGTCACCACCATTTTTTCGGCATCTTCCTGTGCCCATGCGGAAAAAGCCGCCGCGGAAAGGGAGGTTATTAATACTATTTTTTTTGTAGACATTACGTTAAGCATCCAACTTAAAGTTGCAGGATGCCGCAAAAAGACAGCACGTAGTACGCGACGGCTGTGATAAATGCGACAGATTTCCGGCAGGTCTTCGGGCTTAAGGAGACTTACTTAACAACGACTTCCCGTCTTGCTAGACAGTGTCTGCATCCTATCGCCAGATGATAGCGAATGATGCGGCTGTTATTTTTCCTGTTTACCGCTGCGCGTCAGCTCTGGATTTACACCAGATTCCCTTTTAACTTTATTTAAAAGGCCGGAACCCGCACATGCTACAAGCAACCTATATAGAAGTCTAGACTGCTATTTATATTTAAATCGTTTCTCTGCACTGGACATCACGCCATCATTCCCTACAATTCCGCCCTAGCAAATACATTCTATAAGATACCTGAGAAGCCTATGACCCCAGATTCGCTGCCGACCGATCAGTACAATGCTCAACTGACGGAAAAGAAAAACCGCTTAATGTCGATGATGGCACCGTTTTCAGCACCTGAGCCGGAGGTTTTTCGTTCACCGCTAAGCCATTACCGCATGCGAGCAGAATTTCGTATTTGGCATGATGGTGATGACCTTTACCACATCATGTTCGATCAGGCGACCAAGCAGCGTATTCGGGTCGAGACTTTTCCTGCCGCCAGTGAATTGATTAATCGGCTGATGCCAGAACTATTGGCCGGCGTAAAACCTTATAAAACCTTACGCTATAAGTTGTTTCAGATTGATTATCTTTCGACAATGAGCGGAGAAATTGTGGTTTCTCTGCTCTATCATCGCCAGCTTGATGATGAATGGCTACAGCATGCAACGCAGTTGCGTGATGCGCTTCGGGAACGCGGATTTAACCTACAACTGATTGGTCGAGCCTCAAAGCAAAAAATCTGTCTGGATCGCGACTATGCCGATGAGAGTTTAATGGTTGCTGGCCGAGAGATGATCTATCGCCAAACGGAAAACAGTTTTACTCAGCCGAATGCAGCGGTAAATATTCATATGTTAGAGTGGGCATTAAGCGTCACCGAAGGCTCAAAGGGTGACTTGCTTGAATTATACTGCGGTAACGGTAATTTCTCTTTGGCGCTGGCGCGCAACTTTAATCGTGTACTGGCAACAGAAATAGCCAAACCTTCCGTTGCTGCCGCCCAGTTCAATATTGCCGCCAATAAGATTGAAAACGTACAAATCATTCGAATGGCGGCAGAAGAATTTACTCAAGCGATGCAAGGTGTCAGGGAATTTAATCGACTAAAAGGCATTGATTTAACCAGCTACCAGTGCGAAACCATTTTTGTCGATCCGCCGCGTAGCGGCCTCGATCCGCAAACGGTCACCATGGTTCAGGATTACCCAAGAATTCTTTATATTTCCTGTAATCCGGAAACCCTATGTGAAAATCTGACTGTCCTCAACCAAACTCATCGGGTGAGTCGACTGGCGTTATTTGACCAATTCCCTTATACCCATCATATGGAATCGGGTGTACTTCTAGAGCGCATTAAATAAGGCTTATCACCGATAATTTAAAGTAGAAGAAATTGGGATGGGTACGATATGAGGTACGGGGACGATTCAAACTACAAATACCTTTCTTAACATTCCCTTCCTAACAATTATTGTTGATGCATGGCGGCTCTTTGCCGCCAATACTCTCGAGATTAACTGTAAACGATACATATTGTCGCAATGCTGCGTAGATGATGAATAGTTTGATTTCATACCTTTCTAAGCTGCCTGTACGGCAGTGAACTATTTTGCGAATTGCAGAAGCGTTTGTTGCTGTTTCTAAGCTGCCTGTACGGCAGTGAACAGGGCTCGTTATTTTTCTGCCCTTACGACTCATTTCTAAGCTGCCTGTACGGCAGTGAACAGCGGTTCGAGGCGGTAGGTTGCTTTCGATGATTTCTAAGCTGCCTGTACGGCAGTGAAGCGGGGTAAATAAGGCCGGCCCCAGTCTGTATTTTTCTAAGCTGCCTGTACGGCAGTGAACATATAATTTTGGATATATTCGATATGCTCACGTTTCTAAGCTGCCTGTACGGCAGTGAACCCGTTCCTGCATCCGTTAGAGGTACTTTGGTCTTTCTAAGCTGCCTGTACGGCAGTGAACCGGCCAGAGCCTTCCTGTAATTGCGGCTTATATTTCTAAGCTGCCTGTACGGCAGTGAACTGAGCCATCGGCATTACGTAGAATTTCTGAGCTTTCTAAGCTGCCTGTACGGCAGTGAACTGTTTTCATTAACGATCCCACATATCTATAAATTTCTAAGCTGCCTGTACGGCAGTGAACTCACAGAGGACGCGCATTGTTTAACTTCAGTCTTTCTAAGCTGCCTGTACGGCAGTGAACGAGAGAGTGAGAAAGACTTGTTGCCCCATGTGTTTCTAAGCTGCCTGTACGGCAGTGAACTCTGAGGCTCGTTGTATCGATGCCGTTGGCTTCTTTCTAAGCTGCCTGTACGGCAGTGAACGAGAGAGTGAGAAAGACTTGTTGCCCCATGTGTTTCTAAGCTGCCTGTACGGCAGTGAACTCTGAGGCTCGTTGTATCGATGCCGTTGGCTTCTTTCTAAGCTGCCTGTACGGCAGTGAACTGGATATTTGGCTAACCGTTCAAGAGTGTATTTTTCTAAGCTGCCTGTACGGCAGTGAACATTTTCGTATTGCTGATCGGGATGCTTATACCTTTCTAAGCTGCCTGTACGGCAGTGAACTTGGGAACATTTAGGTGGCAGTTGGGGCGGTCTTTCTAAGCTGCCTGTACGGCAGTGAACATTTCCCTTTAGGTGAGTATTGGGAACATTTATTTCTAAGCTGCCTGTACAGCAGTGAACGCTGATGATGCTAAGAACGTTGAGTTAAGTGCTTTCTAAGCTGCCTGTACGGCAGTGAACAAAACAGTCGGTAAGATAGCCGGTCGCAATATTTTCTAAGCTGCCTGTACGGCAGTGAACATTTATAACAATCGTCAGCAAATATTCCGTTGTTTCTAAGCTGCCTGTACGGCAGTGAACCAATCCATGTTCGTTATGTCGATCCTCATAATTTTCTAAGCTGCCTGTACGGCAGTGAACAATGTTAGAAAATGTGGAAGAGTTCCGGTCGTTTTCTAAGCTGCCTGTACGGCAGTGAACGCGCGTTAACACGTTGCTTAAAGACACTGTTTTTTCTAAGCTGCCTGTACGGCAGTGAACTATTGTATAGCCCTGTTACTACGCTTTCCCAATTTCTAAGCTGCTTGTACGGCAGTGAACGGTTACGGTAAAGAGGTCGTTGACGTTCTTAATTTCTAAGCTGCCTGTACGGCAGTGAACAAAAGCCCCGCAAAGGCGAGGCATGAAATTTATTTCTAAGCTGCCTGTACGGCAGTGAACTCTTTTCAGAACCGCACCGGCATTTCTATCAATTTCTAAGCTGCCTGTACGGCAGTGAACTCATCAGGAAGACTATCATCGCGGCACGTAGCTTTCTAAGCTGCCTGTACGGCAGTGAACAGGTTTCAGTGTCGATAATTCGGAATTTAGTCTTTCTAAGCTGCCTGTACGGCAGTGAACGACTTAGTAATGGCGGTGGATTGGTGATGTGCTTTCTAAGCTGCCTGTACGGCAGTGAACTGCGTCCATCATCTGTAATAATTTGTCCTGTTTTTCTAAGCTGCCTGTACGGCAGTGAACTGGGTTGGAAACGCCCAGTTATCAGAGCTGACATTTCTAAGCTGCCTGTACGGCAGTGAACTTGA
>NZ_FOLW01000015.1:0-56873 GCF_900112475.1 Pragia fontium DSM 5563 = ATCC 49100 | reverse complement strand
CGGGATACCAAGATTTCTAAGCTGCCTGTACGGCAGTGAACTAAAGCAGATACTTACTGTAGTGAATCCCTCTTTTCTAAGCTGCCTGTACGGCAGTGAACGGGAAACGCAGAAAGGATAAGGGAATATTATGTTTCTAAGCTGCCTGTACGGCAGTGAACAATAGAATAAATCAATAAAAATAAGTTACAACAAGCAGTTAGGATAAAAATCGCACTTTTACCTTGTTAAAAACCGCGCATTGCAACCCATTGTATTTAAATAATATTTTTAAAGAGCAAAAATAAAGGGTAAAAACTTACCCTTTATACCTGAGTTTAAAAGTGCGGCACGGTGGCAAATGCTGGCTTACCACTCGCCTTAGCACTCAAGCCATAACAATCAAACACCCCATCCAACGATGCACTTTGCGGATGCATCTCAATAAACAGCGGGAACTTGCTGTTTTTATCTGGCGAGCGCTGCTTGGTTTGCTGGCTATGCAAGTAAATAAACGGCAAGCGACATAGATCGGTCGGTTTACTTTTTTCAAGCTCAATTAAGCATTCTGCCAGCGATTTACCCGATTTAGCTGCCCACAATGCCGATTTTTGCTGCATATCGCGCTCAATCCGCTCTGGCGATTTCACCTGTTTACGCACAAAGCTCACGTAGGTGACATCACTGGGTACGGGTTTTATCCCTTTGATATGCACATAGTCTTTCAGGCGAGCCAGCCATTGGTTAATGGCTATTTTTTCCAGTGTCGCTTGCTCTTTAGCAAACAGCCGCAACTTACTGCCGAGTGGAAATTGCGCTTGGCGATAATCAGGAAAGCCAACCGCAACGGCAGACTGATTCGTATCCACTTTGTGCTCAACGAGGGCAATGTGTACTTGTTGAAAGACATTTTGCCAAAGAAAACCCAGCGAGATATCCGCATCCGGCAGTAAGGTAATTTCTTGGTAGTAGTTCATCACCGCCACCTACTTATCGCTTTCGCCAAATACCCCACCGCGCACTAGCACAGCCACCAAGTAATGTTCATCTTCTTCACGCGCTAAGGCTTCGCCACGCGCCCACTTGTCAAAGAAAGTGTAAAAATCCTGCTTGTCTTTCGGGGTACGGAACGCTTTACCTAAATTGGTGACCGCGCCATAAGGCTCAATAGCAATCGCTCCTGCACTTTGTTCTTCTGAAACGTATTCCGGGTACCAAGTATCAATCGAACGCAGCGCGTTACCGATTTTTTGTGAGTGCATCGCTGCATGTTCATTGACCGCATAGAGAATTTTACTTTTCTTGGTTTTACTATTGCCTTTATCCAGCACTAACTCTTCACTTGGATAGACTTCTTGCGCTTTACCGACTTTGGCATAGCAATCAATTTGTAGCATCAGGTGACCGGATTCACTGGCCAGCGCCTGAGCAATGCGATCCGCCAAGCTATTGATCTGTGCATCGTTATGCTCAAAGTGACGAGTGCTGAACTGTTTGGCATCAAACGTCCAAGTTTGCTCTGCCCCTTTGTTGAGCGCTTTGACTTGCACTTCAATTTCCTCAGCACCAACTCGGTTACGCCATAAGAAACGTGCATTCGCAAGGTTGGTGGCGTAACGTTTTGCCAGCTCCAGGCAGCCATGTTTGGCAATGTACTGCCCAACGGCGGCACTATAGCTCTGTTTAAACAGCGCATTATTGCAAGCCGAAGGCTGAGCTAAACCACCTAATACTTTTAGGGTGAAATGCAGTTTAAGAGTGTCTTGGTCTTGCCCTAACGCACAAGCATCAACACGTTGTAAATTTGGACTTTCAACTTTTGCATCGAGTTTTGCTGGGTCTTTTGTGAACTCCCCAACATCTTTCTTATTAAAACGATTGGAAATAGTGCCGCGTACCGATTTTTCTTGCAGTGCTAACGGCGTTGTTTGTTCTTTAGTCTCCCAGTTGGTACCAAATAGATAGCCATCCGATGGAACTAATTTTTTTTCAAATGCTAATACAGATGCGGTGTCGTTATTTTTAGCCATGAGGTTGTTCCTTATTGATGTTCGTTGATAGCGTTAACTTGCTGACAAAGGTAAAGATCGTTTTCTAAATCGTTGTGGTAGTGCCAAAGCATGTCGTCGAGATGCTGAATTTTGTGCGCCATGACAAATTCACCGAGTGTAACTACGCTTTCGGCAAAGCGGTGCGGCACAGAAGGATCGCGCTGATTTTTCGCCTCACCTAATGGCGAAATGCCCTGAAAACCAGTTGCGATCGGTACAATCCAGCCACTGGCTTTACGCTGGCTGCGCCAGATAACGCTTCCATCTTCAAGCTGCTCACAACGGTGGTTAACGGTGAGATAACTGAGAAGCGCATCTAATGCATCAGAACCTTGCGCCATCGCCTCAGTCATTAAATCGCGTCGTTCGATCAGCACATAACCGGGCATTAACTTGCGCAGCAATGCTCTGGTTTCTTGTGGGTTATCAATATCGACGGATTGATTAAGTGGTCGATGCATGCTCAGTACATCGCCCCCCGCTACTTTCATGGTGGCGATCACCGCTTGCAACTGCTCGGCAAAGTCCGCGTGCTGTACTTGATCCTCATTACCACCCCACTCAATCACTAATGAGACGTCTAAGTGACAGCGTGCTTCTTCTATAAATGCCGAGCGTGAGCCATCTTTGTCGAGTGGGTTCCCAGTACCAATAATCGAATGGACAAAATCCCCCTCACCTTTGTGAGTTTGTACATCACACCGATGGCTGACGACCGCTGCGCTGTGCAGCATTAACTCTGGCAAGCCTGCTTGGTTCAATTTGCGTTCTAAAGCATGGACAAAGCCTAACCATGCAGTCATGGCCGGAAAGCCAATGGTAAAAGAGCTCGACAGGGCATTGGCGTTGTGAATATTAATATGCGGCAAAATCAGCACATTCATCGTAAGTTCTCCTTATTGCTGGAAACAACTTTCTCGATTGCCAGTAGTTCTTGGTCGGCCAGCAAGACAGGATTGGCAATAACTTTGCTGCGGCTGTAATGGAGGATTAAGCTGCGTGCAATTTGCCGAGTGATTTTATCGAGCCACTCATCCTCTTGCTCTCGCTGCTGCTCAAACTCAGGGTAAAGCCAGATTTTTTGCTCTTGCAGTAATTCGTCTGGCAGTTCACCCTGATACTCGGCTAGAAACAGACGTACTTGCCACATTTTTTCAATCACCAGATCAACGTATTGCTGAATACGGTAGTCGCGCCCCTCACGAATATGGATATTGTTGTAATCGGTAATAAACAGACGATGTAGTGATTCCAACACCTCTTTGGATTGCCAAGCAGTAAAACTCTCTTTGAAAAAATCAGTTTTCGGTAGCCGGATATCTCTGGGTTTTAGATCTGGCGGAATGGAAGCGAGTAAATGCGCTTTCCCCGCATTTTGGTTGTTAAGTACGCTGATGTTTTGAGGCTTTGTACCACCGAACCCAATGGTGGTTAGACCGAATATTTCTTGGTAACCCGTCGGATGAAAGTGATTAGATTTTTTGCACTCTCTTACCTTTTTCACTTCTTCGCCAAATCGAAGTGCATCAAGCCGCTTACGCAGTTCAAAAAGATGGCCTGAATGCGTCAATAACGACAGTAAATGATATTCACCATCGGCTATCGGAAAATAAACCTGCTTAATCTTCGAGCTTGAAACAGAGTCTTGATCGGTATTGATCATTTTTAAAAAACCGTCGCGTAGAGTCTGGTAATCACAGGTTGGCACATTCAGTAACTGGCGCGCTAACTCACTCTCTTGCTCAATATGCACGAGTAAAGAACGTTGATCGCTCATCGCCAAACTCAGGAACTTGTACACATCTAAAGCCGCAGCGTTTCCGAGTGCATCTGGTTCCACGCTCACATTGCCGGAGTGAAGAAAGCCATCGGTTCGCGGTTTATTCTTGGCAATAATCGAGGAAACATAACCATTTTTATTTTTCCGAGCACTTGGATGGCTGAATGTACAGGGATGTGAGGCAACTGAGATTTGCCCGGCCCTTCTTGCTGCATCGGGGAGCCAATTGACTAACAAAAAGTTTTGCTCACATTCCTGTTGTTTTTCGTACACTTCTGATGCTTGCATTGCTGCACTAATGTTCTTCTTAAGCCAAGCCTCTTTGCGCTCAGCAAAAAAGGTGGCTATTGCTGGATCTAACACGCTAATCTCCTCCATTATTTCACCTTAACCAACCCTAGCTGGTCGTTGTAGCTATATTGCTGATTGCCTTCACGGTAGATAAAACTGATTTCTCCGTATCGCACTGACGTAGCAAACTCCTGCTCGGCACTTGAACTGTATTGTCCAATCAGCTCGCAGTAATCACGTTGTAACCAGAGTTTCTGCTGTTGCTCAGGCGCAAGCGGCTGATGCTGAATATTCAAAACTCGCTCAATCGGGCATAAACCGCCCTGCTCTTCTCGCAAACAAAACTCAATGCTGCGCGTTTTTTTGACTAAGTAGATCTGCACGGTTGGCTCACTTTTTCGAAAACGTTTGAAGTATTGCGGCAATGCAGTAAGCCACCAGTAGCCATGAAGATGACCGTGTAAATGCTCACTCCAATAAGGATGAGGCTGTCTGTCACGGCGGTTGCGGCTGTATCTCTCCTGACGGCTGGCAGTGGTTACCTCTGGTTTGCCAATCTGATCGGTACCGAGTGTTTTTGCAGTAGCAAAATGCTCTAAATCCGCCAATTTTTTTTGTGGCTCTAAAGTCGTTCGCTTTTGAATGCGGGCAATGGCATTGACCGATTGCAGTAGCGTTTTTTCATCGACCAACTGTGTTAAATCATGAGTGACTAGCTGGGTCGTTCGGTCCGTTTCATAGCCTGGGTGGTTAAATACACGCTCTTCCCCCCCTTTAAAGCCTTTGACGTTGTACTGCAATAACCCAATGTTGGGCGCAATAATTTCCCCGTCACGATGCCTGCGCACACGACCTGCCATTTGGATAATAGAACGGTAAGAAGATGGCTCAATCACAGCCCAATCAAAGTCATGATCACGCCCCACCTCTTCCACAGGCGTAGCCACCAGAATAAAAATCAGATTTTTCGCACCACAAGTATCCAAATGGCCGCGAATCGTAGGATGGGCAAAGGCAGCCGGTAATTCCCCCGCTTTTTCTTTGCGCTTGAGAACCTCGTCAAGATGCTTTTCTTGCTCATGGCGCAGCAGCAACACTTGCTGACTGTGATAAGCCATACAACGAACTTCCGTATCTTCTGGCCAGTCAGAACTGAGTAAATGCTTGGTTAATTCCACGCAGGGCTGAATGTTGGCCACCCGCACCACACCAAAAGAAACCTGCGTTTGGCTTTCGGGATCTAAGGTGAAATAGTGCTGGTGCTTATCCAAAACTGCTTGTTTTACCGTTTCAAAATACTGCTTCTCAAGTGGTAAACCTGGCTGTTTGAGGCAGGGAATAATCTCGGCTTTGCGTTTAGCGGTTTGCTGCTTAAGCTTCTCGACTCGCTTAATAATAAAGCCTTGTTGAAAGGCTTGGTAGGCGTCTAAGTTTTCATCGCTGCTGCCCACCAACTCGGTATGCGCAGTAAATTCATCGACATAAACACAATTAATGCTGGTGGTTCGGTCACGGCTAGCCGCAAAAACCGCCCAGCCTTGGCGATAAGCATTATACAAACCGAGCGCCAAATCCGGCGGAATGGTTGCAGAGGAAATCATCACTTTTCGCCCTAACATGCCGGCTAAGTGGACTAAGCGACCAATCGCAATCAGATCGTCTTCCGTAAAGTCATCGATTTCATCAATCACCAAGTCCGACGACATTAAGCGTAAACAAGGCAAAATATAACGCCCACCCCGTTTGGTTTCGGTGGCCGCCATAATATGATCAATGGTACAAGCCAATACCGGTGCATACAGCAGCTTGCGATCTTTTTCCTTGGTTAAAACTGTGGTGAGCTCTTCTTTGGGTAATTCACCTTGCCAGTGGAGTTCATCTGTCTCTTCTTGCAAACTTTCCATCGACTCGGAGCCAAGCTCCGCTTGATTCAGTTCAATTTCCTCTTTATCAACTTGCTTGCCCGACTGGTGCAACTCATAAATCGCTTTAGAGCCAATTAACACCGCAATATCGCTGTCTTGCAATTTAAGCCGCTGCTTATATTCATCGCCGGTTTGCAAGGTAAGAGTACGTAGACCAAGCGCGAGAATAAAACGCAGACTTTCACCATCCTCCGAGAGCGCTTGCATGATTTTGGCGTTAGCCATGGTTTTTCCGCAGCCGGTGCTCGCCATGTTCACCACAAAATAGCCTTGGCTTTTATCTTCGGTATGCTCGCGCCACTCGATAATTTTGCGCACCGCTTTGTCTTGCCAACGGAACGCTTTGGGTGTGCAGGCCTTCGGTGCTAGCTCGGTGAGTTCGGTCGCTTTAAGTGGCTCAGATTCAAAAAACGGCAGCAATTTCACTGTATTCACGGTCACTTTGGCGACATTGACTAAATGCTCATCCAGCTTTTGTTTGAGTGCTTTGGTACTGGGATCGGTGTTAGCGTATAACTCGCTGGAACTGTGCCACTGTGGATCATTGGCTTGTGAAGAGTAATAGTGATCGCCAAGCATCAAGCACAGCCGAGCATGGTGCAAAATCACGCGCCAGCTGCCATCATTCATCGCCTGCTCTAACAAAGGTAGATGATGCAATAAATCTTTCGCACGATGCTTAAGCTCAGCAAGCCAAGTTTGGGCGTTAGAAAGTAGTCCCAACGGAAATTCAAAGCATTTGGGAAGCAGCGAGTTGTACTCGTCGAAGCGGTTTTCATAACCCCAAGATGGAGTTATTTTAGCCAGTAAATCGGCAAGCGAGGCATTACTATTCTCTCGTTGAGCCTTACAGAGTTCTTGCTCTTTAGGCAAAGGCAGCCTGTGATGAGAAACAATCAGCCAAGCTATCAGCGCTGCTGCGGAAGGTAACTCGGCAAGCGCTTTCTCTCTTAATAAAGAGTTGGAGTTAAAGCTCGGCTCATCAATGCCTTGATTAATCAGCGAGTTCAACCAAGCTCGATCGTGATTTTCGTTAGTGTGGTTCGTAACAAACTGATGAAACAGCAGACAAGATACCCATTCATGGCGCAATGGATCACCTTTATACTTGGTTTTAATTTCTGGGTTTAATTTTGCCTGAAACAGTAAAGAAGATTTACCCCAATCGTGTAGCAAAGCAGCCATGGCGGCGAGGGCTTTAATCAGTGGCAAATATTTCCAGTCACTTTCATATTCGCTGTTGAGCAAATCTTTCTCGGTGCTATTCACCGGTACCACACCCTCCGCATTAAATTTCTTTTTGTTACCCACCACCCATAAAAACTGGCTGCGGGAGCGAGAGCGGATCCAGTGGCAACTAACGGCGGTGCTGCGGCTGGCGGTTTGACGCAGCATTTTTTTCACCGTTAACAATCCTTCTTCGGTGATCAGGGTTTGCCAAGTGTTATCGCCAATCCGATTGGCGAAAGCATCCAACACCCGACGGGTTTTCTTCAATGCGTTTTTCTCACATTGAGATATGAAAGTGACCATCATAACGGTCGATCCTCGCTCTCTTCTTCGCTTTGGCCTTGTAGCGCGACGCGTTTCACTGTGTCAAACATAAAGTCAAGTGCTTTATGTTCAATAAAGGCTTGCAGGATTTGCTGGCGGAACTCTTGTTCGCTGGCATTTTCTTTAGCACAAACAAAGGCCCACGGCAGCACGATAGCGTCTTTGATTAAGTCGGCCACATCAAACACCAAAGCACCGCGCCGGGTTTTACCGTGCATCACCGCCAAACCGTGCGGAATGCCCAATACCCATAAACAACTGGCGGCAAGGCCATAAGCTAAGTAGTTACCGTGGTTTAAAAAGCCGTTGGCTTTGTCAGTGCATTTTTTGTCGGGTTGATGCTGGCGAGAAAAGCCCTCTTTGCCTGTGTTGTTGGCCGCGTATTTGTATAAGGCTTTGGTCAGTTGTGCTTCTGTGAGTAGTAAATCGGATTGTTTGCTGGCTGCATCGGTGCGTTGGTGAAAGGTATCAAGTGATTGTTTGATGACCTCATCCTGAACATTGAACTTTTCCAGGGCGAGCTCACGGTCCGAGCTCCACACTTGTTGTAAGTACTCTATCCGCGCGTTTTGAAATTGTTTCGCGGCGGCTAAGCGTTTTTCATCATCAAACCAAAAAGAGAGCCAGCCTTGCAGGTATTCGGTCGGGCGATATTCGCTTTGCGGCGTGAACCATTCTACTTCGGTCGCCATGTGCAGTGGTGTTCCACCACCGCCACAAAAACCCACCAGCACACCCGCCTGTGAGAGCATGCGCATCGCCGCTTGAGTGATTGAGGTGCCATTACCCATCATAAGAACCGTGGTGTTAGCAATCGGGATATTGAAGTAGAGGTTTTCTTTGTCTGCTTCGGTTAAATACAGTACGCGGCCATCTTTTTGCATCACACGGCAATACTCGAGATAGTACATATTGGCGCGCTTTGAATGCAGGATCACTTTGAGATCTGAGGGGGATAAATCGTCCATTGCTTACTCCATTCCTGGCGGTGCGGTTATGCATCTACTTTATGTGCTTGTGTACAAAGCTCAATCCTGCACATTTATTCAGGTAAAATAACTTTACCTGAACGCGGTTTATCTTCGCATTAACGATCAAATAACCATGGTTTGACGTCACGTGGGTTGAGCAAAATCAGTTGCTGGGCTTCTGGGGTGCCTTCGAGATATTGGGTCTTGACTTGCATCTCTTTCAGTAGGTAATCAACTAAAGCAGCACGGGTGGTAATGTGCAGTTGCCCGTTATCCATTTGGTAGTCATGGACGATCACTTCCCTTTGCGCCTCATTCAAACGAGGATCGGGGGCAAAGATCAAATCCACCTGTGTATTCCAAACCTGATCATCGTCCTTGGTGTGCTCGGAAGCATCGAGCAATTCAGCTTCTCCACGACAACGGCTCAGCACCAAATCTCGGTAGTCCTGCGATTTTTCGCAGTAACCACGCATATGCCAACGTAAGCCCGTTTTGATAAAGGAGTGAGGGTGAAAAATTCGCCCTTGCCACTCGGGATTAGACAGTGAGACATACCCCAGTTCGACGCGTTTCTGCTGGCGAATAGCATCGGTTAAAACGGCAATGACTTGTGGAGAAACATAGCGCTGTGGGACGGAGCACTGCTCCCCCAATACAGAATTGAGTGCTGGCTGAGGCGCATAGAATTGACCTGTGCTCAACCATTGTAAGTAATGCTCTAGTGAGTGTTTTGGTGCTTGATATATATATTGAGCGCTAAATTGATATGGCCCTGAGGCCATTTTATTTAACCGTTCAGGATAACGCTCTTGGTAAGCTCGAATATCCTGATAAGCCTGTTGGCGAGTAATGACAAACTGATCGACGAGATCCTTGTTGCGGATATACCCTTGCCAAAGAGCAAGCATCTCTAGGAAAAGGTGTCGCTCTTGAAGGGTGTGAATGGTCAAATTCAATCCGCCTATCGATTAAAAATACGCCTAGATTAGCATAATCAATAAGATTGGTTCGTGATTGTGTCTACAATCCACTGCTCTCAAGAATGAATCTTTTTTGGGTATGGAATGACATGTAATTATCCCATATAAAAAGCCCCAATATTATTGGGGCTAATGACATTTTAATTATCTGACTATTGTTATTATTTTAGATCAACAACCTTAATCTGTTTGGCTGGCGACTTTGTGACGGGCAGTAATATTCAGCTTATAACCAATCCAGAACACCAGTGCGACACAAATCACGGTTAACAGGAAATTAGACCCCATCCCGGCATACTCTGCACGAATAACTGCACTGTACAGAAAGATCCCCAACAAGAAACAGGATGCCGCTAACATTGGCGTCCCTGCTGGCATTGGATGAGTAACATAACGCTGATGCAAACAATAAATAGAAAAACCCAGTGCGATTAATGGAAATATCGAAAACGCAATCACTGAGTCAAACAATGCATTAAACGATCCATTAACAGATAAACCGGCGATAAACGCCAATAACAGTATTCCATATTCTTTATTTACTTGTTCTGTCATTGATATTCCTCCTTTTATCTAGAGTGAAATGGGCACTACACCCTTCTCCTGTTCACGACGATACCAATAATATACGCCTTTGGAAATCATCCGTAGCTGTAAGACTAAACGTTCTTCCAACTGTTTACGTTGGGCTGCGTCAATATCCAGCGCTTCCGCACCGGCACTGAATACAATGGTTACCATGGCTTCAGCTTGCGCCTCAGAAAAGCTACGTGGCATCTGATTTGCCAGTTCGAGATAATCCGCCAGTTCCGCAATAAAGTGCTGAATCTCCCGAGCAACCGCGGCGCGAAATGCAGCGGAAGTACCTGAACGCTCCCGTAATAGCAGCCGAAACGCGTTGGGATTATCACCAATAAATTCCATAAATGTGGAGACGGAAGTACGAATAACACTCCCACCTTTGGCGATTCTCTGGCGAGCCTGACGCATCAGTTGACGTAGCATCAGACCACTTTCATCCACCATAGTTAAACCCAGCTCGTCAACATCACGAAAATGACGATAGAAAGAGGTAGGGGCAATACCCGCCTCACGAGCCACTTCTCTTAAGCTTAAGCTAGCAAAACTCCGCTCAGCACTTAACTGGCTGAAGGCCGCCTCTATCAATGAACGACGGGTACGCTCTTTCTGTTGGGCTCTGACGCCTATCACATCTTAATCCTTACCTATCAATCCACTGACCGAATATACATGACCAGCATTTAGAATGATTAATCATAAACTGCTTTAAAATTTGCTGACCAAGAAACAAATCAAGAACGTTTGCTTTAACCAATGTTTATCCGCTAACGGACGATAGATTAACTCGTTCTCTTTTGCTCAGAATCAATCACGCCCGGCATATGTCCGGCAATAGTGTCAGCTAGTTGCTCATAACGCGCTCGCAATGGTGACCCCGGACGATAAACTAAACCAATGGTTCTTTTTGGCTCTGGCTTATAGCAAGGCAGATAATAGATCCCATCCCGTTCACGTTCCGGTGGCGCAGCCAGTAAAGGCAGCAATGTAATACCGCTGGCAGCAGCAACCATGTTGCGTAACGTTTCCAGGCTGGTTGCCCGAAAATGCGAATCCTCATCAGCACCGGCCTGAAAACAGAAACCTAATGCCTGATCGCGTAAACAGTGGCCGTCTTCCAACATCAGCAACTTCTCACCGGCGAGTTCAGACATCATAATTTTGTCTCGGCCTGCCCAAGGGTGATCGGAATAAATCGCTAAACGCATTGGCTCATCATAAAGTGGAATTTCAATAAAAGACTCGGTCTCTTTTACCAGTGCCAAGATGGCACAATCCAGCTTTCCGCTGTCCAACTGCGCGAGTAGATCTTTCGTCTGAGCTTCATGAAGATACATTTCCAACTTAGGAAACTCTTGATGCAGCATAGGAATAATGTGGGGCAATAAATAGGGAGCAACCGTGGGAATCAAGCCAATATGCAATGGCCCAGACATGGTTTCACCCTGCTGGCTAGCCATCTCTTTTAATACTTTCACTTCTCGTAATACGGTTTTGGCCTGATCAACCAGCAGCATACCCGCCTGAGTGAACAAAACCTTACGGCTGGTTCGCTCAAGTAACATAACGCCTAATTCGTCTTCCAGTTTACGAATCTGTCCACTTAACGTTGGCTGGCTCACATGACACGAGTCCGCTGCACGTCGGAAGTGACAGTGTTCAGAGAGTGCAACAAGGTACTCCAAATCGCGAATATTCATAGCTCAATCCTTTAATTTAAGATAGTTCGTGTCAATAGATAAGATAGCGACTAACGATTATACCTATTAATCGGCTCAATGGATAATCATCAACAACAAAAATATGACGCTAGCAGTAAAAATTAGCACGCACACACAAATTGCATAAGAGGTTAAAACATGTTCAGTACTCAAGAAGGCCAGAAAGTACCTAATACCGTTTTCCATACCCGTCAGGGAGATCAGTGGATTGATATCAGTACTGAAGAATTATTCGCTAACAAAACCGTGATTGTGTTCTCCCTACCGGGCGCATTCACTCCGACCTGTTCTTCCAGCCATCTGCCTCGTTACAACGAGCTGGCGCCGGTATTCAAACAATACGGTGTTGATAGTGTGTTATGCGTTTCCGTCAACGATACCTTCGTGATGAATGCCTGGAAATCAGAACAACACGCCGAAAACATTACCTTTATTCCTGACGGTAATGGTGAGTTCACCAAAGGCATGAATATGTTGGTTGAGAAAGCCGATTTAGGATTTGGCCCTCGCTCATGGCGCTATTCCATGCTGATACGTAATGGCGTGATTGAAAAAATGTTTGTTGAGCCAAACAAGCCAGGCGACCCGTTTGAAGTCTCTGATGCCGACACCATGCTGAAATATTTGGCACCGGACTGCAAACTACAAGAATCGATTTCCCTGATGACTAAACCTGGCTGTCCATACTGTGCTAAAGCCAAACAAATGCTGCAAGAGCGTGGCCTACAGTATGAAGAGATCATTTTAGGCACCGATGCAACCACTGTTAGCCTGCGTGCGATTACTGGCCGTTCAACGGTTCCACAAATCTATATCGGCGGACAGCATATTGGCGGCAGCGATGATTTAGAAAAATATTTCGCCGCCTAATAAGACCAACAGAACGTATTTTGATTTTTTAAGCCACCATAATTTTAAAGTTAGCCAATGGTAAGTTTTGGCGGACTCCGGTCCGCCTTTTTTTATTCAGGAGTCAAAGGATGAAAGTATTACAGGTTGATGTTGCCGTGATTGGCGGCGGCACCGCAGGATTAGGCGCTTACCGTGCAGCAAAACGATTAACGCCCAATGTGGTCATGATTGAAGGTGGCCCATATGGAACAACCTGTGCCAGAGTTGGCTGTATGCCTTCAAAGCTATTAATTGCTGCGGCTGAAGCAGTACACCATATAGACATGGCGCCTGGATTTGGTATTCACCCACAGGGTGAAACCAGGATTGACGGCCGCGAAGTAATGAGTCGAGTTAAGCGCGAACGCGATCGTTTTGTTGGCTTTGTTCTGGAAGGCGTCGGGGAAATTCCTCAGCAGGATAAAATTAGCGGCTACGCCCGGTTTATCGATGACAATATGCTACAGGTTGACGAGCACACACGAATTCAGGCAAAGCGTATTGTGATTGCCACTGGTTCACGCCCAAGCTGGCCGGCACCATGGAACTCTCTGGGCGATCGTTTAATCATTAATGATGATGTTTTCAACTGGGACGATCTGCCGAAGTCGGTAGCGGTATTTGGCCCTGGCGTTATTGGTTTAGAGCTGGGTCAGGCGCTGCACCGTTTAGGGGTTAAAGTCACGATGTTTGGTGTCGGTGGTGCCGTCGGCCCGCTGACGGATGGAGCTATTCGCCAATATGCCGCGAATACGCTAAATCAAGAGTTCTATCTCGATCCAGATGCCAAAGTCGAGCTAATGGAACGCAGAGACGATAGCGTGTTTATCCGCTATCAAGATAAAGGCGGTCATCCGCAAGAAATTACCGTTGATTACGTGTTGGCCGCCACAGGTCGCCGTCCTAACGTCGATAAAATTGGTCTGGAAAACACCTCTCTTGAACTTGATGATCGTGGTGTACCTATTGCCGATCGTCTTACGATGCAAACCAATCTCCCACATATTTTTATTGCCGGAGACGCCAGCAATCAACTGCCACTGCTTCATGAAGCCAGCGATCAGGCGCGCATTGCCGGCGAAAATGCGGGGTCATATCCTGAGATATCGCCCGGTTTACGTCGCAGCTCAATTTCCGTGGTGTTCTCCGATCCACAGATCGCCATGGTTGGCTCAACCTATCGGGAACTGAATCAAAAGTTCAGCGCCTGCGGCTGTTTTGAAATTGGCGAAGTCTCTTTTGAAAATCAGGGACGTTCACGAGTGATGCTACGCAATAAAGGCCTGCTGCACGTTTATGGGGAACAAGGTACCGGTCGTTTTCTTGGTGCCGAAATGATGGGGCCAAATGTTGAGCATATCGCTCATCTGTTAGCTTGGGCGCATCAACAGCAAATGACCATTCCTCAGATGCTGGATATGCCCTTCTATCACCCAGTGATTGAAGAGGGTTTAAGAACGGCATTACGCGATCTGAATGCTAAATTGAGACTGGGCAATGATGAAATAGAGCGCTGTCAGCGTTGTCCTGGGGATTAAAATACCCGTTGCATATCTAACATAATACTTAAAAGCAGCCTGATTTATTTCTGGCTGCTTTTTTCTTTAAAAGACGGTATAAACTAATCTGCTCGACTCTTCATTGGCATTCAACAACAGGCCTATACGGAAATTAACTGAATAAAAAATAGCGTGTCATTCATTAGAGGGAACTATTATGGCAGAAATGAAGTTTTTCCTACTCTCAGCCTTGGTGATTTTTGCCACATTTATGGGGTTTCATGCGCCCTTATTCTATGTTGTCTTTATGTTCATCTTATATCCAGTCTATATCTCGATCAGAACCGAAAGCCTAAGAAAAAGTGGAAAATTACTCATTGAGTCCAAAAAGAACCAGTGGATATTCTATATGCAGGGTATACCGGTTAAAGAAGCGATAAACAGCTTACATAATATACATGCCCCATCAGAAAACGAGCTGGGTTCAATATTTAATAGAATGCTTAACGCGAAATTACTCGTTCTGTTCACTCTGCTGGCGATTACTTGCCATAACTTTTATACCTACTTTATCCTTGGGCAGATACCTGTATTTTTTAATAATATATGGCTTATTATCGCAACTCTTCTGATCGGTCTTCTCTTTACCGTATTTATCGTCCAAAAAATACGCGGCTGTATAAAAACAAAACAACTTATAAACAAAAAAACATGGATTATTAGTTGCCATGAGAATCATGGTATTGACTACTATTCGGCTTATCACATAATCACGGAAAAGAATGAGGTTTCTTATTCGCCATTCTTGTCTACCATACTAAAGTAATACTTCTTTTAGTGAACAGGATATCAGTACTGGTTTTAAGTTATTTTACAAACTGTAATGGGTCCCACTTAAAAAGTAAGGTTAATTAAAAAATAGCAGTAGTATTTTCACCTATTACTAACATTCAAATCATTACTTATCGTTTATTTCTTCTGAATACATTGAAATAACACTCCTTAAACTATCTAAGTAAGAAGTCACAAATAAAATTCAATAATCAATATCCCAGATTAAATTATATCTGTGCAAATAAACAAAAATATAAATAATCATTTATTTAAACACGCTTACTCCCTATAATCCCCGCGCTGTATTTTTATAATTTATATTTAAAATTTAAATTAGGGATAATCTTTTAATGAAAAAAATTCTTCTGGCTTCTATTATTTCTTTAAGCGTATGTGGCATGGTTAATGCCGGAGAACATACGGTGACTTTAGGCTATGCGCAAAGTAAAGTTCAGGACTTTGATGATATTAACGGCGTTAACGTAAAATATCGCTATGAGTGGGATTCTCCTCTAAGCATTATTTCATCCTTCACTTATATGAAGGGCGATAAAGATATGAGCTATCGTGCATATAGAGATATTATAAAAACCAAGGCCGAAGTAAAATATTATTCCATCTCCGCTGGTCCAGCCTACCGTTTTAATGACTTCGTTAGTATCTATGGCTTAATGGGCGTCAATGTTAACGATGTGGACTATTCCAGCAAATGGTATAACGCTGACAGTAGCTCTTATTCTTATAGTGGCACGCTGCACAGTAGCCAAACTAAATCTACCTTGATGTATGGTGCAGGCTTACAGATTAACCCAGTGACTAATCTGGCAATTGATGTTGGTTACGAAGGGTCCCGAATGGATGTAGACGGTAAAAACTATTCAATCAACGGCTTCAACGTTGGCTTAGGCTACCGTTTCTAATTTCATATTAAGTCACCCTCAATAAAACCAAAGCCCATAAATAGATTCACTATTTATGGGCTTATTTATTTTCGTCGTGACAAATTAAATGTCCAGACGTACTTTTGCCGCATTAATCGCACTGGCAACCTGCTCAGGGTTCACGCCACCTTTAGCACAGCGCTTTTCCAGACAGGACTTCAGCGATAAAGCAGGATAAACATCTTGGTCAATCGCCGCATTAAACTGCTGTAGCTGAGCCAATGAAAGTTCTTCTAAAGCTTTACCCTGTTTAATCGCTTCTAATACCGCAGAACCAACAATATGGTGGGCTTCACGGAATGGAATACCTTTAGCCACCAAATAATCCGCCAATTCAGTGGCGTTGGCATATCCTTGCTGAGCCGCTTCCTGACAGCGAGGACGTTTTACCTGAATACCATCAAGCACCAGCACCGCCATATGCAGGCAGTCTAGCCAAGTATCAAGCGCATCAAAAATGCCCTCTTTGTCTTCCTGCATATCTTTATTGTACGCCAGAGGTAAGCCTTTAAGGGTCATTAACATACCGCTAAGCGCCCCCTGAACGCGGCCACATTTGCCACGAATTAATTCCAGCGCATCAGGGTTTTTCTTTTGCGGCATCAGGGATGAACCAGAAGTCACCCGATCGGAAAGTTCAACAAATCCAGACTCACCACTGTTAAAGAAGATCAGATCTTCAGCAAAGCGCGATAGATGCACCATACTAATGGATGCATCAGACAGCAATTCCAGCACGTGATCGCGATCGGATACGCTATCCAAACTGTTACGCGTTGCCGAACTAAAGCCTAACCAACCCGCCAGTTGATCCCGGTCAATTGGATAAGCGGTTCCTGCCAACGCACCGCAGCCCAACGGGCTGGTATCCATACGCTTTAACGCATCCTGTAAACGGCTTTCATCACGAGCCAACATTTCGGTATAGGCTAAACACCAGTGAGCAAACGTCACTGGCTGAGCGCGTTGTAGATGGGTATAGCCCGGCATAACTGCATCTTGATTCTGCTCGGCAGTGAGCACCAGCGCCTGCTGTAACTCTTTCACCGCATGCAGCAGTTGCTCCACTTCCATTTTGCACCATAACTTCAGGTCAGTAGCTACCTGATCGTTACGGCTACGGCCGGTATGCAGCTTTTTACCCAAATCACCGACTTTACCAATCAGCTTCTGTTCGACCCAACTATGGATATCTTCCGCATCACTGGCAACAATGGCTCCCGGTTCTGCACGCACTTCAATCAATAGCTGGTCTAACGCTTTTTCTAATTGTTGTTGTTCTTCAGCGCTTAACACACCCACGGTTACCAGTGCTTTAGACCATGCGACAGAACCAATAATATCTTGCTCCGCCAGACGATAATCAAAACGCAGTGAATCATTAAACTGCTTAAAACGCTGGTCTGCCGCTTGACTGAACCTGCCACCCCACAATGCCATACCCTTTACTCCTGAAAATCAGGGCAATAACAACCACCCTGGATTGATAACAACGAATGATATTAACTGGTTTCTGGACTCTACCTCGAAAAACAAAATAATGATGTTATCGGGTAAAATACATTGCGCTTAATAAAATAAGGGGCAATACCTTCATCGCCCCTCATGCTCTGTTAGCAAGAATAACGCCTTGAACTCAAAACGTTAAACGGTTTATCACTTCTTCAGTTCATTCAGCGCACGAATCCGACCTGAAAGTGAGAACAGACGGATAAAGCCACCTGCATGACTGTGATCGTAAACTTCATCTTCCCCGAATGTAGCAAACTCTTCGGAATACAGGCTACTAGATGATTGCTTCTGGATCGCCGTGGCCTGTCCTTTATACAGTTTCACCACCACCTCACCGTTAACATCTTCAGCCAGCGACTCTGCCGCAGCCTGAATGGATTTACGTAACGGAGCGAACCAACGACCATCATAAACCACATAGGACATTTCCAGCCCCAGTTGCTCACGCCACTTGAAGCTGTCACGATCGAGCACCAGCTGCTCAACGCCACGCAGCGCCGTTACCATAATGGTGCCCCCCGGCGTTTCATAACAGCCACGGGATTTAATCCCTACCAGACGGTTCTCAACAATATCAATACGGCCTACGCCATGTTTGGCACCCAATTCATTCAGGGCTTCCAGACATTGGAACGGACTCATGGCTTTGCCGTTCACCGCAGTGACTTTACCCTTTTCTACCTTAACCGTAACCAGTTCAGGCTGATCTGGTGCGTCTTCCGGCGAAACGGTCCATACCCAACAATCTTGGTTAGAGGCGTTCCACGGAGTTTCCAATACGCCACCTTCGGTGGAGATATGCCATGCGTTTTCATCACGACTGTAGATTTTTTCCAGCGAGGCCGTGGTCGGAATATTGCGCTCTTTCAGGTAATCTAGCAGGGCTTCCCGGGAACGTAAGTTCCACTCACGCCATGGTGCCACCACTTTCAGGTGCGGAGCCAAAGCCGCATAAGTGGTTTCAAAACGCACCTGATCGTTACCTTTACCCGTCGCACCATGACACACCGCATCCGCACCCAATTTCAGCGCCAGCTCAACCTGAGCCTTAGCAATGATTGGACGCGCCATGGAAGTACCCAGCAAATAGCTACCTTCATACAAAGCGCCGGTTTGCAGTACCGGATAAACATAGTCACGAATAAACTCTTCACGCAAATCGACCACATAGCACGAAGATGCGCCAGAGCTCAGCGCTTTTTGTTCTACGCCTTCAAGGTCAGAACGTTCCTGTCCAATATCGGCAACAAAAGCCACCACTTCACAGTCGCCGTAGTTCTCTTTTAGCCATGGAATAATGGCTGATGTATCCAGGCCGCCGGAGTAGGCTAATACAATTTTCTTAATACCGTTGTTATTCATCACGATTTCCTTGATTGCTAAGTCTTAATTCAGTTACTGAATAGTTGTTGAGAAAAAATATCTGCACATTTAATCAATCGATGGCCCGCTACGCTAATATGCGTGTCCCAACGGGCATCCCATTAAACAATGCGGGTAATTGGTCGGCATTACGCCAACTGGCAATATCAACCGGGCGCCCTAAAGCGCGGGCGGCATCCAAAGCCGCATTAACTTTCACGATCATGCCATCGGTAATAATGCCTTGCTCTATCAGCTTTTCGGCCTTTTCGGCACTCATTTCAGCGATACGCTGACCTTTACCGTCCAAAATACCGCTAACGTCAGAAAGCAGAACCAAATCCGCTCCCAGCGTTGCGGCTAATGCTGTCGCAGCCTGATCGGCATTCACGTTCATCAGCACACCTTCTGGTGTAATGCCAATGGAGCTAACAATCGGCAAATAGCCGCCTGCTAATAGGGTTTCAATCAGTTTTTTACTGCCCGCTTTAGCTTCGCCCACGTGGCCTAAATCATCAGACAGTTGTTTGACAGAGACCATATCACCGTCGGCCAAACACAGGCCAATCGCATCAATCTGGTATTTTTTAGCTGCCGCCATCAGGGTTTTGTTCGCCGTACCGGCCAAAGCGCCGGTGATGGTGCCAATCTGATCTTGCGGTGTGACACGTAGTCCATTGCGGCGAACTACTGGCAGCGCCAGCTTTTTCATTAGCTCATCCACCAAACAGCCACCGCCATGAACAATAATCAGGTCACGCTGATGCTTTTGCTTATAACCAGCAAGGGCAACAAACAGGCGTTCCATGGCTTCGTCACTGTCTAACAGAGCACCACCAAGTTTAATAATTAATGGATTCATCCTTTCTTCTCCCTAGAGCAAGGATTGGGTTTCATGGAAGCCACAGCGTATATTCATACACTGAACGGCCTGAGCTGCCGCGCCTTTCAATAAATTATCTTCAGCGGCCACCACGATAATGTGTTGTCCATCAACGGCAAAGCCAATATCACAGAATGGTTGTCCAATAACCGATTTTAGCGCCGGAAGCCCTTTTTCATAGACCCGAACCAGCGGTTTATTGTGATAAGCGTTGAAAAATGCAGTTTTAATATCGGCTTCAGTCACGCCCGGTTTTAAACGGCAAGTAATCGTCGCCAAAATACCGCGCGGGAAGTTGCCTAAATGCGGTGTAAAAATCACCGGTATACCAAGATGTGCGACAATCTCTGGTTGATGGCGATGGGTGAATACACCATAAGGCTGTAGGCTCACTTCGCAAAAACTGGTTGTCATACTGGCTTTACGCCCGGCACCGCTCACGCCACTCACCGCATTAATCACCGGCCACTGTTGCTGATCTAAACAACCAGCCTCAACCAGTGGTTTAAGGGCCAGCTGCGATGCTGTCGGATAGCAACCGGCTACCGCAACCAACTGAGCCTGTTTAATATTTTCACTTTGCCACTCAGCCAAGCCATACACTGCCTGCTTTAACAGATCCTGATGCTGATGGCTAAAGCCATAGTATTTGGTATAAAAATCAGCATCATCGACGCGGAAAGCGCCGGACAGGTCAAACACCACACAGCCTGCGGCCAAAAATTTCGGTGCCAGATCGTGGCTCACTTCATGAGCCGTGGCGAGAAAAACCACATCAATACCTTTAGCCGCCTCAGCAACGTCGGTTAACGGCTGAAGGGGTAAATCAACCAAACCTTTAAGCTGCGGATGCAAATCTGAAAAAGTCTTTCCTGCATCGGCGCTTTGTGCCGACACCATAAGACCGGCAATATTAATTTCAGGGTGACGCCGCAGATATACAGCCAATTCTGCTCCGGTATAACCACTTGCGCCAACAATCAGTGTTTCAAGCATACAAATAGACCTGTATTTAAATGCGTACAGAGTTTGGAAACGGCAGCACGCTACGGTAAGGTGGATGAATATTGCTTAAGGTACGAAATTCTGTTCCCTTACACAATCCTTTATTGTATTTTTATGCAAAATAAATGAATTTATATTGAATTAATCACTAAGCAGGTGCCGAATTGTGAATAAAACCCTACCGTCTTTTATTGAGCTATACAGTAAACTTATCGCTATCCCCAGTATCAGTGCTACGGATGCTGCACTGGATCAAAGTAATGAATCCCTGATTAATCTACTGGCGGAATGGTTCAGCACGCTGGGGTTTAAGGTTGAAGTCCAGCCCGTTCCTGAAACGCGGAATAAATTTAATCTGCTGGCCTCTCTGGGAGAAGGCCCCGGTGGATTACTTCTCACTGGCCACACCGATACCGTGCCCTTTGATGATGGCCGATGGACTCGCGATCCTTTTACCCTAACGGAACACGACAATAAGCTTTATGGATTAGGCACCGCCGATATGAAGGGCTTCTTTGCCTTTATTCTTGATGCATTAAGAGATATCGATAAAAGCAAACTGACTAAACCACTCTATATTCTGGCAACCGCTGACGAAGAAACCTCAATGGCCGGCGCTCGCTATTTCTCCGCCACCAGCCAACTAAAACCCGATTGTGCCATTATTGGTGAGCCAACCTCTCTTCAGCCGGTTCGTGCCCATAAAGGACATATTGCCGACGCTATCCGCATTACTGGTCAGTCGGGCCACTCCAGCGATCCGTCCCGAGGAGTTAACGCCATTGAACTGATGCATGATGCTATCGGTCACCTGATGGGACTGAGAGATTCGCTGAAACAGCGTTATCACCATGACGCTTTTGCCATTCCTTATCCAACGATGAACTTCGGTCACATTCACGGTGGGGATGCACCGAATCGGATTTGCGCCTGCTGTGAATTACATATGGATATTCGACCGTTACCCGGGCTAACCCTCAACGATCTGGATGAATTAGTACATGGTGCACTGGAACCACTTAGCTCACGCTGGCCGGGTCGAGTGGCCATTGAGCACCTGCATACGCCGATTCCTGGCTATGAATGTGCCGCAGATAACCCATTGGTCAAAGTGGTGGAAAAACTGGTTGGCGCTCAGGCTGAAGTCGTCAACTATTGTACCGAAGCCCCATTTTTACAGCAGATGTGTCCAACGCTGGTATTAGGGCCGGGTTCTATTGACCAAGCTCATCAGCCGGATGAATTTCTGGCAACTTCGTTTATCCAGCCAACCCGTCAACTTTTAACGCAAGTTATTCATCATTTTTGTGCCGTTGGATAACCACCGCTGAACCATCCATCGCCGCCCAAAACAGGTATTAATTGTTAGGGCGGTAAACACCACTATTAAATTCTGAAAGTAGAATTTGTTGTTGAAATCGCGGGTTTATAAGAATTGCTTAAAGGATTCAACAAAGTTGTGGCAATACTTAATTAGTGTGATACAACTCTAAATTTGGTACGCATAAAAATAACGATCGAAAACAACACAGCATCACGCTTAACTAACCAGGCAGGGGACATATGAACGAACAATATTCAGCAATGCGAAGTAATGTCAGCATGCTTGGCACGCTTCTCGGCGATACAATCAAAGATGCGTTAGGGGAAAATATCCTCGAACAGGTCGAGACCATTCGCAAATTATCCAAGTCATCCCGGGCAGGTAACGAAGCTAACCGTCAGGCTCTGCTCTCTACCTTACAAAATCTCTCCAACGATCAATTATTGCCGGTAGCCAGAGCGTTTAATCAGTTCCTTAACTTTGCCAATACGGCAGAGCAATACCACGGCATTTCATCTCGTGGTGAGGCAGCGAATAACCCAGCGGTATTCGCCAATCTTTTTCAGCGCCTGAGAGAGAAACACATTACCGATGATGCGGTGCGTGAAGCGGTTGCTCAACTATCTATTGAGCTAGTACTCACCGCACACCCGACGGAAATTGCCCGCCGCACCATGATTCATAAGCTGGTTGAAGTGAATAACTGTCTCAGCCAGTTGGATCACAACGATTTGGCCGATTATGAGCACGACAAGATTATGCGCCGTCTGCGCCAGTTGGTTGCTCAGTCATGGCATACCGATGAAATTCGTAAAAATCGCCCAACGCCAGTTGATGAAGCCAAATGGGGATTTGCTGTCGTAGAAAACAGCCTGTGGGAAGGTGTACCTGCCTTTATGCGAGAGTTTAACGATCAGTTGGCTGACGCGTTGGACTATAAGCTACCGGTCGATGCGGTTCCTGTGCGCTTTACTTCTTGGATGGGCGGCGATCGTGACGGCAACCCTAACGTTACCGCTAAAATTACCGAACACGTGATGATCTACGGTCGCTGGAAAGCCGCTGAATTGTTCCTGAAAGATATTCAGGTACTGGTATCAGAACTTTCAATGTCTGACTGTACTCCAGAATTACGCGCCATGGCCGGTGGCGATGAAGTGCTGGAACCTTATCGTGAGCTGATGAAAAAGCTACGCGCTCAACTGATCAGCACGCATGCTTATCTCGGCGCCCGTCTAAACGGCGAACGCGTTACCTGTCCGGAAGATAT
The DNA here is from genome assembly GCF_900112475.1 of Pragia fontium DSM 5563 = ATCC 49100. Classification (GTDB taxonomy): domain Bacteria; phylum Pseudomonadota; class Gammaproteobacteria; order Enterobacterales; family Enterobacteriaceae; genus Pragia; species Pragia fontium. The sequence goes on along the minus strand of NZ_FOLW01000015.1, from coordinate 33,518 downwards.
CCTGATTGATAATAGCCAGTTGTGGGAACCGTTGTATGCCTGCTATCAATCACTTCAGGCCTGCGGTATGAGCATTATTGCCAATGGTCAGTTACTGGATACGCTACGTCGCATCGGTTGCTTCGGCCTGCCACTGGTACGCATTGATATTCGTCAAGAAAGTACTCGCCACAGCGATGCCTTAGCCGAGTTAACCCAATATCTGGAAATCGGTAACTACGACGAGTGGTCCGAAAAAGAGAAACAGGCATTTCTGGTAAAAGAGCTACAGTCCAGAAGACCATTGTTCCCACGGGACTGGCAACCTAGCGCCGATACTCAGGAAATTCTGGATACCTGTAAAGTGATTGCCAAAGCACCTCAAGGGTCGATTGCCGCCTATGTTATCTCCATGGCGCGTACACCGTCTGATGTGCTGGCCGTTCATTTATTATTGAAAGAAGCCGGCTGTCATTTCGCACTACCGGTCTGCCCGCTGTTTGAAACGTTGGAAGACCTGAATAACGCCAACGATGTGATGACCCAACTGCTGAATATTGACTGGTACCGCAACTTTATCGGCGGTAAGCAGATGATTATGATCGGCTATTCCGACTCATCGAAAGATGCCGGTGTATTAGCCGCCTCATGGGCGCAATATTATGCTCAGGAAGCGTTAATCAAAACCTGTGAACAGGCGGGTGTAGATCTAACGTTGTTCCACGGTCGCGGCGGTACCATTGGTCGCGGAGGGGCTCCGGCTCACGATGCGTTACTTTCTCAGCCTCCAGGCTCACTGAAAGGTGGATTACGCGTTACCGAACAGGGTGAAATGATCCGCTTTAAATTCGGTCTGCCAGAAGTGACGCTTGCCAGCCTGGCAAGCTATGCCAGTGCAATTCTGGAAGCCAATTTACTGCCACCGCCGAATCCAAAACAGGAATGGCGCGATATCATGGATGACCTGTCAGCCTTCTCCTGCAAAGAGTATCGTGACATCGTGCGGGAATCGCCAGACTTTGTGCCTTATTTCCGTTCAGCAACGCCAGAGCTTGAGCTCAGCAAACTACCGCTCGGTTCACGCCCAGCCAAACGTAAACCAAACGGCGGCGTAGAAAGCCTGCGAGCGATCCCATGGATCTTCGCCTGGACGCAAAATCGCCTGATGTTACCCGCATGGCTTGGCGCAGGTGCGGCCCTGAAACACGCTATTGATAACGGTAAGCAGCAAGAACTGGCTGAAATGTGCCGTGATTGGCCGTTCTTCAATACCCGCATCAATATGCTGGAGATGGTGTACGCCAAAGCTGACCTGTGGCTGGCGGAGTATTATGACCAGCGTCTGGTAGAGCAACAACTGTGGCATCTGGGCCAGAAGCTACGCGCTCAGTTAGCAGAAGACATTAAAGTGGTACTGCAACTAGCGAATGACCAGCTACCAATGGAGAAATCCCCATGGATTGCCGAATCTATCGCTCTGCGTAATGTTTACACCGACCCGCTAAACGTTCTTCAGGCTGAGCTACTGCACCGTTCTCGCCAACAAGAGACCGCAGATCCGCGAGTTGAACAAGCGTTGATGGTAACGATTGCCGGGATAGCTGCGGGAATGAGGAATACCGGTTAGTTTTTGCAAGGTAGCTCCATCCCTGTTAATCAAAAAATGCCGCAATATGCGGCATTTTTATTGATAACAAACCCTAAATAACCAAACGTAAACGGAAGGAGAGGGTTCTGTTGGGGTCGTAGCAGCTTTAGCTGCCGAAGCGCCCCTAAGAAGCGTAGGCCTGACGCCCGTTGAACTCAAAAACATCCCCTCTCGTCCGTGAGAGGAAGTAAATATTCCAACCTTCTTTTTACGGACGAAACATTCACTGAAATCAAATTAAATGACTTTATCTACACTCTCAATGCCGCATATTGCGGCATTTTTTACTTTAATCCTTTCCCTTTAAACAGGTTCTATCATATGAAAAACGAAATTCAATCTAAACTTACGCCGGTCTAACACCCAGCGTATGGCATATCGCATAGCTTAATTCAGCGCGATTCAAAGTATAGAAATGGAAATCTTTCACCCCTTCACGGCACAGGATTTTGACCATATCCATTGCAATAGAAGCGCCGACCAATTTACGAGTTTCTATATCATCTTCCAAACCAGAGAACATTTGCGTCATCCACTGTGGAACGCGCACATTGGTCATCTTGGCAAAACGCTCCAACTGCTTAAAGTTGGATACCGGTAAAATACCCGGCACAATCTCAACATCAATACCTGTAGCTACACAGCGATCGCGGAAGCGTAAATAGCTTTCTACATCAAAGAAAAATTGGGTAATGGCTCGGTTGGCCCCCGCATCTACTTTCTTCTTCAGGTTGATTAAATCAGCCTGTGCGCTTTTTGCCTCTGGATGAACTTCTGGGTAAGCCGCCACAGAAATATCAAAATCTCCCACGCTTTTCAGCAGAGCTACCAGATCAGAAGCATACATATCAGGCTTGCCACCACCCGCGGGTAAATCACCACGTAAAGCAACGATATGACGAATACCGCTATTCCAATAATCTTTAGCAATATCCAATAGCTGGTCAGAGCTGGCATCAATACAGGTCAGGTGCGGAGCCGCATCCAAACCGGTTTTGTCCTTAATCCCTTTAATAATGCTATGAGTTCTGTCACGCTCACCAGAATTTGCACCGTAGGTAACAGACACAAACTTTGGCTTAAGGGTTTTTAAACGATCGATAGATTGCCAAAGGGTTTGCTCCATTTCTGTGGTGCTTGGCGGGAAAAACTCAAAAGAAACGTTAATCTGCCCGCTGACTTCCGCCAAACTCTGATTCAGTGCTTCCCGCTGATTAGCATGAAAAAAACTCATATCCTGTCCATCCCGTTAGTATTGGCTTTTGCCTGATATTCTTATGCGCCGTTTCGTTTAATATACTTCTGAACGTTTAGACGTCTAAACATCTAAATAAGATGGCTTAACTTGCTCATTCTGTCAACCGCAAAATAACAATAAATCAGAATAAATAAAAAACGCCCGAGATCATATTGATCTCAGGCGTTACGGAAAAATCATATCGTAATGATTTTAAAGTAGTTTAGCTAGCCTGTTCAGATCCGACTGGATAGCACCGGCGGTCACATCCCGCCCGGCTCCCGGCCCACGAATAATCAGGGGGTTATCTCGATACCAGCGACTCTCAATGGCAAACAGGTTATCGCACGGCAATAGAGCAGACAGAGGATGGTCGTCACTTACCGCTTCAACACCAACCCGCGCCTTACCATTAGCATCGTAACGAGCAACGTAGCGCAGAACCAGCCCCATCTCTTTCGCCGCTTCTAAACGTTCCAACATTTGCTGATTCAGGGTCTGAGCGTTTTCAAAGAAGTTGTCAACAGAGCCATGCTCCGCTCCCTCTGCGACCAGCGACTCCACCCTAACCTGATCAGGTTCAATGTCATAGCCCGCTTCACGCGCCAAAATCACCAGTTTACGCATCACGTCCTGACCGGATAAATCAACCCGAGGATCCGGCTCGGTTAAGCCCTGTTGCCAGGCTTGTTCCACCAGCTCAGAAAACGGTATCGAACCATCAAACTGCAAAAATAGCCACGATAGCGTGCCGGAGAAAATTCCGCTTAACGACAGAATAGTATCACCGCTGTCACGCAGGTCGCGTACCGTATGATTGATGGGCAATCCCGCCCCAACAGTAGCGTTATACAACCAATGGCGTCCGGTTTTAACAAAGGCATCACGAATCTGACGGTATTCATTCCCTGACGATGCACCGGCCAATTTGTTGGCGCTAATTACATGAAAACCATAACTGGCAAAATTCAGATAATTACTGGCCAGTTCCTGACTGGCGGTAATATCCAGAATCACCAGATCATCAAAGGGATGATCGCGCATCCAACTGACTAACACATTATCATCCAGCGTTTGCGATTCATCATCAAAGAAGGCGAGCACTCTGCTGGCATCCAACCCCTGATAATCAAGCACGCATCGGCGGCTATCCACCACACCAGCCAGAACAAACTCGAATCCGGTACGGGCGGAAATATTTTTTTGCTCGCGGGCAAACAACTCCAGCCAGCGAGATCCAATATTCCCCTTACCGTATAGCACCAGCCCAACGCATTTCTCTGCTCTGAACAAACTGGCGTGTAATCCCTGAATCAAATGCTCTGTTGGCCCCAGACGCAGCACCGCAACTAAACTGATCCCATCATCCGCATGCCAGATAAACTCCACCGGCTGATCTTTTAGCAACTGATAGAAGCGATGGCTATGCAGCGGATTCTTACATACACCAGCACCCACCAATGCCACCAACGCCAATCCCTCACGTAGCTGCAATCGACCAGGCAGTCTGGCATCGCTCAAAATCTGCAATACACTATTAACGACTTCAGAGGTATAACAAAGCTGGAGTAGGTTACGGTCTGAATGCACACCGGTTGCCAACGGTTTAACCTGAACCCGGTTAAGAATGCGTATAACTTCTTTTTGAATCTGGGCAAAGTCGTGCTGTGGTTCAACATGCAGCTCAATCAAACAAACATCATCATGGCTAGTGACGATTCTGGCTCCGGTACCCGATGCCAGCACCCGCTCAATACGAGTAGAACCTTGCTCTGGCTGATAACTACAGCGGAGCTGGAGCTCAATATCACTACCGGAAACCGGCTGTAACGTTCGGGTATGAAGAACCGGCGCCGCTAAACGCGCTAATTCACTAGCCTCATCCAAACGCAGTAAAGGTAGCAAACAAGCATCCTTCACTTTACGTGGATCGGCACTATACACCCCGGCAACGTCGCTCCAGATAGTGACTTTCACTACGCCCGCCAAAGCACCGATCTGGGTAGCCGAATAGTCGCTGCCATTTCGTCCCAATAGAACGGTTTCACCCGCTTCATTGCGTGAGATAAAACCGGTAACTACCAGACGCTTACCCGGCTGTTGAGCCAGAATTTGTTGCAATAATGGGTAGGATCGCCCCTCATCTACCTGAGGCTGCGCCGAACGTTCTGCGCGTAAAAAATGACGGGCATCCAGCCATTCAGCACTCATACCTTGCTGATTTAGTACCGCTGACATTAACCGAGCTGACCATATTTCACCATGACCGACCACTTCGGCATAAACGGCATCGTTAACTTCGCCATCCAACAGTGCCGCCAGACGCTCAAGATCGCTAATGAATAAGGTAATAAGCTGAGATGCCTGTAATTCCGGCAACAGACTATTAATCAATTCGCTCTGATAGCGACGCAGCTCTTGTTGGACCTGATGAGCAGAAATGCGGTCTGATTGACTTAGCTGAAGCCATTTAATTAATTGATTGGTGGTATTACCTGCGGCAGATACCACCATCATGTCGCCTTCGTGGCTATACTCTGCCATTATCCCTGCTACTCGCAGATAACATTTACTATCTGCCAGACTGCTTCCGCCAAACTTATGCAACTGGCGGTTTGCAGGAAGCCCGGAGGCTCCTAATGTACTCATACCTACCCCTTCGCTGACGCCTGGAAAGCCTGTTCCAGATCGGCAATTAAATCTTCACTGTCTTCAATCCCTACAGAAATCCGTAACAGGCTATCCGATATACCTGCAGCTATGCGTGCCTCTGCCGCCATTCCCGCATGTGTCATAGTTGCCGCATGGGAAATCAAACTTTCGACGCCGCCTAATGACTCTGCTAGTGTAAATAAATCCAGAGCGCTAAGGAATCGTCTCATGGCCGCTTCATCACCATTAAATTCAAAACTGAGCATTGCGCCAAAACCGGACTGCTGCCGGCAGGCAATCTCATGACCCTGATTCCCCGGCAGAGAAGGATGATACAACTTTTTCACCAGCGGTTGCTGTTGTAAGTAGTCTACAATAGCCAAGGCACTTTGCTGTTGTTGTTTCATCCGCGGACTAAGCGTGCGCAGGCCTCGCAACAACAAATAACTGTCAAATGCAGCAGCGGTGACACCAATATTATTGGCCCACCACGCAAAATCGACACCCAATGCTTCCTCTTTTGCAATCACCACACCAGCCACTACATCGGAATGGCCGTTGAGATATTTAGTGCAAGAATGCACAACAATATCTGCGCCAAGAGCGATTGGCTGTTGTAGTAACGGGCTGAGGAACGTGTTATCCACCACGGCTAACGCGCCAACCTGATGGGCAGCTCGGCAAATTTTGGCAATATCCACTACCCGTAATAGCGGATTACTTGGCGATTCAATCAAGACCAATTTAGGATTTTTGGCTAATGCCGCTTCCAGCGCTTTCTCATCCCCTTGATCGACAAACAGCACGTTATAGGCACCGCGGCGCGCCTGACTGTCGAAAAGGCGATAGCTACCGCCGTAGCAATCGTGAGGGGCAACCAGTAAATCCCCGGGTTTTAATAACATGGTACAAATCAGGTGAATAGCCGAAGTGCCACTGCTGGTCAGCACAGCACGGCTTCCGCCTTCCAGTTCAGCCAATGCAGCCTGTGCCACATCACGGGTTGGATTACCGCGACGAGAATAATCATGCGCACGCGGCTGATTAAAATCGGCAAAGTTATAGGTGCTGGAAAGGTGGATCGAAGGAACTACACAGCCATATTGTTCGTCTGAGTTAAGTCCGCCACGTACTGCAATGGTTGCCTGTTTACGCTTCACCTGAATTACCTCAATAGATAGAAAACCATAAAATATAGCAGATAAGATAATACCTAACCAATACGGACGTCAATACTTCTAGACATCTAAACTTCTTGCCGTGTAGATTGAGGAAAACTGAAATATCCGTTAAAATTGTCATGATATATCTTTTTTCGTGTATTCATGCGCCATACCAACGCGTGAATAGGTAAGTTGGTTCAGATTGAGCTAACTTTAAAATTTCAGCTTTCTATATAATTTAAGGTGCCCCATGGCTGAGTGGAACGGCGAATATGTCAGCCCCTATGCTGAACATGGTAAAAAAAGTGAGCAGGTAAAAAAAATTACGGTATCAATCCCATTAAAGGTACTGAAAATTTTGACTGATGAGCGTACTCGCCGTCAGATTAATAATCTGCGACATGCCACTAACAGTGAATTACTTTGTGAAGCGTTCCTGCATGCATTTACCGGGCAGCCATTGCCGAACGATGAAGATTTGCGTAAAGAGCGTAGCGATGAAATTCCGGAAGCGGCAAAGATACTGATGCGCGAGAAAGGTATCGATCCGGACACTTGGGAATACTAAATCCGATACGGTTAGCCGGTATTCGAGAACAAACTTGGGTTACTGAAGACGGATCACTAGATACAAAAAAGGCGCCATCGGCGCCTTTTTCTTAAGCTCTGTAAAATTACTTAGAGCCGCCAACCATGTTGAAACGCTTGTTGAAGCGGTCTACACGGCCACCGGTAGCAACATCACGTTGTTTACCAGTATAGAACGGGTGACATTCGCTGCACACGTCCAGGTTTAAATCGTGACCCACAGTTGAGTGAGTTTTGATAACATTACCGCAAGAACAAGTAGCAGTAATTTCTTTGTATTCTGGGTGGATACCTTGTCTCATATTAGCCTCTCTATGTCGCGTCGCTATACGGTCACTATTGCCGAACACCACGCGAAGTAAAAAATGGTTGAGTGGTTTGATTCATGTTTTGAACCAAAGGTGGCGTATTATACAGATGCCATATAATCAACGCAAGCACCGTCACCTATTCAGCAGTTAAGGCTGCTTGTGTTATGCTGCTGCGCTTCTATTCCATTTTGATTACGCTGCCGGATTTGGATTATCACAATAATGAGCGTTGTTAACGTTGCTTTACCTGTACCACTGGATCGCTGCTTCGACTATCTGCTGCCTGAAGGCGAGCAAGCTGTCGTCGGTGCCAGAGTGAGTGTACCTTTTGGCAAACGACAGGCTATTGGCATTATTGTTGGTACCAGCGAACAAAGCGATTTCCCGCTATCTCAACTAAAAAAAATTAATGATCTGCTCGATCGGGAATCGTTGTTTACCCCATCCTTATGGAAAACCCTGCTGTGGGCGGCAAGTTACTACCAGTTTCCGCTGGGCGAAGTCCTGTTCCATGCCTTACCGGTATTATTACGTCAGGGAAAACCCGCTCAGGAACCCCCTATCTGGCAATGGCACATCACCGATGAAGGTAAAGCAGCCGATCTGTCAGTATTAAAGCGCGCACCAAAACAGCAGCAAGCCTTGGCTGCACTACGCCAGGCCAATATCTATCGTTACCAAATTAATGAGCTGGAACTCAATGAAGCAGCCTTTCAGGCACTCAAAACCAAAGGACTAGCTGAGTTACAGCCTCAGTATCCTTCTCCGATTGTTTGGCAGGAAAGTTTTGCGATCAATGGCGAACGATTAAAGCTAAATACCGAGCAGGCTACGGCTATTGGGGCTATCCGTAGCGATGATCAAAAGTTTGGTGTTTGGCTGCTGGAAGGCATTACTGGTTCAGGCAAAACCGAAGTTTATCTTAGCGTACTGGAAAATATCTTGTCTGAAGGACGCCAGGCTCTGGTTTTGGTACCCGAAATCGGCTTAACTCCGCAAACTATTGCCCGCTTCCGTGAGCGTTTTAACGCTCCAGTTGATGTTGTTCACTCCGGGCTAAACGACAGTGAGCGTTTAGCAGTATGGTTACGTGCCCGCCGTGGCGAAACAGCTATTGTTATTGGTACTCGTTCCGCCCTGTTTACGCCATTTAAGCATCTCGGCATTATCATTATCGATGAAGAACATGACAGCTCCTATAAGCAACAAGAAGGCTGGCGTTATCATGCCCGGGATTTAGCTATCCTTCATGCCCGACAAGAAAATATTCCTATTGTCTTGGGTTCGGCAACCCCGGCCATTGAAAGCTTATATAACGCCCAAAGCGGTAAATATCATCACCTAAGACTTACTTTCCGTGCTGGCCATGCGCAACCAGCTAGCCAATATATTTTAGATCTTAAAGGCCAGCCATTAACCGCAGGACTTGCGCCATCTCTACTTAAGCGTATGCGTACCCATTTACAGGCGAACAACCAGGTTATTCTGTTTTTAAACCGCCGTGGATATGCGCCAGCACTTCTATGCCATGAATGTGGCTGGATTGCCGAATGTCAGCGCTGTGAACGCTACTATACCCTGCACCAAAATCAACGAATGTTGCGCTGCCATCATTGCGACAGCCAACGACCGATTCCTTATCAGTGTCCAAAATGCGGTTCTACCCATTTAGTACCGGTTGGTGTGGGAACTGAACAGTTGGATCACGAACTGGCGCAGCTGTTTCCTGATACGCCAATTACCCGCGTCGATCGGGATACCACCAGCCGTAAAGGTGCACTAGAACAGCATTTATCCGATATCCATCAAGGAGGTGCCCGTATTCTGATAGGCACGCAAATGCTGGCTAAAGGTCATCACTTCCCTGATGTCACCTTGGTGGGATTAATTGATGTTGATGGCGCTCTTTTTTCTGCGGATTTCCGCGCCGCCGAGCGTTTTGCCCAGCTTTATACTCAGGTTTCTGGCCGAGCTGGTCGAGCCGGGAAAAAAGGAGAGGTCTTACTACAGACCCATCATCCTGAACATCCATTGCTACAAACCTTATTACATCAAGGCTATGATGCTTTTGCCAAACAGGCGATTGAAGAACGTAAAAGTGTATTTCTACCCCCTTTCACCTATCACGCCATTTTCCGTTCGGAAGATCATGATAATCAACAAGCTCCGATGTTCCTGCAGCAGCTGCGCGAACAGTTAGAAAATATTAGAGCACAGGATTCATCTTTATGGATTCTCGGACCGGTCCCGGCATTGCAAGCTAAACGCAGCGGTCGTTTCCGTTGGCAATTGCTCCTTCAGCATCCGTCTCGAGGCCGTTTACAACAGATATTACATTCAATCAGAGCTCAAATTGCGGTTATTCCCCAAGCGAAGAAAGTGAAATGGACGCTGGATGTCGATCCGATTGAAGGTTAATAACACTATATTTGAGAAGCGGCTCTAAAAAGCTACGTAACGTTATATTAATCAGCTCGGTAATAACATAAAACGGTTATCGCACAGCGTATTGCCCCTGATTATTTATTCATTACCAAGCTCAAAGATGACTGCCCCATGTTCAGCACAATCCATTGATAATCAATGAATAATAAGTCTGACTATCTTAAAAAAGCAGAAAAAACAAAGAATAAATAAAAGAAGGGAAGCCTTAATTTGTCTCTATCGATTTGAGATAAACTATTTTTGCAGGAGTCTCATCTTGAAACAGAATAATACAGCGGCACAAGTAACGATGAAAGATGTAGCCAATGTCGCTGGCGTCTCCACGGCAACCGTGTCCAGAGCGTTGATGATGCCAGAAAAAGTCGCCCATCAAACGCGGGAGAAAGTGGATAACGCCATTCAACAAACCGGGTATATTCCTTATCTTCCCAGTAGAAATCACAAAAACAACCAATCAAAAATATTATTGGTTATGTCGTTGGATATCACCGACCCTTTTTTGACCGATGTTATTCAGGGGATTCAGCAAACCGCTGCAGAGTATGGCTATATGGTTCTGCTGTTGGGTAATCAACAACAATCAATTGAACAAGCTTCGCTCTCCCCTCTGTTAAATCAGGTCGATGGCATTATCCTGTTAGGCGCTAACTCTCCGCTGGATATACATCATCATGAATCTCTGCCACCTATGGTCATGGCCAATGAATATTTGCCTGAACTGAAATTACCCACCATCCATATTGATAATCTGACCGCCGCCTTTAATGCGGTAAACTATTTACAGCAAATTGGTCATCGTCGCATCGCCTGTATTTCTGGCCCCGCACATCTGCACCTCAGCCACTACCGCCTCCAAGGATATATTCAGGCGATTCAGCGTAGCGGTATTGCATTGGAAAAGCGCTATATGTTGTCCGGATCTCTCACGTTTGAAACCGGATCGACTGCATTGACACAATTAATGTCTCTTCCTCAACCACCTAGTGCTATATTTTGTCATAGCGATATTATGGCCATCGGGGTCATACATCAGGCTAAAAAGATTGGCATCAAAATACCTGAAGAGCTGTCAATTGTTGGCTTTGACGATATCGCTCTGGCACAATATGCCGACCCACCGTTAACTACGGTGGCACAACCCCGGTATAATATTGGTCACCAGGCAGTGTTAATGCTGCTGGAACTATTGCAAGGATGCCCGGTAAAAAGTAACTCGGTATTACTCGACAGCGAACTTATTGTTCGGGAAAGTACGGCTAAACCTCATAGCTAGCTAAAGTACGTCATATTACGTACTATAATGGCTCTCTTTTAATCAGTTTTTTCAAATAACATTGTAGTGAAGTCATAGTGGCACAACGAGATTATGTAAGCCGTAGTCGTTCGGGGACGCGGAGCAAAAACAGCAGCAGAAAGAAAAAAGGCTCATCCGGTGCGGTTTCCAAGCTGATGATCGTGCTTGCGGTCGCCGTTTTAGTGGTATTTGCTGGCGGTCTCTATTTTATTACCCAGCATAAACCAGACATCTCTCCAGATACTCCTAACCAGTCAACTAAGCCAGGTAATGGGCTACCTCCTAAACCTGAGGAACGCTGGAGCTATATTAAAGAGCTGGAAAACCGTCAGGTCACCAATTCGCCAAACTCCATTGGTCAGCCAGCCAATAATTCTCAGATTCCGTTGACGGCCGAACAGAAAAAAATTCTGGAGCAAATCCAGTCAGATATGCAACAGGCGCCTACGCAACTCTCAGGCGTAGACGCTAGCGGCCGTCCATCTACAGCACGAGATGGCGGTGCTAAACCTGCATTAAATAATACAGCACCGGCGACGGCGACCAACACCCAGCAAACACAAACCACTCAGCCGAAAAAAACACCACCGCCGGCAGCAACTAGCCAAACCGCAGCTCAGGCACAAAACCAACGATGGATTATTCAGTGTGGCTCATTTCGCACAGTTGAACAGGCAGAGTCGGTCAAAGTTGGTCTGGCCTTTTCAGGTATTGGAAGCCGTATCAGTTCGAGTGGCGGTTGGAACCGGGTTGTTCTCGGCCCCTATTCGAATAAAGATGAAGCAGACAAAACTTTACAACGCCTGAAAAATTCTGGTAACAGCGGCTGTATTCCTGTTGCATCAGGAAAGTAATTCATTGATTTAATAGACTTACTCTATCCGTTTCGGTGACCTTATCGTCACCGAAAATTCTTTAAGCCCGGCTAATTTATGCAGATTGTTTATTGGCCAAGGGTTGAAATCTACTTATCTTTCCCCATCTACATATTTATTATGCCTCGTACTTGTGTGAGGTCGTTTTCTATTAGCTAACGAGGTGTTGCTCGTGACAACAATTGTAAGCGTTCGCCGTAATGGTCATGTAGTCATAGGTGGTGATGGTCAGGTAACTCTGGGTAACACCGTAATGAAAGGTAATGCCCGCAAAGTTCGTCGCCTGTATAACGATCGTGTTATCGCGGGTTTTGCCGGTGGTACCGCTGATGCCTTTACGTTATTTGAGCGTTTTGAGCGCAAATTAGAAATGCATCAGGGTCATCTAACCAAAGCTGCCGTTGAGTTGGCAAAAGACTGGCGTACTGACCGGATGTTACGCAAATTAGAAGCTCTGTTGGCCGTCGCAGATGAAACTGCATCGTTAATCATCACCGGTAATGGTGACGTCGTACAACCTGAAAACGATCTGATTGCGATTGGTTCAGGTGGTCCCTATGCACAATCCGCAGCCAGAGCATTGCTTGAAAATACCGATATGAATGCCCGCGATATCGTCGAGAAGTCTCTCTCTATCGCCGGAGATATCTGTATTTATACGAACCGATTCCAAACCATCGAAGAATTAAAGTCTAAAGAATAAGGACCGAAACGATGTCTGAAATGACTCCTCGCGAAATCGTCAGTGAACTTGATAGTTATATTATCGGTCAGCATAAAGCCAAGCGCGCCGTTGCAATAGCATTACGTAACCGCTGGCGTCGTATGCAACTTGATGAAGTGCTGCGCCACGAAGTTACCCCAAAAAATATCCTGATGATCGGTCCTACTGGCGTCGGAAAAACCGAAATTGCCCGTCGTCTGGCAAAATTAGCCAATGCGCCGTTTATTAAAGTCGAAGCGACCAAATTCACTGAAGTCGGCTATGTTGGTAAAGAAGTTGACTCTATTATTCGTGATTTAACCGATGCGTCGATCAAAATGGTGCGTCAGCAGTCGGTTGAAAAAATGCGTTTCCGTGCGGAAGAACTGGCTGAAGAACGTATTCTTGATGCACTGATTCCACCAGCACGCGATAACTGGGGACAATCAGAAAGCACAACGGATAATTCCGCGGCCCGTCAGGCATTCCGTAAAAAACTACGGGAAGGTCAACTGGACGATAAAGAGATCGAAATCGAACTGGCTGCAATGTCGATGGGCGTAGAAATTATGGCGCCTCCAGGCATGGAAGAGATGACCAATCAACTGCAGTCAATGTTCCAGAATCTTGGCGGACAAAAACAAAAGCCGCGTAAGATGAAAATCAAAGAAGCCTTTAAACAGTTAATCGAAGAAGAGGCCAGCAAGTTAATCAATCCTGAAGAGCTAAAACAACAGGCTATTGATGCCGTTGAACAACACGGTATTGTATTTATTGATGAGATCGACAAAATCTGTAAACGCGGCGAAGTGTCTGGGCCTGACGTTTCCCGTGAAGGCGTTCAGCGCGACTTACTGCCATTAGTGGAAGGCTGTACGGTATCAACCAAGCACGGTATGGTAAAAACTGACCATATCCTATTTATTGCTTCTGGTGCATTCCAGACCGCCAGCCCATCCGATCTGATTCCAGAATTACAAGGTCGTTTACCTATTCGCGTTGAGCTGCAGGCTTTAACCACCGAAGACTTTGAAAGAATTTTGACCGAACCAAGCGCATCATTAACCGAGCAATATAAAGCGTTAATGGCAACAGAAGGCGTTAGCATTGACTTCACAACTGATGGCATCCGCAGAATTGCTGAAGCTGCATGGCAGGTCAATGAGCGTACTGAAAACATTGGAGCTCGTCGCTTACATACCGTGTTAGAACGCTTAATGGAAGACATTTCCTATGATGCCAGCGAAAGCGCCGGAACGGCCATCAACATTGACGCTGACTATGTCCGCAGCCATCTTGATGAACTGGTTGATGATGAAGACCTAAGCCGTTTCATTCTGTAACGTTTTTTACTGTACTACTTATTTTGCTGTATTTACGGGAGGTATCAACCTCCCGTAAACTTATCTCTCCGGTATTTACCCTGTTTTGGTGCAGAATCAAAGCAAACTCTCGTTAACTTCTCTATAATACTCGTATAATCAGCGGTTAGCCGTTTATCCACATTAAATTTTATTTTTTGATTAAAGCTAAAACATGAGCCAAACCCACTCAACAAGTAAAGCCACGGCCTGGATTGAAAGTCTGCGTCCCCGTACGTTACCCCTGGCGCTGGCGTCTATCGTCACGGGCTCAGCATTAGCTGCCTGGATGAACCATTTCCAATTAGATATCGCATTGATGGCGTTGTTAACCGCCGCACTACTGCAAATACTATCGAATTTGGCCAACGATTATGGTGATGCCGTCAAAGGTAGCGACACCGAAACCCGTATTGGCCCCAACCGAGGTATGCAGAAAGGCTTAATCAATCAGGCACAAATGAAGCGAGCTTTGATTGTCGTTATTGCTTTGACGGTGATCTCCGGCATTACGTTAATTACCATTGCCTGTAAAAAACCTGAAGATATTATTGGTTTTATGGGTTTAGGCCTTTTGGCTATCGTTGCCTCAATTACTTATACCGTCGGCCGTAAACCGTACGGTTACATGGGATTAGGTGATATTTCAGTTCTGATTTTCTTTGGCTGGCTTAGTGTAGCTGGTACCTATTATCTGCAAGCCGGTACGTTAGACAGCGTCGTGATGCTACCCGCAACCGCTTGTGGTCTACTGGCCACTGCAGTACTCAATATCAATAACCTGCGTGACATTGATAACGACAGAATGAACGGCAAAAACACGCTTGCTGTCCGTCTTGGGCCAATATGGGCTCGCCGTTATCATTTCCTGTTGCTGGCGGGGGCGCTACTCTGCTTAATTCTCTTTACCTTATTTGATCTGCGTAGTTGGAGCGGTTGGCTTTTCATTCTTGCCGTGCCGCTACTATACCGTCATGCCATGTATGTGCTACACCAACCAACGGCCGTTGCCATGCGTCCAATGTTAGAGCAAATGGTCAAAGGCGCATTACTGACTAATATCCTGTTTGCTATCGGTGTCATACTGAGTTAATTATTCACTAATTTTCATCCCAAGCGGCTTTAGATTGCCGCTATATCAGGCGTGAAACCGAGGATAGCTTTGCTATCCTCGTAAAATTCAGGATATACTGATCATTCATGGCGATACACTGACAGGCGACGATCTTATGAAATATGATACTTCCGAGTTGTGCGACATCTATCATGAAGAAGTCAACGTTGTGGAACCTCTGTTCTCTAACTTTGGCGGACGCCCCTCTTTCGGTGGTCAAATCACCACGGTCAAATGCTTCGAAGATAATGGCTTACTCTATGAACTATTAGAAGAAAATGGTCAGGGTCGGGTCTTATTGGTTGACGGCGGTGGTTCGGTACGCCGAGCATTGGTCGATGCAGAGTTAGCGCGTTTGGCTGTTCAGAACGAATGGGAAGGTGTGGTGATCTACGGCGCTGTTCGTCAGGTCGATGAGCTGGAAGAGCTGGATATCGGTATTCAAGCCTTAGCATCAATTCCCGTTGGTGCTGACTCGCAAAACATTGGCGAAAGCGATATTCGTGTCAATTTCGGCGGAGTCACCTTCTTCTCAGGCGACCACTTGTATGCTGATAACACCGGAATTATCCTGTCGGAAGAAGCACTGGATATCGAGTAATACGGTATCTCACCGATAAAAATACTCACAAAAAACGCCGTCTTTGCACGGCGTTTTTTATTGCTGAATAATCAACAAAATTGGATCAGTTAACATCGTCCATTTTACCTAACAGCAAACGTAAACGCTCCTGCCAGGCTTGCTGTTCTTGTTTCAGTTGAGCGTTTTCGTTCACTAATGATTCACGTCCATTGGATGCCGTTTCAATTTCACGAACTAAAGAGTTATTTTTTTCTTTCAGCTCTTCAATTTCCATTTGTAATAATGTGATGGTATCAATGGCCTGTTGGACCTTAGCTTCCAGTTTTTCAAATACTTCAAATGACATTATATTGTCCTCATATAGACATAACCGCAAAGCGGAAAATCAAAAATTATCACAGCCGCTAGCGGCAAGACGCGCTCATCCCGTTTAGTGGATCGCCAAAATCAACAGAATGATTGTATTAACCTGACCTGATGCTGTCCAGCCATAGACCCATATAAAGCGCGAATGTTCAGAAATTTTGTTAATAAAACTGAAAACCATCCGTCAAAGCCAGCTAACCGATTATACCGCGGTCTACACGCATTGAGAAATATGCTTCTGAAGGTTCAGCAAAATTTGCCAGAAATCTGAGCCAGGCATCAATTTTCGAACTCAAAACAACAATTCTTTGACCGATAACACAGATTAACACTTTCGTTATTTTTCGAAATGGCGCGATAACGCTAAAATAAAGCTATTCCCTCTATCTCTCTAATAGAGGCTATAAACAGGTAATCAGCTTAACGCCATTTACCTCTCTCTTCTTCCTTTTACAGGATTATATTTATGAGCCAAACCGACGGCCCTTCTTTAAAGGGGCAATGTATTGCTGAGTTTCTTGGTACTGGTTTATTTCTTTTTTTTGGTATTGGCTGTGTAGCGGCATTGAAAGTGGCGGGAGCAAGCCTCGGACAATGGGAAATTAGTATTATCTGGGGTCTGGCGGTTGCACTGGGCGTTTACTTAACTGCCGGTGTATCCGGGGCTCATCTTAACCCGGCCGTCACCATTGCTCTCTGGTTATTCGCCTGTTTTGACCGCAAGAAAGTAGTTCCTTTTATTATTGCGCAAGTCGCTGGCGCATTCTGTGGGGCTGCGTTGGTATATGGCCTGTACTTCAGCTTGTTCTACGAAGTAGAAACAGCTCAGCACATTGTCAGAGGTAGCGTAGACAGTCTGTCATTAGCTGGCGTGTTCTCCACTTACCCCAACCCGGCAATTAATGTATTTCAGGCATTTTGTGTGGAATTCGTCATCTCGGCTATTCTGCTCTGTTTGATTCTGGCCTTAACCGATGACGGCAACGGTGTACCGCGCGGTTCTTTAGCACCATTATTAATTGGTATTCTGGTTGCGGTTATCGGTGCATCTATGGGACCACTAACCGGATTCGCCATGAACCCGGCGCGTGATTTCGGACCAAAACTGTTTGCCTATTTTGCTGGCTGGGGCAATATTGCTATGACCGGAGGCAGAGATATTCCTTACTTTATTGTCCCTATTTTAGGACCTATTCTCGGCGGCTGTCTGGGTGCATGGGGCTATCGTAAATTTATTGGCGGCAATTTGCCTTGCCATACCTGCGCTATCGACGACAACAAAAAATAATGGCTGCCGTTAACTTACTTACCACACGTCAATTCACGGAGTTACCGCAATGACGACTGAACAGAAATATATTGTAGCCCTCGATCAGGGGACGACCAGTTCACGAGCCGTGGTTTTGGACCACGATGCTAACATCATCGGTGTATCGCAGCGTGAATTTACCCAAATTTATCCCCATGCTGGTTGGGTAGAACATGACCCGATGGAAATTTGGGCCACCCAAAGCGCGGTATTAGTTGAAGTACTGGCACAAACTGGCATCAGCTCAGATGAAGTCGCTGCAATAGGTATCACCAACCAGCGTGAAACCACTATCGTCTGGGATAAAGCAACCGGTAAACCAATCTATAACGCTATCGTATGGCAATGCCGCAGAACCGCCAGCATTTGTGAGCAGTTGAAAAAAGAAGGCATGACAGACTATATCCGTGAAAATACGGGTTTGGTTGTTGACCCCTACTTCTCTGGTACCAAAGTGAAGTGGATTCTGGATAACGTCGAAGGCGCTCGTGAGCGCGCAAAACGCGGTGAATTACTGTTTGGTACCGTCGATACTTGGCTGGTATGGAATATGACGCAGGGGCGCATCCACGTTACCGATTACACCAATGCCTCCCGTACGATGCTGTTCAATATCAAAACGCTGGAATGGGATCAACGCATGCTGGAAGCGTTGGATATTCCTCGGGAAATGCTGCCGGAAGTTCGTCCGTCTTCGGAAATTTATGGCAAAACCAATATTGGTGGTAAAGGCGGTACGCGTATTCCTATTTCTGGTATGGCCGGAGACCAACAGGCAGCACTATTCGGTCATTTATGCGTCCAACCAGGTATGGCGAAGAACACCTATGGTACCGGTTGTTTCCTACTGATGAACACCGGCAAAGAAGTCGTGAAGTCCGACCATGGCCTGTTAACCACCATCGCCTGTGGCCCACGTGGTGAAGTGAACTATGCATTGGAAGGTGCGGTGTTTATCGGTGGTGCGTCTATCCAGTGGCTACGCGATGAACTAAAACTGTTTAACGATGCTATGGACTCCGAATATTTCGCTACTAAAGTCAAAGACAGCAACGGCGTATATGTGGTACCAGCCTTTACCGGTTTAGGCGCACCATATTGGGATCCTTATGCTCGTGGCGCCATTCTCGGTCTAACCCGCGGCGTGAACTCTAACCACATCATCCGCGCAACGCTGGAATCTATCGCTTATCAAACCAGAGACGTTTTGGATGCGATGCAGGCCGATGCAGGCACACGCCTTAAAGCTTTACGCGTTGACGGCGGTGCCGTATCCAATAACTTCCTGATGCAGTTCCAATCAGACATTCTGGGTACCTCTGTAGAACGCCCGGCAGTACGCGAAGTGACCGCATTAGGTGCAGCTTACTTGGCCGGTTTAGCCGTTGGGTTCTGGAGCGATCTGGAAGAAGTGAAAAGCAAAGCAGATATCGAGCGAGTATTTAAACCCGGTATCGAAACCACCGAGCGTAACTACCGTTATAAAGGCTGGCAGAAAGCCGTGGCTCGTGCCCGTGACTGGGAAGAGCACGACGCGTAATAAAACGCTCTCGATAACAAAAGGCCCGCTTGCGGGCCTTTTGTTTGTTGATAATTCGCTTATCACCCTCTTTTTACCCGAGTTAACTGTGATAAGATCCCATCAATATTTTTCCATTCATCATCCATTCTTCACTACAGACGGACCCAACAAATGAAACGTGAATTAGCGATTGAGTTTTCCCGTGTCACTGAGGCCGCTGCACTGGCCGGTTACCGCTATTTAGGCCGCGGCGATAAAAATAAAGCCGACGGTGCGGCAGTAGAAGCCATGCGAATTGTACTAAATCAGGTCAATATCGACGGCGAAATCGTGATTGGTGAAGGTGAGATCGACGAAGCCCCAATGCTTTATATCGGGGAAAAAGTGGGAACTGGTCATGGTGATGCGGTCGATATCGCAGTTGATCCCATCGAAGGTACCCGTATGACCGCGATGGGTCAGGCTAATGCTTTATCAGTATTGGCCGTAGCAGAAAAAGGTGCCTTCCTGCATGCGCCTGATATGTACATGGAAAAACTGGTTGTTGGCCCTGGCGCCAAAGATACCATTGACTTAAATTTGCCCCTGCGTGAAAACCTGATTCGTATTGCCGCTAAATTAGAGAAACCCCTGGAGTCTTTAACTGTGATCACGCTGGCTAAGCCGCGTCACGATGGGGTTATTGCTGAGATGCAGCAGCTAGGCGTCAAAGTATTCGCCATTCCTGACGGTGATGTTGCTGCCTCTATCTTGACCTGCATGCCAGACAGTGAAGTCGATGTGATGTACGGGATCGGTGGTGCACCAGAAGGCGTTATCTCTGCTGCCGTCATTCGAGCACTAGACGGCGATATGCAGTCCCGTTTACTGGCTCGTCATCAGGTAAAAGGGGACAGTGAAGAGAATCGCCGCATCGGTGAACAAGAGCTGGAGCGTTGCCGCCAAATGGGCATTGAGGCAGGAAAGGTACTTAAGTTGGGCGATATGGCGCGTAACGATAATATTATTTTTTCAGCCACCGGTATCACTAAAGGCGATCTGTTGAATGGTATTCAGCGCAAAGGGAATATGGCCACAACTGAAACCCTCATGATCCGCGGTAAATCCCGTACCATTCGGCGAATTCAGTCAATTCATTATCTGGATCGCAAAGATCCTGCCCTGTGTGACATTCTGCTTTAAGACTTTTTCATCATGCCATGCTGCCTTCATTCAGGGCAGCATGGTACTTTATCTAAACCTATTTCAGGCGATTAAACGCCAAACTCACTACGATAAGCTTGGATGGCCGCCAGTTGTTCCACCATCTCTGGCTTCTCCGTCAGATACTCTACTAAATCATCCAGCGTAACAATAGTAATCACCTCACATTGGTAATCACGCTTTACTTCCTGAATGGCTGACAGTTCACCACGGCCACGCTCTTGACGATCGAGAGAAATCAATACTCCGCTCAATGTTGCGTCATGCTGACGAATCACTTCCATTGATTCACGAATAGCAGTACCGGCAGTAATCACATCATCAACCAGCATAACGCGGCCGGTCAGAGGGCTCCCCACCAAACTGCCGCCTTCACCGTGATCTTTGGTTTCTTTACGATTAAAACAGTAAGGAATATCAATATCATGATGTTCAGACAGAGCAACCGCCGTAGTAGTGGCAATCGGAATACCTTTGTAGGCTGGCCCAAACAGTAAATCAAACGCTATACCGGAATCTACCAGTGCTGCCGCATAAAAACGCCCGAGCAACGCCAAATCACGTCCAGTATTAAAGAGACCCGCATTAAAAAAGTATGGACTAACTCGACCGGATTTCAGGTGGAATTCGCCAAACTTTAATACCTGTTTATTCAGTGCGAACTCAATAAACTGGCGTTGATAGGGTTTCATAAACGGCCTCTCCTTAACTGAATAACAATAATTAAATCATAAAAAAGCGACGTTTCCGTCGCTTTTCAACTACTGTGCCAATACGGCTATTTGAGCCTGAATAATGGTATCTATTCCCTGACGAGCCAGAGCCAATAACTCTAACAACTCTTCATGAGTAAACGGCTCACCTTCTGCCGTACCCTGTACTTCAATCATGCGACCGTCATCGGTCATCACCACATTCATATCGGTTTCAGCAGCAGAATCTTCCACATACTCCAAATCGCAAAGGGCCTCGCCACCCACAATGCCCACGGATACCGCAGCGACCATACATTTCATTGGGTTCTTCTTCAACTTACCTTTGGCAACCAACGAGTTTAGCGCGTCAGCCAATGCTACGCAGGCTCCGCTAATCGATGCGGTACGCGTGCCACCATCCGCCTGTAACACATCACAATCCAATGTAATAGTGAACTCACCTAACAAGGTTAGATCAACCGCGGCACGCAGTGAACGAGCGATCAGACGCTGAATCTCCAGCGTGCGTCCCCCTTGCTTGCCTTTTGCCGCTTCACGTGGATTACGAGTATGGGTTGAACGTGGTAGCATGCCGTATTCAGCAGTGATCCATCCCTGACCTTGCCCTTTCAGAAAACGCGGTACACCTTCTTCAATTGTCGCCGTACACAGCACTTTAGTTTCACCAAACTCTACCAAAACGGAACCTTCCGCATGTTTGGTATAATGGCGAGTAAAGGTAATAGGGCGTACTTGTTGAGCACTTCGACCTTCTGGACGCATGCAATAATCTCCACGGGTGTATTTATTGGTGGCTCAGGAAGTGTTCCACAATATAATTATTAAAAATATTGAGGAACGCCCCCTGCTTCTGTGACCGCGCATTATACTGACTTCGTAGCGCTATGCCTATCATGGACAGTAAACTTTACCGCAGCTAAGAGACTTTTATCTGACTGGCAAAGAATAAATACATTCTTATCGATAAAAGTAAGCCCACCACAGGGTGGGCCATAAAAATAGAGAAATATCGATTAGTTAACTGCAGGAGCTGCGGCAACAGACTCGGTGGATTCAGGATTACCAAAATTAAAAATGAATCTTTTATATTGGTTTTGGAAAGCAAGTTTTGCCTCTTTACCCGTCATTTTTCCATCGATTACCTGCTGCTTATACTTATTAGCCGTTGCCATAATATTGATAGCTCCACTACCTTGGCTCACTTTATGGTCCGCAGCTAATAATGCGTTCATACAGTCAACGTAACCAACATAAGCATTCGCCTCAGGGTTCTGAGCATCGCACTGTTTATGATATTTAGTCATAATTGAATATTTGGAAGCACACCCTGCCATAGCCAACACCACCAGGACTAAAATCGACATTTTTTTCATAACTATTCCTTTATATTTTAATTAGATAGTACTTTTTATATCCTGAAACATTAATACCTGCAATAATGTTTTACCAGCGAGTCAATATTGAATCTGTTACTGAATCAACCAAAATAGTAGCTAATTCAAACGGGTAATAAACCATAGTTTGTTACAGGTCACTGGTCGACGCTTCTTCAACAGCATAATATTTTCTTTAGAAAAATAAAATCCGATGATGCTCAAAAAATAGCTATAATCACCAGCTAAACCGTGTGCCAAAATCGCTACCGACTTATCTGGACATCAAGCAGTATTATTATAATAATGAACCAGTTGTCAGGAAGAATGCATCTTATGCTTAATTTTCATGGCGCTCAATAACATTATATCAATTCACTTTTATGCAGGATCATTCAATGGATACCCCGCGTGGAGAGCGCTTACAAAAGCTAATTCAAACATTAAAAGAAGGCGATAAAATTCATTTACGCGATGCCGCACAATCATTAGGCGTTTCGGAAATGACTATTCGCCGCGATTTAAATGACAATCCCTATTCTCTTATCGTGCTCGGTGGCTATATTGTTATCGATCCTAAAAACAATAACGTTAATCACTATTTTCTCAGCGAGCAGAAATCTAAAAATATTGATGAGAAAAGATATATCGGAAAACTGGCAGCCCAACAGATTGAAGAGAATGACACGGTGTTCTTTGACTCCGGTACTACTCTGCCGTTTATTATTGAAAACATTCCTGATGAACTGAGGTTTACCGGGGTGTGTTATTCTCTGAATACCTTTCTATCACTCAAGAATAAGCCCAACTGCACCGTTATTTTATGCGGTGGTGAATTCAAAACCAGTTCCTATATTTTCACACCGGTTGGTGCAAATAATGAGTTGGATTTTATCCGCCCCAATAAAGCTTTTATTTCTGCGGCAGGTGTGTCCCTGGAACATGGCGTAACCAGCTTTATTCTGGATGAAGTCAGAATGAAAATGCAGGCCATGTCAGCCTCAAAACAGAAAATACTTATCGCCGATGCCTATAAGTTCGATAAAACCAAGCCAGGACGTTTCGGCACACTCAATCAATTTGATAAAATCATCACCGATCAGCAACCAGACAAGAGTTATCTCGATTACTGTTATCAACACGATATCGGTGTGATTTATTAAGCCATAAAAAAGGGCGGTTATTCCGCCCTTCAACTTGATGATAACGCGACTAATAATTTTCCGGCCGTAACAATAGAGGCTTGTTATTGTTACAACTGGACAAAGGGCGGCATAACCGCCCTTTTTTATTTCAACAATAATTATTAGAAAATCTTAAACTTATAATCAATCTGTAATTCAATAGAGTGATTCTGCGCCAGTAACGCTTTATCTTGCGATTCATTCAAGATTGGCTTGTTACGCTTACTTTGGAAGTTCCAAGATGGTCCACCAGAAAGCTGAACGCTCAGGTTTTTCAACTTACCATCTACTGGAGCCCAACGGGTATAAAGCAGGGTTTCGCCGCGATCAATGCTAACGCCTTTATACTTCATGCCCCAGCCGTAGTTAGTGACTGCACCCACTTCAATTTCAGGCGTAACAGCATAGCCAGGCGTCCAGGCAATCATTTTCTCTTTATGCCCAACGTAGTCATTACCCCAGCTATCCGCCATGGAGTTAAACGTTCCCCGGCTGTTTTTCGCTAAGTGCCACTCAAAACGACCCAGCCCATCATCCAACTTCGCTACCGTATATGAAGCACCCACTTTATGCTTCCAACGATCGGCTTGCCACTGAGCCATTAGCGCATAGTGATAAGCGTTTTTATTAAAGGTTTTATGTGAAGTGGACATTTCAGTCCAGTTATCCAATCCCTGATTCAGATAGAATAATGAAGTCACACGGAGCTTATTACCCGCCATTGTTGACGGTTTCCATTCCAGCTCAAGGCCCTGACGACGCATATAGTCATGGCTTTCTCCCCAGAAATATAGCGCGCTATAATCCTGAAGCTGATATTTCACATCGGCAGTAGAAATATTACTGATCTGACGCTTCCTATCTGCACTGCGGAAGTGAACTTTTTCAGGTGAATCACGATCGGTATAACGCGTGACATAAGCCCCTCTTAATCTCAATGGGCCAGTACCTGCTTCAGCACTCCAGCCCAAATAGGAGCTAGGAATAGCACGAGTAGAAATATTCAACGCACCCCATTTACGCAGTTCTTTCCAACCGCTGTACAAATGGAAGTAAGTATCATCATCGCCCAGACGGAACTTACCGTAGATCTGTCCCATCTTGTTAAAGCCTTTCGCTTCACCATTATCGTTATAAAGTACGCTACGGCCATAGAACTCATCACTGTTCGCCAGCTTTAACACACTGTAATAAGAAGCATCAACACCGATCATATCGGCTAAATAACCCGAACGATAGTCAAGGGTGAATCCCTGACCCCATGCGGTTTGTACAGAACGCTCACCGTAGTCAGAAGTATTTAAATTTTTAAATACGTTACGCAGTGAAAAATCCAGCTGACTATTGTTGACAAAATCGGCTAAAAACTCAGGCGTTGTATCATTTTTCTGCGACTCAGCATAAGCGGATAAAGGCAGCAATGCGCTAGTCAATAAAGCAACAGAAAGCTTATGTAAGGTATTTATTCTCATTAATGCAATCCCTGTTCATGCCCAAAAAATAGGCGAACAAATACGCCAAATTTTGGTAATTATTTGATGGAAAGTTTTTATTATTTAATGATGCTATAAAGCGTAAATTTAATTTTTAATAATTAGTCAGGTATATATTCCTTAATTAATATTCATTGATGGCTGATGAAAATACCTTATGTCTATATATTAATATCGACATAAGGTATGAATAACTTAAATTTATTCAGTAATAATTGTGTGAATTAATGTTGGCACTTCAGCACGATCGGAAATAGTGATGTTATTATAAATTTTATCAATAACAGCAGCTACATCCGGACGGTTTGCATAAACCGTTACCAACGACTCGCCAGCTTCAACTTTGTCGCCCACTTTCTTGCGCAGCATTAAACCAACGGATAAATCGATAGTATCTTCTTTGGTTGCTCGTCCTGCACCTAACAGCATGGCAGCAACACCTAATTCATCAGCGACGATATTTGAAACTACACCACTGGTTTTAGCTGGAACTTCAATCAAATGAGCGGCCTGAGGCAGTGCATTAGGATCGTCAATTACAGCACCATTACCACCCTGACTTTCCAGGAAGGTACGGAATTTCTCTAAAGCCTTACCGTTAGCAATCACTTCTTCTAGTAAAACGCGTGCGCCTTCCAGCGTATCTGCTTTACCCGCTAAAACGACCATCTGACAGCCTAGAGCCATAACTAACTCAGTTAAATCTTCCGGGCCCTGACCGCGCAGAGTATCAATCGCTTCTTGAACTTCCAGAGAGTTACCAATTGCATAACCTAGCGGTTGGGACATATCTGAAATAACCGCCATGGTTTTACGACCAACGTTATTACCGATACGTACCATCGCTTTCGCTAGCTCGATAGCATCTTCATTGGTTTTCATAAACGCGCCAGCACCGGTTTTAACATCCAGAACGATGGCATCAGCACCTGCGGCAATTTTCTTACTCATGATAGAGCCAGCGATTAACGGAATAGAGTTCACCGTTCCGGTAACATCACGCAGCGCGTATAACTTTTTATCTGCAGGCGTTAAGTTGCCGGTTTGACCAATAACAGCAACTTTGTTGCGGTTCACTAGATCAATAAACTGCTCTTTGGTGATTTCAACGTGGAAACCTTCTACCGCTTCCAGCTTATCGATGGTTCCGCCGGTATGGCCTAAACCACGACCAGACATTTTCGCCACAGGAATATCTAAAGCAGCGACCAATGGAGCCAGAACTAAAGTTGTGGTATCACCAACGCCACCGGTAGAGTGTTTGTCCACTTTAACGCCATCAATCTCAGACAGGTCAATCACTTCACCAGAGTTAACCATTGCCATCGTCAGATCGGCACGTTCACGGTCATTCATATCCTGAAAGTAAATAGCCATTGCTAACGCGCTAGCCTGATAATCAGGAATGGAGCTATCAGTATAACCATTGATGAAGAAATTAATTTCTTCAGTGGTTAATTCCTTCCCATCGCGCTTTTTCGCAATTAGATCAACCATTCTCATTATGCAAATCCTCTTATCATTCTGGAACTTTTAGACTTAATTGCCTAAAAGTTAATTAAATTAATTTGTTCAGAAAGCTGTCACCGTAATTCGGTTTTTCCAGTCCAAAATTCTCTGCAATGGTGGCGCCCAAATCGGCAAATGCCTGACGAATCGCCAGATCGCCACCTTGCTTAAAGCGTTTTGAATAGGCCAGTAGCGGAACAAACTCTCTAGTATGATCGGTACCTTCTGCCGTCGGATCGTTACCATGATCGGCAGTAATAATCAGCAGATCGTCCTGCCCCATACCAGCAAATACCGCCGGTAAACGAGCATCAAACTCTTCCAACGCCTGGGCATAACCCTGAACGTCACGACGATGGCCGTATAGCGCATCAAAATCGACCAGATTCAGGAAACTGATGCCATGAAAAGGTTCGCTTAGCAGGCTAATAAACTTATCCATACCGTCCATATTGCCGCTGGTACGAATGCTGCGGGTGATACCTTCGCCGTCAAAAATGTCGCTGATTTTCCCCAATGCAACTACATCGTTGCCGGCAGATTTCAGCGCATCCAATACGGTTGGCGTAAACGGCTTCAGCGCATAGTCATGACGATTGGTGGTACGGGTAAAGTTTTCACGGCAATCCCCAACGTAAGGACGGGCAATTATCCGCCCAATACGATATGGCTCATCACGTGTAATTTCACGGCAGTATTCACAAATACGATATAGCTCTTCCAGCGGAATCACTGCTTCATTGGCAGCGATTTGCAAAACAGAATCCGCAGAGGTGTATACAATCAAATCACCACTGGCCAGCTGCTGTTCACCCAGCTCATCAAGAACATCAGTGCCGCTGGCAGGTTTATTACCGATCACTTTACGACCGGAAAAAGCTTCGATTTTCTCAATCAGTTCGGCTGGAAAGCCATCCGGGAACACGCTAAATGGCTGATCAACATAGATCCCCATCATTTCCCAATGACCGGTCAATGTATCCTTGCTAGCAGAAATTTCCTGCATTTTACCGTAATAACCGGACGGCTGTTCCGCTTTGGAAACTCCCTTCAAGGGCCGGATATTCGCCAGCCCCAGTCCTGCCATATTGGGAACATTCAATTGGCTGACCGACTCGGCAATATGGCCAAGCGTATCAGCACCCACGTCACCAAATTGCGCAGCGTCCGGTGCTGCTCCAATACCTACGGAGTCAATCACAACGACATGTATACGCTTGAATGGAGTTAACATAGCTACCTCTTTTATTTCTTTTGCAAATCAATCTTATAAACCGCGAAACCAATATCATCATGACCAACAAAAGTCATTGGATACTGAGCATGGTCTTTAATAAAGGCCGCCGCAGTTTCACTTGGTGAAGTTTCGACACGGATATCCAGCTGTTGTGGAGCAGCAATAGGCGCAATACTCCAACCATATTTAGTCGCTGGCGTCAGTACACCGTGTTTCTTAGTCTCGCTGCTAATATAGTTGGCAACCACTGAGCGAACTTCATCTGGCGCTGAGAAGGCAACATTCTTCTCTCCGGTACCCGAGAATGTACCACTATATGCACGATAATTATTTACCGCCGCCAGGAATTTCTGCTTAGCATCAAGCGGCTTACCTTCATAGGTCAGGTTAGTAATACGATGTGAATTCGGGTTAACCAAATTACAGTCACGGTCATAACGCGCTGGTTTAGTCACATCGATCTGATAGCTAACGCCATCAAACATATCAAAATTATAGGTTCTGAAACCGTCCCAGTTGAATAAGTGCTGTGGTTTAGCGCTATTCACATCAATCTGGTTATACATGCCGGCAGAACACTCCAGCCATTCACGCACATCCTGACCGGTGATTTTCACCGCGGCCAGAGTATTGGAATACTGGTAAATATCCGCAGCATTACGGAAGGTTAACTCACCTTTATTAATATTAACGAAGGCAGCTGGATCGTTCTTACGTCCACCGGCTTTAAACGGTGCAGCGGCAGAAATCACTTTATAGCCATCCAGGTCTGGATCGCCCTGAATATAATGTTCAACGTAAGCTTTTTGCGCATCGCGTACGATCTGAATCAATGGATCGTCTTGAACCAATGCCAGATAGCTATTCACATTGGTGTCAATTTTACCGATTGGCTTATTAACAAAGTCACGTGTTGCCTGATGATCATGCTTAATAATATCTACCAGCTTATCTTCAGCCTTAATAACCTGCTTGCCTTCTTTATCAAATACCGGACGCGCCTTCGCAGTACCAGAAGTGATCTTCCACTTATTGGTTTCACCTTCAAGCACCAAATCGATCACACCCAGATGATCGCCCCAGTGACCTGGCATGACGGCTGGAATACCGTTTAAGGTTCCCTTTTCAATATCTGCGCCTTTAACGTCAGCAAAATCTTTACCTGGGAAAATACCGTGAGCGTGACCAAACGCGATAGCATCAATCCCTTCAACTTCACTGAGGTAATAAACAGAGTTTTCTGCCAATACTTTATAAGGGTCGGTTGATAAACCAGAGTGGGCAATAGCCACTACCACATCAGCCCCTTGCTTACGCATTTCAGGCACTAACTGTTTTGCTGTTTCAGTAATATCTTTAGTAACGACTTTACCGTTCAGGTTGGATTTATCCCACAAGGTAACCTGTGGAGGAACAAAACCGATATAACCAACGCGTACCGTATGCTCTTTGCCATCACGGTCTTTTACCGGCGTATCAACGATCAGATACTGTTTAAAATACGGCTTACCGGTTTCAGCATCAAAAATGTTGGCGTTGATATAAGGGAAGCGAGCGCCGCTTAATGCGCGCTTCAGATAATCCAATCCATAGTTAAACTCATGGTTACCTAAACTACCTACGGTATAGTCAAGGTTATTCATCACCTTATAAACCGGGTGAATTTCGCCTTTCTTCAGACCACTGGCAGCTGCATAATCTGCCATTGGGCTGCCCTGAATCAGATCGCCATTATCAACCAGTACACTGTTGGTCGCTTCTTTACGGGCTTGTTCAATCAATTTCGCCGTTCTGACCAAACCGTATTTATCGGTCATTTTGTCTTTATAGTAGTCATAATCCATCATGTTACCGTGCACATCGGTGGTTTCCATGATGCGCAAGTCAACAGTGGCGGCGTTAACGGTGCCAGCAATCAGCACCGCTAAAAACGAGAGAGGTAAGGAAGGTCGTAATAACATAGTTTCCTCCAGTTCTGATCAAAATCAGTTTGGTTAAATAGTGTGAATTATCTTATTAATATCAATTTATTACCGTGAATTAGTACAGTAGTCCCACCACGGTCGCACTTAAAAAACTCACCAACGATGCACCGTATAGCAGTTTCAGACCAAATCTCGCGGCTGTATTTCCCTGACGACTATCCAGCGCTTTAATTGCGCCAACAATAATGCCGATAGAAGAGAAGTTAGCGAAAGAGACTAAAAAGACTGAAATAACCGCAATAGAGTGCTCAGAAAACTTGAACTCACTGTTCATCAGAAGATGCATGGCAACAAATTCGTTACTGACAATTTTAGTGGCCATGATTCCACCCGCTTGCACCGCTTCTTCCCATGGAATACCCACCAGAAAAGCTAAAGGAGCAAAGATATAGCCAAGAATCTCTTGAAATGAGATACCAAGAACCGCAGTAAAAATTGAGTTCGCCATAGTGATCAAGGCAATAAAGCCAATCAGCATCGCAGCAACAATGACTGCAACTTTAAATCCGTCCAGAATGTATTCACTGAGCATTTCAAAAAAGCTTTGGCGTTCTTCCTGAATGGTCAGAATATCTTCTTCCGGCTGCACCTGATATGGATTGATAATAGAGGCGATAATAAATCCGCCCAGCAGGTTCAATACCATTGCCGTTACCACATAACGCGGGTCGAGCAGTTGCATGTAAGCCCCGACGATGGCCATCGAAATGGTCGACATCGCCGAAGTACACAGGGTGTACAGTCGATGTTCGGGCAGCAGACCGAGCTGCTTTTTAATAGAGATAAAGACTTCTGACTGACCCAAAATAGCTGAAGCCACAGCGTTATAGGATTCGAGCTTACCCATACCGTTAATTTTGCTGAGTCCCAGGCCGATATATTTCACGATAAAGCCGAGAATATGCCAATGTTGCAATATACCGATTAACGCTGAGATAAAGACGATAGGCAGCAAAACGGAAACGAAGAAAGACATCTCGCCTTGATTAACCAGATTACCGAAAGCAAAGTTAACCCCTTCCTGAGCATAAGAAAGCAGATAACCAAATCCTTTCGCAAAGGTCATGATAATGGTGTTGCCGACGTTAGTTTTCAGCAACAGCATGGCCATAATAAATTGGGTAGCCAACATAACAAAGATCGGACGTAAACGAATCTCTTTACGTTTCTTACTAACCAGAGCGGCAAGGCCACATATGATAATGATACTAAGCACGCCTATAATGTATTTCATGCCTCTCTCCAAACCCTTTGAATTATATTTTTCTTTCCGTTCATACCATAAAATGTACTGAACATTGGTCCCGATGTGATTTTACTAACATTCAGGGTGTTCTCATTGTTATACCATTAACAATGTTAGAATGTTAACATCAAAAACCAATCTATGTTATTTGTGTGACACCAGTCACGCAACTTAAAACCCGCCAAATGGATTAATTAGATTATCTTGTAAAATTACCCTTGCTTTTTAATGTTAAAATTATAACATGGCTCACACGGCATAAAACCCGGGAAATGGATTAATTAGGTTATTTTGCAAAGTTACACTTGCTTTTTAATGTTAAAATTATAACATTGATGACAATTGTTAAAGTTTTATCGCGACACAATCGTTAAGCTACTTAAATCTCAGAGGGTATATATGAATCAGCAACAAATTGATTACGCAAACTATATTGACCATACATTATTAAATATGGACGCTACCGAAGCACAAATCACCAAGCTGTGCGAAGAGGCCATAACCCATCATTTTTATGCCGTTTGCGTAAACTCAGGTTATGTTCCACTAGCAGCGAAATGTCTGAAAGACACGAATGTTACAGTTTGTTCTGTGATTGGCTTCCCATTAGGCGCTGGTTTAACTTCATCTAAAGTATTTGAAGCACAGGCTGCAATCGAAGCTGGCGCTCAAGAGATCGATATGGTTATCAACGTCGGCTGGCTGAAAAGCGGCAAGTTTGACGAAGTAAAACATGATATCCAGATGGTACAAAACGCTTGTGGTAACGTTCCACTGAAAGTGATTCTGGAAACTTGCCTGCTGACTGATGAAGAAATCGTTCAGGTTTGCCACATGTGTAAAGAAATCGGTACTGCCTTTGTGAAAACCTCTACAGGCTTCAGCAAATCTGGCGCTTCTGTACATGCAACCAAACTAATGCGTGAAAGCGTTGGGTCAGTAATGGGCGTTAAGTCTTCCGGTGGCGTGCGTGACAGAGAAACAGCAAAAGCCATGATTGAAGTTGGCGCGACCCGTATCGGCACCAGCTCTGGCGTATTTATTGTTGGCGCTGACAGCCAAGATAAATCCAGCTACTAATTCTAAAGTATGCTAATAAAACTGCATTCCAATATAATATTGGGGTGCAGTTCTTTTTTATCCCTCACTGAAAACAAAACATCCTCCCTCTAAGCACTCGCTAACGATATGATTGTCAAAATAATGAGAGATTGATCCGCAATAAGTAACGATTAATCGATATAAAGCGCGCTGACGCCTTGGTGGATTAGCCCTCCGATAGGTATAATCTATTTTTATTTTATCAACGGGTACCTGATTATGATCCGCAGTATGACCGCTTATGCTCGCCACGAAACCAAAGGCGAATGGGGTAGCGCAACTTGGGAACTCCGTTCCGTAAACCAGCGTTATCTGGAAACTTATATCCGCCTTCCGGAGCAATTTCGTAGCCTCGAGCCCGTGATTCGCGAACGTTTACGTACCCGTCTGACCCGCGGAAAAATCGAATGCAACCTGCGTTTTGATCCCGATCCTTCAGCCCAAACTGAACTCATGCTGAATAAAGAATTAGCTGCGCAGCTGGTTCAGGCAGCTAACTGGGTCAAAATGCAAAGTGATGAAGGGGAAATCGATCCGGTCGATATCCTGCGCTGGCCTGGCGTAATGTCAGCCAAGAGCCAGGATTTAGACGCCATCAGCAGTGAATTGATGGCCTCTCTGGAAATTGCCTTAACCGACTTTATCGACGCTCGCGAACGCGAAGGTGCAGCATTAAAAGCACTGATTGAACAGCGCCTGGCTGGCGTCAGCACTGAAGTACAAAAGGTTCGCGCCCATATGCCAGAAGTTCTGGTCTGGCAACGCGAGCGCCTGCTCAGCAAGCTAGAAGAAGCCCAAGTCCAGTTGGATAACAACCGTCTGGAACAAGAGCTGGTGATGCTTGCCCAACGTGTCGATGTTGCTGAAGAGCTGGACCGTCTGGAAGCCCATGTAAAAGAAACCTACGTCATCCTGAAAAAACCGGAAGCCGTTGGCCGCCGTCTGGACTTTATGATGCAGGAATTCAATCGCGAGTCGAACACATTGGCTTCTAAGTCAATTAACTCGGAAGTGACGACATCAGCCATTGAGCTGAAGGTGCTGATTGAGCAAATGCGTGAGCAGATTCAGAATATTGAGTAAAGTTGCTTAGTGTTACTCTCAATAACAAAGCTCGCTTAAATGGCGGGCTTTTTTAATGCTATTAAATCTATGTTCTTGTCAGAGTCACGCTTTGAGTTACTGATGGCCCTTTACCAACAGAAACAACAGACGTAAAAAAACCTGCTATTAAAGCAGGTTTTCTTGAAATTGGTCGGCGAGAGAGGATTCACTCGTATCATCCTGATACTCGCCCTTCGGGTGTCACTTCGTGACATGC
>NZ_FOLW01000013.1 GCF_900112475.1 Pragia fontium DSM 5563 = ATCC 49100 | reverse complement strand
ATTATGACAGCGCCGGAAATCTGGTGATGCGTAATGATAGTCGGTCAGGTACTGATAATTATCACTATGATGTTTTGGGTCAGATAACAGAACACAGTAACCCGATGGGGAAAATCCAGCGCTATGTGTATAGCGCCAGCGGTGACCGATTTGTGGAAAGTACCAGCGTAGACGGTGAAAGGGAGCTGACGTTTAATGATGGGGTGCGTTACCGGTTAAATCAGGCAGGACAGCTGGTGGCCAGAGAGAGCGAAGCACGCAGTGATCGGTTGGACTGGGATGAAAATGAGTGCCTGAGTGATTTTTACGATATTGGTGAGCGGGAGCCTCGCTATCAGTATCGTTATGATGCACTGGGTGAAATTGTTTGGTCAGCCCACTATACATATCATCCAGATGCTGGCCCTATGAAGCAAGTCCCTGCTTTAACCGCTAAATCTATCCAACACCACTCCAACAACCTCACCTCCGCAAACAAACCTGCGGTACCCCACCATCTTCCGGATGATGGCAAACGCATAAGTCCGCCTGATACCAGCGGGTGAGCAGTTCATTATTCAGGACTTCTGCCGGTGTACCACAGGCC
This sequence comes from Pragia fontium DSM 5563 = ATCC 49100, assembly GCF_900112475.1. Classification (GTDB taxonomy): domain Bacteria; phylum Pseudomonadota; class Gammaproteobacteria; order Enterobacterales; family Enterobacteriaceae; genus Pragia; species Pragia fontium. The sequence continues at coordinate 78,135 of NZ_FOLW01000013.1, read as the reverse complement.
ACCAGTGAGCCTTGATGTAACATCAGAATGCGATCGGAATACAGCGCTGCCAGATTTAAATCATGCAGCACGGTACACACGGAAAATGGTGCCTGACGGGTCATCTGTTTAAGCAGGCGTAGCGTTTGCTGCTGGTGATAGAGATCCAGCGCTGATGTGGGTTCATCCAGAAACAGCAGGCGTTCTGTCGGTGAAGGTTGCCATAGTTGACACAGTAAACGGGCGAGTTGAACCCGCTGTTTTTCTCCGCCGGATAGTTGATTGTAGCTGCACTGTAATAACGCGCCGCATTCAGTGATATCTACGGCATGGCTAATTGCCTGCTGATTGAGCTGTTTATGACCGTGATAAGGGGCTCTGCCCATTGCGATCACCTCCTGCACGCTGAACGGAAAAGATAATCCGCTATGCTGGTTCATCACGCCACGAACTTTAGCCAGTTCCTGATGTTTCCACTGGCTCAGGCTGCGGTTTTGCAGCAGGCAATCACCGCTGTCAGGCCGTAGATAGCCGGTCAGAATGCGTAATAATGTGGACTTACCCGCGCCGTTGGGGCCGATTATTGTCATCAGTTCACCGGGTTTTAGCGTCAGGGAAACATGATTGATAATTGGTTTATTTCCCTGACCGTAGCTCAAATCCATCGCGTTAAGCATTATTGATTTCTCTCCGCCGCAAGATTAACCATAAAAAATAGGGGCCGCCTAATAGACTGGTGATCAGCCCTACCGGAATTTCTGCCGGTGAAGCCAGGGTTCTGGCCAGCGTATCGGCAATTAGCAACAGACAGGCACCGCCTAGTACCGAACCGGGCAGTAGCCAGCGATGATCGACGCCAAGTTGAAGGCGAATCAGATGAGGGATAACCAGACCAATAAAACCGATAGCGCCGCTCATGGCAACGCAGGTAGCAATCAACAGGGCGCTAAGCAGTAATAAGCGCTGTTTTACTGATTCGACGTTTACGCCCAGATAATGGGCTTCTTCATCCCCCAACTGCAATAAGTTCAACAGGCGAGACAGACGAAGGCTAATGACTATCGCTGGAATAATCAGCGAACTGGCAATTGCCAGCGTTGACCATTGAGCGCGACCCAGACTTCCCATACTCCACAGAGAAAACTGCCTGAGCTGCTGATCGTCGCTGATATAGCTCAGTACACCAATCGCCGCACCTGCCAGCGCGTTTAAGGCAATTCCGGCCAGTAATAAACGGGTCAGATTACCGTGGCCGGTTCGGCTTAACGCATACAGCAACACACAAACTGCAATGCTGCCAACAAAAGCGGCGACGGTATGTCCATAAAGCACCAGAATACCCGGTAACGGGAGTGGGAATAGAATAGCCACCGCGACGCACAGCGCTGCTCCGGTGCTGATGCCCAGTAATCCGGGGTCAGCTAATGGATTACGAAACAGCCCTTGCATAATGGCGCCGGAAACAGCCAGAGCGGCGCCAATCAGCACCGCCAGCAAGACTCTGGGAAGTCTGATATTCAGCCAGATATTCCAGTGCCCTGCCTCAAGGGATTGGCTTATCAGCCTATAAAATGACAGTTTCACCGGCCCAATATTGGCCGCGCACAGGGTCAGTACGATTAACAGTACCAACATTGCCGCCAGCCAATAACGTGGTGAAATACGCGGGTTCATCAGGGATGTTCCATAGCTTTATGCAGCTCGGCAATGGCTGACGGCGTTTTCAGGCTGAAACCTAATAGTGCCAAGTCATCCACCACCAGCAAGCGCTTGTTTTTCCCTGCCGGTGTTTGATTGAGGCCGGGTAGCTGCCAGATTTTCTCTTCCCCACCCAATGAGGCATAGCCCGCGGTGGTTATCAGCAATAAATCCGGTGCAGCGGCGATAATGCCTTCCTGAGACAGCGGCCGATATTTTTTAAACCCCTGCATAGCATTGGAGCCACCGGCGATAGTGATAATGGCATCGGCAGCGGTATGTTGCCCGGCGGCCATTGGGGTTGCTCCACTGTAGTTCATGACAAACAGCACCTTGGTGGTGAGCTTGCTTTTATCCAGTGATGCCAACTGCTGCTGGTAGTCAGTAATCAGTTTCTCACCCTGCTGCTGTCGACCCAAAGCTTCGGCGACCGCGCTGATTTTATGGGTGACATTATCAAGGGTTGGCGCACCCGGAATACTGATAACCTTTACCCCACTGTTTTTCACCTGCTCCAATGCTAGTGCGGGCAGTGACTGATCGCTGGCCAGCACCAACGTGGGTTTTAGTGACAGAATCCCCTCCGCATTAAGCTGGCGCATATAACCAATATCCGGTAACGATTGGGCTTGCGGTGGATAAGTACTGGTGGCATCGCGCCCCACCAGCTGTGATTCGGCACCCAGCGCATACACGATTTCGGTCACATCACCGCCGATGCTCACAATACGTTGATTGTTAGCCTGAGCAGAGAGAGAAAGCAGCGAAAAGAGGGCGATTAGCCCTCGATAGAAGTGTGATTTCATGCGAATACCATTTGCTGTTGAAGAATGGTTTCAATTTGATCGCGCCATTTTTGCTGTTCCGGTTGGCCTTCCTGACGTTGACCATACAGTTGAGCAATTTGGGTGCCATCTGCGGCAAACAGCTCGAGGCTGGTAACAAAACCATCTTTGGTTGGCTTACGGGTCACCCAGCTTTCAACAATATCCCGCTCAATTAAATGCATAACAAACTGTTTATTAAAGATGTTAATCCATTCTTCATGAGGCGTGACCCGCTCGATTTTACCGGTAAATATTTGCACGCAGCCGCGATTCCCGATAAATACCATAATGTCGTTGGCATCGTTTTTCGCCATTTGTAGAATTTGCCGCAGCGCTTGATTATCAACACGCTGGGCCAGATCGCCATCAACAGCCTGAAAAGCCTGTTGACGAGTAATGCCGTGTTTCTGCAACAGATGAAAGAACTGATGAACGTCGGTCATGGCGCGCCATTCGCTATCAATCGTCTGGCTATCCACTTTCAGCTCTTTATCGGCGGCGGGTTCCGGTGGGGTTATCGCCAGTTCGGGGTTATCCTGCTGAATAAAGGCCTCAATGACTTTTTGCCAAGCACCCATATCGGTATTTTCGGTGGTATAGACCTTATGCAACGCATCACCATAGCCATCGAAAAATTGAATGCTGTGGCGGGTACCGCGCTTACCCTCTTCCGTGAGACAGAAGGCAGACTGCCACTGATTCAGGAACAGACGTAGATCCAAAGCATAAGGGTTGAGAACCAGTCCGGCATGGCCGCTTAAGTGTTGATTGGTGTAGCGACCAACCTGCTCATGTACCGCGTATTCATTGCGGGTGATGGATTTGGTTTCACCGACGCTTTCCAGCGCCGCTAGCAGGCCGCGGATATCGTTAGTTAGTCGCGTGGCATCATGGCCTACGCGCACATGAATGAGTTCAGCTTCACTGATTGTCAGTAGCTTGGCTAAATCTCTGGCGTACTTTTCCGGATGCTGTTGTTTAGCCTGTAAATAAGCCTGATATAAAGAAGTTGTCATGATTGAATTCCCATGTAAATAAACCCGCTGTTATTCAAACAGCGGGAGATTGATTAAAACTGGTAACTGGCAAACAGTTTCACATTGCGGCCATCCTGTAATACGCCGTTTGGTGCGTAGTACTCTTTATCAAAAGCATTGGCGATCACCACGCTGGTGGTTAGCTTGTCTTTGAGAATCTCCGGTTTATAGCTGATATAGAAATCATGGGTGGCGTAGCCGCTTTGTGGGGTGGGCGTGTCATTGATGCTGTTGGCGAATATGCCCATCCAGCCAACGGAGGCTTTAGTATTGGCCAGCGGTACATTCAGACGGGTTGATACCGTATCCGGGTTAACGGTAGATAACCACTCGCCAGTATCTTGGTTTTTACCGCTGGTGCGGTTGTAGGCCATGTTGAGATCGAAATAGGTATTCTGATAGTCCATCATCACATCCCAACCCCAAATTTTGGCGTGTGGAATATTCACTGAGGTGGTTTCACAAGGGGAACAAATCACGCCAACACCGGGGCGATAGCCCGCTTTCATATTTACCGCGGTTGAAATGTAGTCATCGGCTTTGGTACCGAAATAGCTGGCTTTAAACTTCAGATCATCATCCGCCAGCAGTACATTATCAAAGCGCAGACCAAATCCCACCTCCTGAGTAGCATTGGTTTCCGGTTTTAAATTCGGGTTGGGTTTCCAGTAGTTATTCATTTTCGGCCCCATGCTGAAATGCAGGGAGTCGTTGTACATTTCGCCCATCGTTGGAGCGCGGAAGGCTTCCGCATAGGAAGCAAACAGGCTTAGCCATTCGGTCGGAAAGACGGATAGCGCCACTTTTGGTGACCATTGGTTGGCATTGATATTATCGTAGCCGCTGCTTTCCGCTTTATAGTTGTCATAGCGAATCGCGCCGATCAGTGAAATCGGCAGATCGCGCAGGGTCATTTCATCCTGTAGCCAGCCGGAAGCAAAATGAATCTCTGCATCAGGGAAGCTGGTGGTCGCGCCGTTTGGAACCTGTTTTTGTTTATAGGTTTCTGCGCCATAGGTTAGTTGGCTGGGAATGATGCTGTTTTGCAACAGACGTGAACGGTTATCAACTTTGATACCTTCGGTTTTCTGTTTCCTTTTTTCGCGCTGGTAGCCCTGTGGCGTTGAATCAATATTGGTTTCAGAGTAATAAACTTGCGTAGTGGCATTTAACCAGTCCATCCCCTCTGGATTCAGGTTATACACTAACTGGGCGTCTTTACTTTCTGTGCTGCGATTGGTCATCACATCGGTTTTGGTGTTGCCTGGCTTAAGGCTTTGCGGATTTTTGGGTTCTCTGGCGTCGTTGTTGTAATAGCGTAGATTAGCCATTAGCGACTGAGCATCACTAATAGACCATTTTCCTTTGGCTAAAAAAGAGCCGATTTGTTCATCATTTGGTGCCGTTTCACCATTACTTAAGCGTAGATTGCCCTTATCGCGGAAGTTTGCCGAGAACAAGCCATCTAAATTATCGGTACGGCCAAAGGTGGTGAGACCCATGGCTTGGCTATGATCGAAGGTAGCACCGGAAGTAAACAGCCTGACGCCGCCCGCTTCACCATGACGCAGCAGGTCTTTGGCATCGACGGTTTCAAATGAAACCACCCCGCCTAACGCACCACTGCCATAAAGCTGCGCCGAGGGGCCTCGTACCACTTCAACTCGCTTAATTAAGGCAGGATCGAGGAAAATTCCGTTTAGGTGACCGGTATCCGTTCCCTGTCTGACACCGTCTACCAGCATTAATACGCCGCGTTTATCATAGCCGCGCATATTGATATCTTGCCCATTACTGCGGGAGGTACCGGTAATGGTAATACCTGGAATCGAGCGGATAAGATCAGCGGCACTATTAGCCGCCAGATTTTCTGGCGCATTGGCATCGACCACGGTCACCATCATGGGGGCTTCAAAAGCATTACGATCGTTACCGGTGGCGGTTACGGTCATCACTTCGTTGGTGATGGGTGGTGTTTCGGCTTCTGCATTTGCCAGTAAAGGCAGAGCGTAGGCCAGAGCGATAGTTAAAGATGAAAGGCGAAGCATACTGCAACTCTCCATAAATGTTATGGGTGAAAGTTGCTGGCTGCCTTGACTGCTAGAAGGAGTCTGGGTGGCTGGCTAAATGGTTAAAAAATTACTTGGTTAAAATTAATTTACCGGTTTTGGTAATGCGTAATTGATATTGCTGCCCCTGATGCTGAATCAGTAGGATGCCTGATTTCCCTAATAGTTGCTGACTGTTAATCAGTGGTAGGGAAGAAACAGTATCAGCCTGTTTGTAGGGTTCTGGTTGCTTGTCGGGTATTGGTGTATTCATGATATCCACTTAGCAAATGATAACTAATCTTGTTTGATAATAATTATCATTTAAAAAGTTGAGTTCAACAAGCGTTAATTTATGAGGTGAGTAATGTTAGTTAAATGTTGTATTTTTTGTGTGGATAAATGTGGGTTAGCTGATAGCGGATAAATCATGATGCAGTGTGATAAATCAACGGAATATGATCGCATATTTAAATCCTATATAACTAAATGGAATATAACAGCGGTTTATATTATTTCACTTTGTTTTTTAACTGGTCTTAACTAGCTGCTATTAAACACTAATTTAATAACAATAATTCAGGATGGCGGCGATGAAACTCACATTAAAACAGAGCGTACTTTCATTTACTTTACTGGCTGGTATCGCAGGTATGGCTTCTGTTGCCCACGCCGATCAGCTGGATGATATTAAAAAAGCGGGTGTCGTGAATATTGCCGTGTTCGACAGTAATCCGCCATTTGGTTATGTCGATCCGCAAACCAAGAAAATCGTCGGTTATGATGTTGATATTGCTAATGCTATAGGTAAAGCGTTGGGGGTGAAGGTTGAACTGCGAGCGACTAATCCTGCTAACCGCATTCCTCTACTTTCCTCTAAGAAAGTTGATTTGATTGCCGCTAACTTCACCATTACCCCACAGCGCGCCAAAGAAGTCGACTTCAGCGTGCCCTACTTTGCTACCGGTCAAAAGTTTATTGCCCGTAAAGGCGTGCTGAAACAGCCAGATGATATTGCTAAGCTGCGTATTGGTGCCGATAAAGGCACGGTTCAGGAAATTACTCTGCGGGACAATTATCCAACGGCAAAAGTGATTTCCTATGATGATACCCCGGTCGCCTTCACCGCTCTACGTAACGGTAATGTGCAGGCGATTACTCAAGATGATGCCAAATTGGTCGGCCTGTTGGCTAACCTGCCTGATGCGGTAAAAGCCGATTTTGAAATATCGCCGTTCAGTATTACTAAAGAGTATCAGGGCGTGGGTATCACCAAAGGTGAAACCCGCTTGGTTGACGCGGTGAATAAGGTTCTGCTGGATTTGGAAAAAGATGGTCAGGCAGTGAAGATTTACGATCGCTGGTTTGGGCCAGCGACTAAATCGGCAATGCCGCGGGGTGAGTTTAAGTTTGGGGCCGTGGAGCCAGACCCAGCCAAAGGTTAAATTGGTATTGGATTAATAAAGTATTTTGTAATAAAAACCGGGGTACATTTTTGGATGTACTCCGGTTTAGTTTCAGGGGAAAGTTTCGGCCATGAAAAGTGTCGTGTTTGTCTCAGCATTAGTGCACGGCCGAGCAGGGGCATTAGGGCGAATGCCCCTGCACCCGGCGCCTTCCGCACGGGAATTCAGGTCGCTTAGGCGACTTCCCGCCACTTCCAATAAGGCTTAACGCACCAGCATAGAGCCGTTCCCGACGTCGCTATGCTTCTCGCCGCATCCATGCGGCTCGTGCTGCCTTATTGGAAGCGTCGGCTGAATTCAAGTGCTCCTTTGGAAGGTCAAGGGCTGGAGATCTTCGCTATTTGTTGGTTGTTATGGTCATTAACGGTTTTATAAAAATTAAAATTTAAGCTGGCTAGAATGCTCAAACAAAAATTAACAGAATTATTATTAGAACCCCGATATCTCGGCTGGTTATGGGATGGTTTTTTGCTCACTCTGGGGCTGTCTGCGGTTTCAATTGTGGCTGCGACGCTGCTGGGCATGGTGGTTGCCGGAGCCAGAGACAGTAAGTTGGCGGTATTGCGTTTACCGGTGATTGCCTATTGTTCTCTGTTTCGTAATACGCCGCTGCTGGTGCAGCTGTTCTTTTGGTATTTCGGCGTTGGTAAGCTATTGCCTGAAGGGGTAATTCCTTGGTTAAACACCTCGCATGAAGTTACGCTGTTTGACGTCACTTTGGCGTGGCCATCTTTCGAATTTATCTCGGCTGTTTTTGGACTTACCGTGTATTTTTCGGCATTTATTGCTGAAGAGATTCGCGCCGGTATTCAAGGGGTAAAAACCGGGCAGAAGTATGCCGCTTTGGCGCTTGGGTTGAGCGGCTGGCAGTCGATGCGTTATGTGGTGTTGCCTCAGGCTTTGAAGATCGCTTTTCCTCCGCTGTTGGGTCAATACATGAATATTGTAAAAAGTACCTCACTGGCGATGGCGATCGGCGTGGCTGAGCTTTCGTATGCTTCCCGGCAGGTTGAAACAGAAACCCTGCGGGCGTTTCAGGCATTTGGGGTAGCGACGGTGATGTATATTGTCACTATTGCCCTGATGGAAGCGTGGGGGATGTGGTATGAGCATCGTTTATTAGCGAAGGAGCGGCATTAATATGGACTTCACGGTAATTTACGACAATTTGGATTATATGCTGTGGGGCGCTTATCCGGACGGCCCGATTGGTGGTGCCGCGTTAACGCTGATTATCAGCCTGATTGCCGGGGTTATTTCTGCCATTCTGGGCGTGATTTTGGGCGTGGCCTTGGCAATGTTCCGCGGCTGGTTTGGTGGCTTGATTGCCGCTATTCTCGGCTTTTTCCGCGCAATTCCGGTCATTATGTTGATTTTCTGGGCTTACTTTATGTTGCCTATGCTGTTTGGCATTGATATTCCGGCGATTACCTCGGTGATTTGTGCCCTGGCATTGATCTCGGCGGCTTATTTGGCGCATGGGGTAAAGGCGGGAATTATTGCTATCGGCGCTGGTCAGTGGCAGGCGGGCATGTCATTAGGGTTTAACCGCTGGCAGGTATTGGGATATATCGTATTGCCGCAGGCATTACGGATGATGGTGCCTTCGTTTATTAACCAGTGGATTTCACTGATTAAAGATACTTCACTGGCCTATGTGGTTGGCGTTGGTGAACTGACTTTTCTGGCTACTCAGGTGAATAATCGCAGTATGGTTTATCCGACCGAAGTCTTCCTGTTTATTGCGCTGGTCTATTTTATCTTCTGCTTATTGCTGGATGTGGTTGCCAATCTGGTGAGTAAGCGCTACTCATCCATTGAACCTAAGGCCAAAAGACGGTTATTTAGCTGGTTGTTTAAATCGCCTGCTGGAATCAGTCGGGTTTAATTATAGCCTAGCCTTCGATGCGATTTTATATCGCCGAAGGCTAAGGGCACTGTCCTATTTACTTGTTATGCCAGTAGGCTACGGCGCGTAGCAATTGGCTATCGATAGCATCATTCTCAAACAGCTGACTCAGAGCGCTAACGGTTTTTCCTTCGCCGGTAATCCAGATAAAGTAATCCTGTGGCGGTACATTTAGCGTTTTAAGGTAGTCAGTCATCTTTTTCCGATCGTCACCAATAACCCATTGAAGATTAAAGCCGCTAAGGTGGGAAAGATAATCTTTATACGCTTCATCTTTGATGTTGATAAGCGCCGTCACCTGAACCGGGCTGGCAAGGTTTTTCAACTCTTCCAAACGACGGCGTAGCGCCGGCATGCCGGATTCATCACACACATAAAGCTGCCAGGCGTAGTCTGGTGGCACGACAAGTGAACCGCGAGGTCCGCCAATGGTGAGTTTATCGCCGGGGCGAGCTTGGGCCGCCCAATCGCTGGCAACCCCATTTTCATGAAGATAGAAGTCAATAATCAGTTGATGATGTTGCTGGTCAAAAATCGGTGTGTAATCACGAGAAGGCGGTTGGATATTGTCTTGCCAAACGATGCCTTCTTCGGTGATCTCGGGTGGCGTAAATGCAGAACCGACCTTGGGGAAGAACAGCTTTATATGGTCATCAAAACCTTGGGATTGAAAGCCTTCAAGGTCTGAGCCACCAAAGATAATACGCTGGAAGCCGGTTGAAATTTGTTCGGTACTTAATACGCTAAGCGTGCGAAAACGTAATTCATTACGGACGCGTTGTGGGTATTTAGGCTGAGATTTATTTTCGGTCATTTTTATCATCTGTTTATCATTTATGGATTGTCATCGGGCAAGCGGCCTGAGAAATTTATTATATGGGGGCGATAACCAACGGTTTAATGATGTCGCTATTCCCGTTTGGGGTTTGGGTATAGTGGCAGTGGATAACGGGAATATCTTAAATGAGAATGGTTACTATTTCTATAAAAATAGAACGGTATTGATACTCTCCGCACATTTAGTCACTATTTATTCCGGTTTTTGGCTAAAAACCAGTAGGAATAGATAGCGTTAAACAGCACAACAAGTGCGGTCGCGATAAAAACTGCACGAAAGCCAATACTGGCTGCCACGCTGGAGCCCAGCATAGGGCCGCTGACGTTGCCTATATCGCGGAAAGATTGGTTATAGCTAAATATTCGTCCGGCAACCTGATTGCTACAGTTATAAATTAACAGAGTTTGTACCGCAGGTAACAGCGCGCCGTCGGCGATGCCCAACAGGAAACGTAGTCCGGCTAACTGCCATGGGTTTTGTACAAACGCCATTGGAATAAGCACCAGAATAGAAAATATCAGCATGGCAATTAGAATGCGTTCCGGTCCAATGCGATCCCCTAATTTTCCCAACCTTGGCGCACTGAGCAACGCAGCAAAGCCAGGAACAGAAGCGATAAAACCGCTGATGAATGCCAAATTTTCGATATTGTTGGATATCTCACGTACGTATAGGGTCAGAATCGGGGCAATAGAGCCGGTAGCAACCTGAATAATCATGGTGGTCACAAACAAGCCAAGTACCAGTCTGGGCTTGGTCAATGAGGCAAACACTTGTCGGCCGCTCAACATATCTTTTTTGTGAACGCGGGTAAATTGCTCTTTTACGGCATACAGCGTGAGGAGAAAGCAGATAAACAGCATGCTGGCGGTAATAAAAAATACCGGGCGCAGTCCATAGCGATCGGCGAGAAAGCCGCCGATTAATGGCCCTAACAGCGCTCCGCTGACGCTACCGGTTGATAATGTGCCGAGAGCCCATCCGCTACGGTTACGCGGTACCTGAGTCGCTATCAGCGCATTCGCATTAGGAACAAAGCCACCAAGTAGACCCAACAGCGCTCGTAATCCGAGAAACTGCCAGATATTTTGGGCTAATCCCATCAGCACCATCACAATAGCCATACCTAACGCAGAACGTAGCAGCATTAACTTACGGCCACGGCGATCTGCCAGACCTCCCCAAAAAGGAGATGCCAGCGCCGAAAACAGAAACGTAATGCTAAATACTAATCCCGACCACAGATTGAGCTCGCGATGCCCGGTTACGCCCAGTTGCTCTACATACAAAGGTAAAAAAGGCATGACCAGACTAAAAGCGGCTCCGGTCAGAAAGCATCCGACCCACACGATAAACAGGTTTCGTTGCCAATTTATGGCGGGACTTTGAGTGGTGGCTTCTGCTGGCATGGTGAACCTGTATATGGGCACATTATAGATATTTTTAGCGTGCCACGATTATTGTCTGTTTGAAAGCCGTGTTTTGTTGAAAAAATGATAAATCAAGTTAAAGCGGATAAATACTTCAGAATCAAAATGTAAATATTGTGATGGAAGTTGTTGTATAAATTTTAATGCATTGTTGGTTGATGGGGTGGGTAATAGCCTTTAACTTATTTATTAATTATATTGTTTTTTATTGCTAATCAGTTGGGTTTCATTGTGTTTTTTTTGTGTAGGGGTTGTTTTTTATATTTATATTGATGGTTTTTTGTCATTAAATATATTTATTTTTTTATAAAAGATATTTTTTGTGTTATTTTTATTGTCTTATTGAGTTTTTTAAATGGAATTTTTTGTTTTGTTATTAATAAATAATATATATGGATGTTATAAAAGAGTTTTATCTTGTCTAAACGTTAGCATTGGTTTATCTGCAACAATACTGTGTGGCCATGCTTTTGCCACCCCGTTGTTTGATGATGGTACGGTAGAGGGTGATGTTTATGGCGGAATATCCGACATAACGCAGATTAGCGATGACAAAATGGAAGGAACGTCTGGCTTTAATACCTCAGTGCTTAATCAGGTTAATATTCATAGTGAAACTGTTGGCGTTAATCAAAGCAGTATTATTGTAGACAGTAGCAATAATTCAATAGCTGGTAATGTTTATGGTGGTTATGCGGTAATTTTGGGAAGAAGTGGTAATGCGACCGCTGCTGATACCGATGGCAGCGGCAGTCCCAGAGATCGCTCTGCGTACGCTTATACCCACAGCACTGTTCAGGGTGACAATTCAACGGTAGAAGCCAATAACAATGTTGTCAGTATTGCTCAAACGGTTGCTGTGGGGGGAAGTGTTTATGGCGGACGTGGTAACTATATTGCCCAGTCAGGTAATGCAGTGGCAGGCAGCATTACCGGTAATATCAATTATGATATTGATTACGGTAGTTCCGGTGGTTATACCGCTATTCAGGCTTGGGGAGATAAGGTAAGGGTTAACGGTAATGCTGTTAACATTGCACAGCTGGTTTCTGTTAGTGGTGATGTGTATGGTGGCCAGGCTAGTTATGTTGCCCAATCTGGTAAAGCAACGAGTGGTCATGTTGGTGCCCTTGCCCCTGATACTAACTCTTGGTCTGCTATCTTTAGCAGTTCCAATTTATTAGAGGCCAGCAATAATACGATTAATATCGGGCCGTATTCCGTTGTTAACGGTGATATCTATGGTGGGCAGGCGAGTCAGTTTGTTCAGTCAGGTGACGCGATGGGCGGGAATGCTTCGACTACCGATAGTTATTTTCCCCTTGTAAGTGCTTCCGCTATAACCAGTCTGAGAACTGGAGAGACAGAAATAAAGGCCAGTAATAACGTTGTCGAGATGTCGTCAACGGGTGGTAAAGTTTATGGCGGTAAGGCCAGTCTTGTTGCACGGGCAGGTAATGCTGGGGGTGGGAACGTTAATGTTGTTTCTACTATGTCTAGCATTTCGGCAGAGGCAAGTGCTGGTGTTAATGCCGATTTTGTCACTATAGAGGCTAACAGTAATGTTGTTGAATTGTCACAACAAGCTTCTGCGCAAGGCGGCGTTTATGGTGGTTATGCTGGGTTGGTTGTTGCTGCGGGAAAAGCCGAAGGTGGAAATGCGACGACTCCTGTGGATACTACGAGTACGCCTTCTCTGTATGGAGAGGCGAATATTGAAGCCTCCAATAGCACCATTTTGGCCAATAATAATTCTGTGATATTAAATGGTTTGCTGAAAGATGGGAGTGTTTATGGTGGCTACGCTGAGCTGACCGCAGTTGGGGGAACAGCAATCAGTGGCTCAACGACTGCTGTTCCAAATGCGGAGAAATTGCCTGAGTCAAGCGCGGAGATTGATGTATCCAATAGTAAAGTTGTGGCTAATAACAATACCGTGACGTTAAATGGGACTGTGGCAAATGGGTCGATTTATGGCGGTTATGTCAGATTTGACCTGACTCAGGGAACTGCAATAAATGCTGATAATACCGCCGGGCACAACGGCGTTAATCCTACTAATACACAGGTACAGGCCATAAACAATACGGTTAATATTGGTGATGTGGCACAAATCAGCGGTACTATTACGTCGCTTTATGGGGGATATTTGCAGAGCACCGGTTATTTTCCGCAAAATTATGATGTGTTTACCGGCAATACTCTGAACTTCTCGGCCCAGCCAGTTAAGGTTAATAACCTTGGCAACTTTGAACATTACAACTTTACCTTATTACCTTCCCTTGCTAACCAACCGGAAGCCCTGATTACGGCTAATAATATTAGTTTAGGAGCTAACCTTGCTAATATCAGTGATGGAACGACAACGCCGTCGAAGGCAACAGTGGTTGGCATCCATTCAGGTAAGGTTTTAAAGGCCGGTGATGAGTTTGTTCTGATGAAAGCAATGAACGACTTTACGGGTAAGGGGCAAGGTATTGATTCTACTGGTGTTGCTCAACAGGGTATTTCCCTGCTGTATGATGTCCACACGTGGGTGGATGATTCAAATAAAGAGGTGAAAGCCACTATTTTGGGTGATCCAGATAATGGCTCAGATGAAAATTCGGGTGCTCTACCTTCAAAGCCGGAGGATGACTCGGCAGCGACGGTAAACCCACAGCTTAAAGCGTTGCCGATGGCCTATCTTTATAGCTCTACTCTGGTTAATCGCGGTGGAGATATCGTAGCTTATGATACCTATCGTACAATCCGTGAGCAGAATAAAGGTGCTTGGGGAAAGGTTCCTTTTGTGATCGCTTCTGGCAATCATCTTCGTTATAACGTTGGTTCGAATATCAAAGCGAATGAATATCTTTTAAGCAGTGGATTAAGCTATACCACCGATGATGGTGTGACTACCGCAGCATTTATTGAGGGAGGCTGGGGTCGTTATGACAGTTATACCCGTTTTGATAATGCCGATAATGTGCACGCTGATGGTTCCAGTAAGTATTATGGCATTGGCCTTTTAGCTCGATATGACTTACCTAAAGGTGCTTATTTAGAGGGAAGCGCTCGGATAGGGAGAACTCAGACTGAGTTTAGTACCAAAGATATTGTCAATCGTGCGACAGGTCAGTTTGCGCACTACAATATTAAATCGAACTATTTAGCGGGACATATAGCTGAAGGCTATATGATGTCGATAAGTAAACGTAATAGCTTGGATCTGTCTATAAAATATCTGTTCTCAAGAATTAGTAGTCGGGATGTCACGGTTGCTGGAGATCCGTTCCACTTTAGCGCCATTAACTCACATAGAGTCAGGTTGAATGCCGAATTTAAACATCAGTATAGTAGCGCTCTGATGTTGATGTCGGGTTTAGGCTATGAGAATGAGTTTATCGGGCGGGCGAAATCGACAACATACGGCGTTTACAATATTGATGCCCCAGATATGGAAGGCGGGACGGGAATTGGCTTTTTCGGGATAACGGCCAGACCCATATCCGATCAAAACCTTTCCCTGGATGTTAAAGTTAACGGTTATACCGGTAAACGAGAAGGTATTGGTGGGCTTTTCAGGATTAATTACGCTTTTTAAACGCTTAGCCAAGAACGAATAACATTCATGATAAGTGATGACCCCGGGCAGATGATATCTTTCCGGGGTTATATATTTCGTGGATTAATTGTTTTTATTATCTTGTGCCTTTATTTTAAGACTGATAAATCTCCCAGCCCCTCGCTTTCCACAACGCGGGAAGCTGTTCCATGCTATGGAACGTCGTGACCAGTGGATGATCGATGGGTTGGTTGTGTCGGTCGGCGCAGTAATAAAACACCGGAATACCGGCTGCAATGCCGGCATGAGCACCGGCGACGGAGTCTTCAACCAGAATACATCTTTCCAGAGGAACCGACAGTTTATCGCTGGCGAACTGCAACAGGGCAGGATCTGGCTTCCAACGCTGAATATCAAAGGCGCTATACAGGCGATCGCCGAAGAAATCGATTAGCTTGGTTAATCCTAGCGAATGCTGCATTTTACTCACGGGGCCGTTGGATACTACCGCCATTGGCACGGTAATACCTTCCAGCAGCGGTCTGATACCTTCAATTGGTTTCAGGCTGAGCTCAAACAGACGCGCCATATCCTGACGGTACTCTTTTTCCAGCTTATCATCAGGCTGATCGAGACCGTAGGTTGCTCTGACCTCGGCAAAAACCTTGTACAGATTGGTTCCCTTAAACCGTTTAATACACTCTTCAGTAGAGAGTGGAATCCCATAACTCATAAAAACGTTAGAGAAAGATTCACAACATAAAATCTCGCTGTCGACCAGAGTGCCGTCGCTGTCAAACAGCACACATTCAACCGGTTGCATAATTCATTCCTTTACGGTGATCGGCATGGTTCATACCACATGGTAATAACCATACTAAAATAGTGTTTCAAAAAACAGCAGATGTTGGTTTTGTTGACGATCATTGTTTAGCTTTAATCAAGGTAATGAACGATAGTTCACTGATGTTATTATTTGTGTCCTGTATTTTTGCCTATCTCTGGTCACAATATTTTCAGTGGAGATTGTTGGAAGGTATTATGCGGCGGCGTTGTTCTGCGAGATGAAAGGCTAAGTCTGATTCGTTAACTTGATGGCTATTCTGGCGAAAATTCAAACTTCACAATAAAAACTGAAATAAACCATGTAATCGTTTGCGTATTTTGGTATATGTAGCGGCTTAGTTTTTATTATTCATCTTTTTTCCGGACATCAAAATGAACAACCCCGTTTCTGGTCCTGCTAATGGGCAGGGTCTACTTGAGCGCGTGTTTCAACTGAACCAACATGGCACGACGGTACGAACCGAGATAGTCGCTGGTTTTACCACCTTTTTAACCATGGTTTATATCGTTTTTGTTAACCCGCAGATTTTAGGGGTAGCAGGAATGGATACCGAAGCTGTGTTTGTGACCACTTGTTTGGTGGCGGCGTTTGGTAGCATTTTTATGGGCGTGCTGGCGAATTTGCCGGTGGCGCTGGCTCCGGCTATGGGGCTGAATGCCTTCTTTGCTTTTGTGGTGGTCGGTGCGATGGGGCATCCGTGGCAGGTGGCGATGGGAGCGATCTTCTGGGGCTCCGTTGGTTTCTTACTGTTAACGCTGTTCCGCGTTCGTTACTGGATGATATCCAGTATTCCGATTAGCCTGCGAGTGGGGATAACCAGCGGTATCGGTCTGTTTATCGGTATGATGGGCCTGAAGAACGCCGGTATTATTGTCCCTAACCCGGATACGCTTGTAGCTATTGGTAACCTGACTTCACTGAATGTAGCGTTAGGCGTTTTAGGCTTCTTTATCATTGCGGTGTTAGCGGCTAAAAATATTCATGCGGCGGTACTGATTTCTATCATTGTCACCACCAGTATTGGTCTTATCGTTGGTGATGTTACCTATCAGGGCGTATTTTCTGCACCACCAAGTATCGCCAGCATTGTTGGTCAGGTAGATGTAAAAGGCGCATTGGATATCGGTTTGGCCGGCATTATTTTCTCCTTTATGTTGATCAACCTGTTTGACTCATCCGGTACCTTAATTGCAGTAACGGATAAAGCCGGCTTGGCGGATGAAAACGGTAAATTCCCTCGGATGAAACAGGCATTGTTGGTCGACAGTATCACCTCGACTGCCGGTGCTTATTTAGGTACGTCTTCAATCTCTACCTATATCGAAAGCTCCTCCGGTGTTTCCGTTGGTGGTAGAACCGGTTTAACGGCAGTAGTTGTCGGCCTGTTATTCCTGCTGGTTATCTTTTTGTCACCATTAGCTAAGATGGTTCAACCTTATGCGGTGGCCGGTGCGCTGATTTATGTTGGTGTGTTGATGACCTCCAGCCTGTCGCGGGTAAAATGGAACGATCTGACGGAAGCTACGCCAGCGTTTATCACTGCGGTAATGATGCCGTTTACCTTCTCTATTACCGAGGGTATCGCTCTTGGCTTTATTTCTTATTGTGTAATGAAAGCTGGAGCAGGTCGTTGGAGAGAAATCAGCCCTTGCGTACTGATTGTTGCACTACTGTTCTTAATTAAAATTGTCTTTATCGATCATTAATCCCCTCTGATGGGATTTAATGAAAGCTTAATATAATAAAAGCCCCATGTTAGGAATAACATGGGGCTTTACGTTGTAGCAGGAGATTAGTCAACCGTTGGTGGATTAATCAACGCGTTTTTTATGGCTAACATATAGGGTCGGGTAAATTGAACGACGAATGAATCGTGCGGCTGCCAACTGCCATCTTCTTGTTTAATCACCGGCATATTCATGTCAATTTTGATCCCGCTGGCTTTATAGTTACGAGGATTTCTGCCGTATGACAAGTGAAACGTTACTGGGCATGTATAGTGTGTATCCTTCACTTGTTGGCATTCGTCGTTAATGTTTATACCAGAGATTCTTGGAGTCAGTGGGCTAAATGATGGAGACCTTTCGATAAGTATTTTATCTAATTGCTCTACTCCGGTTATAAAGGCTTTCTTGAGGCCGGTTTCCTGCTGATTTAACGCATAATAGCGAGCGTTTTGCTCTTTTACTTTTTGAGCAATCTCATTTTTACCGTTATTGATGCGGGTGGAAAACTCTCCGTCATCCGTCGGTTGGATTTGATAGGTCACTTCACCAATGATATCCGCAGCAATGTCCCGGTTTCTATCGGCTCTATAGATTACCGTTGCTTTACAGCTGCGGATAAGTGAATCATCATTAAAACTGGTTTGCTCAGCCGACGTTAATGAAGAGAAGCTATAGTTAATCGGTGCCGCGATGAGGCGGTTTTCGTTTTGATTGCGGGCTGCTGTTGGTGTATCAGAGTAAGTGGCGGCAAAGCCCTGAGTGACTTGCTGCTGAATCTCTTCATCATCGCATAGTGGTGTTTCATCTGGAGCGAAAAACCAACAAATAGCGGCTACAATAATACCCATCCAAATAAGTTTCTTTATACACCCACCGCCTGTTGGCGCTGTGGCTGCTGGTTCTTCGTTCTGCCGGATGCTCTGATTATTCTCCGTAGGCTTGTCACGTCGCTTTCTTTTCTTACTCGGTTCAGCCCTAACTGGCTGGGCTTTGATGACATTTTGCTGTTCTAACCATGTCAGTAACTCATCGTTATTTTCAAATCGAATATCTGGATTAGCTTCCAGTACCTTTTCTGCTTTTCTGTGCACTTTGCTACTAATGACGCCAGCAGCGTAGAGCTCTAAGAGCATTTCATAGGCGTCGGATTCTTCATCCGTTAATAAGGCGGCATTATCTGACTGGGTCGATTTAGCCGTGTCTTTAGCCGAGTCTTCTTCTGGCGTAAATTCATCTGGCTCGAATAATCCCCAGGTGACATCTTCCGATGGCCATTCAATAATATCTTTAGCGGTGTTTTTTGGCTCAGCCGGGTTCTCGTCGATGTTTTCCTCATCGTCTTCCTGCTCAAGCCGTTGTTCAATCGCTTCTTCAGCAACAGTCTCAGGTTCAGATGGTTGCTCAATGACTTCTTCAGCAACAGTTTCAGGTGCAGATGGCTGTTCAATGACTTCTTCAACAACAGTCTCAGGTTCAGATGGCTGTTCAATGACTTCTTCAACAACAGTCTCAGGTTCAGATGGCTGTTCAATGACTTCTTCAGCAACAGTCTCAGGTGCAGATAGCTGTTCAATCACTTCTTCAACAACAGTCTCAGGCTCAGAGGGTTGTTCGATAACCTGTTCAGCTACGGCCTCCGGTTCAGAGGGTTGCTTAATAACCTCTTCAACCAACGCTGGGGCTTCAGTAACCGGACGTTCACTGATAATCCGGTTTTCCAGCAGCCAATCGATAGCGTCATCTTGAGTATTAAAAGAGATATTAGAGATAAACTGCAGATAGAGTTTGGCTCGACTCAACTGGTCTTCAGTTATGATTTTTTGTTCACACAGATGGGTGAGTAGTTCAGTTTTTTGTGCGTTATCTGACATCCTGCTGGTGGCTCCCTGTTCTTTTGTTATTTTTTAACGTCCACTGAATTGAGATAATTCCGGTAAATCTGCGGGTATAAGTTGTTCGGTTTTTTGGTCAATTTTCCAATAATGAATCTGGGCGATATTTTGCTCACTGGCAATGGCCCAGGCAATATCGTCATATCGGCTGGTGAAACCGACTAACTCCGGTTGGAAGTCGGCAGAGACTTGCTTTTGTTGGGGATGAATACGGATTTGCTTCATCTGCCAGACGCCTTTAGCGGAGAGTTTCAGCACCGATTCACGCAGAGTCCAGAGTTGCCAGAAGCCATCGGCCTGACAGGATTCAGGCAAACTGAGCAACCATTGATATTCATCTGCGCTAAAGCTATATGCTGCCAGTGCCAGCAATTTTTTTCTTGGGCGGATATGCTCTACGTCCAGGCCAATACGACCGCCCTGTGCCAGTGCCACCATAATGTATTCCCCACTATGGCTGATATTAAAGTCCAACCGTGCAGCGGAGATAAATGATGGGCGGCCATTATCGGAGATCGTGATGTCTGGTAGTTGTGCCCAGCCGAGCTGATTAAATATCAACTCGGCCAGCAGCCAGCGTCCGCTAAGAAACTGTTGACGGCGCTTGGGATTAAACTGTTCACTCTGCTGCTGTATGGTCATCGGAATCCGCGACAGATCTCCTGGCAACCACTCTGTCGAGGGTAGGCGGAGGGTGGCGATAGCAATGTCAGAAAGCAAAGTTGGCTTTACCATATCAGTCCCGTATCAGGCCCAGCGTTTTATAATCAGCGATGTATTGATACCGCCAAAAGCAAAGTTATTAGACTGAATATATTGGGCATCGATATGACGACCTTCTGCCATGATATAGTCCAGTTTTCCACACTCAGGATCCACTTCTGACAGGTTGATTGTTGGTGCAAACCAACCGTCGCGCATCATTTCTATCGACATCCAGGCTTCCAGCGCACCGCAGGCTCCCAAAGTATGACCGAAGTAGCTCTTCAGGGAGGAGATTGGCGTATTGCTACCGAATACTGCTTCCGTTGCCTGACTTTCAGCGATATCACCGCGTTCAGTGGCGGTACCGTGAGCTGAAATATAATCAATGTCGCTTGCCGTCAAGTTGGCTGATTTTAGCGCCTGTTCGATGCATATTTGCATCGTTTCCTTACGGGGTTGCGTAATGTGTGAGGCGTCACAGTTGGTTGCAAAACCAACAATTTCACCGTAAATAGTCGCTCCGCGAGCCTGAGCATGTTCCAGCTCTTCCAGAATCAACGTTCCGGCCCCTTCACCGATTACCAGACCATCTCGCTTAGCATCAAAAGGGCGTGGTGATAGTTCCGGTGAATCGTTCATTTGGCTGGTGGCAAATAGCGTATCAAACACCGCGGCCTCAGAAGGACAAAGTTCTTCAGCCCCACCCGCCACCATGACGGTTTGGTAACCGTGACGGATGGCCTCATAAGCATAGCCTATGGCCTGACTACCAGAGGTACAGGCGCTGGAGGTTGGAATAACTCGGCCACGCAGGCCAAAGAACAGTCCGGTATTGACTGCGGAAGTATGCGGCATCATTTGTACATAGGTGGTGGCGGTGATGCTGTAGACGTTTTTATCATTTAGCATGGTACCGAATTCACCGACCTGTTTGGTGCTGCCGGTTGACGATCCGTAAGCGATGCCGGTACTGCCGTCGGTTAATACATCATTACCCAGCAGTCCTGATTGTTCTAGTGCCAGCTCGGTGGCACGAGTGGAAAGTAGAGACACCCGCCCCATTGAGCGAATTTTTTTGCGCGTGTAGTGTTCCGGCAGGGTGAAGTCACAAACTGGCGCACCGAGCAGGGTATTCAGCCCTTCAAACTCTTGCCAGGCTGGCATAAAACGAATCGCGTTTTTTTGCTGTTTCAGGTTGGCTGAAACCGTTGGCCAATCGTGCCCTAATGCGGTTACTCCGCCCATCCCTGTAATGACGACTCGACGAGTCATACCATACCTCCATTGATTGAAATAACCTGACGCGTGACATAGGCTGCGATATCAGACATTAAGTAGCTGGCTAATCCGGCGACCTCTTCGGTGTTCCCCATACGTTTTAGCGGAATCATGCGCATGGCTTCATCCAACGCGATCTGTTCCATATCGAGAATGCCGGTATCAATCAAGCCCGGAGCAATGCAATTTACCGTGATTTTACGTTTGGCTAACTCTATCGCCAACGCTTTAGTGGCACCAATGATACCGGCTTTGGCGGCGCTATAGTTAACCTGACCGCGGTTGCCGGTAATACCGGAAACAGATGATAGGGTAATAATACGCCCGCCTTTACGCAACCCGATCATCGGCATGATGCAGGGATGAATAACGTTATAGAAGCTATCAAGATTGGTATGGATCACGCCATCCCAGTCGCTATCCGTCAGGGCGGGAAACGCGCCGTCACGGATAATGCCAGCGTTATTAACTACGCCGTAGTATGCGCCGTGCTGCTCAATATCTTGTTCTATTTGTTGGCGGCACTGTTCGCGCTGACTAATATCGAAATTGATTAAACGGCCTGTGCCGCCTGCCGCTTCAATGTGTTGCAGAGTTTGCTCAGCCCCGGCTTTATCACTCAGATAATGAACAACAAGCGTAAATCCATCTTGCGCCAGACGGCAGGCAATGGCTTTGCCGATTCCTTTACTTGCACCGGTAACTAAAACGGAACGGGTCATAAGATAGCATCCTCAACGTTAGGTTGTTGTATTAACCGGGCGATTTCCTGATTATCTGGCTGATAAACGTTCAGCTTCGCCTGAGTAACGGTTTCTCCGTTTATCTCTAGTCGGCAGTCGAAGCTGGCAAGCTTATCATCCTGCAATAGCATAGTGGCATATACCCTGAGTAGGCTGCCATTAGGGTATTCATTCAGCGTTGATTTAAAGGCTCGGCTGCCTAATAACATGCCCAGTCGAGGAGTCTGGTTGTTTTGTATTCCATGCCAACCGCTCCAAACGCCAATCGCCTGAGCCATAATTTCAATAGCGAACCAGGCTGGCAGGGCATTTTGGCCGTTAAGATACGGGGATAAAATGCCGTCAGGGTTGACGCTGACTTCACAAATTGTGCTGTCATCGTCAACGGCACATACGGTCTCCAGAAAAACCATCGGAGACTCGTGGGGTAGATAATATGCGGCGGGGTGAAAGTTGTTCATCCGGCTTCTCCCAAAAGTACGCAGGCGTTATTACCGCCAAAAGCAAATGAGTTTGAAATAATCGTTTTTTTAGTTAGCTTTTCTGGGCTGGTGAGTAAATGAATATCGGCAATAGCCGCATCTTTGGCCGAGGTGGAAAAGTCCTGAACCGGCAAGGTCAGATCCCGGTTTAGGATTAACCAGCACAGAATAGCCTCGGTAATTCCGGCAGCCCCCAGCGTGTGCCCGGTCAGATGTTTGGTGGAGCTACAGGGTACCGTTGAGCCAAATACTCGGTTAACCGCCATTCCTTCGGCCAGATCGTTTAACTGCGTAGCGGTGCCGTGCAGATTGATATAACCAATGTGATGGGGTTCCAGCCCCGCCTGATCCAGCGCCATTCTCATGGCTCTCTCCGCTCCTTCTCCTTGAGGGTGAGGGGCTGACATATGCCAGGCATCGGATGATTCACCCATGCCTAATAGGGCAACTTTGGCCGGTTGGCGAGTTAATAGTACCAGACCCGCGCTTTCACCAATGTTAATGCCATTACGCCCTTCGGCAAACGGCACACAACGTTGGCTGGAAATCGACTCTAAACTGTCGAAGCCGTTAATCGCCATTCTGCACAGGCTATCGGCTCCGCCAACCAGCGCCGCATCGGCCAGTCCTGCCATGATTAACCGATAGCCGCTGATTATTGCCCGTACGCTGGAGGAGCAGGCCGTTGATAGGGTATAAGCCGGACCATTGAGCCCCAGTAGCGCGGCCAGAAACATGGCGGGATCGCCGAGTTCCTGCTGCTGATAGTGATAATGTTTGGGAAGTTGATCGCAAACTAATTGATGGTTCACCGCCAGTTCACCTTCATGGATACCTGAAGTACTGGTGCCCATAACCACAGCAATACGCTCTGGCCCAAATTGAACAATAGCTTCATCGAGCTGTGGTTGAATTTGGCTCAGAGCCGCCATCAGCAGGCGGTTGTTGCGTGAGTCATGGCGAGCTAACTCGGGTGGAACCTGTGGTAACGGGGTATTGACCTCCCCAACCCAGGTCGATTTTTGGTTTAATAGCCAGCTATCGCTTGGTTTCAGGCCTGAATTGCCCTGACTGAGGTTATCGCTGATTTGTTCCAGCGAGTCTCCCAGTGAATTAACCAGCCCAGCGGCGGAAAAGTAGATCATGACGGCGTATCCACATTTTGTATAGTAATTTGATAACCGAAATGGTGCTGAATGATAGCGACGGGCTCACGCTGTCCTTGGCTATTCTGGTAGTGAATTTCACTTATCGTCTGGTTTTTGGCATCGGTCAGAATCCGCTTATTATCTTGATCGGTTAGCTGCCACCCTTCAGGTAACTGGGCTTGCCAGTCGCTGATTGACCAGTAGCTTAGCATAATATCAGCTAATACCTGTTCGGCAGGGGGCAGTTGCGGTAGCGCAAGAGACTGTTCGGTGTGAATTCCACTGCCGTCATAAGTGACTTTAAACAGGCGAATCCCGACCGGTGACAGGGCGGCTAGGGTGATTTTTTCCCCATCTGCGTCCAGCATGACCAGTAAGGATTGCTGTTTACCATCGACGGTCGCCGTTAGCAGCTGTTGGTGGTGCAGCGGGGTTTTCAAGCTGGGGGCAGGTAGAGTGACTTTCGTCCCCCGTTTTAGCCATGCTTGAGGTTGGCTTTGATCCTGATTAAGCGTACAGCCACCAAGCAGCAGTATCAGAAAGGCGGCAATAATGCCGGTTTTTATTCTCATGATGATTTCCTGATTTCAGTACGTTTGGGTAGAGCCAGTGGCGATAGAACAAATGCGGCAAAAATACCGCCGCTGAGCACCAGACCAAATCCGGCAATTGCCTGTGTTCCGCTGGCGGCCAGCAGCCCAAAGCTTAATTCGGTGGTCAGTGCCGCCATCAAAATAGACAGCATCGAGGTGGACGGCGTACCGGCGGGATTGCTGAAAAACAACGTGTAGTCGATACCGATACCCAGCACTAATATCAGCGCCAGCAGTGAGAACAGATTTAGCGTTTGCCCGCTTAAGCTCAGCACCGCCAACCCAATACCCAGAGAGAGAACCGTTGGGATAATGCAGCGCAGCCCCTGTCTTAGGCCAAAGCGCCATAAGAACAGGGCGGCGATTACTAATACTGTTGCGGCTAACAGCGTGGTCAGGTGCTGACGATACACCGAGAACAGCGTCGAGAACTCGGTATGTTTATCTACCCAGTGTACGCCAGTACTGTTTAACGCCAACTGTTGTAATGCTGCTGGATTGGTTACGCCATTCACCGGCACCAACACCGCCGATTGACCATCGTCCAGACTAAGCCATAACAGGCGCCAGCCCTCGCTGGAGACGCTACTTAGCCACTGCTTAATCGTAACGGGTGATTGGTTAATCTGCGGTTCAGTAACGTTCAATCCGGCCTGTTGTAAACGGGCAATAGCTAAAGGTGCCTGCTGTTTTAGCAGATCGAGATTACGTTGCTGCCTTTGTTCAGATGGAAACGGAAACCATCGGTATCCGGCAATCCAGCCTGACTTTTGGGCGTTATCCAGACTGCTTTCCAGCGCTTCCAGCCGTTGTAGGGTTTGTTCTGCGGAGTCGCCGTAAACCATAAACCATTTTTGATCGCTGTGTTGCCCGGTGAGCGAAGCGATCTGCTGCTCCTGCTGCTGGAATTCAGGGGGAAGGGCTTGCAGCTTGCGGATATCATCATCCACTTTCAACAGGGAAAAGCCGATGATGGTGATCAGCACCGCCGCCAGTGGAATACCGATACGTACTCGGTTGTCATTTTGCCAGCGGAATAACCAACGGGTGATAAAGCCGATGCGGATATGACTGCGTACCGGCAAATGGCGTGATAACCACGGATACCAGCAAATCACGGTTAAGAAAGCACCGCTCAGGCCAGCAGCGGCAAAAATGGCTAACTGTTGTAAACCGGGGAATGGTGCGATAAACAGCAGCAGATAGGCGATAGAGCTGGAAATAACCGCTAATAATAGTGCGGGAAACAGCTTTTTCATACTGGCTAACGGCGATTCATCATTGCCGTGCATCATACGCTCGGTGAGATAATGCAGAGCGTAATCAATGGAAATACCCACGACGCTGGTGCTCATCACCAACGTCATCACATGGACTTCACCGAAAATTGCAAATACCGCGACGCTGCCGCTGATGGCGCCGATCGTGAGCGATAGCAGGGTTAGCCACAGCGGTTTCAGGGTGCGGAAAACGTAAAGGATCAGGATGATAATGCCTAAACCGGAGACGCTACCGATGGTGGAGATATCTTGCTGTGCCTGCTGACTGGCATAGTCGCTGTAAAATAATGTGCCACGTTGCAGGAGTTCGGCTCCCGGCCATTTTTGCTGTAGCTGTTGTTTGAGCTGTTGTAGTTTTTCCACCGTTTGGCGGGCGCTCTGAATATCGTAAGAAGAGGCACTTAGCTCACCATGCAGCAGATACCAGGTTCTTCCTTGTTTATCCTGACTGGTTAGCCAACCGTTATTCAGGCGCAATGGGCCGCTGTTTTGTTGCTGGCTCATCTGGGCTGAACGCATGGTTAGCAGCGGATCGCTGTTAAGTTCTTTGGCGCTGACTCCGGCAAACGGTGAGTAAACCTGGCTGAGCACCCAGTCAGACTGGGCGGATGCATCTCCACTCAGTCGCTGGCGGCTGGCGGTGTCCAACAGCGGGTAGCGGCGATCGAAAAAGAACTTACCCCATTCTTGCTGGCGCTGCTCGGTCATTTGGCCAGCCACTTCACGAAAGGCGGTTAGCTGTTCTAATTGTTGCTGCCACCAGATTGCTGGCGCACTGTCTTCTCCCTGTGGAGGGCTAACCAGCCAGACCATCTGCCGGTCAAGGCGTTGATTAAAGCCCTCTTCCAGCGCCGGAGGGATATCCTGGCTATGCTCTTTTGGCAGCAACGCCATCACGCTGCTGTTTAGCTTGCTGTGGGGTAAAATCAGCGCCAGCGTCAGCAGCAGCCCGATGACGCAAACCAGCCAACCCAGCGCGATGCGGCGATGTACTTCAGGACGAAAAATGGTGTTCTTCATCTGGCGTCAGCGTCGTAGGTTGAGTTTTTTGATCGAAGAAGCGAATGCGGGTGTTATCCCCCTGCATATCATCGATAGCAATGGTATTGAGGAACTGTTCCCCGTTAAGCGTAATTTGGCGGAACAGTTTGTTCAGCGGCATGGTGGTTGGTTGTAGCGTTAACTGCCAGCCGCCGTTGCCCAAATCGCTAAAATTGAGCCTGAAGTTTTGCTCTAAAGCCTGTCGATCGGCATGAAATAGCGCGGTCAAGATAGCGTTAAACTGAAACATCTGAGGATTGCTGTCGGCAGTGACCACCTGCGGCGGTTGACCGACCATGCTTTGTTCCATCCGGCTTTCATTCATCATCAGTTTCAGAGCAAACGGTTTGGTTTGATTCCATACCAAACCGTGCTGCTGTGCGATAAGCACATTACCGCTGGATTTCAGCGGTTGCGACATACCGTTAATGGTGCGCAATTGTTCAAACTGGGCGCGTAATACGGGTTGATGACTAAAGCGCTGTTGCAAGTCGTCGAGGGAAACTGCCTGAGCAGCCTGACAAATGAACAGAATCAGAGCACCAACCAGCAGGCGGGAGAAATGTATAACCTGACTCATGGCTGTATTCCCAGCTTATCAAACAGGATCTGTGGACTGACGAAACACATTTCGCCATTTTGTTCATTCACCGCTACCTGAATGGTATAGCCTTTAGTGGTTTTCTTGCCGCTGGCGCTATCAAACAGGGTGTAGTCAATACGTAGGCGGTTTTCATATTCGGTTAAACGGGCGTTAACGCGAACCTGCTGCTCAAAATGCAGTGGAGAGATGTATTTCACCCGGGTATCAATAATCGGCCACGCATAGCCGGAGTCGCGCATTTGTCGATAGCCATAGTCAAACTGCTTGAGTAAGGCCTCGCGGGCGACTTCAAAGTAGCGAAAATAGTTGCCGTGCCAAACCACACCCATAGCGTCCGCATCATGAAACGGAATGGTTAGCTCAATATCAACGGATAAACGGGGATCGGAATCAAGATTCATGCGTATCACTCGGTTGCTCTTCCGGCTTGCTGAGCTGCCAGAAATCATAAAAATTAAACCAGTCTAATGGGGACGTGAGACTATAGTGTTCCAGTCTGCTGGCGTAACGCTCAACGGTTTGCTGAATGGCCTGCTGACGATTTTCCCTCGGCAGAATCAACGGGTCGGCAAATTTTTCGAAATGAATGCGAAATTTGCCATCTGGTTTCAGGCCGAACATCAAATAGACCGGGCAGCGCAGCACCGACGCCAAGACAAACGGCCCCAGCGGAAATGGTGCGGGCTTACCGAGAAAATCAGCCCAAATAATACGCTGTTCATTTTGCCGATGATGGTTACTGATCGATGTTCGATCGCCGACGATGGCTACCCATTCTCCGTCATCCAACTTTTGCTTAAGTAGAATAGCGACTTCCGGGCCCCAGCTACTGACCTGAATCATATTAATATTGGAATCAGGATTAATTTCCTGCATAACCTGATTAAAACGTGCGGCATGTTGAGTAAACACCAACGCATTAATTTTTACATCAAAAGAGAGCTCACCCAGCGCGCGACAAACTTCCAGATCGCCTAAATGGGAACCGAGAATTAACGTGCCCTGTTGGCGCTCTAGTTGTTGTAGGCATTGGCCTTTGTCCGGGAAATCAACTTGATCGAGCTTAATATCTCCCAGCCAGCAGGCCAGCTTATCCAACATGGCTTCGCCAAAGCGCATAAAGTGGCGATAGCTGGTTAGGTTGGCTGGCAGCGTTAGCTTTTGGTCGGCGGCGTAGTTTTTCAATCGCTGGAGATAGTGTTCCGAAGCCTGACGCTGTCGGTTTCCCGTTAGCCAGTAAAAACCGATAACCGGATACAGCAGCAGATTAAACGCGCGGCGTCCGAACAGGCGATAGGTTTTGACCATTAACCGAATGCCCCACAGCCCTTTGCGTTCATGCGTTTGTGACCAATGCGTTTCATCTTTAAAGTGGCGCATAATTAGCGATGGCATACGGGGAAGCATGGCGAGAAACAGGCGAGTATGCATCCACGAGAGACGCAGATTATCGCGCCAGACATCAAAGTGCGACAGGCCATCTTCCGGGTAGATCACCTTCGTTGGAATAAAGCGTGACTGTGTACCCTGCCAGTAAAGGCGCACCATGATCTCGGTATCGAAATCCATATGTTGACCGAGGGGAACGCGATCGGCTAACTGCAGCGTAACGTCGATAGGATAAACGCGAAACCCGCACATGCTGTCGCGAATGGATAAAGACAGGGTTTCAATCCATACCCAGATATGGGTGATATAGCGCGAGTAGAGGCGAGATTTGGGCACGCTTTCATCATAAACCGGCTGGCCGGAAATAATATCATCAGGATACTGTTGTGCCTCTGCCAGTAAGCGGGGAATATCATCCAGAAAGTGCTGACCGTCGGCATCCACCTGAACGCCATGGCTGTAACCCTGACGCTGAGCCTCGCGTAGAGCGCTCAGTACCGCCCCGCCCTTTCCCTGATTCTGCCGGTGGCGAACCAGCGTTATCCAAGAGTAAACCGTAGTTAGCCGATCCAATTCATCAGCAGTTTCTTTACGGCTGCCATCATCCACAACGATACAGTTGAGCTGAAAAGCGGCCAACTGTTGCAATACGCTATCCATGGTTGAACCATGGTTATAACAAGGAATAACCAGACAGGGATTAAAGGCCTTATCCGTTGAGTGATTTAATGGCATAGGCTAATCCTGCCGCTGCTGGCGAGGATATCTCCGCAACGGTACTGGAAGCTCAGTTTGGACTTTGCTTCATCCCAGTTAAGGGTGAGGGTGATTTCTTCCGATGGAAATAATGGGCGCTGGAATTTCACTACGTCAAGCGCGCTAAATATTGGCGGTAGATTAAAGAGTTCAGCGCCATAATGCATAACCCAGTGAATTTGGGTTACGCCAGGCAACAGAGCCTGCTCAGGAAAATGGCCTTTAAACCAGAATAGTTCCGGCTGTAATTTAAAATAAAGGGTGGTACTGACGCCGTCGGTTATTTGGCGGGCGCTTTCCTGTGGCAACATCATAAAAACAGTTCCTGTAATTCACTGTAGGCTCGCTTACCTTGCGTATTGAGCGGAATTGCCGACACAATTCGCCAGCGTTTAGGTAAAGCAACCGGTTCAAGCCATTCTCTTAACTGTTGGCGTAAATGTTGGGTTAACGGGTGATCGCCCTGCTGGTGACGCTGTTGGCCGATATTGGTCAGAACAATAGCCGCCGCTAAGAGAGTTCTGCCATTTTGCGTAATGGGGATCACCGCCGCATCGCTGATTTCATCCAGCGAGATTAAACGCTGTTCTACATCCGCCAGAGATATGCGTTTCTCTTCGATTTTAATAATTTTGTCTTTACGTCCGAGCAGATGGAAACCATCGGGCTCAAGGCTAATCAGATCGCCGATGGTACTGCCAGCATCGTTGTTAAACAGCGGAGAAACGACGTTAATTTCACCGTCCGGCTGTCGTGTGATTTGGATACCGTTAAACGGCTGCCAGGGCTGTTGCAGATGCTCTTGACGGCGGTGAGCAATCACTCCGGTTTCACTGGTGCCGTAAATTTCTAGCGGTAGCACGGTCAGACACTGCTTTACCCGCCGGGCCTCGTCGAGGTTTAATGGCCCGCCGGCTGAAACGACCATCGCGCAATTCAACACCCGTAAGCTGCTATCCAAACGTTTTAAATAGGCCGGGCTGGCGATTAAGGCTAGTGGAGTGGTGGCCAGCGGCTGTAACTGCTCGTGGTATTCAGTGAGTTGAGCATTAAACGGCAGTCCCAGCACCAGCGGAAGCAAAATGCGGAAGGTTAAACCATAAAGATGCTGATGGGATACGGTGGCCGCGATCCGGGTGCCGGGTACCAAACTACGCCAATTGTTGGCCAGTAGTTCACTTTCGGCTTCCAGCAGTCGGATAAGTTTATGTACCGCTTTCGGTTGACCGGTGGAGCCGGAAGTAAACAGGATGAGCTCAGCGTTCTCCGGCCATTCAGGTAACTCGATGGCTAATTCTTCTCTATCGTGCGGTGTCGCGGATGACCAAATGGTTGGGCAGCCTATTTGTAATGGTAGATCGCTCAGCAATGCGTCAAAAGCGCCCTGCTGATACTGTTCTTTAAGCTGAGCCTGCCGCAGATGCCCGGGGATTACCGGCGTTTTACCACAATAAATTAAGGCCAGTAAGGCTGCGGAGAACAGATAACTGTCATTAAAGCAGATCGCCCATTGTTGTTCGGGACAGGACTGTAGCTGACGAATCAGTTTTTTTACCCGGAAACGGAATTTAGACAGGGTAAGGCGTTGCTCACCCCGCCAGGCAATCAGTGTATTATGAGGGCGGTTGGCGCTGAGAACATCTTTCAGGCGCAGCGTTATCCGTGGCGCAGCCGTTTTCTGATTATCCATTCCGTACCCATTAATATTCCCATTAAAAAATAGCTGATAGCGCCGTTATACAACGTCCATAGCTTGATGTCGTCATACAGGCAGGTAAAAAGCGCAATGCTGCCGTTGATGATAAAGAACAGGCACCAAACCTGAGTGACTCTGCGGGTATAGCGCACGCCTGCTGGTGGTAAATCAGGCTCGGTTAAACGCGCTAGCCTTTCGACAATGGACGGCGGTCTAAACAGCGACTGGCCAAATAACCCCAGCAGCAGCAAACTGACCACGACCGGATAGTAGAGCAACCAGTGATTCTGTTTCAGCAACCAACTCGCCAGGGCCAGCAAAATGCCCAATAGCGCAAAGGCTTTCATTAGCCAAGAAAGCTGTTTAATTTTTCCCCGGGCTAATACCAAGCGACTGGCAAAAAGCACCACCAGCAGCGGAGCCAGTACCGATGTGCCCCAATAGCTCAGGCCAAAATAGACAGCAAACGGATAGCCGATAACGGCCAGTGCCGTTAACCCCTGAATGATAAAGGCGAGGTGAAACCGAGGCCGCCCACTGCGGTTAATCATCGGCAGCCCCAGAAATTACTTATTCTGTAGCAGTTGATCGACGGCATTGACCACATCTTCTACCGTACGTACCGATTTAAACATTTCTGGATTAATTTTCTTACCGGTCATTTTTTGTAAGTAAACCACCAGATCAACGGCATCAATGCTATCCAGCTCCAGATCTTCGTACAGTTTGGCATCCAAAGTGATATCGTCGGCATTCGTTTCGAAAAGCTTCACCATGATCGCTTTGACTTCTTGATAAATTTGCTGTTTATCCATTATTCAATACCTTGATTATTTGTCGCGTTGTGAAGCGATCAGTTCGGAAAGTGAGGCGACGGAATAGAAATGTTTGCGGGTATCTTCACTTTCGGCGGAAAGAATCACGCCATAGCGATTTTTAATGGCTAAACCTAACTCTAATGCGTCAATCGAATCTAAACCCAAACCGTCACCAAACAGCGGTGCGGCGGTATCGATATCGTCCGGCGTCATGCCCTCTAAATTAAGGGCATCAATGATAAGGGCTTTAATTTCGTTATTTAAAACATCCATTATTTTTTCTCATTAGTTTGAACGGGCTCTGGTATGAGCTTTTGGTTTAAAGTTTGCGTCAAACGGCGAGCGGCGATAGCAGGCGATGAATCACCATCAGCGGTATAATCCTTTGCGCTAATCTTTTCTTTTACTACAATTTGAAACCGTGGTTTCACGGGGGGGATATTATACCACTTTCCCTGTTTCGTCAGCATTGGCTGGTCACAATGAATGGTGACTAACCGAATATCCGCATGGCAACGCAAAGCAATATTGGCCGCGCCTCGCTGTAGATGCATGGTTTGTCCCGGCGTTGTTCGTGTTCCTTCCGGGAAAATCAGGATCATGCCGTTAGAGTCCAGTATCTGTTGGCACTGCGGCAGCAAAATATCAGATTCTGAATTGGCAATATATCCGGCGGATTTAATCACGCCGCGCATAAAAATATTATCGAGCAATGACTGCTTAACGATGCAGTCACAGCGTGGCATACAGGAAGCCAGAAAGACGTAGTCCAGCAGACTTGGATGATTGGCGACCACAATGCAGCCGGCATCCTGATCGAGTTTGTCTATTCCATCGAAGCGATAGTCTAAAACGCGGAAAAAACGGGTAAGCCAGAGGAACAGCTTGAAGCTGTAGCGAATGCTGTTTTGCGTCAGGATGGTGCAGCGTTGGCGATCTTTGACCACAATACGCAGAGTAGAAAACCAGAAGGTCGACATCATCAGGCCGCCAATACCGAATAGCGTAAAGCAGAATCCGGTGGCAGCAATGCGCCAGAGTCGATTGAAAACGGAAGATTTCCCTTGGGGTTTAATTATTGACGCCATTGCCAGTCAGACCTTGTCCCTTTTAGGGTGAACTGTGGTGCTTTTGCCAGCCAGTGCCGCATAAAATCTATGCTTTGCGGCAACTCAGACGATTCGGTATCCGATAATGGTAGACAAGGCGTTTTACTTAATTGATGGCATTGCAGCTGATTACCGGGCGCTATCAGCAATCCTACTGCATAAGCTGGGATTTGATGGCAAATTTGCGCATGGTAGGCCTGTGGGATAGCACCGTCAAAATCCACCAGCAGCACCTTCTGTGCTCCGTTAGCTAACATCCCCTGAACTTCCAACATCCCCTGCTGAAAACCATCTGCGCCAGCAGCAATGGAGGAAATGGGTAATGGCGCTTTTCCACTGATGGTCAGCAGCCCTGAGGCAGTATTATGTACTGACATGGCAAAGTCGGTCGGGGAGATATCTTGATGCTGACAGAGGTCAGCAATAATTTTATAGGTGCGTTCCAGCTCGCCATGGCGACTAATAAACACCGCGGCATCTGGCTGTTCCTCTAATAGGGTTAATCCAACTTCAACGCTGAGTTGGCTGGGTATACTCATACGACGTGCGGTCATCATCGGAATACGCTGAGCTTTGGGTAGCGGTTCACTCCAGTCCGTATTCGGGCCGGTTGACCAAGCTAACCATTGTTCCGGGGTCGTTAATCCGGGCGCTAATGCACACCAGCTCAGAATATTAAATGAATACGTCATTAATGAAGAATACCTCTTAAAATTCGCCGGTATAATAATACAGATAAGAAACTTTTTACATTAACGGTCGGTAAATTAACGGAAATAATATATAAACGAATTAATATATTTTTGTCAGATATTTATTTATATATTGATATCTTCCAGGTAATTATTGAGGAGAACCCTCTAATATTTATGGCTAATACATAACAAATTCACTGATATATCATTTTTTGTTAGACTAGCGTGCTTTTTTGTTGGCGGTGGCTAAATCCCTCACTATTAGGGTATTATCTAGCCGGTTATAATCGGGACAGCGGAATAATTTGCGTCAGAATCATAGCGTGGTTAGTCCAGTAAAATTCAATGGAG
Organism: Pragia fontium DSM 5563 = ATCC 49100; assembly: GCF_900112475.1. Taxonomy (GTDB): domain Bacteria; phylum Pseudomonadota; class Gammaproteobacteria; order Enterobacterales; family Enterobacteriaceae; genus Pragia; species Pragia fontium. The sequence continues at coordinate 44,202 of NZ_FOLW01000013.1, read as the reverse complement.
AATAAATGAGATGAATATGAAAAGTTTAAAAATATTATTTGTTAGTATTATTGCCCTTATTTTTATTGCTGGCTGTAGCGGTAACCGTGTGGCGCGTAACCTCACTTCGGATATCAACGGTAGCTTCACGACACAGCAAATTGAAAAAGCGATCATGGACTCAGGTAAAGGCCGCGGCTGGGAAATGAAGAAAATGCGCACCGGTTTGATCACCGGTAAAATTGTGACTCGCGGTAATTCTGCGGAAATTCGCATTCCTTATACTTCATCTCAGTATTCTATTGAGTACGTTGGTAGCCAGAACTTGACGCCAGATACCGACAAAGTGCCGGGTAACTATAACCGTTGGGCAGCGAAGTTAGATCAAGATATTCAGAATAAGCTGTTAGAACAGCAGGCTTTATATAACTAATTTTTAACCATAATAATTTTAATATGTGATGCGGAGATGATTTTATCTCCGCATCTATTTTTTTTATAAGGGAATGTTTTTGGATACCAAAACAGAAGTTGGCTATGGCTATGATAAGGACCCGTTTTCTGCATTAGAAGCGATTACCGAAGCTCAAAAAATTGCTTTTGCCCCCATGTTGTTTCAGGCAGCGCTTAATCTTAGAGATAGCGGCATCCTGACTTTTCTCGACCAAGTGGGTACGCAAGGGGCAACCGCCGATGAAATTACCGATTCCGTACATATCAATCACTATGCTGTTCAACTGCTGCTGGACGTTGGCTTAAGTAGCCGTATCGTTTACCAGAATGAGCAACGCTTCTTTTTGGGCAAAGTAGGACATTTCTTGCTGCATGACAAGATGACACGGGTCAATATGGATTTCAGTCACGACGTTTGCTACCAAGGGATGTTCCATCTGAAAGAGGCGCTGGAGAATAGCCAGCCTTCCGGTCTGAAAGTATTTGGCGATTGGCCGACGATTTACCCTGCACTCAGCGAGTTACCTGAAGCGGCGCGAGAAAGCTGGTTTGCTTTTGACCATTTCTATTCTGATGCGGCATTTAATGCGGCGTTTAAACATATTTTTCCACTGCAGCCTGAGCATATTTATGATGTCGGCGGCAATACTGGAAAATGGGCGCTGTGCTGCGCCAAAAATGATGACAATGTTAAAGTCACGTTGCTCGATCTGCCGCAGCAGATTGCGTTGGCTGAGAAAAATATCGCTGAATCTGGCTATAGTGAGCGGATTAAAGGCTATGGCGTCGACCTGCTAACCGCAGAAAAACTGCCGAATGAAGCAGATGTTTGGTGGATGAGCCAGTTCCTTGACTGCTTTAGCGAAGAGCAGGTGGTGCACATTCTGACCCTGATTCACGATAATATGAAACCGGATGCACAGGTTTGTATTATGGAAGTGTTCTGGGATCGCCAGCCGTTTGAAGCTGGGGCATTGAGCCTGAATGCATCTTCACTTTACTTTACCTGCATGGCAAACGGTAACAGCCGTTTTTATCATTCCCGGGTACTGTATGACTGCTTACGTAAGGCTGGTTTCTACGTAGAGCAGGATATTGATAATTTAGGTTTAGGCCATACTCTGCTGATTTGTAAGAGAATGCCGGACTGATTATCTCTTCAGCTTTGCCGGATAGTTTGTTGTTAATGCGGCTATCCGGCAAATAAAGCCGATTAATACCTATCGTGATAACCGTTTGGCAGAACAGATTTGTTATAGTAGATGATTCTGTTTGAGCAGCGGTTGGCCTAATCGGTTATGGAGCAAGGAATATGGTTCTGATTGTTATTGCAGTCGCGGTTTTTATTGTTGTTGGTATTGGCATATGGGCTGTGAGTGTCTACAACCAGTTGGTGCTGCTGCGCAACAATGTTGATAAATCGTTTGCCAATATTGATGTGATTCTTAAGCAGCGTGCCGACCAGATACCTTCCCTGATTGAGATTACGTCTAAGGCGATGTCTCATGAGCGCGAAATTTTTACCGCTTTAAGTGATGCCCGGAGCGCCTATCTCAATGCTGGCTCTATGCAGAACAAAATTGATGCTTCTAATCAAATCGAAAAAGCATTGAAATCGGTAATTGCCATTGCAGAAAATTATCCGACGTTGATCTCCGGTGAAAGTTTTATTGAACTACAAAAATCGGTGAGTGACATTGAGGATAAAATTGCCCATCGTCGGGAGTCTTTTAATGATTCAGTTAACCTTTACAACATTGGGATTACCGTGTTTCCAGACGTATTGTGTGCCAGATTCTTGAACTATCAGCGGATGCCGCTATTAGCCATTAGCGCTCAAGAAGTCGCTTATGACGGGGTTAAATTTAATCATTCGTCAGGTATTTAATGTCGACCAGTCTGAGACCGGTCGACATCGCCGTCGAGATTATCCGTTGATATAACTCACGATGGCATCCATCAATACCTGAGGTTCCCCTCTGTTCCACGCCTCAATCAGTTCATTGATTTTTTCTTGCTGTGCCGACGTTAATTGGCCGGCGTTGTCGCTTTGCTCAAGCTCATGCGCTGCCATTTGATAGTGCGATAGCAGCAGCTGTTTGAGTTCACTGTCTTCGGTCTGTTCAGACTGTTGAAGTAAAAACTCGTTGCTTAATGTGAGAAGAGCGCAATGAAGTAGGCTGAGTTCAGCTTTACAGGCTGGGTCATCGGTGATGTCAGGATCGAACATATGTGCCATCGTTGAGGCGGCTTCCTGACTGCTTAACTGAAGCGCATTAAAGTATTGGCTCAGCATTTGCGGTATATCTTCTTGCGCTTGATAAAGCTGGGCCAGAGACAGGTAACAGAACGCTAACTGTTCACTGTGCTGCTCAATATTGTCATCCTGTGTATAACGTTCAATCAGCTGTTCAAACAGCTGCGCTGCTTTATCCAGATCTTGGTCGAAGTATTTGCCGTACATATACATCTGCGCTTGGGTGATATAGGCAGGCAGGTAATCGAGAGCCAGCATCTTATCCAGCCACAGCTTGGCATCTTGTGGTCGATCCAGCTCCAGTAAATAGAGGTCGGCCAGCGCCAGCATATAGGTTGGATCGTCAGTTTGTTCAACCATACTGAGAAACAGCTGCTCGCGCATTTCAGCGGGCATATCGTTGGGATCGTTAAATTCAATCGAGCCCAGTTCCGGTAGATTATCGACGTCCAGCGCTTCGATTTCTTCATCGCTTAGCAGGTGCATAGCGGGTGGTGAGGATTTTGTCATTTTGTTGATCTGATCAATTAAAGTTTTTCAGGAATAGCTGGCACCTTACCTGCTTCATATAAACTAAACAATATTCTTGGCTGTTTATCCCGGAATAGAATGCGAATGCCTTGCTAAAATAAAATGGAAAGTCAGCAAGATCGGTCAGGAAGTCTTTTTTGTTCTTATGCATAGTGATCGCCTTGGAGGATGCAGCGATGCACGATGATAAAACTGGCGCTTATGCTAAACGATTCAATCAGGTTTTCGATTATATCGAGCACCATTTGGATAGGACGATCTTGTTGGAACAGTTATGTGAAGTGGCGAAATTTTCGCCTTATCACTTCCACCGCCAGTTTTCCAGCTACTGCGGTATGCCCGTTGGGCGTTATATCCAACTGATGCGATTGAAGCATGCCTCATATCGGTTGGTCTTTAATCCATTGGAAAAAATCATCGATATTGCGTTGGATGTCGGTTTTCAAAATCCAGAATCGTTTAGTCGTGCCTTTAAGCAAGTATTTGGACTAACGCCCAGTCAGTTTCGTCAAAAACCGGCTTGGGTCGCTTGGTCCCAGTGCATTCCAGAACCGAAACGCATAAGGACACAAACGATGAAAGTCAGTATTGTTAATTTTCCCGCAATAGCCGTAGCGATGTTAGCTCATCGTGGGCAATCTGAGCGATTAAACGAAACCGCAGCCCGTTTTATTGAGTGGCGAAAAACCACCGGGCTTTCGCCGGTGAGAACTAGCCAAACCTACGGTATTGCTCCTCACGACCCGCTAACGACCAAGCCAGACGACTTCCGCTTCGATATTTGTGGTTCGGTTGATGCGCTGATTCCAGAGGATAATCCATTTGGCGTGATAAACGGCATAATACCTGCCGGACGTTGTGCGGTAGTGCGTCATCATGGATCACACTGTTCTTTAACCGAGAGTGCACGATATTTGTACCGTGATTGGCTACCGACAAGCGAGGAGGAGCTACGTGACTTCCCGATGTATTTTCATTATTTTAATTTTGTACATGAAGTCGCCATCCATGAACTGCTAACGGATATTTATCTGCCTTTGAAATAGCGCCTGTTTTATGTAAACGCATTTCCTCTTGGTGGGTAGGTTATTCTGCGGGCAGTTAATATATTAGGAAAAAGGTTATTTTTGTTTAGGGAATGATTAAGCAACGCCAGCATAGTTATCAGGAGTGACCTAATATAAATAAATCCCGTGGGATAAATACCGCGGCAGAGGAGACGATGAATGCAACGCTCTTTAGACAATGTCATTGATGATGCTATCAATCCGGGTGATGGTTTAACGCCAACTATCGTTGGTACCGTGGTGCTGGTTTCGCAGTGTGGAAAACGAGTATATCAGCGGGCGGCAGGCTATGCCGATTGGGAAAGTCAGATACCGGTGACGTTGGACACGCTATTTCGTCTGTCATCGGTGACTAAACTATTTACTACGCTGGCGGCTGGTGTATTGCTGGATCAAGGCAAATTAAAGTTGGAAGATAAGGTGACTCAATGGTTACCTTGGTTCACGCCGAAGCTGGCGGACGGTACAGCACCGGATATTACCATCGGTCATCTGTTGTGCCATTCTGCCGGTTTGAATTACGGTTTTTCCGAATCACCGGATGGCCCCTATCATCAGGCTGAAATTTCTGACGGACTGGATAATTCAGGTTTGACGTTGGAAGAAAATCTTAAGCGAATTGCGTCGGTACCGCTGTTGTATCCACCGGGCACGGCTATTCAATATTCAGTTGCTACCGATGTACTGGGCGGCGTGATTGCTGAAGTACATGGTACGGATCTGTCGCAAGCTATCCGTTCTCTGGTGACAGAGCCATTAGGTATTTCCCAGACTGACTTTACCGTTACCGATTCTGACAGGTTAGCAGAGCCTTATGTGAATGACTTCCCACGCCCAAGGCGAATGGGGGAAGATGAGCTGATGGTCGATGAACAAAGCGGTATGCCTGGCGGTATTCATTACTCTCCGGGTCGGGCTTTTGACTCGACAGCATTTCAGTCCGGTGGCGCGGGTATGGTCGGCATGGCTGAGGATGTTGAACGTCTTTTGCAGGTGTTACGCACCGATGGTTATCCGTTGTTCAGTCAAGCTACGCTTAACCAGCTATTGACCGATCGGGCAGGCACTCAGGAAATGAATCCGGGATGGGGATTTGCTTCCAGCTGGCAGGTGTTGAGAAACCCGATGATTGCCGATTCCCCACAGTCACCGGGTACGATTAGTTGGGGCGGGGTATACGGCCATAACTGGTTTATTGATTTTGAACAGAGCTTGAGCGTGGTTATTTTAACCAATACTGCGCCGGAGGGCTTGTTTGGCGAGTTTGTGCAGGATATCCGCGATAGGGTATATACCGCGCTATTGGCAAAAGCGTCGTAAGTTTGGTGAATATTAACGGCCAAAGGACTCCGCGTTCTGCGGCCGTTTTTAATGCGACATTGTTGTTCTAAACCTGACTGGGATAAGATGTCTGTAATATTTCACGTCTCCAGTACAACAGGGATGAATCAGTCAACATGGCAGAATCTAAAAACCGCAACCAAAGGATAGACGCGCTTTTAGCTTCAATAAAAGAAAGGTTGGATGTCGCACAGCATCAAGAGGATTTAGTTCAGGCTATTAAACTGGTTAAATCGTTTGATGGGCCGCTGAAGTTTAGCCATACCAAACCCTATATATGTGCCGTGCTGGCGGTTATCGCTGGGGTGATAATCGGTGGTTATCAGTATCTCTCCTATAACCACCTTAGTAGTCAGGTGGTTATTTTATTAGTGCTGTTGGGCATTGGGGCGATTGCTGCGCTGGTTTATGTTTGGCGTAAAAATAGTTCAATTAGCAAGTTGGCAGATCGGCTGTTTCAAATGGATTTACTGTTTGATAATGGGCTCAGTCAAATAGAGGTCGATCCGGTAGAGCAGGCTGGTGAACTGGCAAGCCGTTTTAATGAGTTTGACCGAGGTAACTACTCTCAGGAAATCCACGGACTATATCAGGGGCATTATCAGGGTAAAGAACATGCCTTTGATTATTACTTCTATCATTTTCACTATGTGGATAAGCGAGTTACGGTGACAACGGATAGTAAAGGACGAGTGAGAACCCGCACTACGTATGACCACTACGATCGTTATGGTATCTATCTGCCTTTTACCTTTATCCGTCATGTGGCTTTAATTGGCAAATCGGTTAGCGGTTTATCGGGGAGTACTTATAAACCCGCCTCGAATAAGTTTAACCGGTTGTACCGGGTGGTGGCCGATAGCGAAATGAACGCTGCTCGCTTTCTTAAACCAAGCGTGGTGATTGCTTGTGAAGAGATTGCTGCGGTGTTTAGTGAGCTAAACTTTGAATTTAACCCGCAGGCTGAGTTGTGTATGTCGTTTCGCGACGATGATGTGATCACCCTGCCAAGAAACAATGACTTTAACTCTCCCGATGGATTTATTCGCGAGGTTAGGCAGCACAATGCCTTGCCTAAGCTGCAAAAAGCGTTAGAGCATATTCATACTCTGATGATTTATTCAGACAGTAACTTCAGGAAAAATAGCTAATGTTAGAATTATGGATTCCCGTAGGTCTTGTAGCGCTGGTGATTATCATCGGCATTATGATTTATAACGGCATTGTTAGCCGAATGAACGCCGTTGCTCGTGCATGGGCTGATGTGGTGGTACAGGAACGTCAAAAGAACAATATCATCCCCGATCTGGAGAAAATTGCTGAGCAATATGGGCAATATGAGCGTTCTATCATGACTCAGGTTACCGAATTGAGATCGTCACTACAGCAGCTGAATGCAGACAATATGGATTTACAAACATTGTCGGATACTCGCACGAAAACCACTAATTTACTAAATGGCTTGTATGCGGTAGCGGAAAATTACCCCGATTTAAAAGCCTCTCAGCTATATAACAACCTAATGTCCGAAATTGCTGAACAACAGGAAAATATCGGTGCGGCGATTCGGATCTTTAACCAAAATGTGGAAGACTTTAATAACGGTATTGAGGTGTTCCCTAACTCATTGGTTAATGGCTGGTTTAATAAAAAACGTAAGTTAAGTACGTTTAGTGATTCGCAGGCGGAAAGTGCGTTTGAGTATAAGCCGGATATTCACTAGGTTAGGGGGTTGGTTAGGTCTTTCTGTAAATTTCGCTGCCAATAGTTCAATGGTTAAATCAGCAATTGCGCAAGCAGCGAGCAAGGGGCGTTGGGGCGAACGCCCCGGAATTTAGGTCGCCTTTGGCGACTTCCCTTCTACACTCGGCTTAAGAACGAGATCCCAGCTTTCGCTGGGATGACAATATAAATAATCGTCAGAAATTCATGCTTATTTTTCTGGGTAGCCTTCAATGTAGGAGGCGTTCGCCTTAACGCCTCCCACTCGCTGCTTGCGCTGTTGTTGATTTAACCACTACGCTATTAGCAGCGAGATTTACCGAGATATTTAATATCCCGCTGCTAAATCATCCTTCGATCTCGGGTCTGCTGCCCCAAATAGCCCTTCCGGCGTCACCACAATACTCTGGGTACTTCCCATCGTTGGTTTAACGCTGACTTTATGGCCTTTTTTCTCCAGCAGGTTAATGGTGTCGGTGCTGATGCCTTTTTCAATGCGGATCTCTTCCGGTAACCATTGGTGGTGAATACGCGGTGCGTTGGTGGCTTCAGCGATGTTCATATTAAACTCAATGGTATTCAGCACAATCTGTAATACCGTAGTGATAATACGGCTGCCGCCAGGACTACCGGTAACCAGAACCACTTTACCGTCTTTAGTGACAATTGTAGGTGACATAGACGAGAGAGGACGTTTGCCTGCTTGAACAGCGTTAGCTTCGCCACCAATCAAACCATAAACGTTAGGCACCCCAGGTTTAGCGGAGAAATCGTCCATTTGATTATTTAGCAAAATACCGCTTTTTCCAGCCACGATACCGCTGCCGAAGTTAGTATTTAAGGTATAGGTTACCGCCACCGCATTACCCTGTGAGTCCACGACAGAAAAGTGTGTGGTTTGGTCGCTTTCATATGGAGCCAGTTTGCCCGGTTTAATGTTGGCAGAAGGGTTCGCTTTATCCATAACGATCTGGCTGGCCAACTGCTTAGCATAGGCTTTACTGGTTAGTGCCTTAACCGGTACTTTGATAAAGTCCGGGTCGCCCAGATATTCTGAACGATCGGCATAGGCGTATTTCATGGCTTCAGACATCACATGAATAGCATCCGCGCTGTTTTGCCCCATGGATTTCAAATCAAAATTTTCCAGAATATTCATGATTTGCACAATATGAATACCGCCAGAAGATGGTGGAGGCATGGAGAAGATTTCATAGCCTTTGTAGGTGCCGGATACTGGCGTGCGTTCTACGGCTTTGTAGTTTGCCATATCTTCTTTGCTAATCAGGCCACCGTGTTGTGACATTTCGGCGACGATTTCATCGGCAATTTTCCCTTTATAGAACGCATCTGGCCCTTCTTTGGCAATCAAACTTAAGCTATGCGCCAGATTAGTCTGAACCAGCGTTTCTCCTTTTTTCCACGGTGTTCCATCGGGTTTAAAGAAGATAGCCCGGCTGGTGGGGTTATTTAGTAATACTTCACGGCCATACACATCCAGATCGTCCGCCAATGCCTCATTAACCGGGAAGCCATCTCTAGCCAGTCTGATAGCCGGTTTAATTAGTTCAGCCATGGGCATTGAGCCATATTCTTTATTGGCCAGAGCAAAACCCGCTACGGTACCCGGTACGCCGGAAGCTAAGTGGCTGGTCAGGGATTTTTTGGCGTCAGCATCGCCTTTTTCATCCAGAAACATATCTCTGGTGGCTTTTGACGGTGCCATTTCACGGAAATCGATGGCGGTAGTTTTACCTTCTTTGGTGCGCAGTAACATAAAGCCACCGCCGCCAATATTGCCCGCCTGTGGATGGGCTACTGCCAGTACATAACCGATAGCAACGGCAGCATCTACCGCGTTACCGCCCTTTTTTAGCACTTCTACACCGGCACGGGTAGCGGTACTGTTAACGGATGAGACCATCCCATTTTTGGCGTAAACCGGGTGGAAGATATCCTCTTCAACGCCGTAGGAAACCACTTTTGCCGCTAGCGAACCCTGCCAAAATAGCAGTAAAGCAATCATGAGATAACGCATGCTGCCTTTTCTTAACCTACTTAGCATAACCATTCCTCTGTCAGTGATGTAATGAGTCTGAAATGTAACAATTAATTTACATTAGTAGATAGTTCAGGCTTTGACCAGCATAGAAAGGGGGTTTATTGGCGGAAAACAGGGGGAATGTCACGTTTCTGAGGAAAATGTTGGTTTTTCCATGATAGCGATATTAAAAAGTAGCCCGACAGCGATCGGGCTAATATCAATTGCTTTAATGAACTGCCTTATGGATTAGGGGAGGCTGCTATTATGGGCGTTCTTCATACTTTGGATTACTGTCGCACAACTCAATCCATTCGGCTTTGGAACCGGTAAAAATATGTATTTTCTCCGTTGGAGAGATAGTGCTGTCCAAGGTTCCGATGCGCAGACGATAGGTTTCCGGTTGGCCATCTCTGGCGCTGTACAGTGGAGAACCACATTCACTACAGAAGAAACGGTGTACGCCCGGCGAAGAACTAAAGCTTTTTAGCTTATCTTTACCGGTGAGCAGGGTAAATTTATCGGAATGGATCGCGGTGGCTGAATTAAATGCCGTTCCGGTTGCTTTGCGACATTTGGAGCAATGGCAGAAGACGATTTGTTTAATCTCTTGATCCAACTGATAAGTTACCGCGCCGCATAAGCAGCTGCCTTTTAACATCATGACCTCCCGATTGCGCATCATTGCGAAACGTCAGAATACACGCTTAATTATTCCGAGAGCAATATGCCGTCGTGCAGTATATAACTCGCGGACGGCTGTCAGTTATGCCTTGTGCCAGTGGGTGGTTATCCATTTTTCCCGCTGCTCATCGGAGAGAAACGTCCAGGCTACAATACGGCTGGCTTTCTGGCCTTGAGCCATATTGATGGTTTTAATCTCGGTGGCGCCGGCATAGCGTAAAGCGTGATAAAGACCGGGTAGCGTGGTCTTTTTGGACACCAGCGTAGTGAACCAGAAACATTGTTGACCAAATTCGGCACTTTCTTGCGCCATTTTGCCGACAAATTGCTCTTCTCCACCCTCACACCACAGTTCATGGTGTTGACCACCAAAGTTCAGCACAGGCTTGGCTTCATCTTCCAGTCGGCCTAAATTACGCAGCTTTTTGCGGCTGACGGCGTCGGCTTCCTGTGCTGAGGCATGGAATGGTGGATTGCACAGAGTGATATCGAAGCGGTCGTTAGCTTTAATCACGCCGTTGAAAATATTCTCACTGTTTTTTTGCAGACGAGCATCGATGCTTTTTGCCAGTTGACGGTTGGCTTGAGCAATCAACTTAGCGCTGCTGACGGCGGTGGGATCGATATCGCTGCCGACAAATTTCCAGCCGTAGCTAACGTGACCAATAATCGGGTAGATGCAGTTGGCACCAACGCCAATATCCAGCGCATGAACCTGATAACCACGAGGGATTTCCCCGTGATTGCTTGCTGCCAGCAGATCAGCCAAGTAATGAATATAGTCGGCTCGACCTGGAATGGGCGGGCAAAGATAGCCGGCGGGTATATCCCACTGTTCTATATGATAGAAATGCTTCAGCAGAGCCTTGTTTAGCACTTTTACCGCCGCCGGATCGGCAAAGTTAACCGACAGATCGCCGTACTTATTGTCAGAAACAAACGGTGCAAGCTCTGCACAACTGGCAATCAGCGCCGGGAAGTCATAACGCTGACGATGCTGATTGCGCGCGTGTAGCTCCGACTTTTCATTGGCAAAGGGCTTTTTAGGGGGAGTATTGGATTGCGTCATAGTCAGGCCAGCTATTAAAAAAGAAAAAGGGTTGGAATAAGGCGCATTGTACGTGAATCTGAGGGAGACGGGCAGAAGAAATCTCAGCGTGACTTTTTCAGCCGGTTAACCCGAGAAATAGTGTGAAAACGGTTGAATAATGGTTTATTTCCTTCTTCTTTTTGGGCTCTGTTTAGATTTTGGCGCTTTTTCTGGTGTGGTTGCGGTAAAGTCGGTCATCCAATTGGCTAATCTGCGGTAATTGAAGGCAACAAATGAAATGCTGGTCAGTATAACAATCAGCCATGAAAGCAAAATATGGATACCGGAAATGCCGGAGAACACGAGAATCATTGACAGACCAAAGCCGGGAAATAGCCCTAATGCTAGACCTCCGCTGATGGTGGCAAAGATCGGTTTAACCAGTGGAAGACGCATAAATAGCCCGATCATGAATGCTGCCAGTAATACACCGAAGGAGGCAACAAAGGCCATCATTGCCGGTTCATTTTCAATATATTGGCTGAAGCCAAATAGCTCAAAGGGTAATGCCAGCATATTCTTTTTCTCCCACTGAAATGTTTAACAGTGACTTGGTGTGATAACCCAGCAGTTTGGCAAAAATAATATTGGGGAATGCCTGAATGCCAACGTTATACAACGTGATGCTCTCATTGAAAAACTCACGCCGATCGGCAATCTTATTTTCCAGTTGAGTGAGACGTTTTTGTAGTTCAGTCAGATTATGTAAGGCTGTTAATTCAGGATAGCCTTCGGCAATCATTAATATCTGTTTGAGTAAATGATCGGTTTGATTAGCCAGACGAACTTTTTGTTCTGACTGGCGGCTGTTTAGGTAACGGCTGCGCATTTGCGCCAGCTGTAAAAACAGTTCGCTTTGGTGTGCCATTGCCGTTTCGGCGATGTTAATCAGTTCGGGAATTTCATTTGCCCGTTGTTTCAGTAAAACGTCAATATTAGCAAAGGCTTTTTCAACATAGTTGTTGAGCATAACAATCTTGTTATAGATGCTAATCAGATAGCGGATTATCAGCAGCACCAGAACCGCAATAATAACAATCGATATTAGTAAATTCATAGCATCCTTTCCCTATCTAATTAGCCAACTGAGAAGGGGGGAGTGATTAAACATTAGCGTAAGCGTGTGGCCGTCGAAGGTATATGGCAGGCTTAATATAATGGCAATAATGAAGGCCGCAACGCCGCAGAAAGTCAGGGCAGATTGCACTAAGGGGCGATTTTTATTCCATTGTGAGACTTTAGTGAATGGTGAGATAGCCAGAATATTTTTAGTGGTGTCTTTCTCAATCACCACTTGATGGCCTTTTTCTGCGGCGGCACCAATCAGCATCATTTCCTCACCGCCAAATAAGGCGTATTCGGTGTAACTACGGTCACCCGATTCACGCTCTGCCGATGGAGAAAAGGAAACCAAAGTCAGCCCATCGGGGATGACCGTAACGCTGCCAGTTTCATCACGGATTTCAAATGGCTGGTAATTTTCTTCGGCAGAAATCAGACGGTACTGTTTTTTTCCTTCTGAATCGCGGCTGATTCGATGTTCGGTGTAGTAGTAGCCAATGCAGTTCTTTTTGCTTAGTGGTGCTTTGATTTGTTGCTTGGCGACAACGTTGCCTTTGATTTCCACCAGACCCATTGCCAGCGAGCGGATTTTTGAGGTAGGCAGAATTTGTTGCAGCTTAAAGAAAGTGCCTTGGGTGGATGGAGCAAGCCAAGAGGCCAGCATGATGAGGAAAAACAGGCCGAAAATGGCAATGGGGCCAAAAGAAAATATCGCAAAGGCGGTAACTAACAGCAGTGAAGAGAAGGCAAGCCAGAGGGAAATTTTAAAATTTGAGACGTTTTTTCTCTTTGCTTCGGCAATTTTTTCTTTTATATCACTCAATATGCGGTAAAAAAATCCCCCTAAAAAGAGCAAAACCAGTAGCCCAAACAGACCGAGGATGGCAAAAAAACCATAGGTTTCATCAATAACTGCCGCGCTAGCCGTAAATAAAGCGGTTAAGGTTGGAATAATCCATGCTCTCTTAAACGACTTGCTATAGACCAGATTAAGTATCAGTGAGAGAAATCCCCCCACGGCAGCACCGAAAAAAGCGATAAAAAATACCATAGGGAGTCCATTCTATTGTAATGGCTTGATTGTAACGTGTGCGGATATTGAAACAAGGGGCATTATTCACCGGGTTGACCTGAATACTATTATTCGTTGCAGTTTATGGATAAATATTCTGCATACGGAATGGTAACAATATATAGATAACGACTTTATGTAATTCTGTCTAATTTGAAAAAACTACTTAACTCGACTGATCAAACAAAAAATTATTTACATAAAATGTTGCGATAGCCTGATTCTGATTAATTATTGTTTTTTAACATTTAGCATAGATTGCTACTCAGTGCGTTATTCCTTCCTTTGATGAATGATATAAATCTGATATTGTCGAAAAAAGACCGGATTAACTGTGTTGTTTATATTTAGGGTATAACCCCGTCAGCGTGTTTTGAAACCACCTATTTTCTATCTTGTCTGAACACAAAAATTCTTTCGGATGATTAACCGTATTTAATCAGCTTATTGTTTGAGATAGCAATGAGACTAACTCATTTCCACTGCTTGTTTTTAGGATGAATTTAAATAGTGGATGTAAATAAAGGACACCATCATGATTGAACAAACCGTCAGGGAATATGAGTCCCTACTATGTGATATTCGCCACCAAATCCATGAACACCCTGAATTGGGATTGGAAGAGATTAAAACCAGTGAATTGGTTGCCCAGAAGTTGACTGAATGGGGTTACCAAGTCCACCGTGGGATGGCGAAAACAGGTGTTATTGGCACGCTAAAAGTAGGCGATGGCAAAAAGACGCTGGGTATTCGGGCTGATATGGATGCTTTACCGATTCATGAGGCCAGTGGTAAACCTTGGTCGAGTAAAATTCCTAATCGTATGCACGCCTGCGGACATGATGGTCACACCACGATGTTGCTGGGGGCGGCTAAATATTTAGCAGAAACCCGTAATTTTAACGGTACCCTGCATCTGATCTTCCAGCCAGCGGAAGAGATGATTAACGGCGGTGAAATGATGGTGCAAGAGGGGCTGTTTGAGCAGTTTCCCTGCGATGCGATTTTCGCTATGCACAATATGCCGGGTTTCCCAACCGGACAATTCCTGTTTCAACCGGGGGCGTTTATGGCCTCGATGGATCAATATCAGGTCGTAGTTCATGGCTGCGGTGGCCATGGTGCCATGCCGAGCAAAGCCATCGACCCGGTGATGGTGGCTTCTTATATCACCACTGCACTGCAAAGTATCGTTTCCCGTAATGTCGATCCATTAGAGGCGGCGGTGATTACCGTTGGCAGTATTATCGCTGGCGACGCCGCTAATGTGATTCCGGATAATGCGGTGATGAAACTTAGCGTCCGTTCGTTGAGCCGTGAAACCCGTGAACTGTTATTGAAACGAATTCCTGCTCTGATTAAGGCGCAGGCGGAGAGTTTTGGTGCGACAGCAGACGTTAATCATATTAACGGTACGCCCGTGTTAATTAACGATGAAGCGATGACCCAATTTGCCTGGCAGGTTGCTAAGCAGCAGTTTGGCGAAGAACGTGCTGTATATGGTGCCAAGCCATTAATGGGCAGTGAAGACTTCTCGTTTATGCTGGATGAGAATCCGAACGGCTGTTATCTGATTGTAGGTAACGGTGAGAAAGGGGAAGGTTCCTGTATGGTGCATAACCCGGGTTATGATTTTAACGATAAATGTCTGGTTCCAGGCAGTGCTTACTGGGGGGCGCTGACTGAAGCTTATTTAAAATAATAAAAACAAATAAATAATATTAAATACCAGCCAAACTCTGGCTGGTTTTTTTAGGAAAAGGAAAATCTATGGCAGATGCAATCTCGTCTACAGAGTCAGAAGCGCTAAAGGCTGATGTGCCGGTCAAGAAGGTTAGCGGGCGTCGCGTTATCTTTGCTTCGGCATTCGGTAATGCGCTAGAGTTTTTTGATTTTGGCGTTTATAACTTTTTTGTGGTGTATATCGGGGTACTGTTTTTCCCGCCGAGCAGCGATCCTAATATCGGTTTACTGTTGGCATTTGCCACCTTTGGCGTTAGCTTTTTTATGCGGCCGTTGGGCGGTATTTTAATCGGTGCCTATGCTGACCGCTTTGGCCGAAAACCGGCCATGGTGCTGACGATTTCATTAATGAGTTTAGGCACATTAATGATTGGTATTGCACCAACCTATGCCAGCGCAGGCTATTGGGGAACCATTACTTTAGTATTGGCTCGCCTGATTCAGGGGATTGCCGCCGGTGGTGAAGTGGGTGCTTCCATGTCAATGTTGGTGGAGTCTGCGCCCGCTAATCGCCGTGGTTTTTACAGCAGTTGGTCGCTGGCAACGCAAGGATTGGCAACCACCTTTGGTGGCTTAGTGGCCTTAAGTTTAAGCGCTTATTTACCGGTGATTACCGGCTCCCCTGATGTCATGTCGGAATGGGGATGGCGGGTTCCGTTCTTTATTGGTGTGGCCTTAGCGCCTATTGGCTGCTGGTTGCGTTTGGGGCTGGAAAACGATGTATTGCCTAAACACACCGGAGCAAAAGGTCAGGTTGAAGTGGTGCGTGAGAGCGCGACGAAATTGCTGGCACAACATAGCCGGGCCATTATTGTCGGTGTATTAATCACCATTGGTAGCACGGTAGCGACCTATATTTCCCTTTACTACTACGGTACTTATGCCGCTAAGTATCTGCATATGGACCAAAACTATGCTTATGCTGCCATGCTATTGGCCGGTGTATTGACGTTTGTCGGCGGTCTGTTGGTCGGTATATTGTGTGATAAGGTCGGGCGTAAAAAGCTGGTGGTAATTTCCCGCGTGGTTATTTTATTGCTGGCTTATCCCTCTTTCTGGTTGTTGGTGAATTACCCTAATCCGGTGCTCTTGCTGTCAGTGGTATTTGTGATGGTGTGCTTTACCACTCTGGGCTCGGTACCGGGGATGCTGGTGATCTCTGAACTGTTACCGAAGCGTATTCGCGCGCTGGGCTTTGCGCTGGTTTACAGCCTCGGCGTCGCCATCTTTGGTGGTTTTGCTCAGTTCTTTGCTACGCAGTCTATTGTCTGGTTGGATAGTCTGACCGCTCCGGCCTGGTATCTGGGAGGCGCAACGTTGCTCTCGATGCTGGCGCTACCATTCTTTAAAGATCCTAAGAATTTGGAAGATTGATGTTCTCCGACCGGGTATTTAGCGGTATCCGGTCGAGTTTTCTATAACTGCTTTCCTGTCCTGCTGTTTTCTCTATCTGAAAAGAGATATCGCCCGAGTTATAACCCGCTTGCTAAGGCTGTGATATCCCATCAAGAAAATAATAATATTATTTATTTTCATTTGGTTATGTTGATTTTGAATCGCGGTTTTCATTTGAAATACAGTCTCTGGAAACAAATGTTAGCTAGCCATATATTCTATTATTGAGATGGCTGTATTAATTATATCTCATAACATTTGTGCAAATATCCAGTAACTTATGCTTCATTAATGAAAATAAGTAGCAGTTCTTTGCGATTATTTCGTTATAATCCCCCCCAATAAAATATGTATGCTGCATTTTATGCTACATATTTATACAGCGTGCCGGTAAGCATCAGGTCGCGTAAAAATAATTTAAGCAAACCTAACAACATGAATGATATGAAAAATACATCACAGCTCCGTGAGCTTACGCTGCGCGGAATTATTATTGGTGCTTTGATTACCGTGGTATTCACCGCATCAAACGTTTATTTAGGGCTGAAAGTTGGATTAACGTTCTCATCAGCCATTCCTGCTGCCGTGATCTCCATGGCCGTGTTACGCCTGTTCTCGAACTCCAACATATTAGAAAATAATATGGTGCAGACTCAGGCTTCTGCCGCGGGTACGCTGTCATCGGTTATTTTTATTCTGCCCGGTTTATTGATGATTGGTTACTGGAATAGCTTCCCTTTCTGGCAAACGCTGCTGATCTGTTCAGCGGGCGGTATGCTGGGGGTGGTGTTCTCGATTCCTCTGCGTCATGCCATGGTGGTAAAGAGTAATCTGCCTTATCCGGAAGGGGTTGCCGCCGCTGAGATTCTGAAGGCGGGCTGTAGTGAGCATGTAGAAGATGGCGATCGGTCATCTAACGATGCGGTCCAGAAAGATGATGTAACAGCCGACAAAGATAGTGGTTTCCGTGACATTTTGTTTGGTGGTTTTATTGCTGCCGCGGTGAGTTTTGCCACTAACGGTTTACGGATTCTGGCTGACGGTGCCAGCTACTGGTTTACCCAAGGCCGGGCTATTTTCCAATTACCAATAGGCTTCTCGTTAGCGTTACTCAGTGCCGGTTATCTCATTGGTATTGCGGCAGGTATCGCTATTTTAATCGGTACACTGATCGCTTGGGGTGTGGCTATTCCGATTATCAGCTCCGGTATGGATGTGCCTGAAGGAAGCTCAATTGGCTCTTTCGCCATGGGATTGTGGAAAGACAATGTACGCTTTATTGGTGCCGGTACCTTAGCGATTGCCGCTATTTGGACCCTATTAACGCTGGTTAAGCCGATTATTGAAGGCATGAAGACCTCTCTACGTGCGCTGAATAAAAATAATACCGGTGACGTGATTCCGAGAACGGAGCTGGATTTGTCGCCGAAGATTGTATTGTTAATCAGTGCGGTGATGTTTCTGGTGCTGATTGGTACCTTCTATTCTTTTGTTGCTGACAGTGGCTTACCTCTGACAACGGCTTGGGGACTGGTGTTAGGTTCCGTTATTTTTGCTTTTGCTATCGGTTTTCTAGTGGCGGCAGCCTGTGGTTATATGGCTGGTTTAGTTGGTTCTTCCGCTAGCCCGATTTCCGGCATTGGTATTATTGCGATCACCGTTATTTCCCTGCTGCTGCTGGTGATGGGCGAGATGAATGGCATGCTGGAAACCGAGAAAGGCACTAATTTTGCCACCGCATTAGCTATCTTTACCACCAGTGCGGTCTTGGCCATTGCGACTATTTCTAACGATAACCTACAGGATTTAAAAACCGGTTATTTAGTTAAAGCCACGCCATGGCGTCAGCAGGTGGCGCTATTAATCGGTTGTATTGTGGGTGCTGCGGTTATTTCTCCGGTGCTTGAGCTGCTATATAACGCTTACGGCTTTACGGGTGCAACACCACGTCCAGATATGGATCCAAGTCAGGTTCTGGCGGCTCCTCAGGCAACCTTAATGACCACGATTGCTAAGGGAATCTTCTCCCATAAGCTGGAATGGACGATGATTAACATCGGTCTGGCTGTCGGGGTTGTTGTGATTATCATTGACGCTTTGCTGGCTAAAAAAGGCAGCAAATTACGCATTCCAGCGCTGGCCGTCGGTATGGGTATCTACTTGCCACCTGCGATCACCGCGCCATTGATTATTGGTTCAGTGTTGTCATGGATTATTACTTCTCAGGTCAAGAAGCGTGCTAAAGCGCAGAATGAGGATTTCAAAACGCTGTTTAAACCGGTTGAACGTAAAGGGGCGCTGATTGCTTCAGGTTTGATTGTCGGCGAGAGTCTGGTTGGGGTGTCATTGGCGGTACTGATTGTTATCAGTATTAGTAATGGCGGCAGTGATGCGCCTCTGGCGCTAACCTCATGGCTGGGGCCGATTTTTGGTGGCTCGGGTATTGTTGAGCAGCTACTGGGGCTGACGGTATTTGTGGTTGTTTGTGTTCTGTTCACCAGACGTGTGCTGGGTGTACTTAAGAGCAAATAAGCCCGCTTGATTTGATGAAAGTTAAGCCCACCCATGATTCATGCGGTGGGCTTTTTTATTGCCCAATGAGCAGAGGGGATAGATTCCCTGAGCTTATGACATATTAGCCGTTGCTGTTAGCCAGTAAGGCTTATTGAATCACCAGGTTGAGCTCTATGACTTAATAATGAATATTATGCTATTGAAATATATTGAAGAGCTGAATGCCTAATTTGGAAAAAATAAAAAACCCACTAATTATTTAGCGGGTTTTTTATTATAACAAATCAGTTTTTCAGTATTAAACTAAACGCATACCTTCAAACGGGTTCCAGCTATCGCTGCCTTTTACTTCTTTTAGATAGTAGGCATAGTTAGCGGTCATTGACCACATCATGGCGCAGGCAATATTAATACCCATATCTACACCGCGTGGTAGATAGAAACCGGTGGCGACTTCTATAATGGCAAGTACAATACCGATACCGATGGTGATACCCAATAACACCAAATTCTTTTTCCATAGGCCCAGTACGAAAAAATAAATAAAGCCAAAAAAGAAGGCGATGAAATTCATATTGAATAAAATGCGACGCATTGGTTTTTCAGCTTTAATAGCGGCTTTATGTTCTGGAGTATCTGGCGCGCCATATTGGTCGAAGAAAGCAAAACGAGTTTGCCATTTTTCTGAATATTTACTTTTGTTATCCATGTTTTAATCCTTGCTTCCTGGGGTATGTAGTCGAACTTAATTTTCTAATCTATATCCATCCAATATGGATACAGGATGGATAATCCTATATTTGAATGAAAAGAGATTCAAGTATAAAAATTAATAATCCTCTTATTTTTATACTATTGAGACACCGGTTTGTTATGGATGTGATTTTTTATTTTTAATAGGTTAATTAAGCATTTTATTAGTGTTAAATAATAAAAATCATCGGTAATTTAGTTATATAAAATGAGTCACAATTAAAAATAATTTATCTTATTATCCATCAGTAAGTTGTTATTGTATGGGATGATCAAATAAAAATGAATTAAGTAAGGCTAATGGTTCTCGGAATAGTGCGCGTCTCTTATCACGGTTTCCTTTGCCTAACGCTGCCGGTAGCCCTGACACGTCCTCAATTCCTGAGCGTTTCGCCAGCATCAGTGAGCGCAGCATATGGAAATCGCTGGTCACAATAACCGTTTTGCCCAGTTCAACCAGCGAACGTGAATAGGTAAACTGATGAGCGGTCCGGGTAGAGCGATCCTCTTCATAAATACGCTGGCTATCAATACCGTGAGTGATTAAGTAGTTTTTCATCACGCTGGATTCTGTGGCGGTTTCTCTTCCCCCTTGGCCACCGCAGACCACCACTCTGGTATTGGGGTTTTCTTTGAGGTAAGGAATCGCCGCATCTAAACGCTCTCGCAGTGTTCGGCTGGGTCTGGCCGGTTCACCAATAACCTGTGCACCAAGAATAATCATAGAATCGGCATTTGGCTCCGGTTCTATAGTTTTATAGCTGGAAATCATCATATTACCGACGACAAAAAGTAACGTCAGTATCAGCAAATTATATTTTATTAATTTTTTAAGCATCGGTTCTGTCCATGAAGAAATGCGAGAACCTGAATGTTAAAGCGATTATGTGAAGTGATGATGAAGCCGGGGGAATAGATATCGATTTGTATTCTTTATGGTTTTTAAATTAAAGACCGAAGAGTATTAATGGCACCATAAATATCAAAAAAACCGATATTGCCACGATGTACTGTGGCTATATCGGCTAATTGTTTTATTGAGTACTGAAAATGTTACTTCCCAATACAAAAACTTGAGAAAATTCGCCCCAGTAAATCATCGGAGGTAAACTCACCGGTAATTTCGCTTAATACCTGCTGCGCCTGACGTAACTCTTCAGCCAACAGTTCTCCGGCACGGGCTTCAACCAATTGCTCCAGACCTTGATCGAGGTGCTGAGACGCGGTTTCCAGCGCCTGTAAATGGCGACGGCGGGCCAGAAATCCCCCTTCGGTATTACTGGTAAATCCCATACTCTCTTTTAAATGGTCGCGTAATACTTGAATACCTTCACCGGTACGGGCTGACAGGCGAATAAGTGAGTGACCATTTACTTCACTGATACCCAGCGACTCTCCGGTCAGATCGGCCTTATTGCGCACCACCGTAATGGGTAATTCCGCCGGTAGCCGCGCCATAAATTCTGGCCAGATCTGTTCCGGTTCGGTGGCATCGGTAGTGGTGCCATCCACCATAAATAGTACCCGATCGGCCTGTTCGATTTCATGCCATGCACGCTCAATACCGATGCGTTCTACTTCATCTCCGGCTTCACGCAGGCCAGCGGTATCGATAATATGCAGAGGCATACCATCAATATGAATATGTTCACGCAGCACGTCACGGGTGGTACCGGCGATATCGGTAACAATCGCGGCTTCTCGGCCAGCCAGCGCATTGAGCAGGCTGGATTTACCGGCGTTGGGACGACCGGCAATCACCACTTTCATCCCTTCCCGTAGTAAGCTGCCCTGACGGGCTTCGGCTCTGACGCCGCTCAGTTCTGCGATAACCTGATGTAGCTGCGCCTCAATTTTTCCATCAGACAGAAAGTCGATTTCTTCATCGGGAAAGTCGATGGCAGCTTCCACATAGATGCGTAAGTGAGTGAGTGCTTCCACTAACTGATGAACGCGGTTGGAGAAGACCCCTTGCAAAGAATTGACGGCAGAGCGCGCTGCTTGTTCGGAGCTGGCATCAATCAGGTCGGCAATGGCCTCGGCCTGTGCCAGATCCAGCTTATCATTCAGAAAGGCGCGTTCGGAGAATTCACCGGGACGTGCAATGCGTATATCCGGCAGTGCCAGAATGCGCTTGAGTATCAGGTCAAGAATGACCGGACCACCGTGGCCCTGAAGCTCCAACACGTCTTCCCCGGTAAAGGAGTTGGGGCCGGGAAAATAGAGGGCAATACCTTGGTCGAGCACGGTGCCGTCTGCGTCACGAAAGGGTAAGTAGTCGGCATAGCGAGGTTGAGGAACTTTCCCCAATAGCTGGATAGCCACTTCACAGGCCTGCTTACCTGAAACCCGTAGAATGCCGACGCCGCCGCGTCCCGGTGGCGTTGCTTGGGCTACGATGGTATCGGTTGTATTCATGTCTGGGCTCTCTGTTTACGTCAAATAACGGAATTTAAAATATTATATAAAAAAGGCGGTCATTATGACCGCCTTTTGTAAAGCATAATACTACGTCAGTGCGGATTAAGAGGCTTTCTTCTCTTTCTTATCGCGACTGTGTAGACCTCTCTTCTCCAGGCCACGGTAGATCAGTTTCTGTTGGATAATGGTAACCAAGTTACTCACGATATAGTACAGAACCAGACCTGATGGGAACCACAGGAAGAACACGGTGAAGATAACCGGCATATAGGTCATGATTTTCTGCTGCATTGGATCTGTCACCGGCGTCGGTGACATCTTCTGGATCAGGAACATGGTTCCGCCCATCAATAACGGCAGAATGTAGTACGGATCCTGTGCAGATAAGTCATGAATCCACAGGGCAAACGGCGCCTGACGCAGTTCAACCGATCCCATCAGCATATAGTACAGTGCCAGGAAGATTGGCATCTGAATGATTAATGGAAGGCAGCCACCCAGTGGGTTAACTTTCTCTTCTTTGTACAGCGCCATCATTTCCTGACTCATGCGCTGTTTGTCATCACCAATACGCTCACGCATCGCCTGTAGTTTCGGCTGTAGCAGCTTCATCTTGGCCATTGAGGTGTACTGTGCTTTAGTCAGCGGATACATGATACCGCGCACAATAAAGGTGATAACAATAATGGAGAAGCCCCAGTTACCGACAAAGCTCTGGATAAACTTCAGCAGTTTGAACAGTGGCTGAGAGATAAACCATAACCAACCGTAATCTACGGTTAAATCAAGATGGTTAGCAACTTCGGCCATTTTGTTCTGAATTTCAGGACCCACCCACAACTGTGCACCCAGTTCTTGAGTCGCACCCGGTTGGATAACCACCGGCGTGTTTCTGAAACTGATAGATGACTGACCATCATCACCGTGAGTCGTAAAGAATGTGCTCTGGCTGTCTTTATTCGGGATCCATGCGGTAGCAAAGTATTGTTGCAACATGGCAACCCAGCCGCCTTTGGTGTCGAGCTTCAGATTTTCATCATTGATGTCATCAAAACTGTATTTCTTGTATTTGTTGTCATCTGAAGAGTAAGCGGCACCGCGGTAGGTGTGCAGCGCAAAGTTGCTGCTACCGTTGTCACGGGATTTTGGCAGTTTAGCGGTTTGCTTTAACTGACCAAACAGCACGACATCCAGCGGTTGCTGACTGGCGTTGTTAACTTGGTAGTCAACGGCAATCACGTACTCACCGCGCTTAAAGACAAACGTTTTGGTGTATTTAACGCCGTTGCTATCGGTGAACGTCATTGGAACGCTCAGTTCCTTTTGACCATCAGCCAGCTCGAATACGTCTTGTGCCGTGGTATATAAAGGACGCGGGCCGTTAGCCGGGTTATCCGGACCATTTTTACCCACCAGGCCACTTAATGCCTGATAAGAAAAGTCTGAGGCTTTTTCCAGCAGTTTAAATGGCTGTGTTGAGCCTAACGTTTCTGGGTAAGCTAACAGATCAGCCGTCTGAATATCGCCACCGCGGGTGTTGATAGTCAGGGATAGCACATCTGTTTTAACGGTAATCAGACTACCTTCACCAGCAGCCAATTCTGACTGGGTTGAGGCAGAACCAGCAGGCGCAGCACTTTGTTGTGCAGTAGGTGCAGGCTGTGGTGCATTATCCGTTTCCCAAGCCTGCCATATTAAAAATGTTACGAACAGCAGGGCGATAAGAAGAAGATTACGTTGAGAATCCATTATTAATGTTCTCTATTATTGTCAGTGTTGTTAGGCGGAACTGGATCATCACCACCCTTGTTTAAAGGATGGCATTTTAATACGCGTTTGATTGTCAACCAACTACCTTTCACTACGCCAAACCTGCGCAATGCCTCAATTCCGTATTGAGAGCAGGTTGGACGGAACCGGCAATGTGGCCCAAGTAAAGGGCTGATTACCAGTTGATAGCCTCGTATCAACATAATCAAGATACGGGTACCTGCCGACAATGACGACGCCATAACTTATCCAATGTTTCTGTCAGCAAGCCATTATCCAGATCGGCAATACCTTTTTTGGCAATCACAATAAAATCCATGGGAGGAAGGTCATGCTGACGCAAACGAAAGCTCTCGCGGGTTAGGCGTTTGATTCGATTACGTTCATGAGCTCGCTTCACGTATTTTTTTGCGACGGTAAGACCAAGACGGGGATGACCCAGCGAGTTCTGTCTGCCAAGAATGGTGATTTGAGGACTACCGGCTCTTTGCGGCTGCTGAAAAACAAATGTGAAAGTACTGGGAGTTAACAAACGTAACTCCCTGGGGAATGCTAGCTTAAGCTTAACCACACAGATGGTTAACTCGATTAACTAGAAACAGTTAAACGAGTACGGCCTTTAGCACGACGACGAGCCAGAACCTGGCGGCCGTTCTTGGTGGCCATACGAGCGCGGAAACCGTGGCTACGGTTACGCTTTAATACGGACGGTTGAAAAGTGCGTTTCATGGCGATCTCTACCTAAATCTTAATTATTACTAATTAGTACAATGCGTTTAGCTACTCGAGGTAAAACCATCGACGCCTCAGTCACAAAGTACAAAGAGGCGGGATTGTAATAATTGTACAGCCCCGAGTCAATTCCGAACGCTTATCTCTGCTTAAAAACTCGTAGTTACCACTACAACCCTCAGTTTTCTCCTGTTTTTTTGATTATCAGGCAGACAAAATGCCGGATAACGCTAAAACCGGATGACTGAGGAGCGAGAAGCGCCACAAGTAGGGCTGAGGATTATACTTGCTCCTTGAAAAATCGCAAGGATCGTGAATAGATCCTTTTCATATATATGCATCATTATCCGAATGCTGCGGATCATCTCTCTCAGTTGGGGTGTGGATCAAATAAGGTGGGTCAAGATCGACGATCTATGGATGGGATCGAAACCGCGATTTGAGAGGAAAGATCAACCGATGAGGCTATCCTGATGAGATTATATTTATCCACAGTAAAAATAGTTACACACTGGTTTTCAACGACTTTTCAACAACGTATTGCAAAATAAGCATAAATTTTACAATATATTATCAATAGTTTTTGATCTAAGTAGCCACTTACCCTCTTTATTCAGGTAAACTCCGCCCTGCCTGTGGATAAAGTTAAGATCTTCTTCATGGAAAGGAAGATCTCTTTGGCGCTTTGCGCTATTATCTATGGGCGCGGATTGCGATCCCTTTGTTGGCGGATCGATTGCGGCAGGATGCTAATACCAGATGACTTTATTCATTATCGGTTTATACATTTCTGGCGCGAATTTCTATATATAAAGCCAAGTTGTACGTGGTAAGGGATAAGACTAAAACCATATCATTCCCTTTTACCTTTTTATTGATCTTTTGTCCGAGTGGAGTTCGCCGTGTCACTTTCTCTTTGGCAGCAGTGCCTTGCCCGATTGCAAGATGAGTTACCTGCCACAGAATTCAGTATGTGGATCCGTCCATTACAGGCGGAGTTGAGTGATGATACGCTCGCTCTTTACGCGCCTAATCGTTTCGTTCTTGATTGGGTTCGTGACAAATATTTAAATAATATCAATGCATTGCTCAATGATTTTTGTGGTGCAGAAGTCCCACAGCTGCGTTTTGAAGTCGGCACCAAGCCGCTAGCACAGATTAATCGCCCGGCTAAAGCCAGCGTTAGTGATAGCAGTCAGAGTAGAACCGGACGCCCGGCGGCGATTCGTCCTAGCTGGGAAAATACCTCAGCGCAGCCTGAGTTGTCTTACCGTTCTGGCGTTAACCCCAAGCATCAGTTTGATAACTTTGTTGAGGGTAAATCTAACCAGCTTGCCAGAGCAGCCGCTCGTCAGGTGGCCGATAACCCTGGTGGAGCCTATAACCCGCTGTTTTTATACGGTGGAACCGGTTTAGGTAAAACGCATTTATTACATGCGGTAGGTAACGGGATTATTGAACGTAAGCCCAATGCCAAAGTGGTGTATATGCATTCTGAACGCTTTGTTCAGGATATGGTTAAAGCGCTGCAAAACAATGCGATTGAAGAGTTTAAACGTTATTATCGCTCTGTCGACGCGTTGTTAATTGATGATATTCAATTCTTTGCCAATAAAGAGCGTTCACAGGAAGAATTCTTTCATACTTTCAATGCCTTACTGGAAGGGAATCAGCAAATTATTCTTACCTCTGACCGTTATCCGAAAGAGATTAACGGCGTTGAAGATCGTTTGAAGTCCCGTTTTGGTTGGGGGCTGACAGTGGCAATTGAACCACCTGAGTTAGAAACTCGGGTAGCGATATTGATGAAAAAAGCCGATGAAAATGATATTCGTCTGCCAGCAGAAGTGGCCTTTTTTATTGCTAAACGCCTGCGTTCCAACGTACGTGAGTTGGAAGGCGCATTAAATCGAGTGATCGCTAATGCCAATTTTACTGGCCGAGCGATTACCATTGATTTCGTACGGGAAGCCCTGCGCGATTTATTGGCGCTACAGGAAAAGCTGGTTACTATAGATAATATCCAGAAAACTGTGGCGGAATATTATAAAATTAAGATAGCTGACCTGTTATCTAAACGACGTTCTCGTTCCGTTGCCCGTCCGCGTCAGATGGCGATGGCGTTGGCAAAAGAGTTGACTAACCATAGTTTACCGGAAATTGGTGATGCGTTTGGTGGCCGAGATCATACCACCGTGCTTCATGCCTGTCGTAAAATTGAACAGTTACGAGAGGAAAGCCACGACATCAAAGAAGATTTCTCTAACTTAATCAGAACACTATCCTCATAAAGCTTATGAAATTTATCATTGACCGTGAACATTTAATTAAGCCGCTGCAGCAAGTTAGCAGCCCGCTGGGTGGTCGCCCTACACTGCCTATTCTCGGTAACCTTCTGATTCAAGTGACGGAAGGCTACTTACTGCTTACCGGTACCGATCTGGAAATGGAGATGGTCGCGCGCGTTACGTTGACCCAGCCCCATGAACCGGGCGCGATTACCGTACCGGCTCGTAAGTTTCTTGATATCTGCCGCGGTTTACCCGATGGCGCAGAGATTAGTATTACTCAGGAAAACGACCGTATTTTGGTACGTTCCGGCCGCAGCCGTTTTTCTCTTTCTACTTTGCCTGCTTCTGATTATCCGAATCTGGATGACTGGAAGAGTGAAGTTGAATTTACTCTGCCCCAGGCAACCTTAAAGCGACTGATTGAAGCCACCCAGTTCTCTATGGCTCATCAGGATGTGCGTTATTACCTGAACGGTATGATGTTTGAAACCGAAGGTGAAGAGTTACGTACTGTTGCAACGGATGGCCACCGCTTGGCGGTTTGCTCAATGTCCGTTGGTCAGAAACTGCCTCCGCATGACGTGATTGTGCCGCGTAAAGGGGTGCTGGAACTGGTTCGCTTGCTGGATAGCAGCAATGGCGATCTGCGTTTACAAATTGGTAGTAATAATATCCGCGCTCACGTTGGCGACTTTATTTTTACCTCTAAACTGGTTGATGGACGTTTCCCTGATTATCGCCGCGTATTGCCGAAAAATCCGGATAAAACGTTGGAAGCCAACTGTGATGAGCTTAAGCAAGCCTTTTCTCGTGCGGCTATTCTCTCTAATGAGAAGTTCCGCGGTGTGCGTCTATATCTGAACCAGAATCAGTTAAAGATTACGGCAAATAACCCGGAGCAGGAAGAAGCTGAAGAGATCCTCGACGTCATTTATGGCGGTACTGATTTGGAAATCGGCTTTAACGTTAGCTATGTGTTGGATGTGCTGAATACACTGAAGTGCGAAGATGTGCGTATGTTACTGACGGACTCTGTTTCCAGCGTACAGCTGGAAGATAGTGCTAACTCCAGTGCGGCTTATGTTGTTATGCCAATGCGTTTATAACAAGCGGAGCATCAGTATCACTGAATGGCTTTAACTCGTTTATTGATTAATGATTTCCGCAATATCGAAATGGCGGACCTTGCCCCGTCCGCCGGCTTCAACTTTTTTGTTGGCCCCAACGGTAGTGGTAAAACCAGCGTACTGGAAGCAGTTTATACGCTCGGTCATGGTCGCGCCTTTCGTAGTTTGCAAACCGGCCGTGTTGTTCGTCATGAGCAGCAAGAATTCGTATTACATGGTAGAATAGCCGGTAATGAACGGGAATTGTCGGTTGGATTACGTAAAAGTCGTCTTGGTGATACTAAAGTTCGTATCGACGGCGGTGATGACCATAAAGTCTCAGAGTTAGCCCAACTATTACCCATTCAGTTAATTACGCCGGAAGGGTTTACCCTGCTAAACGGTGGTCCGAAATATCGACGGGCGTTTTTAGATTGGGGCTGTTTTCATAGTGAACCCCATTTTTTTCATGGCTGGAGCAATCTTAAGCGGTTGCTGAAGCAGCGCAATGCGGCGCTGCGCCAAACTCATCGCTATTCACAAATTCGACCTTGGGATCAAGAGCTTATTCCATTGGCGATGCGTATTAGTGAGTGGCGTGCAGCCTATGCAGAAGCAATTGCACAGGATATTACCGCAACCTGTGCGGAATTTTTACCGGAGTTTAACCTGTCGTTCTCCTTCCAGCGCGGTTGGGATAAAGAGAGTGACTATGGTGAGCTTCTTGAGCGGCAGTTTGAACGCGATCGGGCACTGACTTATACATCTCAGGGCCCGCATAAGGCAGATTTTCGTATTCGTGCGGATGGAACGCCGGTCGAGGATTTGCTATCGCGTGGTCAGCTCAAATTATTGATGTGTGCACTGCGTTTAGCCCAGGGCGAGTTTCTAACCCGCCAGAGCGGACGTCGTTGCCTCTATCTTATCGATGATTTTGCTTCCGAGCTTGATGTTCATCGCCGCAGACTGTTAGCGGATCGTTTAAAAGCTACCGGCGCTCAGGTTTTTGTCAGCGCCGTTAGTGCTGAACAGATCGCTGATATGGTGGACAAAAATGGCAAGATGTTCTCTGTAGAACATGGCAAAATAGAGCATCAACCACAGGATTAATAGTGAGCGAGAAACGCTAATGTCGAATACATATGATTCCTCAAGTATCAAGGTTTTAAAAGGTCTGGATGCGGTACGTAAGCGCCCGGGCATGTATATCGGTGACACCGACGATGGCACCGGTCTGCACCACATGGTATTCGAGGTGGTCGATAACGCAATCGATGAGGCGCTGGCTGGCCACTGTAAAGATATCATTGTGACTATTCACAACGATAACTCAGTTTCAGTGCAGGATGATGGTCGTGGTATCCCTACCGGTATTCACGAAGAAGAAGGGGTATCCGCAGCAGAAGTTATCATGACGGTGTTACACGCCGGTGGTAAGTTCGATGATAACTCGTATAAAGTATCCGGCGGCCTGCACGGTGTAGGTGTGTCGGTGGTAAACGCCCTGTCAGACAAACTTGAGCTGATTATCGATCGCGATGGCAAAAATCATAAACAAATCTATCGCAATGGCGTACCTGAAGCTCCGCTAAAAATCATGGGTGATACCGAGAGAACCGGTACCCGCATTCGTTTTTGGCCAAGTCCAGATACCTTTACCTCTAATCTGGAGTTCCAGTATGAGATTCTGGCGAAACGCTTGCGCGAACTGTCATTCCTGAACTCTGGCGTATCGATCAAATTAAGTGATGAACGCGATGGCAAGAATGACCATTTCCATTATGAAGGTGGTATTAAAGCCTTTGTTGAGTATCTGAATCGCAATAAGACCCCGATTCATCCATCGGTGTTTTACTTCACGCATCAAAGCGAAAAAGATGGCATTAACGTAGAGATTTCTTTGCAGTGGAACGATGGTTTCCAGGAGAACATCTACTGCTTTACCAACAATATTCCACAGCGTGATGGCGGTACTCACTTAGCCGGTTTCCGTGCGGCGATGACCCGTACGCTGAACACCTATATGGAAAAAGAGGGTTACAGTAAAAAAGCCAAAGTCAGTGCTACCGGTGACGATGCCCGTGAAGGCCTGATTGCGGTGGTTTCGGTTAAAGTACCGGACCCTAAATTCTCTTCTCAGACTAAAGACAAGCTGGTTTCTTCAGAAGTGAAATCTGCCGTTGAATCTATCATGGCGGAAAAACTGTCTGAATACCTGTTAGAAAACCCAACCGATGCCAAAATCGTAGTGGGTAAAATTATTGATGCCGCCCGCGCTCGTGAAGCGGCGCGTAAAGCACGTGAAATGACCCGTCGTAAGGGTGCATTGGATCTAGGTGGCCTACCGGGCAAACTGGCTGACTGCCAAGAACGCGATCCGGCACTGTCTGAACTCTACTTAGTGGAAGGGGACTCGGCGGGTGGTTCTGCTAAACAGGGCCGTAACCGCAAGAATCAGGCAATCCTGCCGTTGAAGGGTAAAATCCTTAACGTTGAGAAAGCGCGTTTCGACAAGATGCTTTCTTCTCAAGAAGTAGCGACGCTGATTACCGCTCTGGGCTGTGGTATTGGCCGTGATGAGTACAATCCGGATAAATTGCGCTATCACAGCATTATCATCATGACCGATGCCGACGTCGATGGTTCACACATCCGTACTCTGCTGCTGACCTTCTTCTATCGTCAAATGCCAGAAGTGATTGAGCGTGGCTATATCTATATTGCTCAGCCACCGCTGTATAAAGTGAAAAAAGGGAAGCAGGAACAGTACATCAAAGATGATGAAGCGATGGATCAGTATCAGATTACTACCGCGCTGGACGGTGCTGCTCTGCACGTTAACCCACATGCGCCAGCCCTTGCCGGTGAGCCATTGGAGCGTTTAGTTGCCGAGTATTACAGCGTTCAGAAGATGCTTAGTCGTATGGAGCGTCGTACGCCGCTGGCATTGCTTAATCAACTGGTTTATCAACCAACTCTGTTGGAAGAGACGCTGGCCGATCAGACTAAGACTCAGGCATGGGTTGATTCATTAGTGAATACCCTGAATGAGAAAGAGCAGCACGGCAGTACCTATATCGCTCTGGTGCAGGAAAATACGGAACGCAGTATTTTTGAGCCAACCATTCGTATTCGTACTCACGGTGTTGATACCGATTACTGCCTGAATATCGATTTTGTTCTGGGCGGCGAATACCGCAAGATTTGCCATCTGGGTGAACAACTGCGCGGCCTGGTTGAAGAGGGTGCCTTTATTGAACGTGGAGAGCGTAATCAACCGATCTCCACCTTTGAACAAGCTATCGATTGGTTGGTGAAAGAATCCCGCCGTGGCTTATCTATCCAGCGCTATAAAGGTCTGGGAGAAATGAACCCAGAACAGTTATGGGAAACGACCATGGATCCTGAAGGCCGCCGTATGCTACAGGTAACGATTAAAGACGCCATTGCCGCAGACCAACTGTTCACCACCCTGATGGGCGATGAAGTTGAACCTCGTCGTGCCTTTATCGAAGAGAATGCGCTGAAGGTTGCGAATCTGGACGTGTAGTTTTGTGATCCCATCGACAATGAGATAAAAGGAGCCAATTGGCTCCTTTTGTTTGTTCTTCAATTATTCGTTCCTGAACTTCATTTAACTTGAACAGATGTTTGATGGCTATTCTCAGAGTTCCGGCGAACAACTTGATATAAAATCCAAGTAATTATCGAGTCTAAAGTGATACCAAGCCCAAACATAATGGCTATTCTCTCTAGCGAAGGTATAAAAACTCCACTTTGATAAAGAACAAACGCTGAACCATAAAAAAGCGTATTCACTATCAGTGATTGGTAAAGCATTAAATCAGTTCGACCTATACCATAAAAATAGCTATCAATAACATTATTCAACGCGAAGACAACGTAAAAGCCAACCATTAGCCAGATTAATTTGAGGATTGAGTGCGCATCGCGAGGTATTGTCTAAGCTTAATAATAGTTGAATATTGCTTATTATGTGATGGATCGATCCGTCGCAAATCATGAAGGCAAAAGTATGACCAATTCCCCTATCAATGACAGTAGACCATGGTCGGTATTTCTTGTTTTTTTGCGGCTTGGATTGACTTCTTTTGGTGGGCCCATTGCACATTTGGGCTACTTCCACGCTGAATTCGTTATACGGCGGCGCTGGCTTTCTGAGCGGAGTTATGCGGACTTAGTGGCGTTTTGCCAATTCCTGCCGGGGCCAGCCAGTAGCCAGGTCGGTATAGCTTTAGGACTGTCTCGGGCGGGATATTGCGGGGCGCTGGCTGCTTGGGCGGGTTTCACGCTGCCGTCTGCGATAGCCTTGATCCTTTTTGCGCTCGGTCTTTCCAGCTATGGTGATTACGTCTCGCAGGGCGCATTGCATGGCTTAAAAGTGGTGGCGGTTGCCGTGGTTGCTCAAGCGGTATGGGGTATGGCCCGCAACCTATGCACGGATGGGAAGCGAGTCACCATTATGGCAATTGCTACCTGTGTCGTTTTACTGGTGCCTTCCGCATGGGGGCAGATCGGCGTGATTGTGATGGCAGGCATTGCAGGCTGGTTATTGTTCAAACCCGCGCAAATTATTGAGCATGACCCATTACCTATTACGGTCAGTCTCCGGGCTGGCGTATTTTGGCTCTCGCTGTTCTTTATTTTGCTGATTGGCCTGCCAGTGTTAACTAAACTCATACCCAGTCAAACTATAGCGATGGTGGATTCCTTCTATCGTGCTGGATCGCTGGTATTTGGCGGTGGTCATGTTGTGCTGCCACTACTGCAGGCCGAGGTAGTCCGTTCTGGCTGGGTCAGTAATGAAGCTTTTCTCGCGGGATACGGCGCTGCTCAAGCGGTACCCGGTCCTTTGTTCACGTTCTCCGCATTTCTTGGTGCCTCCATGAATACGGCCTTATCGGGCTGGGTCAACGGCATTGTATGTCTGTTGGCTATCTTTACTCCCTCATTTTTACTGGTTGTTGGGGCACTGCCATTTTGGGAACGTTTACGTTGCAACCTAGGCATCCAAGCCGCTCTGGCCGGAATCAATGCTGCTGTAGTCGGTCTATTGATGGCTGCTCTCTATTACCCCGTATGGACTAGCGCCATCTTTCAACCGCAAGACTTTGGCTTGGCGTTAGTTGCTCTTGTCGCGCTGATGTTCTGGAAGCTCCCACCGTGGCTGGTTGTTATTAGTAGCGGAGTCGTTGGGTGGTTGTTGAGTTTCGCGCTATGAGCTATGAAAAATCGACGATTAACGCAAATCTATGTCGGTATCAGCGTTGAAAATCGAACATCATGATGCCAACGAATATTATTCGTCTCTCAATATGATAGGCCATCTATTTAAATGGTAGAGATGAACAGACTTGGGAGCGGAGTTATTGTTGAATTTATAACTCACCCAGTTGATATGGCCTACCACTAACTTGATTTCGGCCATTTTTTTTGAGCCCTCCTTCAGCACTTAAGCGCCAATGGCGCGAAGAACTCAACCTATAAGAGGCACAGCCTTAAGGGATGATGAACCACATTCCAGCCTAAAGAAATGGATCAACTTCTGTGCCAGAGGCAAAAGAGGGCTGTTTTTTCTGCTAAGAATATAATAGGTGGCGGCAGGAAGGCGAAGGTCAATATTGAGTGGCGTAATGGACAACCCACTTTGAGCGCATTGGTTTAGGTCATACGAAAGAATACTTAAACAATCGGTTTTTTTCAGTAATTCAACGGCGCCCGAGACATGATTAATATAGAAGGGAACTTCTGGATTCAGTCCATTCTTGGTGAGAATATCCAGAATTTTATGATGATATCCTGAACGCGTGATGGGCAGAACCCAGTGCTGATCTTTTAATTGATTAAGAGAGGTGGCGCCAGAAAGGGGATGCTCCTGCCGGGCAAAAATGGCGTAGTTAAGGGTCAGTAGTTCTTCAAAATCAAATTCGCCGTTGTGCATATCTGGATTGGCAGTATTGATGCAAAAATCCAGTTCTCCATTTCTCAAGCTATTCAGTAATGCATCAACCTGTTCTTCATAAATATACAGTTTTGCTTCGGGGTAGGTTTGTCTAAATCTGGCTGCTACTTCAGGAAGAATGCTGAGGGCGATGCTTCCCCCCATACCGATACTGACTGAACCATTAAATTTTTGTAATTGTTGTCGTATGCCATCCTGAGCCAACTCCAGTTCTTTTAGAATCAATTTGGCATGATTGAGGAAATACTCGCCATACACCGTCAGTCTGATACCGCTTGAGCTGCGTTCAATCAGCGACACGCCCATTTGGTCTTCAAGATCTTTAATATTGCGGGTAAGTGCCGGTTGAGAGATGCCCATCGAACGGCTGGCGGCACGAATACTGCCTCTTTCAGCGACTTCTTTAAATGCTTTAAGATGATTCATTTTTACCGACATCAGATACTTTCCTTTTAGATATTATTATTTAATACCTTTTATAATTATTGGAAATACAGTTAAATATCTTCAGAATGAAAAAAGCTCAGATCTGTTGACTACAATACCTTAAATAAATAAACGAATGACGCAACATAATAATATTATTAACTTATTCGTGATTTATATCACACAATGATTCTTTTAAAATAAGCTAACTGTGATTCCCCTCACGGCTGATATATCGACGTTATTTAATCATTTCATTTTAAATCATGCTGTTACTGTGATTTTTGTCTGCTTTTTTCTTTTTTTGCCGATACGGAATAGTTATATCCAAAAAGAAAAAAACATCTTATAGGAAAGAGATAATAAAAATAACATTGCGTTTTATTCCAATGATAAAAATAACGAATGGTCAATATTGGAAATAACCTTTTTATTTTAAATAAGGAAAATAATATGTATCAGGAATTAGACGATTGGTTCGACGATTTAAAAAAAATTCGCCACGATCTACATGCTCATCCGGAAATCGGTTTTGATACCGTTCGCACCAGCGATATTGTTGCCCGCTATTTAACCGAATGGGGCTATGACGTTCATCGCGGTATCGGTAAGACCGGGGTTGTCGGTCAACTTAAATGTGGGTCAGGCACTAAAACCATTGGTCTGCGCGCTGATATGGATGCGCTTCCTATGCAGGAGGTAACGGGGCTGTCTTATGCCAGTACGATCCCAGGAAGCAGCCATTCTTGTGGACATGACGGTAACACCACCATGCTATTGGCTGGTGCTCGCCTATTGGCCAAGCGTAAAAACTTTAATGGGACGCTCAATGTTATTTTTCAGCCGGCTGAAGAAGGACAAGGGGGTAGCGTCGCCATGATTAAGGATCGTCTGTTTGA
Organism: Pragia fontium DSM 5563 = ATCC 49100; assembly: GCF_900112475.1. GTDB lineage: Bacteria > Pseudomonadota > Gammaproteobacteria > Enterobacterales > Enterobacteriaceae > Pragia > Pragia fontium. Next base: position 8,870 of record NZ_FOLW01000013.1, on the reverse strand, counting down.
GCGTTTTCCCTGTGATTATGTTTTTGCGTTGCACAGTATGCCGAATGCAGAAAATAATAAGCTGTTTTACGTACAGCCGGGTGCGGTCCTGTCTTCTTCCGATCGTATTACCATCACAATTAAAGGCTGTGGTGGCCATGGCGCAGAACCCCAGAACACGGTGGATCCGGTGTTAGTCGGCTCAGCAGTTGTTCAGGCACTCCAGAGTATTGTATCGCGCAATACGGCACCCAAAGAGCGGGCGGTGGTCACCGTGGCATCGTTCCTTGCCGGTCGTGAAGGCTCCTATAACATTATTCCTGAAACTGCCCGGCTTTTGCTGAGCGTTCGCTCTATGGATAACGTTGTCAGAACGATGATTCTGCAAAATATTCAACGGATAGCCACCGACGTGTGTCGCGCCTTTGGGGCGGAAGCTGAAGTGGAGCATCACGCCGTTGCCCCTGCCGTGATCAATGATGCATTTGCTGCCAATCTGGCGCGCGAAGCAGCCATCAGCGTTTTTTCTGAAGAAGACTGCCCAGCTTCTTTCCAACCATATATGAACAGTGAGGATTTCGCTTACATGCTGGAAGCGTGTCCGGGCGCCTACGCCATGCTGAATAACGGCAAAACGCCAAACTGCCATCAACCGGACTATGACTTTAATGATGATCTGATTTTACGTGGCGGTGCCTATTGGACAGCCCTGACGGAACGCTATCTTGAGGATAAATAGATATGCTGATGTTAATACTGGAAGTCCTGGTGATGGCCGTATTGGTGATTTATGGCCTGCGGATCGGTGGGGCCCTTGGGGTAGGAATATTATCCATATTGGGCCTGTTTATCATGATTTTTGTGTTTCAGGTGCCAATAGGTAAAGCACCGGTTGTGCCGGTCATGATTATTTTAGCCATTGGTATTGCGGGGGGGTTATTGGAGGCCAGTGGCGGTCTGGATTATTTGGTGCACTATGCAGGTAAGCTGATCGAGAAGAAACCGTCGGCCATTACGTTTGTTTCACCGCTGATTATTTTTGGTTTCGTGTTTGGTATCGGAACGGCCAATATCACGCTGTCTTTAGAGCCAATTATTGCGCGTACCGCCTTACGTGCAGGAATTCGTCCTGAACGTCCGCTGGTGGCCTGTGTTACTACAGCCAATATGGCGTTGGTTTGTTCTCCTGCCGCTTCATCGGCCATTGTGGCATTTGGCTTTTTGAACGGTTACGGCGGCTATACATTTGGTCAGTATCTGATGATTGTTCTACCGGCGGCGCTGATTTCAACGCTGGCCTTAAGCATTTTTATGTCTTTTCGCGGTAAGCCACTTGATAAGGATCCGGTATATCAGCAACGTCTGGCGGAAGGAAAGATTGATGATGATATGCTGCATGATAAATTTGCTGATTCTGAGGTGCCGGTGTTTACCCGCCAGCAAAAGTTGTCGGTACTGGCTTTTCTGGCCAGCGTGGCATTGATCTTGCTGTTGGGTACCAATGAGTCGCTGCTACATAAGCTCACTACGCCGGATGTGGTGAATGGCAAAGAAGTCTTTATGCCAGCAACATCAACCGTGCAGATTTTCATGTTCTTGGCTGCCGCAGCCATTATTTTTATCACTAAAAAGTCCCCGGCGGTTATCTATAAAACGCAAATCTTTACTGCCGCCGTCAGCGCCGCCATTGCCGTGCTTGGGCCCGGCTGGCTGGGGGCAACGATTTTCCAGTCTCCGGATAATGCGCTGGTGCTACAAGAGAGTGTTGGTAGTCTGATTGCCGTTGCGCCTTGGTTTATCGTGATTATTTGTGGCGTGGTGGCGACCTTTGTGATGTCTCAGACCGCCATCATATCCATTATTTATCCATTGGCGCTTGGCTTGGGGGTTCCTCCTGGTTTTATGGCCGCCATGATTCAGGCAGTCAACGTCAATTATTTTATTCCTGCTCAGCCGACGCTGCTGTTTGCCGAGGAAATTGATCCGACAGGCTCCACGCAGAAATACCGATTTTGGTTACCGGGCGTATTCTCGCTGCTGGTTTCCATTACGGTGGGCATGGCGATGTGGAAGTTGGTGCTGTGATATCGGCCAGTCGGTGTTTTTACTGACTGGCAGTCCTCATCTTTTGATTGAGTATAGGAATGGATAAGATTATGGATAAGCCCTCGTTAACGATAATTGGCGCCTTGGCTATGGGTTGTTTTTCAACCGGTGTGGCGGCATTTACCTGGTCTGAAGCAACTATTGAAGATTTACATCAGGCTCTGAATCAACAAGAAATAACCTGTGAAGACGTGGTGAAAGGGTATCTCAAACGTATCGATGCCTTTGATAAAACCGGCCCTGATATTAATAGCATCATTACGGTTAATCCGAAGGCGCTTTCTCTGGCCAGAGAGCGGGATAAACAGCAGGATAAGCATCAAGCATTATTCTGTGTTCCTGTGGTGGTAAAGGACAATATCAATACCAAAGATATGCCGACTTCGCTGGGCTCTTCAGCGTTAAAAGAGAGTCGCCCGCCAACGAATGCCGTAGTAGTTGATAACTTGATCAACGAAGGGGCGATTATTCTGGCTAAAGCCAATCTGGATGAGTTTGCTATTGCGATGTTAGGCCTCTCTTCTGCGGGGGGACAGACGCGAAATCCCTATATTCTGACCAACGGCCCCGGTGGTTCTTCTGGTGGCACTGGCTCAGCGGTATCTGCCAGCTTGGCGATGGTCGGATTGGGCACCGACACCGGTGGTTCTATTCGAATCCCTGCTGCGGTGGCTGGGCTGACCGGCATCCGCCCCAGCCGTGCATTGGCCGATTTACGTGGCGTAGCCCCGCTTTCCATCACTCAAGATACCGTTGGACCCATGTGCAGAAAAGTCGCTGACTGTGCGCGTATTCTGCAATTTACCGAGGCGTGGTCCACGCCTGAGCGTAAGCAGCAAATTAGGGATGCGCTGGCTCGAGATGGTCTGAAAGGCGCGAGAATTGCTTTAATTGCTGGAATGTTCCCTGAGAAAATCGATACCAATCAGCCGTATCATGATGTTATTGATAATGCCCTGAAAGCGATGCGTAGCGCCGGTGCAACCATTGATATTGTGGTGTTACCTGAGCAGGAGGAAATTCTCTCGGGGTTTAAAAGTCTGGCTGGCTATGAAATAAAAGAAGGATTAAACCATTATTTAACGGAATGGCCTTCTGATAAGGATGCTCATATAAGAAGCTACGAGCAGATATTTTCCAGTAAAGGCTATGCTCCAACAACGGAAGAATGGTTGACGCTGTACAATAAGCTGGGGAATAAACGGTATGACGATCCGGTATATAGAAAAAATATTCAGGGGCGACAGGGGTTTATTCGAGCACAGTTGAACCGAGTAATGAATGGCAACGTTCGTTATGATGCGGTGCTTTATCCAACGATTACTGAACTGAATGTTCCCATTGGTCAAAACACCGAAGGACGTAAAAATGTCAGTCTGAGTTCATTTTCTGGCTTGCCTGCCGTTTCATTTATCGCCGGTATGACAGCAGGCGACAATCCTCAGCCTGTGGCATTGGAGTTTTTGGGAAGAGAGTTTTCTGAGCCTGAGTTAATCAGCCTAGTATCAGGTTATGAACTTCATCATCCGGTTCGAGTTGCGCCAAAGAGTACGCCAGAATTGAAAACGTTTGAGATCATGGAAAATAAAGCGCCTTAACCGTGAGCGTTGGGATGTCAGGAGTCATTAAGCGCAGCTGTTTAATTACTCCTGCTTTTCCGCCATGGACTCCAGCCATTGAATAAAGGCATTAATTTTCGGATCCTGCCGTTCCGGTAGGGTTGAAATATAATAGCGTTGCGCGCACTGCACTTCCATTTCAGGAAACGGCATCACCAGTTCATTATTGTTTAACCGCTTATTGACCAGCTTTTTACGCCCCATGGCTACCCCAGCATGGTTGATGGCGGCAATGATGGCTAAATCAGAGCGATCGAATCCCATATTGTGTTGGCCGGCATCCAGAGAGATATCGAAATGCTTGGCCCATGAACTCCACTCATCGGTGTCTGAATCATTACTCCAGGCCTGTCGGTCGTGCAGCAGTGTGCACTGTTTCAGGTGGGTAATATTCCCCATTAGCTGATATTTTTCGGCATATTCCGGGCTGCATACCGGCACCATCGACTCATCCATCAAATGCTGACAGGCCAGTTTGTTGGAGGTCTTATCATCAAAGTAGATTGCCAGATCGATACCGTAGCCGCGAAAATTAACGTTCTCGTTACCGGTCAGAATGTTCAGATTGATCGAGGGATATTGCCGGATGAAGTCTGCCAGTTTGGGAACCAGCCAGCATTGGGCTATCGAAGGGCGGGAATAAACGGTCAGGCTACCGGAAAGTTCCTGATTCTTGATTTCCAGAATTTCCTGATTCAGATACTCAAGGGACGATTTTAACGCCCAGTAAACCCGCTGTCCTTCATCGGTTAATTCAATTTTGCGATGAAAACGCTGGAATAGTTTAAACCCTAGTTCTTCTTCCAGATGGTTAATCCGGTGACTGACCGCACTGGGGCTGAGAGAAAGTTCATCGGCGGCGAGTGCAAAAGAGCAATGGCGAGCGGCTGCCTCAAAAGTGTGAAGTTTTGAGAGTTGATAACCGTTTAGCCGTCGATTGCCAACGATATAGTGGTTTTCAGTATACATAGGTCCCACTCAATAATGTGCGTTTGCCTAGTATATCTGCATAAGCAGGACGATAGGCCTTTAGCATGAATTAATGTGATTCAAATTGCAGTATAAGGTGATTTTTTGACGCATATCACCATTTTGATTCAATCTAGCTCATGCCAAGGCGTGTTTTTATCGTTTGTCAGGCATCACCCTTTCTTATTCAATAGTCGCAGGGTTTACGCTTATAAAAAGAGGTCGGATATGGACTCACAACTCTGGATAATTGGTACGTTATTAACAAGTATTATATTGATTGTTTTCACTATTGTGAAAATGAAGATTCATCCGTTTTTGGCACTGTTACTGGCGAGTTTCTACGTTGGTGCTCTGATGGGCATGAACCCGTTGGATATGGTAAATGCCATTGAAGGCGGCATTGGCGGTACCCTTGGTTTTCTGGCGGCGGTGATTGGTTTAGGCACCATTCTGGGTAAGATGATGGAGATATCCGGAGCCGCTGAGCGTATTGGCATCACTTTGCAAAAGTGTCGCTGGCTCTCCCCTGACGTCATTATGGTACTGGTTGGGCTAGTGTGCGGGATTACCTTGTTTGTTGAAGTTGGTGTGGTCTTATTGATTCCACTGGCTTTCTCCATCGCCAAAAAAACCAATACCTCGCTATTAAAGTTGGCGATTCCTTTGTGTACCGCATTAATGGCGGTTCACTGCATTGTGCCTCCACATCCGGCTGCGTTGTACGTCACCAATAAACTGGGTGCCGATATTGGTTCGGTGATTGTTTACGGTCTGATTGTCGGTTTGTTTGCTTCCCTGATTGGTGGGCCACTATTCCTTAAACTGCTGGGTAATCGTCTGCCGTTTAAAGCGGTACCGGCAGAATTTTCCGATATTGAAGTGCGCAAAGAGGAAGATCTACCGTCTCTGGGCGCCACGCTGTTTACCGTTTTATTGCCTATCGTTTTGATGCTGGTTAAAACGGCGGCGGAACTCAATATGACGAAGGGTACGGCGCTGTATACCGTGCTGGAGTTTATTGGTAATCCGATTACCGCCATGCTTATTGCGGCCTTTGTGGCTTATTACGTACTGGGCATTAAGCGTAATATGGGCATGAGTACCTTACTGGTGAAAACAGAAGAGTGCTTTGGTTCTATTGCTAACATTTTGCTGATTATCGGTGCGGGCGGCGCATTTAACGGGATTTTAAAAGGCAGCGGTTTAAGTGATGGGTTGGCTATTATTTTGTCCAACCTGGATATGCATCCGATTCTACTGGCTTGGTTAGTTGCCATTATTCTTCATGCGGCAGTGGGATCGGCCACCGTAGCGATGATGGGCGCTACCGCCATCGTTTCACCTTTACTCCCTATGTATCCGGAGATCAGCCCTGAGATTATTACCTTAGCCATTGGTTCAGGCGCGATTGGCTGCACCATTGTCACGGACTCCCTGTTCTGGCTGGTGAAACAATATTGTGGTGCAACGTTAAGCGAGACGTTTAAGTATTACACCACGGCAACGTTTATCGCCTCGCTTATCGCATTGGCGGGTACTTTCCTTCTTTCTTACATTGTTTAGCGGAATGGTTTAGCCGTATTGCTTCGCTATGTTTTTAAACGCCGGGTTTAACGGCGTGGTTTAACCGAAAAGAGACATATTATGAAAAACACAGAAATTCAGACACTAATGACCGATTTTCCACTGGTTAAAAAGCTGATTGATTTAGAGGAAGTGACCTGGTTTAACCCTAAAGCCACGACGTTAAAAGAGGGACTTCCCTATGTCGGTTTGAACCATGATAACGTTAAGGATGCTGAACAGCGTTTAGAACGGTTTGCTCCTTACCTGTGTCAGGCATTCCCGGAAACTCAGGCAACCAACGGTATTATTGAGTCTGACGTGGTAGCTATTCCGGCAATGCAAACAACGCTGGAGCAACGTTATGGCGTCGATATCGCCGGTAAAATTCTGCTGAAAAAAGACAGCCATCTGCCTATCTCCGGTTCGATTAAAGCCCGGGGCGGAATTTATGAAGTGTTAACCCACGCGGAAAAGCTGGCGCTGGAGGCGGGTTTACTGCAAGAGAGTGATGATTACAGCAAACTCTTTTCTGATGAGTTCAGACAGTTTTTTAGCCAGTACAGTATTGCGGTAGGTTCAACCGGTAATCTGGGCATGTCTATCGGTATTATGAGCGCTAAATTAGGCTTTAGCGTGAGTGTGCATATGTCTGCCGATGCCCGAGAGTGGAAAAAGCAGAAGCTGCGTTCCCACGGCGTGAATGTCGTGGAATATGAACAAGATTATGGCGTCGCCGTAGCGCAAGGTCGTAAAGAAGCGGAGTCAGATCCGAACTGCTTCTTTATCGATGATGAAAACTCTCAGACACTGTTCCTCGGTTATTCCGTCGCCGGTAGTCGATTGAAGAAGCAGTTTGAGCAAATGAATATTGTGGTGGATGAACAACATCCTCTGTTTGTCTATTTACCTTGCGGCGTTGGTGGAGGCCCAGGGGGTGTGGCATTTGGTCTGAAGCTGGCATTTGGCGATCACGTTCATTGCCTTTTTGCTGAACCAACCCACTCGCCATGTATGCTGCTAGGCGTACATACCGGCCTGCACGATAATATCGCGGTACAGGATCTCGGTATTGATAACGTCACGGCTGCGGATGGACTGGCGGTTGGTCGGGCATCTGGTTTTGTTGGTCGGGCGATGGAACGTCTGTTGGATGGTTACTACACCATCAGCGATCAAGAAATGTACGATCTGCTAGGGTTGCTGAACCGTGATGAAGCTATTCAGTTGGAACCTTCTGCGCTGGCCGGTATGGCTGGGCCGTCAAGGGTGGAGCAAGATGCCGAGTATTTGGCAGATAAGCAACTGACGGCAGAAAAAATGAAAAATGCGACCCATTTGGTTTGGGCGACCGGTGGTGGCATGGTGCCAGCCGAAGAGATGGCTAAATATTTGGCGACCGCTAAGATTTAAGCATTAGTCTGGATAGTAGAAAGGGCAGTGCCATGTTATGGCGCTGCCCTTTATCGTTATATAAATCATAAAAAGGATCGGCGGAAATTTTTATGATTAGATATTTTATATCTGACGTTAGTTAAAGACCCCTTGAAGAATGGTATTAACAATAAGCGTAGTGACGGCCACAAGCACCAAATCGTCACCCACGACATACCATTCATAGCCAGGATAATGAGGTAATTCGTTTAGCATATTGGTTGGCACCATTTTTTTAGCAATGCCAGGAGGTAAGGGCTTACCTCTTGCTAAATTTTTAGCGATACCGGGAGGAAGCGATGAATACCCGGTAAAACCGTAACGTACCGCCAATTCTCTGGCTTGATCAAAGGTCGCTGCGGTATTGCCTGGCCCTTTATTAGTGTGAGCGTTTCCTTTGGCTTTGTTGTTCTCTTTATGCTGACTTTTGCCATGTTGTTTTTGGCCATGGTTTTGCTGATGAGCTTTCCCATTCCCATTCCCATTGCCGTTTCCATGAGGATCTGCGATGGCAGGCATTGATGCTAATGCAAATGGGATTAGTGCAGTCAACACAAAGGCTGTTAGTTTTCGGCTCATTTCTGACATTCTCACTTATGTAGTGTGCAATGTAATAAGTTTAGGACGGTATGTAGAATGATCAACTTTGGGTGTTTTGCCGGGCGAGCAAGGTGTTCAGATTCGTTATGTCAGTGTCAGTAAACGGTTTAGATCAGAAAGGAAGAAAGTAGGTAAGTGACGAATAAAAAGTGGGTAATGAGGTTGATGTTGGTTAAGCTGAATAACGGCGAAAGTTTCGTCCACTATCAGTACAGAGAATAAATTAACGTTGGTGCACGTGGCCGAGCAAAGGGCGTTAGAGCGAACGCTGTATGGACTGGGGACATAGGTAACAGGTGTTCAGGGACATAGGTAACACTTTTTAGAACGTAATCGCTGGTGCTTTTACGTTTTGTTGTTCCATTATCGGCATATCACTATTCCATACTAAGGAGAGTTATATGCCGTGGAATGAGGTTACCATCATGTCTTTAAAAGAAGAGTTTGTTACTCTGGCCACTTTACCCGGGGCGAATATCTCTGAGTTGGCACGGCGATTCTCTATTAGTCGGAAGACGGCTTATAAATGGCTCTCTCGTTACCAGCAACAAGGTCTCCCGGGATTAGCTGAACGTTCACGTAAGCCCTTGTCTTCAC
>NZ_FOLW01000022.1 GCF_900112475.1 Pragia fontium DSM 5563 = ATCC 49100 | reverse complement strand
AGGGATGTGAAGCGAGGGCCCTATGGGTTCGAGCTTAGTACGCCCCTCAGGGGCGCCAAAGCAATGCCGCCTTCTATGAAGGCGGATTTTTACTCAGGAACAATCCAAAGAAAGACCGGAGCTACAATTCAATATTGATTTTAATTATAGCTCCGGTCATCTCGATACAAAGTCCGGGGGAACTTTGGTCGCGAGTGGTATAACTCGTTACATTTCAATTATGGCGGTTGTCTTTTATACAATCGATTCTCATTTCTCCAAATTGCGCGCTGTCTCTTAACCTTCTTTGATGGGCTGCATTCGGTATCAAAATTCTGTGAAGTTTTTTTAAAACGCTCGTTTTTTAAGCTGTTGTGAATTTCTTTAAAAATAAATTTAGCGTTTATTGGCTTATATAATGTGGTTTTTGGATGACATCACTGCGCTAGCACTCTTGAAATAGCTGGAATGGCGCGTATGCATAATGCGAAAGCCTAAAGAAATGAATGCATTATTGCTATTAAAAATGTTTAACAATTTAAATTGCTTAAGATTCTCTTAATTTTTCCTGGTCTATAATTCAGCATGATTTTTGCTGGGTCTCGGCATTATCAGGTTTTCTCTTTATTAATTATGAGATTAGGATGTTAATTTATGGAGCAATTCTTACCTTTTTCTCGTCCAGCGATGGGGGAGCAAGAAATTGTTGCCGTGACAGAAGTGTTGCGTTCTGGATGGATTACCACTGGGCCTAAAAACCAATTATTAGAAGAACAATTTTGTAAAACGTTTGGCTGTAAGTACGCAATATCGGTTTGTTCTGCCACTGGCGGGATGCACGTTACCTTACTGGCATTAGGTATTGGTAAAGGGGATGAGGTGATTACACCTTCTCAAACCTGGGTTTCTACTCTGAATATGATTGAATTACTGGGGGCGACGCCGGTAATGGTGGATGTAGACCCCGAAACATTGATGGTGGATGCTCAAGCGATTGAAGCGGCGATTACCCCAAGAACCAAAGCGATTATTCCAGTACATTATGCCGGTGCGCCGGTTGATTTAGATCCCATTCGGGACGTTGCCCAGCGCCATAACATCATGTTGATTGAGGATGCTGCCCACGCGGTTGGCGTTCAATATAAAGAGCAGTGGATTGGTGCGACCGGTACCGCGATTTTCTCATTTCACGCTATTAAGAATATGACCTGTGCTGAAGGTGGGATGGTTGTCACTGACGATCCGGCATTAGCTAATCGTATCCGCAGTCTCAAATTCCATGGTTTAGGCGTTGATGCTTTTGACCGTATGGTTCAGGGGCGCTCACCGCAGGCTGAAGTTATTGAGCCGGGCTTTAAATATAATTTAGCGGACATTAATGCTGCCATTGCGCTGGTTCAGTTACACCGTTTACCTGAGCTTAATGCAAAGCGTAAAGCGCTGGCTGAATATTATTTAGAGAAAATCGCTGGGCTTCCTGTTGTTCCATTAGGCATACCAGAATATTCCCATCAACACGGTTGGCACCTGTTTATTGTTCGTGTTGATCCTGAACGTTGTGGCATTTCACGCGATGACTTTATGGCTGCCTTAAAAGAGCGCGGTATTGGCACCGGCTTGCATTTCCGCGCGGCGCATACTCAAAAATATTATCGTGAACGTTATTCCGATGTTCACCTTCCTGCCACCGAATGGAATTCGGCTCGCATATGTTCATTACCTCTGTTCCCCGATATGAACTTTGCCGATGTCGATCGCGTTATTCGTACGATGAAAGAGATCCTGGAGCGTTCCAATGGATGATTTGCAGAAGATATCCAAAGTTTCTGTAGTTATTCCCGTTTATAACGAACAAGAAAGTTTACCAACCTTATTGTCTCGCACCATTGCTGCCTGTAAGCAATTGAAACAACAATACGAAATTATTTTGGTTGATGATGGCAGCACCGATGCATCCGGCGATATGTTGACCGCGGCCGCGGAAGAACCGGGTAGCCACGTTATTGCAGTATTGCTGAACCGAAACTATGGTCAACATTCGGCCATTATGGCCGGTTTTAATCAGGTCAGCGGTGATTTGGTCATTACCTTAGATGCTGACTTACAGAATCCGCCGGAAGAAATTCCTCGTCTGGTTGAAGTGGCTGAGCAAGGCTACGATGTAGTGGGTACCGTTAGAGCGAACCGTCAAGACTCATGGTTCCGTAAAACGGCCTCCAAAATTATCAATATGATGATCCAACGCGCGACCGGCAAAAGTATGGGGGATTACGGCTGTATGTTACGCGCCTATCGTCGCCATATCATTGAGGCGATGTTGCACTGCCATGAACGTAGCACTTTTATTCCTATTCTGGCCAATACCTTTGCTCGTCATACCACAGAAATAGAAGTTCGGCATGCTGAACGTGAATTTGGTGATTCCAAATACAGCTTAATGAAGCTGATCAATCTGATGTATGACCTGCTTACCTGCCTGACCACCACACCGTTACGTTTGTTAAGTGTCTTAGGCAGTATTGTGGCGCTGTCGGGATTTACTCTGGCAGTGGTTCTGATTGTGCTGAGATTAATTTTTGGTCCTACATGGGCGGCGGAAGGTGTATTTACGCTATTTGCCGTGCTGTTTATGTTTATCGGTGCCCAGTTTATTGGGATGGGGCTGCTTGGTGAATACATCGGACGGATTTATACCGATGTTCGGGCGCGCCCCCGCTACTTTATTCAGAAAATTGTTGGTGAACAGAATCAGGTTAACAATCAGGAAGAGAATGAATGAAAGCTATCGTATTTGCCTACCATGATATAGGTTGTGCTGGATTGGAAGCCTTGGTTGCTGCTGGGTATGATGTACAGGCGGTGTTTACTCATGTAGACAACCCAGGTGAGAACCGGTTTTTTTCTTCGGTCGCTCACAAAGGCGCGGAACTTGGCTTACCCGTTTTTGCACCAGAAGATGTTAATCATCCTTTATGGGTAAACCACATTCGTGAGTATGCGCCGGATATTATTTTCTCTTTTTACTATCGCGACTTGCTCTGCGATGACATTTTATCGTTAGCGCCAAAGGGGGCTTATAACCTGCATGGTTCTTTGCTGCCGCGCTATCGTGGCCGTGCTCCAGCTAACTGGGTGCTGGTCAATGGTGAAACTGAAACCGGGGTTACGCTGCACCAGATGACGGCTAAAGCGGATGCTGGCGATATCGTCGGTCAGTCGAAAGTGGCGATTGATAATCAGGATACCGCCTTAACACTACACGGAAAGCTACGTGATGCGGCAGCCCATCTGTTGGCTGAGTTACTTCCTGCGATTAAACGTTCTGAGTTTAAACTGCATAAGCAAGATGAGTCTCAGGCTAGCTATTTTGGTCGTCGTAGACCGGAAGATGGTGAAATCCATTGGGCACAGCCAGCACAAACGATCTATAACCTGGTGCGTGCGGTAACCGACCCTTATCCCGGTGCGTTTACGGTTCACGGCAAAAAGAGAATGACCATTTGGCGTTCGCGTGTTTTGGATATTGAACATGCTTATCAGCCGGGTACCATTATTTCGACCTCTCCATTGCAAATTGCTTGTGGTAAAGGGGCGTTAGAAGTTATCTCAGGGCAAGGGAACTCTGGACTCTATGTTCAAGGGGCTCAGTTGGCATTAGAAGTTGGTCTGGTGAGTGGAACAGTTCTGGGAACTAAACCGCGTGCCGGCTTACAACGCCGCACCCGCGTTCTGATCTTGGGCGTGAACGGTTTTATCGGTAACCATCTGACAGAACGCCTGCTGCGTGATGATAATTATGAAATTTATGGATTAGACATCAGCTCAGATGCCATTGAACGCTTTATTGGTAATCCTCATTTCCACTTTGTGGAGGGCGATATCAGTATCCATTCCGAGTGGATTGAATACCACATTAAGAAATGTGATGTGATATTACCGCTGGTGGCGATCGCCACGCCAATTGAATATACCCGTAATCCTTTAAGAGTGTTCGAGCTGGATTTTGAAGAAAACTTAAAAATTGTGCGTGACTGTGTGAAATATAAGAAGCGCATTATTTTCCCATCCACTTCTGAAGTTTATGGTATGTGCGATGATAAAGAATTCGATGAAGACAACTCACGCTTGATTGTTGGGCCAATCAATAAGCAGCGCTGGATTTATTCTATTTCTAAACAACTGTTAGACCGGGTTATTTGGGCTTACGGTGTTAAAGAAGGGCTGAGATTTACCTTATTCCGTCCGTTTAACTGGATGGGACCTCGTTTGGATAATCTGAATGCGGCCAGAATCGGTAGTTCACGGGCGATTACTCAGTTGATCCTTAATCTGGTTGAAGGTTCACCAATTAATCTGGTGGATGGCGGTCAGCAAAAGCGCTGTTTTACCGACATTAACGATGGCATCGAGGCACTATTCCGCATTATTGAAAATCAGGGCGGAAAATGTGACGGTCAAATTATCAATATAGGTAACCCGGTGAATGAGGCCAGCATTCGTGAATTGGCTGAAATGCTGTTGGATTGCTTTGAGAAGCACCCGTTACGGTCGCAATTCCCTCCGTTTGCCGGCTTTAAGGTGATTGAGAGCGGGAACTATTACGGTAAAGGCTATCAAGATGTTGAACATAGAAAACCGAGCATTAAAAACGCTGAACGTTTGCTTAACTGGAAACCAACCATTGACATGCATCAGACGGTAGAGGAAACATTAGATTTCTTCTTGCGTACGGTTGAATGTGATGACGGTAAATAGCAATGAAAAAGATAGGTCTGCGGATTGATGTAGATACCTTACGTGGTACGCGTGAAGGCGTACCACGGTTGTTATCTTTACTGGAGAAGCACGGAATTCAGGGAAGTTTCTTTTTCAGCGTTGGCCCGGACAATATGGGGCGCCATTTATGGCGCCTTTTGCGTCCCCGTTTTTTATGGAAGATGTTGCGTTCCAATGCCGCATCTCTTTATGGCTGGGATATTTTACTGGCGGGTACCGCATGGCCCGGTCGTGTTATTGGTGCCTCTCAGGGACAAATAATACGAGATACCGCCGATAAAGGTCATGAAATGGGTTTGCACGCTTGGGATCATCATGGTTGGCAAGCCAATGTTGAACGCTGGAGTGAAGATGAGCTGACTCGACAGGTTCGATTAGGCGCCGAGATGCTGGAACAAATTTTACAGCGCCCGGTGAATTGTTCTGCGGCTGCGGGATGGCGTGCCGATCAACGGGTGGTCGATGTTAAAGAACCTTTTGCTTTTGCCTATAACAGTGACTGTCGCGGAAGAGAGCCATTTCGCCCGGTATTGAGTAATGGAAAAGTGGGTACGGTACAAATTCCGGTTACGCTGCCAACCTATGATGAAGTTATCGGTAGTGAGGTTTCCGACCCTGACTTTAATGATTTCATTCTCCAAGCCATGCAGCGGGATACCGGAACACCGGTTTATACTATTCATGCCGAGGTGGAAGGTATTGTAAAGGCTGATGCGTTTGATCAATTGCTGAGCAGAATGTCGCAAGCCGGTATGCAGTTTTGTCCTCTTGGTCAGCTACTCCCCGAAGATATGGCTCAATTACCTATTGGTTTAGTGGTGCGTTCTTCTTTTGCCGGTCGAGAAGGCTGGCTGGGGTGCCAATCTCTTTATGAGGGTTCGAATGAGAGTATGTAATTGGTTGTTGGCGTTGTTTTTTGGCTTGGTTTATTTGATTCCATCCAGTCTTCATTTGCTGTGGCAGCCGGATGAAACTCGCTATGCAGAGATCAGTCGGGAAATGCTGGCAAGAGGCGATTGGGTTGTCCCTCACTTTATGGGGGTCAGATATTTTGAGAAGCCTGTTGCCGGCTATTGGATGAATAACATTAGCCAATGGTTATTTGGCCATAATAACTTTGCCGTTAGGTTTGGCTCATCGTTAAGTATTGCATTGAGTGCTTTGCTGGTTTACTGGCTGGCATCACGTATTCTTAACGATCGTCGCGGTGGTTATCTGGCGACGATTATCTATCTTTCCAGCGTATTAGTATTCAGTATTGGTGGATATGCCATTCTGGATCCTATTTTAACCCTTTGGGTGACTGCGGCCATGGCCAGCTTTTATTTAACGATAAAAGCCACCAACAATCGCCAGAAATTAATCGCTTATATTTTGTTAGGCTTTGCCTCTGGTATGGGTTTCCTGACGAAAGGCTTTTTGGCCTTAGCGATTCCGGTGATTAGCGTACTGCCCTATGTGATTACTCAAAAACGGTTAAAAGAGTTATTTATTTTTGGCCCAATGGCGATTATTGCAGCGGGGCTGATCAGTTTGCCATGGGTTCTGGCTATTCACTGGCAGGAACCTGACTACTGGCGCTATTTCTTTTGGGTTGAGCATGTTCAACGCTTTGCTGAACAGAATGCTCAGCATAAAGCGCCATTCTGGTATTACTTTCCGATTCTACTGGGCGGTACTTTGCCTTGGTTGGCTTTGCTCCCTGGCGCTTTATTTAAAGGGTGGAAAGAAAGGAAGCAGCAGCCAGAACTGTTTTATTTGTTAGGCTGGATGGTGATGCCATTCCTGTTTTTCAGTATTGCTAAAGGAAAACTGCCGACTTACATCCTGCCGTGTTTTGCTCCGCTGGCCATTTTAATGGCGTCATGGGTACAGGGATATATTCAGTCTGGTTCTACTCGAGCACTGAAAACTAATGCGGTGATTAATACCATTTTTGGCATAGTCGGCGTGGTTGCGATATGGGTGATGTCCAGCGACGTTTTACCTAATGCCAGAGTGTTTCTCCCTGCCGAATGGTCAAAAGCGGTGATTGGTATGATCTGCTTTGGCTGTTGGGCCTTGGTGGGGATCATTACCTTCACTTCGCCATTAAAACGTTGGAGCTTGGCTGCGGCGGCACCGGTGATATTGGCATTATTATATGGTTATGCGATTCCTCAGCAGGTGATGGATTCAAAGCAACCGCAGGCATTCGTGTCTGAAAATATCAGCCAACTGCAAAATAGCCGTTATATCTTGGCGGAAACGACCGGTATTGCCTCCGGCATTGCATGGGAATTAAATCGTGATGATGTCATTCTGTATGATGTCAAAGGCGAGGTCAGCTATGGTCTGGATTATCCGGATACCGGGCTGCGATATATTCCTGCGAACCTTTTTCCTGACTGGTTAGCTAAAGCGCGTCAACAAGGTAACGTCTCATTGGTGATTCGTTTAGGAAAAGGCGAAGCAGTTGATGTTCGATTGCCTAAAGCAGACTCCGTGGTGCAAAATCAACGCACGGCATTACTGTTTTATAAGCAAACTGAACAATGAGTTATCTGTTGTTGTTTATCGTCAGTATCTTGACCTGCTGTGGACAGCTTAGTCAAAAGGTAGCGGCGCAACGTTGGCAGAGCCATCCTGAGTCATCCCGACTCAGGGTAACGCTGTATTGGCTATTTCTCAGCGCGTTATTGCTGGGCGTGGCGATGCTGGTGTGGCTGAGGGTGTTGCAATTGCTCCCCCTCAGCGTGGCCTATCCGATGATTAGCCTGAATTTTGTGCTGGTAACCCTGTGCGCTCGCTATGTTTTTGGCGAGCCCACCGATAAACAACACTGGATTGGCATTGGACTAATTATGTTGGGTATATTTTTAATGAGTCGCGGCCTATGAAAGGATATGGATGGGCGGTTGGCAGTATTTTATTGGCCAGCTGCGCTCAGCTACTAATGAAATGGGGCATGACCCAGCTGCCCCAATCGCTGCTGGTTGAAATGGGATGGTTGAGTCAGCTGTCTGATTTTATTCTGCCTTTATTGGCCGTTGGCTGCGGTATCCTGTTTTATGTACTTTCGATGGTCTGTTGGTTTTTTACCCTGCGCTATTTGCCACTGAATAAGGCTTATCCGTTATTGAGCATTAGCTATGGTGTGGTATATCTCGGGGCAATACTGCTACCTTGGTTCCAGGAACCATTCTCCTTTATTCGTACCGCAGGCATTGTGGTGATTATTATTGGCGTATGGGTGATTAACCGCCCACGCAGCCAATCATCTTGATGATCTGATTGAATAATAAGCGTAGCGTCGGTCTTTTGGCGCTACGCTTATATGTTTAATTACGTCCCAGAAATCCGTCCCAGTCTTTCCATATCGGTTGTAATCCTCGGGCATATAACGCGTCTGCGACTTGCTGTGGGGAACGGTTATCGTGGGGAGCAAACTGTTCCAGCTCCGGGGTATTATTGGCATAACCACCGGGTTGAGTTTTGGAGCCAGCACTCACGCTATTTATCGCCAAAGGGACTACATGATCGCGAAAGTGGGGCGACTCTCGCGTCGAAAGAGACAGTTCGACGTCCGGGGCGAACAGGCGAAAGGCACAGATAAGCTGTACCAGTTGGGCATCGCTCATCAATGAAGCTGGCTCAATCCCGCCAGCGCAGGGGCGCAGGCGTGGAAAAGAGATGGAATAGCGACTTTGCCAGTAGTGCTTTTGCAAATAGCTCAGATGCTCTGCCAGAAAATAACAGTCGGTACGCCAGTCAGCGGAAAGCCCAATCAGGGCACCCAGTCCAATTTTATCTATTCCGGCCTGTCCCAACCTTTCTGGCGTAGCCAGTCGCCAGAAAAAGTCCTGTTTATTGCCGCGAAGATGATGCTGTTGATAGGTCAGGGCGTGATACGTTTCCTGATATACCATAACCGCATCCAATCCTAAGCCCTTGAGTTCGGCGTAATCTTGGGTAGACAGCGGTTGGACTTCCATCATCAGTGAACTGACCTTGCTGCGAATAGCCGGTAAATGCTGGCGAAAGTAAGCCATACCGACTTTACTCTGATGCTCTCCGGTCACCAGCAGCAGATGTTCGTAACCCATGGCGTTTAATGCGGCACATTCCATTTCAATCTCTTGAGTATTAAGGGTTTTACGCTTAATTTGGTTGCTCATTGAAAAGCCGCAATAAGTACAGTCATTGGCGCAAAGATTAGACAGGTAGAGAGGGGCGTAGAAACTGATGGTATTGCCAAAGCGTATACGGGTTAAACGTTGCGCTTCCTGAGCCATTGTTTCCAGATCGGGCTGAGCCGCGGGGGAAATCAGCGCCATAAAGTCATCGCGGGAACGAATATGGGCATTGAGCGCCCGCTCCACATCGGCGGCGGTTTTACTGTAGATGGTCAGCGAAATATCATCCCAGTCCAGTTGCTGCCAATGATGACGAAATTCATTTTTCATCAGGCACCTGCTTGAGCGAGAAATGAGGTCAATGGGCTGGAGGCCGATGCGCGGGTATCGTGGCGCACGCTGCCTAATCCGGATTGTTTCGCCAGACTGCCGGCTTCCGTTGCCAGTCGGAAAGCATTGGCCATCCCGACGGGATCTCGGGCTACGGCAATGGCGGTATTCACCAGAACCGCATCGGCACCTAATTCCAGCGCCTGGGCAGCATGGCTGGGGCTGCCAATACCTGCGTCAACCACCACCGGAACGGAGGACTGTTCAATAATAATGTTCAGAAATTCTTTGGTGATCAGGCCGAGATTGGAGCCGATAGGCGCACCCAACGGCATCACGGCGGCACAGCCAACTTCTTCCAACCGCTTACATAACACCGGGTCGGCACCACAATAGGGCAGCACAACAAACCCCAGTTTGACTAACTGCTCCGCCGCTTTTAGCGTTTCAATCGGGTCGGGTAGCAGGTAGCGCGCATCAGGATGAATCTCCAGCTTTACCCAATGGGTTCCTAATGCTTCTCGCGCCAACTGAGCGGCAAATACCGCTTCGGCTGCCGTTTTGGCGCCGGACGTATTGGGTAACAGCCGAATGCCTAAACGCTGTAATGGGGCCAGAATAGCGTCATCGGTCTTATTCAGGTCGACGCGTTTCATGGCCATGGTGGCTAGCTGTGAGCCGGAAGCAGCGATAGCCTGTTCCATAACGCTCGGCGATGAAAACTTTCCGGTACCAACAAATAGACGTGATGTAAATGTAACGTCTGCAATCGTTAACATATCAACCTCCGGCAATAGCCTGAAACAGTAACACGTTGTCGCCGCTGTTTAATAAACGGCTATCCCAACAGGTGCGCGGCTGTATCTCTTGATTAATCGCCACCGCCATACCTGAAGTCGATTTACCCAACTGCTCCAGCAGCAAAGCCACCGTCAGATGGTTTGATACTTCTATCATCTGGTCATTAACCGATATTTGCATGCTGACCTCCGCATACGGCACAGGCAGGATCGCGACGCAGTTGCAGCGAGGTCCATTGGTGCTTTTTGCCATCAAAAAGTTGCAGTTTACCGTCCAGTGCAGAAGGCATTCCCGACAGTATTTTTATGGCTTCCAGCGCCTGTAGCGAACCAACGGCACCCACCATCGGGCCAAGTACTCCGGCGGTACGACAGTTACGAGAGGGTTCTGTCCGATCGGGGTAAAGGCAGGCATAGCAACCGTGGGTAAACGGGGGATTGAGTACCAGCAGTTGTCCGCTGAAGCTAACGGCGCTGCCGCTAACTAACGTAACTCGATGCTTAATACAGGCCGCGTTAACCGCATGGCGGGTCGCCATATTGTCACAGCAGTCCAGTACCAGATCCGTTTGCTGGAGGATGTCCTCTAAATTATCTTCCGTCAGCCGTTCCGTCAGAACTTGATAGTTAAGCTGTGGATTAAGCGCCTGTAGCTGCTCTTTGGCCAATTCAGCTTTGCCGCGCCGCAGATCCTGCGTGCGGAACAGGATCTGACGCTGAAGATTGGTCAGATGAAGTGTGTCATCGTCAGCCAGAAGAATGGTTCCCACACCGGCGGCGGCCAGATAGAGCGCCACCGGCGAGCCAAGACCACCCAAGCCTACGATTAATACCGTAGACTGTTTGAGTTTCATCTGGCCTTCCGGTCCAATATCTTCCAACAGTAGCTGACGGCTATAACGTAAGAATTCGCCATCATTTAACATGATTAACGCTCCCGATGCTCAATCATTGACAGTAGCTGCGCCGTCGCTTGTTGCCAGTCTGGAGCTTGAGTAATGGCGCTAACCACGGCAATGCTACCTACACCGCAATCCAAAACGGCATCGACTTTATCAATGCTAATACCGCCAATGGCTACCGTAGGGTAATCAGGGATTGAGGCAACGTGGCGCTTCAACTCCTGTAAGCCTTGCGGCGCTGATGGCATATCTTTGGTTTGTGTAGGGAAGATATGTCCTAAAGCAATATAGGAAGGGCGAATAGCCACCGCCCGCGCCAACTCTTGATCATCATGCGTAGACACACCCAAGCGCAAACCAGCCTGATGAATGGCTTTCAGGTCGCTGGTCAGTAAATCCTCTTGCCCCAGATGAATACCATAAGCGCCGTGTTTTACCGCCAGTCGCCAGTAATCATTAATAAACAGTCTGGCGTTAAAACGCTTACCCAGTTCAATAGCCTGACGGATAATCGCTTCAACATCGGATTCCTGCTTATCTTTGATACGCAATTGAATGGTGGTGACGCCTGCATTGAGCAAGCGTTCGAGCCATTCCAACGTATCGACCACTGGATACAGACCCAAATGTTTCTCAGTTGGCAGAAATGGCGTATCCGGCAGAGGAGGGAGTCCGGTTAATCCGCGGTCAGTCATGCTGGTGCTCCTTTACGATGATCTGATCCTGTGAGGCCGGGTGGTAAAGCTCACTACCGCGAGCGCGAAAGATATCGGACATCTCTGCCATACCGTTGGCTTTGGCTGCGGTATTTTCTTCCTGCACCTGACCTTTAGCGAACTCCCGTACTTCTTGAGATATTTTCATTGAGCAGAATTTTGGCCCGCACATTGAGCAGAAGTGAGCAACTTTACCGGAGGCCTGAGGCAGCGTTTCATCGTGATAACTGCGGGCGGTTTCTGGGTCTAAGGCCAAATTAAACTGATCTTCCCAACGGAACTCAAAGCGCGCTTTGGACATGGCATTATCGCGAATTTGGGCTCCCGGATGACCTTTCGCTAAATCGGCGGCATGGGCAGCAATTTTGTAGGTAATGAGCCCTTGCTTAACGTCTTCTTTATTGGGTAATCCAAGATGTTCTTTCGGTGTGACATAACACAGCATGGCACAGCCGAACCAGCCAATCAGGGCGGCACCGATACCGGAGGTAAAATGATCGTATCCCGGTGCAATATCGGTGGTTAGTGGCCCTAAGGTATAAAATGGCGCTTCATGACAGTGCTCAAGCTGTTCAGTCATATTGCGATGAATCATATGCATCGGCACGTGACCGGGGCCTTCAATCATCACTTGTACATCGTATTCCCAGGCAATTTTAGTCAGCTCACCTAAAGTATGTAGTTCCGCAAACTGGGCTTCATCATTGGCATCCTGAATCGAACCGGGGCGT
The DNA here is from genome assembly GCF_900112475.1 of Pragia fontium DSM 5563 = ATCC 49100. Taxonomy (GTDB): domain Bacteria; phylum Pseudomonadota; class Gammaproteobacteria; order Enterobacterales; family Enterobacteriaceae; genus Pragia; species Pragia fontium. The sequence continues at coordinate 10,300 of NZ_FOLW01000022.1, read as the reverse complement.
AAGCCATCGCCGAGAGAGAGGGAAACGTCATACTGGCAACAGATTTCGCAGATTTCACGGAAGTGCTGATAAAGAAAGTTTTCCTGATGATGAGACAAGCACCATTTCGCCATAATCGAGCCGCCGCGCGAAACGATACCGGTCAGGCGTTTGGCCGTCATTGGTACATATCGCAGCAAAACACCGGCATGAATGGTGAAGTAGTCTACCCCCTGTTCGGCCTGCTCAATCAGGGTATCTTTAAACACCTCCCAGTTCAGGTTTTCTGCGATGCCGTTGACCTTTTCTAAAGCCTGATAAATCGGCACGGTACCAATGGGCACCGGACTATTACGAATAATCCACTCTCGGGTTTCATGAATATAGCGGCCGGTTGACAGATCCATCACCGTATCGGCTCCCCAGCGAGTTGACCAAACTAATTTTTCGACTTCTTCTTCGATTGAGGAGGTTAGAGCTGAGTTGCCAATGTTGGCGTTGACCTTCACCAGAAAGTTACGGCCAATAATCATCGGTTCCGATTCAGGATGGTTAATATTCAGCGGAATGATGGCTCGCCCGGCGGCGACTTCATCGCGTACAAACTCCGGGGTAATATTCTCTGGTAACGAGGCACCAAAGCCTTGGCCGGAATGTTGCTGTTTTAATACGTCGGTGCGAATGCGTTCCCGTCCCATATTCTCCCGCAGGGCAATAAATTCCATTTCCGGTGTGATAATACCTGCTCTGGCGTAATGGAGCTGGGTGACGCGTTTACCGGGTTTGGCTTTTTTCGGCGCAGGAAGATGGGTATAGCGCAGGTGATCTAAGCCTTCATCAGCCAGTCGCTGCTGGGTAAATTGAGAACTGACGTGATGGAGTTGTTCGGTATCGTTGCGATCTTCAATCCAGGCTTTACGTAAAGGGGATAAGCCGCTTCTGACGTCCAGTGTTGCCTGAGGATCGCCATAGGGGCCGGAAGTATCATAAACCGGTATCGCTTCATTATCTTCATATTCCGGTTGCTGCTTACTGCCGCCAAGCAGTGTGGGAGAGAGTTGAATTTCACGCATAGGGACGCGTAGATCGGCTCGGGAGCCCTGTAGGTAAATACGCCGGGAATTAGGGAAAGCATTCCCCTGTAGCTGGTCGATAAATTGCTGCGCCTGAGCGCGTTGGGTTCTTCGGTTAGACATAGCAAACTCCTAAAATACATTAAGGATTGCTTGTCCGGAGTTCGGAGAGGGAGTAACGATAAGGCGGAAATTACGTAGGTTTTTTCGACTTATCTAAATGGAATTACTCTTGTTCCCTTCGCGGGTATTAGCCCGATCAGGTTCCGCGGATCCCGAATTAACGGTCTCAGCCTGCGTTCTGTAAAAGCAACGCTAGGCACTCCGACAAGATAAAACACCGGTAAAGGTGATGAAACACAGTATAGGTAAGCCAACAAAAACTACAAGCGAGTTTTGCGGCTAACCGATACCTGAACGAATGTAGTATTCACGCCCATTCATCATTAAACAAGGGATGGGCGGCGCAAATAAATTATTTTGCTGCCTCATCAGATGCGTGATGGCTAAGCCAACGGCTAGTCGCTTCCTGAATCAATTTGTCTTCCAGAGTAAAGCGTTTTTCTAACAGTTCACCGACCGTTGAAAGATCTTTATCCAACTGTAATATGGTGTCTTCATTAATGCCTTTTTCGACATAGCTATCATAGAAGGCCATAATATTTTCGGTGTTTTCTTCCAGACGAGGATGGATTCTTGCGGCGATAGCTAAATTAGGGCTCTTAGCACCTTCTTCCTGAATAATAATTTTGTCATAGATATGGAAATGGCAGGAAGAAAGATAATCGACCAAGTGGTGACCGAAATCGATCAGCGCTTTTTCGTCGAGGGGGATATTTTTTTCTTTGTTTGGTTTAATACCAACCAGACGGTAATAGGTTACCAGCAGGTTTTTGCGAGATTCTAACCATTGGTCAATCAGTTTATTTGTGCCGCCAACGCGCTCGGCTAAGCTTTCTAGTCGGTTTAGCATATAAGTCCCAGATAGATCGATGTTAGTAAAAGAAAAAGTTAAGCTAATGTAAATCTATTGTTGTTAGATTGCCAGTAAATAAGAGGTTGAGCAAGACGGTTATGGAGCAACAATTACAGGGTAATGAATTAGGCTGGTGGCTATTGAGTCATGCAGGCAAATTATGGCTGCCGAAAGGTGAGATTCCCCATGGTTATGCGCAGGATTTTGGTTTAAAGGGAACAACAGCACATCGTATTGGCGAATGGCAAAGTGAAGCGGTTTGGTTGGTGTGTCAGGAACGCGATAAAGAGATGGCATCGGTGCGCCAACTACTGAATGAAGATCGAGGTCTATTTCAGCTCGCCGGACGTGCGGTGCAACTGGCAGAATTTTATCGCGCTCATCAGTTCTGCGGTTATTGCGGGCAAAAAATGTCTATCAGCGATCGGGAATGGGCTTGCCTGTGCGATCATTGCCGACAACGCTATTATCCGCAGATTGCGCCCTGCATTATTGTCGCTATCCGACGTGACGATAAGATTTTATTGGCGCAGCATAGTCGCCATCGCGGGGGAATCTATACTGCGCTGGCTGGCTTTGTTGAAGTGGGCGAAACGCTGGAACAGGCGGTGGCGAGAGAAGTGATGGAGGAGAGTAATCTCAAGATAAAAAATCTGCGTTATATCTCTTCTCAACCCTGGCCATTTCCTCATTCACTGATGATGGCTTATCTGGCGGATTACGAGAGTGGGGAGTTGAAAATTGATACTTCCGAACTACTGGATGCTGATTGGTTCCATTATGAAAAACTGCCGCAGCTCCCTCCTCCGGGGACGATTGCTCGCAGATTAATTGAAGATACCATCGCACTGTGTCGGGCAGAGTCAAGTTAAGTCGTATTTCTGGCATTTTAGCGGCAATTACTCTGGTAGATGTAGTAATATAGCCGGTTGGTATAGGAAGCGTTTCTCGCATGCTATAATGCGCGCGATACCTGAAGGATAAAAATAATGAGTGAATTAAAAAACGATCGTTATCTGCGTGCACTATTACGTCAGCCAGTTGATGTTACACCAGTTTGGATGATGCGTCAGGCCGGTCGCTATTTACCAGAATATAAGGCAACGCGGGCTGAAGCCGGCGATTTTATGTCTTTATGCAAAAATGCTGAGTTGGCCTGTGAAGTTACTTTACAACCATTGCGCCGTTACCCATTAGACGCCGCGATTCTGTTTTCCGATATTCTCACTATTCCTGATGCGATGGGATTAGGTTTGTACTTTGAAACCGGTGAAGGCCCGCGCTTTGAACGCCCGATTACCTGTCGTGCTGATGTCGATCGCCTGCCGATTCCCGATCCAGAACAAGAGCTGGGCTACGTGATGAATGCGGTGCGTACCATTCGCCGTAATCTGGCTGGAGAGGTACCTTTAATTGGGTTCTCCGGCAGTCCGTGGACGTTAGCGACGTATATGATTGAGGGCGGCAGCAGTAAAGCCTTCACTAAAATTAAGAAAATGATGTATTCCGACGGACCTACGCTCCATAAGCTATTGGACAAGATCGCGGACAGCGTTATTTTATACCTGAATGCACAGATTAAGGCCGGTGCTCAATCGGTAATGATTTTTGACACTTGGGGCGGCGTATTGACCGGACGAGATTATCGCGAGTTCTCTTTGGTCTACATGCATAAAATTATTGATAGCCTAATCCGTGAATATGACGGACGTCGGGTACCGGTGACCTTGTTTACCAAAGGCGGCGGTCAGTGGCTGGAAGCGATGGCCGATACCGGCTGTGATGCTCTGGGATTGGACTGGACGACCGATATTGCCGATGCTCGTCAACGTGTTGGTCACCGTGTTGCGCTGCAAGGCAATATGGACCCATCGATGCTGTATGCACCTCCGGCGCGAATTGAGCAGGAAGTGGCGAGTATTTTAGCCGGGTTTGGTGCCGGAGAGGGTCACGTATTCAACCTAGGACACGGTATTCATCAGGATGTACCGCCTGAGCATGCTGGCGTATTCGTTGAAGCCGTGCATAAGCTCTCCCGTCAATACCATGATTGATACTGCTGCGTTACGCGCTGAGCAGACTGAAAAGGCCCAGCTGATTGTGCGAAGCGATCGGCTGGGTTTTACTGAACCGGAATGGATCGCTGGTGCCGATGTTGGTTTTGAGCAGGGTGGAACCATTACCCGGGCGGCAATTGCCATATTGCGTTATCCCTCATTGGAGTTGGTAGAGTATCAAGTTGCCAGAATTCCAACGTCTATTCCCTATATTCCCGGTTTGCTCTCTTTTCGTGAATGCCCGGCGCTGGTTGCCGCATGGCAACAGTTGGTGATTAAACCTCAATTGGTTTTTGTCGATGGACAAGGTATTGCTCATCCACGCCGTCTTGGGGTTGCCAGTCATTTTGGCCTGTTGGTTGATGTGCCGACTATTGGTGTGGCGAAGAGCCGCTTGTGCGGTCAGTTTCAAGCATTGGGCGATGAAGTTGGCGATCTGGCACGGTTAATTGATAAAGAAGAACAGATTGGTTGGGTATGGAACAGTAAGATTCGCTGTAAACCACTCTTTATATCAGTTGGACACAAAATTAGTCAGGAAACGGCATTAAATTGGGTTAAGCGCTGTATGCGAGGGTATCGTTTACCGGAACCCACTCGTTGGGCTGACGCCATTGCTTCACGTCGACCTGCATTTGTGCGCTGGCAGTCGCAGCAGGGATAGTACACAACGTACATGCTGCTGTTCTATATCAGGGCACTGCCCTCTATATTTTTTAATTAATGAGATCTTTTCATGTTGCGTAATCCAATACACCTGCGTTTGGAAAAATTGTCCAGCTGGCAGCACTACACGTTTATGGCCTGTCTGTGTGAGCGTATGTATCCAAATTATAAAGCTTTTTGTCAGACAACGGGTTTTAACGATCCAGCCATTTATCGCCGTATTCTCGATTTAGTTTGGGAAGCGCTGGTGATCAAAGATGCGAAAGTTAACTTTGATAGCCAACTGGAAAAGCTGGAAGATGCGATTCCTGATGCTGAACAGTTTGATATATATGGTGTTTATCCTGCGATCGATGCTTGTGTTGCGCTAAGTGAGCTACTGCATGCTCATTTGAGTGGTGAAACTCTGGAACATGCCATTGCCGTTAGCGAAATGTCGATTCGTACCGTAGCGATGTTAGAAATGACGGAAGCTAACCGAGAAATGACGGAGGATGAGTTAAAAGTCCTGCCATCTATTGAGAATGAATGGGATGTTCAATGGGAAATTTTCCGTCTGTTGGCTGAATGTGAAGAGCGTGATATTGAATTGATAAAAGGCTTACGTGCCGATCTAAAAGAAGCGGCGATAAGCAATATCGGTATAAATTTAACACAATAGATAATAAAACGTGATTCAGAGCTTAAATAATAGCATGTTAATACTTCACAGCCGTCCTCTATTGGTCTACATTTGTCTTACCTTTAAAAGGTAGCTATCGAGACGCTTAGGCAAAGGGTAAAGAGTTTTCTTTCCCTGCCCGTATTCGATACATTGCATGCGATAAAATACATTGTAAGGATAATTTATGAACAAGACTCAACTGATTGACGTAATTGCAGATAAGGCTGGTATTACCAAAGCACAAGCCAAAGCGGCTCTGGAATCAACCTTAGGCGCAATTACTGAGTCTCTGAAAGATGGTGACCCAGTACAACTGGTTGGTTTTGGTACATTTAAAGTAAATCACCGTAATGCTCGTACTGGTCGTAACCCACAGACTGGTAAAGAAATTAAGATTGCTGCAGCTAACGTTCCAGCATTCGTTTCTGGCAAAGCGCTGAAAGAAGCCGTTAAAGGTTAATTTCCGATTACGATTTAGATAAAGGGGCATTTGGCCCCTTTCTTCGTCTTTATATGATGCTAAAACGATTAATTGTAGTCAGTAGTTTGTTATTGATGTTGGCGGGATGCGGCTCAACGACTCGTGGGCCAACGTTAAATGCTTCAGGATATATTGCCGATAATGGCGTAGTGCGCGTCTGGACAAAAGTCAGTGGCGACAATCAGCCAATACGATTAATGAGGGTTTATACCCCTTATTCAGGTGAAACCATTTCAACGTACTATGAATATCTTGCCGGTAAACTTAGCCTGATTCGTAGTAATGTGCAAAACAGTGAAAAACTGCCTCAGATCTTGCTACGGTTAGACGCCGAAGGTAACCCTAGCTTTATGGAACGCAAACTTCCTGAACGCAATGAACAGCTCTCTTCTGATGATATTCTGCGTCTGAAATATGAAGAACAACGAACGTTAATGGCAAGCCGCTCCTTGTCTGCGGGCGATATTCGTCTTCATCAGGGTTATATTCGTGATGGCAGCATTATTACCTGCCAAGGGGAAACGGTAACGCCAACGTTCTCTGCTGAAGAACAGTCTTGGATTAACAAACGAATAAGTAACGGTGGCTTTATTAGTCTTGCCTGGCTGACGGCTCCGCGCGGAATTCAGCTGTTGTTAGTCGCCAATGAAAACTTCTGTCAGTGGGAACCTTCACTGGACGCCTTTTGATAGCAATATTCTGATTAGCCCATAAAAAAGGGCCGCAATAGCGACCCGTTAGTATCTATGGGGCAGAAACCTCAGGACTTTTGCTCACGCTCAATGGCACGATAGCCGATATCTTTACGATAAAAGCAGCCATGCCAATTAATTTTCCCTGTTAACTGGTAAGCGCGGCGCTGAGCTTCGGCAACGGTATCTCCCAACGCAGTGGCACAGAGTACCCGACCACCTTGAGTTACCACATGGCACTCCTTCAGGCGAGTTCCCGCATGAAATACCTTTTCCCCTTCAACTTCCTGCTGAGGAAGCCCAATAATAATATCATCGGTTTTATAGTCACCAGGATAACCACCGGCGGCCAATACCACGCCCAGTGATGCTCGTGGATCCCATTTAGATTCTTTTTGGTCGAGTTTGCCTTCAACGCCGGCTAAACAAAGTTCAACTAAATCGGATTGCATACGCAACATAATGGGCTGAGTTTCTGGATCGCCAAAGCGACAGTTAAATTCTATAACTTTGGGATTACCGGCTTTATCAATCATCAGGCCGGCATACAGAAAACCAGTATAGGTATTTCCTTCAGCTGCCATGCCTTTGACCGTTGGCCAGATCACCTGATCCATAATGCGGTTATGCACTTCATCGGTAACCACTGGTGCAGGGGAGTAAGCGCCCATACCACCGGTATTAGGGCCGGTATCGGCATCAAAAACTCGCTTATGATCCTGACTGGTGGCCATCGGTATCACATTTTTACCATCAACCATCACAATAAAGCTGGCTTCTTCTCCATCCAGAAACTCTTCTACCACGATGCGGTGCCCGGCATCACCAAAGGCATTACCCTGTAGCATATCTTTAGCGGCGTCTTCAGCCTCTTGCAGAGTCATTGCCACAATGACTCCTTTACCGGCGGCAAGGCCATCAGCCTTAATCACAATCGGTGCACCTTTGGCGCGGATATAGTCCAGCGCGGCGTTAATCTCAGTAAAGTTCTGATAATCTGCGCTGGGAATAGCATGGCGAGCCAGAAAGTCTTTGGTGAAAGCCTTTGAGCCTTCAAGTTGGGCTGCGGCTTGAGTTGGACCAAATATTTTCAAGCCAACTTTTCTGAAAGCATCAACTATGCCCATTACTAATGGCGTTTCCGGACCGACAATGGTTAAGCCGATATTCTCTTTCTGGGCAAAAGCGACCAGAGCATCGATATCAGTGGCGGAAATAGCCACATTAATCAGATTGGATTCCAGTTCAGTTCCCGCATTGCCGGGAGCCACGAACACCTTATCTGCCAGCGGTGATTGCGCTGCTTTCCATGCCAGAGCGTGTTCACGCCCGCCATTACCAATAATTAATATGTTCATTTTTCTGGCTCCGAGAATGTTTTAACCTGATATCAGCAGTGAATCATTCACTTATTAATGACGAAAATGGCGCATATCCGTAAAGATCATCGCAATACCATGTTCATTGGCCGCAGCAATCACTTCATCATCACGAATAGAACCGCCTGGTTGAATCACACAGGTAATACCAACGGCGGCGGCGGCATCAATACCATCGCGGAATGGGAAGAAAGCATCGGATGCCATAACGGCACCGGCAACCTGTAGATTCTCATCTTCAGCCTTAATACCGGCAATTTTGGCGGAATACACGCGGCTCATTTGACCTGCGCCAATACCAATAGTCATATTATCGCGGGAATAAACGATGGCATTAGACTTAACGAACTTGGCGACTTTCCAGCAGAACAGGGCATCGCTTAACTCTTTGGCGGTGGGTTGGCGTTGTGAAACGACTTTCAGATCTGACTGGCCAACCATTCCGAGATCGCGATCCTGCACCAGTAATCCACCGTTGACGCGTTTAAAATCTAAGGCTGGAACACGATCGCTCCATTCACCACATTCCAATACACGGATGTTTTGTTTTGGAGCCAATACGTCCAGTGCGGCTTGACTAATGCGTGGCGCGATAATGACTTCAACAAACTGCCGGCTGATAATGGCTTCCGCGGTTTTAGCATCCAATTCCTGATTAAAGGCGATAATACCGCCAAATGCTGAAGTAGGATCGGTGAGATAAGCGCGTTCGTAAGCCTGTAAGATGTTGTCACCAAGGGCGACGCCACACGGATTAGCGTGTTTAACAATAACGCAGGCCGGTTGGCTGAACTCTTTTACACATTCCAGCGCAGCATCGGTATCAGCAATGTTGTTATAGGAAAGCGCTTTACCTTGAAGTTGCTCTGCAGTGGCAACGGAGGCTTCTTTCAGCGTTTCCTCAATATAGAAAGCCGCTTGTTGATGGCTATTTTCTCCGTAGCGCATATCCTGCTTTTTAATATATTGCAGATTGAGCGTACGTGGGAAGCGGCCAGATGGCTTATCGACTTCACCATGATAAGGCGTAACCAGCGTACCGAAGTAGTTGGCAATCATACCGTCATAAGCAGCGGTATGCTCAAATGCACGAATTGCTAGATCAAAGCGGGTTTCAAGGCTGAGGCCATTTCCCGAACGATCCATCTCATTAATAATTTCGTTATAGTCTTGGCTGTTAACCACAATCGCCACGTCTTTGTGGTTCTTAGCCGCGGAACGCACCATGGTTGGGCCGCCAATATCAATATTCTCTACTGCATCCGCTAAAGAACAGTCTTGCTTGGCAACGGTTTGGGCAAATGGATAGAGGTTCACCACAACCATATCAATAGGTTCAATGGCATGCTTTGCCATGATTTCATCATCAATGCCCCTGCGTCCCAGAATACCGCCGTGAACTTTGGGGTGTAGCGTTTTTACTCTGCCGTCCATCATTTCTGGAAAACCGGTGTAGTCAGAAACTTCCGTCACGGCAAGACCTGCATCGGCCAGCATTTTTGCCGTGCCTCCGGTAGAAAGCAGTTTAACGCCACGTTGTGATAGCGCTTGAGCGAATTCAACAATGCCGGTTTTATCGGAAACGCTGAGAAGGGCGCGACGGATAGGACGAGATGATTGCATAGCTGATAATTTCCTATTGGCTTTTTCAGAGTGAAAACACAGTAGACATATAAGGATGAGTTTAAAATAACAAAATATCCGATCGAATGGCGACGAGTGAACGGTAATTTTCCATTATTTTTATTTAGGCAGATTGTAACGAAAACGTTTGCGTCGCGCTCGTGAAATTTTCTGTTTTTCATGTTCTGTGGATAACTCTGTGTGAAAGTCGGTATAAAGTGGGGTTTTGCTGTGTAAAGCAGCAAACAGTTCATTTTTCTCTAATTACCTATTGCAGATGACAATAAACTCCCTATAATGCGCCTCCATCGAACGGCATGTGAGGCAACTCACGAAATGACATCGATAGAGTTAATGAATTGATTGACTCTGAAACGGATTAGCGTAATATACGCAGCCCGTGCCACAGCAAGCGAAGCTTACTGTTGGCCATGCTCTTTAACAATTTATCAGACAATCTGTGTGGGCACTCACAAGACGGTATCTCACGCTGTAACACTTCGGTGTTCAGCAACAAAAAATACCAAGTCTTAAAGAGTGACCAAGCAGTAATTCATTTGTAATTTATTACAGACGTTTTATTACGAAAGTAATCTTTGAGCATCAAGCTTTTAATTGAAGAGTTTGATCATGGCTCAGATTGAACGCTGGCGGCAGGCCTAACACATGCAAGTCGAGCGGCAGCGGAAAGTAGCTTGCTACTTTGCCGG
>NZ_FOLW01000010.1:21249-116580 GCF_900112475.1 Pragia fontium DSM 5563 = ATCC 49100 | reverse complement strand
TCCTCACGGAGCTTCTCATCCTCAATAAACAACAGACGTAAAAAAACCCGCTATTAAAGCAGGTTTTCTTGAAATTGGTCGGCGAGAGAGGATTCGAACCTCCGACCCACTGGTCCCAAACCAGTTGCGCTACCAAGCTGCGCTACTCGCCGTTGAGTGGGCCGCATATTACTGCCGCTTTTGCATAACGTCAATCTCTTTCCTATATTGTTCAACTAACCGCAGATAAATGCAGCGAGTTTTCATGAAACGAAGGTATTTTGGGAAACAAATAGCATCTCATCCATAAATGGTTCAATGCCGCAGAAAATAAGTGATATTCTGTTTAATACTTTTTAACTCGCGCTTCCTAATATAGTTAAAAAGCTAAAAAATTTATAAAATCAGTAAATTAAGAGGATAGCATTCATGGCTGACTGGGTTTCGGGTAAGGTTACACGAGTAGATAATTGGACAGATGGTTTATTCAGCCTGATTATACAAGCTCCGGTACGATCGTTTACTGCGGGCCAATTTGCCAAATTAGCTTTAGATGTTGATGGTGAACGTGTTCAGCGGGCTTACTCCTACGTTAATTCTCCTGATAGTTCAGAATTAGAATTCTATCTTGTCAAAGTACCCGAAGGTAAACTCAGTCCTAAGCTACATCAGTTGAAGGTCGGAGATGACATTCTGGTGACCCAAGACGCAGCCGGTTTCTTCGTGCTGGAAGAAGTACCTGTTGCAGATACCTTATGGATGCTGTCTACCGGAACGGCCATCGGGCCATTTTTGTCGATTCTACAATTAGGTCAGGATCTGGAGCGTTTTAATCATATCGTTCTGGTTCACGCCGTGCGTTATAACCAAGATTTGAATTACCTACCGCTCATGCGTGAGTTGGAAAAACGCTATGCTGGAAAATTGCGTATCCAGACCATTGTTAGTAGAGAAAAAACGACTGATTCCCTGCATGGCCGCATCCCGGCGTTAATTGAAAGCGGTGAACTGGAATCCAGCGTAGGATTAACCATTAATCCAGAAAATAGTCATGTAATGTTGTGTGGTAATCCACAAATGGCCAAAGATACTCAGCAGTTACTAAAACAACAGCGCGGAATGTCAAAACACCTGCGCAGAAAACCAGGTCATATCACCACGGAGCAATACTGGTAATCATTTCATTAACCGGCTATTTTATTTAGACGCCGCACCGTTGCTGCATTTATTTGAGTAACGGTATCGGCTCGATAAGGCGCTTTTGACAAGCTATGTTCAACAGGTTTTAATCATATATTAATTCCTCTCTATCACAGCACATCAGGATGATTCTCAAGTGGGACATGATACGTTGACAAAAGCAGGCATCTTTAGCGCTACTCTCTTGACCTTAATGTTAAGCAACACTGCATTTGCTGTTGAGCCTAATGCATCATCCAGCGAATCATCCTCAGCGAAACATTCAGAAACGGTTGTCGCCCCTTATTTAAGAGAAGATGCACCAACGTTCAACCTGACGGTCGCTCAATTTAGAGAGAAATTTAATACCACTTACCCACATATGGTTCTGGCAGAATACAAAACCATCAAGACCCTGGAAGTAAAGTCACCACTCATCCGAGCTGCCAGTCGCATCAATAATACACTCTATTCTTCTGTCGCCATCGATAAGAGTCAGCGGACTATTAGAAGCCTACAATTAACCTATTTACCGCCGCCACCCTCAGAGGAAAAACCAGAAAAACCTGAAAATATAGCAAAAGCGGAAAAAGCCGATCGGGCTGTATTAGCTAACTACATGGCTGCTTTTATTAGTTTATTTGAACCGACTTCAACATTGGAAAAGTGTCAGAACAAAGCAAATGAACTACTCGAGAAAGGTAAAGGGAGCCCCTTCTATCAGCAAAAGGAAGGTACACTGCGCTTTGTTATAGCCGATCACAATGAAAAAGGTATAACATTCGCTATTGAACCGATTAAGCTGTCGCTATCTGATAAATAAATCGTCGACAACGAGCGAATGACTGATAAAAACGAAATCTTATACATCAAGTCACTCTATACTATGGCAAGATATGAATATCGTCGCAGCAATTTACGCGATATCGTAAGTAGCTAACCCACTGTAATTAAAGTCATTACCGTATAATCTGATTGGAGAAAAAACATGCGTCATCCATTAGTTATGGGCAACTGGAAACTCAACGGTAGCAAACATATGGTCAACGAGCTTATCGCTGGCCTACGTCATGAATTAAGCAATGTAGATGGCTGTGATGTAGCAATTGCACCACCGTTTATTTATCTGGATCAAGCCAAACAGGCTATTTCCGACAGCCATATCGCACTCGGTGCACAAAACGTTGATATTAATCTTTCTGGCGCATTTACCGGCGAAACATCCGCTAATATGTTAAAAGATATCGGCGCCAAATACGTTATCATCGGCCACTCAGAGCGCCGTACTTATCATAAAGAAAGCGATGAACTGATTGCCGAAAAATTTGCCGTTCTGAAAGAGGCAGGTTTAATTCCAGTATTATGTATTGGTGAAACTGAAGCGGAAAACGAAGCAGGCCAAACCCAAGCCGTTTGTGCCAGACAGTTAGATGCAGTGCTAAAAACGATGGGAGCCCCTGCACTGAAAGGTTCCGTGATTGCCTATGAACCCGTTTGGGCTATTGGTACTGGAAAATCAGCAACCCCAGCTCAAGCTCAAGCAGTTCACAAATTTATCCGCGATCATATTGCTAAGCATGATGCTGACGTCGCAGCCAAAATCATTATTCAATACGGCGGTTCAGTCAATGACAGCAATGCTGCTGAGCTATTCTCTCAGCCAGATATTGACGGGGCTTTGGTTGGCGGAGCATCATTAAAAGCTGACGCTTTCGCCATTATCGTTAAAGCCGCAGCTAAAGCGAAAAAAGCCAAATAATTTAGCTTTAAATAAAAAAATCCCCGGAATAACCTTCCGGGGATTTTTTATATCTGATTGTCTGACAGCATTATCAGAATAATTCTTTTGCCGTTTTCAGCCAGTCACCTTTAAACGGACGCTTCATATTTTCAATGGCATCAATAATATCGTGATGTACCATCTTCTCATTCTGAATACCGACGCAACGACCACCATAACCCTGTAACAGCAGGTCAATAGCATAAGCACCCATACGAGAAGCAAGAATACGGTCATAGGCAACCGGAGAGCCGCCCCGCTGAATATGCCCTAATACGGTTGCTCGAGTATCGCGGTGAGTTTTCTGCTGAATATACTTCGCCAACTCGTTGATATCACAGATATGTTCCGTAATGGCAACAATCGCATGCTTTTTGCCTTTACTAATACCTGCCATAATCTCGGCAACTAAATCATCACGGTTAAATTCTATTTCAGGCAGGACAATAAACTCGCAACCACCAGCAATAGCTGCTGCCAGAGTGAGATCGCCACAGTGACGCCCCATCACCTCTACAATGGAAATACGCTGGTGAGATGAAGAGGTATCGCGCAAACGGTCAATCGCTTCCACCACGGTATCCAGAGCCGTAAAGAAACCAATGGTATAATCCGTACCCGCAACGTCATTATCAATGGTACCGGGTAAGCCGATACATGGGAAACCACGCTCAGTTAACAGCTTTGCCCCCATGTAAGAACCATCACCACCGATAACCACTAATGCATCAATATTTCTGCGCTTTAGGTTTTCGATAGCCTTCTCACGCGCTGCAGGATCTCTAAATTCTGGATAACGCACAGAGCCTAGAAAAGTACCACCACGGTTAATCACATCGGATACGCTATAGCGATCCAACTGCTCCATCCGATCTTCACACAGCCCTTGATAACCATCGTAAATACCAAAAACTTCCAATCCCTGAGAGAGTGCCGCTCGCACCACTCCACGAATGGCTGCATTCATACCCGGTGCATCACCACCACTCGTTAAAACGCCGATTCTTTTGATCATGACCACCTCTAAACTAACAGATGTTATTGTAGATATCGTTTCACGACATGCCATGGTTATACATGGCGATAAAACCTTGTGGGTCTGAAAGCTGACCCTTGGTATCAATTAAATGCACCGGGCTTATTTTGTAGGGTAATCCCCGGGCTTTTAATCCGATTGACTACATTCAGGCTAATGACATTTAGCTTCGACTACTCAGTATAACAAATGCTATTGGCTGAATTGATTCAGTTTAAGTTAAAAACGGTAATAATTTATATAGCTGAGAGAATTATTTTTTTCTCGCCCCAAAATAAATACCTACAGGGTAAAAAAACTGCTATCCGGTATCATGCGATAAATCAGGAAATCACCACAGAACACGGATCTTGGTGAATGATCACCTCAGAATTCGGAAAACGTCTCAGTATATCCTGCTCAACGTTATCGGCAATTTTATGTGCTTCAATCAGCGGTAAATTGTCATCCATTTCTACATGTAGTTGAATAAAGCGGGTTGGTCCAGACTGTCGGGTACGCAAATCATGAGCCCCCTGAATCCCCGGCCATGACAGTGCAATATTCATAATTTCCTGACGTTCCTCATCTGGTAAAGCCCGATCGAGTAACGTTTGTACTGCATCATAAGCCATGCGTAATGCGCTATACAAAATATAACAGCCAATTGCCAACGCAAAAATAGCATCCGCATGCAGGAAGCCATACAGACTAAAGCCTAACGCAGCCAGAATAGCGCCATTCATAAAGATATCTGATTGATAGTGGAGCATATCAGCCCGAACGGCCTGACTTTGTGTCTTCCTGACCACCCAACGCTGAAAAGCGACCAGACAAAGCGTGGTAATTAATGAAACAATTGTCACACCAATACCGACGCCTGCAGCTTTAAGGGGTTGCGGATTCACCAGATGCTGAAACCCAGTTAAGAATAAAAAAATCGCGGAGCCACTAATAAACATACTCTGCGCTAATGCCGCCAGCGACTCGGCTTTACCATGACCGAAAGTATGCTGATGATCCGCCGGTTGCAGCGCATAACGCACCACCAATAAGTTGGTTAATGAAGCGGCGATATCAACCAGTGAATCCACTAAAGCGGCCAGCAAGCTGACAGACCCCGTTAACCACCAGGCAACTACCTTTATGATCAACAACGCTGTTGCCACTGTTGTTGCACATAACGCCGCTGTTTTGACTAATCGTCCGTACTGATCGCTCACCCTTAAACCTCAAAACCGTATTTGATGAACTTGCTAGTATAGCTTTTTTAGATAAAAAAAACCCCGCCGTCAATGGCG
Source organism: Pragia fontium DSM 5563 = ATCC 49100 (assembly GCF_900112475.1). Taxonomy (GTDB): domain Bacteria; phylum Pseudomonadota; class Gammaproteobacteria; order Enterobacterales; family Enterobacteriaceae; genus Pragia; species Pragia fontium. Next base: position 111,326 of record NZ_FOLW01000010.1, on the reverse strand, counting down.
GGGAAGACATGGATGGTGTCTAAGGCAAGGAAAAACATACATCATAGGATACTACATACAACTACATACACTACTGGGGATCTAACTCTTCATACTTTCGCATTTGGTCCAAATGCTGCTGCATCTTTTCCATTCGTTCAGAATGGTTTCGATTAAATACTATTCTCTGCTCTGGCGTTAACAGGCTATAAAACTGGTGATGTACCTTGGCTAAAGCAACCTGCCGTTCAACCTGAGCTTTAGCAATAAATTCAGCCTGTGCCCGAGCGGCATTCTCATCAAAGTGGTCAGCGATAACTAAATTATGCATCGCTTCCATGTTATCCATATACATCTTTGGCATGGCATCATGATAATTCTGCCGAATCAGATCGCGCATTTGTTGACGTTGTTTAACCGTTAAATTAAGTCCATCAAACAAACTATGTTGGTGCATGATCTGAGCTTTTACTGCTTCGCTACTATTGGTAGTAGAAACCGAACCTAAACACGCGCCAGTTTCCGAACAATTCTCTGGTTCAACATTTTTTCCATCTGCGGCTAACACAGTTGATGTACTCAGTGCCAACATTGATGCCATAATTAGAATGTTAACTTTATGCATCGCTATCTCCGCAAACTTCACCGTATTGAACCGATGAATAGAAGTTTAATCGAGTGGATGAAAACTACCGTCAGCACGTGTAAATGTGTGTAAAGTCATGGAATAGCGCCATCTATTCGAGTAATTTTGCTTCTGGAGGAAACATTATGAGTAAAATTTTGCTTGTTGATGACGATCGTGAAATCACATCATTATTGGAAGAGTTACTGGAACTGGAAGGGTTTGACGTTATTGTTGCTTATGATGGCGAACAAGCAATCAATATGATGGATAACAGCGTTGATCTGCTGCTATTGGACATCATGATGCCAAAGAAAAACGGTATCGATACGTTAAAAGAACTACGCCAGAATTATCAAACGCCTGTCATTATGCTCACTGCACGCGGTAGCGAATTAGATAGGGTATTAGGCCTTGAGCTAGGTGCCGATGATTACCTACCTAAGCCATTCAACGACCGTGAATTAATCGCACGTATTCGCGCAATTTTACGGCGCTCTAACTGGAGCGAGCAGCAGCAAGAACCTGAAGTCAGCTCCAATACGCTACAGGTTGATAAACTGCGCCTAAACCCAGGTCGTCAGGAAGCCAGCTTTGATGGACAAACCCTTGATCTGACTGGAACAGAATTTACCTTGCTCTATCTACTGGCACAGCGTTTAGGTCAAGTGGTTTCCCGTGAATACTTAAGTCAGGAAGTATTGGGGAAACGCTTAACGCCATTCGATCGCGCCATTGACATGCACATTTCCAACCTTAGACGCAAATTACCAGAGCGCCACGATGGGCTGCCATGGTTTAAAACCCTGCGTGGACGCGGCTATCTGATGGTTACTGTCACATGATAACGTTTAACAGCCTGACCACCCGCATATTTGCTATATTCTGGCTAACATTAACGCTGGTTGTAATGGTGGTATTGATGGTGCCTAAACTCGACTCGCGCCAGTTATCGCAAGTTATGGATAGCGAGCGCCGTCAAGGCACCATGTTAGAGCAGCATGTCGAAGCAGAATTAGCCAGTACGCCTAACAGCGATTTGATGTGGTGGCGCAGGCTCCTGCAATCTATTGAAAAATGGTCTCCTCCTGGTCAGCGTATGCTATTGGTAACCAGTGAAGGCCGTATTGTTGGTGTATTAAAGCGCAACGAGATGCAGATGGTTCGCAACTTTATTGGTCAGGCAGATAACGCCGATTATCCAATGAAGAAAAAATATGGTCTACAGGAGATGATAGGGCCATTCTCCGTACGCGACCGTGAAGAACACTATCAGCTTTATTTAATTCGCCCAGCCAATAGTCCCCAGTCTGACTTTATCAATCTGCTCTTTGACCGTCCGCTACTATTACTGGCCGTAACCATGGTGATCAGTATACCGTTGTTACTTTGGCTCGCCTGGAGTCTGGCGAAACCAGCCCGTAAATTAAAACAGGCCGCAGATGAAGTCGCCAGAGGAAATCTTCGAGAGTCTCCGGAACTTGAATTTGGCCCTCTGGAATTTCGTGCAGCGGGGGCAAGCTTTAACCAAATGGTCAATGGACTCGATCGTATGGTTAAAGCCCAACAAAGGCTAATTTCGGATATTTCCCATGAACTACGCACCCCACTGACCCGATTACAGCTGGCCACGGCATTAATGCGCCGCCGCCACGGGGAATCAAAAGAGCTGCTTAGGATAGAAACTGAAGCCCAGAGGTTGGATAACATGATTAACCACTTACTGGCATTATCCCGTAATCAATACAAAAGTGAGATATCCAGAGAACGTCTGATGGCGAATGAGCTGTGGGCTGATGTCCTCGATAATGCAAAATTCGAAGCAGAACATACGGATAAGAAGCTGGAAATCGCTGTCCCACCTGGACCATGGCCAATTTTTGGTAACCGAACGGCATTAGACAGTGCGTTGGAAAATATCATCCGTAATGCCTTCCGCTATTCAGATAAACATATTGTCGTTACCTTCAGCTGTGATAATCAGGGGATCGTTATTCACGTTGATGATGATGGTCCCGGCGTTGCAGAAGAAGATCGAGAACAAATCTTCCGCCCCTTCTATAGAACGGATGAAGCACGTGATCGTAACTCTGGTGGTTCCGGTTTGGGATTAGCAATTGTCGAATCGGCGATCAGTCAGCACGGTGGCTGGGCCAAGGCGGAAAAAAGTCCACTTGGTGGGTTGCGCCTGACAATTTGGCTTCCTCTTTATCTTCGCTAGTTCTAGCCGAGTTTAATATCTGTTATTCTGCGCCTCTCTAATTGGGGGGCGCATGTTAAATATCGTTTTATTCGAACCAGAAATTCCACCAAATACCGGGAATATTATTCGCTTATGTGCAAATACCGGATTCCAGCTGCATCTAATAGAACCACTTGGTTTTACCTGGGATGATAAGCGCCTACGTCGAGCCGGGCTGGACTATCATGAATTCACATCTATTAAACGTCATAAGAACTATCAGGCTTTTCTGGACAATGAAAATCCTGGCCGACTGTTTGCGCTAACCACGAAAGGTACGCCGGCCCATAGTGAGGTCTTATATCAACCAGGAGATTATCTGTTGTTTGGTCCGGAAACCCGAGGATTACCGATGGAGATTCTTGATAGCCTGCCTAAAGAACAAAAGATCCGCATTCCAATGCAGTCAGACAGCCGCAGTATGAATTTATCCAATGCGGCTTCCGTCGTGGTATATGAAGCATGGCGGCAGTTAGGCTATCAGGGCGCGGTACACCGCGAATAACAATCACCAAAAATCTCCGGCTAGTTAACCTGATATACAACGATATAAAAACGTTAATCGCCGGAGGTCAAATCAAGATCGCCTTTGATGCCGTTAAAGCTCTGATCCATTTCCATAGAAGGTTTATCGCAACCAGAACGGCCCACGATCCGGGCAGGAACGCCGGCAACGGTGGTATATGGCGGAACCGCCTGTAAAACAACAGAACCAGCACCAATTTTTGCTCCCCGACCAACTTCGATATTGCCGAGAATTTTAGCGCCAGCACCAATCATCACCCCTTCACGAATCTTTGGATGACGATCGCCGCCTTCTTTACCGGTACCACCGAGCGTTACCGACTGCAGAATAGAAACATCATTCTCCACTACCGCCGTTTCGCCAATCACAATCCCCGTGGCGTGGTCCAACATAATCCCGTAGCCAATGCGCGCAGCAGGGTGGATATCAACACCGAATACTACCGAAACCTGATTTTGCAGATAGAGTGCCAAAGCCTTGCGATTTTGCTGCCAGAGCCAGTGCCCAATACGGTAGGCCTGTAGCGCATGGAAGCCTTTAAGGTAGAGAAGAGGAGTTGAATACTTATCAACGGCGGGGTCCCGCTGACGAACCGCCAGAATATCCCGTGCGGCTGATTCAATAATATTATTATCAGACTGAATCGCTGCCTCAATAATTTCTCGAACAGAAATCGCTGGCATCGTTGCGCTAGCCAGCTTATTGGCCAAGATATAGCTTAAGGCGTTGCCCAGAAACTCATGATTCAAAAGCGTTGAATGGAAAAAACTGGCAAGGATGGGTTCGCAATCAACTAACTTACGCGCCTCAGTTTTAATTTCATTCCAAACTTGCATTGACTCTGATGACATTTCCCGGCTCCTGATTACACCTCAAATACAAACCAATTAATTGAGCAGTGATGGCCTACTAAACTGTAATTTTCTCTTCCTTACTGGTCCGACTGAGCAGCGCAATCGCAGCCTCCCGAGCATCCTTACCACCGTACAACACCTGATAAATTTGTTCAGTAATCGGCATCTCAACACCGCAGCGTTGAGCCAGTATCCAGACTTCTTTCGTATTACGGTAGCCTTCAACCACCTGACCTATCAGAGATTGCGCTTCCTCAACACTTTTTCCTTCACCCAACATGATACCAAAGCGACGATTTCGTGATTGGTTGTCGGTACAGGTCAACACTAAGTCCCCTAATCCAGCCATTCCCATAAATGTCGCGGCTTCAGCGCCTAATGCGGCACCCAGACGACTCATCTCTGCCAGACCTCGGGTAATCAGGGCAGTTCGGGCATTAGCGCCGAAACCAATACCGTCAGACATACCAGCACCAATAGCAATGACGTTTTTAACCGCACCACCCAATTGGACACCAATAAAATCAGGATTACTGTAAACCCGAAAGCTCTTACCACAGTGCAGCAATTTTTGGAGATCGGCAGTAAATGTTGGATCTGATGACGCTACCGCAATCGCCGTAGGTAGCCCTGCCGCCAGCTCTTTAGCAAAAGTCGGCCCAGAAATAACAGCGAGTGGAATATCATTACCTAAAGCTTCTCTGGCCACGTCAGCCAATAACCGCCCGGTTTCTGCTTCTAATCCTTTGGTTGCCCAAACGATACGCGCGTTAGCCTGTAAAAAGGGCTTAATCTGACGAAGTACATCACCAAACACATGACTGGGAACCACAACCAGAATATCGCGGCTGGCGCTGATCGCCCGCTGTAGATCGGTTTCTAGCTGTAAATTATCCGGGAAGGAAACATCCGGAAGAAAGGCCTGATTTTTTCTGTCTTGCTGTAACAGGGCAATATGTTGCGGATCGTGCCCCCACAACACAACAGAGTGGCCATTACGAGCTAACGTAATGGCTAACGCGGTGCCGTATGAACCGGCACCGATCACAGTCATATCGACCTGACTCATTAAGCATCCTGACGTGGTGCTACAGCACCTTGTTCAGCTTCAGCCTGTTGTTGCAGATAGTTCATAAACAAGGCATCAAAGTTAACCGGAGCCAAGTTTAATTGAGGAAACGTTCCACGAGAAACCAAGCTAGTTACGCACTCACGAGCATAAGGGAATAAAATATTCGGGCAGTATGCACCCAGGCAATGCGCCATTTGAGACTCATCAAGACCAGTAACGTTAAAAATACCGGCCTGTTGTACTTCACACAAAAATGCGGTGTCTTCACCCAGCATAGACGTTACGGTAACGCGAAGAACAACCTCATAGACGCCATCAGCCAGTTGGCTGGAAGCCGTATCTAAATCCAGCTTAACTTCTGGTTCCCATTCTTTCTGGAAAATAACTGGCGCGCCCGGCGCTTCAAATGAAACGTCTTTGGTATAAATACGTTGGATCTGAAAAGCCATTTCTGAGTTGCTTTGTTCTGACATATGAAAATTACCTTTAAGTTAAATGTCCTTTGTAATGCTGTAATAACGCAAAAATCGGGAATCATGATAAAAACAGGAAAACGCCAACAGGCGGCCATCCCACGGATAATTACTTACCGCGAACCAACGGCAGATTCTCACCGCTCCAACCTGACAAACCGTTTTTCAACGTGTAAACCTGAGCAAAACCTTCCTTGATTAGCACTTCCGCCGGCTCTTTTGAGCTGGTGCCGTTAGCGCAGAGTACGACAACCGGACGATCTTTATGTTTATCTAAAACGGCAAGCGTGCCATTTTTGATGTCTGTTGGCGTTAAGTTGATCGCCCCAACAATGTGCCCTTTACGGAATTCATCAATGGTGCGGGTATCAACAACAACAGCATCCTCAGAGTTAATCAGTCGGGTTAAATCCGAATTACTGATGTCTTTAATTTTAGATGTCGCTGCTTTCAATGTAGTAAAAATCACGGCGATCAATAGGCCAACCCAGGCAAAACTAAGTACCGGATGGTTACTGACAAATTGCATTGCTTGTTCCATGGAGGATAACAACTCCCGCTGTTTGGGATTAATAATTAAGGTTAAGGAGTATACCTGCGCCCAGTGTCAATTACAGCCCAAATACTGACAACAGTGCAGAAAATACGGCATGTCTCTAAAATTTTATCAAGAGTTTGGGTTTGTATATATTGAAAAATAGCAAAAACATGTATCAATGTCTGATTTTTACGCTTATTTTTTCTGATTGTAGTAAAATCGGGCACAGCAATGATACCTATAGCACCTATCGTTACCTCTAATTTTGCAATGTGGTATAAAAACGGCGTCAGGTATAAATACAGCAGATTTCAATGTTATTTACGAGGTTATTGAATGTCGAGCACAAAAAAACCCATGGTTCTGGTCATCCTTGATGGTTATGGTTATCGAGAAGAACAACAGGATAACGCCATTATCAACGCCCAAAAGCCGGTTATGGACAATCTCTGGAAAAATTATCCGCATACCTTAATTGCCGCTTCCGGCTTGGATGTTGGTTTACCTGATGGTCAAATGGGGAACTCTGAAGTAGGCCACGTTAACCTTGGAGCAGGACGTATTGTCTATCAGGATTTAACTCGTCTGGATAAAGAAATTAAAGACGGTGACTTCTTCACAAATACAGTGTTAACCGCTGCCGTTGATAAGGCTGTGGCTACTGGTAAAGCAGTTCATATTATGGGCCTGATGTCACCAGGTGGCGTTCACAGTCACGAAGACCATATTCTTGCGATGATTGACCTGGCAAATAAACGCGGAGCCAAAGCAATTTATCTTCATGCGTTTTTAGATGGTCGTGACACCCCGCCCCGTAGTGCGGAATCAACACTGAAACGATTCACTGATAAGTTTGCCCAGTTAGGTACTGGTCGTATCGCCTCCATCATTGGCCGTTACTATGCCATGGATCGCGACAATCGCTGGGATCGTGTACAGCTTGCTTACGACTTACTTACCGATGCTAAAGGTGAATTCACCACAGCAGATGCCGTATCTGGATTACAGAACGCCTACGCTCGCGATGAAAATGATGAATTCGTTAAGCCAACCGTGATTCAAAAAGCGGGTGAGCCTTCTGCTGCAATGCAAGATGGTGATGCATTAATTTTCATGAACTTCCGCGCCGATCGGGCCCGTCAGATTACTCGTACGTTTATTAACCCTGATTTTGACGGATTTAAACGTAATCGTGTGATTAAATTCAGCGAGTTCGTGATGTTGACCGAATATGCCGCCGATATTAAAGCTGTCTGTGCTTATCCACCAGAGTCACTTAGCAATACTTTTGGCGAATGGTTGATGAAACATGACAAAACTCAATTGCGTATTTCCGAAACCGAAAAATATGCACACGTCACTTTCTTCTATAATGGTGGTGTAGAAGATCCGTTTACTGGCGAAGAACGTATTCTGATCAATTCACCTAAAGTAGCAACTTACGATCTCCAGCCTGAAATGAGTTCAGCTGAACTGACTGAAAAACTGGTTACGGCTATCGAAAGCGGTAAGTATGACGCCATCATCTGTAACTATCCAAATGGTGATATGGTTGGTCATACTGGCGTATATGAAGCAGCGATTAAAGCCGTTGAAACGCTGGATGCCTGCGTAGGCAAAGTGGTTGAGGCAGTAGAAAAAGTCGGCGGTCAATTACTGGTAACTGCTGACCATGGTAATGCAGAACAAATGCGCGATCCGGCAACGGGTCAGGCCCATACAGCCCATACCAGTTTACCAGTGCCGTTAATTTACGTCGGTAAACAAGCTCAGGTCGTTGAAGGTGGTAAGTTATCTGACTTGGCACCTACCATGCTAAGCCTGATGGGAATGGAAATTCCAAAAGAGATGACTGGTAAGCCACTATTCATCGTGGAATAATCCCCTTCTATGAAGGGAAAAAAGTTTTTTCACTATCCACAAGCCATTAGGGGGTCGATCGTGCGGATACCAAAGCAGTACTCTGCGCAAACTATATCGACCCATCGTTTTGGCCTGTCTCTGATTTGTGCTGGCATACTCTGTGCCAGCACTTTTCTCTATTCTTATCCAGCCCATTCAGATGATAACAAACAGCAACTCAACACCGTGCTGCAAGATATTGCTGAAAAAGAAAAAAATGTTAAGCAACAACAGAAGCAACGGGAAACATTGCAAGCTCAGCTACAAGAGCAAGAAAAAACCATTGCACAATCTAGCCTGGCACTGCGTCAAACACAGGGCGCCTTAACCACAATCAGTGGTGAGATAGGTTCCATTAACGGCAATATTAAGCGGCTACAGAAACAGCAAAATACGCAACAGGATTATTTAGCTCAACAGCTAGAAGCCGCATTTCGATTAGGTAAGAGCTCTGAGTTACAGTTAATTTTACAGGGAGAAGAAAGTCAGCGTAGCGAAAGAATTCTCGCCTACTATGGCTATCTCAATGAGTCCCGTCAAAAAACGATTAATCAGTTACAAGAAACCCAAACAGATCTTGCCCTTGAGAAAAATAAGCTACAGCAAAAACAAACTGAACAAAAAAACCTGTTGGGCCAACAAAAAAATTCTCAGGAAAAATTAGAGTCGGCTCGTCAAGCGCGCAAAAAAACGCTCGGAGAGTTGGATATCTCCATTCAGGCCGATCAGCAAAAATTGGCTGAACTCAAGAAAAACGAAACCCGACTGAGAGATCAAATCGCCAAAGCTGAGCGTGAGGCCAAAGCCAGAGCGGCACGCGAGCAGCGTGAAGCCGAAAAATTGTTAGCTAAACAGCAACAAGCTAAGAAATCAGGCTCAGTATATAAACCTACCGAAGAAGAACGCTCCCTGATGGCACGTACCGGTGGGCTTGGTCGCCCAGCAGGACAAGCAATATGGCCAGTCAGAGGCGCCATCAGTCACCGCTTCGGTGAAGCTCTTCAAGGTGAACTACGCTGGAAAGGTATGGTTATTAACGCAACAGAGGGCAGCGAAGTGCATGCCATTGCCGATGGTCGCGTTCTCCTAGCCGACTGGCTACAAGGTTATGGTCTGGTTGTCGTCGTTGAGCATGGTAAAAGCGATATGAGCCTGTATGGCTATAATCAAAGCGCACTGGTCAGCGTTGGCAGTCAGGTAAAAGCAGGCCAGCCAATCGCGTTAGTTGGCACCAGTGGAGGTCAGGGTGAGCCATCCCTGTACTTTGAAATTCGCCGTCAAGGTCAAGCAGTTAATCCACAACCATGGCTTGGAAAATAGTAGTGACCTATTTAAAACGCTTATCCATTATTCTATGCGGTCTGACTTGCTTTAGCGCCAGCGTTACTGCGGCGCCAGCTCGGCTAGCCATCGTTATTGATGACTTTGGTTATCGTAAGCATAATGAAGAGCAGGTCCTGCAAATGCCAGCGGCTATTTCGGTTGCTGTCTTACCCAACGCCCCACTTTCCCGAGAAATGGCTCTGAAAGCCTATCAGCAGGGACATGAAATATTGATCCATATGCCGATGGCTCCACTCAGCAAACAACCCTTGGAGCGTGACACGCTGCAACCGACAATGGGTCAGGAAGAGATCCGTCGCATTATCGCTCAAGCCATACATAACGTTCCTCATGCCAAAGGCATGAATAATCATATGGGTAGCGCCATGACATCAGATCTGGCAGCGATGCAATTGGTTATGAAAACCCTTAGCCATTATCAACTCTACTTTTTAGATAGTATGACCATTGGCAGCAGTAAATCAACTCAAGCAGCAGCAGGTACTTCAGTTCAAGTAGTAAAACGAAAGGTTTTTCTGGATGACGATCAAAACGAAGCGGCCGTACGCAAGCAATTTAATCTTGCGGTAAAAATGGCACAAAAAAATGGTTCAGCGATTGCCATTGGCCACCCTCATCCCAGTACGATTCATGTTCTACAACAAATGCTCCCCCAACTACCTCCGGATGTTGTTTTAGTGCCAGTGAGTGCATTGTTACCTGACGCACCACATGTGTCCTACCCACCACGCAATCCACTTGAACCGGATACAGAAAAAAAATCGACCGCGTTCCATATTAATCTAGCCTCTCGCTGCCCTTCCCTCGAATCCATGAATAAAATAAACCCTCAAGCAGCCTATAAAACCTTAAAATATACCTTGGGCTCATCTCCTGCTATCTGGTCAGGCTATTCATATCTGACTTACTGCAGCATTTCATCACAAACAGCGTCGACCCCGGTCAATGCCAAACAGCCGTAATGAGATAGATATAACGCAATAAGTCATGGTTAATTGAACAAAAATAGTGGCTACGTTACTATTTATCACTTCGAGTCCAATGGTGGTCAGGTTATGTTTCCTTTATCAGTATGTGTACTAACATTTAATTCAGCGCGGTTATTAAAAGATGTTCTCACACCGCTAGCAGAAATTGCCGATGAATTGATTATTGTAGATTCAGGAAGCAGTGATGAAACCCTTGAAATATGTCAGGAATTTGGCATTAAACCGGTATATCGCGCCTACACCACCCACGGCGAGCAAATGAACTATGCGATCTCACAGGTAAGCAACCAGTGGGTTCTCTGCATGGACAGTGATGAAATACTCGACCCAAAAACGGTAGAAGAGATCAAAAAAATCAAATCCGGAGCCATGCCGGACCCCCATATGGCTTTTCGTATTTCTCGCCACTGGTTTGTACTCGGACAAGAAGTGCATAATATCTATCCGGTAACTTCACCTGACTACCCCGTCAGATTATTTAACCGGGAATGTGTTGGCTTCAATAACCAACCGGTTGATGATGCCGCGGAAGGCTACAGCAATACGGCAGTGATTGCGGGTTTTGTTAAACACGATACCTTCTTTTCTATTCACGAAGTGTTTAACAAACTCAATGGTTACACTACCCGACTGGTTAAATACAAGCACGTGAAGCCCTCTCTGGCTCGCGGCATGTTCAGCGCATTCGGTTCTTTCTGGAAGTGGTATATCTTTAAAAATGGCTGGAAAGATGGAAAAGTGGGTGTTGTTACAGGAACCTATGCCGTTGCTTACAGCTTTATGAAATACCTAAAAGCCTGGTACCAGAACGACGCCAGCCCCAAAAAATAATTCTCCGATGTTTCCGGACAATTAACCAGATTCAGCCTTGTGGTAATCTAATGGCAAGGTACAACTATCACATTGACGATGTTACCTTTGGCGGCATCAGATAAATATTCATATTGGAAAAATGGTGAACCCATGATTATTGTAACTGGCGGCGCAGGACTTATCGGCAGCAACATTATTAGAGCATTAAACAAAACCGGATATCAGGATATTTTAGTTGTTGATAACCTAAAAGATGGAACAAAATTCGCCAATCTGGTGGATTTAGAAATTGCTGATTATATTGATAAAGAAGACTTTATCGCCCATATTCTGGCTGGTGACGATCTGGGTGATATTGACGCAGTATTCCATCAGGGTGCCTGCTCTGCCACTACCGAGTGGGATGGAAAATATATGATGGACAATAACTATCAGTACTCAAAAGATGTCCTACATTATTGTCTGGATCGTCAAATCCCATTCCTCTATGCCTCATCTGCCGCGACCTACGGTGGCCGCAGCGATAACTTTATTGAAGAACGTCAGTTTGAACAGCCACTAAACGTTTATGGCTACTCAAAATTCCTGTTTGATCAATATGTTCGCCAGATATTGCCACAGGCTGAATCTCAAATTTGCGGATTCCGTTATTTTAACGTGTATGGCCCAGGTGAAAATCATAAGGGCAGTATGGCCAGCGTCGCTTTCCATCTCAATAACCAAATCAACAAAGGTGAAAATCCAAAGCTGTTCTCTGGCAGTGAAGGATTTAAACGAGACTTTATCTACGTTGGCGATGTCGCCGATATGAACCTGTGGTTCTGGAAGCATGGCACCTCCGGAATTTTTAACTGTGGAACAGGCCGTGCAGAATCCTTCCAGGCCGTTGCTGATGCGGTATTAGCCTTCCATAAAACGGGACATGTAGAATATATTCCATTCCCCGAACACCTGAAGGGTCGTTATCAATCCTATACTCAGGCAGACCTGACTAAGTTAAAAGCCACTGGCTACGATTTGCCATTCAAAACGGTTGCTGAAGGAGTTGCAGAATATATGGCTTGGTTAAACAAAGATCGAGCATAGCGCTCAGTCCAAGTCTGAACGCCTTGAAAGCCCTGGGTAAAAAACCCGGGCTTTTATTTTAACCACATGAAGAAGGTATTACGGCCGAACAACCGGAGCAAAACGAGCATGAAAACGTTAATTATCGGACCATCTTGGGTTGGTGATATGATGATGTCACAAAGCCTTTATCGTACATTAAAGGCGGAAAATCCGGCGGTAGAAATAGACGTTATGGCTCCGGCTTGGTGTCGCCCTCTGTTAGCCAGAATGCCCGAAGTCAATCAAGCACTACCCATGCCTTTGGGCCATGGCAGTCTGGCTATTGGCCAACGTTACCAGTTGGGAAAACAACTGCGGGCTGAAAAATACCAACATGGCATTGTATTACCTAATTCGTTTAAATCAGCTTTGGTACCTTTCTTTGCCAATATACCAAAACGTACCGGCTGGCGCGGGGAAATGCGCTACGGTTTACTGAATGATTTACGCGTTTTAGATAAGTCAGCATTTCCGTTGATGGTTCAACGCTATGTGGCTCTGGCCTATGATAAGCAAAAAATCCAGAGTGCACTGGATATCCCACAGCCGATCCTTTGGCCTCAATTAAGCGTGACACAAAGCGAGATTACTGAAACAACCCACCGTTTTAACTTAAACTCAGACCGCTTAACGATTGGATTCTGTCCCGGTGCTGAATTTGGCCCAGCCAAACGCTGGCCGCACTACCACTATGCCGAGTTAGCCAAGAATCTGATTGAACAAGGATATCAAATTGCCCTGTTTGGCTCAGCCAAAGATCGTCAGGCCGGGGATGACATCACCCACACTCTGCCAACAGAAATGCAGGCATATTGTCATAACTTAGCGGGTAGTACTGAGCTGGAACAAGCTGTCATTCTTATTGCCAGCTGCGCCGCCGTTATCAGCAATGACTCAGGTCTGATGCATATTGCCGCAGCATTGAATAAACCCTTAATCGCTTTATATGGTCCCAGCAGCCCTGACTTTACACCACCGCTGTCTAACGATGCCAAAGTCATTCGTTTGATCACTGGTTACCATAAAGTCCGTAAAGGCGACGCTCAGCAAGGTTATCACCAAAGCTTAATCGATATTCAACCTGAGCGTGTTTTGAATGAACTCAATCTTCTGTTGGCCAGTAAAGGAATCAAATAATGCGGGTATTGATTGTTAAAACATCCTCAATGGGGGATGTATTACATACGCTACCTTCCCTGACCGATGCCCAAAAATGCTTTCCGGATATTCAGTTTGACTGGGTAGTCGAAGAAGGTTTCTCACAAATACCCGGCTGGCATAGCGCCGTCGATCGGGTCATACCCGTAGCGATCCGCCGCTGGAGAAAATCTTGGTTCCATACCGAGACTCGTAAAGAGAGAGCCGCTTTTATTGCCCAATTGCAGGAGCGCCATTACGATGCCGTGATCGATGCACAAGGTCTAATCAAAAGTGCTTTCCTGATTACCCGTAAAGCAAATGGCATCAAACATGGTCAGGATCGCCACTGCGCCAGAGAGCCCCTAGCCAGCTGGTTCTATGATGTAAAACATAGCATCCCCAAAAACCAACATGCTGTGGAACGCACCAGAGAATTATTTGCACTTAGCCTTGGCTATCCTAAACCTGAGCAAAAAGGCGATTATGCAATTGCCCGCCATTTTCTTAACACGCATTCTAAAGATAACGCCTCATATGTGGTTTTTTTACATGCCACAACCCGTGATGAAAAACATTGGCCAGAGCAACACTGGCGTGAGCTAATCTCACAATTGGCAAATACTGGCTTAACAATCAAACTCCCCTGGGGCGCTCCTCATGAACACGAAAGAGCAATTCGTTTAGCTAAAGGCTTTCAACATGTTGAGGTTTTGCCTAAACTATCCCTCAATGATGTGGCAAAAGTCCTCGCCGAAGCAAAAGCTGTCGTCTCGGTAGATACCGGATTAAGCCATCTCACTGCAGCCTTAGATCGTCCAAATATCACGCTATATGGTCCGACTGATCCAGGACTCATTGGTGGATATGGCGAGAATCAGGTTCAGATATGCGCTAATGACAAAAATTTATTGTCCGTACAAGCTTCATCAGTCAAGGATGAACTAGAAAGGTTTATATAATGAAGACGCTACACGTAATTAACTTAGGCAAGCTTGGCGGCGTTGAGCGTCTGTTCCTCGAGTATATCAACAGCGAAGAGGCAAAGAATGATGAGATTCTTTGTATCGGACATCATATTGGCGAAGAAATTTTTACCCAACTAAAAAATAGAAATATCAACTTTGCCAACCGCGTTTGCTCCGGTTTTACTGGACCAAAACTGAAGTACCCATCGTTTATCAGAAAATATATCCTGAAAAAAAAGATAGAACAGGCTAACGCTGATTTAGTTATTGTCTGGGATCTGGTTCCTAGCCTACCAGGCAAGCCATCAAAAGGTAAAATCATCTACTACGATCACGGCTGCTCATGGCGCTACAAACATAATGAAAAAACCCTACGTTTTTTCGCCATGCTAGACGGTTGTTTATCAGCATCTCATGCATCCAAACGCGTCCTACAATTAAGATTTAACCTGCCTTGCCCAATCGAAGTGGTTGTAGACCGGATCATAACACCGAAGAATATTGATAAATCACCAAAAGCCATTGGCGATTGCATCAAAATTGGTACAGCCTCACGACTGGTTGGTCTCAAAGGCGTCAGCGTTGCAATACTAATGATCGATGAACTGGTTAAACGCGGCCAGAACGTTAAGTTTTATATTGCAGGAAAGGGACCCAGCAGAAGTGCGCTGGAAGAACTGGTAGCCAAACTAGGCTTAGAAAATTATATTGAGTTTCAGGGATTTCGTCAGGATTTATCCGAATTTTTTAACGATATTAATATTTATATGAGTACCCCAATTACCGAGCCATTTGGACTATCCTGTATGGAGGCTCTTTATTATGGCGTTCCGGTTATTTTCCCCATGATTGACGGCCAACCCGAAGTGATAAAAGACCAATATTGTGGAATTGGCATTGTTCCCAATATTAATCCTTTACAACATTTAAATGAAACCGGAATTAACGTCGATTTCCCCCATAAAATTTACGACCCAATAAATGACTGTTTAGCTGATGCTTTGGTTTTATCCCATATTGAATGCGCTAACGCAGTTGAAAAAATCGTAAATCATGATTACCAAAACTATCGGGAAAATGCCTTGGAATACGTTAGTAAAACCTTTCAGTATGAAAGGTTTAAGACTGAATTAAATACGGCCTTATCAACTATTCTGAACAGGAAATAAATATGAACCTATCATTTTTCCCAAGCAGCATAGTACTAACCGCTATAGTCCATAGTACTAACATGAGATACTCGGCTATAGATAACTCTTTCATTACCAATTCGTCGGATCTGAAATGAAACGCTTACATATCATCAATTTAGATGGATTAGCTGGTACCGAACGAATGTTAATTCAGTTTATTAACAGTAATATGCATGATGGGGATGAGGACAAAATACTCAATATAAATAATGAGATTAGTCATCAACTTACAGGACATTTACCCAAGGAAAAAATTATTTTTCCTTATCGGGTGTTTCAAAATAACACGCTGAAGCATCTATCCTTTATTCGTAAATATCTGTTAAGACGCGCTATAGAAAAAGAGAATCCAGACTTGATTATTATCTGGGATCTTATTCCAAACTGGGACAAAAAACCGTCCTGCGGTAAGATCATTTATTACGATCATGGTAACTCATGGTATTTTACTAAAAATGCTAAAACCTTAAACTTTTTTTCTATGGTTGATGGTTGTATTTCTGCATCCTTTGCATCCCAAAGAATGCTGCAGCTTAAATTTAATTTGAAGTGCCCGATTGAAACAGTTTCAAATAATATTCCTCATCCCCATAAAATAAAAATACCCAAAGATATCTCTGCCAAACAGATTACATTAGGCACTGCATCGCGGCTGGAGCCGATTAAGGCCGTTGGCGTCTCGATCCTCACCACTATGGAGCTTAATAATCGAGGAATCGATACCAAGCTTTATATCGCCGGACACGGTTCACAAGAAGAAAGCCTAAAAAAACTGGTAAAAAAACTAAATCTGGTAGATAAAGTGATATTTTTAGGGTTCCAAAAAGATCTCTCCGACTTCTATCAAAATATAGATTTCTATATTAGCAGTCCAATTACTGAGGCGTTTGGTTTATCCTGTATGGAAGCCCTTTATAACGGTATTCCAGTGATATTTCCGATGATTGATGGTCAGCCTGAAGTAATCAAACATGAATATTCAGGCCTTGGTTATATGCCAACAATGACCCTTGATGAGTACAGTGAGTTAACCGGTCTGAAAGTTAACTACACTCATCAAGGATACAGTCCTTTAGAAGATAAGCTGGTTGAGCTAAAAGTACCTTCCTATATTGATTATGCTGATGGTATAGAAAAAATCATCAATAAGGAAAAGTACTCAACATATAGCTATAATGCACAGCAATATATTCAGAATGAATGTGACTATAAAAAATTTAATATTACCTTGAAAGAAAAGTTATTATCTTTCTTATAAAAACCATCAGATTAAAAATAATGAGAACTAGTGTAAATATGAAAATAAATATGAGTATGGAAAAAATTAATAATTACTTATTAAATCTATGTTTTTTCCTTATTATGTTGTCAATATCAATTACACTAATTGATGTAAAGATAGCCAGAGTATCATTTTTCGTTGCTTGCTATATTAGCGTGTTTGGCGTGTTGATTGATAAAAAAAACTATAAAAAATTCGTCAAAATACTCCCTATCCCATTGTTAATTCTTGGATTAAGTAAAATAATTTGGTTCTACTATTTCTATAATAATGCCCCAGATATAAATTTAAATACCAATTATATACAAGCAGGTAAAAGAATTATTTTCTGCTCCATTATTATCGCATATTTATTAGCAAACTTAAGAAACACAAATCTCAATAAGAAAATAATTGTTTTTTCTGTAATTCTTTCATTTATTTTTAGTACCATTTTCGCTATTTATCAAATAAAAATAGGCCTTCCTAGAGTAGAATTAAATACCCAAGCAACAGGGGCGGCTTATATGTATTCATGTATAACATTACTACTAATTAGCTATTGTTTGATATCAGCAAAAAAAACCATATCATATATTATTTTATCTATTATATTCCTTATTTCATTTTTTATTATAATCCAGACAGGTACTCGCACAGCTATAATCTTCCATCCCATATTGTTTCTTATATTAGTTTTTTATGCCAGTGGTCGAAAAGTAAGATTGATATTATCTCTATCTTCCATAATGATAACTATAGCTGTCGGTCTATTTTTTAAAACTGAAATAATAGAGAAAATTAATACTACAAATAATGAAATAGCAATATATGAAAATAGTAGAGGAAATGAAGGTTCATCTTTAGGTGCCCGTTTCTCTATGTGGAATGCGGG
The DNA here is from genome assembly GCF_900112475.1 of Pragia fontium DSM 5563 = ATCC 49100. GTDB lineage: Bacteria > Pseudomonadota > Gammaproteobacteria > Enterobacterales > Enterobacteriaceae > Pragia > Pragia fontium. The sequence continues at coordinate 93,408 of NZ_FOLW01000010.1, read as the reverse complement.
GATGTATTCTTTTTACCAAAGTCCTATGGGTGCCTCACTAGAACAACGTTATAGCCAAATGAAGTCATATACAGAAAAAGAAAACAAAGATAGAGCCGCTCTAATATTTGCTAATATACATCTTCATAATGAAATCGTTGACACTCTATCATTACAAGGAATATTAGGAGCAATTATTGTTATCTTCTTTTATATTTCAATGTTAGTAAAATCGTTCAGGGAAAAGAATCCAATGCTACTTTCAGTTATATTATGTTTAATAGCATATGGATTAACTGAAGTTATCTTTGTCAGTCGGGAAATGTCTATTCTGTTTAGCCTAATGATACTTTCAGCCCTCCTTCTGAATAGAAAAGAAAAAATAGAAGAGTAATTATATTATTTTCTACTGAAGAGCCTTATTTACATTAAAAAATAAGGCTCTTCAACAAACACTACTCCAAATTAGTCCGATAAAACTCCCCCATCGTCATCCCTTGAGTACGTTGGCTTAGCCACTCAAATAACTCTTCAAGATCGCGATAAAGTTGTTCAATAGACGCATCATCTTTAAACGTTGGACTTCCACCCGGCATAAACTCTGAAGAATGAAGCATAAACTCAACATAATTTTTGCCTTCATCAAGACATTGCTGAGCAACAAACTTCATCTCTTCCACATTATTACCTTTCGGACGTAACCAACGAGTAGACGGTGGGCGTTTTTTACCCCGTAATCTATCGTAGAACTGTTTAAATGAATTATGTAGCGAGCCATATTTCAATCGGGTACTCATTGGTATCTGTAGCAAACTGGAAGTACCCACTTTCGAGATATCATTAAGATCCATAAAATAAGCCGCATCAGGAAAATGACTATAGTTCGTTCCGCCTTTCCCTTTCGGATCGCCTTTAACACCGCTCCAGTCAACATAAGGTGTAACAGAACAGTCAACCAAATAGCCAAACTCATGTAGCAACTGGGCATATTGTTCATTAAACGCCCAGCGCCCAGCCCGATGGCTCACCATCTTTACGCCAAAAGTGCTTTCCAATAAGTCTGTCATAACGATTATTTTTTCCCGCATCATATCAACCGGGTACTCAATCAGATAAGGCTTATAGCGATCGTCATCATCAGTCAGTGGATGAAGTGGAGGGCTATTCCATGCGTGCAAATGCATGCCAACTTCGCCCTGATTATCTGCAATCACCTCTTTGGCAAAAGAGACATAGCCAGGCGACATGGCCATCTCATAGTTAGTCAGGTAAGTAGGCTTAAAACCATATTTCTCACACAGTCGCTGAAATCGCCCAAGAAAATTAGCATTCTGTGTAGAGATCTCTTTGGTATTTACCCAAAGGTTATCACCCTCGGTGTCAATGGAAATAAGGAAAGCCGGCTTCTGCACCATAAAACGCTCATCTTCTCGCTAATATAATAAACTGCCTCATGCTACTCATACTCGCCCACAGGTGCAAATTAAGTCTGTAGCAATTGATTGGCTTAAGGTGCAGTTTATCGCCGTTACTACACCTAAAACCGCCTCATTATGGTTATAATGGAGTTAATTGCTGGCCGCAGGCTACTTTCTCAAGGAATACCCGGTTATGAATCCAATTCGTCTTGCTATTGTTCGGCAAAAATACCGCCCGGATGGCGGTGCTGAACGCTTTATCTCCCGCGCACTGGAAGCATTGAAAGGTCACAACCTTTCACTAAACGTGATTACCCGTGAATGGCAGGGAGAGCAAGATCCTGATTGGCATATTTTCCCCTGCAACCCTACAAAATGGGGGCGCATCAGCCGAGAAAAAGGCTTTGCCCATGCAGCAAGGCAAATCTGGCAGCAAGAAAAATTTGATTTGGTACAAAGTCATGAACGCATTCCCGGCTGCGATATTTACCGCGCAGGGGACGGTGTCCATCGTCGTTGGCTATTACAGCGAGCGCGTATTCTGCCAGTCTGGCGTCAAAAGTTGCTGTTTAACGACAGATATCACCGTTATGTGATGAACGCTGAACGAGAGATGTATGGTGCTCCGGAACTGCGAGCCGTTATCTGTAATGCTGAAATGATAAAACGGGAAATCATGGAAGATTTTGGCGTTCCTGAATCTAAAATCAATGTGATTTATAATGCCATTGATAGCCAACGGTTTATGCCGGGCAATGAACAAATCCGTCAACAAATCAGAGCCCAGCTTAATATCGCCCATGATGCATCCTGCCTTATTTATGTTGGATCAGGTTTTGAACGTAAAGGATTAGCGTCAGCTATCAAAGCCTTAGCGCCAACTTCTCGCCACTTAATGGTGATCGGCAAAGACAAAGACGAAAAACGTTATAAAAATCTGGCTATGGGTTTAGGTTGTCAAAACCGCGTTCATTTTCTCGGTGTACAAAACAATGTACTGCCCTATTATCAGGCAGCTGATGGCTTACTCTTACCAACGCTCTATGACCCCTTCCCCAATGTCATTCTTGAAGCGATGGCCTGCGGTTTGCCAGTGATTACCAGCCATACCTGCGGCGGCGCTGAATTTATTGAGCAGGGAATAAGTGGCTTTGTTTGTGATGCGTTGAATACCAACGCATTGACCGTAGCAATTAATGAGTTACCTCAGCAGGCCTTAGGTTCTTCGATGGGACAGGTTGCCAGAGAAAGAGTCAAACCTCAGGATGCCACTCGACTTTCCCAACAGTTAGTCACTCTTTATCAACGTCTGATGAGTATTTAAATGAGAATTCTATTTGTAATTGACGGATTACCAGGAGGCGGGGCAGAGAAGGTTGTTTTGACACTGGCTGAGGGTATGACGTCATTAGGCCATCGTGTTAGCCTTTTTTCCTTGCGGGACGTTTGTGATTACCCGATTCCCAAAGGCGTTGATTATCAAATTTTACCGGATAACACTCGGGTTTTCTGGCGGAAAATAACTGAAATTCAACGTCGGGCAAAGCAACTCGATCGCGAAATTGTTCGCGCTCAACAAGACGGTGGGGCATTTGATCTGGTGATTTCCAATCTGCATAAAACAGATCGCATCGTCAGCCAGTGCCGCAGTCTTCAATGGTCAAAAGTCTGGTTCAGTATTCACGGTATCTTTTCTGCTTCCTATCTTGGCAATAAGCAAGGCTTCAGCCGCTGGCTTAAACGACAAAAAATTGCACATGTTTACCAGAATAAAAATATTGTCGGTGTATCACAGGCTGCCGTTGATGATTTAATTCAACACTTTAATATCAGTGCGCGAAAAACCACTCAAATCAGCAATCCCTTTGATATTGAAGCCATTCTTAAACTTGCCGCCGAACCTTGTGAATTACCGTTCAGTGATTACCTTATCCACGTTGGTCGTCTGCATCCGAATAAACGCCATGACCGATTACTGAAGGCCTACGCTAAAACCGGGTTAAACTATCCATTAGTGCTGGTAGGTAAAGGCAGTGAAGCCTATACCGAAAAGCTAAAATCTCTGGCGGAAGAATTAGGTATTGCGGAAAAGGTAAAGTTTATCGGATTCTGCTCAAACCCTTATCCCTATATCAAACATGCTAAAACCCTTATTTTGAGCTCCGATAGCGAAGGTTTTGGTAATGTCTTGGTTGAAGCTCTGATTTGTGGCACGCCGGTTGTCAGTACTAACTGTCCGGGAGGGCCATCCACCATACTTACGGGTAATCTAGCTATTGGGCTTGCCGAGATGAACGAAGATTCTCTGGCCGAAAAGATCGTTTTGGTGACAAATAATCCACCAATAATAGAAGAAAAACCACTGCTGGACTATGGTATTATTCCGACGAGTCAAAAGTACCTCGCGCTCGCGAACAATTAATCTGTTTAGAATATTACCGGATGTAGCGTGACATCCGGTCATTGTGGACACTATATGCTGCGGTTGATTTATTCATTCCTACTTTATTTACTACAACCTCTGATCTGGTTACGTCTGTTTTTACGAGGTCGTAAAGCACCGGCATACAGAAAACGCTGGGCTGAGAGATATGGTTTTTGCCGTGGAAAAGTCGAGCCGCATGGCATTATGCTGCACTCTGTTTCAGTGGGAGAAACGCTCACCGCGATACCGCTGGTTAGAGCTCTGCGGTATCGCTACCCCACACTCCCCATCACCGTTACAACGATGACCCCAACCGGTTCTGAGCGCGTATTATCCGCATTTGGTGATGATGTACACCACGTCTACCTACCCTACGATCTACCTGGGTCCGTTAACCGATTTCTGAATCAAGTCCAGCCTAAGCTGGTTATCATCATGGAAACCGAACTCTGGCCAAACCTTATCCATCAACTGAATAAGCGTCATGTTCCTCTGGTTATCGCCAATGCCCGACTGTCCGAACGCTCGGCCAACGGTTACAGTAAACTTGGCAATACCATACGCACTATGCTGCAAAAAATTACCCTTATCGCAGCACAAAATCAGGAAGATGGAGAACGATTTATTCAGTTGGGGCTCAAGCGCTCCCACTTAACCATAACCGGCAGCCTGAAATTTGATATTTCCGTTACCCCTGAGCTCTCGGCTCGGGCCCTAAGCCTTCGACGCCAATGGGCACCGCACCGTCCAGTCTGGATCGCCGCCAGTACTCACGACGGAGAGGAAAGTATTATCCTCGAAACACATGCAAAACTACTTCAGCATTTTCCCGATCTGCTGTTAATTCTGGTACCTCGTCATCCTGAACGATTCCCAACGGCTCAACAGCTGACCACTCAGGCGGGAATGAGCTACATCACCCGTAGCAGTGGAGAAGTCCCAACACAACATACTCAAGTTGTCATTGGCAATACTATGGGAGAACTGATGTTGCTGTATGGCATTGCCGATCTGGCTTTCGTTGGTGGAAGTCTGGTAGAACGCGGCGGGCATAACCCACTGGAACCAGCAGCCCATGCAATACCCGTTCTGATGGGGCCTCATACATTTAACTTCAAAGATATTTGTAGCAAGCTGGAACAGGCTGATGGATTAATCACCGTCGATAATGCAAGCTCGCTGGCTGAAAAAATTGAAAGTTTATTGGCAGATGAAGCGTATCGTAGCTACCGTGGTCAACAGGCGGTTAATGTTCTGCTACACAATCAGGGTGCACTGGAGAAGCTATTGACGCTACTCGAACCTTATTTACCTGCCCGGAGCCATTAACTCGTGGATAGAAAACGCCTTTCTGTAGTGATCATTGCTAAAAATGAAGCCGACCTTATCGGCGATTGCCTGCAATCCGTTCAATGGGCAGATGAAATCATTCTGCTTGATGGTGGAAGCCACGATCGCACCATACAAATTGCGCAGAAATACAATGCCAACGTTTTTACTCATACCGAATGGCAGGGATACGGTAAGCAGCGTCAAATAGCCCAAAGCTATGCCAGCGGCGACTACATCTTTATGATAGATGCCGATGAACGTATTACCCCAGAATTACGTACCGCGATTGAACAAGTTATCCATAGTGAAATACAGCCAAATCAAGTATATAGCTGTGCTCGCCGTAATTACTTTCTTGGGCGCTTTATGCGGTACAGTGGCTGGTATCCTGATCGGGTTATCCGACTATATCAAAATAGCCTTTATCGCTATAACGATAATCTGGTTCATGAATCCGTTGACTATGGTAATGCCCAAGTCACTAAACTCGATGGCGATCTACTGCATTTAACCTGCCGCGATTACTTTGTTTTCCAAAGGAAACAATTCAACTATGCGGAAAGCTGGGCTCGTCAGAGTTTCCAACGGGGCAAGAAATCATCAATGATATCCGCCATTAATCATGGTTTGGGTGCATTTTTGAAAACCTGGCTAATACGCCGAGGATTTCTGGACGGTAAACACGGTTTTCTTTTAGCCTGCATCAATGCCCAATACACCTTTAATAAATACGCTGCACTCTGGGCGATTAGCCAACAGGAGAAAGGGAATAAATGACCATTCGCAGAGCTGACTTCACCAAGGCAATTTATCCTGGAACCTTTGATCCTATGACCAATGGACACTTGGATATTATTACCCGCAGTGTGCACATGTTTGACCATTTAGTTATCGCTATCGCCCGCAGCCCAAGTAAGAATACGCTGTTTTCATTAGAAGAACGGGTTGAACTGGCCAAAACCGTTACCGCTCATTTACCCAGCGTGGAAGTTGTTGGGTTTAGCGAACTAATGGCTCACTTTGCCCAGCAGCAAAAAGCCAATGTTCTTATTCGTGGATTACGCGCTATTTCAGATTTTGAATATGAGCTTCAACTCGCCAGTATGAACCGGCACCTGATGGCCGATTTAGAAAGCATCTTTCTGATGCCCTCTGAGAAATGGTCATTCGTTTCATCATCATTGGTGAAAGAAGTCGCTCGCCACGGCGGTGACGTTAGCTCATTCTTACCGCCGGTGGTGGCTGAAGCGCTGAGTAAAAAGCTTAATCAAGCCTGATTTAATGTTGGCAGTAGCGGCAAAAAAAAGTCGTTCTCTGTGCATGTTTGGTGCTTTCAATTAATGTGCCACATACTCGGCAAGGTTCACCGCTACGGCCATAAACCTGGAGTTCCTGGGCAAAATAACCGGGTTTTCCATCAGCCTGCAGAAAATCTTTTAGTGTCGTACCACCCTGCTCGATCGAGCGCTGTAATACTCGCTTAATGGTTGCTACCAGTAACTCAGCTTCACTCTCGGTTAATGATCCAGCCAAGCGATGTGGTAGTATCCTTGCCTCAAACAGCGACTCGCTGGCATAGATATTACCTACCCCCACCACGAGCTTATTATCCATTAGCCAAGGCTTGATCAAGGTCTTTTTATTACGCGATTTATTAAATAGATAAGCTCCATCGAAATCATCACCCAATGGTTCAGGGCCCAAATTCTTCAGCACGCTGCTGAGAGACAGGTCGTATTCCCATAACCAAGAACCAAATCGACGTGGATCGGTATAACGTAAAACCTTACCGTTGGATAAGAGAAAATCCACATGATCATGCTTTTCTGGTTCGCTAAATTTCGGCAAAATCCTGACGCTGCCCGACATTCCCAAGTGACCAATAATCCAGCCGCTGGATAGTTCAATTAATAAATATTTAGCCCGACGCTGAACGCTTAAGACGGATGCATTTTCTAACTCAATAATTTGTCGGGAAACCGGCCAGCGCAGCTTAGGCTGACGAACGATAGTTCTGACAATATTATGACCGACCATATAAGGCTCAATACCTCGGCGACTCGTCTCTATTTCCGGCAATTCTGGCATCGGTCACATCCTTTTTTAGACAAAATAGCAAAAGTTAATCATACACATAAGATTCTGCCGCATAAAGATGATGATTTTCTCCACTGGCAATCAATAAACGACAGGCAATAAAAAACCCGACCAAAGTCGGGTTTTGATATAGCGTAAATACAATGAAATTAAAATTATTTAATTTTAGCTTCTTTGTATAAAACGTGTTGACGGACAACTGGATCGAATTTCTTCAGTTCCAATTTTTCCGGCTTAGTACGCTTGTTCTTCGTGGTGGTATAGTAGTGACCTGTACCAGCTGAAGAAACCAGCTTGATCTTCTCGCGAATACCTTTAGCCATGGTTCAGTTCCTTAAAACTTCTCACCGCGGGCACGAAGATCGGCTAACACCGCATCGATACCCTTCTTATCAATTACACGCATACCTTTAGCAGATACACGTAAAGTTACAAAACGCTTTTCACTCTCAATCCAAAAACGATGGGAGTGTAAGTTAGGCAGAAAACGACGTTTAGTCGCATTCATTGCGTGAGAGCGGTTGTTACCACTCACAGGGCGCTTGCCGGTAACTTGGCAGACTCGTGACATGTCAAAATTCTCCAAAAATCAAATCAGCTCGAGCTTCGTTAGGATGTTGGCTGCCTCGTCAGGCTTTAGAGCCAATCTCAGCAAATTCAGCCGAGATGAGACGTTGAGTCAGGTCGGAACCTGCTGAGATAGGCTCGTATACCACATCCGTGATCCTCAAAGGTGGCGTAGTATACGCCCTTAGCCGGTAGGGCTCAAGTACTGAACCGACAAAGATCCCCTAAGATCGAAAAAAAATATACTAAATCCACCCACGCTCGGCAAATGAAACCGACTCCCCGCGGCCAATCACAATATGATCGAGCAGCCTGATATCCAGTAACGAACAGGCTTCACGCACTTTTTCGGTCACGTGACGATCGGCAAGGCTAGGTTCCGCAACCCCAGAAGGATGATTATGCGCTAATATCACCGCGGCCGAATTTGACTTCAGCGCCTCACGCACAATTTCTCTGGGGTGGACTTCTACGCTGTTAAACGTACCGGTGAACATTTCTTTATGATAAATCACACGATTCTGATTATCCAGAAACATCACCACAAAAACTTCCCGATCGCGCTGAGCCAGTAATCCTTGTAAATATTCACGCGTTAACAAAGGATTACTGATTGAACACTCCTGAGCTAATTGATGACCTAAAAAGCGACGAGAAAGCTCAACAGCAGCCTGCAACTGAGCATATTTAGCTAATCCAAGGCCTCGGGTATTGCAAAAGCTCACATAGTCCGCAGACATCAGGCCATAAAGAGAACCAAACTCTTTAATAAGCTGGCCAGCAAAATCTAAGACGTGAACACCGGGTAGCCCAGTTCGTAAAAAAATGGCCAATAGCTCACTATCAGAAAGGGTTATCGCCCCATTTTTTAACAGTTTCTCTCTTGGAGCACCGTTGTCCCCCCATAATATTTTCATTTCTTTTGTCATTGTTTCCTCCGCTGGAGTGAACCCTGACAGCACCAGAGCGAATATTCGAGGTTAAAAATGTCTTAATCAAAAACACTGCGCAAAAATAATTGGTTAAATAGGCTCTTTCATCAATTTATTGCAACGCACTACGCATAACATGATTCTATCTGGCAAAATTTAGGGAGAAATATCGTTCAATGACCTAAAATCAGCCGGGCAATTTATGATTTTTTGCTGTAGCATCTTACAATCACTGTATATATAATCAGTAAATCAATACTGTTTTATGTTCATATTTCAGAAACGTACTCTCTGTAACCTGTTATATCCCTTTTCAACAGAGGGACCGCCTTTGTCAGAGTTATGATAAAATCGGCGACGTGCTTTCAATCATCAGGGTAATGCATCTCTGTTAATCCTATAGGGCAGTAATCATGACGATGTTAAACGGTAAAAAAATTGTTCTGGGTATCAGCGGTGGCATTGCTGCCTATAAATGCCCGGAAATTGTACGCCGCCTGCGAGATCAGGGGGCAGACGTTCGCGTTGTCATGACTCATGCGGCACAAGCCTTTATTACCCCACTGACATTACAGGCAGTTTCCGGTTATCCGGTTTCAGATGATTTACTCGATCCCGCAGCTGAAGCATCTATGGGACACATCGAATTAGGTAAGTGGGCAGATATCGTAATCATGGCGCCAGCCACCGCCGATCTGCTGGCTCGTATTGCTGCAGGTATGGCCAATGACTTGCTCAGTACCATTTGTCTTGCCACTAGCGCACCGGTGGTCGCAATTCCTGCGATGAATCAACAAATGTACAAAGCCGCCGCAACACAGCATAATCTAAAAACGCTGGCCTCCCGTGGCGTGCATATATGGGGCCCTGATAGCGGTTCTCAAGCCTGTGGCGATATCGGCCCGGGTAGAATGCTCGACCCACTCTGTATCGTTCAACACTGCGTTGATTTTTTCTCACCGCATCAGGACCTACAGGGAATCAACATATTGCTGACCGCTGGCCCAACCAAAGAAGCGCTTGATCCAGTACGTTTTATCAGTAATCACAGCTCAGGCAAAATGGGATACGCCATCGCAAAAGCCGCGGCTGAACGTGGGGCGACCGTGACGTTAATCAGTGGCCCGGTTGATTTAGACACACCGTTTAATGTAACTCGGGTTGATGTTATCAGCGCTCTGGAAATGCGTGATGCCGTTATGCAACGAGCCGCCTCACAACATATTTTCATTGCCTGTGCTGCCGTTGCTGATTATCGCGCCGAACATATTGCTGCTGAAAAAATCAAAAAACAGGGTGATGATATCCTGCTGAAAATGGTAAAAAACCCCGACATTGTTGCCGAAGTGGCAGCCATGACTGAAAACCGACCTTTTGTTGTAGGATTTGCAGCGGAAACACAGAATGTGGAAGAATATGCGCGGCTAAAACTAGCCCGTAAAAATCTTGACCTTATCTGTGCTAATGATGTCTCGTTGTCAGGCCAAGGCTTTAACAGCGATATCAACGCATTACACCTCTACTGGTCAAACGGCGAGATAAGTCTGCCCTTGAGCAACAAATCTTTGCTTGGTCAAAAACTAATGGACGAAATTGCCAAACGCTATGATGAAAAAAATTGACGTAAAAATTCTGGATGCTCGCATCGGCAGCACATTCCCTCTGCCAGCTTATGCCACTGTCGGCTCCGCCGGCTTGGATCTGCGCGCATGCCTGGATACAGCATTAACATTAAACCCGGGTGAAACCCAATTACTGCCAACCGGCCTGGCCATTCATATTGCCGATCCATCTCTGGCAGCTATCATTCTTCCACGCTCAGGCCTTGGCCATAAGCATGGCATTGTGCTGGGTAATCTGGTTGGCCTGATTGACTCTGATTATCAGGGGCAACTGATGGTATCCGTTTGGAACCGGGGACAAACCGCGTTTGTCATCGAGCCAGGTGAACGTATTGCTCAACTGGTTCTTGTTCCTGTGGTACAGGCTGAATTTAATATCGTTGAAGATTTTGAAAGTAGTGAGCGTGGCGAAGGTGGCTTTGGTCACTCTGGCCGTCAGTAACGTTCCGTCTGCATGTAATAATAAAATAGTATCAGTCAGTATTGTTCTGGCTATCTTGGGAGTGGAGCAAATTTCACTCCTTATTAGGATGTCACAAGACATGGTAGAAAAAGTAACCAAGAAAAATCGCAGGGAAGACATACTGCAAGCGTTAGCCCAGATGCTTGAATCAAGCGACGGTAGCCAACGTATTACCACGGCTAAACTAGCTGCCACCGTCGGTGTTTCGGAGGCGGCGCTGTATCGCCATTTTCCTAGTAAAATGCGTATGTTTGATAGTTTGATTGAGTTTATCGAAGACAGTCTGAACAGTCGTATTAACTTAATCCTACAAGATGAAAAGGATACCTATAACCGTATTCGTTTAATCATCCTCTTAGTGCTGGGCTTTGCAGAGAAGAATCCAGGATTGACCCGCATCATGACCGGACACGCATTGATGTTTGAGCAAGACCGGCTTCAAGGGCGGATAAACCAACTATTTGAAAGAATAGAAACCCAACTGCGTCAGGTATTACGGGAGCGCAAGCTGCGAGAAGGTCAATCATTCGCCTATGATGAAGGGTTAATTGCCAGTCAGCTCTTAGCGTTTTGTGAAGGAATGATGTCACGCTTTGTTCGTTCGGAGTTCCGTTATCGCCCAACGGAAGAGTTCGACCTGCGCTGGCCAATGCTGGCCCTACAGCTGCAATAAGGCCAATCCTTAGCCAGTGACAATAAAGCCCGTTGGATATTCAATCCACGGGCTTTAGTTTTATTAAACGGACGCAGCCGTCAAACTTCAGGAAAAACAGGCTTCGTACTATTTAAATTTCTGGAAGAAGTCATTACCTTTATCGTCCACCAGAATAAAGGCTGGGAAATCTTCAACCTCAATTTTCCAGATAGCTTCCATATCCAACTCAGGGTAAGCGATACATTCCAAGCGCTTAATGCTGTTTTGAGCCAGAATAGCCGCCGGACCGCCAATACTCCCCAAATAGAAACCACCATGCTTTTTACAGGCATCCGTTACCTGTTGACTGCGGTTACCTTTAGATAACATCACTAAACTACCGCCACGGGACTGGAAAGCATCAACATATGAATCCATACGACCCGCGGTTGTTGGCCCTAATGAGCCTGAAGCATAACCCTCAGGCTTCTTCGCTGGCCCCGCATAGTAAATCGGATGGTCTTTAATGTATTGCGGCAAATCTTCGCCTTTGTCCAACATCGCCTGCAGTCTGGCGTGAGCAATATCACGGGCAACGATAATCGTACCACTCAGCGAAACGCGGGTAGAAACCGGATATTGGGACAAATCGGCCAAAATCTCCGACATTGGACGGTTCAGGTTAATCTTAACGCCTTCCCCTTCCCCAGCCTGTCTTAATTCATCAGGAATATATTTACCCGGATTATCTTCCAGCTTTTCAATCCAGATACCCTCTTTATTGATTTTCGCCTTGATATTGCGGTCAGCAGAGCAAGAAACCCCCATCCCTACCGGACAGGAAGCACCGTGACGAGGCAAACGAATAACTCGAATATCATGGGCAAAATATTTACCGCCAAACTGGGCACCAATACCTAAGTTATGTGCTGCTTTTAGCAGCTTAGCTTCTAACTCCAGATCGCGGAATGCCTGACCGCCTTCATTACCAGTGGTTGGCAACTCATCGTAATACTTGGCCGAAGCCAGCTTAACCACCTTCAGGTTAGTTTCCGCTGAGGTTCCACCAATAACAAAAGCAACATGATATGGAGGACATGCCGCCGTTCCCAAACTCTTCATTTTTTCAATCAGGTATTTTTCCAGCTTCTCTGGCGTTAGCAGCGCTTTGGTTTCCTGATACAACATGGTTTTATTGGCTGAACCACCGCCTTTAACAATACACAGGAATTTATATTCAGAGCCCTGAGTACCATAAATATCGATCTGAGCCGGCAGGTTACAACCGGTATTCACTTCATCGTACATATTCAGTGGCGCGTTCTGTGAATAGCGCAGGTTATTTTCAACATAAGTATTGAACACACCGCGCGACAGGGCTTCCTCATCGTCGCCGCCAGTCCAGATATTCTGGCCTTTTTTACCCATAATAATCGCGGTACCGGTATCCTGACAGAAAGGTAAAATACCTTTGGCGGAAATCTCGGCATTACGCAGGAAAGTCAGGGCAACATATTTATCATTTTCGCTGGCTTCGGGGTCATCAAGAATTTGGGCGACCTGAGCCTGATGGTCAGGGCGTAGAAGAAAAGAGGTATCGTGCAGGGCATGTTGAGCTAATAACGTTAGTGCTTCAGGCTCAACTTTAACAATCTCGTTTCCTTCAAATTCACTGACGGAAACGTGGTCTTTGGTCAGCAAGTAATATTCTGTTTTGTCTTCTCCCAGTGGAAAAGACGCCTGATATTTAAATTCGATCGTTGACATGTGCTTCCAGCCTTTTATAAGTTTTTAAAAAAATCATCACGAGAATATCGTGGCTGATGCTTGAGCGACGCCGACACCATAAAGTAAGGAAACTTTGAATACAATAGTTTATAGCCGGATTCTGACTATTAAATAGAATGATTTTTATTTATCTGATTTAGCTTAAGTTTTATTTAATTTCATTATGGCTTTAATGAACAAAAAGGACATCAGCATCTCAAGAATAAATCCCCTGAGAAGAGTTTTGATAACGTGCGCGATATCATCATGGCGCACGTTTATCTGACAGTTATAAGAAACCGTATGCCGCCGCAAATATCCAGCCAAATACGCAGGAAACGCCAACCCCAATTAATCCCGGCAGAATAAAGCTGTGGTTAATCACAAAACGGCCAATGCTGGTTGTACCTGAACGGTCAAACTGGATAGCCGCCAGATCGCTCGGATAAGTTGGCAGAATATAGTAGCCATAACACGCAGGTGCGGATGCCACGATATAGGCAGGATCAACCCCAATGGCCAAAGCAACCGGAACAATCGCCGCCAACGCAGCAGCCTGAGAGTTAACAAACTTCGACACCAGCAGTAGCACAATGGCATAAGCCCACGGGAACTCTTTAACCAAGTCACCCAATACCGCTTTAATTTCGGTCATATGGGCACCGAACATCGTTTCCGCCATCCATGCGATGCCATATACCGCAACAATCGCGATCATCCCGGAACGAAACACCTCGTTCTTGGAAATCGAAGCGGGATTGGTCTTAGTAATGATAATAATCAGTGCGCCCGATAACAGCATAAACATCTGAATCACTAACACCATCGACAGAGGCTTGCCGCCGAACTCAGGGCGTAAGTTAGAGAATGCTCCCAACAATGCAACAACGGCGATAGAAGCCAGGAAGATCCACATTGCTACCCAGTTGTTCATCGGCAGCTTTTTATCTAACAACGTTGCCGTATCACCGTACACATAGTGTTTATTTTCCGGTACTGAGATAAATTTCTGGAAATCTTCATCTTTATCCAGGTCTTTACCCCGAAACCAACTGAAAATACCAATGGCTAATACACCTATCAGCGTTGAAGGGATAGTGATGGCCAGTAAATCCAAAAACTCAAGATGCTTACCGTTAAAGGTAAAGTTGCCCAACATCGCCACCAGCGAAACCACTGCCACGGAAACTGGACTGGCAATAATCCCCATTTGGGCCCCTACCGAACTAGCCGCCATAGGTCGTTCAGGGCGAATATTATTTTTAATCGCCACGTCATAAATAATCGGCAAAATGGTATATACCACGTGACCGGTACCGCAGAGAATGGTTAGCGTACAGGTTACGAATGGCGCAACAATAGAAACATACTTGGGATTCTTACGCAGTAGCTTTTCAGCGATCTGCAACATCACATCTAAGCCGCCTGAAGCCTGCAAAGTCGCGGAGGCAGCAACAACGGCAATAATAACCAACATGACATCAACAGGTGGTTTACCCGGCTGAAGATGAAAGACAAACACCAGAATAACTAATCCGATACCGCCTAATAAACCAAGTGCAATACCGCCTTTACGCGCCCCATAAAAAAGGCAGATCAATATGATGATAAGTTGTATAGCAAAATCCATGTATACCCCCGAACATACGAATGAATATTCAAATAAAAATTAAATAGTTATTTAAAATTGAATGATTTTATTATTTTTAAATATCAGTGACTTTCCTCACGTTATTAATAAATAATTTCTGTTATGCATATTAACTATATGAAATCAAAAAACTAAACGACCATCTCAAAATGTAGCCATCTATTTATTCTTAGATCTAATTCATTGGGAAATTTGACTATATCGGTATTATTTTCTCTATTTCTTGATACAGATATAATTTTTATCAATTAATATTCCAATAATGGGAAACATAAATAAATGAAGATAAGAAAGAGGAATAACCGCTTAGTTATGAAGGCTAACACGGTTAATATTATGTAAACATTAATCAATGTAAAATATAAAAAATATCAACTTTATTAACCAATAAATAACAATATTGATTAAGCAGTATTTTTATACTCAAGTAATAATGAATTGAAATAAAGTGGAAGAGTAAATATTGCAGAAGTTCAGCAGAATTATGCCAGCGGCGGGATAATAGATATATTATTTACCATCTCAGGTATATCGAGATCAAGATAACCACCCTAAGGTGGCTATCTACAAACAGATAAAATCAGATTTTACAGCCTTCACAGTCGCCTTCATCCTGAACAGCATCAGGAATTTCGCTGGCTTTTTGCTGGGCTTTCTTCTCAGCCTGTTCTAACTCGGCATCAATATCAAAATCAAAAATATCATCACTCATACATTACTCTCCCCATCATCGAACAATGATTATAGCGCACTCTTCAGCAGCAAAAAACACCCTTTGATGTCCACCAGTGCGCCACACAAACATTTGGAGAGTGCCATTCGAAAGCTGATGATTCCCCATTAAATATCCATGACCATCTCGTGCCACGACATGCCACCGTGATCGGATTCAGACTGTTTAACGTAAACAAAACCAAATTTTTCATACAGCCCAATATGACGCTGTTTGCACATTAGATGAATGGTTTTCTTACCCAATTCCTGCATATGCTGAATAAATGCCTTCATTAAAACGGCAGAATAGCCCTTTCCCTGAAAATCCGGATCAACAACTACTGACATAATCACCACATTCGGTGCGTCAGAGTCGTGACCAATTAGCTCTTTAAACTCTTCATCAGACATAACAACATCATAAGCACAGCCGCTGTTGATAAAACCGGTAATGCCTTCTACCGTTTCCAACAGCAAAAATCCTTCAGGATAGACTTCAATGCGCTTGGCAATTTTCGCTTCGGTCGCGGCTTCATCACCTTCATAGGCAGTTGTTTCAATCTCATAGCATCGAGCAACATCTTGCGGCAATGCCGTTCTTATTTTTATCGATTCCACAATGACATCGTCCTTTCGTTTATTACCAACTTTTTCAAACCGACTTTAGGCAAACTCTAATACTTTTCCTACGCCGACCTCGTTCACATTGGTGCTCTGAGCCAGTGCGATTTTGGCGTTAAGATCGGTACAGTGGCAAGGATACAAACTCTCTGGCTGTATACGTCCTAAATGTTCAGCGGTACGAGCCATCAAGGTGTTACTGGCGTTCTGTAAATGGAAACCGCCTATCACCGCTGACACACGTTTATCGCCGGTTACGCTAATTGCATAGTCCACAATGTTACAGATACCAGAATGGGAGCATCCGGAAATCACCACCAGACCATCCGGGCCGGTATACACCAAGGCACTATCATCCAGTACATAGTCACTCACCAAATTGCCACAGCAATCTTTGGTCTGGCCAACCGGACGCTGTGCCTCAAAGTCGTTGGTACGTTTTATTTCACCCAGAAACAGCAAGTTATCGGTAATGTAGTAAGGTTCCTTAGTTTCGACCTTATCCAGATAATTGCTATAGCAGTCCTGCGGATAGTTTGCGCCAATAATTTTATCGCCGTAGAACTTCGGCGCAAAAGCATCAGGATGGGCAACGAGTTGAATGCGCTTATCCGTTGGCCGATCGGTACGATCGAAATATTGCATTAAATGACCCAATCCCCAGGTATGATCGTTATGCCCATGGGACAAAATAATAGTATCCACCTGCTTTAAGTCGATGCCTAAAATATCGGCATTTTGCATAAACACATTAGAGTAACCGGTATCTAACAAAACCTGCCGGCCATCAATATCAATGTGGTAGCACACACCCGGCTCACCAATCAAATAGCGATCGATCAGGGTATTATTATCCAGCAAGACTGTTAACTTCATAGCATTCCTTATTGGTTACTCGCTTACCCACCGATAGAAAGCGACATCCGTCTTATCAAACAGCGTTATTGAAGCAATATAAAAACTATGCCCACTAATCACAAGCAATATCAGGTGATTAAAGCAACAAAAAACCCCACAGCTCAGGTATCTCCTAGTGAATATCGCCAACGCTTTCGATAATTTAGCGCCCCATTGCTGATTGTTTTTCCTGTTGTGATGTGCCCCGCTGATTTCATCGCTGATTTCCTGTTATAACATCAAAAGTTACCTTCAACTCAAACTGAACGAGTGAGCACATCATGGGAAAACTATTCGATCAACTTAACGCTATTTTACCCACTAAACTCTGGATCCCAGATGAACTGGCTATGCTCTATGAATGGATTGAACAGCAAGGCCACTATCAAGATCTCGATGATAAACAGCGTATTGGCTTTCTGTATCCGCAAGACAAACTGGAACAAAGCTGGACCGATGAAGAACGGCACGGCGGTACCATCATTCAATTCTCCGCAACCGCAAATGATGGACTAAAATATTGGTTTGGCAGAAAAGAAAACGATCCACAGATTTCCGAGCGCCTGTTCGTCTTTGCCAGAACTGGAGCCGAAGGTTCCGAAGCAGCATTATGGCTGGATGATGAAGACCAACTTAAAATTGTGCATATGGGTTCCGGCTCAGGCTCAATACTCAGCTGTGTTTTAGCGGACAACATGGTCGATTTTCTGCGCCTGATGGCCATTGGCTACGACGAACTTTGCTGGAATGAGGAATATCCTTATCCACCCAACAGTCCGGAATCCGCCAGCGGCATATACATATACCCCAATAAGGCTTATCAACAATGGGTAACAAGCACATTTGACGTTACGATCCCGAATACGGCTCTGGAAATAGTAAAATATCCGGCTGAAATCGGTGACACCAATAGCGAAGACCCATTCTGCCGTTGGGCGGAAAAACAGTGCATTTAAATACAGTCGTCATGACATTGCCACACTCAACATTAACGGGAGTCACAATGCCAAGCCTGAAAGTAGGGCTGCTTGCCCTCTCAACCTGTTTCATCAGCTTTAGTAGCGCTGCTGCAAATACGATGACGCTATCCGGTGAATATAGCTTTTACACTGACGAAATGAGTATGGAGATGATCGGTAAAAATATTTGCATGTCACCGGATGCTCAGACAGGTAAGCAGATTCCGCGTAGCAAAAATGATGAACGCCAGCTTTGGTTCTGCTTCAGTGACTATGAACAAGCGCGTAAGGCATTGGATATTCCCAACCAAGCACCAGAAAAAGGATGTGGGTACAGCGGCAAGCTCACAGTGGAAGTCTCAGACTATCACGTCAACCAACAGCAAAATGATGATTTTGACGTGGCTAAACTGATCAAAATTATCAATTACCAAAAACCAGACGTCATTGAGTGCATGCCATAAGCCATGCTCGTTCTCAAGCGATGAAGAATACAGTAGCCCGTAACGGAGAGATGCCGTAAAAATAAACAATCAAATGGGTTGTGAAAGATCTACCAATGATTATGCTATTCCTCATCAGGGAATCTGGTTCTGTCAGTAAATAGCATAACAAGGATGTGTAGCGATGAATGATAAATTAGTCTTTATGACTATCGGTGTAGCGTTATTGATGTTCTTTTGGCTTATCTGTGAGTTTGAAGGGAGTCTGATTGGCCTCACCCACTAATTTATATCAATGAAATAACGCGAGCAATGGAGAAACCAGCCTACCGCTGTCTGTAGCTGAATACTGATGATCTTCCGGCGGTGGTTGATTTGGAAAGATTTGCCCACTGTTTAAATATGATATTTTTATCCCATTTTGTAGAATGTCATTAACTCCCTTCTCTTAAAAAGCAGTACACTTCCGCCCGTATTTTTACCATTTATCTATAGTAATACCTATAACGACAGGAGTTTCCCCCTATGACAGGTCTGTTTTTGGGCTTTCTTCTCGGTTTTATCATGCAGCGTGGCCGTTTCTGCATGGCCGGTGGGCTACGCGATCTCTACCTATTCCGCGATAGTCGAATGACGATTGCCATTCTGATTATTATTACTCTGCAAAGCATAGGGCTGTTCGCTTTCATCGCGCTAGATTGGGCAAAATTACCTTCCGGCGATTTTCACTGGCTGGCAACATTGGTTGGTGGCGTCACGTTTGGCATAGGAATGGGTTTGGCCGGTTCATGCTCTACCGGCGCTTATTATCGTGCTGCTGAAGGCTTAGCGGGAAGTATGATTGCAGTGGTAGGCTTTGTCGTTTCCAGCTGGTATATCCGCCAGCCAAGCGGTAAGCAGCTATTTGCTCCTATTAATGCCCCATCGTTACCTGATGCTTCGCTGACCCAAACCTTGAACATTTCTCCCTGGGTTGCCGTCCTATTCTTAACCTTCATCACGGTCTTTTTAGTTTATCGCCATTTAAAAAGAAAGCCGTATTCCATTCCACAGCCGGAACCGCGTAAACAAGGTCTCGCACATTGGTTATTTGAAGCGAGGTGGCACCCTTTTATTACCGCGATTTTTATTGCCGTTATTGCTTTATTAGCCTGGCCATCAAGTTTGATGTCTGGCCGAGTTGGCGGATTAGGGATCAGCGGGCCCAGTGCACAACTCTTCTCATTGCTAACGGAAGGTAAAACCGGATTCTTTGGCTGGGCAGGATATTTATTAATGGGGATTTTTGTCGGAGCTTTAGTGGCTGCATGGGGCAGTCAGGAGTTAAGACTACGTTCTCCAGGATGGCCAACGCTGGCAAAAAGTCTGGCGGGTGGGTTGTTTATGGGAATCGGTAGCGGACTGGCTGGTGGCTGTATGTTAGGTAATACCGTAGTAAATACCGCTTGGTTTTCCTGGCAAGGTTGGCTGTTTATTCCCTGCATTCTTTTAGGAAGTTGGTTGGTGAGTTATTTCACCATTATTATTCCTAATCAATTAGTTAAACAACAAAAGGCATAAAAAAATGAAAACATTAACATTAGATACCACTGGAAAACTTTGCCCTTTTCCTTTAATTGAAGCGAAAAAACACATTGCTGAACTCAATAGCGGCGATACGCTGGTTATTGAGTATGACTGCGCTCAAGCAACAGAAAACTTACCCCGCTGGGCGGTTGAAGATGGTCATCAAGTCACCAGCTTTAAACAAACTGGCGATGCTCAATGGCAAATTAGTATCCAGAAAGGGTAAAAATTTACCGGAATAAACCAGATATCAGCATGACTTATATCTGATGCTAATACTAAAAACTGATTGGATTTAATAAGCTGTATCGTGTTTATTACCGATACAGCTTTTTTTGAGTACACGGTAAATTGAGTACTTGCCCTTTTTTCAGCATAAAACATTGAGGCGAGACTTTCCCACGATAAGGCTTATCGTTTCCTCAACCGCATTAAGCCAAACAGGATCAGCAGCACTATCACAGCACCGGCCCCCATTAGCCAATTCAGATAGAGCACGATAAACGGTAACTCACCGCCGTTGCGTAACATCTGTACGTTTTCTGCCGTTAGCCTATCGTCAATATTGGCAAACTGATTACGTACATAGTTGCTGAGTGAAGCAATCTGCTCATTATTCATCTGTTGACCAAAAGCCGGCATACTGACTTCACCGTCACTGCCTTTGCGCTGAATGCCCATTACAATGGTCATGACCAGATTCTGTGGGCCTGGGCCGGAAACAGCGCTATTGTGGGTTAATGATGGATAAAAATTATCGGCAGTCCCTTGTCCCTGCCGACCATGACAGCTGGCACAGGCGCTTTCATACAGCGTAGCTCCGTCGGTTTGTGAAATATCCACCAGCGAAGCCTGATTACCTTGACCAATAATAACGTTGTTAATATCGGTTGCTAACGACCGCGGCGATTTAGTGGCTACTGGGGTAGAAACGGCAGGTACCTGTTTAATCCATGCGGCCATGGCGTTCAGATCTTCATCCGTCATAAAGCGAAAACTTTTCTCAACCGCTTCGGCCATCGGACCTGCCGCCTGAGCTTTATTCGCCAGATGACCAGTTTGCAAATAGGTCACCAAATCGCGCTGACTCCAGCCAGCAATACCGCTGCTATCCGAGGTAATATTTGGCGCATACCAACCACCGAGGGGGCTACCCGACAAGTACAGGCTACTCTTCTCTGCCATCATCATATTGCGCGGCGTATGGCACGTACTGCAATGCCCCAGTACCTCAACTAAATACTGCCCCCGGTATAATTGCTCAGAAATACCTGCCTGTTTTTCAAGCTGTTTTTCGTTTCGATACAGCAGGTTCCAGCCCAGCATGACCTGTCTAATATTGAAAGGAAACCCCAGATCAGTAACCGCCGTTGGCGCTATATCTGCCGGTTTTACGCCCTGCATAAAGTACGCGTAAAGTGCATGGATATCCTGATCACTGATGCCATAATAGGCCGTATAAGGCATTGCTGGATAAAGGTTTCTACCGTCTTGCGCCAGACCTCTACGCACCGCATCAGCAAACTGTATCTCGGTATAGTTACCAATACCAAACTGTCGGGATGGGGTAATATTGCTGGCAATAATGTTCCCCATCGGCGACGCAATAGCATAGCCTCCGGCAAACGGCACTCCGTTTTCAACCGCTTGACGATGGCAAGCTGCGCAGTCGGCAGCAATAGCAATATATTTACCCCGTTCAATCAACGCGTTATTAGCTTCAGATTCTACCGCCAGCAACGGGAAAGAGACAAAAAGCCCTATCAGCACCGTGACAACGGTTAAACGTTTGCAATCAATCTTCATATTCAAATCTCACGAATGATGATTTCAGCCGCACGAATGCTCAATGCAACACCGGTCAACGTTGGATTAACCACGCCAGAAGCGGGAATGACACCGGTGGTCGCCAGAAATAAATTGCTATGATCCCAACAACGACATTCATGATTCACGACCGAATCTTTCGGGCTAGTCCCCATAATGACGGTTCCCATAATGTGATCACGATTCTGCCAGCCGGTGTTATCTTCAATCACCGTACCGCCCATCAAGCTGACGAATTGTTGGTAATCAGCATCAACCACCGACTTAGCGGCCTTAACGTAATCATCCACTTCATAGTGGACGGTCAGCATTGGAATACCCAATGCGTCTTTACGCGTCGTGCTCGGGCGTACGGTATTCGTCGCCTGAGGTAGAATTTCAAACACCGACGATATATCAACCCAACGCGATGCCTGATGGCGGATCTGCTTGTCTAACTCGGCGCCAACAACACCCTTTGCTATCAGGCGGCTGGCAACAGTCATGTTGGGTACATTGTTAGAAATGGCGTGTTTAATCGCGGCACGATTTCGACGAAAATCGCCGTCCCGATTGTTAAATATTCCACCCTGCTGGACGGCTCCGCGTCCCGGCCATAGCGGTTCATCAGCGAGAAACTGTAACCCCATTCCGGTATGATCCATCAGGTTGCGGCCAACCTGATCGGAACTGTTGGCCACATCCGACAGCAACAGCAGTTTTGGCGTTTCCAGCCCGTGGGCAGCCACAATAAAATATTTTGCCGTTAGCCGAGTCTCAAGACCTTTAGAACTACGCACATGCACAGCAACAATTTTGTCGTCAGTGCCCTTTTCTAATTTCCAGGCAGTAGAGTCTGTCATCAGCATCGCACCGGC
Source organism: Pragia fontium DSM 5563 = ATCC 49100 (assembly GCF_900112475.1). Taxonomy (GTDB): domain Bacteria; phylum Pseudomonadota; class Gammaproteobacteria; order Enterobacterales; family Enterobacteriaceae; genus Pragia; species Pragia fontium. Next base: position 70,637 of record NZ_FOLW01000010.1, on the reverse strand, counting down.
ATCTTCCGCATGCTGGGCATGCACATCGTCACTGTACATCGAACCAATTGGGCACACCGGCATACAGTTATTATTACCGCTACAGGCAGGCCGACTGTCATAAGCCCGGGTAGCACGCCCGTTCGGTTCATGGATAAAGTGATAGCCCACCGGACTCAGACGGCTTTTTAAGCGCTGAAATAGATAAGTTTCCCCCTCCGGCTCCATCGGGTAAGGTTTGGAACGAGGAGGAAAAGCACCGCCTCCCTGTCCACTCTGATCGTCAGTATCACTACCGCAGACGCCTAATGCCTCCTCCGCTTTCTGGTAATACGGCTCAAGTTCACTGTATTCCATCGGCCAGTCTCGCCCCACGCCATACAGCGACTTCAGCTTCATATCATTCGGTAAAGAGCGCCAACAGGCGGCAGCCCAGTGCCAAGTGGTGCCACCCACCAATTTCAGCATACCGGGGCGGAAATCAAACGGACCGGTATTTTCAATGTACTGCTCATCATAAGAATGACGAGCCCAAGGTTCATTGGGGTATGGCGAGTTATAGTTACTTTTTTTCGATGAATTTCTGAAGTTTTCAACAATTTTCCAGCGAGGGATCTTTTCTCCGGCTTCGAGAATAATCACCGATTTACCCTTGTTGGCAAGGACGGTTGCGGCATTACTGCCGAGCGCACCTGAACCGATGACAATCACATCGGCGTCATATTGGTTGTTCATGGCATTGCTCACATCTTAAACGGGTGTTAATCGTTTTTTATGGTCACCGGTGGTTGTACCCAGTAGTTGGTACGTCCGCGAGAGTAGGTTGGGATGACGGTAGCATCAAGAGTTGGCGCGTAGGCTAATGCGTCGGTATAAGTAACAAATCGAGTACTATCGGACGCTCGTAAGGGCACTGGCGTACCGGTATAGCCAAGATACCAAGCTGAAAGAATCTTTTTAGCCGTGTCACCAAAGGAACCGTTCATTAGCGGATGACCGTAAAGTTGGTCAGCTGAAGTGATATTTTCGTGCGTCATCGCCGTTGAAAGCTGCCGCATATTTTGTAGAAATTGAGCATCCTCGGTGACCAGACCGTGCAACGCACGTTGTGCCACGACCGGGCTGAGGTGTTTTCTGCTGGTTAATAACAGAGAGAGCTTAAAGAAAATAGCGCTATCACTGCTTTCGTTAGGCTCTGAGGCCCAAGATAGTGCGGATCTGAGTACGGCGAATCCGGTCAGGGCCGCACCAGATATCAAAAGATTCCTTCTGGATAACATGATGAGTGCCTGTTTAAGAAAGTAGATCGACTATCACACTTAACGATAAGATTGTAAATAAAATGTTATAAATGTGACTTAGGCATAGCATTTTATGCTTTCTTTTTAATAGACTGCAAAATACCTCACCATAACCAAATGGGCTGTGAAGCGGGATATATAAGGAATTAATAGACTTTAAAACAACCAGGAAGAACCAAATTGGCGGAAAGTCACAGGAGTCGAACCTGCCAGGGACCGCTGGCGGCCCCATCTGGATTTGAAGTCCAGCCGCCCCACCGGGGACGATGACCTTCCATTCTGAAGGGTACAGATAAAGAAACGCGGTGATTATACCGTTAAATGAAGGGGATGGTACCGTTAATTTTTATCACCCGTCGGCGGTTTTACCAGCATTCATTTTATGCCAATCAAAGACATAATATCTGAACCAAAAGCCAAACTAACGCAGAAAACCAAAGGCGTCCCACCCTTTACCTTCACAGCAGCATATTATTCTTGCCACCACGGCAACTTTATTCCCATTGGACTATGCTTATTACTACCCCTATTTATTTAAGGAAATCGTCCATGCGTATGTTTTCTGTCTTACCTGTGTTGCTGAGCCTGTGCTTTATTTCTGGCGCTATGGCCGCAGATACCTCGGCCAAAGAACCATCAGCAGCCCAGCTTGCCCAGCGTGAAAAAATGACTAACTGTAATAAAGCCGCAGCGGATAAGAACCTTAAAGGCGATGAACGCAAAACCTTTATGAGCACCTGCCTGAAAGCTGGATCAACTATCGATGAAAAGAAAGTGACTCCACAACAGCAAAAAATGGCCGACTGTAATAAAGAAGCCGGCACGAAGAACCTGAAAGGCGACGACCGTAAAACCTTTATGAGCACCTGCCTGACCAGTAAACCCGCCACGACTGAAAAAGCGGCAGCGGCTGCAACCACAGGTGCTGCTGTAGCTACAGCTACACCTCAGCAGCAAAAAATGGCTGACTGTAATAAAGAAGCCGGCACTAAGAACCTGAAAGGCGAAGACCGTAAAACCTTTATGAGTACCTGCCTGACCGGTAAACCCGCCGCAAATGAAAAAGCGGTGACACCGCAGCAACAAAAAATGGCCGAATGTAATAAAGAAGCAGGCGACAAAGCCCTGAAAGGTAATGATCGTAAAACCTTTATGGATACCTGTCTGAAAAAAGCAGCCTGATTTAACCACGCTAAATATTCGAATAAAGGGTACCTAAAAGGTGCCCTTTGTTTTGACTGAAATAAAGATCCGCGTGCTTCACCCAATTCCCGACAATCCCTATGGTTGCACCCTTTAGGAAATACATGCATACTTATAATTGTTATATTATAACATATCATTTTAAGGACTATTATGCAGGTATTAAGCTCGCTCCGTTCCGCCAAACAGCGTCATCCTGACTGTAAAATTGTTCGCCGCCGTGGAAGAATCTATGTGATTTGTAAATCCAACCCGCGCTTTAAAGCCGTGCAGGGAGGAAAAAGCAAAAAAGGCTAAATAATTAACTTTCCTGCTAAGTAAGCACTTTCCTTGTGAGTGCTTACTAACTTATTTAGGTGGCTGGTATCTTCCGTTAACTGATTTCAGCCATATTCTATCTTGCCCATCATTCCGCTAATGCCTTGAATCAGCATAGAAACAGATTATCAATCATCTTTTATGTTAGTAATCACTAACTTTTTATCCCCACGTGACAGGAAAAATCGTCACTAAAACAGCTAACCGGGTGTTTCATCTGGAACAGGTTAATCCATAAAGAGTCCCTGATCCCTCAACAAATGCTCATTACCCCGCCGACGGGTAAACCCGCTGCGGTCAAAAAACTCCAGCACCTGAATAGCCAGCTTACGCCCAACGCCTAATCTATCGCGGAAGTCTGCGGCACAAGTGCTTCCCTGAGTGGCGTGCATGGTGCGAATCAAATCAGCAAACTGACGAATACGGCTGCTTAAATAGTAGCGATCGCGAACTACCGCAGTAACATGCCCCAATTGAGCCGCTTTACGCAGTACAGCTCTAACCTGCTGCTCATCCAACGCCAGCTCTTCGGCCAAATCTCGTACCCAGAATGGCTCATCACCAAACTTCGGCTCTAACTGTTGCCAAGCAACCTGCTCATCAGCGCTAAAGGCCAAGCTAAATTCCGGCAAATGTAGCCAGCCACGGCTATTGCTCAAGCGGCCATGGGCTAATAAGTTATCAATCAGGGCAAATACCAGCGCTTCTGGCTCCGTCGGCAGCGCCATGCGGCGTAACCGCGCGCGTCCAACGCCAAGTTGGTCGAGATGCTGTTGGTGGAAGTCATGCAAAATATCAATCAACTGCTGCTGAAAATCTTCCACCTTTTCCCGCTCCAGCGCGGTATCCCCCACCACAGTACAATCAGATTGGGCCAGTAGCGATTGAATACCACCATCGGTTAGCTGACGTGCCCAACCAAATTCACTAAGGGATAAACTTCCTTCTGTCAGTCTGAGTTTAAGCACCTGAGCATCATCAGGCATTTCACTCAACTGATGCAGCTTATGCAGATATTCCGCCTGGCGTTTACCGCGGCGCGGGGGCTGTAGTCGTAATACTCTGGCTCCGCCCAGCGTCTCACGTGCACTAATATCGCGCACAATAATTCGGTCATTTTCCGCCAGTAATAAAGGTTCATCCAGCACCAGCTCAACCAAAATATCGCTACCGATACTCACCGCACCATCCTGTAGCATGGAAACCCGGCCGGTAATGTGATTAACCGAATGGTGTAGATGAACCGATTGCCAGTGGCGTAGCGGCTTATCACAATGCAGTATTGCCAGTACCCGATCGCTGTTGTCGAGAGGCTCCTGTTGCAGTAACCAATCACCGCGGCTGACTTCCTGCTTACTGATATCACCGGTAATATTCAAGGCAATACGCTCACCGGCTCCCGCTTGCTCGGCAGGTTGGTTTTGTGCATGAATGCTTCTGACCCTAACCGGACGATTAGCGCCGGTCATCCATAAAGTATCACCCACCTTTACCTGACCGCTGAATGCGGTTCCGGTCACCACTAACCCGCTGCCTTTTATGGTAAAAGCCCGGTCAACCGCCAAACGAAAACGGTGCAGTGCTGATTGGGCATCTTCAGTGCGGTTGTGGTACAGAGTAATCAAATGCTCTCGCAACTCAGGAATACCGGTACCTTCCGGTGCCGCAGTGCTAAAGATTGGACAATCGTGCCAACCTTGGGCATCCAGTTCATCGAGAATTTGCTTCCTGACGCTGGTTACGCGTTCCGGTGTTACTCTATCCGCTTTAGTCAGGGCAACGGTGATCGCTGGAATACCGATCAGGCGTAAAATCGCCAAATGTTCGCGGGTCTGCGCCATGATGCCATCATCACAAGCCACAACCAGCAGAGCATGTTGTACACCGTCGACCCCTGCCAACATATTCGCTAAAAACTTTTCATGGCCGGGGACATCAATAAATCCTAAAACTTGTTCGTCAGATAACGGCAGATAAACGTAACCCAAATCAATGGTCATACCCCGGCGTTTTTCCTCCGGTAGGCGATCGGTACTTTCCGCCCCGGTTAACGCTTGTAATAAGGTAGATTTTCCGTGATCGACGTGGCCGGCGGTAGCAATAATCATGCTAACAACCCCTCCAGCAATGCATCCTGATCTTCAAGACAGCGTAAATCCAGCCACAGCTTTCCATCCTGAATTCGACCAATTACAGGCTTGGCTAGGCCGCGCCATTTTTCCGCCAGTGCCTCTAACGTCCGGCCACGGCCATCCATTGGTGCAAACGTCAGTGCATAGCTTGGTAAACGATCAACCGGTAGCGAACCACTGCCAATTTGAGATAAACATGGCTCTATCGACACCGCAAATTGTTCACCGTATCGCTGCTGCAATGGGGTAATCAGTTGGCTTGCCATGACCTGCATTTCTGATTTATCCCGGCTAAGCAGCCGTAGCGTAGGCAGAGAAGCGGCTAATCGATCCGGCTGTTGATAAAGGCGCAATGTGGCTTCTAATGCGGCCAATGTCAGCTTGCCAGCACGCAACGCACGTTTTAGTGGGTGACGTTGAATTTTCTCAATCCAATATTTAGAACCCAGAATAATCCCCGCTTGTGGACCACCCAATAGCTTATCGCCGGAAAACGTCACCAAGTCGACCCCTGAGGCAATCAGGTTTTGTGGCATCGGTTCCGCTGGCAGTCCGTATTGTTGTAGATCGATCAGAGAACCACTACCTAAGTCGGTCGCCACCGGCACACCTAACTCCCGCCCCAACGTCACTAAAGTTTCTTCATTAACGGCAGCGGTAAAACCCTCAATATGATAATTACTGGTATGTACTTTCATCAATAAACCAGTTTGTTCACTGACCGCATCCCGATAGTCGGCTAAATGCGTTCGATTAGTCGTACCGACTTCAACCAATTGACACCCGGCCTGACGCATCACATCCGGCACGCGGAAAGCTCCGCCAATCTCAACCAGCTCACCGCGAGAAACCACCACTTCTTTGCCCGCCGCTACCGCAGCCAACATCAGCATTACCGCTGCCGCATTGTTATTAACAATACAGGCGGCTTCTGCACCGGTTAATTCACATAGCAAGTCAGAAATAACATTATCCCGGTGGCCACGCCCGGCACCGTCTAAGTCATATTCCAGCGTGACCGCGTTTCTCATCACGCTGGCCACCTGCTCGATGGCAGCTTCAGCCAGTAAGGCGCGCCCTAAATTGGTGTGTAATACCGTACCGCTGAGATTAAAGACCGGCTGTAAGCCAGAACGCTGTCTTTGTGACAGGTCATTTTTCACCGCGGTAGCCCAATCCTGACACCATGCAGGTAATCGATTGTGTTGACCAATCTCCTGTCGCGCCTGCTGCTGTAAATTGCGCAGCGACTCTGCAACCAAATGCTGGCCGTATTCACACAGTAACCCATCCATTTCAGGCAGGTTAAGTAAGCGGTCAACAGCAGGAATCTGACTGTATAAGGACTGAGTTTGGTTATTCATAGTGGCAACCGATTAAAAATCAATGACGCTAATATATCGGCTCCTTGCCATAACGTGAAGTACAAGGTGTACCAGTACACAACTAACATCAACCAATAGGGTAAAAAAACGTAATTAAGGCTCAATTTAAAGCGGCCAATATATGTTTATCCGTAATCTGACCTAAGTTATTCCCACTTAATGCAGCGACCAAAATACAGATATCGATGAGATCGCCGAGCTCATCTCTCTCGCTCACCAAACAACATCGCCAAATGATTAACGTTAACCAACTCATTTAATCAACATTTTGCTGCTCGCCGTGTTGATATCCTATTTTCAATTCTACTCCAGTGCCCAGGAAATAACGGTTATAGAAAAGGTTTAAACAACAAACAAATTAAGACCAACAGTTATTAATTCAATTGTTATTATTTCAATTAATAACAAATATAGGATGCATCGATCGATAACAACCAATTGATAGGTTAAAGTGATTAAAATGATAGTTTCGATCGATTAAAACGATTTCCAATACGTGTGTATATTATTAATAATACAAAAACGCATTTGCAAAACAGATATTTTGTTTTAAACAAAATAAGCCCCACGCCAGAAGAACAGGGAATGATTCTATGGAAAGAATGCCTGATGAGTAGATATACAGATATCTACATGTCATTTTAATTGACATTCATTAACGGCAAAACACCTTTTTAAAAAAATCCCAAAACACTCTTTAACTAACTTTATCCTATATCATTTATCCATAAGGCTTTAAGCAGCTTTAAGTGATATTGATAAGGCTATAAAGCGGCACGAAATGTAAGCAAGACCATCAGTTTTTTTAAAACTGAGCATCAATCTAACTGTTAGATTTATTTTATCATGGAGATTTATTACGTGAACAAACTATTACTAGGCGTTATTATTAGCGGTTCATTATTCAGCGGATATGCATTAGCGAATACTGGCGAAGTCCAATTCATTGGTTCTGTCACTTCCGAGACCTGTGATATTGATACCGAAATCGGTGGACTGGTTAAATCCACCATCGATCTGGGTACTATGACTACCAGCGACACAAAAGGTAAAGAAGTTGCTTTCAGTTTAGTACCTCGTTCCGAAGAATGCCTGAAGAAAACCAGTGGTACCGTGGGCTGGCAGAGTGCTGGCTTTACTAATTCTGGGCTGGCAAATATGAAAGGAACTGCAGGCGGCGTATCTATTCTGTTAACCGCTGTTAACTCCAAAACACCAAACCAAACCGTGACTTATAATAGCCAAAATGTGGAGTTTGGTGATGGCGCTAAAGCTATCGGCAATATGGAATTTAAAGCGCAAATGGTTGCGACATCTGGCCAAACACTGACTGAGGGTACAGTGATCTCAAGCGCTACTTATGCGGTTGCATATAAATAATATATTTTTCCTCTTTTGGATTAAGGGCCTTCGAGGCCCTCTTAGGGATAATGGATAATATCAATGCACTTTAAATTATTTAAAATTTCCATATTATCCTTATTTATGACGTCGTTCTGTGCTTATTCCGCATTGAATACTGACTTCTTGCGTGGAGGAATGCAATCACAGGCCATCGATATATTTGATGAAAGTGTTAAATATCCTGCCGGACATTATATTGTCGAAGTGGTATTTAATCGCCGCTCCCTTGGAAGAAAAGAATTAATTATTCAATCTAGTGATAAAGAAACGCTTTGCTTGAATACAGAATGGATGAATGAATTACATTTACCGATTAACTATAAAGAATTTGGTAATTATTTTGACCCATTACGAAATTGTTACAATATAGGTAATTATCCAGGTTCAAAGGTTATTTTTAATAATGCCAAACAAATATTAACCTTCAGTGTTCCTCAGATCGCGCTGGATGAATCAAACCAGCAGCAATCCTGGGACTATGGTATTCCGGGAGCCAAACTCAATTATTCCGGCTATGTTTCTAAAACCAGTTCAGCTCAGACCCAAGTCTATGGCGATATCGATTCCTATATTAATATGGGGCGCTGGGTGACCTATGTACGCAGCAATTATTCAAAAGACTCGAGTTTTGATACCTCAGAAGCCACGGTATCGACCGCTATTCGGCCGATCCAAGGGAATTTTGTGGCTGGTAAGACATTAACCTCCACCACAACATTACCCAATTTTATGTTTTACGGTATTGCACTACGCTCTGAGAGCAGTATGCGCCCTTGGGAAATGCGCGGCTATGCCCCGGTGATTTCAGGGGTGGTCAATTCCAACGCTAAAATTACCATCTCGCAGAACGGCTATATTCTCAGCTCTCAAGTGGTGCCAGCGGGCGCTTATCAGCTCAACAATATTTCACCGGTGAGCAACGGCGATCTTACGGTCACGGTTGAAGAAGATAACGGCACAAAATCGGTGCGTCGCTATCCGGTCGCGACCTTACCTTCTTTACTACGCGCCAATGAATTAAATTATAACTTTGTAGTGGGAAAAAGAGAGATTGACGGAAAGCGTGAAAATAGCTTGTTTCAATTGGGTGCCGTCGATTATGGCTTCAAAAGCGTTACTGCTCATTCGGCATGGATCTTACATCAAAATTATCAAAGTGCCGCATTAGGCATCAGTAAAGATCTGGGGCAATTTGGCGCCATCTCTTTTCATACCAATTACGCTATCAGCAAGTTCCAGAAACAGACGTCTACGTCATCGAACTTTAAACAGTCGGGGATTAGCCATGTTGCTCAATATGCTAATTCATTGACCGATAACACCAACCTGCAACTGTTGGCTTACCGCTATACCGGTAAAGATTATGTCGATTTTGCTGATTTTAATCCTAATGCCCTTTACTACCGAAGCAACCGTAAAGAACGGTACGAAACGATTTTATCCCAAAATTTTGACAGTAGCTTCGTCAACCTATCAACCTGGATACAAACTTATCGTAACCATGTAAAAAATGAAATGGGAGCCAGCCTCTCCTATAACACCGCCCTCAAAGGCATGGATTTATCGATTTCTGGCGACTATCAGAAGCTTAATGATTACCATAAAGATAATTACATGATCTCAATCGGATTAAATATTCCGTTTAGTATTTTTGATAAGAATAACTTTTGGACTAACTCGGTTAATTATAACCGCATGAATAAAGCTAGTTTTAACTCGGGCGTGTCCGGCAATATTAATGATCACTTAAATTACAGTGTTAACACCAATAAAGACAAAGATGACTGGAGCAATTCTGCCTATTTAGGTATCAATCAAGATCTTATCAATACTGGCTTTGCTATTTCTCAAGGGCAGCATCAAACCTCGGGCTCGATGAACGCGTCAGGTAGCATCCTTGTCACCAAAGAAACCGGATTACTCTTAAGTAGCGTCAGACGCGATACTGTTGCGATAGCCAATATCGGTAATCTTGAGAATATTAAATTCAACGATTCCCCTCCTACCAATAGCAGGGGCAACACCATTATGGGGATCTCCCCTTATATGGTGAATAACCTAAAAATCGATACCGAAGAAGTGCCGGATAATATTGAATTATTAGATACCGTCTATAGCTTCGTTCCCACTGATAAAGCCATTGTTTATCGCGAATTTAAGTATTCCACTATTCATCGTTTTATTTTGCGTTTGAAAAAGGCGAATGGGGAGTTTGTTCCAGCCGGTAGTTCAGCGAGAACCGATAAAAACGCCTATGTGGGCTTTGTCTCTAACGGCGGGGTTTTATTACTTAATCTATTAAGCAAATTAGAAAAAATCACTGTGACATCCCCTAATGGAGAGCAGTGCATTTTAAATATCAGCAACGTTAAATCAAATGAGAATAAAATGATGGAGATTAAATGCAATGAATAAAGTGATATCGATTTTTATCCTACTGGTGTCGTCATTAGTGAGCTTTAATGCATCATCTGCATTTACGCTAAACGGCACCCGGTTTATTTATGATGAAGGTAGAAAAAATATATCAATAGAGATCGCCAACAGTAGTGAAAAAACCTACGGCGGCCAAGTTTGGGTTGATAATCTGAACGATCTCGATAACGTTTTCTTCGTCCCGGCACCGAATTTATTTAAAGTCAGCGGTGGAGAGAAGCAAATCATTCGTCTGCTGTACGTGAATGATATTTTGCCAAAAGATAAAGAGTCATTATTTTGGCTAAACGTGCAAGAAATTCCGCCGGTAGCCAGTGCTGATGAAAGCAACGTGCTGGCGGTGGCGTTAAATACTCAGGTGAAGCTAATCTATCGTCCGAAAGCCTTGGCTGCCGCCCGTGAAGATGCCGAGAAAAACCTGAAGCTTCGTGGTTCAGTATTAAAAAATCCGACCCCTTATTATTTTGCTATCACGCAAATTGCCCTCAATGGCAACCCAGTAAAGTTAGATAAAAAAACAGAACAAGACATTAGCCTGCTTGCCCCGTTTAGCGAAGTGACGTTACCGCGTGCATTATCCGGCAAAGTCTCCATTGAAGCCATTGATGATTATGGCGCTCGACGCACTTTTGATATTCAGTAAGGGCACACCAATGGTAAAAAAATCGCTCTATATTATGACCTTGTTATCGCTATTGTTATCCATTGATGCATGGGGGGCGAGATGTCGTAATTTGGTGGTGAACTATAACATCCCGACATCAATAGACATTACCAATAAAAAAGCTGGCGATCAGCTTTATTCTTTTGGCGTTCCTCAGGGCCCAATGTCGTTTTCAGGACAGTGTTTACGCGCTACCAGTGGTGCAGGTAATACCACGGGTAACTTTATCTATCTGGTCGATCAGTATCGCGGAGCCTCTACCGGCCTGTGTGCACGTGGTACGGTAAATAAGACGTCTACCGATGGCTATTTAAGATTCACCTCAACAGGCAGTTGCGGTGATACCTCTTGGCTATTACTGGCGGATTATCAAACCAGCGGCAGCGGATACACTAATTTTAAGGGGCCTGGCGGTAGCACCGACTCAGGCGTCCTGTATCTGGCAAAAAAAACACCACCGGGAAGAACCATAGTTAACCCAACGTTTATGCTAAAAAGAAACTTCTACTCACGAATTGGCGAAAACCAGGCAACGTTAACGAAAGAGTCGGTGGCTTTTACCGCCCCCACCTCAATTGTCTTAATCAATAACGTGTCCTGCAGCGTGTCCGTCAATGATGTGAGTTTTGGTAATCAAACAGCAAGTGCGCTTAAATCAAACACCATCGCTGATAAAAACATCAATATTGCCTTTACCTGCAACGGCGTATTACCCGCTTACACCTTAAGCTTTTCCGGCAAAGATGGCGTTAATAATGCGGCTAACGGCATTATTAAGGTCAAAGATAATACCTCCATTGGCTATCAGTTTAAGTGGGGGAATGCCACAGTGAAGCCGGTTAACAGCGCCGTGACTATCAATAACACCGCGATTGCGCCAAATACCAAACCCACAACCAATAATTTTACCGTCCCTATTTTGGTGAAACCGGTTCTGTTATCAGCATCCCCTATTCCAGGTAATGCCAATACCGCACTCACGATTAACGTCAAACTGAATTAACAGGAATTAGTTATGTTAAAGAAATTATCATGGATAACGATTGGACTTACTTTGTCTTTGCACGCTGGCGCAACCAGCTTTACCTCGAATGTCACAGGTGGAACCGTCACCTCTAATTTAAGTATGGTGGTTAAAGCGTCTTGCAGTGCTGAGGTGAATGATATTGCATTCGGCGATCAGTCTGCCGGTGATATTAAGAAAGGTACGGTAGTTGATAAAACGATGTCACTGGATATTGCCTGCGATACCACGCTGGCAAATTATACCGTTAGCTTTACGGCGGCCGACGGCGTAAACAATGCCACCAATGGCATCATTAGTACCAAAGCAAACAGCACCGTGGGTTATCAATTAAAGTGGGGCGATGATACGGTAAAAGCGGCTAATTCAGTTGTCACCATTGATGGGGTTGCGATTTCACCGACGAAAAAACCTACAACGGAGAGCTTTTCTATTCCCATCAAAGTGAAGCCTGTCGCATTGGGTACCATTGTTTCTCCTGGCGCAGCGAATACCGCCTTGAATATTAAACTAACCTTCAATTAGTTTAGGAACCGTTATGCTCAAGCATGTTTTGCTTTCCGGACTGCTGACCTTGTCTGCCTCACCATATGGTGGGGCGGCATCACACCCATTTTCCATGGCGAGCGGTGATGTTCAGTCCCAGTTTAGTCTCAACGTTACCATCGCCACCTGCCTGCCCGCCACCGTTGATAATGTCAACTTTGGCCCCGTCAATGCGCAAACGATCTTATCCGGTGAAGCTGAGGGCTATTCAACCTTATCCCTTGATTGCTCCGGCACCGTTAAACCACAGCGTGTTTCTCTGCAATTTGAACCGGCTAACCGGCATTTAACCATGGGTTCAATGGGCTATATTGCCTCAAAAAATACCACCCTCGGCTACTTGATGACATGGGAAGACGATCAAATCGGTACCACCGGCAGCGGCATTCCAATGAATCAAGAACTTTGGCTGCAAAAGCCTGAAGCTGCACTGATGAAAATGAAGTTTAAGATTAAACCGGTGGCACTACCAATAGGCAGTCAGTCCGTTGACCTCGGCAATGCCAATACCCATGTGGTAATAAAGATTAAATATATTTGATGGCGGAACATCCCATGAATAACAACATTTACGGCTATCTCATAATTGCTTTGCTCGGGCTATATTCCCCGTTTTCAGCCGCGGATGAAGCATTACCGGATACCACGCTGAGCATTTCATTAGACGTGGTCAACATTACCTGTGACGTCAATAATGGCGAAGGGTTTAATAAAACTGTCGATTTTAAAGTAATCAATGAAAGCACATTACTGGCAGGAAAACAGCCTGCGGTTAAAACACAGTTTATTGTCGACTGCCAAAAAAGTGGAGTGATACCTAAAAATATAGACGTGACATTTAAACCAGGCAGTCAAGGTGCATTAAATAATGGTACTGGAGGGGAGTTAAAAACCAACTTATTCGGCGTGGGAATTCAATTAACTTGGCCAGACGGCACACAGGTTGATTTATCCGGAAAAAACAAGCAATTTACCGCTAATAATAATCAGTTTGATATTAGTTTTTTTGCCAAACCCTATGCTCAGGCACAAAGCGTTGAAAAAGGATCAATGAAAAGTAGCGTTATTATCAACTTACTTTATAAATAGCAACATAATAGCCATTAATTTATATAGTACCGGCTATATTCTTTAACCAGAAAGTGGCCGTAGCTGATTATCCATCACGACCATAAAAATGATTGAAATAGATTTAAAGAATTAATGAATTAATATCATATGTAATTAATATCCCTCTTATTATTCCCACCACGAACAACAATAGAATATAACGATCGATAGATATCAATCGATAGTTATTACAAATCAAAAATAAAGATTCGATCGATTAAAACGATTTCCCATGCCTGTACTTATTAATTAATAATAGAAAAACACGAAAGATATTTAGATTTAAATAAAACAACACCCACGCTAGAAAACAGGAAATTATTCTATGGAAAGAATGCCTAATAAATACCGATGGTATTATTCATAATAGCCTATATTCATTAGCAGTAGAACACCCTTTTACTATTACCCCTACACCCTTTTAATTAAGTTTAACCTATATCGCCTATCATAAGGCTTTTAGCCCTTTCAGTGATATTAGTAAGGTTATAAATCTGAACGATATGTAGCACCTGATATTAGTTTTTTAAACTAATCATCAATCTAATTTTTATATTTACTTTATTATGGAGAATTATTACATGAATAAACTATTACTTGGCATTATTATTAGCGGATCATTATTCAGTGGATATGCGTCAGCGAATACTGGCGAAGTCCAATTCATTGGTGCCGTCACTTCCGAGACCTGTGATATTGATACCGAAATCGATGGACTGGTTAAATCCACTATCAACTTAAAAAGCATGAAACCAACCGACAAAAAGGGTGAAGAAGTTGAATTCAGCTTAGTGCCTCGTACTGAAGAATGCCTGAAAAAAACCAGTGGTACTGTGGGTTGGCAGAGTGCTGGCTTTACTAACTCCGGGTTGGCGAATATGAAAGGAACGGCAGGTGGCGTATCTATTCTGTTAACTGCTGTTAACTCTAAAACACCAAATCAAACCGTGACTTACAATAACCAAAATATAGAGTTTGGTGATGGCACTAACGCTATCGGCAATATGGAATTTAAAGCACAAATGGTCGCCACCTCTGGCCAAACCGTTACTGAAGGTACGGTTATCTCGACAGCAACTTATGCGGTTGCATACAAGTAATATATTTCTCTTAATATTTTTACTCTTTTGGATTAAGGGCCTTCGTGGCCCTCTTAGGGATATGGATACAGATATGGATAATATCAATTACTTTAAATTATTTAGGGCTTCCATATTATCCTTATTAGTAACGTCATTCTGTGCTCATTCAGAGCTAAATACCGACTTCTTACGTGGGGAAATCCCTACACAAGCCATCGACATATTTGATGACAATGTAAAATATCCCGCCGGTCATTATATTATCGAAGTAGTATTTAACCGTCATGCTCTTGGCAGAAAAGAACTCATTATTTCATCCAGTGATAAAGAAACCCTTTGTCTGAATAAAGATTGGATGACTGAATTGCATTTACCGGTTGACTATAAATCATTCGGTGATTATTTCGACCCTATTCGCAACTGTTATAATATTGGTGCCTATCCCGGCGCAAAGGTTATCTTTAATCACGCTAAACAAACATTAACTTTCAGTGTCCCTCAAATAGCGTTGGATGAATCCAACCAGCAGCAATCCTGGGACTACGGTATTCCGGGGGCTAAACTCAATTATTCCGGCTATGTCTCCAAAACCAACTCAGCTCAAGCTCAGGTGTATGGCGATATCGATTCCTATATCAATATGGGGCGCTGGGTAACCTATGTGCGCAGCAGCTATTCAAGAGACTCGGGTTTTGAAACTTCAGAAGCGACGGTATCGACCGCCATCAGACCGCTTCAGGGGAACTTTGTCGCGGGTAAGGCATTAACCTCTACCACAACCCTGCCCAATTTTATGTTTTATGGTATGGCGCTACGTTCTGAAAGCAGCATGCGCCCTTGGGAAATGCGCGGCTATGCCCCGATCATTTCAGGGGTGGTCAATTCCAACGCCAAAATTACCATCTCGCAAAACGGCTATATTCTCAGCTCGCAGGTGGTACCGGCGGGTGCCTATCAGCTCAACAATATTGCACCGGTTAGTAACGGCGATCTGACCGTCACGGTTGAAGAAGATAATGGGGCAAAATCCGTACGTCGCTATCCGGTCGCCACGCTCTCTTCTTTACTGCGCGCCAATGAATTTAATTATAATCTGGTGGTAGGGAAAAAAGAGATTGACGGAAAGCGTGACAATCACTTATTCCAACTGGGTGCAGTGGATTATGGATTTAAAAACGTTACCGTTCATTCAGCCTGGATTTTACATCAAAATTACCAAAGTGCCGCCTTAGGCCTAAGTAAAGATCTGGGGAAATACGGCGCCATCTCCCTGTATACGCATGCCGCTATCAGCAAGTTTCAGAAACAGACCCCCACATCAAAGAATTTTAAGCAGACCGGTTTTAGTCACGTTGCTCAATACGCTAATTCATTGACTGATAATACCAACCTGCAACTGTTAGCTTATCGCTATACCGGTAAAGATTATGTCGATTTCGCCGATTATAATCCTAACGCGCTTTATTATCGGAGCAACCGTAAAGAACGGTACGAAACAACATTATCTCAAAACTTTGACAATAGCTTCGTCAGCCTGTCCGGCTGGATACAAACTTATCGTAACAGCGTCAGAAATGAAATGGGCGCCAGCCTCTCCTATAACACCGCCTTCAAAGGGGTGGATTTATCGATTTCTGGCGACTATCAGAAGCTCAATGATTATCAACGTGATAATTATATGGTGTCGATCGGATTAAATATCCCGTTTAGTATTTTTGATAAGAACCAGTTTTGGACTAACTCGGTTAATTATAGCCGCACCAATAAAGCCAGCTTTAACTCGGGCGTGTCCGGCAATATTAATGACCAATTAAACTACAGCGTTAACACCAATAAAGATAAAGATGACTGGAGCAATTCTGCCTATTTAGGGATCGACCAGCACCTTATCAATACCGGTTTTGCTATTTCGAAAAGTAAGCATCAGACCTCAGGCTCATTGAATGCGTCAGGTAGCCTGATCGCCACCAAACAAACCGGATTATTATTCAGTAGCGTCAGACGCGATACCGTTGCAATAGCGAATATCGACAATCTGGAAAATATCAAATTTAATGATTCGCCACCCACCAATAGCAGGGGCAACACCATTATGGGTGTCGCACCTTATATGGTGAATAACCTAAAAATCGATACCGAAGAGGTGCCGGATAATATTGAATTACTGGATACCGTCTATAGCTTCGTGCCTACCGATAAATCCATTGTTTATCGCGACTTTAAATATTCAGCCATTCACCGTTTTATTTTACGTCTGAAAAAGGCCAATGGAGAATTTGTTCCTGCCGGTAGTTCGGCCAGAACCGCTAACAATGCTTATGTCGGCTTTGTCTCTAACGGTGGCGTGTTACTACTTAATTTAGTGGATAAATTGGAAAAAATCACCGTGACATCCCCTGATGGAGAGCTATGTACTTTAAATATCGACAATATTAAATCAAATGAGAATAAAATTATGGAGATTAGATGTAATGAATAAGGCGATATCGATTTTTATCCTACTGGCCTCATCATTGGTGAGCTTTAATGCATTTTCTGCATTTACCCTCAATGGCACCCGGTTTATTTATGATGAAGGCAGAAAGAATATCTCTATTGAAATTACCAACAATAGTGACAAAACCTACGGAGGCCAAGTTTGGGTTGAAAATCCGAGCGATCTCAATAACGTTTTCTTCGTCCCGGCACCAAATTTATTTAAAGTCAGCGGTGGAGAGAAACAACTTATTCGCCTGCTGTACGTCAATGATATTTTGCCAAAAGACAAAGAATCCGTATTTTGGTTAAACGTACAAGAAATTCCACCGGTAGCCAGTGCTGATGAAAGTAACGTGTTAGCGGTGGCGCTCAATACGCAGGTAAAACTGATCTATCGTCCGAAAGCCTTGGCTGCCGCCCGTGAAGAGGCCGAGAAAAACCTGACTTATCGTGGCTCAGTATTAAAAAACCCGACGCCTTATTATTTTGCTATCACGCAAATCGCCATCAATGGCACCCCGTTAAAGTTAGATAAAAATACAGAACAACAGATCAGTTTGCTGGCCCCATTTAGCGAAGTGAAATTACCGCGAGCGTTATCCGGCAAGGTCTCGATTGAAGCTATTGATGATTACGGTGGCCGACGTACTTTTGATATTCAGTGAGGAATATTGATGAAAAAATCACTTTATATTATTAGCTTATTATCGCTCTTGTTATCCGTTGATGCATGGGGAGCCAGATGTCGTAATTTGGTGGTGAAATATAACATTCCGGCATCAATAGACGTTACCAATAAAGCGGTCGGCGCTCAGCTTTATTCCTTTGGTGCGCCTACCAATATTATTTCGTTTTCAGGGCAATGCTTGCGTGGGGCAAATACCAACGGTCAATTTATCTATCTGGTTGATCAATATGGTGCAACATCGGGCGGCACATGTCCACGCGGTAAAGTAGATAAGACGTCTACTGATGGCTATCTAAAATTCACCTCAACAGGCAGCTGTGGCAATACCTCCTGGTTATTACTGGCAGACTATAAAACCAGCGGTAGTGGATACACTAATTTTGCAGGTCCGGGCGGTAGCACTGACTCCGGGGTTATGTATCTGGCCAAAAAACCACCGCCGGGAAAAACCACGGTTAACCCGACGTTTATGCTAAAAAGAAATTTTTACTCACGAATTGGTGAAAGCCGACCAACGTTAATGAAAGAGTCGGTGTCATTTACCGCACCCACCTCAATTGTCTTAATCAATAAGGTGTCCTGTGGCGTATCCGTCAATGATGTGAGTTTTGGTAATCAAACGGCAACGGCGCTTAAAACAAACACTATCGCGGATAAAACCATCAATATTGCCTTTACCTGCAATAACCGCTTGCCGACCTATACCTTAAGCTTTGCCGGCAAGGACGGTGTTAATAATGCCGCTAACGGCATTATTAAGGTCAAAGATAACGCTTCAATTGGCTATCAGTTTAAGTGGGGTAATGGGGTGGTGAAACCCACTAATAGTGCAGTTACCATCAATGGTGCTGCGATCACGCCGAATACCAAACCCACCGCCAATAATTTTACCGTACCTATTTTGGTAAAGCCGGTGTTGTTATCAACCTCACCGACTCCAGGCAGTGCCAATACCGCACTCACCATTAACGTCAAACTCAATTAAATTAAAAGGAATTACTTATGTTAAAGAAATTATCATTGATAACGATTGGACTATCTTTGTCTTTTCACGCTGGCGCCACCAGCTTTACGTCGAATGTCACGGGTGGAACCGTCACCTCTAATTTAACTATGATGGTGAAAGCCTCCTGTAGTGCTACGGTGGGTAATGTAGCATTCGGCGATCAGGCAGCAGGCGCGATTAAAGCTGGGACGGTGGCAGATAAAAACATGTCACTGGATATTGCCTGTGATACCACGATGGCAAACTATACCGTTAGCTTTACGGCGGCCGACGGTATAAGCGATGCAGCTAAAGGCATCATTAAGACCAAAGCGAACAGCACCGTGGGTTATCAATTAAAGTGGGGCGACGATACCGTGAAAGCAAAAGACTCGGTGGTCACCGTTGGCGGAGCAGCGATTGCACCGGCGAAGAAACCTACTGCGGCCAGCTTTTCCATTCCAATTAAAGTCAAGCCCGTCGCATTAGGTACCGTTGTTTCACCCGGCGCCGCGAATACCTCAGTAAATATTAAACTAACCTTCAATTAGTTTAGGAGCCGCTATGCTCAAGCATGTTTTGCTTTATGGGCTGCTGATCTTTTCTGCCTCATCGTACGGTGAGGCAACATCACCGACCTTTTCAGTAACCGGTGGTGATGTTCAGTCCCAATTTAGTCTCAACGTTACCATCGCCACTTGCCTGCCCGCCACCGTTGATAATGTGACCTTTGGCTCAGTCGATGCCAAAACGATATTATCCGGAGAGGTTGAAGGGGAGTCGACCTTATCCCTTGACTGTTCAGGCACCATTAAACCACAGCGTGTTTCTCTCAAGTTTGAACCGGCCAACCCGCATTTAACCATGGGCTCAACGGGATATATTGCCTCAAAAAATACCTCCCTCGGCTATTTGATGACATGGGCTGATAATAAAGTTGGCACCATTGGCAGCGGCATTCCAATGAACCAAGAATTGTGGGTGGATAAACCTGAAGCGACGCTGATGAAAATGAAGTTTAAGATTAAACCGGTGGCATTACCGATAGGCAGTCAGTCCGTTACCCTCGGCAATGCCAACACCCATGTGATAATAAAAATCAAGTACATATGATGGCGGAACAGGCTATGAATAAGAACATTTACGGCTATCTGATTATCGCTTGGTTCGGCTGGTATTCTCCGTTTGTGGCTGCGGATACGGATGCATATGAAACATTACCGGATACCAAACTGAGTATTTCATTAGAGGTGGTTAACATTACCTGTGACATCAATGACGGCGAAGGGTTGGATAAAATTGTCGATTTTAAAGTGATCAATGAAAAGACATTACTGGCAGGAAAACAGCCGGCGGTTAAAGCGCAATTTATTGTGGATTGCCGAAAAAGCGGCGTGATGCCTAAAAATATAGACGTTAAACTTAAACCCGGTAGCCAAGGCGCATTAAATAATGGTACCGGAGGCGAGTTGCAAACCAACTTATCCGGCGTAGGCATTAATTTATCATGGCCAGACGGCACACCGGTTGATTTATCTGGAAAAAACAAGCGGTTTACCGCTAATAACAATCAGTTTGATATTAGTTTCTACGCTAAACCCTATGCTCAAGGACAAAGCGTTGAAAAAGGCATCATGAAAAGCAGCGTTATCATCGATATGCTTTATAAGTAGTCCGCTTTCGTTATCTCCGCCTTCAACATCCTTCTAGCGGAAAATGGTCGGCTATCTAAGTCGACCAATTTTCCTCCCTACCCGCTGTTATCACTTATGCAACAACTCCACCACCCACTCCCGATCGTATTCACAAAAAATCCCTATCTAACAAATTAAGTCACACCGAGCACGGTATCACAGCGCCATATAATGAATGTTGAACCACTCATTCAACTAACATATTTGATGCACTCACCGTGGTGATATTTTATTTTTA
The DNA here is from genome assembly GCF_900112475.1 of Pragia fontium DSM 5563 = ATCC 49100. Classification (GTDB taxonomy): domain Bacteria; phylum Pseudomonadota; class Gammaproteobacteria; order Enterobacterales; family Enterobacteriaceae; genus Pragia; species Pragia fontium. The sequence goes on along the minus strand of NZ_FOLW01000010.1, from coordinate 49,970 downwards.
ATGCTGACCTATGCCCCCAAAAAATAACCGCCATAACCGTGATATCAGCTGATGAATTAATTAAGCCAGCTGGAATTAATAGGATTCTTATTATTAACATATCGAACAATAATAGGATATAACGATCAATAAAGATCAATTGATAGATATTGCAAATCAAACATAAAGATTCGATCGTTTAAAACGATTTCCCATGCCTGTACTTATTCATTAATAATAGAAAAACACGAAAGACATTCAGATTTAAATAAAACAATCCCACGATTGAAAGCAGGAAATTATTCTATGGACAGAATACTTAATAATTACCGACGGTAATATTCATCATAATCGATATTCATTAACGGTAGAACATCTTTTTATTATCACCCCTATACCTTTAACTTGAGTTTAATTTATATCGTCTATCTATAAAGCCTTAAGCCACTTTAGGTGATATTGATAAGGTTATAAACCAAAGCAACATATAAGCAGTCATTATTATTTTTTAACCGATCATCAACCTGACTTGTATATTTATTTTACTATGGAGAGTTATTACATGAAAAAACTATTACCTGCAATTATTATTAGTTCATTATTCAGCGGATATGCATTAGCCGATGCTGAGGAGACTGGCAGTGATACCAATACTGGTCAAGTCCTATTCAGTGGTACCGTTACTTCCGAAACCTGTATTATTGATGTTGAAGTTGATGGATTAAGGAACGATACTGTCGACTTAAAAAGCATGAAACCAACCGCCACAAAGGGTATAGCAGTTAACTTCAGCTTAGTGCCTCGTACGGAAGAATGCCTGAACCAAACCAGTGCTCAAGTGGGCTGGCAGAGTGCTGGCCTGACTAATTCAGGGCTGAAAAATATGAACGGAACTGCAAAGGGCGTATCTATTCTGTTGACCGCCATTAACTCCACAACACCAAATCAAGACGTGACTATCAAGCAGCAAACTATAGATTTTGGTGATGGCACTAACGCTATCCGTAATATGAATTTTAAAGCACAAATGGTCGCCACAGAAGGCGAAACCGTCACTAAAGGTTCCGTTCTCGCCACGGCGACTTATTCGATTTCATACATATAATATTTTACTCTTAATATTTTTACTCTTTTGGATTAAGGGCCTTTCGGCCCTCTTATGGATATGGATATGGATACAGATATGGATAATATCAATTACTTTAAATTATTTAACGTTGCCATATTATCTTTATTAATAACATCATTTTCTGCCCATCCAGCCTTGAATACCAACTTCCTGCGTGGAGAAATACCGGCACAGGCCATCGATATTTTTGATGACAACATTCAATATCCTGCTGGTCATTATATTATCGAGGTAATATTTAACCGCCATGCTCTTGGAAAAAAAGAACTCATTATTTCATCCAGTGATAAAGAAACCCTTTGCTTAAATAAAGAGTGGATGAGCGGATTACATTTGCCGATTAACTATAAGTTATTCGGTGATTATTTCGACCCTATTCGCAACTGTTATAATATTGGTGCCTATCCTGGGGCAAAGGTTATTTTTAATCACGGCAAACAGACACTAACTTTCAGCGTCCCTCAAATTGCACTGGATGAATTAAACCAGCAGCAATCCTGGGACTACGGTATTCCGGGGGCTAAACTCAATTATTCCGGCTATGTCTCTAAAACCAATTCTTCTCAGGCTCAGGTGTATGGCGATATCGATTCCTATATCAATATGGGGCGCTGGGTCACCCACGCACGCAGCAACTATTCAAGAGACTCAGGCTTTGATACCTCAGAAGCCACGATATCGACCGCTATCCGGCCGATTCGGGGAAATTTTGTCGCCGGCAAGACGCTAACGTCCACCACAACCCTGCCCAACTTTATGTTTTACGGTATAGCACTACGCTCTGACAGCAGTATGCGCCCTTGGGAAACCCGCGGTTATGCCCCAGTGATTTCAGGGGTGGTCAATTCCAATGCCACCATTACCATCTCGCAAAACGGCTATATTCTCAGCTCACAGGTGGTGCCAGCGGGTGCCTATCAGCTCAACAATATTGCACCAGTGAGCAACGGCGAGCTCACCGTCACAGTTGAAGAAGATAACGGTACAAAGTCGGTTCGTCGCTATCCGGTCGCTACCCTATCTTCTTTACTGCGCGCCAATGAATTTAACTATAATCTGGTGGTAGGAAAAAGAGAGATTGACGGAAAGCGTGACAGTCACTTATTCCAACTGGGTGCAGTGGATTATGGCTTCAAAAAATTTACCGTTCATTCAGCATGGGTTTTACATCAGGATTACCAAAGTGCCGCATTAGGCATCAGTAAAGATCTGGGGCAATTCGGCGCTATCTCCCTGTATACGCACGCCGCCATCAGCAAGTTCCAAAAACAGACCCCTACATCAAAGAATTTTAAACAAACCGGCTTTAGCCACGTTGCTCAATATGCTAATTCATTGACCAATAATACCAACCTACAATTTTTAGCTTACCGCTACACCGGTAAAGATTACGTCGATTTTGCTGATTTTAATCCCAATGCCTTCTACCATCGAAGTAACCAGAAAGAGCGCTACGAAACCATTATCTCCCACAGTTTTGACAGTAGCTTCGTCAGTCTGTCCGGTTGGATACAAACTTATCGTAACCGTGTAAAAAATGAAATGGGTGCCAGCCTATCCTATAACACCGCAATAAAAGGCATGGACTTCTCGATTTCTGGCGATTATCAGAAGCTCGGTGATTATCAACGCGATAATTATATGGTCTCAATCGGATTAAATATCCCGTTTAGTATTTTCGATAAGAATCATTTTTGGACTAACTCGGTTAATTATAATCGCAATAATAAAGCCAGCTTTAACTCAGGTCTTTCCGGCAGTATTAATGACAACTTAAATTACAGTGTTAACACCAATAAAGACAAAGATGACTGGAGCAACTCTGCCTATTTAGGTATCGACCAGAACATTATCAATACCGGCCTTGCTATTTCGCAAAGTAAACATCAGACCTCAGGCTCTGTAAGTGCGTCAGGTAGCCTATTTGCCACCAAACAAACCGGCGTGTTACTCAGCAATGTCAGACGAGACACCGTCGCTATCGCCAATATCGACAATCTTGAAAATGTGAAATTCAATGGTTCAGCACCCACTAATAGTAAAGGGAATACCATTATCGGGGTTTCCCCTTATATGGTGAATAACCTAAAAATCGATACCGAAGAGGTACCGGATAATATTGAGCTATTGGATACCGTCCATCATTTCGTACCCACCGATAAATCCATTGTTTATCGTGAATTTAAATATTCAGCCATTCACCGTTTTATTTTACGACTGAAAAAGGCCAATGGCGAATTTGTTCCTGCCGGTAGTTCGGCCAGAACCGAGAACAACGCTTATGTCGGCTTTGTCTCTAACGGTGGCGTGTTACTACTTAATTTAGTGGATAAATTAGAAAAAATCACCGTGACGTCCCCTAATGGAGAAGTGTGCGCTTTAAATATCAGCAATATTAAATCAAATGAGAATAAAATTATGGAGATTAAATGTAATGAATAAGGTGATATCGATTTTCATCCTACTGGTGTCTTCATTCATGAGCTTTAATGCCTTGTCGGCATTTACCCTCAATGGCACCCGGTTTATTTATGATGAAGGCAGAAAGAATATCGCTATTGAAATTACCAACAATAGTGACAAAACCTACGGCGGACAAATTTGGATTGAGAATCTAAACGATCTCAATAACGTTTTTTTCATTCCAGCGCCAAATTTATTTAAAGTCAGCGGTGGAGAGAAACAACTTATTCGTCTGCTGTATGTGAATGATATTTTGCCAAAAGATAAAGAATCATTATTTTGGTTAAACGTACAAGAAATTCCGCCGGTAGCCAGTACTGATGAAAGCAACGTGTTAGCCGTAGCGCTCAATACTCAGGTAAAACTGATCTATCGTCCAAAAGCATTGGCGGCGGCTCGTGAAGAGGCCGAGAAAAACCTGACTTATCGTGGCTCGGTATTAAAAAACCCAACCCCTTATTATTTTGCTATTACCAAAATCGCCATCAACGGCACCCCGTTGAAATTAGATAAGAAAACAGAACAACAAATCAGTCTGCTGGCCCCGTTTAGCGAAGTGACTTTACCCCGTGCGTTATCCGGCAAAGTCTCCATTGAAGCCATTGATGACTATGGCGCCCAACGTACTTTTGATATTCAGTGAGGAATATTGATGAAAAAATCACTTTATATTATTAGCTTATTATCGCTCTTGTTATCCGTTGATGCTTGGGGAGCCAGATGTACTGGTTTGATGCTGAAATATGACATCCCGGCATCAATAGACGTTACCGATAAAAAAGTTGGCGATCAGCTCTATTCCTTCAGTGTTCCGACAACTATTGTCTCATATGGGGGGAGTTGTACTCGTAATGCAAGCGCCACTGGACAATATATCAGTATTGTTAATTACTATAAAGGAACCCCACCCTCTGGCGGGTACGGTCAGTGCACTCTAACTACAACAAAGAAATATTCTTCGTATAAATATTTAAAATTCGTTTCGGGAAATTCTTGTGGCGATACGGCTTGGATGTTACTGGCTGATCGCAAAACCAGCGGTGATGGACGACTGTATCCGATGGGCGGCCCAGGAGGAGACAATCATTCCGGTATCACATATCTGGAAACAAAACCGCCACTGGGGAAAACAACAGTTAACCCTATCTTTATGATAGAACGAGGAAGCTTTTACTCCCAAATTGGGGGCGATACTCGTACGCTCATGTCCGAACATGTGGCCTTTACAGCCCCCGATAAAATAGTATTAATCAATAAAGTATCCTGCAGTGTTGCCGTTAATGATGTGAGTTTTGGTACTCAAACAGTAGGCGCACTCAAGTCAGGTACTATCGCCGATAAATCCATCAATATTGATTTTACCTGCAATGGCGTATTACCCGCTTACACCTTAAGCTTTTCCGGCAAAGATGGCGTTAATAATGCGGCTAACGGCATTATCAAAGTGAAAGATAATACCTCCATTGGCTATCAGTTTAAGTGGGGGGATGACACGGTTACAGATAAAGATAGTGCCGTTACTGTCAATGATTCTCAGATCTCGCCAGCCACCCTACCCAAAGGCCAGAATTTTACCGTGCCCATTTTGGTGAAACCGGTGTTGTTATCAGCCTCGCCGATTCCGGGCAATGCCAATACCGCCCTTATCATCAAAGTCACACTCAATTAACGGGAGTTATTTATGCTAAAGAAACTATTAGTGATAAGCCTTGGACTTTCTTTGTCTTTTCACGCTGGTGCCACCCACTTTGCGTCGAATGTTAACGGTGGAACCGTCACCTCTAATTTAACCATGGTAGTTAAAACCTCTTGCAGCGCTGAGGTAAATGATATTGCCTTCGGCGATCAGTCTGCCGGTGACATTAAAAAGGGGGAGATTGTAGATAAAACCCTGTCACTGGATATTGCCTGTGACTCTACGTTGGCAAACTATACCATTAAATTTACTGCTCCAGATGGTGTTGATACGGTCAAAGGAATTATTAAAACCAAAGCAAACAGCACGGTGGGCTATCAATTAAAGTGGGGTGACAATACCGTAAAACCGACAGCTTCGGTAGTCTCCGTTGGTGGGGAAGCGATGACACCAACAAATAAACCCACGGCGGCCAGTTTTTCTATTCCCATCAAAGTAAAGCCGGTTGCATTAGGTGAAATTGTCTCCCCTGGCGCAGCCAATACCGCATTGAATATTATACTCACCTTCAATTAGTGTAGGGGCCGCTATGCTCAAGCATGTTTTACTTTCCGGGCTACTGATATTCTCTGCCATGCAACACGGCAGAGCGACAACCTTATCATCATCAATGGAAGGCAGTGATGTTCAGTCTCAGTTTAGCCTCAACGTGACTATCGCGACCTGCCTGCCCGCTACCGTTGATGAGGTTAATTTTGGCCCGATTGATACCAAAACGATATTATCCGGAGAAGTTGAAGGGGAGTCGACCCTATCTCTTGATTGCTCCGGCACCATTAAACCACAGCGTGTTGTTCTCAAATTTGAACCGGCTAACCCGCATTTAACTATGGGCTCAACGGGATATATTGCCTCAAAAAATACCTCCCTCGGCTATTTGATGACATGGGCTGATAATAAAGTTGGCACCACCGGCAGCGGTATTCCCATGAATCAAGAACTGCGAATTGATAAACCCGAAGCAGCGCTGATGAAAATGAAGTTTAAGATTAAACCGGTGGTATTACCGATAGGCAGTTCATCCGTTACCCTCGGTAATGCTGATACTCACGTAATAATAAAAATTAAGTATATATGATGGCGGAACACTCCATGAATAAGAGCATATACGGCTATCTGATTATCGTCTGGTTCGGCTTATATTTTCCGTTTTCGACTGCGGCTATGGATACAAATGCAGATACGGATACATATGCGTATGAAACGTTACCGGATACCAAACTGAGTATTTCATTAGAGGTGGTCAACATTACCTGTAAAATCAACAATGGCGAAGGGTTTGATAAAGTTGTCGATTTAGGTGTGATGCATGAAACAACATTACTGGAAGGAAAACAACCGGCGGTTAAGACTCAGTTTATCGTAGACTGCCGGGAAAGCGGAGTGAAGCCTCAAAATATAGACGTTAAATTTAAACCTGGTCGTCAAGGCACGTTAAATAATGGCAGCGGAGGCGAGCTGAACACCAACTTATCCGGCGTGGGCATTCTCTTAACCTTGCCTGACGGTACACCAGTTGATTTATCTGGAAAAAATCACCGGTTTACCGCCAATAACGAGCAGTTTGATATTAGTTTCTACGCTAAACCCTATGCTCAAGGACAAAGCGTTGAAAAAGGCATCATGCAAAGCAGCGTTATCATCGATATGCTTTATAAGTAGTCCGCTTTCGTTATCTCCGCCTTCAACATCCTTCTATCGGAAAATGGTCGGCTATCTAAGTCGACCAATCCTATCTGGCGATCCCGGTCAAGTAACAAATAAGCAACAATACCTTGAGTTTCATCACAATTGCTCAACATTTATCCATCCTCTCCCTTGTCATTCGATACGTTCCACCCATACTTATTTATCTATAACCTGATAAAAAAATGGGAAGACCTGCATGTCAAAAAAATTAAATTTACTCATGGTCAGTATGCTAGCCCTACCTATCGGTTCTGCATTTTCTGCCTCTACCACCGCACCGGCAAACTACCCTGCCGATTACCAAAAAGTGATTGATGCCGCCAATAAAGAAGGAAAAGTCGTGGTGTATTCCACAACGGATACCGCCGCGGCAGCACCACTTATTAAAGGATTTCAGGCGCTTTATCCTGATATCAGCGTTGAATACAATGATATGAACAGCACCGAGCTGTATAACCGTTATATCAGTGAACAAGCATCGTCCAGCGGCAGCGGCGACGTGGTCTGGAGTTCTGCAATGGATACCGGACTAAAGCTAGCCAGCGACTATGCCCTACCGTATAAATCACCGGAAGCCGGTAAACTGCCGAGCTGGGCGGTCTGGAAAGATACCGTCTACGGCACAACCTATGAACCGCTGGTGTTTATCTACAATAAACGGCTGATCAAAGCAGAGGAAATTCCAACCTCTCACGCAACATTGGCCACCCTGATTAAAGGGCAGCAGGATCGGTTTAAAAATAAAGTCACCACCTACGATATTGAAAAGTCAGCGCTGGGCTTTATGCTTGCCGTTGAAGATATGAAAAACGATCCGCACTATTTCGATCATTTGAAAGACACCGCCAGCGCCGGAATGGTGGTGCAGTCATCTACCGGAACCATGCTAGAGCGAGTCTCTTCCGGTGAAAACCTGATTGGCTATAACATACTGGAACCCTACGCCAAAACTCGCGCCATGAAAGATCCTTCTCTTGGCATTGCGTATCCAACCGACTATACCTTGGTGTTATCTCGCGTCACCTTTATCAGTAAACAGGCCAAGAATGCCAATGCTGCCAAGCTGTGGCTGGACTATATGCTGTCGCAAAAAGGTCAGGATATTTTAGCTAATCAGGCCAATATTACCTCGATTCGTGATGATATTACCGGCGATAACGACGTGGCAGGCACTACTCAGCGGTTAGGCTCGGCGCTGAAGCCGATCCCGGTCAATGACAGCCTGTTGGAATATTTACAGCAAAACAAACGGTTAGACTTCCTGAAAAAATGGCGCTCTATTACCGGTAAGTAAGGTTAAAACCTATTTAACGGTAAAGGCAAATCGCCTTTACCGTTAGCATTCTAATTATTATAAATCAGGGTTTAGCTATGGACTCATTGCGCAGAATCAGGCAGAGCTTACCGCGCGGTGCAGTCGTGTTATTAACGGCGTTATTTATCTATGGCCCGTTGGCACTGATTGTCACCCAAAGTTTTCTGTCGGCTCCCTTCTTTGTTGCAGATAAAACTTTCTCACTGGATGCCTACCGCTTCGTTTTTGACGATCCCGATTTCTATAAGGCACTAAAAAGCGGATTTATTCTGGCCATTGGCCTGGTGGTGATCGTTATTCCTCTCGGCGGCATACTGGCATTTCTGATTGTCCGAACCGATCTTCCCGGCCGCCGCTGGATAGAACCAATGATACTGGTGCCGGTGTTTGTTTCACCAATGGTATTAGGCTTCGGCTATGTGGTTGCCGCCGGACCAGTTGGCTTCTTCTCGCTGTGGATACAAGATATTATTGGCTTTGTGCCGTGGAATATCTATTCCATGACCAGCATTGTGATTATTGCCGGGCTAACGCACGTCCCCCATGCTTATCTGTATATCTCTTCTGCGTTACGCAATATGGGGTCAGACGTTGAAGAAGCCGCGCGCATTTCCGGCGCTTCGCCACTACGCGTCATGATCTCCGTTAGTCTGCCGATGGTCAGGCCAGCGATTTTGTATGCCACGGTGCTGCTGTTTTTCCTCGGTCTGGAAGTGTTTGGCCTGATGCTGGTATTAGGCGATCCTGAGGGTAATCTGGTTCTGGCGACCTATTTATACAAACTCACCAATAAGCTGGGTATTCCCTCCTACCATCTGATGGCGGTGGTCGCGGTTGTTCTGATTAGCATTACCATTCCACTGATTATGCTACAGCGCCGTCTAATGCGTACCGCAAACCGCTTTGTCACGGTAAAAGGCAAAGCATCGCAGTCGCACGCCTTACCGCTGGGTAAATGGCGCTGGATATCCGCCGCAGTGGTAATTCTGTGGCTGATCGTCACTATCTTTGTCCCGTTAACTGGCATCTTACTGCGGGCGTTTGTCTCCAACTGGGGCGTTGGCGTTTCGCTGTTTGACCAGCTCTCTCTGGATACCTTCCGCACTGTGTTTTCCCAGCCAAACCTGATTCGCGCGATTGTTAACTCGGTTGCCATCGGTATCTTTGGCGGAGCGTTAGCAGTGATTTGCTACACCTTTATTGGTTTAGCGATGCACCGCAAACCAGATCGGGTCACCCGCTTTCTCGACTACAGCGTACTGATTCCACGGGCGGTACCGGGAATTTTGGCTGGTTTAGCGTTCTTATGGGTATTTCTGTTTACCCCGATGTGGATGGATAAATCGCTGGCGGACGGTTATATGTCAGTGCTGCCCGGCGCCCAATGGATGCGTGATAACGTGATTGTCTGGATGCGTGCCGCGCGAAATACCATTTTCAGCGTCTGGTTGGCTTATACCGTGGTGTGGCTGGCCTATGGGTTACGTCTGATCTCCTCAGCCTTATTACAGGTCGGGGCGGAACTGGAAGAAGCCGCCCGCAGCACCGGTGCACGGCGCAGTCAGGTTACCCGGCAAATTACCGTTCCTTTGGCGCGTTATGGACTTATCGGTTCCTGGCTGTTGATGTTCCTGATTTTTGAGCGGGAATATTCTACTGGCGTCTATTTACTTTCTCCCGGTACGGAAACCATTGGCTCGATGCTGGTTTCCCTGTGGGGAACCGGTGCGGTTGATATTGTCGCCGCCCTGTCGTTTATCAATATTGTTTTGGTGATGTTCGGGCTGGGAATAGCCCTGCGCTTTGGAGTAAAACTAAATGACTGAGCTAACGGTAGAGAACCTGCATTTAAACTACGGCACCAACCCTGTCCTCAAAGGGGTGTCTATGCAGTTGCATAAGGGCGAGGTTGTTACGCTATTAGGCCCTTCCGGCAGCGGAAAAACCACGCTACTGCGTGCGGTTGCCGGTCTGGAAGGCCCCTGTGCAGGGCGTATCACCATCGGCGATCGCGTGGTGTATGACGGCAGTACCAACAAAGAAATTCCGGTTGAGGATCGCAATCTAGGGCTGGTGTTTCAGTCCTACGCACTCTGGCCGCATATGACCATCTTCGATAATATTGCCTATCCGCTTAAGCTGCGTAAAGTCTCATCAACGGAAGTCAAAAGCCGGGTTCAGGCAGTGCTTGAGCAGTTGGGTTTGGGGCATTTAGGTGAGCGCTATCCTCATCAACTGTCAGGAGGCCAGCAGCAACGGGTGGCTATTGGCCGTGGGCTGGTATATAACCCGCCGGTTCTGCTGCTGGATGAACCGCTATCGAATCTGGATGCCAAACTGCGTGAGGAAGCCCGAGTATTTCTACGCCGACTGATTGTTGAGCTGGGATTATCCGCCCTGATGGTGACACACGATCAAAGTGAAGCCATGGCGATTTCCGACCGCATTCTACTGTTGAATAACGGTGTTATCGAACAACAGGGCACACCTCAAGAAATGTATGCCGCGCCAACCAGCCTGTTTACCGCCGAATTTATGGGCAGCAATAACCGACTGCATGGCCGCATCACGGAACTACAGGGTGAACATGCCTGCATTCAGGGAGCTAACTGGAAACTATGGGGAAAACCGGCTAACGGCTTACAGGTCGGACAGGAGGTAACTGCGGTTATTCGCGTAGAGCAGGTCAAAGTTGACGATCACAATGAGCAAAACCATCTGGAACTGCCGCTGCTCACCAGCATGTATCTCGGTAGCCACTGGGAATATCTGTTCCGCGAATCCAATGATGATTCACCGGTATTAAGAGCATTCGGCACCGTTAAACCCGATAACGGCCTTTGTCGGTTATCTATGCCTGCCGATCAGGTTTGGATATTTCCGCGAGTTTGAGTTGAGGTTGAATATCAGGTTAAGCGAAAATTTCGCCGCCAAAAATACGACATATTATTTAACCGTCGGGCTTGCGGCGAGTAAAGGGCGTTAGGCGAACGCCCTTTACATTGAAGGTTCCCCAGAAAAATAAGCATGAATTTCTGACGATTATTTATATTGTCATTCCCGCATTTATACCGTCATCCCTGCGAAAGCGGGGACCTCGTTCTTAAGCCAAGCGTTGTCGTTAAGCTAAAACATTAGATGATTCGCTGCGCTCCCCTTCGGGCCATTCGCTATGCGAATGTTTGCTACGCCTGCGGCTGCGCGTTCCGGTTTTCACCGGAATGACGGAGGGAAAATAGACATTTGCGGTCATATTCTGACGGAGTCACTAATAAGATGGAACATTCCGCCGGGAGCAGATCCATGCCGGTGCGTTAAGCCTTCGAACCAACTGAGGTTGCCGTCGCGTAGCGTCGGTCAACAGTCGGCTGCGAAGGCGCGGGAGGTGCAGGGGGCGTTCACCTCAACGCCCCTTGCTCACTGCCTTCTCAGTTGCTGATTTGACCACCAAACTATTAGCAGCGAAACCAGTCGAAGTACTTAATACCGGCATTAATTCACAACAACGATTTCTATTCCCCCGAAGGGAACAAAAACGGATTCACTCCACTGCGAGCAAAACCTTCTTCTTCTACCTTGGCATCCAGCACCAGCGAGGCCAAATCGTCCGCCACCGGCTCAACGTTTTGATCTTTATCCTGATACAGAATCTTCAGGTAGCTACCGCAGTCGCCGCAGCTTTCCGCTTTAACGGCTGCCTGTTCAGTATCCAGCGACCAGTAATCCAGCTTGCCGGTCTGTTCACAGTTGCTGCACTTCACTCGCACCATATGCCATTCGCTTTCGCACAGGCTACAGTGTAGATAACGCAGACCCGCATCAGTGCCGATATGCACTAAGCTGGCTACCGGCGCGCTGTCGCACACTGGACAGTTATGACGCTCTTCACCGTATTCAGCACGGGCTTTACCCGGTATTTGAGTGGCCATTTGCGACCAATAAACTGACAGTGCGGCCCACAGGAATGGCGCTTTATCGCTGCCGACTTTACCGATTTCACCGGCCAACAGGTCGCTGGCCAGACTTTCCAGCTCAGCAGAGCCCATCTTTTTCAGCGATTCCAACACCGGTAACACATGCTCCGGCGCTTCCGGCTCCAGTTCAGCAATAATGGCTGCCAGCAGAGTTTGCCAGTGTTGGCTGCGTGGAAAAGTTTTTACCGACAGCGGTGGACGACTGGCATCCGAGGCTGCTTTTAGGGTGTCGGTTAAGTCGATTTTCAGCGGGTTATCGTGCTGAGCATGACTCTGGGCATCTACCACCGTAGCGGCAAACTTTAGATAATCACCCAGCGGATGATCTTCCGCCAGCTGGCGCAAGCGCTCAGCACGACGGGAATACAGACTTTTTAAGTTGGCAAATAACAACGGCGGGATAGCTCCCGCCGTTTTTACCACTTCGTCTGGGGAAACGATGCGGATACTACTCATTCTTTTCCTTTTCCTCGTCGGCGACAACTTCGCGGTACCAGCGTGGGTGATGCTTAGCAGCCCATTTACGGCTAACTTTACCTTCAACCATACCGGTAATCGATCCCTTCACCCAGAATGCCATATAAATATGGATCAGGATGGCGTGGATCAGCACAATCGCCGCGACGGCATGAATCATCAGACCTAAACGGATAGCCCATATCGGGAAGAATTCGGCAAAGTAAGGACGCCAAATAATCACGCCGCTGACCAGCAATACGAGGATTAAACTCATAATGCTCCAGAACATCGCCTTCTGACCCGGGTTATATTTACCCACATCAGCCACTTTATGTTCATTGCCTTTCAGTACTTCCACGATATGCACAAACCAGCCAATATCATCTCTCTTCGGGATGTTATGACTGACAAATCGGCAGAACATCACCACCAGCACACAGAAAATCAGCACGCCAAAGAACGGGTGCAGAATGCGCCCCATTTGTGGTGTACCAAAAGTCTGAGTCAACCAGCTCAGCGTCGGGAAGAACATAGCAATGCCCGACAGCGCTACCAGAAAGAAACAAATCACTACGGTCCAGTGACACGCTCGGTCAATGAACGAGTAGCGTTTAATCATCTTACTTTTCTTCATGATGATTTCCCTCGTCATTGTCGTCTTCATCATCGACTTTGTTCGGGCCTACGCCCACATAGTGATAGATCAGGCCGGCGAAGCTGGCGATAAATGCCGCAGCCGACAGTGGTTTCAATACGCCTTTCCAGAAACCAACAACCGGGCTAATCACCGGATCTTTCGGCAGTCCGCTATACAGCTCTGGACGGTCAGCGTGGTGTAATACGTACATTACGTGAGTACCGCCAACGCCAGCCGGATTATACAGCCCTGCATTGTCATAGCCCCGAGTATGCAGCTCTGCCACACGCTCTTCCGCCAACTCAATCATGGCCTGTTTCGTGCCAAAATGAATGGCGCCGGTTGGACAAGTTTTCACACAAGCAGGTTCCTGACCCACGGTGACCCGGTCAACGCACAGGGTACATTTGTACACCCGGTTATCCTCTTTATTCATACGAGGAACGTCGAACGGACAGCCAGCGATACAGTAACCACAGCCGATACAGTGTTCAGACTGGAAATCGACGATACCGTTAGCATACTGAATAATCGCTCCGGCAGAAGGACACGCCTTCAAACAGCCCGGGTCGCTACAATGCATACAGCCATCTTTACGGATCAGCCATTCCAGCTTACCGTTTTCTTCCACTTCCGAATAACGCATCACGGTCCATGACTTGGCGCTCAGATCCGCCGGGTTATCATAAACCCCGACGTTATGACCGATTTCATCACGAATATCGTTCCACTCGGAACAGGCCACCTGACAGGCTTTACAGCCGATACAGGTGGTCACGTCAATCAGCTTCGCCACTTCTTCCTGGTGATGACGCACCTGAGGCGGTGGCGTCAACGCATTGGTGGCGGAACGCTTGATAATGTCTTGAGATTGCATTGACATATTTTCTCTCCGTTACACCTTTTCCACGTTAACCAGGAACGCCTTGAACTCTGGCGTTTGGGTATTGGCGTCACCGATAAACGGTGTCAGCGTATTGGCCAAATAGCCTTTACGAGCCGCGCCGACAAATCCCCAGTGAATAGGAATACCAATGGTATCCACGTTCTGTCCGTTAACTTGCAGAGTACGAATACGTTTAGTTACCACCGCTTTAGCTTCAATATAGCCACGCTTTGAGGTCACTTTCACCGTATCGCCATGCTGGATACCTTTTTGCTGCGCTAAACCTTCACCGATTTCAATAAACTGCTCCGGCTGGGTAATCGCGTTCAGCACCGAGTGTTTCGTCCAGAAGTGGAAATGCTCGGTTAAACGGTAAGTGGTCCCGACATATGGGAAGTCTTTCGCATCCCCCATATTTTCCAGATCGGATTTAAATACCCGAGCCGCTGGGTTAGAGATCACATTCTTATGCAACGGGTTAGTGCTGATTGGTGTTTCAAACGGTTCATAGTGTTCAGGGAACGGACCTTCCGCCATTTTATCGGTAGCAAACAGACGGCCAAGACCTTCGTTTTGCATGATAAACGGATTCACATCGCTGCCCGGAGGAGCCGCACCAAAGTCAGGCACATCGATACCAGTCCACTTGCTGCCATCCCATTCAATCAACTTACGTTTTGGATCCCACGGTTTACCCTGTGGATCGGCTGACGCACGGTTATACAGAATGCGGCGGTTAAGCGGCCATGCCCATGCCCACGCCAGCGTATTCCCCAGCCCAGACGGGTCAGAGTTATCACGGCGAGCCATTTGGTTACCGGCTTCGGTCCAGCTACCACTGAAGATCCAACAGGCGCTGGAAGTGGTACCGTCATCTTTCAGTTGAGCAAAGCTGTCCAGCAGTTGGCCCTTCTTCAGAATGACTTTGCCGGTCGCGTCAGTGATATCCACCAGCGCACGACCGTTGGACTCTTTTGCCATTTCTTCCGCTGACGGACGCATTGGCTCCAGATAGTCCCAGGTCATATTCATCAGCGGCTCTACGGCAACGGCTTTATCGCCATCTTGTGCATACAGCTCACGAATTTTAAACAGCAACCCGGCCAGAATTTCACCGTCGGTTATCGCTTCTCCCGGTGGCTCGCCGCCTTTCCAGTGCCACTGTAGCCAGCGACCGGAGTTAACGATAGAACCATCTTCTTCTGCGAAACAAGTACAAGGCAGACGGAACACTTCGGTTTGAATCGACGATGGATCAACATCATTCTGTTTACCGTGATTCTGCCAGAACTCGGCGGTCTCGGTGCTTAACGGATCGATGGTGACCAAATACTTCAGTTTAGAGAGCGAACGGACAACTTTATTTTTGTCCGGGAATGACGCAACCGGGTTAAAGCCCTGGCAGATATAGCCATTCACTTTGCCCTGATCCATCATTTCAAAGTACTTCAGAACGTCGTAGCCCTGATCCCACTTCGGTAACCAGTCATAACCCCAATCATTCTCTTTCTGGGCTTTATCACCGTAGAAGCTCTTCATCATGCTGATAAAGAATTTAGGATAGTTACCCCAGTAGTTAACCTGATCCGCCAGCGCTTTTTTCGGCGTGTTGGCATCCAGATAGGTTTGCAGGTTTGGCTGTTTCTCTGAAGGTAAAGTCAGATAGCCCGGCAGTGACTGAGACAGCAGACCAAGGTCGGTCAGTCCCTGAATATTGGAGTGACCACGCAGGGCGTTAACGCCGCCGCCAGCCATACCCATATTACCCAGCAGTAGCTGGATCATGGCCATAGTACGGATATTCTGAGCACCAACGGTATGTTGGGTCCAGCCGAGGGCATACAGGAACGAGGCGGTTTTATCGGCAGCACTGGTTTCTGCGATCAATTCGCATACTTTCAGGAAGTCATCCTTCGGCGTACCACAGATATTGCTCACCACATCAGGGGTATAACGACTGACGTGATTTTTCAGCAGGTTCCATACGCAACGCGGATCCGTTAGCGTTGGATCGCGTTTAGCAAAGCCGTCTTCACCAACCTGATAGTTCCAGGTGGTTTTATCATATTGACGCTTCTCTGCGTCATAACCGCTAAATAAACCGTCTTCAAAAGTGAAGTCTTCGCGCACCAGCAGATTAGCGTTGGTGTAAGCGTTAACATACTCAGTATTGATCTTGTTGTTTTCCATCAGGTAAAGAATAACCCCTGACAGGAAAGCAATATCAGTACCGGAACGAATCGGCGTATAAAAATCGGCAACTGAAGCCGTACGGGTAAAGCGTGGATCGATAACGATCAGCTTAGCGTTATTATGGATTTTAGCTTCCATCGCCCAGCGGAATCCCACCGGATGCGCTTCGGCTGCGTTACCGCCCATAACCACAACTAAGTTAGCGTTTTTGATATCAACCCAGTGGTTGGTCATCGCACCGCGACCAAATGTTGGAGCAAGACTTGCTACCGTTGGTCCGTGTCAAACGCGTGCTTGGTTGTCTACCGCGAGCATACCGAGCGCGCGCGAAAATTTTTGAGTCAGTAAACCATTTTCATTACTGGAAGCAGAAGCGGCGAGTAACCCACTTGTTAACCAACGGTTGACGGTTACGCCATTTTCATTGGTTTTCTGGAAGTTAGCATCGCGGTCATCTTTCATCAGTTTGGCGATGCGATTAAAAGCGTCATCCCAAGTGATTCTCTGCCATTTATCCGAACCCGGTGCACGATACTCCGGATATTTCAGACGACTTTCACTATTCACATAATCGATCAGCCCTGCCCCTTTAGGACAAAGCGCGCCACGGTTTACCGGATGATCCGGATCCCCTTCGATATGGAAAATACTGGCTCTGGCATTTTTGGCACCATCGCCCATGCTGTACATTAACAGCCCACATCCTACCGAACAGTAGGTACAGGTATTACGGGTTTCCTGAGCGCGTAACAGTTTATAACTACGCGTCTCCGCCAGCGCTATAGCGGGAGCAAATCCCAGCGCGGCTGCCGTTGTACCTGCCATACCGCCAGCGCAGATTTTAAAAAACTGCCTTCTGCTGACCTGCATGGTTTTCTCCTTTTTTCTTATTTGCTGTCACATTGCTCTGTATCAATACGCGTACGGATGATCACCAGGCCTTTACTTGCTTAATTATTATTTGCTACTTTTCACCTTAAGCAGCAAACAGAACCAAAAATCGAAACGTATAAAAACGCACTACTTCTTACGCCCAACAGGTCAGATATTTCAGTGGTCAAATTAAAGACATTGTGATTGTACGGATATAGAATGGCTAAGAAGTTGATCTATATCTTAAATGTTACAAAAATTAACTTATTGTTGGCTATTTTCGTCTCATTTGTACCTCTAATGTTAACCCGAAAATAATATTCATCAAGTCCCTATTGCTTAAAGGCCTATACGTGAAAACAGACGTCTCCCTACAAAATAGCAGCAGTCAGTCAGCGATCGGCGTGCAACAGCTTACCGTTCTCCGACACAACGCTTTGAATACTCCGGAAAAAGATTGGGTCGCAGAGGAAGTGCCGGTTGCCCTGAGCTATAACGGGATTGCCCACGTAGTGATGATGGCGACGCCAAAAGAATTAGAAGAATTTGCGATTGGTTTCTCATTAGCGGAAGGCATTATTGAATCACCGCAGGAAATTTACGGTATCGACGTTCATAACGGTTGTAACGGTATTGAAGTAGAAATCGAATTGGCGACCCGTCGATTTGTCGGTTTAAAAGAGCGTCGACGAGCGATGGCCGGACGCACCGGCTGTGGCGTATGTGGGGTTGAACAGTTGGGTGAAGTCCTGCGCCCGGTAAAACCATTACCGTTTACCCAGCAATTCGATTTGCGTCTATTAGATGGGGCGCTACCGCAGCTTAATCAGGTGCAAACTGTCGGTCAACTAACCGGCTGTACTCACGCTGCCGGTTGGATTTCCCCTGAAGGACAGATGCTGGGAGGCTGCGAAGACGTTGGCCGCCACGTTGCGCTGGATAAACTGCTGGGAGTTAGGGCTAAGCAAGGTTGGCAACAGGGAGCGGTGCTAGTCTCCAGCCGTGCCAGCTATGAGATGGTGCAAAAAGCAGCCATGTGCGGCGTAGAGATTCTGTTTGCGGTGTCTGCCACTACCACGCTGGCGGTGCAGGTGGCCGAGCAGTGTAATCTGACGCTGGTTGGGTTTAGTAAACCGGGTCGCGCGACGGTGTATACCCATGCGCAGCGGATTATTGGGGCATAGGGATTAGTGGGCATTTATCCATATGAAGCCAATGACGTTTGCCGTGGCTATTGCTGATATCGGCCCGCTATCTTTCTTGAGGTGTGCAAAACTCGAAGTATCCGAACTTCGTTAGGCTCTACCACATACACCATAATGAAGGGGAAACGGGCAACCGTGAGTTTACGCTGCTTACCAGACTTTCCCACCACCACGCCAGCTTGTGGATTATCTTCCAATAACCCTGCCAGCATCATAAACTTCTCATCTGTCGCGCTGGCTACTGGCAGTCCTGCTTCTCGGTACAAATAAAGAAAAATATTCTTCCTGTCCGCCTGCGCCTGTTTTTCCCACAACACGTTGATCATAGCTTACCTTGCGCTGCCAGCTTTTTCAGATCATCCATCTGCCGAGTCATCTCATCATTGCTGATAAACTCCCCCTTCCCCTCATCGTAGCGGCTGAATGCCTGATTTATCTGTTGTTCTAACCATTCATCATTCGCGCTATTTTGATATGCTCTTTCTTCCGCCGCCAACTCCTCTGCCCGTTGGCGCATTAGTTCTGTCAGGCTCTGCTTATGACGCTCTGCGGCTTTCATGGCCAAACGTTTGGTTTCTTCATCTATACGAAAATGAATTGTGCTCATAATACACGCTCTTCTGTGGTGTCATTTGTGTTGTCAGTATAGATTGTTAGCGTACATATGTCAGTTTTATGACGGCTTTTATCAACCTGATTAATTAGCGTCAGAGAGTATTCCAGCCATAAAAACTATGTACTCAGCCGGAAGGGTGCTCGTCTTGAGTTTAGGTGTGCATCTGGCCTAGCCGCGATACTGGCACTCCGGTAGCTAAAGCTACTACGCCCCCCACGCCCATCTCTCCTGTCGATTAACTATGAATCACATTGTCATCAATCAGAGATAGCAATAGTTATCCTTTTATCTCGTGATCACAGTTGACATTTTACATCTGAAATAAATGATTATTTGCCTGAGTTTTGGACAATGAAATAAGTTTGGGTGATTTACATGGAGTTGTATTCAGGTATGGAATCAATGTCGCAAGAATTGGGGAAGACTAATCTCCCCCCTACCACTCCTGAGTCTATCAATATATGCTGGATAAGCTTTCGCTTGAGTAATTCATTTTAAAGTTCTCTGCCTGTGCCAACACGCCCATATACACATCATCGTTTGCCACCGGAGGGAAACGGAATTTATGCAATAGCAGGATTAAATCGACTTTCAACTTGGCTTTGATATCGTCGCGCTTACTCCAGTCTGGATACTGGGCATTATTATCAACGACTTCTTTCATTTCCTTAGCCAGCGCTAACATTTGCTCATCTTCGTAGGTGAACTGATATTTATCACGCATATGCACCAAGATGTCATAAAACGCTTTCTCTTCAATATCAATGCCCAAATCGATATAAGTCCCCATCTCAGTCTTAATATCGTAGATAATATCCACCATTTCCTGACTGAATGTATCAAATTCTTCACCATTGAGAATGTCATCTTCACGACGTTCGTTATAGCGATCTACCACGGCCTGAAAACGTCGGGAGAAGTTAATCCCCTGTAGCTGATTTACCTTTTTAAACTCACCAATCGCTTTTTCCAGCAATTTTTGCAGCAGCTGAATTTTGGTATTAGGTAATTTAATTTTATTGATACGCGCTAAGTAATCTTCATCGAAAATATCTATCGACTCAGCTTTATTTTCACCCAACGTAAACAGCTCTTCTACTCCATCAGCTTTCAACGCTTCAGCGATCATTTCACGTACACGGTTATTCATCTGCGTGATGTCTGGTGCATCACCTTTAGTGAGTTTGAAAACAATTGAGCGGACGGCGAGATAAAAGTGAATATAGTCGCGTTCCTGCTGGTTTAGTTCCTCGCTGCCGCAACAGATGTCATAAGCGGCCTTTAGCCTTTTTACTAACGCCATAAAGCGTTTTTCCGTTTTTTGGGTACTCAGCACAAACTCAGCAGCCTGATTCAGGCAAGAAAGCTGCGCCTGTGGCTCGCCACTAAAATAGCCTCGGCTGTCAAAACGGTGCAATACGTGAGCAAGTAATTCGAGATGATTTCTCACCTCAACCACAGACTGTTGAATATCTTCAAAATTGCTGGAGTCAATCTTGGAATACATCGCTAAAGCTAGTCCCATCTGCTTTTTAATGCCGATATAGTCCACGGCCAGACCTTTGCTTTTACCTTCAAACTTACGGTTTACCCGCGAAATCGTCTGAATCAGGCTATGTTTTTGCAGTGGTTTATCGATGTAAATGGCGTCCAGTTCAGGTACATCGAAACCGGTCAGCCACATATCCACCACAATGGCGATTTTGAAGTTCGATTTAGCATTTTTAAACTGTTTATCCAGCTCTTTACGGTACTCTTTGTTGCCAAGCAGATCATAAAGCTGTGCTTCATCATCTTTGCCACGCGTCATCACCATATTCACCATTGCAGAAGGTGGCAGCTCTTTTTGCTCTTCAGGCGTAAGCACCACGCCATCCGGTGCTTGCTTAACCACAAACCAGTCTGGTCGACAATCTTTTAACTGCTGGTAGAAATTCCAGGCAATTTCACGACTGGCACAAACAAACATCGCCTTGCCTTTTACCGTTGAACCTTCAGACACCCGTTCTTCATAGTGTTTAGCAAAATCTTCCGCTAGCGCTTCCAATCGATCTTCGTCGCCCAAAACAGCGTTCATATTGGCAGATGCTTTTTTACTCTCATCAATCTGGTATTCGTTGGCACCAGCCGCCTCGCAGTCTTCATAGTATTTTTCGATTTCATCGAGTTTGCTACTGTCGAGAATAACTTTTGCCGCACGCCCTTCATAAACGATACGCACGGTGATGCCATCCTGAACAGATTCAGTCATGGTATAGCTATCCGCCACATCACCGAAAACGTCCAGCGTGGCGTCAATTGGCGTACCGGTGAAACCAACGTAGGTGGCCTGCGGGAGGGAATCGTGCAGGTATTTAGCAAAACCGTAGGTTTTACGCACGGTACCGGTTTTTTCATCTACCACGACTTTCTGATCAAGATTAACCTGACTGCGATGCGCTTCGTCAGAAATACAGATGATATTATTACGCGTTGAAAGCAGTTCGGTATCTTCGGTAAATTTGTGGATAGTGGTAAGGAATACGCCACCACTGTTGCGCCCGGCCAGTTGATTGCGTAAATCTTCACGGCTTTCTACGGGAACAACCGTATCATCGCCAATGTATGCTGTCGCATTACAAAACTGGCTCGAAAGTTGATCGTCGAGATCGGTGCGATCAGTAATCAGTACAATCGTTGGGCTGGCGAAATCAACGCTTTTCATCAACAAACGGGTTAAAAACTGCATGGTATAGCTTTTACCGCAGCCGGTTGCGCCAAAGTAAGTACCACCTTTACCGTTACCCTGAGGTTTTCGCGCGCGTTTAATGCTGTAGTAGAGTTTGCGCGCCGCATAATATTGTGGATAACGACAGCAAACTTTAACCTCTCTTTTAGCTTTATCTGGGAAACAGATAAAGTTTTTTACCACATCCAGCAAACGCACCGGGTGAAACAATCCCTGAATCATGGAGTGCAGGGAAGATATTCCATTGTGCTCTCGGTTTTCATCACCGGTAACTTTACGCCATGAATAAAAATATTCATAAGGCGCAAATAGGTTACCCATCAAATTATTTGCGCCATCACTAATGATGCACAAAGAGTTATAAACAAATAGCTGGGGAATATCGCGGCGATAGCGAATACACAGTTGTTTCCAAGCGTCTCCGGTGGTGGCTTCTTCACGGATCGCACTTTTAAATTCAAACACCACCAACGGTAGGCCGTTAATATAAATAATAGCGTCGGGAATGCGTACCTGCTGGTCTTTGCCGCTAATCTCCAGTTGATTAACAATGGTGTAGCGATTAAAGGAGTCTGACCGGTAATGAGCGGCAGGTTCCGCCGCCTGCTGTAATGGCATGTCTTCGCCGTCGAATAACGCACTCAATGCCACAGGCAAATGGCGAGTGTCGACTAATTCAATATAGAGATCTTTCTGGCTGCGATCGTCGCGCTTAAACAGAAAACCATTGGCAAGCCATAAACAAAAGGTCTTATTACTTTCATAAAGATCGGAAGCGGGCAGAGCGGTTAGTTGGCGAATCAGACGGTCGGTTTCATCCGACGTTAGGCCATCAGCATGATAGCGGGCATAAAGATAATGACGCAGATCGTCCTCAATCAGGACCTGATCTTGGCTAATTCGCTTAACATTTTCACCAATAACGTGCGGGTAACCTTGTTCCCCTAACAGCTGAATAATGGCGCGTTCTAACTTAGCTTCGTTAAATTTCAGGCTCATTACGCTTCACTCCGGGCACGATTTAATCGCCCCCTCTCCCTTGGTTTCTGTTAAGCGTTTCAGTAATATGAAAACCTTACCAGAAAGCCCCTAAAATAACAGGGGCAAACGTTAGATAGTTTCAGTTTCTTGATAGAGCTCAGGAATATCGTCTAGCGAAAGTTCACCGGAGATGAGTTTGGGGAGTAGGGTGTCACGGAGGTTTTTCAGAACAGTGGTTTGCTTTGAATTCTCAACAATTTTATCAAAATTATCTTTAGCAATGTGAGTAAACACTTCGATTGCTTTTTGAGATGGAATTATCAAGTTAATAGTTTTGAAGGCTGATTTACTAATTTCAGCAAATGTAGTTCCTCCAGCGATTCCTTTAATATCATCCATTATATTTTCTAGCCAATAGATAATATATTCCGAGCTAAGTGATTTCGCCGAAGGTATTGCTATGTAGCCCTGATTAATAGCTAATGGTATTTTGGTCAATGCTAAATAACCTATTGGTGCGCGAGAAGACATGAGCACAGTATTTTCAGGTAATAACCCTGAGGATATTTTATTCAAACCTGCTGTTGTAATTTTTTTACTAGTATCAATAAGTATCTTACTGGTATTTCCTGCAAGATCTTTTGGTGATGTCCAATGAATTTCTCCATTGTCCCAAAAATCAGCATTTGCGGTACTTGGAGTTGAACCACCTCTAATAACAAACTCATCACCAGCCATGGATAGTTGCCACCCCTTCGGCACCCAACCCAGCTCAATCTCCTCAAACTCGGCCGGAAACAACGCGCGAACATCAGCCGCTAATGGCTTGAAATCTGCACTATTACGCACTTTTTTACGTAATTCTGCCCGTGCCTGAAAAGGTTCAGGAATGGTGTTACCTCCATCTAATGCATTATCAATCACCGGATCAAAATCAACAAACCATGATTTAAATAGGGTTTGGGATATTTGTTCTAGGGTTTGGTTGATTTGATAACAAGTTTCCAAATTTTTTGTTATCAAACCTAAAAAATTTTTTATCTTTACCTGAGCCACTTTGTCAGGACAATAAAAGGGATAATGACTAATTGAATCGAAGGTTATTTGAGGGAACGTGCCTGACCGTGATTCAGCAATATGTTGAAAATCAGAAAGTGTTTGCTTGCATGTTAACTGCAGATAAAAAAACTCGAGATTCATAACATCTTGATTAACTTCTAAAATCATAAACTTTGTTGATACAACATAATTGTGAGTATTCTCAAAGTTAACCAACGCAAATCTACTATTACCAGGACGAATCTCAGAAAATAGAATATCATTTATCTTAATTGCTTTTTTTGCTTGTCCAGGTAACTCATTAATTTTTGATATATTTTTATGGAGAAACTTCCCGTCAAGAACATCACCAGTGTTTATAAAAATAACACCATTTTTATTTTTGAAATTAAAAGCTCTAGATGCATTTTTTGCAATTTCATCTAATTTAACTATATCCCACTTATTCCCCATAACCCAACGCCTCCAAATTATGGCGAATCGCCTTATCCAGTTCTTCAGCCTGCTTCATCTGATTCAATAAGGTCTGCGACAGTTCACGCATTTTGGTTTCAAAAGGAATGCCATCATCTTCTAGCTCAGCCGCACCAACATAACGCCCAGGGGTAAGCACATAATCATTGCCTTTCATGTCTTCGATAGAGGCAACTTTGCAGAAACCAGCAATATCCTCATATTTTGCTAATTGGCTATCGCTACGCTTAATGCGCCCCGCTAATTCTTCAGGCGTACTGCGCCAGGCATGGAAAGTATCGGCGATGGTGGCAATATCTTCTGCGGTTAGCTCTTTAATAGTACGGTTGATCATCGTGCCAAGGTTACGAGCATCGATAAACAATGTTTCACCTTGGCGATTGCGATACCCCTTCGCCACATCCACATCTTTATTTTTGGTGACAAACCACAGGCACACCGGAATTTGCGTCGTGAAGAATAGCTGCCCTGGCAAGGCAATCATGCACTCTACTAGGTCATTTTCGATCATCTGTGCGCGAATCTCACCTTCGCCGCTAGTGTTGGAGCTCATTGAGCCATTGGCCAACACGAAACCAGCGCTGCCGTTAGTAGACAGCTTAGAAATCATATGCAAAATCCAACCGTAGTTGGCGTTGCCGGTTGGCGGCGTGCGATAGCCGGAGAAACGTGGATCATCTGTCAATTCAGCTTCGTTACGCCAGTCTTTCAGGTTAAACGGTGGGTTTGCCAAAATATAGTCAGCTTTCAGGTCCGGATGCTGATCGTTAAAGAAGGTATCCGCTGGGCGTTCGCCTAAGTTGCCAGATAACCCACGAATGGCGAGGTTCATCTTAGCCAGCTTATAGGTGGTGGCCGTCAGTTCCTGACCATAAATAGCGATATCCAGGCTCTTGCCCTGATGGCTTTCCACAAATTTTACTGATTGTACAAACATCCCACCGGAACCACAGCACGGGTCGTAAATTTTACCCTGAAAAGGTTCAAGCATTTCAGTTAGCAGGGTAACCACGCATTTTGGCGTATAGAATTCACCACCGCCTTTACCTTCGGTCGCGGCAAATTTACCGAGGAAATATTCATATACCCGCCCCACCAAATCTTCTTTGGAAAGTGCATCAACATCGGTTCCATGCGCCAACGTTTCGATGTTGTCGATGGTATCAATCAACGAGGCCAGTTTCTTGGTTTCTAAATTCTGGCGGCTGAAATAGTTATCCGGCAACGCGCCTTTTAGTGAAGGATTGCGTTTTTCAACGGTGGACAGGGCGGTATCAATAAGCACCGCAATATTATCTTGCTTAGCGCGTTGCTTAATAAACGACCAGCGTGCCTCTTCTGGCAGATAGAAAATATTGTCTTGCTGGTAGAACTCTTCCATCTCCACAAAGGCTTCTCGTCCTTCGTCCAACATCTCCTTTCGACGGGCTTCAAACTTATCACTGATAAATTTCAGGAATACCAGACTAAGCACCACATGTTTGTACTCAGAAGACTCAACGCTACCGCGAAGCTGGTTTGCAGTATCCCATAATGTTTCCTCAAAACCTTTTTTAGCTTTGTTTTTGTTAGCGGGTGCTTTGGCCATGATTATTCCCAATAAATACAAATTGAAGCGGCTATTGTACTGACAATAGCGTGGAAATGCTGCCCTTAATCGGATGATTCAACGCGATGTCTGCGCTTGATTGTAGCCCCATTCGGTACAAGTGCGCTTATGTACAGACTAAATGGACACTGTAACTCCTACCAGTCATTCATTGCGCATCTAAAAACTGAATCCGTTATTTTCCGTGATCCACCAGACCTTCTCACTATCATCTTTCGCCAAAACACCATAACTGGCGTAGATTATATCCCAGTAAAATCTTATTCAGGATATTTAACAGGGATTTATCAGAATGAAAGCCAAAGAAGCCAAGCTACTCAATTTTCTGCAAACCGCTCCGCAACTAGTGATTCCTATCTATCAGCGTCTTTATTCCTGGGGGCTTAGAGAGTGCGAACAGCTGTGGGAAGATATTATTCGCTGCGGCCAGGACGAAGATAACCACGGCCATTTTATCGGCTCGGTGGTTTATATCGAACACGGTTTATATTCTGTCACCTCTCAATCCCCTTTGCTGATAATCGATGGGCAACAACGCATCACAACTGCTTCACTGCTGATCGCCGCATTATCGGAAGCCGTTGGTGAAGAAGAATTTATTGAAGGGTTTAATCAAGCACAGCTACGCGGTTTTTATTTAACCAACCCATTATTATCCGGTGAAAAGCGTTACAAACTGATTCTATCGCAAACCGATAACGAAACACTGCGTGCCATTATTGACGGTAAAGCGCAACCAGAATGTTATTCTCTGCGTGTGCAAGAAAACTTCGAGTTTTTCCAAGATAAACTAAAAGATAAAACCATACTGGAAACGGTTTGCAAAGGACTGAGCAAGCTGATTGTGGTCGATATTTCTTTACAGCGCGATAATGATAATCCACAGCTTATCTTCGAAAGCATGAACTCCACCGGTAAAAAACTCAGCCAGGCCGATCTTATCCGTAACTATATTCTGATGGGATTGGAGAACGAGCACCAAACTACGTTGTATAACGATCACTGGCGCAAAATGGAGCTGCTGTTTGGACAGGAGGCGTATTCGGAGCAATTCGACTCTTTTATGCGTCATTATTTAACGGTGAAAACCGGCGACATTCCTAAAATTGACGATGTTTATGAGGCGTTCAAACAATATTTCCGCCTTAGCCGTCAGTCAGTTGAGTCTGCCGTAGCCGATATCCATCAATATGCTATTTATTACTGCGCCATTACCTTAGGTGCGGAGAAAAATAAGACGCTAAAAGAAACATTCCAAAATATCCGCGAGTTAAGAATGGATGTTGCCTATCCACTGATATTAGAGCTTTATAACGATTATCAAAACGATGTGTTGCAACTGGACGAATTTATTGAGGCACTACGCTTAATGGAAAGCTATGTCTTCCGCCGCGCGGTCTGTGCTATTCCAACCAACTCAATGAACAAAACGTTTGCTGGACTCAGCAAAAACTTTAATAAACAACGTTATCTGGAAAGTTTTAAAGCGGCGCTTATGCTGCTACCTTCGTATCGTCGCTTCCCTAATGACGAGGAGTTTAAACGTGAGATCCAAATTCGCGATTTATATAACTTCAGAAGCCGAAGTTATTGGTTGAAGAAGTTTGAAAACCATAACCATAAAGAACCAACGTTGATTGATAGCGCGACAATCGAACATATCATGCCGCAGTGCGATAATAATGCAGATAAAGTTCCGCAAGTTTGGCGACAGGCTTTAGGCGATGAATGGCAACGCGTGTGGGAGACATGGCGTAATACATTGGGAAACCTTACTCTAACCGGCTATAACTCTGAATACAGTAATAAATCATTTGCCGAAAAACGTGATATTGAAAAAGGTTTTAAGTACAGCCATTACATTTTGAATAATGAGCTTGTCGAGCTAGATAATTGGAATGAATCGACAATTTTAGCTAGGGCGAAAAGGATGGCAGAACGAGCCAGTAACATTTGGCCTAGCGCTCATCTTCCTATCGAGGTGATTAACGCTTATAAACCACAGAATACAACCAATGCTGTTTATGGTTTTGACGATCATCCCTATTTAGCCAAAGAATGTGTGAATACCTTATTTGAAGCGTTCCGCAAAGCGGTCTTGGCACTTGACCCCTGCGTAACCGAAGTATTTCTCAAACTGTATATCGCCTATAAAGCCGAGGTAAATTTTGTGGATGTAGTACCACAGGCAAAACGACTACGACTTTCACTGAATATTCCTTTTGCTGAAATAAACGATCCACAAGGATTATGCAAAGACGTCACCAGCCTTGGCCGCTGGGGTAATGGCGATGTAGAGGTTGGATTTGAAAATCTGGAAGATCTTCCGCACGTAATGGCGTTAGTGACTCAGGCTTTCGAACGGCAAATGGATAATTAATATTCCCAAAGGCGCGGAACTGACGTCCAGCCGCGCCAACTACAAAGTTCGGGTATCCTTAATCTAACCTTAAAGGAGCACTGAATTTAGCCAAAGCTAGCAATAAGGCTGCACGAGCTGCAAGGATATGGCGAGAGACAAGGGAGCATTTGCCCTAACGCCCCCCTGATCGCCGCCTGCTAAATTGTTGAATTAAGCACCGGACTATTAACAGCGAAACCGTTCATATCCAGTATTTAATCACAACAACAATCTACTCCCCCGAAGGGAACAAGAACGGGTTCACTCCACTGCGAGCAAAACCTTCTTCTTCTACCTTGGCATCCAGCACCAGCGAGGCCAAATCGTCCGCCACCGGCTCAACGTTTTGATCTTT
>NZ_FOLW01000010.1:0-20929 GCF_900112475.1 Pragia fontium DSM 5563 = ATCC 49100 | reverse complement strand
ACATGCTCCGGCGCTTCCGGCTCCAGTTCAGCAATAATGGCTGCCAGCAGAGTTTGCCAGTGTTGGCTGCGTGGAAAAGTTTTTACCGACAGCGGCGGACGACCGGCATCCGAGGCTGTTTTTAAAGTGTCGGTTAAATCAATTTTCAGCGGGTTATCGTGCTGAGCATGACTCTGGGCATTCACTACCGTGGCGGCAAACTTTAGATAATCACCCAGCGGATGATCTTCCGCCAGCTGGCGCAAGCGCTCAGCACGACGGGAATACAGACTCTTTAAGTTGGCAAATAACAACGGCGGGATAGCTCCCGCCGTTTTTACCACTTCGTCTGGGGAAACGATGCGGATACTACTCATTCTTTTTCTCTTCCTCTGCGGCAACCTGACGAGCCCAGCGCGGGTGGTGTTTGGCTGCCCATTTACGGCTGACTTTACCTTCAATCATACCGGAAATCGATCCTTTCACCCAAAATGCCATATACATATGGATCAGGATGGCGTGGATCAGCACAATGGCCGCCACCGCGTGAATCAGCAGGCTCAGACGAATCGACCACATCGGGAACAGGTGAGCGAAATAAGGACGCCAGATGATAACGCCAGTCACCAGCAATACCAGCGTTAAGCTCATAATGCTCCAGAACATCATCTTCTGACCCGGGTTATATTTACCCACGTCCGCGACTTTATGCTCGTTGCCCTTCAGGACTTCCACGATATGCAAAAACCAACCGATATCGCCTTTCTTCGGGATGTTATGACCCACGAAGCGGAAGAACATGACGATTAACACCAAGAAAATCAGCACGCCAAAGAACGGATGCAGAATCCGTCCCATTTGCGGGGTACCAAAAGTCTGGGTCAGCCATTGCAGCGACGGGAAAAACATAGCAATGCCCGACAGCGCTACCAGAAAGAAGCAAATCACTACCGTCCAGTGACACGCCCGATCAATAAACGAGTTACGTTTAATCATCTTACTTTTCTTCATGATGATCCTCCTCGTCATCGCTCTCGACTTTATTCGGTCCAATTCCTACATAGTGGAAAATCAGGCCGGCAAAAGTGGCGACGAATCCAATCGCCGATAGTGGTTTAAGTATGCCTTTCCAGAAACCAACCACTGGGTTAATCACTGGATCTTTCGGTAGTCCGCTATACAGCTCCGGACGGTCAGCATGGTGTAATACATACATCACATGAGTACCACCCACACCTTCCGGGTTGTACAGTCCGGCATTGGTGTATCCGCGCGAATTAAGCTCAGCCACACGCTCTTCCGCCAGTTGAATCATATCCTTCTTGGTACCAAAGGTGATGGCACCGGTCGGACAGGTTTTCACACAGGCAGGTTCTTGACCTACGGTGACGCGATCGACGCACAGGGTACATTTGTACACCCGGTTATCGTCTTTATTCAGACGCGGTACATCAAACGGACAGCCGGCAATGCAGTAACCACAGCCGATACAGTGTTCGGACTGGAAATCCACAATACCGTTAGCATACTGCACAATAGCGCCTGCCGATGGACACGCCTTCAGGCAACCCGGCTCGCTACAGTGCATACAGCCATCTTTACGGATCAGCCACTCCAGCTTGCCGTTTTCTTCCACTTCCGAGTAGCGCATCACGGTCCATGACTTGGCGGTCAAATCCGCCGGATTATCATAAACCCCGACGTTATGTCCGATTTCATCACGGATGTTGTTCCACTCAGAACAGGCCACCTGACAGGCTTTACAGCCTATACAGGTGGTCACGTCAATCAGCTTCGCCACTTCTTCCTGATGACTACGCCCCTGAGGAGGCGGAGTCAAAACGTTGGTGGCGGAACGTTTCATAATGTCTTGAGATTGCATTGACATAATTTCTCTCCGTTACACCTTTTCCACGTTAACCAGGAACGCCTTGAACTCTGGCGTTTGCGAGTTGGCATCACCCACTGCTGGGGTCAGCGTATTGGCAATAAAGCCATTACGTGCCGAGCCTTTAAAGCCCCAGTGAATCGGAATACCGACGGTTTCCACATCCTGCCCATTAACTTTCAGGGTACGAATACGCTTGGTCACCACCACTTTGGTTTTAATCTCGCCCCGTTTGGAGCTGACCTTAACCGTATCCCCGTGCTGCACACCAATTTTTTCCGCCAGCCCTTCACTGATTTCAATGAATTGCTCAGGCTGAGTAATTGCGTTCAGCTTCGAGTGCTTGGTCCAGGTATGGAAATGCTCAGTTAACCGATAAGTGGTTCCCACATAAGGGAATTCTTCACTGGTTCCCATCTGTTTCCGATCGCTTTCAAACAGGCGAATAACCGGGTTAGACACCACGTTCGGATGCAGAGGGTTAGTACCAATAGGTGTTTCAACCGGTTCATAGTGCTCAGGGAACGGGCCTTCAGCCAATTTATCCAGCGCAAACAGACGGCCAACGCCTTCCGGTTGCATGATAAACGGACCGGTTTCCGAACCAGGTGCCGCGGTCAGGTTAAAGTCAGGTACGTCATTGCCGCCCCACTTTTTGCCATCCCACTCGATCAGCATGCGCTTCGGATCCCATGGTTTACCCTGCACATCAGCCGATGCTCGGTTATAGATAATGCGGCGGTTAACCGGCCATGCCCAAGTCCATTTCGGCGTTAAGCCTAAACCTGATGGGTCAGCATTATCACGCAGCGCCATTTGGTTACCGGCTTCGGTCCAGCTACCGGCATAAATCCAACAGGCGCTGGCGGTGGTACCATCGTCTTTCAGATGAGCAAAGGTAGAAAGCTGCTGGCCTTTTTTGGCTAACACATTACCGTTGGCATCCAGAACATCTTCCAGCGCAACACCGTTAAGCTCTTTGGCCACTTCTTCCGACTCTGGATGATGTGGTCTGGCGTAGTTCCACTGCATGTTCATCAGCGGTTCAGGGGTATTACCACCCTCCGCGTTATATAACTCACGGATTTTAAACAGCAGTGCCGCCAGCATTTCACCGTCGGTTTTAGCTTCACCCGGTGGCTCAGCGCCTTTCCAGTGCCATTGCAACCAGCGACCGGAGTTGGCAATCGAACCATCTTCTTCAGCAAAACAGCTGGACGGTAAACGGAATACTTCCGTTTGAATTGATGCCGGATCAACGTCGTTATATTCGCCGTGGTTTTCCCAGAAGCTGGCCGTTTCGGTCGCCAATGGATCCATCACTACCAGGAACTTCAGTTTCGCTAACGCACGGGCGGTTTTGTTTCTATTCGGCGATGACGCAAGTACGTTTACGCCCTGACAAATGAAACCACCCACTAACCCTTGTTCCATACGTTCGATATAGTTCATCCAGTCGTAAGGCTGATCCCATTTTGGTAACCAGTCAAAGCCCCAACTGTTTTCTCTTTGCGCTTTATCGCCGTAGAAACTCTTCATCAAACTCACGAAGAATTTAGGATAGTTACTCCAGTAGTTTACCTGACCCGGCAACATCCCTTTCGGTGTGCTGGCAGCCAGATAATCTTCCAGAGAGGTGTGCTTCTCTGAAGGTAGCGTTAAGTAGCCTGGCAGGCTCTGGGATAACAATCCAATATCTGTGGTGCCCTGTACGTTGGAGTGACCGCGTAAAGCGTTCACGCCGCCGCCGGCCATACCGATATTACCCAGCAGCAGTTGAATCATCGCCATGGTACGGATATTCTGCGAGCCGACGGTATGCTCCGTCCAGCCCAGCGCATACAGGAATGTCGCCGCCATATTTGACGCACTGGTTTCAGCCAAGACTTCACACACTTTGGCAAAATCAGCCTGCGGAGTACCACAGATGTTCTCTACCACATCCGGGGTGTAACGACTAACATGATGCTTTAACAAATTCCACACACAGCGCGGATCGCTCAGGGACGGATCGCGCAGCGGCTGGCCATTTTCATCGAACTGATAGTTCCAGCTGGATTTGTCATAACGGCGATTCTGCTCATCAAAGCCGCTGAATAAGCCGTCTTCGAAGCCAAAATCTTCACGAATTAAATAGCTGGCATTGGTGTAATGTTTAACGTATTCCGCGTTGATCTTATTATTATTAATCAGATACAGAATAACGCCCGACAAGAAAGCAATGTCAGTACCAGAACGAATTGGCGCATAAATATCAGCCACCGATGCGGTACGGGTAAAACGCGGATCCACCACAACGATTTTCGCGTTGTTGTGCTTTTTCGCTTCCAGCGCCCAGCGGAATCCCACTGGATGAGCTTCAGCAGCGTTACCACCCATAACGACAACGACGTTGGCGTTCTTAATATCAACCCAGTGGTTGGTCATCGCACCGCGACCAAATGTTGGAGCAAGACTTGCTACCGTTGGTCCGTGTCAGATGCGTGCTACTTGGTCGATGCCGAGCATACCGAGCGCTCGGGTAAATTTTTGGGTTAATAATCCCGTTTCATTACTGGCTGCCGAGCCACACAACATCCCGGTGCTCAGCCAACGGTTAACCACCGTACCGGCTTCATTCACGTGTTGGAAATGCGCGTCACGGTCGTCTTTCATCAGCTTGGCAATGCGGTTTAAGGCATCATCCCAGCTCAGACGTTGCCACTTATCAGAACCCGGCGCGCGGTATTCTGGATATTGCAAACGGCCTTCACTATGAATGTAGTCGATGAGTCCTGCCCCTTTAGGGCAAAGCGCACCGCGGTTTACCGGATGATCCGGATCCCCTTCAATGTGGAAAATACTACTTTTGGCATTTTTTGCCCCATCACCTAGGCTGTACATTAACAGCCCGCAGCCGACGGAACAGTAAGTGCAGGTATTACGTGTTTCACGAGCGTGCAATAATTTATAATTACGTGTTTCCGCTAGTGCCATAGTCGGCGCAAAACCTAATGCCGCTACAGTTGTACCCGCCATACCGCCAGCGCAGATTTTAAAAAACTGCCTTCTGCTGACCTGCATGGTTTTCTCCTCTATTTGACATAAGAACTTAATCTTTTCTGCGCGGATTATAGGGGCAACTGATGGACAACTTATTGATCTCGATCCTCTATATATCAATCTGTTTTATATGTTAATTTTAATCAAAAAGAGGTATTAATATGTTAAATCACTACCTAAATAGCACTATAATTTATAGCGTTATATATCACTTTATATTCGGTCAAGAAACAGACCAACACCTGATAGTAAAGTAAGGTTATTATCTGATTTAGTGACATATCATACTGAAATGAAACTACAATATCCTTTTTTGAAGTCGCGACGCACTGAACATAAAGCAATATAAGTTACTTTAATTCATAAAGATTATTTACATTTCGACATATTTGACTACTTATAAATAGGTATTAATTAAATACCTAAAAAATGGCCGAAATATTAAAGATACGATCAACAAATAACCACATTAATGATAATGATTATCAATCGTTATTAGATGTTATACTCAAGAGGTGACAAAAAACCCGCTGCCTGCGATCGCGCAGCTAAAACTGTTTTGAGGAGTAACAATATGAGCTATACACTTCCCCCTCTGCCTTATGCTTATGATGCTTTAGAACCTCATTTTGATAAGCAAACCATGGAAATCCACTACAGCAAGCACCATCAAGCTTATGTCAACAATGCCAATGCGGCTCTTGAGACGCTGTCTGACGATCTGAAAAAGCTGTCTGCGGAAGAGTTAATTGTTCACTTGGATAAAGTCCCGGCAGAAAAACGCACCGTATTAAGAAACAACGCCGGTGGTCATGTAAACCACAGTCTGTTCTGGAAAGGCCTGAAAAAAGGTACGGTACTACAAGGCGATCTAAAAACCGCCATTGAGCGTGACTTCGGTAGCGTTGATAGCTTTAAAGAGAAGTTTGAGCAAGCGGCAGCCACTCGCTTTGGTTCTGGCTGGGCTTGGTTGGTTCTACAAGAAGGTAAACTGGCTGTGGTGTCCACGGCTAATCAGGATAGTCCACTAATGGGTGAAAGCGTATCTGGCGCTTCTGGTTATCCCATCGTCGGTTTAGACGTTTGGGAACACGCTTACTACTTAAAATTCCAAAACCGTCGTCCAGACTACATTAAAGAGTTCTGGAACGTAGTTAACTGGGATGAGGCCGCTACACGTTTTTCTGCAGCGAAAAAATAATATGACGGGTTAGTACTCGTCTATATAACCGAGGTAGTATCGGCTATTCCGCTATTATCTCGGACTTAAATCCTCAGTTTTCAGCCCTTGCCTGAATTTATCCCCGCTCCGCCCTGAAAAGATCAGCATTCTCCTGATAAATTGGCAATTTTATTGGATGATAATTTCTTTCTATTGCTATCTACTTCATAACCAGATGGTTTATCCCTGTGATAAAAGAGGCTATTTGTAGTAGAATGCCGCCTTAATTTTATTCACGTTCTATTTTTTAGGGAAATTGACATGCACTCTATTCCAGCTTGCCCGGTCTGCGGGTCAGAAAATACCTATCCAGACGGTTCCATGTTCATCTGCCCTGATTGCGCTCACGAGTGGAATCCTTCCGAGCCAGAAGCGACTGACGGCGATGAGAGAGTGGTGAAAGACAGCAACGGTAACGTGCTGGCTGACGGCGACTGCGTGACGCTAATTAAGGATTTAAAACTGAAAGGTTCTTCAACCGTCCTGAAGGTCGGCAGCAAGTCTAAACCTATCCGTCTGGTCGATGGCGATCATGAGATCGACTGCAAAATCGATAACACCAGCATTATGCTGAAAGCCTGCTTCGTTAAGAAAGTTTAAGAAGCATTACCGGAAACAAAGCTGCGTTCTTGACCAAGAATGTGGCTTTGTTTTTAGTTATCCCGTCTATTTCTCCTTGCAATTTAGTCCTGTTCAAAGCTGGATCCGCGCCGCTATAGGCAGTATGCTCATTTCATGGTTACCCCCAATCATCGGCGGTTATGATGCATTATCCCAACGTTTACCTTGGTAAGATCGAACCCTATGAGGGGCATTCTCCCAGCGCAATCAATAAACGTGCCGCTAATGGTGAGCTAACGCTAACAGCATTAGGGTTTGAGGGGGATGAACAAGCAGAAACCCGTCACCACGGCGGGGCCGATCGGGCACTGTGCCACTATCCGCGCGAACACTACGCTTACTGGCAAGCTCAATATCCTGAACAGGCGGAACAGTTTGTTGCCCCGCTGTTTGGTGAGAATATTTCTACCACTGGCCTCAATGAAGAAAATGTCTATATTGGTGACATCTTTCGTTGGGGAAAAGCGCTGATTCAGGTTACTCAGCCTCGCTCCCCTTGCTATAAACTGAACTTTCACTGTGATATTGGTGACTTTGCACGCACTATGCAAAACAGCGGTCGCTGCGGCTGGCTCTATCGGGTCATTTCAGCGGGTAGCGTGAATTCACAACAGGCGCTGGAGCTGGTTAGCCGTAACAGCGATCTCTCGGTAGCAGAAGCGATTTCAATTGCCTTCAACGCCCCTTTTGATGCAGAACAATACCGGCGCATGCTTGCCGCAGCGGGTTTGTCCGCCAGTTGGAGCAAAAATATGCAGATGCGTTTATTAAATCGAAGTATTGAGGATATGGAAAGACGACTGGTTGGTACTCAGTAAAGCGTCAGGCCCGCAAAGTGACCTGACTGACACATAAGAAAAAGAGATTAAAACTGACTGCGGGCAAATCCGGTCACTTCTTTAATGCCCATTTCACGACCCAAAGCCGTCATTGGATGAACAACTTCAAGGCCTTTAACCTTTTTCTTCAGTGCTCCCATATCCGCTTGTTCCGCTTTAGTAATAGGGCGACTGAAGGCTAGCTTTTGTATCTTCTGAGCTTTAGCGCTAAGAACTTTACTTTTTTCCGCTCGCAGCCTTTCAATTTCAGCCTGTAATGTGGCCTTTTCGGCATCCATTTCAGTCAAATCAGTATCGAGGCCTTTGGTAATAACATCTTTCTCTTTGCGGTTTAACGCATCCAGCTTATCGCTTAAGCGTTTAATTTCTGCTGCCTGTTGTTTCATAGCCTTGACCTTACATTCCAACTTAAATAATAAAATACCCTAAAAATCGGGTGTGCTTGGCGAAGAGTATAAACGTAACGCAACTTCAGTTCTAATCCGCAGCGTCGAATAGGCCAAAACAGTAGAAAAAACGGGCCACAAATACTGTGGCCCGTTGTCTTAACCTTGTGAAAAAATAGCGATTACATTAGCTGAGCAATTTTACGCGCTACGTTCATCAGTTCTTGCTGGTTCTTTTGCAGAGAATTGTTCATTTCGTTGAACTGATCCAATGCTTTTTGCTCGGTAAACTGAACCATCTGACCACTATATTCAATTTTATCACCCTGAGCTTTCAGGAAGTCAGAAATTTTCAGAATATCGTCAAACGTTGAATCCAGCAGAACCAGAGTTTGCTTACCTAAGTCACCTTGTTGGGTAACAACTTTGGCATAAGCTTTATCATAAACCGCTTTTAAATCTTCCGGCATTTTCAACGCCGTATACTGATCGCCAGTTGTTTTGATAATTTCATCCAGCTTAGCCTGAACCGCTTTAGTTTCAGCCTGTGCTTTTTCAACTTTATCACGGTTATCAACCATGGCTTTCATGCTATTCAGCGTTCTCAACTCATTCATGGAAGACTCCATGGACTTAGAGAATGCAGCATTTAATTGGTCGGTAAAGCCAGTCAATAACTCATAGTCTTTACTGTAGTTACCAAACTCTTTTTTCTGCTCTTCGGTCAGCGCTGGCAAACGAACTTTGCTACCGTCAATAATTTTAGTCTGCAGGAATTCACTAAAAGCTTTACGCTGTTCCGGCTCATTATCACCACAACCAGCCAGTTGAAAAACCAAGCCAAGTACAAATAAAGGTGCCAGAAAACGGGCCCATGTTTTTTGCTTCACTAAAGACATACATACTCCAAAAATATTATCCGCTAAAAATCCATTATTATTCGGCGCCAGAATAAATCTTAACTTGAACCAGCTGTTCCGCCGCAGAAACACCCATACGTTAACATTACACGTACCTCTAATAAAGGATTTCATACAGAAAGGGCTGAGTAGCTAAACAATAGTTCAAAATAGGTAAAAAAGCACATTAAGCTCGGAAGCAAACGCAAGTGTGATGATATCAAGTGAGGAAAAAGAGTAGTTAGGATAACGGGGCAGAGCGGTTGAGAATATTTTTGTCATCCCAGTGAAAACCTGAACCTAGGTTTTGGCTTACTGACAACGTTTGGCCTAAGGGCAAGATCCCCGCTTTCGCGGGGATGACGGTATGAAACTACAGTAAACCGATTACTTTTGGCCCAGCAGATATTTCACTACCTGACCATACTCTTGGATAAAGCTTTCAACGCTGTTGGCTTCCAGTCCGTCATTTTTAACCATATATTTACCGTTAACCAGTACGGAAGGTACGCTTCTTAATTCAACGTCCGCTGCCATTTTACGCTGCTGCGCGGTCAATGACTTAACAATAAAGCTGTTCCATGCGCTATCAAACTCTTCACCGGTCACGCCTGCTTCAATAAATGCCTGACGGATACCGTCCAGATTACGGATAGTCTGCGTTTTTTGGATACCGCTAAAAATCAGTGGAGCCACTTTGTCCTGAACGCCCAGCGTAATCGCTACGGCCCAAGCCTGAGTCAGTTGAGAACCCAGTTCACCACCCATAAAGTCAACGTGATATTTCACCAGCTTACCATTTTCAGGCAGTTGCTTTTTAAACTCATCACTCATGTGGTAAACGTTTTCAAAATCATAGCAATGCGGGCAGAAGAACGAGAAAAACTCCAGCACCTGAGGCGCTTCCGTTGCATTTCTTTTCAGGGTAGAAAACTGCTTACCATCTTTAAAGCCCGACTCAACGTTCACTGAGCTACCCGCAGAGTCAGACTTTGCTGGGGTCGATGAATTTGACCAAACAAAGAAAGCACCAGCAGCAATCACGGCACAAATAATCACCAGCCAAATTTTTTTCATAACAATTACTCCGTAAAACAATAATCAGTACATTGGCGTCAGTTGCAATGGCGGAGCCTGTAACAACTTAACCTGTTCAGTAAATAACGATGGTTGTTGTTGCCAAAAATCAATATCTGCAATCCAGGGAAAGCTTTTTGGAAACGCAGGGTCCTGCCAACGACGGACCACCCAAGCAAGGTAATAAACCATACGCATACAGCGCAATGGCTCAATCAGTGCCAATTCTTTCTGATCAAAATCAGCAAATTCACTATAGGATTCAACAAACAGATCCAACTGCATAAGCTGTTCCTGCCGATCACCCTGTAATAACATCCAAATATCC
Source organism: Pragia fontium DSM 5563 = ATCC 49100 (assembly GCF_900112475.1). Lineage (GTDB taxonomy): Bacteria > Pseudomonadota > Gammaproteobacteria > Enterobacterales > Enterobacteriaceae > Pragia > Pragia fontium. Next base: position 10,648 of record NZ_FOLW01000010.1, on the reverse strand, counting down.
TGTACTACCGGACCATTACGAGCATCATCTAAATCGACAAACATCGGCCCGTCACGCCACAAGATATTCCCCGGGTGACAATCACCGTGTAAGCGAGATGGCGCCCAGTTCGTATGCCAGTATTGTTCAACCCCCTGAATTAAATCATCCAGAACCGGCATCAAAGACTTTTTCACTGATTCAGGAACCAATGCGCTTTCAGCCAATGTCTGACGAGGTTGATACAGGTATTCATCCAGCCCAATCGTTGGTCTTGCCACAAAGGGCTTATGTTTTCCTACCTGATGAATTCGCCCTAAAAATCGGGCTACCCATTCAAGCTGATCGAGGTTATCCACTTCATACTGACGACCTCCAACACTTGGAAAAACGGTAAACATAAATCCCTGAAAATCATGCAGCGTTCGTTGATTTAGTCTCAACGGTGCAACAGCAGGGATCTCTGTATCTGACAACGCCTGAGTGAAATCGTGCTCTTCCTGTATTTGTTCGTGGCTCCAACGCTCTGGCCGATAAAATTTCACCACGTAACGTTGGCGATCTTCATCCATAAATTGATACACGCGGTTTTCATAGCTATTCAGCTCGGTCAGGCCGGAATCCACACGTAACCCTACGCTTTCCAGCGCATCCAGAATCAGGTCAGGCATCAGAGTGTGAAAATCAAAGGCTGATAAGCTCATAAAAAAGTATCTAATCTATTCAATGATGAAAAATAACGGATAGCCATAATACACGCTGGTTAGTCTTTTAAAATACCACGTGCGCGTAATAATGCTGTTTTGAAGTCTTCTTCGTAATCTTTCTTTAAACCGGGAATCGCTTCGGTACTCTTGCTGTCGCGCATTTTGAGATGATAGATAAGGACATCATCCGTTAATTCAGCCAGAGGCCCGGTAAATCCTGCTTCATCAGCCAGCTTTTGCAGGAACTGAATCAGATTAAGATCCGGATCTTTCTGCCAGGCAGGATGAATAAGTTCGATGAGTTCATTGACGCGATGGCATTTCATAACGCCTCTCCCTTTGGTTTAAAAGAGTCACACGGTATCAGGGTTAATCGAATTTTAACAGTCCGTTATTTCGTCGAACTCATCATGCGAGCCATATTTATTGCTTCGATTAATTTGGCTCGGTTAATTTGCGGGTTGTCCCTGTCCAGTAGTTGCTGCCAAATATCAATCGCCTGCTGATATTGCGCATTTAAGAAGTAATCGGATGCCTGTAGCATCAGCGCGGTAACCTGATTAGGTTCCAATTGGAGGGCTTGATTTATTAATGCCTGTGCCTGCGGAGTCATTCGTTGACCCGCCTGATAATAAAGGGTTGCAGCTTTAGCCGTTATCACCTCAGCATCATTTCCCCTCAGCTTCGCAACTCGCTCAAAAGCAATCAGGGCATTGTCAAACTCATTACTATTTAGATAGCGCTGCCCCAACATAAACCAAGCCTCACTGTCACCGGGAGATTGACGAATGCGTTGTTGAAGCTCAGTCACCACGCGATCCTGTATTTGCTCGATATCCATACCAACAAAAGGATCGGTGTTGGCCTGACGGCTATAATCAACGGATTCAGCATATTGCCCAAACAGGCTAAATCCAACCGGTGGAATCAGCAATACCAATAGCGTCATCAGTATTGGCATCACCCACGATGGCCGCTGCGCCGGAATTTGACGACTGTTATCCTGCGGCTGCATATTCTGTAGCAGGCTTAAAGACAGCTCCTGTTTAAACTGATCCAGCATGCCGCTTTGTTTTTCCTGAGCCGAAAACTGTTTATCCGCCAGCGCCATTTGCTGCTGATAAAGCCCAACGTTAGTCCGATCGCGGATATCTGCCGCGGGTTGATGCTTGTGCTTGCTACCTGACCTGATAACAGGAAGCCAGATAATCAACAAAATAAGGCCAGCAGCCAGCGCGACACCACCCCAGAACACCATCACGGTTTCTTCTCCAGTAATTCGGCTAATTGACGCTTTTGCTCTTCGCTCATTTCAGGAACTGGTAACTTACGGCTACCGACAGAGCGCCAAAGCGCCAGCAAAGCGATAAGTAACAGGATGAATGGACTTAGCCATAACAGTGCAGTTTGTCCGTTAAAACGCGGTTTATACAACACAAAATCACCGAAACGGTGGGTCATAACCTTAACGATTTGGTCGTTAGTTTTCCCCTCATCCACCATCCGGTAGACTTCAAGGCGTAAATCTCGCGCAATTGGCGAAGTTGACTCCACCAGATTCTGATTCTGACACTGCGGACAACGCAGTTGCTTAGCCAAAGCAATCGCCCGCTGCTGATTCTCCTGATTATTAAACTGCCAGGTATCAACAATCTCTGCCGATAGCGGTAGCGCAACCAGCAGCAAGAGCAGAGAAACATAGCGCCACCATCGAATCATTGGCTGCTTTCCTGTGTTGATGAGGAGAGCTTTTGCAGTACTGCAATTTTCGGCTGAAACTCTTTTTGCCACACATCTTGATTCAACTCGCCTGCATAGCGATAGCGAATAATGCCGTGGCTATCTATCAAATAGGTTTCCGGTGTACCGTACACACCTAATTCCAGCGCCAGTTTGCCCTCAGGGTCGTAAATTGAACCCAAAAAAGGATTGCCCAGCGTATTTAATACGCCCTGCGCTGCCCGACGATTATCGCGGTAATTCAATCCATACAGTTTGATATCAGGTCGATGGTTTAACTGTTGTAAAAAAGGAAATTCGGACTTACAGGCGGGGCACCAACTGGCCCAGACGTTCAATAGCGTAATATGCCCTTTGAAATCCTGCTGGCTAAAAGATTGCTGTTCTGCTGATAAATTCTCGGCGATAAACGCCGGCATTGGCTTATCTTGTTGAGTCAGTCCTAACTGGTGCGGGTCTTGCTGTAAACCGAAAAACAGCCCAATGCCCAATAGCAAGACCAACAACAGCGGTAAAAACAGCTTAAGTCGGTTCATGATGTCACCTCCGACAATTGATAACCGCTTGGCACTCTTCTACGGCACTGATTCCACAAAACGCAGCTTCCCCCCAACATCATCAATAACCCACCGCCCCACACCCAGCGAATAAACGGCTTATAGTGGAATCGTAGGGCGTAGTGCTGTTTATCCACTTTATCTCCCATCACCACATACAAATCGCTAAACAAACCCCAGGCAATTCCCGGCTCGCTCATCAGCATAGTCCGTACCGTATAATGTCGGCGCTCCGGTAGTAGCTTAGCGACCGCTTGGCCATCTTTCGTCACGCGAATAACCGCCTGCTCCGCCGTATAGTTGGGGCCAATTAACAGCTTGGTATCGTCATAATGAAATTGATAACCGCTCAATGTGCTCTCACTACCCGGCGCCATTTTTACCCCGATTTCCGTGGAGTAATAGCTGGATAAAGTAATGCCAATCGTGGTTATTGCCACACCAGCATGGGCAAGAAATACGCCCAAGCTACGCAGGGTTAAATGACGAATCAAGATCAGATTCGCCAAAATAACCCACAGAGATAAGATTAAAGCCAATATCACCGCGGGATAAATTTTATTGAACATCAACGCAAACAGGCTGCCCATAATCACCGCTAAGGCTGCTAACAGTGCCATGAGCTTTAATCGCCCTGCCGCAAAATTTTTCCAACGACTAAAAGGCGCTATCCCCATTGCCAGTAAAATAAGCAGTGCCGGAGGAATAAAAGTGCTATTGAAATAAGGCGCACCCACGGAAATGGAGCCCAAACCAAAGGCAGTAAACAACATCGGATAAAAGGTACCAATAAGCACAATCAACGTCGCTACGCTGAGTAACACATTAGCCAATAACAGCAGCATTTCGCGGGAAAACAACCTGAAGCGAACTATCGAAGGCTGGGTATTGGCTCTAAACGCAAACAGCACCAGCGCACCCACAACCGCAATGCCTAACAGCAGCAACAGCATAATGCCGCGATCGGGATCGACGGCAAAAGCATGAACCGACGTTAATACGCCAGAACGAACAATAAAAGTTCCCAACAGGCTCAGGGCAAAAGTAAAGATGGACAGCAGTAAACTCCAGTAGCTAAAGCTTCCTCGTTGTTCAGTTACGATTAGGGCATGTAATAACGCGGTACCCAGCAGCCACGGCATTAAAGAGGCATTCTCTACTGGATCCCAGAACCACCAACCTCCCCATCCCAGTTCATAATAAGCCCACCACGAGCCCAAAATAATCCCACCGGTCAGGCAGACCCACGCAGCCAGCGCCCACGGTCGGCTCCAATAAGCTACCGCAGCATCCATTCTGCCGCTCATCAATGCCGCAATAGCAAAAGCGAAATTAACGGCAAAACCAACATAGCCCAGATACAAAAGGGGCGGATGAAATATCAGTCCGATATCTTGTAACATCGGGTTGAGATCTCTGCCCTCCATCGGCGCGGGAAACACCCGCTCAAACGGATTAGAATACAGCAGAATAAACAGGCAGAAGCCCAGCATAATCAGGCCCAGAATAGCCAATACGCTGGTATTGATCTGTATATCAACGTTTTTGCGTAACCAGGCAACCAGCGCCGTCCAAATCGACAGAGAAAATAGCCAGAACAGCATTGAGCCTTCATGCCCACCCCATACCGCTGCGATTTTAAAGAAGGGCGGAAGTTGGGAGTTGGAATGCTGGGCAACGTACATTACCGAGAAATCATCGCTGACAAAGCTGTAGCCGAGTAGCGTAATAGACAGGGAGATAAACAGGCAGGCGCCATAACTCAGTGGAATAGCATAGCGCATCAGCGATGCCCGCCGACAGTAAACACCTGCCAGCGGGACGCTACATAACAATACACAAAGTGCCAAAGCACAGAGTAGGGATAGCAGACCCAGCTCGGGAATCATGCCCATTCCTTTTTACACATAACTAAGCTACCGTCATTTGACCGGCATACAGTATAAAGAAACGTAAGAGCAGTACGCCACATAACCCCATACCGGAAACGGTAATAATATAGCCTTTACTGTGCTGAACCCGCTGACTACATACCATATTCATAACCAACGGCAGCAGAATACCCAGCCCGATAACGCCAAACCAGAAGATATTTGACCAGAATCCACCGCCAATGGCGGCGATGGCGGACACTTCTTTCTGACCACCGCCAAAGAACAGACCAACGAATAAGGCCAGCAGCAAGAACAGTTCAAACAGCACGACCGGCTTTTCAAGCTGATGTACAAAGTGAATCGATGGGCTATTCACCGGTTGTTTAAACCAGGTAATACTAAACAGCACTGCGGCCGCTGCACCGGATGAAATACCAGAGAACAGGAATAGCACTGGCAAAACCGGATTATTCAGCATCGGATAGGTCTTCAGTGCCGACAGCAGGAAACCGGTATAGGCACCTAACGCCACCGCCAGAAAAATCATTAATGGCTCAAGCACTTTCTCCAGTCGGACACAGGTCGACAGAATACCGTTAATCCAACCGAATGCCTTAAATCGCTGGTCAATAACGCTGGCGATCTCACTGCGGAACAGCACGGCCAGCCAGACGATCAGCACCATCATATAGATCTGAAATAGCATAACCCCTAACGACATCACCGAGGTGGGGCTATAAAAAATCATCAGGTACCAAAAGGTCCATGGACGGGTTAAGTGGAAAATCAGAATCGTCAGGCCAACAATCACCGATAACGGTGCGATAATCGCCGTGGCTTTAATCACACCATCACGGCTGGCTTCGCCACCGAGCACCCGACGCTTCAGGATCACCGCGATGGTTGTCATACCTGCGGATACGCCGATCAAGAACAGATATATGGCAATTGGCCAGTCCCAAACCAGGGATTCAAAATGAAAAGCGCTGCTCATCCTTTAATCTCCCCATGTTTGCTTGGAATACGGTACATTTTCGGTTCGGTACCTAAATGTACTTTCGCGCGGTAAGTGGTTTTATCCGCTATCAGTTTCACCACCTCACTATTCGGATCGTCCAAATTACCAAACGTCAGTGCTTTAGTTGGGCAAGATTCAACGCAGGCCGGCAGCTTGCCCTGAGCCAAATTGGTATCACGGCAGAAGTTACATTTATCGGCAGTTTTTTTCTCCGGATGAATAAAACGCACGCGATAAGGGCAGGCAGCAATACAGTACTGACAGCCGACACAGCGATTGGGATTCACTTCAACGATACCGGTAGCCGCATCTTTATAAGACGCGCCGGTCGGGCAAACGTCCACACAAGGTGGATTATCGCAGTGCTGGCAGGAATGACGATAAAACTGATATTTTGCCTCAGGAAACTCGCCTATCGGACCGGTGCGGATAATCTCTAACCGCGACACGCCCTCAGGCACTTTATTCACTTCTCGGCAAGCATCCATACAGGCGGTACAGCCAATACAACGGGTTTCGTCGTATACCATGCCATAACGAATACCGTTAATGGACATGGTCTGTGCCAGCGTACGGTGAACCGGGCCGGTCATAAAGATGGCTGCTCCCATACCGGCAATAAAATGACGGCGTGAGCAACTCATGACGTTTTCTTCCCTTTTTGTAGCAATTGTTCTTTTTGCAACTGCTGCTGACTATGGCAATCTACACACAGCTTAATTTGTCCTTTCTGATCCAACCCTTTTACCGGATCAACCGATGGATGCAGCTGATGACAGCTGGCACAGGAGGTTTTCAGAATATGGACATCATGCGCCCATAGCGCCGTACGCAGTTTTTCCGGCTGATGGCAGCTCATACAAACCTGATTTTGTTTATCCACCGGAAAAGTATCTTTATTAAAACGCATAGCGTCCGCTACACCATCACGATGATCCGGTGATATGTTGCCGTGACAGTTGGTACAGGTAACCGGCAACGCCGTATTTGGATTAATCGCTTTAGCGTGCGTGCCGTGCATACCATCTTTATTCTCTTTATGACATTGAGTACAGGCATAATCGCGGTTGCGCTGTAACTCAACTTTATATTCGGACGAGGCTTCTGTTTTCTGCTCGGGTGCCGGTGCTGCTGACAACGGAGTTGCCATTAGTACAAACATCGATACCAGCATTAACAGCCCGCCCTTAAATAATGAACGTAAACTGCCCATGATAATTCCACCTTAATAAGGCCCCGGTTTAGCGAGGCCGATAACTTTATTTACTTAACAAGCGCCCTTCTTTTTTGGCATTTTCATCCCACTCGACTGCGCGAGTTTTCAGGAAGTTTTGTTTTTCGCTCTCAAGTTTTTGCATATCCATGCCTAATGCTTTCTGGGCATTAGCTTTAGTGGAAAGATCCGGCAGTTCAATCTCGTGAGTAATCCCTTTAGATGCTAACAAACGCGCCAGTTTAGTACGGGCATTGGCTGATTTATCCAGTGAAGTACCCAGAACTTTCAGGCCAACTTCTGGTGCGTGCATATGAATACCGTGGGAAGCAATGGCATAGTCCCAACGCCACTGTGCATGACGAATATCCTGTAGGATTGGCTTCATCTCTTCTTCTGTTGCGCCGGCATCCCATGCGGCTTTCGCTTCAAAGTGAGCATGAACTAACTGACGCTCAGCTTTCTTCTTCAGCTCTCTAACCGCTTCTTTTCTGCTGGCAACAACGTCTTGTAGCGCTTGTTTGCTTTGGGTGTGGCAGTTAGCACAGGTTTCATTGAAACGATCGAAAGGATTGCCAATTTTATGGTCGGTATACACTTTGCCTTCTGCGTTCTGTACTTTCGGCATATGGCAGTCAATACAGGTCACATTGTTTTTACCGTGAATTCCCTGACTCCAGGTTTCATACTCCGGATGCTGCGCTTTAAGCATCGGTGCTTTGGACAGCTGATGTTTCCAGTCGGAAAACTCGATGTTGTCGTAGTAAGCTTCCATTTTCTCAACGGTAATACCGTTATCCCATGGATATTTAACCGCTTTGTTTTTGCCCGAGAAGTAATATTCGACGTGGCAGTTACTACAAATCATCGATTGTTGATCCAGACGACTTGCCTTCTCAAACGGCTTGTTGATTGCTTCAAGTGCGCGTTCGGTATAAGGACGGGACATATACAGAGCAGGTTTACCTTCGGCAAAGTCTTTGGATGCCGTATCGTGGCAGTCGGCACAGCCAATAGGGTTTACTACTTGTGCACCACCTTTAGACCACATTCCTTCGAAGTAGCTATCTTCTCCACCTTCATCAATCAAGCGAGCGACGTCAGGACTTTTACAGCTCCAGCAGGCCATCGGTAAAGGGCCATCGCTATCCTTCATTGGTGCTGCGGTACGCAGTGATTCACGAATATCTGTGATGGCATAAAAGTGACCGCGCGCTTTTTTATAATCTTTCGCAAATGGATAGCCGGCCCAGAGAATCACCATATCGGGATATTCATCCAACCCGCCACCTAACGTATCTAACTCGCTGGTTGCTCGCCATGAATCATATTGAGCAGCATGATCTTTTGCGAAGACCTCATTACGAGCCTCTATTTCAGATTTAGCTGCTACCACATTGCTCATCATTAACGATGCAAACAATATCAGTAAGCTAGCTGATAACTTTGCCTTAATCTTGCCCACGGTAAGTACTCCCATCTATTATTATTTCGACATTCATTGCGCCGATTACCAGGATATAAATATCTTTCTGTGCTTATCCATTGCACTAAAAATGATTACTTCTTAAGTAGTATTTATTGTCCCTCTAAATATAACGATTTAGAGATAAAATAAATGACTGACTTAATTTGGATTGTTTTAGATCAATGAATGGGAAATATAAAATTCAATTTTTTGATAGGGTTCAAATAAAAATAATGCAATAAAATCAACACTAACCATTTAGGGTTATAACAATAATATACCTATATTTAGGTATGCATGACCTAAGTAGATTCAATAATATCTATTGTTAGTTATGATCAAATTAAATATGTTTTTAAATATACCGATTAGATTTTTTCATTCGTTCAAATAAAAATCATTATCAGTTAAGAGAATAAACGGCACTATTTATTTTTAATCGCGCTAAAATGTTCAGCATATTTTGAGCGAAGCGAAAGGAAAGACCGATGTCGATACCTTCAATTACTGGCGCTATTCTGGCTGGTGGACAAGCAACCAGAATGGGAGGAGCCGATAAGGGCTTGATTTTACTTGATGGTATACCGCTATACCAACATGTGCTGAAGCGAATTCAGCCTCAGGTTAAACAGGTTGTTATCAGCGCTAACCGCAATATTGAAGAGTATGAACAAAGTGGCTGTGCCGTATTTTCTGACTCACTCAGTGGCTTTAAAGGGCCGCTAGCGGGAATGTTGACCATTTTGGAGAATAGTCCCACTGAATGGGTGCTGTTTTCCTCTTGCGATACTCCACTTATTCCTCAAGATTTAGCCCAGAGGCTGTGGTTAGGCAAAAATAACCAGCTGGCTGCCTATGCTCATGACGGTGACAGATCCCATCCAACAATAGCTCTACTCAATACTCAACTCGTCCAGCCCTTACGTAACTACTTACTCGGGGGAGATCGTAAGTTAATGATTTTCTTATCCCAGCAGCAGGCAACTGCCGTTAATTTTCAGGATAATCCCCAAGCTTTCAAAAATATCAATACATTGGATGAATGTAAAAACTGGAACCAATAACGATGATAAATAACAGCATTCCCCTATTAGGTATTACTGCATACAGCGGCACCGGAAAAACCACGCTCCTGAAAAAGTTGATTCCGTTATTGTCATCGATGGGCATTCGCTGCGGCCTAATCAAACATTCTCACCATAATATGGATATTGATATACCGGGTAAGGACAGTTATGAGCTGCGCAAAGCTGGTGCCATGCAAACTATTGTGGCCTGCGATCAACGCTGGGCACTGATGACCGAAACCCCTGAGAGCACGGTAAACCTTATCGATCTGATCAATAAATTTGATCCAACGTTAATTGATTTAGTGCTGGTTGAAGGTTTTAAACATGAACCCATTGATAAGATCGCACTATTTCGTACTGAAGTCGGTAAACCATTAGCAGGATTAATCGACCAGCATGTTATTGCATTAGCCACCGATGAAAATATTGAGTTAACTATTCCCATTCTTGATATTAATAATCCAAATAGCATTGCTGAATTTATTGTGGGTTGGCTAGAAGATAAGAAATAGTCATTCAGTATCAATTAATCCTATCACAAAAACCCTGAAATATATTACTTAAGGGCGCTAGTATTGAGGCCGGTGAGCTTCGGGCCTAGGCTCCTTAGGGGCGCTCCGGCGAGCAAGCTCGCTACGACCCCAACAGAACCCTCTCCCTCAGGTTAACATTGTAGGCCTTCGCGATTATCAGTGAACTAATAACTGGAATTTGGGGTTTACTCTAAATACATCTAGGTTAACGCCCCGAGTTGTTTAAGCAAGAATGTAAATCTGAGGGAGAGACGGGCGTGGGGGTCGTAGCAGCTTTAGCTGCCGGAGTGCCCGTAGCGCGGCTAGGCCCGAAGCTCGCCCAGACTCAATAGCAGCGCTCGGCCTGAGGGCGAGATCCCAGCGAAAGCTGGGATGAAGATACTCCTTACGAGCCAAGAAGTTCAACAGCCAAAAACGCAAAAACCCCCAGCTTGCGCTGAGGGTTATCACTTAATTGGAGCCTGGCAGTTCCCTACTCTCGCATGGGGA
>NZ_FOLW01000025.1 GCF_900112475.1 Pragia fontium DSM 5563 = ATCC 49100 | reverse complement strand
CCGCTTGCATGTTGTAATGAGGTCGCCGCCGAACCACTTTCCCCTATCGCCGCTAGTCCCAGCGTAGCTAATGCCCCTAATCGGCGGTTTTCCTGATTTAGAAACAGGTTACTTTCGCTGGATATCACTTGCAAATTGGATATCATGCCGGAAAAGACCACAAATGAAGATTCCAATTTTTTACTGTCCATTATTTTTCCATTTATCATTAACTAACTCTGACTACATTCGCGGCCAACCGGTAAGACCAGGAATTTCCTGATTCATAGGAATCACCATCACGGGAACATCAACCTGCACCGGTGGCTCTTCAATCCCCAATATTTTCTTCAACGCTTTTTCAAATGCTTCCTGTTGAAGCTGCGGACGATCTTTATAATCCGTTACCCGTTTAAGGCCAAAGGCACTTTTATCAATCCACTCCTCCATTTCATCATCTTCCAGAAAATAGATCAGTGCGCTAATAGCCAATATTGCCAAAGAAATATAGATCCCTGCCCCCATCGCAATGGCCCTAAACAGCATTGTTCTGGCGGCTAAACCAACCACCTCTCGCTGTATCAATTTTTCAACTAATAAATCTGCCAGTTTGGTATTAACAAATACCTCCATTGCTGGCGTAGAATAGGTTAAAGCAGCTAATACCCCACTGGCCGATGAACCAATATTCCCCAACATTCTGGCTAAATATAAGGTAACAAGACCATAATTGTTTTTATTCGCATTCTTATCTATCTGACCTACATCACTACATGCGCTTAACACCCCAGCCCCGGCACTCACCACCGCGCCACTCACCTTCAACACTTGAAACAACGACGATTTATCCGTTGCAATCAGCTTAGTGGTCTGTGCCAATGTTTCAATCGTCGTTCCAACCACAGCAAATTTGGCGATGGTTAATTTATCCTGAAGCTGTTGATTATATGGGTCGTTTTTTAGCATCTCAGAAATATGCATCAGATTCCATACTTCCAGCACGGCCACTAAAAATGCCAGGCGAACGTCAATCACTCCATTACGTGCAGGAATGTTGTGATTGTTCGCTCTAACAGCGACGCCCGATCTCGAGGTACTGGCTTTAGTGCTGGCCTCCAATTCTGCAAAGGCTTTTTTTATTTCTGCAGATTCTGTCTTAATGCGCTTATCCACAACCTGACTGATTCCCTTCAGTTTTTTGATATAGGCTGCCCGACTATTTTTACGCATATCCCAAAGCTGTTTTACCACTTTATGAGAGGTTCCCACTGTAATCAGTGAGCCGACATGAAGAAGCTTCAGCAGCATTAACTCTCCCGATTTAGATATCGGCCCATAGCTGGCAAATAAAAAGCGAAAGCCAAAGTTAACCAACAAAACATCATTAACATATCTTATCGGCCGCCAGCTGGCGGGAAGTTGTTTAAAGCTTGGATCCTGATCAACCAATCTTAACTGAGTGTTAGCATATCCCTGAGCCTTTTTGTAGAGATCGGCAATCTTGCTCCATTTAACTTGAGATAGAATGGAATCTACCTCTCCTTCCATGACGTCATTTTCCCCATCAGCTTTATTTCTTTCACTCATTATAGAATCTATTTCAGCAACGACATCTAACTGATTAAATGCCAATACTCGCCTGAGGTAGTTTTTACCATTGCCTGATTCAGTACTATCCATCCACTCATCAATTAATGCCATTCCCGATTGAGTTGCATTAATCCCACTAATGGCTGCCGATATAACTTCTTTAAACTCAACGGCATCAGCAAGATCGCCGGTCTGTTCATCAATATTATCGTCATAATCATTTAAGACCTGTTCAAAACAGTTATCTTTTAACCATTTGACTATTTCCCCACAGCGTAGCTCCCCTAATTGAGCAATCTTTGCCTGTAAGCTGTCATAGTTCTGATTAAAGGTATTATATAGTCCGCTCTTATCTAATCTATTTTGATATTTCTTCCAGCGATCCATTAATATGAACTCTGCTGAAGTCATTCCCTGAGCCTTCTTTCTAACAACACTGTTATCAACCGATAATTTCAGCTCATTCAAACTTTTATTATAAGTTGCCTCGTTATCATTAAAAGATGACTCAAACGTAATCCTGTCTAGCTCTTTAAAAAAGAGTGGATCTACAGGCTCTTTCATCCAAATCTTTCTTAATTGAACTCTATTTAATCGACGAGTTTTATAAGGTTCATCTATTTCCGCTGCTTTTCCCTCGTCCATAATAGCGTCGTAGTTTTCCATGAGATCTTTCAAACTTCCAACGAGGCTATAGGCGTTATAATAATAAGCTAGCTCTTCCGTATACTGAGTCAGTTTTCCCGAGAGTTCATTATAGGAATCATTTAAGTCATGAATAATACCGATAGGATCATCTAACGCTATCAGAAGTGGTGCATTATCCCCTGATGTACATCGCTCTATTATTTCGAGCGTATTCGCAGCATTACCATGACGGGCTTTAACAAACAGGTGATGAGAGGTTATTGTTTCGACCTTTTCACTAATAAAACTAAAGTCGTCAGGCTGACCAGTTGTCAAGTTGAACAATTTATCCCGAGAAGCCAAAATCTCTTTTTTATTATCTCTGGTTAGTACCTTGGCATACGGTTCGGAAAGTCCATAATCAATATCTGGAAAACTGCCATAATCAAAATCCGAACAATAATCCAATACTGAATTCAAACTCTCTGCCGTTGCCTTAGCAATATCATCCTTATCTGATGGCGCCGTCCATTCACTCGATTTGATCTCTTTCATACGCAACCCTGGATCGGCCGCATATTTATTTAACGTATTTTCCGACCACTTATGTTCACTATAAGCGATCCAAATCTGTCCACATTTTTCCGGCTCACTAATACAAAAAAATTCCGTTCTGGTTGACTGATGACCGGGTGAACTACAATCTGACTGATCCTTTAATTTTGCCGCCAGAGCGCTAGGTTGCTTCCATAATGTGCCATCTTTAGCAACACTGAAAACACGCCATCTTTCCTGCTCTTCAAGATTAGGTAAATACAGATAAATAAAGCCCTGTCTTAAAACCCTTAAGGCATAATGATATTGCTCTTCATCTAATTGCGCCTGAAAACCTTTGCTGTTTGCCCAACCATGATCGGCCCAACTTGGCAGCTTTTGTTTAACTGACTTAGGCACTACCGCATAGCGAACGGGTAAAATCGCCAATCCTCTCGTCTGGCAATCACATACAAAACCTTTATCTTGACTCATCTTAATATCCCTTTAATCAATTCTTCATCAATAAGTCTGACAGCGAGCCATAGCTGGCAATACAATCATTTTGAATCATCGTCCATTCTGGCTGCGTTATGCCATGTATCAAGTCACGATAACGTACTGGCGAAGGCATTCCCGTAACGCGCAACGCCAATAACGGATGTTTATCAAAATAAGGATGAACCGTTAATGCCTTAATCGCTAAATCATTAATGTCATCATATGAATTGAAAGAGTAATGCTGTGTTCTTTCAAACAGTGGAAATAATATTTTTTGAACCTGAAGATCGCTAATCCATGGACGATTATCTAACTGACGATAAAAGCATAGACCTCGGTTAATCGCCCCTATCCAACTAATTTTTTTATATTGTTCCGGCGATAAACCTAAAGAATGCGCACCAAATAAAGTGGCTTCCGATGCAGGAAAAGTATAAAGCTCACCCTCACCAGTAATGATTGACCAATCATCCACCAAGCCAAATAAAATTCGTCTTTGAACCTCTGATAACAAGAACCAAAGTTGTATCATTACCGCAGGATCATATAAACGTAATAAAATCGTTTTATCCTCAGATAAACGTTGAATCGCTACACGTCCCATATATAAGGATAAATCTGTTAATTTAGTTGCTGTGGATGCTGATAGCCAACCACAAAATCGCCGACCTTCCCCCATTGCGATACGTTTAGGGTGTGTTTCAAATAATGATTCATAAACTGAATGGAAAAGAAGCTCGTTATCCTCTGGCTTATTTAAATCCAGCGATATAATAAAAGGTACTCTTGTTTTATCCACTGATGCATGGGGTATTAATACATCAGTGATAGCCTTATTCTCTATACGTTCATAAATCAAATCATCATCAATAAAATTACGTAAAAAAGGGTCCAACAAGAGATAGCACTGGTTAGAATGTCTGGCAAAATGCGCTTTCAATGCCTTCGTTATGACTAAAGCTTGATCATTGATTCCTGGTTGTTGGAATTTAGTTTTAATTATTGTTGTTGTTTTCATCTGCGAGTTTCAAAATTGTATAAGTTTAAATCAAAGCTCAACAGCAGCACTTTGCCCCTGAGAAGAACTTTCCTGCGATGGTTGACACCCTTCAGGTAGCTCAACAACCGTATCTAAACTTGCCGCTCCCATCTTCTGCAACGCAACCGACTTCACCACCACATTCTTCGGACAACCCAATTCAATCCCACCCTCTTTTAACTTGATATACCCCCCGCCGCAGTTCAGCACCAGCTCATTTTTAGCACTGATAATCACCTTGCCATCCACGCTGGTAATCTCCAGATCCTGCTTGGCCGCCAGCTGCATGGCATCATTCTGCGCCTGCACTTCGACTTTGCCCTGATTCGCAAACAGCTTCATCCCTGACTGGTGGGCAAACAGACTAATGGCATCCCCTGCCGCTATCGTCAGCTTTTTACCCACGCCGATATCGGCGTTGCTACCGGCGGTAAGATAGACATTACGCGATGCCGCCAACTGCATATCCTCACCGCTGGCAATACCGATGCCGTCCGGCGCGCTGGCCAAAATGACGCTGGCGGTTAAATCCTTTAGCCGCTGCTCTATCAACGTTTTCTGCGCCTCAATTTCGGCCACCAGCGCTTGTGCCTGTTCTGCCGCATGGCTCAACCCCTGCATTCGGGCGTGGGCGGCGGCCAGTTGTTCCATCGCCGGTGCCATCTCGCGCACCTCGCCCTGTGCCGTAGGTTGCCCATCAGCACTGATAAACAGCCCTTTATCCGCCCGAATTGCGCCCCATTCATCGCTGCGCAGCTCAAATCCTTCCCCACGCTGCTTACGCTCGCCGTCCACCAAATGACCAAGATTAAGCTGGGTTTTACCGTATTCGGTGGCGACTTTGATATGTTCTTTGCCGCGTTCGTCATCCATCCGCAGCTTGTTATTGGCCGGGGTGCGGATAACGTTGCGCTTATGGTTAACAGCAGTGACTAAATCCGGATGACGTGAATCGTGCATACCATGGGCGATATACGGCCGATCTGGATTCCCTTCAGTAAAGGCGATGGCCACTTCAGTACCGTCGATTAACGGAAAGTGCATACCGTAGGTTTCACCGGCGTACGGCTTAGCCAGCCGCATCCACAGGCTTTCTTCCCCTTTACGCCATGAGTCGTTCAGGTCGAAGTCCATCTTCACCCGATAACGCCCCTGCACATCCAGATAGCCGTAGGTGTCATTATCCGGGCTGGTCACCCGAGCAGGTAAAGTACCGCTAATGGTTGGCCAGGCTAAACGTTCCGGGCGATAAGGACGTAATACATCGTAAGGAATACCGGTAAAGCTAATGACATAGGCCTGCTGACGGTCACCGGCACTTTCCACCGAAACAATCAGAATACCGCTGCCCGCTTCATTTATCGGTGAGCCGGTCACGGTTAATATCTGGCCTGGTGCCAGATGAGATAAAGTGGTTTTACCGCGAATAGTGATTTGCTCGGTCATAAAACGCTGATGACGCAAGCGAGCATACCAAGCCCCTTGACCAACCCCATCGGGTTCTGCGGCACCGGATCCGCTACCGTTTTCACCCGCGCCGGTTAAACTATTAAGCAGTTCGCCACCTTTATCCGCTAATCCTCCCAGCGAACCACTGACGCTATCTATCGCCCCTTTGGCCTGCCCCGCAACATGCTGTGCCGCGCCGCTAACCGCTGAACCCACGGAACTGGCAGCAGAACTGACCGTTGAACCAATATCACCAGTCACACCACCTACCGCGCCCCCCACGGAACCGGCAATGCCACTGAGCTGGCTGACGCCGGGAATATCCCCCAGACCGCCCGGTAGCATATTACTAAACTGGCTTAACAGGTCATCCTGAGCATTGCCGCTGCCAACAACCTCGCCTTTATCCCGGTAGTGCTCGCCGTAAAGATACTGACGACCGCGGGTGGTGTTATCTTTCTGGGCACCGTTGACCTCGGACTTCATTCCGGTCTGGGCGTTACGGTAGTTATAATCTTGAGTTAATACGCTTTGTGGCACGGTCTTGCGGGAAATCGACATCTCCCATACCGACTCGATACCGTTATCGTTATTGCCCGATGGCTGACGATAGCTGGCGGTCGGGCCGTCCTGATATTGCTGTTCTGAATCGCCAAACACCACCACATCGCAACTGTGTTTGGCATGGCTTTCAAAACGAAACCAGATACCGCTGTCCGCCAGCAGACGGCGAATAAAGGCTAAATCGCTCTCCTGCCACTGAGTAATGTACTCTTTAGTTGGATAGCTTTCATTGAGCTCAAAGCGAAAGTCTACGCCGGTTAGTTCATGATTTCGCAGTACCGCTTCTACCACCTGAGGGATGGTTTGGTTCTGGTAGATGGCACTGTTCAGGGTGTTATCCAGCAGCGCCAGTCGTGGGGATAAAGTGATTTCATAGCGGGCTTCATCGGCAGAAGTGGACAATTGACTAAAAGC
>NZ_FOLW01000012.1 GCF_900112475.1 Pragia fontium DSM 5563 = ATCC 49100 | reverse complement strand
AATCTGAGGGAGAGACGGGCGTGGGGGTCGTAGCAGCTTTAGCTGCCGGAGTGCCCGTAGCGCGGCTAGGCCCGAAGCTCGCCAGGCTTAATACCCGCGTATTTTCGGTTAGGCCCGAATCTCATCGGGCTCACTACCAGCGTGTTCCTAGCTAAACGGATACTTTACCGATACTGTAGTGGCATAGTTAATTTGGCCACCTGAATAGAGGTGATATCATCGCCTCATAGTCAAAACAGGTGACACAATGATCAGAAATAGCAGACGTAATTTCAGCCCAGAGTTCAGACTTGAGGCTGCTCAGTTAGTTCTCGACCAACACTACACCGTTACCGCAGCGGCTACGGCAATGAATGTCGGTAAATCTACAATGGATAAATGGGTTCGCCAACTTAAAGAAGAACGCGCAGGGAAATCCCCGAAAGCCTCTCCGATGACACCTGAGCAACTTCGCATTCGGGAATTAGAAAAACGCCTACAACGTATTGAAATGGAAAACGATATATTAAAAAAGGCTACCGCGCTCTTGATGTCAGACTCCCTGAACAATTCTCGTTAGTTGAGAGACTCAGGACGCGGTTTCCTGTTGCTTTCATTTGCAATGTGTTCGGGATCCATCGCAGTAGCTATCGGTACTGGATAAGCCGACCGCAGAAACCTGATGCAAAACACATCGTTATACTAAGCCTGGTTCGTGAAGTTCATCATGCCAGCAATGGCTCTGCGGGAGCCCGAAGCATTGCCGATATGGTCAGCGGAAGAGGTGTTCCGTTGAGCCGTTGGCGAGCCAGTAAGCTAATGAAAGAGCTTAATATTGTTAGTTGCCAGCAACCGAAGTATCGTTGCAGGAAAGCCACAAAAGAGCGTGTAGATATCCCTAATCATCTGGACCGACAGTTTGCAGTGACTGAGCCCAATCAGACCTGGTGTGGTGACGTGACATACATCTGGACGGGTAAACGCTGGGCTTATCTGGCGGTTGTTTTGGATTTATTTTCCCGCAAGCCAATAGGCTGGGCGATGTCGTTTTCTCCAGACTCAGTACTGACAGGAAAAGCATTAACGATGGCCTGGGAATCTCGGAGGAAGCCGGCTGGCGTTATGTATCATTCTGACCAGGGAAGTCACTATACCAGTAGGGAATTCAGACGGTTACTGTGGCGTTATCGGATAAAACAAAGTATGAGTCGGCGAGGGAATTGCTGGGACAACAGCCCGATGGAACGATTTTTTCGCAGTCTGAAATCAGAATGGGTACCCAACTGTGGATACGCTAATTTTAGTGAAGCAAATATGGCCATAACGAATTACATCATTGGTTATTACAGCCAGCTCAGACCCCACCAATATAATGGTGGATTAACACCCAATGAATCAGAGCGATTGTTCTGGGAAAACTCTAAAACTGTGGCTAATTTTTGTTGACCACTACATACTGATTGTCTAATCTTTACTATTGATGTGCATAAGGATAGGCAAATGATTCTTAGACTGCTGTTTTCAATATCATTACTTCTACCGTTAAGCTCTTTTTCTGCCGAATTATTAAACAGAGAAGATGGCTCCGCTATCACTTACTATCTGGAACGTAATTCTACGTCCGATAAATCTCCCGTATTACTCGTCATTATTCAAGGTTCTGACTGCAATAGCGTGTCTAAAAATCGCTTGATTAAAAATCAGTTGAAGTATGTATGGCCTCAGGCTGATGTACTTACGGTAGAAAAATATGGGATTGATTCAACGCTGGTATATAGCGATTCCGTTGAGCGTGAGGATTGCCCTAAACAATACATGCAGAGGGATAATCTAGAACAGCGGGTTACGGATATAAAGCAGGTTATGGATGTTAGTAGAGATAAATATCATTACGGTAGCGTTATTGTATTAGGAGGAAGTGAAGGGGCAGTGGTGGCTAATATACTGGCTTCAAAAGTGGATTACATTGATGCTACCGTGTCATTTAGTGGCGGTGGACGTTGGTTTAAGGATGATGTCTTGCACAGTATGTC
Source organism: Pragia fontium DSM 5563 = ATCC 49100 (assembly GCF_900112475.1). Lineage (GTDB taxonomy): Bacteria > Pseudomonadota > Gammaproteobacteria > Enterobacterales > Enterobacteriaceae > Pragia > Pragia fontium. The sequence goes on along the minus strand of NZ_FOLW01000012.1, from coordinate 88,861 downwards.
AGTTGATACTGATAATCCCTCAAAAGTTAAGGAAGATGCGGCCAATTTCGGAGAAATGGTGAAATATATTCTATCCGCTAAGCCTTTCGAACTGGAAATGAGCAATCATGGGTATGGTTGGTGGCGTAGTGTGTTAAGCGTCGATCAGCAGGTAGTACTGAGTTCAGTAACATCACCGGTTTTAATTATTCAGGGTGGAAAGGATACCTCGGTACCACCAAAAAAAGTTAGTCAAATGATAGAGATATTACAGGGAGCAGGCAAAAATAATATCGATTACCTGTTTTATCCCGAATTGGATCATGTTTTGCAGGATAAAGAAGGAAATAGCCAAATGTCAGAGGTTGCTAAAGAGATAAATATTTGGCTTAAGAAGGTGATGCGAAATAGCGGTAATTAAATAAGGATATAGCGCCTGCCATGATAAACAACAGGCGCTATACAGATCGATATTAGTCAGCTTTCTTACTTTCCAGCAGGAAACGATAGATTAAACCACCGATAACACCGCCGATTAATGGAACCAGCCAGAACATCCATAACTGCTCAAGTGCCCAACCACCTTGGAAAATAGCTACACCAGTACTACGTGCTGGGTTAACTGAGGTATTGGTAACAGGAATGCTGATTAAGTGAATTAGCGTCAGGCCAAGACCGATAGCCAAAGGCGCGAAACCCGCTGGAGCGCGTTTATCTGTTGCACCATGAATAATGATTAGGAAGAAGGCAGTTAATACCAACTCAGCAACGATAGCGGCCTGTAAAGAGAATCCACCCGGAGAATGTTCACCGTATCCGTTAGAGGCAAAACCGCTGGCGCTGGCATCAAAACCTGCTTTACCGTCGGCAATAACCCATAATACCGCTGCGGCAGCAATGGCACCAATAACCTGAGCGATAATGTAAGGAACAACGTCTTTTGCTGGGAAACGACCACCGGCAAACAGGCCAAGAGTAACCGCTGGATTAAAATGGCCGCCAGAAATGTGACCAACAGCATAAGCCATTGTTAATACAGTCAGACCGAATGCAAGAGCAACACCGGCAAAACCGATGCCTAAGCCCGGAAATGCAGCCGCCAGAACTGCGCTGCCGCAACCACCAAAAACCAACCAAAAAGTACCGAAGAATTCGGCAGATAATCTTTTAAACATAATGCAGTTTCCTTAAAAATATAAATATACATACTGGTTTGGGGCATGCTTATTGTGAATATAGTCCATTATGGTGGCCTAACCAGAGTGTAACTAGCTGCTGAATATTATTTAAATATGCGGATTAGATCACAAAAAAACTGTTACATTAATTATTGAATTAGAATTTAATTTTAATATATTGATAATAAACAATATTTTTTCGTATTTCATGAAATTGATGTTTGATTATTCATCATTCAGATGATATTTTATTCAATATTACGATTTTTTATGCTGATAATATTTATATTTTGATATTATTTGATGCACTTTATTACTACTTTAATATCTGTAATTGCAATTCTGTTGCACTTTAAGCAGATGTTATTTTCAAAGAGTTGCTTTCAAGGAAAGAGAGATAATTAATGCAATGTCCAAAATGTAAAACTGGCGTGTTACAACCGACTCGTTTGGATAATCTGATACCAGTTCATACCTGTAATGCTTGTGGTGGAAACTGGCTGATATTAGAAGACTATCTAAGATACAAAGGGCAGTTACCAGAGTCTGCTGAATTGCCGAATGATGTGGTTGTTAAAAGTGAGGAAACCAAATCAGCGTTACTCTGTCCGGTTACTGGTTCACTGATGCTTAAATTCCGCATATCTAAAGATACTGAACATCGTTTGGATTTAAGCCCGAAAGTAAACGGTATTTGGTTGGATAAAGGTGAATGGGAGCTGTTAAACGCCCATGGTCTGGCCGACAAATTAAATGCTATTTTTACCGATGTATGGCAGAGGCAGATTCGGGAAGCCCATACTCAGGCGCAGTTTGATGAAATGTATCTGAGTCAGTTTGGTCAGGAAGACTATGACAAAGTTAAAGATCTACGTGAATGGCTACAGCAACATCCGCAAAAAGATCGATTAAAGGCATTCCTGTTGGCAGATAATCCTTGGTCAGCGGTTAAGTAGTGATATGAAAAAATTAAAGGCGCTTTAGCGCCTTTAATGACATGAATCAAGGCTAATGAGATACGCTTTCCGATGCGCCATAACCAGTTTGTGAACGGATAAACTGCGGATAGAAAAGTTGTCGTTCTTGTATCGCACTTTGTGATGAATCAGTGATGGAGAAGAACCAAGTCCCAAAGAATGCAATGGTCATCGAAAATAGTGCCGGATATTCATAAGGGTAAATCGGTTTAGCATGTCCAAGGATCTGCACCCAAATGGTTGGTCCAAGGATCATCATGGTTACCGCGCTGATCAATCCCAACCAGCCGCCAATCATGGCTCCCCGGGTGGTTAATCTACGCCAGTACATAGATAGTATAATAATGGGGAAGTTACAGCTGGCAGCGATAGAGAATGCCAAACCTACCATGAAAGCGATATTCTGCTTTTCAAATAGAATTCCCAGCCCGATAGCCACAAATCCTAAGACAATCGTTGTGACTTTAGAGACCTTGAGCTCATCGCGTTCGGTGGCCTTGCCCTGTTTAATCACATTAGCATACAGGTCGTGGGAAACGGCGGATGCACCCGCTAAGGTTAAACCAGCCACCACTGCCAGTATGGTGGCAAAGGCAACGGCAGAGATAAAGCCGAGGAAGAAACTACCGCCAACCGCATCAGCAAGATGCACGGCAGCCATATTATTTCCACCAATTAGCGCGCCGGCAGCATCTTTAAATATCGGGTTTCCGCCCACCAGAAAGATGGCGCCAAATCCAATGATAAAGGTCAGAATATAGAAGTAGCCGATGAAACCGGTAGCGTAGAATACGCTTTTACGCGCTTCCTTCGCATCACTGACGGTAAAGAAACGCATAAGAATATGCGGTAATCCAGCCGTACCGAACATTAAGGCCAGACCAAGAGAAAGGGCGGAGATTGGATCGGAAACTAATCCACCTGGACTCATAATAGCCACCCCTTTAGGGCTGGTTTTGATCGCCTGCACAAACAGTTCATTGAAATTGAAGTTTACGGACTTCATAACCATGATAGCCATAAAGCTGGCGCCAGCCAGTAGCAATACGGCTTTGATAATTTGTACCCACGTGGTGGCTAACATACCGCCAAACAGGACGTACAGCACCATCAAGATACCGACTAGCACCACCGCGACATGGTAGTTCAGGCCGAATAGCAGCTGAATTAACTTACCGGCTCCAACCATTTGGGCAATCAAATATAGAGCAACCACCACCAGCGAGCCACAAGCGGATAGGGTGCGGATTTCCTTCTGTTTTAAACGGTAGGAGGCGACATCGGCAAAGGTATATTTGCCTAGATTACGTAGGCGTTCGGCAATCAGAAACAGAATGATTGGCCAACCAATCAGAAAGCCAATGGAATAGATCAGACCGTCATAGCCGGATGTGTAAACCAAAGCTGAGATGCCGAGGAAGGAGGCGGCGGACATAAAATCACCGGCGATGGCCAGCCCATTTTGTAGACCGGTAATCTTACCTCCTGCCGTATAGTAGTCAGAGCGAGAACGGGTGCGCTTGGAAGCCCAATAAGTAATGTAGAGCGTTGCCCCGACAAACAGAACAAACATAATGATAGCTTCGATATTAAGCGGTTGGCGCTTCACCTCGCCGCTGATACCTTCAGCAAAAACCATTGGTGATATAGCTAATAGGGGTAATAGAGAGAGAGGGCGCATTTTCATTGGTGTGCCTCATCGAGTATTTTGGCATTAATTTCATCAAACTCTCTATTGGCGCGGTAGACATAAATTCCGGTCAATAAAAATGAAGTAATAATCAGGCCGATGCCCACGGGGATCCCCCGGGTGATACTGGTCCCTTCTGCAATGGGGGTGCCCAGCCACTGAGGTTCAAAGGCGATCAGTAGGATAAAACCTACATAGAGTGCCAGTGTGATAAACGAGAGCGACCAAGCGAATCTATCTCGTTTGCGCACCAAGTCTTTGAAGCGCGGGTTACTTTCAATCCGTTGATAAATGTGTTCATTCATCAGAGCGTCTCCTGTGAGATATCGATTGAATATCGCCGCGCGAAGCGGCGTAGTCTATGAGGCGACTTTCATTAACTCCTTTTCCTGCAGCAATTTTTCTACGACGCTAGGGTCGGCAAGGGTTGAGATGTCACCCAGGTTACTGGTATCGCCTTCGGCGATTTTCCGCAGAATACGGCGCATGATTTTTCCTGAACGTGTTTTTGGCAGCGTTTGGGTCCAGTGCAGAATATCCGGGGTGGCAATAGGGCCGATTTCTTTACGCACCCACTTGATGACGTTATCGTAGAGTTCATCATTGGGTTCGACGCCATTGTTCAACGTGATATAGGCGTAGATAGCCTGCCCTTTAATGTAATGGGGAATACCAACCACGGCGGCTTCAGCAATTTGTGGATGGGCTACCAGAGCGGATTCAATCTCAGCAGTACCCAGACGATGGCCTGATACGTTGAGCACATCATCAACTCGTCCGGTAATCCAGTAATAGCCATCTTCATCACGGCGGGCGCCGTCACCGCTGAAATAGGTACCTTTAAACGATGAAAAATAGGTTTGTTCAAACCGCTCGTGGTCGCCATAAAGGGTGCGAGCCTGTCCCGGCCAAGAGTCGGTAATCACCAGATTACCCTCACAGGTATCGGTAAGTATATTGCCATCGTTATCCACTAAAGCAGGCTGAACACCGAAGAACGGTAGAGTTGCTGATCCAGCTTTAAGCTCGGTGGCTCCGGGTAGCGGGGTTAACATAAAACCGCCAGTTTCCGTTTGCCACCAGGTATCAACAATTGGGCATTTTCCATTACCGATGGTGTAGTAATACCATTCCCAGGCTTCAGGATTTATGGGCTCGCCAACGGTGCCCATAATTCTTAATGAACTCCGTTTGGTATCGGCGATGGCCAGATCGCCCTGCGCCATTAGAGAACGGATGGCCGTCGGCGCGGTATAAAGAATATTAACTTGATGCTTGTCCACAACTTGAGACATGCGATTAGGGCCCGGATAAGTCAATAAGCCTTCAAACAATAGCGTCGTGGCCCCATTGCTTAGTGGGCCGTACAGCGCATAACTATGGCCGGTTACCCAGCCCATATCGGCGGTACACCAGTAAATTTCGCCATCGTGGTAATCAAACGTGTATTTAAAGGTGAGAGAGGCATAAACCAGATAGCCGCCAGTGGTATGCAGCACGCCTTTTGGCTTGCCGGTTGAACCGGAGGTATAAAGAATAAACAATGGATTTTCTGCCGGTAATTCTACTGGTGGGCAATCATCGCTCGCCAGATCTTCCAACTCATGCCACCACAAATCGTGCCCGACTTTCCAATTAATGGTGTTACCGGTTCTTTTAAAGACAATGGTGTGTTCTATGCTCTTCACATTGGGATTGGATAGCGCATCATCAATGTTTTTCTTTAAAGGAATGGTCTTATTCGCACGCAGACCTTCATCTGCGGTAATGAGTAGCCGTGCATTGGAATCGATAATACGTCCGGATATGGCTTCCGGAGAAAAGCCGGCAAAGATCACCGAATGGATTAATCCAATACGCGCGCAGGCCAGCATCGCGATGGCGGTTTCGGGAACCATCGGCATATAAATAGCGACGACATCGCCCCGTTGTAACCCCAGCGATTTCAGAACATTGGCAAATTTACAGACTCGCTGATGGAGTTGGCGATAGGTGATTTTTTGCGTTTCAGAACCATCATCACTCTCCCAAATGATGGCGGTTTGCTCCCCTCGAGTTACTAAATGGCGATCCAGACAGTTAGCCGATAAGTTAAGCGTACCATCTTCAAACCAACGGATATCAATATTGCCCGGTGCAAATGAAGTATTTTTAACTTTGGTATAAGGTTTGATCCAATCAACAATTTTTCCCTGTTCAGCCCAGAATTCATCGGGATTTTGCACCGATTGCTGATACATCGCTTGGTATTGTTGTTTATTTATCAGTGCGTTTTCTGCTATAGCAGCAGGAACGGGATGCTTATGAACAGTGCTCATTATTGTCCCTCTTTATATTTGTTAATATTATGTAATCTAGTTGTTATTTAAACTTTGCGCACATCTTATGTTCGTTTTTTGCGCGGAAGATCACGCTTCGTTATAGATGATCGTGATGTGTGGTAAGTTAATTTATTAATAACTTAATTAATCAAAAGGTTTTTTTAATAAATACGATTATTTATTCTGAATGACCTGATGATAACCCTCCCCATTCTTTCAGAAGATGGATTATCATTCATTTGTGTTAATTGCTTGGTTAAATTGAGTATAGCGCTGATATACAAATGGATAGGAATTAAACGACCTATATGTTGAATTGGGTAAAACCCATACTTTATTGTGCCTTTTTATCGCATTTTTACACATCTGGGTGATTAAAATAGTCAGAGTGACCAATATAAGAACTTATTGCTTTCTTATTAGCCAGATGTCGTCAGGTTTTTTAGTCGCTTTCAGTCCACTTTAATTTAATTTTAATTGTTATTAATCAATTAATTATATGTAATTTAATGATGGGTTAATCATGCCGGTAGCAACTCGCCAACATCCGAATATTCTCGGTGTGTTTCTACTGCCCAGATAGCTATCTTGTACGGTTTTCACTAGTGAATTCGTCTGAATTGCAGTGATTATGTAAAGAAAAATGTAATTTTCATGCATAAGATGCTAAAAAGAGCGCCGGAGATCTTTACCGATTATTTTCAATAGTAAGAAAAAGGGGAGTGGACCATTTGGCGGCGAAGTTTAAGTTCCTGAACCCCGCATAAAAATAATGATAACACCTTACCTTAAGGTGAGCCTGCAAACAGGCGTTTAACGAGATTGAAGGATGTTTTATATGAAAGGTTTTAAAGTAAGTTTAGCTTGGCAGATTCTGATTGCTCTGGTTCTCGGGGTGATTGTTGGTTCGATCATGCATGGAGGAACCTCAACCGATTGGTTAGTGGCGAATTTCTTCAAGCCTGCTGGCGACATTTTTATCCGTTTAATTAAGATGATTGTTGTGCCTATTGTTGTATCAACGCTGGTGGTTGGTATTGCAGGGGTTGGCGATGCCAAGAAGTTAGGCCGCATCGGATTGAAAACCATTATTTATTTTGAAGTTATCACTACTATAGCCATCGTTATTGGTTTAGTGGCGGCTAATGTTTTTCAACCCGGTCACGGTATCGATATGTCCCAACTACATAAGGTGGACATATCTCAATATAAAGCAACAACGGCAGAAGTGCAGAGTGGCGCTCATAGCCTAGTTATCACTCTTATGTCGTTAATTCCGACGAATATATTCCAAGCGCTGGCCAAAGGCGAGATGCTCCCGATTATCTTCTTCTCAGTTTTGTTTGGCTTAGGATTGTCATCCTTGCCTAAAGAGACCCGTGCGCCGTTACTGAACGTGTTCAGATCGATGTCTGAAACCATGTTTAGAGTGACCCATATGATCATGCGTTATGCGCCGGTGGGCGTGTTTGCACTGATTTCTGTTACCGTAGCAAATTTTGGTTTCTCTTCCCTGATTCCATTGGTGAAACTCGTGGTCTTGGTTTATGCCGCGATTCTATTCTTCGGATTAGTGGTGTTAGGTACGGTCGCTCGCATTTGTGGATTGCGTATTTGGACGTTAATTCGCATTCTGAAAGACGAACTGATTTTGGCCTATTCAACATCAAGTTCTGAAACAGTGTTACCAAGAATTATCGAGAAAATGGAAGCCTATGGTGCACCTAAAGCCATCACTGGTTTTGTGGTACCAACCGGTTATTCCTTTAACCTTGACGGTTCAACCCTGTATCAGAGTATTGCTGCCATCTTTATTGCTCAGCTATACGGCATTGAGTTGTCGTTAATGCAGGAGATCACACTGGTATTAACCCTGATGGTGACCTCGAAAGGTATCGCTGGCGTACCGGGCGTTTCATTTGTCGTTCTGTTGGCAACCTTGGGCAGTGTGGGCATTCCACTTGATGGCCTGATGTTTATTGCTGGTGTTGACCGCATTATGGATATGGCTCGTACAGCTTTAAACGTGGTTGGTAATGCGTTAGCGGTGCTGGTGATTGCCAAGTGGGAAAGACAGTTTGATAAAGACAAAGCCCGCGCTTATGAAGTTGAAATGATTGGCAAGTCACACATTGCTTAGCTACTGACTGATTGATAAACAAAAAAGCCACCCTCTTTTAATGGTGGCTTTTTTATTGGTAAAGCGTCTTGGATTGTTGTTTCTCTGGTATCTGAAAAATTATGGACAGATGTTCAAGTTGAACGTATGATCAACTTCGTTTTAATTCCGAACTCAGGTGTATTATGTCCTATATGGCGAAAGATGAACGCCGCGCTGCCATTCTCGAAGCGGCGATTAAGGTCGCGCTCAAAGAAGGACTAATGAATATTACTACCCGTAAAGTGAGCGCCGAATTAGGTGCTGCAACGGGGATAATTCACCATCACTTCGCCTCAACGGTTGAATTAAGACAGGAAGTATTCCGCCAGTTTACTCTGCAATCTCATCAGGCCGTATGCGAGAAAATTACCGGCATGACACCACCAGATCAGCTGTTTCATCTGTTGGACTATTCTGAGACTACCCCGGAAGATCCCGTTAGCCAGCTATGGAACGATGCATGGGCTGAAGCAGTGCGGGATAAACAGCTGGGGCAAGTGTATAGCGATTCATTGAAAGTCCTACATCAAGAAGCGGTACGGATCATCGAACAAGGGTGCCTAACGGGTCATTTCCAACCGGATACCCAGCGGGAAGATATTTCAATTAAAGCCTGGCGATTAATGTCAGTGAGTTTTGGCGCTACGTCGATCTCTGATATTGATTCATCCATTATGCAGCCGATTTCATCGGCAGATCTGCTAAAAAACAGCATCCGCTGTGAATTGGGTGTGAAGGCCGTTGACGACTGGTAGCTGCTAAAAGTTATTGGTTAACGCTTTTTATGGTCATTGGCTGATTTTTTTACACAAACTTATTCAATATATTCAGGATATTTTATGCAAGACAAGCGTATAGGGGCGCTCTTCGCCCGTTATGCTATCCCTGCTCTTATCGCGATGCTGGTCAGCGGAACCTATCAGATAATCGCGGGTATTTTTGTTGGGCGCTATATTGGTAGCGATGGTTTAGCTGCGATTAATTTGGCCTGGCCGTTGGTTGGCGTCATGTTGGCCGTTGGTTTGATGATCGGTATTGGTATCGGTAGTCATGTTTCGCTATCTCGTGGGGCGGGGGAGCGGGATAAAGCTTCGGCTTATATTGGGCAACTGCCGTTATTAGTGATGCTACCGAGCCTTTTACTTAGCGCCATTTTGTATTTCGCCGGATATCAAATTCTGGAGTTTCAGGGCGCAACGGGTAAAGCGCTGGAATACGGATATGACTTTTTGAAGGTCATCGCGTTTTCTACTCCACTGGTGTTAGGCAGTATTGCCGCGCCTTATCTGATGCGTAATCTTAATGCACCTCGTCTGGCAACCACCTTTATGGTGATTGGTGCCCTGATGAATATTGCTCTGGATTATGTATTTATCGTGCATTTTAGAATGGAGCTGGTTGGTGCTGCGTTGGCAACGGTGATTGCGGAAAGCACCGCCATGGTATTGGCGCTATTTTATATTTTTAGCAAGCGTAGTCCGGTTAGGCTGCGTCGTCAGCACTTTAAGTTTCGTTCGGACCTTAGCTGGAATATTTGTAAGAATGGTTCCTCCAGCTTATTTATGTATCTGTATCTTGGTGCGACGATTATTGCCTATAACTTTATGTTTTTACGTTATGGCGGGCCGATTGAAGTGGCAGCCTATGCGGTAACGGGGTATTTGCTGACATTCTATTATTTATTATCAGAAGGCCTGGCCCACGGTATGCAACCCATCGTTAGTCGGTTTTACGGTGAGAAGAACATTGTGGCGGCAAAACAGGTACTCAAACTGGCCATGTCTTTCAGCGTTGGTGGTGGTGTGATATTCACTGCGGCATTACTGCTATTTCCGTCGCTGTTTGCTGGCTTTTTTGCCGGTGATAATGAAAGCCTGCGTCAGGCGATTGTCCACGCTATTCGAATCTCACTCTTTGTCCTGTTTATTCAAGGATTCTTTGTGGTGGCTGAGGCTTTCTTCCAGTCGATTGGCGAGGGGCATAAGGCACTGATTATTACCATCTGTAATATGGTGATTCAGCTACCGTTCCTGTTTATTCTGCCACATTATCTGGATATCAACGGTATTTGGTTGGCGATGCCAATATCGGCGATTGTATTAATGATCCCGGTGGTGTTTTTGTTAATGAAGCAAATTCGTATGCTAAACCAGCAAATTGCGGCTGCATAAGCGTCTGACGCCTGAAGAATTTTTTTCTTCAGGCGTCAGAACGTTCAGAGGACAGTATTTAGGTTATAGCTAAGAAATCAGAATAAACTGTTTGAGTAGCATAAAGATGGCTAAGCTAAGAATCACTGAAACCAGTGTGTTTCTGATAAACATTGCCAGTAATACTGAAATAATGGCACCAACAATATAGGGATTTAATGGCAGATCCCGTAATCCCCCTTCTTCTTGCAGAAAGATTATCGGCCCACAAATAGCCGTTAGAATGGCAGGAATAGAGAAACTCAGCAGTTTTTTAATCGCTGGACTTAATCGGATAGGCAAATTAGGTTCCAGGAAAACATAGCGGTTGAAAAAGACCACCAGCGCAACAATGAATATCGTTAACCAAATCACTCTTTATCTCCCACGATCATTGACGTTATTAATCCTGCAAACATGGCGATAACGCCTGAAATAATTAATGAGCTGGGGACGTGAAAATAACCCAGAACTACCGACAGAATAAGCGCGGTAGCCACACAAACGACAACCGGAAGATTTTTTATCATCGGAACCACAATGACAATAAACGTTGCGGCGATAGAAAAATCTAACCCATAGCTGCCTAAATCTTCTATTTGAGTGGCGGCCAGCACACCCGCCAGGGTTGCCGCAATCCAAAACAGGTAGAAGAACAAACCCACGCCGAGGGCATACCAACGGTCAAATTCTGCGGCGCTGTGTTTACCGATAAGGGCAAACAGCTCGTCGGTTAATAGAAATCCTAATATCAGACGCCATCTCAACGGCAGCGGTGCAATGCGATCGCGCAAAGACAGGCTATACAGCAAATGTTGCGAGGAAATAAAAAAGACCGAAATAATAATCGCCATTATTCCCGCACCGGCCTTAATCATTCCCATGGTTGCCAGTTGAGTCGCTCCGGCAAAGACAATGGCCGATAGCCCAACGCCTTCCGCCGGTGTCAGACCAGTTTCAATGGCCATTGAGCCGGCGAGGATACCCCAAGGTAGTACGGCAAGGCTCAACGGTAGAATGGCGATGCATCCCTTCAGGAAACGGCTCCATCGGTAAGCCGCTCTGTCTTCTGATATTAATTCACTCATAACTATTCTGTTTTATCCGTAAAAATAACTGCGGTCCCTTGTGAGACATAAGGTAGCTTAACTCAGGCTATTTCACCTCAAGGGGATATTGCTGTTTTAAATTGCGCTGTTTGCCAATTCTGGCAATAGGTTTTTAACATACTCTTTGGGGGTTATGCCCATCGATTTTTTAAAATGGCGGTGAAAATGGCTCTGATCGTGAAAGCCGAGCAACATAGCCGTTTCCAATATGCTACACCCATGTTTTAACAGCGTGCGACTTTTTCTGAGTCGGGCTTGAATCTGATAGGCATGGGGAGGCAGCCCGGTCATTTTTTGAAACTGACGTAATAAATAATAAGGGCTGAGGGAGACCAGTGATGAAAGCTCCAGTAACGATATGTTTTCTTCTGGGCAATCGTCCAAAAACGATCTTACTCTGAGGACTTGGCTCTGTGCATTAATCTGAACCGGCGGCGTTATTTTGGTTTTGGCATGTTTCATCATCAGTCGAGCCAAGGCAGAGAAGACGACGCTTTCTTTTAATAACTTATTATTGGCAATAGACAGCAGTTTAAAGGATTGCCTTAATTCCAGAGCCAGCATGGGATCATAGACAACGGCCTCAGGGAAATAGGGGGTTGCCCCCGCTGTTGTCTTCATGTCTTTGGATAAGGATGCCAGTAGCTCTGCCGATGGATACATCGCGTGATAGGACCAGCCATTTTCGGTAGCGGCTCTGCCGGTATGAATATCATCGGCATTGACCAGAATGATACTGTCCTGCGGGGCGATATGGGTTCCGCCGGTACGATAGAAACTCTGGGCACCCTCATTAATCACACCGACGCAAAAGTTTTCATGGCTGTGGCGTGAGAAAGTTTGACGATGATAGCGGGCCTGTAAAACCTCCAGACCACCAAGATCCTCTACATGAGTGAAAGTCACGTTTTCTTTGTGAGTAGTCATGTTCCCCATACCATAAACGCCGTCTTGATTACCTGAATACCATAGCATTCATTTTCCGTCACCCTTTGTACAAAATTGCACTGACCGTTATTTTTTTGGCTTATCCTCAATTGTTGATTTTTAGTCAATTATATTGTGTATTTATTGCGATTTTATTGGTGAATAAGCAGGGCTAGAATAGTTTCATTACATCGGGCTAGCCACTTTCAAGTATTTGGAGCGGGCTGTCGTTTTAAATTCATTAAACAAAGTGAAACTATGAGTAATATTCTGATTATCAATGCAATGAAAAAATATGCTCACTCTAACGGTGAACTGAATCTGACCTTACACCATGCTGCCGCCGACTTTTTAGTTCAGGCTGGGCATCAGGTGCAAGAAACCATTATCGATCACGGCTATAACATTGAAGAAGAGATTGAGAAATATCTTTGGGCGGATACGGTGATTTATCAGCAACCGGGTTGGTGGATGGGTACGCCATGGATCCTGAAAAAATACATTGATGATGTGTTTACCGAAGGGCACGGTCGTTTATATGCCAGCGATGGTCGTACTCGCTCTGATGGTGCCAAAAAATACGGTTCAGGAGGATTGATTCAGGGTAAAACGTATATGCTATCGGTAACCTGGAATGCCCCTCAGGAAGCGTTTGACGATCCTGAACAGTTCTTTGAAGGTGCCGGTGTAGATGGTGTTTATTTGCCGTTCCATAAGGCTAATCAGTTCTTGGGGATGACGCCGCTGCCGACTTTCCTGTGTACCGATGTGATGAAACGTCCGGATGTGGAAAATAACCTTAAGCGTTTACACCAACATTTAACTGAGGTTTTTGCCTGATTTTACCCGGTTAGATAAAAACGGTTATTTTCATGGGTAATGCCAGTCAATTAAGTATTCTTACTCCATCTAACCCGTTATTCCGCTTTTCACCAGAGTGACGATGATGTTTTCAACCGTTCTGTGCCGTCATCCTAGCGAAAGCTAGGATCTCGCCCTTAACCCTTCGGTCATTCACTATATGAATGTTTGTTTCGCCTACGGCTACGCGTTCCAGCTTTTGTTGGGATGTGTATAACAGTACAACGCGTTAAGTCAGTGAATAACAGCGGGCTTTTATTGCCCGCTGTTATTCATCTTTTAGCCAAATGGCTTATTTTTTAACGCTAAAACTTTGTATCAGGTTGGCATAAGCAGGCAGATGTTTGCCGAGAATACCGCCAAAGCCTTCGATATCGTTACGCCAGTCACGATGTAATTCACAACCAACACCGAACCAACTCATCAACTGCGCGCCAGCCTGTGACATGCGATCCCATGCGGCATCGCGGGTTGTTAAGTTAAATGTACCGGAGGCATCGGTGACAACAAATACCTCAAAACCTTCTTCCAGTGCGGAAAGTGCCGGGAAAGCCACACAAACTTCGGTTACCACACCAGCAATCAGCAGCTGCTTTTTACCGGTGGCTTTAATAGCTTTCACAAAGTCTTCGTTATCCCAAGCGTTAATTTGCCCTGGGCGAGCGAAGTAAGGTGCTTCAGGAAACATCTCCTTTAGCTCCGGCACCAGCGGGCCATTAGGACCATCTTCAAAGCTGGTGGTCAGAATGGTTGGCAAATTAAAAAATTTGGCAATATCAGCTAAGGCTAATACGTTATTTTTAAAATCATCGGGGCTGAAGTCACGTACTAATGACAGCAGACCAGCTTGGTGATCGACAAATAATACGGCAACATCATCTTTATTTAGGCGGTTATAGGTAAAAGACATGGTAAATCTCCTGGGTTAAATAGATTAAAATTGTGCTTCGTTAGCTGAACTGTGCCAGAGTTTGGGGATCAGGCAATCATCCCCATTTTTCCCTGATTAAAATCCTCAATTGCTTGTAGGATCTCTTCTTTGGTATTCATTACAAATGGGCCATGACCAACAACCGGCTCATTAATCGGCTCGCCGCTTAATAACAGCACAATGGCGTCATTATTGGCTTCCAGCGTTATCTCACCGCCGTGGTTTTCGAAGCAGATCAGATCGGCTTCACGGGCAATCTGTTGGTCATTAATCAATACGGTACCGCTAACGACCACGAGCAGGGTGTTATGGCCTTCAGGGGCATTAAGGGCGGTACTTCCACCCGCATTTAACTTCACATTCCACATATTAATATCGGTAAAGGTTTTTGCCTGGCCCTTAGTCTGCTGGTATTCACCGGCGACAACGCTAACGGTACCGGCGTTCTGTGGCAGATTAATGACCGGTATTTGCTGGTTGGTAATCGACTGATACCCAGCTGGTGCCGATTTGTCTTTGGCCGGTAAGTTGACCCACAGTTGAACCATATGCAGTTGACCTCCTGAGCGAGCAAAGGCGTCAGAGTGAAACTCTTGATGAACAATGCCCGATCCCGCAGTCATCCACTGCACATCACCGGGGCCAATAACGCCACCCGCTCCCGTTGAGTCGCGGTGTTCTACTTCCCCCTGATAAACCAGTGTTACCGTTTCAAATCCTTTATGCGGATGCTGACCAACGCCGCGATGGGCGGTAGTTGGCGTAAATTCCGCCGGGCCAGCATAGTCCAACAACAGGAATGGACTGATATTTTTTGCCCCCAGGCTTTGATAGGAAAACAGGGAGCGAACAGGGAAGCCGTCACCGACCCAGTGCTGTTTTGGTGCGCCATATACGCCAGAAATCTTTCTCATAACACATACCTATTGGTTTGTTGTTTAGTTGTGAAAATTATAGATATAGAACAATGGATGCGGTAGATTGAAAAGATGAACTAATCGTTCTATTAATGGAACAATGATATGTACGATCTGAATGACCTCTATTTTTATGTTCAAGTGGTGAAATATGGTGGTTTTGCTCCGGCGGGCCGCGCATTAAAGATGCCTAAATCCAAGCTGAGTCGTCATATTGCTCAGTTGGAAGAACGTATCGGTGTACGACTGATTAATCGGTCTACTCGACGGTTTGTGGTGACAGAGGTAGGGCAGATTTATTATCAACATTGTGAGGCGATGTTGATGCAGGCTGATGCTGCGCAGGATGCTATCGATATTACACGTACCGAACCACAGGGTTCGATCCGTCTTAGCTGTGCCACCGGAATGTTGAATTTTCAGGTGGCTAAATTGCTACCGGGATATATGAAGAAGTATCCGAAGGTGAAAATTCATTTAGAAAGCACCGATCGGGCGGTAGATGTGCTAAAAGAAGGTTTCGATATGGCCATTCGGGTGCGTTTTCCTCCGCTGGAAGACAGCGATCTGGTGATGAAAGTATTGGCATCCAGTCCACAGCAGCTGGTTGCCAGCCCGGAGTTGGCCACCCGCTATGGTGGTTGTATTTTGCCGGGGGATTTAAGCCAGATACCCACCCTCGATTGGGGATGGAGTCGACAGGATCATATTTGGCATCTTGAAGGGCCTGATGGTGCGACCGCTGCCATTCACCATAGTCCATGTCTGGTGACTGATGATATGGTCACTTTACGTGAAGCGGCGTTGGCAGGTATTGGGGTAGTTCAATTGCCCTTACTGGTTGTTCATCATGACCTGATGGCGGGTACATTAGTACCGGTTGTTGAAAACTGGCGGCCCAAGTCTGCGGTGGTGCATGTGGTTTTCCCGTCAAGACGGGGTTTATTACCGTCAGTAAGAAGCTTTTTAGATTATCTGTCAGACTGCTTTGGCGAACTGGATTTTATTGGCAATATTGCTGATGAATAAACACATAGAGAAGTGATGCATTATGGAACTGATTTTTTTAGGTACTGGGGCGGGTACGCCAACGAAAGAACGTAATGTCACCAGCATTGCCGTCAATTTATTAGCAGAACGTAATAGTTTCTGGCTATTTGACTGTGGTGAGGGAACCCAGCACCAAATTTTGCATACTTCAATTCGGCTTGGACGTCTGGAAAAGATTTTTATCACTCATTTACACGGCGACCATATTTTTGGCTTGCCGGGATTACTCAGTAGCCGTTCCATGTCCGGCAGTCAGGAACCGCTAACCGTATACGGTCCGCAGGGTATCAAAGAATTTATTGATACTACGCTACGGCTCAGTGGCTCATATTTGACCTATCCATTAAAGGTTGAGGAAATTCAGCCGGGAGAGGTGTTTAAAGATCAACAAATTAGCGTTCAGGCGTTACCACTGACTCATGGCGTAGAGAGTTTTGGTTATCGCATTCAGGAAGCGGATAAACCCGGCACATTGGATGCGGCTAAACTGATTGCTGCCGGCATACCACCTGGCCCACTATTTCAGCGTCTCAAGCAGGGAGAAAGCGTTGAGTTAGAGAATGGTCAGATTATTCATGGTAAAGAGTATCTTGGCCCACCTCAGCAGGGAAAATCACTGGCAATTTTTGGTGATACCGCGCCAACGGAGTACGGCATTGCTTTAGCTCAGGGCGTGGATATTATGGTGCATGAAGCAACGCTGGAAGGGGCAATGGCGGAATTGGCGAATAGCCGAGGGCACTCTACCACCTGTCAGACGGCTGAATTAGCGAAAGCCGCCCACGCTAAAAAGCTGATTATCACACATTTCAGTGCTCGTTATGATCAGAATGAAAGCCACCGTCTGTTGGCGGAATGCCAGCAAATTTTTCCGGCGACGGAATTGGCCTACGATTTGGCAGTTTTTAACGTGTGATTGGTTATCATCCATCATATTTTAATGCTAAGTCGATAAGGCTTTTCCTTTATTTTCCTGTACTAAAGTTCATTATTAAATAAATAATATCTTAGATTTGTCTTTGGCTAGTTGCTATCTTTCATCTTTTTAAAAATGATATTTAGAGGGAGATCAAGCCGTGTTTATTTTTATTTATAATTGGTAGTTATCTGTATTTAATGAATTATTTGTAATGACTTGTATATACATGATGTGGCTAAAATTGTGTGCTTGCGCAATTTTATGGAAAATAATGAATTAGACTGTCAGTTTACAGGTGAAAATATTTTTTTAATCGGTAAGATTCCTCCACTTCGAATATTAGTCAGAGAGAGTCATGTATAGGAAGCTTATTGTTTCATTAGCTGAATATCCTCAGTATTTTGATGATGTTATGGGCTGGTGCTATCGGGAGTTTTGGCAGGGCCCGAAAACGGATGATTTTGAACTCAATGAGTTTTTGAAAGGGCATTTGGATAAAAATAAGATCCCTTGTTCACTGGTTGCTTTGTGTGATGGAAGGCCGGTGGGTTCTGTGCATTTGGTTGAAAAAGGCTACGATACGAATCCGTTTTCTCCTTGTTTGACCGGCTTATATGTATTACCCGGTTTTAGAAATCTGGGTTTTGGTACTATGCTGATTGAAAATGCGCTGGAGAGAGCCAGGGCGAGCGGCTTTCCTAGCGTTTATTTGGCGGCGGATGAAAATATTAATTATTATACTTCCAGAGGATGGACCGTCATTGCCCCAAGTGATAGCCCCGATCATTATATTCTTGCCAAAAGAAAGCGTATTCCTTTCTTTCCTATAGGAGCAAACACGCTTCATTAACAGGACATATTCGTGCGTTAAGTTTTACGTTTCCTGAGGGAAGTATGACAATCCCAGTATATGACGATCTGTTTGATAAATAGCAAGCAGGCTCGGCTTGTTGTGGGCTAAAAAATAATGACGCAAAAGCGTTTTTTATTAAATTTAAAAACAATATATTTCAATTAATTAATCAATATAATAAAAGTGAATTTGAGCAATTAACTTATTAATATTGTGCAAATGGCCATACGTTAAGTGAACCAGCATCACTGATTGTCATTAACTCCTCTTTAACCTTATAATAAAAACACTGTTCCAATTTTTCTGAAACGAATAATTAAAGATAAGGTGGCTGCCGAATGGCTGTGGACGATCTAGATAAACAACCCGATTCGGTTTCATCAGTACTTAAAGTTTTTGGTATTTTAAATGCGTTGGGTGAAGAGCGTGAAATGGGCATTTCTGAGCTTGCCCAACAGATCATGATGTCTAAAAGTACGGTGTATCGCTTTCTGCAAACGATGAAGTCATTGGGTTATGTTACGCAAGAAGAAGAAACTGATAAATACTCTCTTACGCTAAAGCTATTTGAACTGGGCGCCAAATCGTTACAGAACGTTGATTTGATTCGCTATGCTAACATCCAGATGCGTGAAATCTCGAAACATACCCGAGAAGCGATTCATCTAGGTGCTTTGGATGACGATGCTATCATCTATATCCATAAGATAGACTCCATGTATAACCTGCGTATGTACTCGCGGATTGGGCGTCGTAATCCGATTCATAGTACCGCCATTGGTAAGGTATTGATGGCGTGGAGCGATCCACAGGAAGTACAGGAAACGCTGGGCAAAATAACTTTTACCCGCAGTACGAATAATACGATTCAAAGTATTGAAGAATTTATGCCGGTATTAGCGGCTACCCGAGCACAAGGATATGCGGAAGATATTGAAGAACAGGAAGAGGGACTTCGCTGTATTGCTGTTCCGGTATTTGACCGTTTTGGTATTGTGCTTGTTGGATTAAGTATTTCTCTGCCAACGATTCGTTTTTCTGAAGAGAATAAGCCGCAAATTATTAACATGTTGCATGAGGCTGCCCGCAATATTTCGGCTCAGTTAGGCTATCACGATTATCCATTTTGATTGCTTCAGGGAGGCTTAGGCCTCCTTACTCTGTTACTTTTGCTATTTTCCTTGTTGTTATATCCCTCCTTACAATAAACGCTGTGTTGATTATGTTGAATTACCTGAGAATAACTATACTTTAGAGTAATAGCCCGACAGCTGAATGAATTGAATAAAATCAGAATGATGTGCGCTGGGATAAAAAGGAACTCAGGTTATGACAATAGGTGCTGTTATTGTTGCTGCTGGTTTAGGAACGCGTTTTCGCCACTTGGTTGATAGCGAGAATGAAGCCAATAAGCTTATGGCGATTTGTTCCGGTATCAGCGGTAGTCCACTGTCCGTCTTTACCCATACTTTGCAAAATACGCTACAAACAATGCGTCATGTGGTCGTGGTGACTCGCCCTGAATACCGGGCAATACAGCAAATAACTGAATCGTCCGGTTGCCAGTGTATTTGTATCGATAGTCAGGGTATTGGTGATTCTATTGCCGCCGGGGTTAAAGCAACAAAGCAGTGGCGTGGCTGGTTAATTACGCTGGCGGATATGCCTTTTATTCGCCCTGAAACATATACACAGGTGGTACAGGCGCTAAAGTCCAATAGGGCGGTGAGGCCAGTCTATCAAGACCAGCCGGGACATCCTGTGGGGTTTGCTGCTGATTTCAGAGATTCATTAATGGCGTTGAATGGTGACCAGGGCGCTAAAAACCTGTTTGCTCAGGCGCAGCCTTATTTGGTACCGGTGAACGACCCGGGCATTCTATTCGACATTGATACGCCGCAGGCGCTATTACGGCAATCAATGCCATAACAGCGCCTGGAATCAAGGTATCGTTTTATTTAAGGCAGTATGCCCAGCTAGCCAATTTTTGCGGGTAATGCTTGCCTTGCCGCAGAACCGACCACCCAATCGAGCAGAATACCTTTGCCTTCTCGGCTAGCATCGATCAGACCGAGATCGTTGAGATTCACTCCCTGAATCGGTTGAATGCTGGCCGTTTGTGGTTTTTCATCAATGATATGAGCATGGGCACCAAGCTCTCGATGTCCAAACCCATGTTCAATAGCCAGCGTTCCCTGTCTGACTCCTTCTACCACAATAGCCGTTGCCTGTATGGTGTTGTTGGGGGTAGTGATAGTGAAATCATCCCCGGTAGTTATTGCGTGTCGCTGTGCATCAATGGGATGGATATAAACCGGGTTAAGCCCTTTGATTGAGTTTAGCCGGGGCGAAAGGTGGGAGATGCCACTGTGAATATTAGACTTGAAGCTGGTGAGCATAAACGGCCACTCGTTTTCCGGATAGCTTTGGTGCAACGGCGTACCATCCGCTAACTGTTGTGGATACCAAGTCGGACAACCGGTGTAGCGTTTGCCAGACATGCTGTTTCTACTGGTAGCCAGCGTTTCATTCCAGATAGCCAAGGGCTTTTTCCAGCGATGCTTCATCCGATCGCCCTGATAGCTTTCTGTCGCATCTTCAAACCGTCCGCCCCGAGCTAATACATAAGCCACTTTACGCAGTTCATCTGGCGCTAATATCCGCTGCATCTCTGGCAATAGCCGCTCCAGCCCAGAGAGTTGGATATCTTCAGCGCTGGCATCAGGCACACCACCGTCAATAAATGCCAGATTAGCTGCCGCTCTCAGATAGTAATCCTCGGCGCTGTTAATGGCGTGCCAGTTTCCTTGAGTATCTTGAATGGCTTTTTCACCGAATCCTTTTAGGTTCAGGCGTTTGGCAATATCGATAATCAGGTTTTCCATATTGATGGAACGGCCATCTGCGGTTTTGGCATTAAGGCTGTTAACAATCGGCCAACGAGCGGTGGTGGCCTTGGTAGGAACGCCGTGCCAAGGTGCCGCCATGCCCCAGCTTTCATAGGTCACGCTGTCTGGTACGATATAGTCAGACAGTGCACCGGTTTCACTGATAAAAGGATCGATGGTAATAATTAGCGGTAGCTGCTTAGGATCCTTCAGCTTTTCACCAATCAAGGTATTCAGACCGGGAATGGCATACAGTGGATTGGACATATGGTTGATCCAAGCCTTCAGTCGATATGGATATCCATCGATTGCTGCACTGAGCTGCTCGGTCATTAACGGCTGAGAGAAGGGATACCAGGGTGCTCTACTAGGATAAGGCGATTGTCCCGCGGCGACTTTACGCTGGTATTCGCTGGTGTTTTCATACTTAAACTTGTTACGTGAAATAAATACGCCTTTCGGCGCCAATTTTCCCGGGAACTGAGCAAAATTATATTTAGGGCCCTTGCCATCGGTGGGATAACGGCCAGCTTTCGCCATCACACCACCTTTCATATTCAGGTTACCGATTAATGCGTTTAGCATCAGTATCGCGTAGGCGGTATAAAACCCGTTGCTGTGCATGGTTCCACCATGGGTATCGACCGCTGCCTGTGTGCCATAGCTGGTAAAACAGTTGGCCAACTCAACAATTTTTTCTTCAGGAACCTCACATTCACGGCTGTAAGTGGCCAAGTCATATTTCAAGGCTTCTTCTTTAAGCAATTGAAGAGATGACTTTACTCTAACGGTGCCAGAAGTGGTGTCCAGTTGGGTATCGACGAACAGAGAAGCGGGTGCTGGTTGTGTGTTGAGCCCCGGCTGATGGCTTTGCTCATCAAGGATGACATAGCCATCGCCATCAGAAAACGCTTCTCCGCTATAAGGGAGGTTTATCTGTGAGGCACGCAGGAAAGCACCGCATCTTGGGTGCTGCTCATCACAGATAACCAAGTGAGTGGCGTTACTCCAGTGGGCTGTTCCCGCCGCCACCATTGCCGCTTCACCGGGTTGGGATAAGAAGGTTTTGTTGAAGCGTTCATTCTCAATAATCCAGCGGATCATCCCCATCACCAGAGCTGCATCGGTTCCCGGTTTGATGGGTAACCAACGATTGTTGTCGCCGGCAGACAGGCTGGAGGAGGCCGGCAACGCTGGGGATACCACCACATATTCAAAGTCTGGGCGAGTTCTGGCACTGGCCAATTGACGCGCCTGACGTTTGAATGGATTACCTGCTTGTGCGGGGGACATACCGATAAACAGGGCAAATTGAACGTTTTCAATATCGGGTTTTACGTGGGCATACTTGTCCAGATCGTTCATCAGTGCGCCGGAACCTGCCCGAAAAGAGAAGCCGCAGTAAGCCCCATGATTACTAAAGTTACGTGTGCCAAAGCTATTGAAGGTGAACCGTTTAATAATATCGTCACGACCTTCATCGCTGGCATTGGTGACCAGTAACTGGTTTGCTTTTGGACCATATTCCGGATTTTGACTATCCAGCGGCGTTTCAACATCACGAATGGCGCGTAACCCATCAACATGGCCCTCGCCAAACAGATCGCCACCCTCAATAATCTCTTGTAGCAGTTGTTCATAGCTAATGGTTTGCCACTGGCCTTCGCCACGTTTGCCTACTCGTTTTAGTGGCTGAGTAATTCGATATGGGCTGTTGCGCAGTTCCAACATACTGTTACCGCGTGCGCAGGCGGTAGAGCGCCCGTCAGTCGCGCCATGGTCACCGGTCAAAGACAAATAGGCCTGTTGCAGCGGCATGGTGAATGGGATCTGATGTTCTTGAGAGAGCGGATGATAGGGATTACCGGAAATACGCAATATGCTATCTGTTTGATTATCAATCCTGACTCGAACGCCGCAAAGCGTCCAGCATCCCAGACACATGGATGGGCTGACTCGTTGATTTGGATTACTGACTAATTTTCCCTGAGGATTTATCTGATATTCAGGTTCCAGTGAGTTACCAAAGTGGGCGTGCTTCGGTTTTTCCCCGGATGAGCCGGTAACCGCGCCTTCCACTAAATGTTTGGTTGTTGAGCCATAGCCGGCGACAAATGCAGCGGTTCCGCCAACAGCCAAACCGGCTTTAAGTAAGTGACGACGATGTTTATTCATGATATTCACCTTGAACTGTCGGAGCTAATGGGGAAAGGGCGGCGTTGTCTGCTTGATTAATGATGCTGGAGGTAATTACTGCCAGAGCCAGCCATAAGCCCGCCATACCAATAATACCTAATACGCCGGAACTCCCCCAGGCAAGGGCATTCGGGTACATGCCTGCGTCATAGCGCGGAATAGTTTGTACATCCAAAATGGTCAGCCAGCGCAGGTACCAGCAGGTTGCGATAGAAAGCAGGCTTAGCAAGATGATTGACTTTCTGCCGGTAGGAAAGTGCCAACCGACTAACAGACAGGCAACCAATAACAGCATCATTAAACCTGTGCGCCAGCGCCAAACGCTATAGTCCAACAGTTCCAGCCCATTGCCATTAACCAGCCACAGGGGAAACAGGACGCAAGACAATAAAGCACTGAGTAATACGGTACGGCGAATAAACTGTAGATCCTGACGGAGAATCGGTTTGAGCGTTGCCAGCATCAGCAGAGATAGGCCTCCGGTAGCGAGAAAGGCTGTAACAAACCAGAGAACGGGGGATGTTAACTGGTTCCACAACGGGCGGCTGCGAAGGACTGCAATTTCAGAGCCGGTATACAGGGCGATACTCAGTCCGGAGATAACTGTCAGTAGCGTAATGACTTTCATGGTTGAGAGAGAGGTTTGCCATTTCCCCATGGCCAGACGACTGCATAACCGTATTACCGGGGATGCATGTCGGCTCAGCGCCTGTATTTCTGGGCGAAGATATAGCCAGGCAGTGAGGATGGATAATACTGAAAATAGGGGTAATAGAACGGCTCCCCGTGACATCCATGAACTGGGTGTTAAGTGAGCGAAAAAGTGCCAGGCTCTTCCGGGCTGATGGAGCTCGGCCGTTAGCGCCAGAGGCCCTACCAGCGCGGAAATTGCCAGAACCAACGCCAAGACTGAGCGTAAGGTATGAGAAGTGGAGCGATGACAAAACAGCGCCAGAGCAAACAGAATGGCTGCGCCGTAAGCAGAACCGATATAGAAAAAATATTGTACTGCCCACGGTAGCCATGCGACTTCCTGAGCAGGCACTAACACTTCAGTGATAGTCATTGTATTTCTCCTTTCAGTGAATGAATGGCGGCTTTCCCCTGAATATGGGAAGTAAACTCATCGCTCATACCGATATAGAAAACGTGCGGTGCCGTTTTTTGCTCTGGCTTCAACACCTTGATATCACTGGCATTGTTTTTCAGTATTTTATTGATTTCGCTGTCGGGATTGTTTAAATCACCAATGACTCTGGCTCCACCAACGCAAGTTTCTACGCAGGCCGGGAGTAATCCGACCTCCAGACGATGAGCACAGAAGGTACATTTGTCGGCCGTCAGCGTTTCTTGATTGATAAATCTGGCGTCATAAGGACAGGCCTGAACACAGTAAGCGCAACCAACACAGCGTTGGTTATCTACCATAACGATACCGTCTTCACGTTGATAAGTTGCCTGTACTGGGCAGACCGGAATACAGGGAGCATCTGCACAGTGGTTACACAGGCGAGGAAGCATAAAAGCTTTCACCTGAGTTGGTGTTGTTTGATCCAAGGTGACTTGGTACTGTTTCACCGTAGTACGAAACTGACCTAACGGTGCCTGATTTTCAATGGCGCAGCCAACGGTACAGGCTTGGCAACCAACGCATTTGCGTAAATCAATGACCATGGCGAAACGTTTTCCGCTGATGCCTTTCCTGGCATTATCTGACGATGGGGAAAGTGCCGCTGCGCCAGCGGAAGTCACCGGTATTAAAGCGGCTCCGGCAGTAATTAATCCGAGGCCGGATAACAGCTTGCGTTTATTTTTATCCATAGTGATATCCCGTTAATGGCTCGTGAGAGGTTGGAATGGCACCATTGTCAGCAGCAGGATGATAAGTGGCTATTGTGGTTTCCCACATGTCTCAGGCTTTGTTGATCTAAAACAAAAGAAGTGACCAGACTTTTTCTCTCAGTCAGATTAAAACCGGTTAATCTGTCAGTTAAAAGTGTGTGATGAAGGCAAGTCTACGGCAGAAAATTAGGGTAGATATGGTTAGCTATATAAAAACAATCAGCATTGTGATGGTGATGTTTTGTTGTTCGGCATTGGCTCAGGTGCCGACGACGACTGAGGTTGAGACGATTAATGTTGGTGTCTTGGCGACGCGCGGAGACCGCGCGGCAATTGAACGCTGGCAGCCACTGATGGACTGGCTAACGGCGCGTATTCCTAACGCGCATTTTCAACTTCACCCCTATACGCTGGAGCAAATGGCTGCGGTAGTAAAATCTCAGGATATTGATTTTATTATTACCAATCCAGGGCAGTCAGTTCAGTTAGGACGTCAGTACCCACTTTCATGGTTAGCGACGTTGCGTAGCCGATATCAGGAAGGAACATCACAAGCCATCGGTTCTGCTTTTGTCGTTCGCGCAGATTCGCCCTACCAGCATTTAAGCGATATGAAAGGTAAATCAGTCGCGGCAGTATCTAAAATAGCATTTGGCGGATATTTGACCTTAAAGCGGGAAATGCAGCAGGCAGGGCACGATCCCGAGCGATTCTTTTCAACCATTGATTTTACCGGTTTTCCGTTAGATGCCATTGTTTACAAACTGCGTGATGGCGATGTAGAAGGGGCTGTGCTGCCCATTTGCCAACTGGAAGATATGGTGCGTGAAGGGTTGATTGCCGGAAAAAATTATCGCGTGTTGGATAATCGGGCACCTGATGGCTTTCCCTGTCAGGCATCGACGCGTTTGTACCCGAACTGGTCATTTGCGAAAACCGGTAAGACATCGGAGGCATTGGCAAAGCAAATTTCTCGAGCCTTGCTGGCACTGCCTGAAGATCATCCCGCAGCGATTGCCGCCGATTCCCTTGGCTGGACCACGCCGATTAGCCAATTAACGGTGGATAAACTGTATCAGGATCTGGACATACATCCGCTGCAAAACCCGTGGTGGAAGGAAGCGCTGGTTTGGTTAAAGGCCAATCAACAATGGGGTTGGCTGCTGATTATTTTGATTGTGGTACTGAACGGCTACCATTTTCTGCTGGAGTATCGGTTTAACAAAAACCAGAAACGTTTATTGAGAGTTCAGAATGAGTTGAATGAAAAAATTGCAATGTTGGAACATGCTCAGCGGGTAGCCATTGTCGGGGAACTTGGGGCAAGCATTGCCCATGAAATCAGCCAGCCTTTAGCGGCGATTCAGAACTACAGTCAGGGTGGTTTGATACGGGTAAATAAAGGCAAGCCGGTAACCGAACTCCAGCCGGTACTGGAACATATTCAGCATCAGGTGATGCGTGCCAGCGATATTGTTCAACGTCTCAGGGGATTAATTAATAAGCGAGCCAGTGAAAAAAAATGGAGTGATGTTGCCGATATTATTGATGATACTTTGCTACTGCTGCGATATGAGCTGGAAAAAAGCGCGATTAGCGTAACCGTTAGTCATGAAGGCGAAGGCCGGCCGGTATGGATTGACCCGGTGGGCTTCCAGCAATTGATTTTAAACATCATAAAAAATGCGATTGATGCTTGTAATCAGGCATGTTCACCATCAGCGACGATTGCTATTGAACTGGTTTTTACTCCTCAACAGCTGGTTGTTCGGGTCACTGATAGTGGAGAGGGCTTCGCTGTTGAACCTGCGCTTTTGCAGAGTGCGTTTTATTCGACTAAGGCTGAAGGGCTCGGACTGGGTTTAGCGATTTGCCGGGATGTGGTGAAAAGCCATCACGGCCATATGGAAATGTGTAATGTAGCGCCCCACGGCTGTCGAGTTGAAGTCACTTTTCCATTTATTGATAACGAACAGTAACGGACACATGATGACGAATATTCATATTGTTGATGATGATGAGTCGGTACGGAACTCTCTAAAGTTTATGCTGGAAGGATATGATTTTCAGACTGAGGTTTATGCCAGTGGGGCGGATTTCCTGCAAAAAGTAGATGTTGAGCAACCCGGCTGCGTCATTCTGGACAGCAGTATGCCAGGCCTGAGTGGTCAACAGGTGCAACGAATTCTGAATGAACAATCCAGCCCGCTTAGCGTGATCTACTTGACCGGTCAGGGGGATGTACCGATGGCCGTGGATGCCTTTAAAAAAGGAGCGGTAGATTTTTTTCAGAAGCCGGTCGATGGGGATGCGTTGGCAATTGCTTTGCAGGACGCCTTACAGATTTCAGTAACGAGAAAAAATACCTTGGTTTATCAGCGATTGTATCAACGTCTGACTGACCGGGAAAAAGAGCTGTTTTCTCTGATTACTCAGGGATATAAGAACCAACAGTTATCCGATAAGTTAAGTATTTCACTGCGAACGGTAGAAGTTCATCGGGCTAACTTAATGAAAAAACTGAATGTTAAAACGGTTGCTGAGCTGGCTTCCGTGTATGGCACGTTAAAAGATAGGCCGTTATCTGAATAAAAAGTTATCTTTTCTGTGACAGAATTCAGACGCTAAGCCACGTTTTTCTGTTGATTCTGCGGTACATTTTTGGCGCCTAACTGACATCGTGATGAACTGATAAACAGGACTCAACCTATGAAATTGAAATGCGCAATTCTTGATGATTTTCAGAATGTAGCCTTATCGATGGCTAATTGGTCAACGTTAGGCGATCGGGTCGAGGTGTTTTCCCTGTCTCAGCATTTCACTGATGAAAATGCGTTGGTTAAAGCGATTGAGCACTGCGATATTATTGTCATTATGCGTGAGCGTACCCCTTTCACCGCTGGGCTGCTGGCCAGATTGCCTAATCTAAAGTTATTAATTACTTCCGGAATGCGTAATGCTTCTATTGATGTGAAAACGGCAACGGCGCGAGGTATCACGGTGTGTGGCACCGCCAGCAGTTCTGAGCCACCCATGGAACTGACATGGGCACTTATTCTGGGATTGGCTCGCCATATTGTGCCAGAGAATCATGCGTTTCGGCATAATGGTCCGTGGCAAAGCACCGTTGGTGTAACGTTAAACGGTAAGCGTCTTGGTCTACTTGGCTTGGGGAAAATAGGCAGCCGAATTGCTCAGGTGGCTAAAGCCTTCGGGATGGAAGTCTCTGCCTGGAGCCACAATCTGACTCAGGAACGGGCGAGTGAAGTTGGCGTTATGTTAGCCCCATCCAAAGAGGCCTTGTTGGCACATAGCGATTTTGTGTCGATTCATTTAGTGCTGGGTGAACGTACTCGTGGTCTGATTGGCGAAGCTGAATTTGCGTTGATGAAGCCAAGTGCATTTTTAATTAATACTTCCCGGGCGGCCATTGTCGATCGGGATGCGCTGATTAATGCCCTGCATAATCAGCAAATTGGTGGTGCGGGTATCGACGTTTTTGATATTGAGCCATTACCGGAAGATGATATTTTTCGGAATCTACCCAATGTGTTGGCGACTCCGCATTTAGGCTATGTTGCAGACAGTAATTATCAGTGCTATTTCCAGCAGGCAGTAGAGAATATTCAGGCTTTTCTGGCTGGTACTCCGGTGCGCCAATTAGGCTAATTGATTGAGTAAAATAGAGTAGTGCCGCAGAGGTATAAGGCACGATGTGATAAAGGCCTCTTCTTTGGAAGCAATGTTAAAGTTAGTGTTGTTGGATTTCTCCACCATACTTTGAAAAAGGATGCAACGCATTAGGGTGTTGGACGGTTTTTTTCCGATATTTAATTGGGGTCACAAAAGGAAAAAGAGTGGTTACTCACTGATAGATAAAAGTTTTACGACTAGTGTATACTCCCAGCGATATGATTTTATACTGGGAATGTAGAGGGTAAATGATGACCAATAATAGTGAATCCACTCAGAAAATGACTAAGGGCGCAGCGATTACTCAAGAAGTTTTAGAAGCTTTGGCCGAACAGTGCACAACTAAATATGCAGCCGTTAAGCATGAAGTGACTATCGGCGATGATATTAGTGATGACGTATTACGTAAAATCGCCCCAACGACCAATGATATCGCTGAAACATGTGTGATAAACGTTTATCAGGCTCGCTACTATTTATTGAAGTTGATGGAAGAGGGTTTAGTGATGAAAACTGGGGTGAAAAAAGGTTATCCGTTACACTGGTGGTTAATCGGCGCTGATAAAGCGTAGTTCAAAATGCCTTTTCTCAGGACGATATATCAGGGATAACTAGCGGTATTACGGATATTCTGCTCGCTACAGCTTTGCTCTGCCGTTGTACGTTTTCTTGGTTTGATTTCTTTTTATCCCTCTATGCTCTTCATTCGAGAAATCGATTATCAGGGTCTATAGTTTATTCATATCCATTAACGTTTAAATTTACCAAGTAAGCAGGGATGGAGTGCATGCGTTCCCAACAATTTTATCCGCTTTACTTATATCCTATGGTATTTGCCGTCATCGTTGTTTCGGGGCTGGGGCTGTATTCCGGTTCTGTTTTGGGAGCACAAGTATTGGATAACCGATTATTGGCTAAAGCGGGTGATATTATTCAGGTGCAACTCCGTGAATTACACCCTACCCAGAGTGCGGTGGGTAAATTGCAAATTGCGGGTGATTTGGCTGACTATGCTCAGGATAGAACCTCATTATTTAAAGATTTATGCAAAGTTCAGGGCGCCGGTAAACTGCTGAGCAGTAGTGAACGCTCTACACCACACGATCCTTCTTCCTACCGTTGTTCTTTATTGCCGGGCAGTGATAAATCGGCGATGAATACCATTGATATTGGCTCCGGGGGGGAATTCTATCTGACGGATGGACATCATGCCTTTAACAGTTTTTGGGATGCCGTTGGCGGTGGCGGCGAGGTGACATTAGCCGTATTGGTAGGAGAAAATTTAACTCACGATGCCGAGGGGAATCCACTAAGTCACCAGCAATTTGAGCAAAAAATGGCGCAGTTAAAGCATTTTTTGCCGATTGATGCAGCAGGAAAACCGATTACGTTTGCCCAATTGCCTCAAACGTTGGGTATGGCGGCTTTTCAGGACGATCCTTATCGTTCCATGCTGTATTACCTGCGCGGTGTTTCTTACGATAAGTCGGACAAGAATCTCAATCCAAATACCGGTCAGCCCTACTCGGATGTACCTTTTCTTGAGTTCTATTGGGGGCAGCTGTTGAATGAAAAAATGGATCTTAGCCGTTATGATTTGGGTCAGCAGGATGATTATATCAGGGCGCTTAATGATGCGGCTTTGGTTATGGTTGGACTATCCGATAGCCAACTTATTGGCAGCTCAGGGAAAACCGCAGCAGAGCTTGGGAAGTTAAATAAAATTCATCAGAAAAAGCTGAAAAAATTGGCGCAGCACGACTCTAAATTAGCCAAAGCGCTAGCCTATCAGGCCACACATTGAGCCGAGACATCATTCTGAGAATTGGCCTGATGATAGACTAATTTTGTCTCGCTCTATATCTGAAAATATTTCAATACATCTTAATTAATCTCAAATTGGCGGATTTATGATATTCGTTAGAGATACTCTCCTATATAGGTTAATAACGCAACGTGATTAACATGTCTCGTTAATTCCTATCTTATTGATAAACAAATCAAATGGTCTTAATCGCTGGTTCATTGGAATATCAATGATGAGTTCTATTATTGATGTTTTTTGGCTGGTTTTTTCTGAGGAAATAGATTGAGTTACTGTCTGATATTTAAATTTACGTAATTTCACGGAATGAAGTATGAATAATAAATCATCTGCAGCCGGATTTAAAAAACGCTACTTAATCAGTTTGATGAGTGCAGTGTTATTTTCAACGAGCTCTTCTTCCCTATTTGCTGCTCAACTTATTGCCGACTCGGTACATGGTTCTCAAATCGGTATTGATGGTGGAGAGTTTATTAATGCCGGCACCGGTTTGACGGATGCTGCGGTAATCGCTTCTGGAATTGGTTATGAGATTGATGCGAGTAATCTCAATATTAAAGTTCCTGATGCTTTAGCAACCGCCGCTGATGCTGGCGTCTATGTCGAACAAGGCGGAAAGATTACCTTAACTGATTCTGATATCAGCAACGCCAGAATTATTGCCGCCGATGAGGGAAGTAAGCTAATTCTGAATGGGGTAACGTTGTCTACGCCTGAGGCTGGCAATGCGATTACCGTCAGAGACAAAGCTGAAGTTGAATTCAATAATGTCACGATTAGTGGCGACCATTATCTTTCGCTACTTGCCTCTAATAATACTAAATTGACCATCGATAACCTGAATTCATCTGCTGGTATTTATCTGACCAGCGGGAGTTCAGGAACGCTTAAAAATAGCGATATTAAGGCAATATCAAATATCGGTGTTGCGGTAA
The DNA here is from genome assembly GCF_900112475.1 of Pragia fontium DSM 5563 = ATCC 49100. Lineage (GTDB taxonomy): Bacteria > Pseudomonadota > Gammaproteobacteria > Enterobacterales > Enterobacteriaceae > Pragia > Pragia fontium. The sequence goes on along the minus strand of NZ_FOLW01000012.1, from coordinate 57,420 downwards.
CGTTATCGGGTTCTGATTTACGTATTGATAACAGCAAGCTATTTGGCCGTGGTGGCGGTATGGTGATTACCAATCAAGGAAGCGCCAAATTTTATGGAGGTATCCTCAGAGCGGAAACGGGCGCATTATCAATCAATCAGAACAGCACTTTTGAAGGTGATAACGTAGAGATTATTTCCGATAGTCGTCGTGCGGTACAGATAACTCAGGGGAGTTCTCTGACCCTCAGTGGTAATTCAAAAATTAGCGGACTGGATGGTATCTATGCTGACAGTGCCAAACTGGATTTAAGCGATTTAGCCATTACCACAACGGGTTCTAACTTAGGGCATGGTATTTGGTTACAGAACCTTGATCGCAGTTGTATAACGGGCTGTGACACCATGCAGTTAAAGCGGTCAACGATTGATACGGTTGGCACATCGTCTAACGGTGTCTATCTGACTGTTGGGGCGAAAGCGGACATTGATAATACGGTGATTACTACCTTGGGCAACAGCTCAATGGGTGTATATGTTTCTGGCAGTAGTTCTAGCTATTCACCTTCATCCCTTAAATTAACCAATAGCCAGATTAATACTTCCGGGGAGAGTGCCCGTGGGGTTTATCTGCGTAATTATACTGACGCCGGGCAAGTGACGGGGACGTTGGATTCAGTCAAGATTACTACCGGGGGGCTTTACTCTGCAGCATTGGCATTGGCAGAGGGCGTTTCCGTGATGGGAAGTAATGTCACGCTTGAATCGAACGGTGAATACACCACTGCGCTGGAGGTGATCGCCGGTACGGCAGGTAAAAGCAACAGTCTGACCCTGAACGGCGGCAAGATTACCAGTAACAAGGGAGCAGCAATATCGACGGCAGGTTTTAGTACCATTAACCTGAGCCATATGGATATCAGCGGATTAACCGGGGTAATCGTGGCGGGGGCTTCAGCCAATACCGATATGACGATGAATCAGGTTAATGCAACCGGTGATATTACGGCGGCTCAAGGCAGTCAGGTAAATTTGCAGTTGAATAATGCTTCAGTGCTAAAGGGGAGTATCACCGGAACCAATTTGCTGATTGATAGCAGCAGTCAATGGCAAATTACCGATGACTCTGCGGTTAATCGTCTGGAAAATAGCGGTACAGTCAAGTTTGACCCACAGGGGATGCCAGGACGCGTTTTGACGGTTAATGGCGATTATGTCGGCAATAATGGTGTGTTAATTTTAAACACTGAGTTAAACGATGATAGCTCGGCAACCGATAAATTGCTGGTAACGGGTAATACCTCCGGCCAATCTTACCTGCAAATCAATAATGCAGGTGGCCTCGGCGGTGAAACGGTTAATGGTATTGAAGTGATTAACGTCGGCGGTCAGTCAAATGGCTCGTTTACTCTGAATAGCCGGGTTAGTTATGGCGGTTATGAATATTTCCTCTATCAGGGCGATTCTGCCGGTAACGGAGGTGATTGGTATCTGCGTTCTGAATATGTGACTACCCCTGTGCCACCCCCTGGCCCGGATCCAGATCCAGATCCGTTGCTACCGACACCACCACCGTTACCACAGACTAAACCGGTGATTGAACCTGAAGTGGGTGCTTACGTTGGTAATCAGGTGGTTGCAAATACGTTATTTAACTTACGGTTACATGACCGACTAGGTGAACCTCAGTTTACGGCACACGCACAGGGTGACCGTTCGCTGGCATCGTCTATGTGGCTACGGGTTGTCAGTTCACAGGAAAGAAATCGTGTGGCGGACAATCGTTTGAAGGTTCAAACTAACGCGACGCTGGTGCAGTTAGGGGGAGATATTGCCCAATGGAATCTGACAGGTCAGGATCGCTTGCATTTAGGCGTGATGGCGGGATATGGGAACGCTCATCTGACCTCCCGTTCAATGCAGAGCGAATATTCAGCGAAGAGTCAGATCGATGGTTATAACCTTGGAGCCTATGCAACCTGGTATGCAAATCAGGATTTGCAACAAAATGGTCTGTATGTTGACAGCTGGCTACAGCACAACTGGTTTGATAATGATGTGACTGGCGACCAGCGCTCAACGATTCACTATAAATCCAAAGGATTTAGCGCCTCGTTGGAAACTGGCTATACCCAAAAAATCATCGATTACGCCCATGGCTCATGGTTTGTTCAGCCGCAGGCTCAGGTGATCTGGTCGGGGGTTCATGCCGATAATGTTAACGATGGTCGCGGTAGCACGATTGATAGTGGTAATCAGGATTACTGGCAGACAAGGGTTGGTTTACGCACCTATCTACAAGGTAAATCGCCGGTTAATCAACAGCAGACATTCCAGCCGTTTATTGAGGTTAACTGGTTACACAATGGTAATGACTATGGAGTAGATTATCGTATTGCCTCCGGTACGCGTCATTACGAGAGTGATACCGCGAAAGACATCGGTGAAGCTAAGATTGGTATTGAAGGTAAACTTACCAATAGTTTTTCCGTATGGGGCAATGTTGCTCATCAGTTTGACGGACAAGACTATAGCTATACAGCAGGAACGCTGGGAGTGAAGTATCAGTTCTGATTGTTGGTAAATCGTCGGAAAAATGGGCTATTAAGGTGCCGTGATTTCTGCAATATCAGTGTGAATAAACCCTCCTTATACTTTGGTATGGGGAGGGTAAGGTAAATCACTATTGTTTCTAATATTTCCCGTCTCACAATGAGTCAGGAATGCCGTAGGGTTATTATCTCTGGCGTCAAAAAATGAAATCACTTCACTTCTCTCTTCATCTGATTAGAACCGAAAATACTTTTTTATTCCGAAGGGCCTGATTGAATCGGTATTCGTTGGTATACGGTATCGTAGGTTTGTCAGTGCTAACTTTCTAAGAATGACTCAATATGAATATTCGGCCTTATGTGCTTATTGGATAATGTCAAATTGGGAGTTATATGAAAATAGATACATTAATTAATGATGGAAATTATATTTATTAATACTATAACGATGGCTTTATTTTTTAATGGAATTACTGGAGGAGTATTCCATTGTTGAGCTTGGTTAGTCCATGTTATTTATAATTCTCAAGTGATTTATTTATATTATTTATGTTATGGAATTAACTATTGTATCTATTTTAATTTAAATTTTGTTAATTTATTATTAATGAAATTCGCTATCTTTTGTTTTTGTTTAAATACATTGATTGCTCATTGTTTTTATTGAAATAAAAGCATGTGTAATTAATATTATTTATAATATTCCTGATAATAATAATTTATTCTTACTGTATGTTTTTAGTGAATTGCATCATTAGTTTATGTGTAATTCCTTATAAGTGAATCAAATATAACAAATTGAAATTAAAGGGTATTTTATATTCAGGTAAGTCGTGCTATTAATATTCAATTGAATTGCTCGATCGTTACATTAATATTGATAGCTGTATGCTATCAGCGTGGTGTTATCGATCGTTTAAATCTATTTGATGTTGTTGGAAGCCATGAATTACTATTGATTTTAGATAGAATTTTATTATTAGAATTAATTAACTCGTTCATTCAATTTCAATATATTTAAGCTGTGTTTCTTGATGTTATTTTTTGTATTAATGATTTTCATCCTGCTATTTGGGTTGAGGTTTTCAACTTAAGCTTAATTTATATTGTCTTAGTGCAAAATATTTTCTCTGTTAAAGTGTTTTTAATATTCGCATACGGATGCTTTGCGTTAATTAATAACATCTCTTTATTATTTAACGTACCGATGGATTTATCATGAACAACTCTTTTCCAATATGTCACCATTGTAATCATGCAACTCAGGTAAAAAAGCACGGGAAAAGCCGTACCGGATTTCAGCGTTATTATTGTTTGGTATGTCGAAAAACATTTCAGACCAGATATGTCTATAAAGGTAATGAAGACAAGATCGAAAAGCAGATCGAGCGTTTATCAACTCAAGGACATCTTCCGCAAGCGATAAGTACCAGTCTGCAGGTTCGCTTATCTACAGTTCTTCACTACATGAAGCCCAAAAATTAATAAAATAACCTTACTTCGATACTGGTCTTTTATAACTTAATAAGTGAAAATGATTATTGTTTATATTAATTTGGTATAACGGAGTGTTCTATGCCAAGTCAAAGACAGATATTCAGTATGACAAAGAAACCGCTGGTTATTCTTATTGGTGCACTGTGCTGTAATTTTTATGCTCAGGCTGAATCCCGAGCTTTTTTTGGACAGGTGACTTGGCAGGGGGAGCCTAACGGAAGCTGGCACGAAGCGGCTAATTGGGACAAAGGATTACCGGTTAGTGACAGTGTGGTGATGCTTCAGGATGGCGCAAGCGTTAACTTGACCCAGCCGACTGGCGTTGTTAAACAGTTTTACAGTAATGATGCGACGTTGAATATTCTCTTCGGCGGTGAGCTATTGGTCGATAAACTCGTGACCTTCGGCTATGAAGCGAATACTAAAACCACGGTTTTAGTGAGTGGTATTGGCTCCTCCATTCGCTCTAATGGTACCGACGGAAATACTTGGACTTTCGGTAAGAACGGTGAGGCCGTTATTCGCCTCGAAAAGGGTGGACAACTGCTGCATAAGGGAGCGAATCCTAATACTATTCATCTGGGCGATGTTGTTGGCGGCGGCAGTGGCACGATTATTGCCACAGGTGCAGAACGGGATGTTAACGGTAATAAGATTGCTGCCATTGATACTGATGCACTAATGCGGGTAGGACAATCGGGTAAAGGATCGTTACAGATTCTGGATGGTGCGCTGGCTAATATCAACACGCTGCATCTTGCTCACTATAATGGCAGTGAAGGTCATGTTTTGGTATCAGGTCAAGGTAGTACTCTGAATACCGTCAACGAACTGAAGGTCGGCTTTGAAGGTCTGGGTACCCTCACCATTGAAAAAGGTGGTGTGGTGAATACCGGTGGGCTTGGCACGATTGCTAATACTTATGGCCGTCCCAATACGGCTAATTCCTGGGCTTTGGTGACCGGTGAAGGCTCAGCCTGGAATGTGAATAAGGGATTTTTTCTTCATTACGGCTCCAGTGAGGGGACCAAGCACCGTTTAGATATTCGCGATGGTGGTGCGGTAAATGTCACGGGTTATTTCATTATTAATAATTTTGAAGAAGACAGTGAAGGTATTCTGACCATTGCGGATAAAGGTTCCATACTGAATGTGACTGGTGATGCCAATACGGGTATTGGTCTATCGATTGGTCATGGTAATAAAGGTCTTATGAGCATCACCAACGAAGGTGTGGTGCACTCTTCCGGTGCCTTTGTCGGCACGAATCCGACAGGCATTGGTGAGGTCGTGGTATCCGATGCCGGTTCCCGTTGGATAAACGACAACGAACTTTGGCTGGCTCGCAAGGGTATGGCAAAAATGACTGTTGCTAATCAAGGCGCAGTGGAGTCCGGCTCATCCTCGATTGGCGTATTTGCCGGGGCTAAAGGCGATGTTTTGCTCAAGGATGAAGGTACTCGCTGGAATAACTTAGGCAATATGATTATTGGTGATGCTGGTATTGGTACGTTGACGTTAATCCAAGGAGCAAACCTGACTGTGGGCGGTGTGTTAAGTATTGGCGCGCAGGCGGGAGGAACAGGAACGTTGAATATTGGATCGGCCTTGGATAAAGCGGCTACGGTAGCAGGTATATTGAATGTCTCTGACATCAAGCTGGGGGATACCTCGACCACGAGAATGAACACCGGCGGCGATGGGACTATCGTATTTAATCATACCCACTTTGATGCTACCAACGGTGGTTATCGTTTCAATGCCAATACCTCGGGCTATGGTAACGTGCTGGTACACAGTGGTACTACGTTGTTTAACGGCCAGAATACTTATGGTGGTATGACCGAAATCCATCGTTTGGCGGTAGCCCGCGCGGGGGCAAAAAATGCCTTTAGTGCCAACTCTGATTACCAAATAGACAACGGTGCATGGCTGGACATGGCCAGTTATCAACAGACGTTAGGGAATACCACCAACGCAGGCCTGATTACTTTCCATACCAATACTATCGGTAAAGGTGAGGCGCATAATCTGCTGAGGGTACAGGGAAACTATCACGGGGATAACGGAACCATCGTTTATAACACGGTGTTGGCTTATGACGATGCGGCGACCGATCGCTTAGTGGTGACGGGGAATACCTCGGGAACCACCAATGTCAGAGTGATCAATGCGGGAGGAACCGGCGCAAGAACGCTGGATGGTATTCAGATAGTCGAAGTTCAGGGCCTGTCTGATGGCACCTTCGTTAAAGCGGCTAACCACCGTATTGTCGCTGGTGCTTATGAATACGATCTCGCGCGAGGAACCGATGCTAATCCAAACAATCTCAGCAAAAATTGGTATTTAACCTCGACCTGCGTTAATGGTGCTGGTGACTGTGAAGAGCAAGAGGAAATCACGCCACCCAATACCGGCGATAATGGTGATAGCGGTAATAGTGGCGATAAGGGTAATAGTAGTGGCAATGGGAAAAATCATATCTATCGTCCTGAAGCCGGGGCTTACGGGGATAATATCGCCACCGCGAATATGGCGTTTGTGCACACATTACATGACCGTTTGGGCGAGCCGCAGTATACCGATGCCGTACAGGGCGAGATCGATCGGCCAACCAGCATGTGGTTAAGGACGATTGGCGGACATACCCGTTCTCGCAACAGTGGCCAGTTAAAAACACAGACCAACCGTTTTATTATTCACGGTGGGGGTGATATGGCGAGCTGGAGTAATAATGGTGAAGATCGTACTCATCTGGGGCTGATGTTTGGATATGTTCACGCCAGCAGCAATACCGACTCCAATATTACCGGATACTCGGCGCGGGGGGAAACCGACGGTTATAACGCCGGTATTTATGGTACCTGGTATGACAATGACGCAGAGAAAACCGGCTTATATGTAGATAGCTGGGCACAGTACAATTGGTTTACGCATAGGGTAAACGGCGAGTATCTCAACAGTGAAAAGTATAAATCACGGGGTGTCGTGTTATCGCTGGAGTCGGGTTATACCTTCCTGGTGAATGAAAATAAACAGCGTGAAGAGAAAACGTTTTTACAGCCGCAAGCACAGATAGTGTGGATGAATGTGAAATCTAAAAATCACCGAGAAGTGAACGGAACTCGAGTGTCCAGCTTTGGCGATGGAAATATCATGACGCGTTTGGGTAGCCGTTTGTACTGGCAGGGCCATCATGAAATCGATCATGGCAAAGACCGCATATTCCAACCGTTTATTGAAGCGAACTGGTTACACAATACGAAAAACTTTGGTGCAACCATGGATAAGGTGCGGGTTGAGCAGAAAGGTTCGCGTAATCTGGGTGAGTTGAAATTGGGTGTGGAAGGGCAAATTAACAAGCAGGTTAATCTCTGGGGTAACGTCTCTGAGCAGCTTGGTAAGAATGGCTACAGCAATACCACCGCAATCGTTGGTGTTAAGTACATGTTCTAAAAAACGACAGATAACCCAGAAACGGCCGAAAATATTTTGGACCGTTTCTGGGGAGTCATATTATTGTTGTAGCATATCTTGATAAACATCGGCCAGATAAGTGCGTAGAAACATCACGGCATAGCGTTTACGCGCCATCAGCGTATTAATATTACACCCTGTCTGCTCGGCTAATTCGCTAAATGATAAGCCATGAAGCTCCGTCATTTCAAAAGCCTGTCGCTGTTCTTCCGGTAACAGAGCAAGCGCCTGTTCCAGTTCGCCCCAGAATATGTTCTGTAAATACTCGCTTTCCGGGCTGCTATTATCGATCGCCAATAGCGAGATAAGATCGTTGATATCATCGTCGTCATCGCTATCCGCCAGATAATCATCAAGTAAGATTTCTTTCTTTTTACGCCCTTCATCAATGATTTGATGGCGGGCGGTTTTATATAGCCAACCGGTAAGGTGCTCAATTGGTGAAAGCAGGCTATCGGCTTTCGCTAACTGATAAAAAACTGTTTGCACAATGTCTTCAGCTTCATCTGCTGTCATCACGCGTTTACGGATAAAAGCTCGCAGCTGTCGGTAGTATTTACTTAACGTGTCAGCACTACGGGCGCTATTCATCGTTTATTTGTCATCATGCGGAGTATCTGGGCATTCACACTCTGGTTTTTTTTCAGTATGGCGTCGGTGATGACGACCATGATGGTGCTCAGAACAGCGACCATGGCGGAGTGAATCAAAACGGTGACGATATTGCTCACGTTCTTCATCACTCATGTTGTGCCATTTTTCAAATAGGGCTCTTCTGTCAAATCCTCTGCGGCCAAAGCGCGGTAGAAGGTGACCAAATAACAGGCGGCTTAAAATAAGTAGACCGGCAGCCTGTAGAAAACTGATGGTAGGCAGATTAAAGATTGCCGGCAAGAGCGCATTCCAGAGCTGCTGAGTTATAAAGCTAAGGGCAAACAGCGCGACGATGACGATGCAAATAAATCTTATGGTAGCGTTTTTCATTGGGAACTCATCTTTGTTAGTTGAACATACTTATGTAGACGAATGAGGAAACAAAATCGTGTTATTTAAATTAATTATTTTTTTAGTTCGTCAAATAATGTGATGGTAACCCCTTTAATTCAGCTCGTTAGATGATGTAAAACAGAATTGATAAGTGAGCACATACTTACACAAATGAATTATGAGGATAAGTCTCTTTTTGTCGGTGAATGGAACAATATTGCATAGGGGAAGTTGACGCCGTATAAGCCGTTTCGGCATCAGTTAATATCCTGATTTTTAGCGCTAATATGCTACGTTATTTAGGGGGAAATTCCGTTTGTTGGTGAGATTTATCTCTTTTAGTTGACTCGTTTCAGCTAATGTCAATTGACTGATTTATCTTATTTTTAATCTAGCTGTGATCGGTGTTTGATTAATGAATAGTGGAATGATTTATTGTGCAACTATTATATATTGGTTCGGCATGTTTTAACCTCCGTATTTCATGTTGAACAGTAGAATTGTGAATACGCTGATTGTTATCCACCTGGCCATGGTTTTTTCGTAGATTCAATTTGAAGTAAGAGATCTAATATGGAAAATCTTATTTGCTATAAACAGATGCCACTTTGGAAAGCGGTAACGTTACCTAAAATGTTTCAGGAGCAGCATAATACACAGGTCGGAACCTGGGCTAAGCTCACGATTTTTAAAGGGAATCTGAATATTGCATTACTGGAAGAAAATGGTGAGGTTATTCAGCGCGATCGGTTTTCAGCCGTATGTCAGCCCCCGTTTCTTAAGCCACAGGAGTGGCATAAGATCGCTTCCTGTTCATCTGATTTAGAGTGCCAATTATCATTTTATTGTCTGCCGGAAGACTATACCCAGAAGAAATATGGCATGACTAAAACCCATTCGGAAGTGATAAATGCGGTGCGCTATATTAAGCCATGTAAAGCATTAGACTTTGGCTGCGGCTCCGGGCGTAATGCCCTTTATTTGAATAAATTGGGCTTTGACGTTACGGCCTGCGATAAAAATACTCAAAATATCAGCGCGCTTCAGGACTTGATTCAATCAGAGTCGTTAAGCCATCTTTCCGCTCAAGTATTTAATATCAATCAACAGTCGATTGAAGAGAGCTACGATTTTATTCTTTCCACCGTGGTGTTTATGTTTCTGGATAAAGAACGGGTTCCGGGCATTATCCGTAATATGCAGGATAAGACTAACAACGGTGGCTATAACTTGATTGTTTCCGCCATGTCGACGCCGGATTTTCCCTGTAGCGTGCCGTTCTCTTTCCTGTTTAATCACGATGAACTGAAGCACTATTATCAAGATTGGGAAATCATCAAATATAACCAGGATGTAGGTGAGCTGCATAAAACCGATGCTGAAGGAAAACGCATTAAGCTGCGTTTTGCCACCATGCTGGCTAAGAAAGTGAGTGAATAACTCAACGCGTGAACCCGCTTTATTTGGTATTGCGGGCGCGGATAAAAATAATGGAGTAAGCTGATGCTATTGTTAGTTAATAGCGAATCATAATGTTGATTAACGGTAGCAGTGAATACCTAAAGCTTTTTTCAGATTTTTGTTAACGTGAGTGGAATTCTCAATATGATGTGGGGGAAACATGCAGAATAAATTGTTCTTAGGCCTTGCGGCTGCAACGTTACTGCTGGCAGGGTGTTCCAGTTCAAATCCATTAAGCGGTGCCGGTCAGCAGGTTAGATTGGTTGATGATAAGCCCGGTGCCGAGTGTCAGTTACTGGGTTCAGCAGAGGGAAGCCAGAGTAACTGGTTATCCGGTGCTAACAGTGAATATGATTCAGTGAGCAGTGCGACTAACGAGCTACGCAACAAAGCGGCAGCCATGGGTGGCAATGTACTCTACGGTGTCTCTGGCCAAGGCCCGAGCTTTTTGTCGGATTTTGTGCCGTTAGACAGTAAAGTCAGCGGTCAGGTATATCGCTGCCCGAACTGATAACGATTAATGAGATTGGGTATTCTGTTAGTGTGGCGAGATAAACCGGCCATACTGGCAGAACGACCTGATGCTGTGTCTTCTGTTATAAAACCATTTCTCTATAGTCAACCACGGCCACCATTAGTCTTAATCGTTTTTGCTGATGGCCGATAATTCGCGTCAGTTGTTATGTGCTTAATCTTCCCTTCAAAGAGATCAGAATCATTGCCGATCGTGAAAAGCCTCTAACGTCTCCAGATATTTCCCTGCTAATAATGGGGAAATAAGCATGGTTGATTCTTATTAAATGACTGAAAATTATTTATAACGATATTCTGTATTTATATTTATACGCAGCAATTAATGTTGCTTAATAAGCGTTTCTATCTTCTGATAATATTGCCAATTAGTTTGTTTTAAAAATATAATTTCAGTGGATTGTTTACTGTCCCTACCTGTTGTTTCTTTTTATTTTTCTTTATTTTTAATTTTATATTAATAACTTAAATTCAATATACCCTCTTTGGGGTATTAGGAAAATTATTGATTTAAACAGGTATTTTTACTAGGTTATAAATGTCATAAAATACCTCTATACTTTCAGAATAATGCTTATTAATTTTAAATTTTTATTTTAAATTTTTCTATTAAACCTTGATGAATTGAATGGTTTCGTTTTATTAATACCTATGGATTGGTAATGAAAAAAATATTGTGTGGAAAATCAGTCGATTTTAATATCGGTTTTTGTGGTTTATTAGAGACCATGAAAAGAACGCTGCCTTTTGTTGCAGTGGTTTGTTTATTGGCCTATTCGGCGCATTTATCTTGCGCTCCGCTTAATCCTGCTGAACGGGAAGATAATCAACAGCAGCAACGGGATATTTTGTTGCAAAACCAACAGCAGCGAGAGGATTTGGAGCGAAATATACGCATTCGCCAACAGGCTCAATCCTCTTCTCAGAAGGTTCAGGGACCCTGTTTTACACTTTCTCAGATTAATATTGAACGGGCTTCATTATTATCAGAAAGCGCAAAGCAGAAGCTAATACAACCCTATCTCAACCAATGTAGCGGCATTAATCAAATTTCACAGTTAGTTGAAAAGGTCTCCGATTGGTATATCAGTCGAGGATATATCACCAGCCGGGCTTTTTTAACCGAACAGGATCTCTCGTCAGGCACGCTGAATATTGTGGTGTTAGAAGGCAAGCTCGAGGCGATTTACCTTGAAGGGAAAGTGACGTCTGAAATTAAAATGGCTTTTCCGCATTTAACCGGCGGTATTTTAAATCTGCGCGATATTGAACAAGGGATGGAGCAGATTAATCGGGTGCGTAACGTACCGGTACAAATTGAAATTTTACCCGGTAGTGAGCAGGGGCTTTCTATTGTTAATCTGACAGCGACGCCGGAATTTCCACTGTTGCTAAACGTAGGATTTGACAATAGTGGGCAAAAAAGCACCGGTACCGGGCAGGTAAATGCCTCTATCACCGGTAATAATTTAGTGGGGTTGGCGGATAAATGGTTTGTTGCCGGTGCGAAAAGTAGCGACTTATCCAACAGCCACGATGCCCAAAGTATACAAACAGGTATCAGCATTCCCTATGGTTATGGTCTGCTGGATTATAACTACTCATATAGCGATTACCTGAGCAGTATTGAAAACCGCGGTTTTTACTGGCGTTCTCGCGGTAACACTCAAACCCACCGTTTAAATAGTTCATGGGTGTTATATCGGGACAGTGATATTAAGTCAGGGCTTTCTCTGGGTATTACCCATCGTATTAGTCGAAATTATTTAAATGATATTTTGCTACAAAGTAGCAGTCGCAAACTTTCTAGCGTGAGCGTTGGTGTGAACCATAGTCAGAAAGTATGGGGAGGGTTTGCAACATTGAATCCGACCTATAGCCATGGTGTGCCGTGGTTAGGGGCTGAAGACGATCGCGGTAAAGTATTTGGTGCGCCGAAGGCGGGGTTTTCTAAGTGGAACGTGTCGGGTAGTTACTATTTCCCGCTGTCGGAGAAAGTCACTTGGTTGAGTAGTCTGTACGGGCAGTGGACGTCGGATCGGCTGTATGGCTCTGAACGCCTGACTATCGGTGGTGAGAGTTCTGTCAGAGGGTTTAAAGAACAGTATCTGGCGGGCGACAGCGGTGGTTATTTGCGTAATGAAATTAGCTGGAATCTGACCACTCTGCCTGTGCTGGGCAATATTAATACCATCGCTGCCGTCGACGGCGGTTATCTACATCACGACAGTCTGGATCCTTACGCCTCAGGTACGCTCTGGGGAAGTGCTATCGGGCTCACGACTAACAATAATCATTACTACAGCAGCTTTACGGTGGGAAAACCATTGAGTTCTCCTGACTGGCTTAAGTCTGATTCACTATCAATGTATTACCGCATCGGATTGATATTCTAAGGGATTAATCATCATGAACAATAATATGACATCGTTGCCGGTTAATACTTCCAGACGTTTACTCAGCTACCTGATCAGTGGGCTACTTGCGGTACAACCGGTACTGCCTGCTGTTGCTGCCGGTGTCAGTGTGGCGGGCGGGAATACGACAACTGAGCAGGCCGCTAACGGTGTACCGGTGGTGAATATCGCTACGCCAAATCAACAGGGCATTTCCCACAACCAATATCATGAGTTTAACGTGGGCAAAGAGGGGCTGATACTGAATAACGCGACCGGTGCGCTTAATCAGACTCAGCTCGGCGGCATCATCCAGAACAACCCTAACCTAAAAGCCGGACGGGAAGCACAGGCGATTATCAATGAAGTGGTAGGAGCAAATCGCTCACAGCTTCAGGGCTATACCGAAGTGGCGGGTAAACAAGCCAACGTTATGGTGGCCAACCCTTATGGGATTACCTGCGATGGTTGCGGCTTTATTAATACACCCAACGTCACGTTAACCACTGGTAAACCGGTGATGGATGCTCAGGGGAATCTTGAAGCGCTATCCGTTACTCAGGGCTCGATTACTATCAATGGTCAGGGGCTGGATGCCAGCCAAAGTAGCTCGGTGGCGATTATTTCCCGTGCCACTGAGATTAATGCCGGATTGCACGCTCAGGATTTGACCGTGATTGCCGGAAGTAATCGGGTTGGGAATGATGGTTCAGTGACGCCGATTGCCGGAACCGACAGCACGCCAAGAATTGCTGTAGATACCGGTTCATTGGGCGGCATGTATGCCAATCGTATTCATCTGGTTTCCAGCGATAAAGGCGTGGGGGTTAACCTCGGCAATCTGAATGCTCGGCAGGGTGATGTTCAGTTGGATGTTAACGGTAAGCTGACGCTGAGTAGCACATTAGCTCAGGGAGCGATAACCGCCAGTGCTGATGAATTAGCTTTAACCGGTAACCATAAGGCGAGCGGTGATATCCGTTTAAGCAGTAAAGGCCAGACCAAAGTCAAAAATAGCGTTATCTCATCCGGTAAACATGTGGCACTGAATAGCCAGGGGCAATTAACGCTCAGTGATAGCGTAGTTGCCGCCGGGGTTGATGCTCAGAGCATTGTGGGCAAGAGTGGCACCCTGCAATTAGAGGCGGATAGCCAGCAGTGGAGTAACAGCCAGTTATCTGCGGCACAGGTGACGGCAAAAAGCCGTCAGGTGCTACAGCAGGATAGCGCTTCGCGCCTGATGGGAACCACCGGCGTTAGCCTGACAGGTTCCCAACTGTTGCTCGATGGTCAGGTTAGTGCCGGACAGGATATGGCATTGGATGCGAATAATATTCAAGTTGGTGCAAAGTCCAACGTTTCTGCTCAGCAGAGCTTGAATATCCGGGCCAATGAGAGGCTCAATAATCTGGGTGAAATAAATTCAGGTTACCTCACCACGATATCAGCAGGGAAACTTGATAATCAGGGACTCATTGCCACTAATGGTAATAACGTTATTACCGCTAGCGGAGTGAATAATCAGGGCCGTATTCAGTCGCTAGGTACGCAGTCTATAACGGCTGAAACGGTGGATAATAGCGGAGCGTTATTATCCGGTGGCTTATTCACCTTAACTGGCAACGGAGTTTCACTTTCCGGCAGTATCGGTTCTCAGCAGACGCTGACATTAACCGCTAATGACTGGCTGAAGGTTGAGCAAAGCGGTTCTGTACTTAGTGATGGCAGCCTGAGTCTACAGGTTGGTCGTGCGGATATTGCCGGTTTGCTACATGCACAACAGGCTATGTCACTTAATGCTCAGGCGCTGAATACTGTACAAGGCAGTCGTTTACTCAGTGATAAACATATTGGGCTGATGGCATCGAGTATGACGCTGGGTGGTTTAGTCTCGTCTAATGGCTCACTGTCGATTGATTCCCCATTATTTACCACGTTAGCCAGTGCTCAGATCCAGGCTTACGCAGGTTTGTCCCTTAACGCCAGTGAAAACGCACAGCTACAGGGCGTATTGACGGCGGGTGATAGCCTGACCTTGACGGGTACGGCTATCAATCAACAAGGCATACTGAAGTCTGACGGCACGCTGTCATTAACCGGTACTGAGATTAACCAACAGGGCACACTGCAAGGTCAGACGGTCAAGATTAACGGACAAGGGCTAACCAATAGCGGCACGGTATTAGCCCTCGACCAGCTTTCGGTTAATGCCAAGCAGGTTAACAACCAGAGCAGCGGCAAGCTGTTTAGCGCCGGTAGTCTGGACTTAACCAGTGATTCTCTCAGCCATTCAGGGCAAATGTTGGCGCTATCTGACTTGGTTATTCACTTGCAGCAGAATTTTGTGCAAGGCGGCACGATTGCGGCAGGTAATGCGCTAGCGCTGAGTAGTGCTGGCACCATCAGCCAAGCCGGTACGCTGCAAGGTAAAGAGGTTAGCGTTACCAGTGGTGGGTTGTTTACCAATCAGGGCAAGATAACGGCAGGAGAAGGCACCTTAAGCGTGAATGCTGCGGATATTCGCCTGACTGCCAACAGCCATTTACAGTCCGCAGGTGATATTCAGCTCACCAGCGGCGATTCAATTACCCATGATGGTTTTACCGGTGCGGGTGGTGATTTGCAGCTCAGCGCGGCTAATGCCATTACCAATAGCGCACTGCTATATGCCGCGGGTGATATGCGGTTGTTCGCCAACAGTATCAGTAATATTAAAGGCGATATTCTGGCGGGTAAGAGTTTGTGGATGCAGAAGGATGCTGCGGGTCATGCCAACAGTTTAGTGCTTAATAGTTCGGGTACTATTGAGACAATTAATGGCGATATTACGATAAATACGGCTAGATTATTGAATGAACAGAATGGATTATCGATAGTTCAATCAGATCGCGATTTAACTAAGGAATATAAATGGTTAAGTGCTTCAGAAGCTAATATTCCGTTGCGTGATTTAGATAAAAATGAGGTGGGAGTATACCGATACCATTTTGATCCAGGTTCGAATGGGAATGGTGGGTTTAATGATAGATATTTTTATTACATGGCGCCGTTACTCGGCTCTGAAACAAAAGAATTACCCGTTTTTATTTCAACTGTGGGAGTAACGAGTAATGGAAAATCTGCCAGAATAGCTTCTGGACGTGATTTATTTATCTCAACAGGTTTATTGGATAACCACGCCAGCAATATTCTGGCTAATCGAGATATTTTCTTATCTGGTAACATACTTAATAACCAATCTTGGTTCAGTGGTACGGAAACTCAGTATCAAAGCTATACCCATTCCCGTGGCTATTCTTTTTATGAGTGGGAGTGGCTGCCAGACGCAGCGTCAATTGACATGAATGGCTCGGTTTACTATTACGACAAAGAGCGTGAGGAGCAAATTTTTTTCGATAATAGCTCAGTGTCATACACTGCCACCGGCGAGCGCCGCTTTGAACGCAGCGGTGACTCCGAACTCTATCGCTCAACCATTCAAGCAGGCGGTACTCTACAAGCCAGTTTTAATAACGATATCAGCAATACCACCGCAGTTGCCAATGCAGGCAATATCAACCATACGCTGAATGCGCCTACGCTAAGCGGACAAAATAATATTGCACTACCTGATGGTTTAAATGGTCTGTTTGTGCAAAATTCTGATCCGGATAGTCCTTATTTAATTACCACCAATCCGAAACTGGATGGTTTAGGTGGACTGAATAATGGCCTGTTTAACGATCTCTATGCGCTGTTAGGCCGTCAGCCGGGGTCTGCACCGCGTGAAACGGATAGTCGTTTTACCGATAAAAATAAATTTCTGGGATCGGCCTATTTTCTTGATCGTTTAGGCTTAAACCCTGACCTCAATTATCGTTTCCTTGGCGATGCGGCGTTTGATACTCGCTATATTAGCGATGCGTTAATTAAACAAACCGGTAACCGTTATATCAATGGCGTTGGTTCTGATTTAGCTCAGATGCAATACCTGATTGATAATGCAGCGGATGCTCAGGCTGGCCTGAATCTGACATTTGGCATTGGCCTGACTCCGCAGCAGGTGGCTCAGCTAAATAAAAGTATCGTTTGGTGGGAACCGGTTACGGTGAACGGACAGACGGTATTAGCCCCTAAACTGTATCTGGCGAAAAACGATGTCACATCCCTTGATGGCAGCGTGATTAAAGGTAGCCATGTCGAGCTGGACGGTGGACGACTTGTTAACCGTAACAGCAGCATTTTGGCGGATAACTCGCTGCTTATTGATAGCCAAAGCACCATCGATAACGTTAACGCCGGGCAAATAAAAGCGGGTGGTGCGTTATCTATGATGGCTATGGGCGATATTAACAATATAGGCTCAACCATCCGTGGACAGCAGGTTGAGATAGAAAGTGTTGATGGTAATATCGTTAATCGAACGGAAACCCAGCAGTGGGGAGCCTCAGGCAATACCTATAGTGGAAGAGGGTTATTATATAACCAACAAACTATTGGTTTTTCAAAGACTGAAGTCGGTAATATTGCCTCCATCCAGTCTGAGGGGGCATTGAATTTAACCGCTGGTAAAGACATAACCATTCATGCAGCAGAAGTCACCTCTGATAAGGGGAACTTAACGCTATCCGCAGGGAATGATGTCAATATTGAAGTGGCTCGGCAAAGCCAGTCTATTCAGAAAGGTAAGAATAAAACGCAAATCGAAGGTGCACTCAGTAGCACACTACAAAGCGGTGATAATCTT
This sequence comes from Pragia fontium DSM 5563 = ATCC 49100, assembly GCF_900112475.1. Classification (GTDB taxonomy): domain Bacteria; phylum Pseudomonadota; class Gammaproteobacteria; order Enterobacterales; family Enterobacteriaceae; genus Pragia; species Pragia fontium. Next base: position 39,815 of record NZ_FOLW01000012.1, on the reverse strand, counting down.
ACCATCGCCGCAGGACGTGATATCAACGCGCAAGCGGCGGAAGTGGACGCGAAAGGTAATGCTTCACTTGTTGCCGGGCGAGATGTCAATCTGACGACCGCCCAAAGTCGGGTTTATCAGGAAACTCACGGTAAACGCAAACAGCAGATTGATGAGTCGGTTCGCCAGCAAGGTACGGAGATTAGCAGCGGCAAAAATACACAAATTGTTGCCGGGCGTGATATCAAGGCTCAGGCCGCTGAGGTTCAGGCGGAAGGCGATCTGAAGCTGTATGCAGGTCGTGATATTGATCTGAGCAGCGCCACGGAAAGCGATTATCGCTTCTTTAAAGAAACCAAAGTTAAAAAGAAAACCTTCTCCAAAAAGACAACCCGTATTGTTGAGCAAGACTATAGCACCCATGAAAAGGGATCGGTGCTGAGCGGCAATAATATCACCCTGTCTGCCGGTCATGATTTAACCGTACAGGGTTCATCGGTGGCTGGTGAAGGGAATGTTGCACTGGCGGCGGGGAATAACGTCAATATCGTTGCGGCTACTGAGGAACAGTCCACTTATCGTCTGAAAGAAGTGAAAAAGAGCGGCATGTTTAGCGGCGGTGGTTTAGGCGTCACGATTGGTTCCCAGTCGACTAAATCGACGTTTGACGGTGCGCAAGTTAATCAAAGTGATGCTCGCAGTATGGTCGGCACCTCCGGCGGTAACGTGGTTATTTCTGCCGGAAACACCGCCACCATCAGTGGCAGTGATATTGTTGCCGGGCGTGCCGTGGGTGATACCTCTCGTGCGACGGGGCATATTGATGTTACCGCGCAAGATATTGCCATTCTCCCCGGTAGGGATGTGGTGGATCAAAAAACTACTCACTCATCGAAAAGTAGCGGTATCGGTATTTCCATTTCGGACCCGCTAATTAATAGCGTGCGTAACTTCCGTGATATCGGCAAGTCCGACGATGGTGGGGTACAGAAAACCAAAAATGTATTAAATGAAGCGGCGGCCACGGGAGCGGATTGGTTTAACCCGACTCAGCTTCCGACAAGTTACGGACGTTCATCCAGCAAGAGTGAAACCACCACCCACGGAGAATATCAAAGCGGTAGCAACGTCAATGCGGCCGGCAATATTCAGCTTAATGCCACCGGCAATGACAGTCGTTTAGCTGACGGTAAGCTTACCCATGGTGATGTGGTGATTAGCGGCAGTCGGTTAGGTGCTGGTGAGTCAATTATCATTGATGCTAAGCGCGATGTGGTGATTGCCCCTTCAACCGATAGTCAGAACAGTACCAGTAAATCAAGCAGCAGTAGTTGGAGCGTGACGGATGCCACGCCGACCCTAGGGTCAGTGACCCGAGCTATGGGGGGCGGGCCAAATCACGGTTCCAGCGTATTACCTGTTGGTATGGATAAGTCGCAAAGTAAAGGTGATAAACAGGTTACTGCTCAAAATCCTTCCGTTCTGACCGGTCAGGATATTTATATCAATAGCAAAGAAGGCAGCATTGATGTTGCCGGCAGTGCGCTGACCTCCGTCAATGATTTGATGCTGACCGCCAAGCAAGGTGATATCCGGGTGAGTTCCGGTAGTAATACCGTGCGTCAACATGAAACCGGTAGCCGCACCACCGTTGGTGAATTAGGCGGTGATGGTTATAGCGGCACCGCAGGCTGGCGTAAAGAGAATCACTCCCGACTTGATGAGAGCACTCAACAAAGTACGGTTCGCAGTCAGCTGACCAGCGGTAGTGGCAATGTGACGCTACAGGCGGGCCAAGATGTGGTGCTTAATGGTGCTGACGTTAGCGCGGGTAAATCGATCAATCTGAGCGGTAAAAACGTGCTGATGGATGTCAGTGAAGACAGCTCACTGCATGAAAATCGTTCCAGCTCAACGCAGTATGGTGTTACCGCTTCCACATCAGGTTATGCGGTAGCCGCTGCTCAAGCGATTGAGAAGGCGGCCCAGTCAGCGGAGGATGGGCGCGATCCACGCTTGACCGCTATTTATGGCGCTCAAGCAGCGTTGAATATCGCTTCACAAACAATTCAGTCCAATATGAATCCGTCGGCGGTGAAGGTGACGGTTAGCGCCACGGCAGGAAGTTCTCAACAACAGCAGAAATATGAAAGCCAGCAGCAGCAGGGAAGTACCCTGAAAGCGAAGGAAACAGTCAATATTAATGCGACTGAGGATATTCGCGGTAAAGGCGTGGATATTCACGGGAAGAATGTGATTCTGAATGCCGGTCAGGATATCGCATTGATCGCCGCTCAGGACAAAGACAAGCTGGAAAGCAGTAACTCAGGAAATCAACAGAGTATCGGTGTGGGTGCCGGTTTTGGTGGTACTCAAAATGGCTTTACTATTGAGATCGGTGCCAGCCAGTACAAAGGCAAAGAAAATGGCAGCTCGCTAACTAATCATAATAGTCAGATTCAGGCGGATGAAACCTTAAGCGTCACCAGCGGCCGTGATACCACCCTTAAGGGGGCGGAGTTGTCCGGCGAGCGAGTGATCGCTAACGTTGGGCGCGATCTGACCATTAGCAGCCAGCAAGACAGCGCAAAATATGACAGTAAGCAGACCTCCAGCGGTGTCAATGTCAGTATTTGTGTACCGCCGATTTGTTGGGGGGCACCAGGTGCTCAGGGAAGTGCTAACTTCAGCGGTGAGAAAATCACCAATGATTATGATGCAGTGCGCGATCAGAGCGGTATTTTTGCTGGTTCCAGCGGTTTTGATATCAATGTGGGTAAACATACTCAGCTGGACGGTGCAGTTATTGCCTCTGAAGCCGATGCGGATAAAAACCGTATCAGTACTGGCACATTAGGTTGGAAGGATATTGAGAATCAATCGGAATGGGCGGGTAAGCAGTATGGCGCGAGCGTATCAGCCGGAACTCAGTATGATAAAAATAGCGATAGTTATACCGCCAATACGCCAGCGATGCCGACAACGTCAATGGGTAAAGTGTCGGATAAAAACAGCAGCACAACTAACAGTGCAATTGCTGCCGGGGATATTATTATCCGTGACCAAGATAACCAGCAGCAGGATATTGCTGGCCTGAGCCGTGATACGGACAATGCGCATCAGGCGTTGGATAATAACTTTGATAAGGACAAAATAAAGGACAAGCTGACTATCCAGAAAGAGGCGGTAGCGCTGGGTACTCAGGCCATGGATGCCTATAAGCAAAGTAAGCTGAATGAGGCTAAAGAGCAAATTCGGGCTGAAATGGCGGCTAACGGCGAGCTGAACGGTCTGTCAGAGAATGATATCAACGATAAGATTGCCGCCTCAAATAAGTATAAAGAGGTGGATAAACAGTACGGCGTTGGCAGTGAGTTTTGGACCCATGGTTCGGCGGCAACCGGATTACTGGCGGGCGTATTGGGCGGTAATGTCACCGGTGGTCTTGCCGCGGGCTCAGCGCCTTATATGGCGGCACTGGTAAAAGATGCGACCAAAGGTAATGACGCGGCGCGTATTGCGTTACATGCCATTGTTTCTGGCGCGTTGGCTTCAGCACAGGGTGTGAACCCGGGGGCAGCAGCGGTGGGTGGACTGGTTGCTGCCGCGAGTTCAGATGTGCTGGCGCAAGCGTTTTATGGAAAACCTGCCTCAGAGTTGGTTGGCGATGAGAAGACGCTGATTAGCAATCTGGTCACGATGTTGGGTTCAGCGGCAGGCGGTATGGCCGGTGGTGATGGACTGTCAATCGCCAGTGGAGGTAATGCGGCTCGGGTTGAGGTGGAGAATAATTCGCTGGCACAAGGCTGGGGTGGTTTTTTCACACCGGGTATGATGCATAACGGGCAGGAGCAAGTAACTATCGGTGCGACGATGGTTAAAAGTGGAGCTTCGCCGGATGAGATAAGCGACGCATTTTCACTATATGCTAAAGGCCAAATTCCAGAAGGACAGAATGCAGCGGAAGGATTGATTGTTGCATGGGGTAATTTCTTTGGGATGCCGCTGGAAGCGGTCATATCAAAAGGGGACATGACGTTAGAAAAAGCAGCGTCAATCGTAGCCAGCGGTGTGCCGACAAGTGAAGCAAAGGTGGCTCAGTATGTAGCGGCTAAGGCGATTTTAACACTTGTTGGAAAGGGAAAAAATGCAATAAAAGGCAATGATATTCTTCCTAATTACAAAGTTAATGATTTGTCTAAAATTGATGATAATGCTTTAAATGTTACTGAAATTCGAGGGAAATTAGGTATATATATAAAGGGTAATAAGGTTGATAATATCTCTATCGCAACAGGATCTATTGCAGTGAATGGCAAAACAGAGTATGTATTAGCGGTTAGTGGTAAATCTTGGAAAGGAAATGCGCCTACGTCTGTTAATATTAATGGTATTAATTATAAAGTGATCTTAGAAGACTCTCAAAGTATTCGTAATTATCCATCATCCACAACACAAACTAACTATAATCATGCGGAGCATAAATTATTTAGCTATATGAAAGATAATTACTCAGGGCAAAAAGTGGATGTGAAAATATCTGTTGAGAACACTTCTAAAATAAAACCTGGTATGTGTAATGGTTGTAATGGTTCAGGTGTTAAATTTGCTGAAGAAATGGGAGAAAACTTCAATATACAAATGTATCAGGGAACAACAGGAAAAAGACCATGATAAATCAAGAACTGATAAATTACCTGCATTCAGCTTATCCTGAATTATTAATTGATATTAATTATATAAAAGGCTATTCAGTGGATGAAATTAAGAAAATTGAACGCCTTTATGATATCAAGGTGAAAGGACAATTATATGATTTTTTACTGTGTATGGGGCGGTGTAGTGGTGGTTTTTTTGGGGATGACCCTTTGATGTTCTATAGGCAGAATAACGGCGTTCGCTCACATATTCTTTTTCAATATTCTTTTTGTGAAGATCTATGTTCATTGCAACAATGGGAATTAGTTAAACAGAAACCATTTATATTTTCATTTGAAAGTGAAACTCAGTACTTTTTTTTATTAACTGATTCAGATAACGTAGATCTGGTTTATCACTATGATGAAAATCAAGAAATGATAAAATCAACAAATAAGACTTTTTATGAATATTTGCGGCATTCAGTGAGTACTGATACTCGACATTATATAAAAAATATGGCTTTTGATTATTCTGGTGAATTAATTATTGTTTAATTACCGTAGCTCCTCTGTTCTCTGTGGGGGAGCTATTTTTTTCTAATCTCTAGACCTGCATTGCAAGTCTAATAATTAACTGGTCTTGCTCAATATTAATCACTACTACACTATCTGTGAGGAATCAAATCTCCTTAATGGTGAATAGGGGCTACGTTTATTATCAGGTTTGTAATAAATTGTATAACAATGAAATTTTAGTTTGAGCATTGTTACAGTTGTCTGCTCTTTAACAATATTGGGATAAAGTGTTTTAGTGGGTTGTTGAAGTGAGGAGCTTCGGTTTCGCCTCAAATAAGTATAAAGAGGTGGATAAACAGTACGGCGTGGGCAGTGAGTTTTGGACCCATGGTTCGGTGGCAACCGGATTACTGGCGGGCGTATTGGGCGGTAATGTCACCGGTGGTCTTGCCGCGGGCTCAGCGCCTTATATGGCGGCACTGGTAAAAGATGCGACCAAAGGTAATGACGCGGCGCGTATTGCGTTACATGCCATTGTTTCTGGCGCGTTGGCTTCAGCACAGGGTGTGAACCCGGGGGCAGCAGCGGTGGGTGGACTGGTTGCTGCCGCGAGTTCAGATGTGCTGGCGCAAGCGTTTTATGGAAAACCTGCCTCAGAGTTGGTCGGCGATGAGAAGACGCTGATTAGCAATCTGGTCACGATGTTGGGTTCAGCGGCAGGCGGTATGGCCGGTGGTGATGGACTGTCAATCGCCAGTGGAGGTAATGCTGCTCGGGTTGAGGTGGAGAATAATTCGCTGAGCTCCAAGAATGTCTTGGATATGCATAAGGAACTGATAAAGGCAGAGGTAAATGACGAAGATAAATTAGCTATTTATGAGAAATATGCAGAAATCAGTAAGAAAAATCGAGAAGAAGCTATCGCTGAAAGTTGTTCAGGTGATCCGTTTTGTGCCAATGCTGAGTTCGCACAGATACAAGCTGGTAATAGTATCGCTAACAGCTTGAATCGTTTACCTATATTTTCTGATTTAAGCAGTGAAGATTTAGCTCAACTCGATCGTTTTGTTTTAGCAGAGAACGAAGATAGCGCAAGAGCTATTTACCAGTCTTTGCCGAGTTATGTGAAGCTAGCACTAAACGGTAAGGAAGCGCTTGAAGAGATAGGACTGAAGGCTGTTATTAATGGTGGCTATGGTTTAGCGGCGTTGGGAGTGATTGGTAAGAATCAGTCGGCTAAAGGGAGTTCGCTGCCAACTCCAACAGCAATTCCAGCCTCCAATGGGTTAAATTATGTATCGAATCCCAAACATACTCCAGGGCAGATGGGATATCATCGTAATGCAGGAACTGAGCCTAAAGATTCTATTAAGTTATTTGGTAATTCAGTGGCTAGTGGCAAAAAGAGATATGCTTTAGATAGTGATGGTAATGTGCACCAATTTACTAATACTAATGATGGAACGTGGCATTGGTCTGGTAGTACGGGTGATAAAAGCGCAGCCGTAAGTAAGAAAGATATTCCATCAGATGTTAAAAAAATCCTTGGTTTGCCAGGGAAATGGAGATAGTTATGGTTTTTGGTGATCCTAATCATTTTGCTATTCTTATTGAATACTTACCTCAGTGGAGTGAGGTGCAAGGGAGCTTTAAGAATGGTTTATTTCATTTTTGTATAGACGGACGAATGTATCCAGATAGTGCTAGAGTGGCTACATTGGGTGGTGATATATCTTGTTTATCTAATGGAAATGCCTTGGTCTTACCTATAACAAGTGAGGATATTTTCAATATGGGAAAGAAAGAGGCGTTTTTCTTTCTGTTGGGCACAATGTTACCTGAACGAGTAGATCCGGAAATCGAAGTTTCTGATGATTTTGTTACATCTTATCAATACCAAGCATCTACATATAATTTAGAAGATGACTGTTGTTATGTTTTTGCTGTTTCTTTCAAAGATATGATTAGAATTTTAGGGGCAAAGCTTAGTACTTTGAGCGGTGATGGTGATATAGGTTACCATTGGATTGATATAAATGATCCGCATATTAGCGATGTAATCTTAAAAAAAGAGATTGTAAAAGATATCGTTGACTCCACAATAAATTTCTACTCTAGTCTTTAATAATTAGTTAACAGTATAATTATCCCAGCCAGCTTTAAACTGGGATTTTACTTTTAGTAGTCAGTGTTAAATATCTGTCTCAATCATTAACCGTCCCCGTCCACGAGTAATCGTCACCGTTGGTCGGGCGTAAGATTAGGTTATTCCAGCAAGGTCATAAAGAGAATTATGATGATGAATGATATTGATTTACCTAGTTATCTAAAATTACCTTTGCAAAGGGCTTTACTTAGGAATATAACCTCTAACATTAGATGTATTGCTGTATCCTTAGATAATAAAAGAATTCAGTTATTTTCTACTTTAATGGTGAGGTTACTGAATGTAATGAAGAAACTGCTTCGGAGGTCGAAACTGAAGTAATTGCCGATTTTGATGATTATTTTACTATCAATGTGCATATTGAACGACTTGATTATCCAGAACTAATAAAAGTTAATCACGGGTATTGCGTATATTTAAGAAAAGAATATATGTAGCTTAAAACTCTAAGCTAAAATACTGGGAGTTTTGTTTTAACCATCAAAAATTAATATCAACTTAAATAACCAACCGTCCCCATTCACTGGTCATCATCACCAGTTGACTGGCCGTAAAACCAATCTACCCCAGCCAACCACCATCACAGTAATCGGCAAACGAAGTCCGTACCTGCTGTCATCAGGCGGGTAATACCATTTATATAATGGATTAATACAATAAGATTTTTATAAAACAACAGGAGTTACAAAGGTAAACATCATGGAAAAAACATTACTTGCCTATATTATCGGCGCATCATTTTTAGGTTTTTCAGGCGGTGCAATTGCCTATACAGAAAATGTTGATGGAATTACGGTTAACAATGAGATTGTATCAATACCGGAAAACACGGCGGGGCAGGGTAATCAATCAGTATCGAACGGCGGTATTATCAATAACAATATCGTCCGTGATAATGGAACAATATTTATCCGTTATGAAGGTCGTGCCAATGACACCACCGTTGATCAAAATGGAAGACTATCGGTAGAGAATAGCGTTATTAATAACACTCAGGTTAATGCTGGTGGCTCGCTGGATATGTATTTCGACAGCCGTTCAATTGGTTATTTGAATATAGCCCAGGGGGGAAAGCTATCTATCAGTAATACCGATCACACCGCTATCGATGTCACGACTAACAACCCCGCCAAGGCAGCTAATATTACCATCGAAAACTTGAATGTTGCCGGTACGGTTTCAATCGGGCCGACATGGCTAAACGGAGAGCTGGAAGATTTTGCGCCAATGCCGTCAACGAAAGGAACGAGCCTGATAACTCAAATCAATAATCTCGTTCTTCAGGACGGATATGTTGACCTGATCGCCTATTCGCCAGCAGCACAGCCTAATCGTTTAGAGATCAATAACCTTTCAGGTCAGGGTAATTTTGCCATCACGACTCAGTTAGCGGACAAAATGGGTGACTTTATTCATATTGCCAATAAGGCAACGGGTCAGTTTGGTCTGATGGTGAATGATAGCGGTAAAGAACCACAGACGACGGCACCATTGACGGTGGTTCATGTTAATAGCGGCGATGCCAACTTTAGCCTGTTGAATGCCAATAACGTGGTCGATCTGGGTGTTTATCAGTACAAATTGTATAGCGCTAAGTCTGGTGAAAGTACCGATTGGTATTTGAATCCTGTTCCGGTAAAGCTTGAGGACTTGCAAGAAAGTGGGGATGCAAACTCCGCGGGAAATGGAAATGGAAATGGAAATGGAAGTGGAACAGTGAATAGAACGCTGAGCTCAAGTGCAAAAGGGGTTCTTAATATGGCTGCGGCACCACGCCATATCTTATCGGCTGAGTTATCCACCCTTCGCCAACGTCAGGGTGATTTGAGCCTCGATAAAGCGGGAAATGCCGGAGTATGGGTTCGTTATACCAACGATACCAGCCGTCTTTCTGATAACAAGCATACTTCTTTCAAGAACACCTTAAACGGATTGGAAATTGGCGGTGACAAGCAGATTGATTTGAATCAGAGCAAACTGCTGGTTGGTGTTTTTACTTCCTACAGTAATTCTGACGTTAAGTTTGATAATGGCGGTAATGGTGAAATCAGAAGCTACGGTGGCGGTGCTTATCTGACCTATCTGGATATCTCCGGTTTCTATATTGATTCCGTTCTGAAAGGTAATCACTTGAGTAATGAAATCCGTACTCAAATGAGCAGTGGCAATACGGGAACCGGTAGCTATAGTCAGAATGCGATTACCGCGTCATTGGAGAGTGGTTTTAATATTCCGCTTTATCAAACTTATGCCATAGAACCTTATGCCAAAGTTCAGTATTCAAACATTGGTAGTGCGAATTACACCTTAAGTAATGGGATGAATGCGCATATTGATAATGCTGACAGCGTTCAGGGGGAACTTGGCACATTATTCAGTACCCAGTTTTCATCAGGACAAATGCTGGTTAAGCCTTACGCGAAACTGGCCGTTGCCCGTGAATTTATCAAGTCGAATAAAGTGGACATCAATGACATTGGCTTCAATAACAACTTTTCCGGTAACGTTGGGAAATACGGTTTAGGTCTTGATGCTGCTATTACCAACCATGCTTCGGTGTATGCGGAAGTGGATTATCAAAACGGTAATAAAGTTGAAACCCCAGTCAGGGTTGATGCTGGATTCAGAATTCGGTTTTGATGATTGATGGTTAACTAAATTTAGCCACTGGAACAGCGGTGAGATGTATCACCTCTGTTCCAAACACCCGCCATCAAAGCCAACTGCTTCCACTATGAGTCATGTCCAAACAGATCCCGGGTATAGACCTTATCCTGCACATCCGCCAGTTTTTCAGCCATACGATTGGAAATAATCACATCTGACAGCGCTTTAAATTCATTGAGGTCATTGACCACTTTAGAGTGGAAAAATACCGGCTCTTGCAATGTGGGTTCATAAACTACCACATTGACTCCCTTGGCTTTGATACGCTTCATAATTCCCTGAATAGAGGAAGCGCGAAAATTATCGGAACCACTTTTCATAATCAGTCGGTAGATACCTACGGTCTTAGGTTTTCGGCTGAGAATAGCATCGGCAATAAAATCTTTGCGGGTACGATTCGCTTCCACAATAGCGGAAACAATATTGTTAGGCACATCTTGATAGTTCGCCAAAAGCTGTTTGGTATCTTTCGGCAGGCAATACCCACCGTAACCAAATGACGGGTTGTTGTAGTGATTACCAATGCGTGGATCCAGACTAACGCCATTGATAATTTGGCGGGGGCATAGGTTGTGTGATTCGGCATAGCTATCCAGCTCATTAAAATAGGCTACGCGCATCGCCAGATAAGCGTTGGAGAATAGCTTAATGGCTTCGGCCTCGGTCGAGTCAGTTAACAAAACCGGGATATCCTGTTTAATGGCGCCTTGTTGCAATAAATCGGCAAACAGACGGGCTCGCTCAGACTGCTCACCAATGATAATGCGTGAAGGATGAAGATTATCGAATAATGCTTTACCTTCCCGTAAAAACTCTGGTGAGAAGATGATATTGTCGGCGTTAAGGGATTCTTTTAACTTCCGGGTATATCCGACGGGCACCGTCGACTTAATGATAATGACGCAGTGCGGATTAATGGCCAGAACGTCCTGTATTACGCTCTCAATGGATGAAGTATTAAAGTAGTTAGTTTCGGGGTTGTAATCCGTTGGGGTAGCGACGATAACAAAGTCCGCATCCTGATAGGCTTCATGCTTATCCAGCGTAGCTTTAAAATTTAGCGTCTTATTTTTTAAATAATCTTCGATAAGTTGGTCAACAATAGGTGATGTCCCGTTATTTAACAGATTGACCTTGCGGGCATCAATATCCAGAGCAACCACCTGATGGTGTTGAGACAGTAAGATCCCATTTGACAGGCCAACATAGCCGGTACCTGCGATAGCGATTTTCATTGATAGAGTTCCCTCTTGAGTAAGATTCCAATGGATTCTATATACTTTTCGATCACAATATTTTCATCGAATTCCCGCACGATTTTTTTACGGCTGTTAAGCCCCATTGCCAGCCGTTCTTTATGGGATAAGCTAATCATTCGTTCAAGAGCGTCGATTAAACTTTCAGTCGATTGAGGTTCGCACAGGAAGCCGTTATAGTCATCATCAACAGTTTCCTGACAGCCTACGTTGCGGGTTGTTATTATGGGTTTGCCCATGGCACCGGCTTCCAACAGTGATTTAGGTACCCCTTCCCGATAAAATGAAGGTAAAACGACGCAGTCAGCAATAGATAACTCCTGCTCAACGTTATCGGAAACGCCCAGATAATTAATAATGCCGTCATTGACCCAGGTTTCTATTTTTTCTTTTGCAACTGCGGCAGGATTATTGATATCGACAAAACCAAGCAATCTGAATTCACATCGATCACCATATTTTGTTTTTAACTGTCGGGCTGCCTCGACATATTGTTCAATGCCTTTATGATAGAGCATTCTGGCTACCAGAATGAATCTGACCACGCCATCATCAGGGGCTTCTTTGACTGAAAATCGCGTTAAATCAACGCCGGAACCTGGCACACGATCGGTTTTTTCAGCGTCAGGAATAATCTCTTTAAGAAATAACGTTCGGTCATCCTCATTTTGAAAAAATATCTTATCGACATCGCGTTGGCTAAATTTGTAAAGTAATGTGCAAAGTCTGGAAATAAAGCCTTTTTTTACAAAGATAATGCCTAATCCGGCAATGTTATTGATTACGCCGATATTGAATGTTTTAGCCAAAATAGAAAAGTAAATATTATTTTTTGGTGTGAAGTTTAATATTATATTAAATTGATTTCTGTAAAGAACCATCGCCATTTTTAATATGGTAATGAAGTCTTTTATTGGGTTCATGCCTCCCTGATCTATGTCTATTGGAATATATCGACATCCTAACGATGAGAGTTGTTTTGAATAATTATCTCTTGGTGCAATAGCGACAACGTTATAACCCATGTCGAGCAATGAGTTTATTGTATTCCTTCTAAAGTTATACAAATACCAACTGGTATTTGCGGTGATAGCGATAGTGTACTTTCTATTTTTCCTGAACATGATGAATCTCCCTTTTTCCATGCAAATTAATTAGGTTGATTTTGAATTTGTATAAATATTTAACAGTGAAAATAGTTCAGGTTTGAAATGGGGTATTAAGGTTTTTTTATTTTATTAAAGAGGCGATTTTGTTTTTATTGATATGTGATTTAAAGATAATTCTTTTATGCCGAGACTTCCTGTATTGAAATCGACTTGAAAAGGGCTGGTTTTACTGTCTTTAAAAAAGCCTGGCCAGTAATGCTTAGCTAGCTTAGTCATGGGGTATTTGTATATGTTATCAATGATTGATTGATTACTGGAAATATAGAAATGACGTTTAATAAAATCAGTCTCTAAAAAAGGTAGTTTAAATTGATACCCTTGTTGCTGAGATAAAATATATTTTTGCATTTCTCTGGCTGGTAATATTCTAAACATAAATATATACCGAATAACTAAATGGAAGTCTTTTAGCTCTTTTTTCAATATGTTTATTTCGCTATAGAATTGCTGGAGTATTTTATTGTTACTACTGATTTTTTTATCACTCTCCTCAACAAGAGAGTGGGCCAGTAGTTCTTCATCTGATGTTGATGAGAGGCATTTTAACACTTTAGTGATCCGGTATAATAAGCGGCCAGCTCTGGTTTTTTTATTTTCCCATATGGGTAAAATAGAGAATGGTCTGGCAATAAGGCGCACTAATTTTTTATGATATAAGTTATATAATTTATCATGAGGTAGGCCAGAGAAGAGTGAATCAGCCCCTTGCCCATCAAGAATAAAAAGACTTTTATCTAAATTGAGGTCGTTGATAATGGTCGGGATAACTAATGCGATTTTATCGGAGATCGGTTCAGATGTGATATTCAAAAATTCATTTGCCTGATTTTCCAGATCGTGTCTGACAGAAATTGTTTGAATAGGAATCTCTTTTAATTCACACATTTTCTTGGCTTTATGACTTTCCTCGGGCATGGATGACATAAAACAATTTATTGCGTTTTCGGCTTTATCCAGTTGAATAGCCATACCCAACAGAACGGATGAATCAACGCCAGCACTGAATAATACGTTGTATTTCCCTGAGTTTTTTTCTAGCGACGTAATTAAATCATCTTGAACGTTTGCTGAGTAGTTTCGCGATTCTTCCGCGGGTAGTGGTTTTTCGGGAAGAATAGTGCACGTTTCGAGTGGTTTTGATAGAGAAAATCCAGTATAGGCAGACATAAGAAAAATGTTTTTATATAGGGTGAATGGCGGAAATATAAAACCATACCTGATATAAAATTCAGCGGCATCCCGATCAATTTCTGCATCGATTTTATCTACCAGTTCGCTGACGTTTTCAGAAATAATAATGTCATTATTAAAGTAACAAAGGTATAGCCGAGTGGTTAGGCTTTCGTTAAATATAGCATCAGATTTTATGATTAATCCCATTGACCGAATAGAGGCCTCTGATGATGCTATATTTAGCGGATTTATGATGATCATAATTTTCCTTAAATTAAGATAATTTTAATGTCGGCATCTAAATTTTTCATCGCCAGAAATATTCATTACATATCAGGTGAAAAAAGTTATAATATTGATAACTTCATATTAATTTGGTTATAATTATGAGAAAGCTGTCCAAATATAAAGAAACTGTTTCTAATTTTATGGGGCTTTCCTCAATAAATATTCTCAATCTTTTAGTAACTCTAATAACTATGCCTTATCTATCAAGAGTACTGGGGCCTGAGTGTTATGGGATCTATTTTATCTATATTGCGGCATCAACATTTTCCATTATTTTAACCGATTACAGTACTAACATTACCGGTGTCAGGGATGTGGCACTTGCTCAGAATAAGTCAGACCAGCAGAAAATATATTCTTATACTCAGTCGATTAGATTTGTTTTTGGGGTTTTTTCGCTAGTGATTTTTACTGTCTACACACTCTATTCAACCAGTGATCAAACTGTCTTATTCGTGCTTTCATATTATATTATTAGTATTTTTGGCTATTATTTAACTGCGCCATGGTTTCATCAGGGAACTTCAAATATGAAATTCCTCGCGTTATCAACCTTAATTGCCAGAATAGTCCAGATATCAACGATATTTTTATTTGTAAAATCTACGGATGATTTATCTTATGCCATTATGTCTAATGCTTTAGTTTTTATTATTACTGGCATTGTTATCTCTATATATCGATATAAACGAATTGGCGTAAAAGAAAGTATTAACTTTACCCATACGTTAGGAAAGATAAAGTCCGGTTTTGATAGTTTTATTGGCGATTTTTCACCTAACCTCTACAGTAATATCCCTTTGTTGATTATTGGCGCTTTTACAACTCCTGCTATCTATGCCAGTTATTCTATTGCGATGCGGTTAGTTGGCATTGCGGGTTCTATTCAATTAATGTTATCGAAAGCGGCTTATCCAGTGATTGTTAAAGGGAAAGGAACCCTTAAGGCCTTACTGTTGATGAATGTGCTACTTTCCTTGCCGCCGATTATTGCCATTATTCTTTTTGGTGATGCTTTAGTGAATATTTTTCTTGGACCTGGCTACACCAATGCTTCTCTATACTTAACTTATCTTTCGATGGGTATTTTATTTAATGGCATATTGAGCTCTTTCTCCTATGGCTATTTTCTTGCCAGAGGTTTGGACAGGGAATTTAGAAACATATCCTTGTTTGTTTCTGTATTATCAGCAATTTTTGGCTATGTGATGATTTACTTTTTTAGCGTTGTTGGTGCAATTATCATGTTTGTGTTTGCCCGGTTTTTATTTGCCATCTGTTACTTTATTATTTATCGAAAAATTGAAAGTAAAAATATAGCTTAATTGAGGCTAATTTTTAGCGCTGCCTTGTGTGACATATTGTTTCATATAAATTAAGAATACGCACATAGGAAGGATAAATCCTGAACGATATCTCATTGCTGAACCGGCATTAAACAAACCAAAAGGATAGTGAGTTATTAGTATCATACAGGTGAAAGAAAAAAATAATGATAGCGCAAGCGTATTGACTTTTTTTCTGACTATTATGGATGTTAAGTTGTAATAGACTAATAAAATAAATAGGAAAGTGCCTTCAAAAAAGAATGGAAATAGTTTTACATTATTGATTGCTTCAACTAATGTTGGTCCGCTGAAGGCCATAGGAAGGCCAATTGGCATAAAGGTAAAAAAATCATACTCATTATGCCAAAATTCATTTTTCCGGGTTGTTCCACCATCTGATGAGAAATGTTTTGGCATGATTTGAGAGTATTCAAATATTGAATCGATATAATGCATTGATATTAAAATAACTAAGCAAAATACAACTATATTTAAACTGATTGAAAGTTCAGATTTTATTCCAATTTTGTAAAATAATATTGTTAACATGGAAAAGTAAATTGTAATAGAGTAATGGGGCTTAATAAAGGTCAATAATAGTAATGCAAAAATTTGAAAGATGGAGAAAAACTTTCTTTTATCATTGAGTTGATCTATCAGCCCGCCTACGCAAATACAAAATGAGAAGAGTACAAATATTTCTTTAGAAAATATGGACGTCCACACCCCAAAAGAGGGTAAAGCAATAAGCAATAAAACAAGGGGTAATGTCCTATGTTGAAGATTTGCTTTCTCCAGCATATAGAGAATACCGATTATAGATAATATAATCGAGAATAAAAAACTGCCGAGAGAACCCAGTGATGAACCAATAACGGACATAAGATAGGCCGTGCTGGAAAAATCACTGCGATGTAAATAATGGCCATTCAGATAATCATCGGTATCTCCCAGAGACGAAAACTGAGAAAATACAAAAACTGCTAAAAAAGAGTACACTATTTTTATCAGAATAATATAAAGTATTGTGTTCTTTGGGATGGACATTATTTAAGCTAATCTCTTTTTGTTAAAGATGATTGTTTGATAACAATCATCTTTAATATTATATCTTTAATATTAATAGATATAATATTCATAACTCCCATCGCTATAATGTTTAGCGGCCCTTTTTTGGATAGCATTCAATACGACGCCATTAATCATCGCTCCACTCTGTTCAAGACGCTTAATGGAAGATTCAATTTCGCTAATGGTATTTTTTTCAAAGCGAACAATAATAATATTCATACCAGAATATTTTCCTATTATGGTTGAATCTGTTGTGGCTAACGTTGGAGGGGGATCCATAATCACTAGATCATAGTGACTATTTGCCCATAATAGTAATTCGGCTAAATATTCATTCATTAATAGTTCTGATGGATTGTGGGGCACGGTGCCTCTGGGAAGAAAATCGAGCCCTTCTACAGGGGTGTTATATAGGCAATCAGCGATCTCTTTTCTATTTGATAGAATATCAGAGAGGCCATTTTCCGGCGTTCTGCCAAATGATTTATGCAAACTGCCTTTTCTCATATCTGCATCGATAAGCAGCACTTTTTTACCGGAATTGGCTACAACGGCAGCAAGATTGCTACTAACAAAACTCTTCCCTACACCTGGAGTTGCACCAATGACCATCAGTATCCGATTGAGTGTATTCTGTGAAGCAAAATGGAGCGCGGTTCTTAAACTACGAATGGCTTCAATAGCGGGATCGGTAGGGTGCTTTACTGCCAGTAATTTAATGTGATTTGTGTTTTTATCAGATTGAATTTCTTTGTTTTTTTTGGATTCCGCTTTAGACAAGGGAATATTAGCATAAATATTAATATTAAGGCTTTCTAGTTGTGTGGAGTCATTAATAAACCGTCTGAAGTATTCTCTACCCAATATCAAGGCAATAGATAGCAGTAGGCTCAGGGTGAACGCTAATCCAATAATGACCGGCGGATTTGGCTTTATTTTATCTGGTTGAGTAACTGCTTTATCGATGATTCTAACATTGCCAACTTTACTGGCTTTATTAATATTCAATTCTTGTTGCTTATTTAATAGTGACACATAAATTTCTTGGCCTGATTGTACATCTCTGGTCAGGCGAAGAATTTCTTGCTGGGTTTTAGGAAGGTTAGCAATTCGTTGATTAAGAATGTTTTTCTCTTGTAGTAATGCTTCCTTTTTCTCCAGCAGCGATCGATAGGCCGGGTGTTCTTTGGTATACAATTTAGATATTTCAGCTTCTTTAAAGATAGCCTCGTTGAGCTGAGATGTGATCGCAACAGTAGATTCTAACGTGGACTTTGCTTCTAAATTTAAGTCGACAGATTCATGAGTTTGTCTAAATTGGTTGAGCTTACCTTCCGCTTCTTCTAATTGTTGTTTTATCAGTGGCAGTTGCTGATTTAAAAAATCCAGGCTTTTAGCGGCTTCAGCTGATTTTCTTTCAATGTTTTGTTGCAGATAATTATTGCTGATGTTATCGAGGATTTTTCGGATTTCATGTTTATTTCTGCCTTTAAAATTAAGCTTCAATACACCACTGTCTTTTGTTGTATCAGAGACCGAAAAATTCGCCAGCAGATTATTAACAGCGGTAATTTTATCTAACCGCTTGATACGAAATTCGGTGCCAACGGCAGCATCAATATCACTAATTAGAATAGTGTATTCATTCTGTTTTTTGATGACGCCGACTTGTCCGTTTATCTCAATATTATTTGAGGTTATTTTATAGTGGTCATCGGGCAGAACAGTTAATATTAATTCCTCATCATATATAGACTCGGGTATTTCTAGTTTTGACACCACGATAGTTGTAGCTGGTTTTTTTTGTAGTAGGTTGATGACTCTGCCGATAATCGGATAGCTCTTTTCTGAAACCTGTATATCGAGATTAAGATCGTCGATGGTTTTTCCCATTACCATTCTTGATTTAAGTAATTCCATTTCCGCAGCGGATTGAGGCTTATCATCTGAGAGTATGTCAGAGAAGTTACTTAATATATTGTCCTGTGTGTTTTTTTCTATTTGAATCAGTACATCTGCTCTATAGATTGGTGTGGCAAGCAAACTATAAAATATAGCGATTGTGGTACAAAATAGAGTGATGATGAGAATGAATTTTTTATGATCAACAATGGTTCCGATAATTTTACCTAGGTGGATCTCCCCATTTTCTTTCCAATTATTATTGACGTTTTTTTGAGTGCTTACCATGCTTATTCCTTTAATCCTGACGGGTCGACCTAAACTTTATTTTTGCTAATAATTTTTATTTAGATGAATACATTTACTTATATTTATGCTGGTTTTTATTAAATTTGCAGAAACTATTTATCGATAGCAGAACGATAAATATGACCGAGACAAACTACTCGGCATTGAGTTAATCACTATTGTGGCCAATTTTTTATCCAACGGGTGGTCTCGGTTATGCTGTTAATATTGGTAATAGTTGGAGTTAGCTGACTAATAACACGATTCCAGCGAGAAACTGGAGCTGTAGTAACATAAACAATGTCATAGGGCTGTAGTTGAAATTCGGTGCCTAATACCAGTGCAGTAGCGTCCTTTGCATCAAGTTGATAAATATTGGCAAGTTTTTGATAGTGGATCTCGCTCTCGTCTTCGTCATTATCTTGAACTTGCTCAACGTTCTCTGGTTTATTACTACCTTGTAGCGAGCGGATAACAAAAATACCGCTGGCATCGCTAAGGGCTTGGTCGATGCCGTTTGCATTTCCCAAAGCTTCGGTTAATGTCATGCCACTGCGATCCATCAGTAGTGTGCTTGGTGTTTTCACTTCCCCCATAACAAAGACTTTCAGATCGTCATTGCGCGGAATATAGAGAATATCCCCATCGTGCAGTAAACGATTTTGTGTCAGATCGCCGTTTTGCATCAGCGCCTGTAGAGATACTGGATATTTTTCCCCCTGTCGGGTGAGGGTGACGTTGCGCCAATTGGCATGTTCGGTTAAACCACCCGCTTGATTTAACGCATCCATGATGGTGAGGGGAATATTGCTAATGGCCTGCTGACCGGTTTTCGATACTTCGCCAGTAACATAAATTTTTTGAGACCGAAAGGCGGCAATACTGACATCAACCTGTGGAGATTCAATAAATTGAGCTAATTTTTTGGCAATGATTGATCGTACCTGAGGCATGGTTTTGTCTTTGACATAGAGCTTTCCGATATAAGGATAAAAAATGGTGCCGTCGGAATGAACCCAATTTCCGGTATCACTGGCGCTGCGATATTGGCCGGCCGGGGTAGTTAATTCTGGATGGTCCCATACCGTTACCATCAGAATATCGCCGACACCAATGCGATATTCATAGTGTTGCAGTTCACGATCCAGATCAGGGTTAGCTTGAGCTGTAATAGGATTAACCCGCATATCCTCGATTAATTGAGGCGTAATAGGATAAACATTGACTCGGTCGTTGATATCAAACTCTGTATCGGATGATTCAATAATGGTTTTATTTGACGTGGGAAGTTGGCTACCTGGTTCAACGGTGCAGCCATTTAATAGCATCATTGTACTGATAAAAGAGCTAATTATTGTTGTTCTTATTTTCATTCCATAAATACCTGAATACACGATCAATCAACATTGGGTCTGGTAAATTTGAACGCGAAATTGATGATTTAAGTTGACGTTGGATGACATGTTGAGTGTTGAGCTAGCGAATTGAAGGTCGCACTATGCTTTTTTTAGGTTATTTTGATGTTGGCGTTGTAATTGAGTTAATACGTAGGAATAACCCATAAACAAAAATAGAAATAAAATCAGAGAAAGTGATTCTCCTACATGGATTTGTTCGAGCAAGATACCCAACCCAGCGATGAATAGCGCCAGCATGATAATGCTGGCAAGCGTTTGTCGGTCGGTTAAACCTTGTTGCATCAGAATATGGTGTAAGTGACTTCGGTCTGGTTTAAATGGACTACTACCCTGTTTGATACGACGAATCATGACCAATACCATATCCATCAGCGGTAGGGCGATGATCCACAATCCGGTGACCGGATTGATAACCGCGTTTTCTCCCTGAGTGGCTAGCAACAGTAGCCAAAGGATGGTAAACCCTATTAGCGTACTGCCCGCATCACCCATAAATACTTTCAAGCTTTTGCCAAACGGCCATCCGAGGTTAAGTATTAAATAGGGAACAACGATAGCCGTTAGGCACAAGCACCAGATCATTAAGTCCTCTTGACCACCCAGAGCGAAACAAATCGCTAATGAGATCAGGGAGACACAAGTGAGCCCGCCGAGCAGTCCATCAATTCCATCGGTCATGTTAAAAGCATTAATGGCCGCCCAAGTGGCAAATAGCGTAATCAAATAGCCAAAAGAGCCCAAAATAAGAATATTATCAGCGAGCAGATTGCCTAATGAATGCAGATAAACGCCGTCAATCATCAAAAATATAGCCGCCAGAGCCTGTGCCGCAACGCGTGGTAAGACCGGTAAATCGATATAATCGTCAAGAATACCTACGGACAAGAGTAAGAACGCACCCAATAAGTAAGCCATTATATTAGGCGTAGAGGGTGTATTTAATATAAAGAGACTAGCCAGAAAAATAGAGATGTAAATAGCGATTCCGCCAACTAATGGTATATGACCATGATGATGTTTTCTATCGTTTGGTTTATCTACCAAGCCAATATTAATCGCTATTTTTCTGGTGATTAATAATATAATTAAGCAACAAATCGATGGGAAAATTAAATATTGAAGCATAGTTTTATTTTCTCTCTGTTAATTTTAGGAACGCTACCGCCTATGGCTTACAGCTGCCATATCGCCAATGTAAAAAATAGACTGCTGTTCAGTTTTCTGTTTTTTAACTATTGGTTGAAAATAAAAGTGTGCTCCATGAATAGTGTGTAATTCATGGGGTTAACCACGGTTATGATTTTTATTTTTTTTATTTTTTAAAATGCTGGTTTTTACTATTAGCACTTTAAAATCGAGTTTATGTTTGACATGATTTATTGTCAATTGTATTAATCTTAATTTATTTTTCTTATTCATTTTGGTTCTTTTTTTATATGCAATTTTAATCATGATTAATGATTTATTTTCATAATAATTTAATCTTTAAATATTATTTAAATTTGTGTTTTGGTTGTGTTTCTTAATCTTCTCTATTTTTATTTAACTTTTACATATTAAGTGGTTATGTTTTTTTTGTTTTCTCTATCGGTTATTGGGTTAATGCTGTTACTCTGTGTTTTTCTTTGAGCGTTAAATGATTTATAGATTTTTATTTAACCGTATTGTTTTTTATAATCAATTTTTAATCAAGTAAGGTTATTTGAGAAATTTATTTGTTATAAGGATATATTTATGTTGGTGGCATATAAATGCTTTTGCCATTCAGGTGAAAACGCGATGTTTTACAATAAAAGGAAAGAAAAATAGAAAGACATCAGCAAGGCAATTCTAATAGAAATAAAATATCAATATTTTCGCATTTAGCGGATTTATCTCTGAGCCTGGCGTATTATTTTCATAGAGTAAGAAGCTAATTAATCATAACTATTATTTAAAATTTAGTCTGTTGCTTCTTTATGGTATCAGGAATAATTCATTAAACTCAGGATAACGGGATAACTGTTGCGCTAATTGCACCGGAGAATCACTATCCATCTTTTTCATCATATTATGGCGGTGAATTTCTACTGTGCGTAACGCCAGATAAAGTTTATCGCCAGTCATTTTGTTAGTGTAGCCAGCCAGAACTAAATGCAGGATCTGTTTTTCTCGTACAGTGAGTCGTGAAAATTTGGTACGTAACGTCTGATTTTTTTGTTGATACTGAGCACGGTGTTCACTGAGAGCCAAGGCATTATGGATGGTATCAATCAAGATTTTTGCTTCAACGGGTTTCTCCAGCAGGTCAAATGCGCCATTTTTAAACACCTTACTGGTTGTTGGCCTGATTAGCTGTGGCATTGCGCTGTTGACGACCGAAGTCGTAAAACTAACGGGCGGTGAGGCGTTTTGTGGTGAATGCCATGTGATGCAACCCATGGTAACAACCTAGTACCTTGAATTATCTGGTGTCTAAAGGTACACAGGGCATTAATGATGTGGTGAAGGTGGTGTTTACCGACGCTGATAAAATTGATTGGTTGTCACACAGAAAGCTTCGAGAGTCGTTTGTTTATGATTCGGGTTGTTTGGAGTGTCATAAAACGCTGTTGGATAAGGCGCAGGAAAATGGCTTTAAATCTCAGCAAATGCATCAGCATTATAAGGTACTGCAACAAACAGAGAATCCGGTTGCCTGTGTTTCTTGCCACGTGACCATCGGTCACAACGGCGAACTACGAAACGAACTAAACAAAACGCATCCGGAATACAAATATAAGAAAGAAAACGCAGAGTAAAGTTTTTAACTACGCCTGACTTGTTCAAACATCCAATAGTTTTAGGTGGGTGAGCAAGGTCAGGCTGACTTCTTTATTCATATCTAGATTCTTTACTGAGTAACCCTAATAATAATTAATGGTGTAAGCAATTGCACCATTGGCTTTGCCACCTTTAACCGTATCGCCAAAGCGATAATATCGCGCTTTTAACGGAATAATATAGTTGGCTCCGTCGACTTGAGTCAGCGGCAAGCCGGTGTTGTAACCGTTGGCTTTTCTTATATTAAGAACCGATTCATTCTTATTCCCTATTTGCAGCCCTAAGCCTTCGGCGGCATTGTCGCCACTCTCTAATTTAGCGGTAAAATCGTCGTGATAACCATTGACGCTATTGAAGATAATGGTGAGTTTATTCTTAATAAAGGCATTACTACCAATATCACCCATAATTTCGTCTTGATGAAGATTTAAGCGCGATGATTGATAGCCATGAAATGGCGGGCAGTTCTTCAGCGTAATTTGAAAGTCCTTCCATTCAGAAGCCGAACCAACTTTGCTAAAGTCAGAGAGTAAGTGCTTGCCTAAGTTCACATCAACGTCGCTAACCTGACAGGTTTTAGTGACGATGCTCACCGCACCGGAAAAACGTATGGTCCAGTAAGGGCGATAAAAAGAGAAAGGTGAGTCGACACCATTAGACAAGACAATCCAGGGAAATGAGGATGCTAACACCTGTTGTACGTCTGAGGAGACCACTGGCCCGGTTTTGATTAATTCTATCGCAATACTGTCGGTTTTTTCTGTACCTTCCCGTGCCAAAAGTCTGGTTTCAGTGACGGGAGGTTGACTCCATTTAAAGGGCATTTTGCCCGTCGACTCGGTAGATGCGTTTTTCACATAGATAACCAAGCCAACACCCGGGATATTTGTTGGGAATACACTTTTATTACCTGACTCGGTTGGCGGGCCTGATGGTGATATTAATGTCTGGCCTTGAAGATAAGGCTGTATGGTTATTGGCAATTCTCTTCTGCTCCATGAGCATTTATAGCCAATGGTATCTATCTTTGGTGTATAGGTTTGCGCATACAGTATCGAACCTATCGGTAAATCTTCCCCGGCAGTAATAACGCCTGGCCCGATAATCGGCACTGCGATATTGCGGCTATAGCTTGAATCCCATGACTCACACGCGGCAGCGTGGGCATCAAATGCCGAAAGCGTTAGAAAACTGAGTATCAGGCTAGCCAGAACGCTCTGATAGTAGCGGTATGGTAATAATAAAATATTTATCGGTTTCATTGTGATGAATCGGCTCTTAATCCATTACCCAGCTTTGCATCAGCGAATAAAGCAGAAGAGGAGGGTAAAGCTCTTCTGTTAAATTTGGAAGATAGATAACGAGATCGAATATATCGAACTATAAATTCAGAAATTAATCTGAATAATAGGTGTTTTAAATATGTTAGAGAAAATAATCACGTGCGTTGTTATTATGTGAGTAATTAAAAAATGCATTGGGTGACTATTCAATTTTTCAATCTATCACGTGGAAAAAATAATGTAAACGAAAGGAAAGTTGGGTGTCAATTATCAATATGTTGTTTTTAAATCAAGGTAACTAGATTGTATAATCGCCAAGTTTCATTTTAACTACATGATATTTATTGTTTATTTTCTAATATTATTCAAGTTGATCATTGAATAATATTTCATTTTTTTTAATTGATTTACTTTGAATAAATGAGATTTTCTATTATTGATAATTAACTCTTAGTGTTTTTTATTCTAACTGGAATAGTTTTAATAATCATATTATCCATAAGCAATTTTCAGTTTTTTAGATTATCTTTTATTTTAAGTGAAAATGTGTTGGGATTTAAAAAGTCAAGTTTGTATATGTTGGATTTGTGGTTTTTGTTTTTATACGTAGTGTGGTGATGTTATTTGAATGATGCGCTGGAATGGCGAAAAAGGAAGGGTAGGAGAGTCGGGATTTCAATAAATCACAGCGTGTCATATGACCCGCTGTGATATTAGTATGAATTAACCGTTACTTACGAGCATCAAGTAATTGCTGGGCATTCTCAACGGTCACCACTGTCCATGGAATAGCATAGCGTTTATCTTTGCCTTCATTCCATTGCAGTTTATCGGCATATTGTTTCCAGATTGCAGACTGTGGTTGATAACTGTCACCCTTAACGGATTTCATGGCGATATCAATCGAACCCTGCATTTGTGCGTTGGCATCTTGCAGGATGGAAACCATTTCGCCACTTTGGACTGAACGAATGGCATCTGAAACGCCGTCAACGCCAGCAATCGCGATGGTGTTAACATCAATTCCGGCACCTTTAATGGCTTCAATGGCGCCTAATGCCATTTCATCATTCTGAGCGATAACGCCGTTAATTTTACCGCGGTGTTTCTGTAACCAGTTTTCCATCAGTGGCATGGCTTCTGCGCGAGACCAGTTGGCGGTTTTGCGCTCGAGGACTTTGACTTTACCCGCACCACATTCAGCAATCGCTTTGTCATTTCCTTCACCGCGCTGAATTTCACCGCTACCGCCTTTAGGTCCCTCAATGATGACAACATTACCTTCGCAGTTCATTTTTGCCAGTACCGCTTTGGCTTCCATATAACCGCCGAGCACGTCATCAGAAACCACTTCAGCGGTCATTTTATCGGTATTTAACCGCGCATTCGTTACAATGACGGGGATTTTTGCCTTATTTGCCATAGTGACGACATCGATGTTTGCTTCATAATCCATCGGATTAATAATGATGGCGTCTGTTTTGGTCTGAATAGCAGTTTCAGCCTGATTATTCTGTACCATTGGATCGTAGCGGCCATCATAAACCGTGATCACTGCTGCGCCACTTTTGACTG
This sequence comes from Pragia fontium DSM 5563 = ATCC 49100, assembly GCF_900112475.1. Classification (GTDB taxonomy): domain Bacteria; phylum Pseudomonadota; class Gammaproteobacteria; order Enterobacterales; family Enterobacteriaceae; genus Pragia; species Pragia fontium. The sequence goes on along the minus strand of NZ_FOLW01000012.1, from coordinate 14,293 downwards.
CTGGATGCTCTTTCGCTGCTTTTTCCATCAGCTGTACAAATTCAGCCTTCATGCCGTACATCAAAACCGCAATTTTGACCGGATTATCTTGTGCCGCAAATGCCATGTTGCTGACGAATAGTGCGGAAGTCAGAGCAGCAATTTTTGTCATTTTTTTCATTGTTGTTCCTTTTTTATCTGTAGGGTGTTGTTATTTATTATATTAATCACGTCGTTGCTTACGTGACGGGTCGAGTAGTACAGCAATAACAATTAATGCGCCTTTAATAATTTGTTGGTAGTAAGAAGGCACGCCCAACAAATCCAATCCATTATTCATCACGCCAATAATCAGTACGCCGAACAGGGTTCCTACAAGGTTACCGATACCCCCTGACATACTGGTTCCACCGATAACAACGGCGGCAATAGCATCTAATTCGTAGGCACTACCAGCGCTGGTTTGTGCCGAGCCGGTTCTGGCGGTTAGGATTAAACCTGCGATCCCGGCCAGAGCACCACACAGGGTATAAACCAGAATTTTAATTTTGATAACGCTGATACCTGAGGTTCTGGCGCTTTTCGGGTTACCACCGACAGCGTAGACGTAGCGGCCAAAGGTCGTTTTATTCAGCACAATCCATGCCAGCGCAAAGATCACCACCAAGATCACAACCGGCACCGGAATATCAAAAATATAGCCATTGCCGAGCCAGCGAAAATCGCTGTTTAGCTGTGAAACGGGGTTGCCGTCAGTGGTTAATAATGTCAGGCCGCGGGCGGCAGATAGCATTCCCATGGTGACAATGAAAGGCTGTAAATTGAATCGGGCTAAAATGGTTCCGTTGATCAAACCACACACAATACCGATGCCTAGCGCAATGATCATCGGCACCATCACGGCATTGGCGGTATCGCCAATCGAGAGTCCGGCATTGGTGGTGGCAAAGCGGGCGGCAACAATACCGCTGAGAGCGAGTACCGAGCCAACAGACAGGTCAACACCGGCGGTAATAATGACAAACGTCATTCCGATCGCCAGAATGCCGTTGATGGAAATCTGACGCAGGACAATCAACATATTATCCTGACTTAGAAAGTAGTTATTCGTCCATTCTCCTCGAGCAACCTGGATTTCCCCAACCACGGCAACAATCAGGCAGAGCGCAAAAAAGGCCATGATAATGCCATACTTATGCATATTTTTTTTATTACGGGCTAAAAAAGACATTCCCGATGCTGGTGCAGAGTAAGTGCTATTCATTGTCTTTTCTCTTGGTTTTTAAAATAAATACGAAAATTAATGTCTTAAACGGCGAGCTTCATGAGTTCTGTTTGTGTCGCGTCTTTGGCGGAAAGCTCACCGGCCATATCACCGTCACGAAAGACGATGATGCGATCGCTCATGCCAATGATTTCGGATAATTCAGAAGACACCATAATGATGCCTTTACCCTGTAAGGCGAATTCAGACATAAACCGGTAGATCTCTTTTTTAGCGCCGACATCAATACCTCGGGTCGGCTCGTCTAATAACATCACGTCAGGATCGAGAAGAGCCCAACGGCCTAGTACCACTTTTTGCTGGTTTCCTCCACTGAGGTTGCCAACGAGCTGATCGGCATCGGGGGTTTTGACGTTAAATAATTTGATCATTTTATTTGATCGGTTTTGCTCTTTTTTCTCATTAATAAAACTTGCCCGGCTAATAGCGGAAAAAGAGGCGATATTAATATTTTCATTAATTGAACGGCAGAGCATTAATCCGGTGTCTTTGCGGTCTTCCGTCACGTAGGCTATCCCCGCTTTAATGGAATCTTGAGGGGAATGGTGATGTAAATGTTGGTCTTTAATATGGATCGAGCCGCTGGTGGCGTGTTCAATACCAAAAATAAGATCGAGAAACTCACTGCGCCCGGAGCCAACCAAGCCATAAATGCCTAAGATCTCGCCTTTTTTTAGCGTCAGGCTGATATCTTTGACTTTATTATTCCAGGTTAGCTTACTGATATTCATGATGGTTTCATCAGTCGGCTGATTGAACTTGGCAAATTCATCTTTAAATTCACCGCCGATGATGTGTTCGATCAATTGTTCACGGGTGATATCAGCAATGGCACCTTCGGTAATAAAGGTGCCATCGCGGAAGATGGAGAAGGTATCCGCTATCTGGAAGATTTCAGACAGTCGGTGGGAAACATAAATAATCCCTTTGCCTTTTTGAGCCAGTCGCGTGATGACATCAAAGATTTTCTGTGCATCTTCTTCACCAATGGCTGATGTGGGTTCATCCATAATGATGATGTCAGCATCGGCATGAGATAGCGCTTTGGCGATTTCCACTAACTGCTGTTCAGCGACGCTTAAATTACGCATTTTTTCAGTGGGTGAAAGGGTAAAGTGCAGATCGTCCATCAGTTCTGCGGTGAGCTGATTCATTTTTTTGAAGTCAACTAAGCCACAGCGCCTGGGTTCACGGCCTAACCAAATATTCTCTGCGATTGTTAAGTCAGGGATAGTACTTAGTTCTTGCTGAACGATAGCAATACCCGCTTTTAACGCATCTTTTGGATGATGGAATTCATGGCGTTGGCCTTTAACGGTGATTTCACCGGCATCCGGCTGGATAAATCCCATCAGAATACTGAGAAATGTTGATTTACCCGCACCATTTCCGCCACATAAGGCGTGGATAGATCCTTTTTTCAGGCTGAATTGGGCATTCTTCAGTGCGACCACCGGGCCAAAAGATTTTTTTACCCCGGTAACACGAAGAAGCTCATGAGTCTGATTATCCATTGATGTTGTCATAACGGCACCTTTGGGTACTCCGCTTTTAGCAGCGAAAGATAATCCTGATAAAGCACTTCATAGCGAGAAACCATGTCAGCATCAGGAACAACGTGGGTTGTTTCATCAAGATGGACAAATTTCTGGCAGAGGTTGGCTAATAAGGCTGATTTATCATCTTGCTCGGTCAGCGTGTTACACCAGATGGCTTGAATAGCTGCGCCAAGCGCCGCTGTTTCTTTATGCGTTACGCATACCACCGGTGTTGCCATGATATTGGCAACAATCTGCCGCCATTTTTCACTGCGGGCACCGCCGCCAGTTAGACGAATCTCATTGGTCTCAATGCCTTGCTGGCGGAACAGATCGATGCCAAAACGTAATCCATAAGTGGCACTTTCAACTACTGCCAGACTTAAGTTTTGCGGGTTTAAATTACAACCATCCAGATTGTGTAAGCTGGCTTTGGCGTGGGGGAGGGGCGGAACGCGTTCACCGTTAAAAAACGGCAGCATCATCAACCCATTTGCGCCGGGTTCGCTCTGATTTAATGCATCATTAAACGCATGAATATCCAGATCCAAAAAGTTTTGAATGATGGTGGTGGCTGATGTGACGTTCATGGTACAAATCAGCGGCAGCCAGCCATTATTGGATGAACAGAATCCGGCGATCATTTCGGAGTCCGCCACCACAGGCGTATCTGAATAAGTAAACAGGGTGCCTGATGTGCCTAAGCTCATGGTAATAATACCAGGGGAAATATTCCCTGTGCCTATCGCCGCCATCATATTATCGCCACCGCCGGTGGCAACTTTGGTAGTGGCGGAAATACCCAGTTTTTCAGCAATCTCTGGCAGCACGGTGCCGATGCAGGTTTCTGCCGCAATCAGATCGGGTAATGCCTTTCTGAGACGACCTTCAGGATCAATCAGATTGACCACGCGATCGTCCCATTGGCGCGTACGGATATTTAACAATCCGGTCCCTGATGCATCACCATATTCAGCGATTTGCTTGCCGGTTAACCAGAAATTTAAGTAGTCATGTGGCAGTAAGACGCAGCTTAATTGCTGCCATAACTCTGGCTGGTGTGTCTTGAACCATAATATTTTTGATGCGGTATAACCGGTTTGCGGCATTAAACCCAATTGGTCCAGTGCGGCTTGAGGCCCGCCCAGCGCATCAATGATTTGCTGATTTTCTAACGCGGTTTCAGTGTCACACCAGAGTTTGGCTGGTGCTAACACCTCTCCTTGACTATTTAATGGCACAAATCCGTGTTGTTGGCCTGATACGGCAAGGGCCACAATTTCTGTTCCAATGATGCCAGCGTTCTGAATAGCCTGTGCAAAAGCGGATTCTAATGCATCAGTCCACCAGTGGGCATGTTGCTCACGACGACCTGATGAATCGCTGATAATAGGGTGAGGCGCACTGCCTTCACCCAAAATAATCGCTTTTTGGCTATCGACGATGACAACTTTGGTACTTTGCGTACCGCAATCGATCCCGGCATAGAGCGTCATGCGTTACTCCATTTCCAGAATAATTTTGACGTCAGTCGGCCGACCTTCTACAGCACGTTCATAGGCAGCAATACTGTCGTTAAATTTGAACGTCGCTGAAAGTAATGGCTGAACATTCAGTTTACCGGAGCTCAGTAGCCGAATGGTACGCGGGTACATATTGGCATAGCGGAAAATGGTCTTGAAGGTAATCTCTTTAGCCTGTGCCGAGACAATATCCAGCGGTGCCGGATCGATGGGCATACCCACCAGAACCGCGATTCCGCCCGGGGCGATATGTTCAGAAATATTGGCAATAACCGCTTTTGAACCACTGCACTCAAACAGAACATTCACGCCGCTACCTTCAGTCAGCTCATTGATTTTATCGGTAAGCGCTTGGGCGTTTTTGCTGTTGATCGGATGTAAGCCTGAATATTGTTTGGCGACTTCCAGTTTTTCGTCGAACACATCACAGATAACAACATCGGAGCAACCGCCTGCCAGCGCGGCAAGGGCGGTCATAATACCGATAGTGCCAGAACCGATAACTAATGCGATATCACCGGGTTTTATTTCTGCTTTGGTGGCTGCCTGCATGCCGATTGCCAGTGGTTCAACCATAGCGCCTTCGGCAAAACTGACGTTTTCAGGGAGCTTAAAGGTAAACGCCGCAGGGTGAATGACGCTCTCACGTAAGCAGCCGTCAATTGGTGGAGTAGCCCAAAAACGGACTTCAGGATCCAGATTATAAATACCATCGCGTGATTGAGGCGATTGCAGATTAGGAATACCGGGTTCCATACAAACCCGATCGCCCACTTTCAGATGAGAAACCTTGTTACCTACCGCAGTGATGGTACCGGATGCCTCATGGCCAAGGATCATCGGTTTTTCAACAATAAATGGGCCAATGCGTCCATGTTGATAATAGTGGACATCACTGCCACAGATACCAACGGAATGAATCTTAATTTCAACATCATTGTCGCCGAGAACTTCCGGACTTTGCCAATCCTGGATAGATATTTTGCCTGCTTTTTCTAATACTAATGCTTTCATGATCTTCTCCGTTTCATTTTTATGATATCGATATCATTGCAATGATTCGGATATTAGATCGAAATTTAGTGTGTTTATGTGATGTAGGTTAAATTTCTATTAAATGGTGGAGTTTTTTGTAAAATACAACCGAAAAATAGCCTCATTCATCACATTATCATCATTATCCTTTACCCTATAATGATATCGATATCATTGTGGTGTGAGAGTAGAAATGAATAACAAACGGTTGGCCGTGAAAAAACAATATCAAGAGAAAACGGTTGAGTTTTTATTGAAAACACATATTCAACTGACTGATAATGAAAAAAATAATATTGAAATTGCGCATTTCGGATTACCTGACTATCCACGTTCAGGGTTACAGTTACTGACATACTTTAATGACGCAAGATATTGTGCCAAAGAGCTGGTGCTCTTTCCCAATCAGGTCTGTCCGGAGCATAGACATCCTCCCTTTGAAGGAAAAACGGGTAAGCAGGAAACATTCCGCTGCCGTTGGGGAGAGGTTTATTTGTTGGTGGATGATGATTCGTTAACATTAAATCAAGATAAACAAGGAAATCCGATTTATAGCCCGCCAGAAGGTGATGAGCAGTGGTATCGCTGCGATCGTTTTATCGTATTAACACCGGGTCAACAATACACGATCCCACCTGATACGCTACACTGGTTTAAAGCTGGGCCAAATGGGGCCGTAGTTTCTGAGTTTTCAAGCGAAAGTCGTGATGAATTCGATGTTTTTACCGATCCACGGGTAAAGCGTTTAGAATATTGATGGTATTGACGTCATTTTTACGTGACTGAATCGATTAAATGATAATATAATGATACAAAATGATGCTTTTTTGATAAGGAGATGCAATTGGCAGATAATCGTTCACAAAAAGTGACGTTAGAAAATGTCGCGGCTATTGCGAATGTTAGTAAAATTACCGCATCCCGTGCTTTTTCTCAGCCAGATAAAGTTCATCCCGATACATTAAAGCGTATTTTGGAAGCGGCTGATAAAATTGGCTATGTGGTGAATGCCGCGGCGCGTAGTTTACGGGCCAAGTCATCAAACACCATCGGGATTGTCAGTCCTGATATGGCCAACCCATTCTTTGGTGGGCTGGCAAAGCTGATGACACAAGAGGCTTATCGCGCGGGTTATGATACGTTGCTGTTTGATTCCTATGAATCAAAAGAGAATGAAGCCCGTATTATTGATAAATTGATTGGCTACAATGTCGATGCCATCATTTTATCCGTGGTGTCTGCCGAACGTTTTTATCGGCCTGATTATATTAAGCAGTTAGAATTATTAAATATTCCGGTTATTTTGGTCGACCGGGAAATGGATATTAAACACTGTAGTGGCGTGTATATTGATAATCTGGATTGTGGTTTGCAGGCTGGCCGCTATTTGCTTTCTCAGAAAGCGAAAAACATTGTCATTATTTCCGGTCCGGAAGACTCTAACGTTGCCAGAGACAGAGTGACGGGCTTACAGGCCGCCTTGCAGGGAAATGTCGATAATATTGAAATTTTATATGCCGATTTTCTGATGAATGAAGCCTATAACGCGACCAACCACTATTTGAAGCATCATCAGGCACCGGACTATTTTGTTGGCTGCAATAACCAGATCTCTTTGGGTATTATCAAGTCGTGTATTAATCATCAATTAGCGCTGCTGAAAGATGTTTCGTTATTCAGTATTGATGAAGTCTCTTATGCCACAATTTATGGCTTTAATTTCCCCTGCATCTCACACGACCTGCAAGAAATTGCCTGGCAAGCTGTCAGCATGGCGGTCAGGCGTGCATCAGATAAAGCGGCAAAACCCGGGAAAGTGATTGTTAGAGGTAAGCTGGGTTTGTAATGGTCGTTATTCGAAGAAGCAAGAAACCAGCCTAAAGGCTGGTTTTTTAAATGTACCAATAACTTAGTGGCCTCAATTTAGGCATTGATGACGCCCTGTTAATCTAAAGCGCCAGATTGGTCTCCCTATCGTGCTGCCAATACCTATGATTAATGTTATCAACAACTCATTTCATTTATGCTTACTGAGTTAGCTAGCAGTGAAAAACTGTAAGTAAAGCATGTAGCAGGCGGTTAAGATTAGCATGCCGCCCATAATGAGGTTGAAGATACGGATACGCAGTACGCTATTGAGGAGCATTGAGACTCTATCCCCTAATACAGCCCAGGCCGCCAGCGACAGATAGCAGATGACGAAGTAGATTACGATGAAGGTGAACAACGTAGTGTGCGTCTGCGGGGTTGAAAATAGTGCTGAGCCAGAGGCACAGGCGATCCACGCCTTGGGGTTGAGCCACTGGAGCAGGAAGCCCTGCATAAAGCTGGGAGTATCGCTTTTCTCCACCACTAACTCAGGAGGCGACGAGGCAATTTTGTAGCCGACATAGATAATAAAAGCCGAACCACCTAGGCTGAGGTACTCGAAAAATATCGGATAGTTCTCAATCACCCCAAGGAACCAAAATCCAACGAAGACCAGTAACAGAGTGAAACCAATAGTTGCGCCAGAAACGAACGGGAAGGTTCGCCAGAAACCGTGGTTAGCACTGGAGGCGATTGTCACCATATTCACCGGACCCGGTGAGATGGACATGCTCAGTGAAAACATGCTCATCGCAAAAATCAGCCCAAATTCCATTTTTCTTCTCCATGGGTTAATTAGAATCGGGGGATCCAATCTTAATCCTTCTACCAGACAGTGAACCGATCCCAAAATAACGTCGAATAAGATGAGCCCTCAGATAGGCTCCAACCAACACTGGATTCAGGTAGGAACTGGTAGACTTCCGTAGCGCTGACGAGGTCATAATATTGAATACAACAACGATTTTAGTTGAATTCAGGAGTTGTGGGAAGGTGCCTTGATTTGAACAATGCCATAGCTTGACTCCGCAGAGGGGAGCCTTATGGATGAGACGAATAATCGAACCAAGGACACAGGGATTTTCAAAACGCGTGTCAGATTTGTAGAAAGAGGTGATTGCTCCCAGATAGTCGACTAAGAGCAATAAGAGGACATCACTACCGGATTTATGACGCCATCAGACCTTGAGCATTTTCACAGTAGCATCTACGTCTATCTCATCTTCTGAGAAGATTAACGTCGTACCCTGAAAGGTGGTAATCGCTAGTTTTTTCAGCGAACGCATTTCACCAGGCTTAGTGGCTGATTTCGGTCTGATACTATTCATCAGTATACCCACAGACATCACCACATTTTCCTTATCAATATGGCTATCGGCTGACACTTCTTCACTGTAAACCAGATAAGACTTGATCGACGTAAGTTTAATGCGCTCGCCCGCGATATAGATGTATTTGCTTTCTGGTATGACTTTTACAGAATAAGCTGACAGACCTTTGTTATTCGTGGTGGGTTCGAAAGTTACCGCCGCATTTTTCTTAATCAGTTCAGGGTTGGCAACTTTAATCACATGAAAATAACGGTTATCACCGTTTTCATCTTTGATAAATCCAAAACCTTTATCTTCAAACCACGTTGTGATCGTTCCATTCATTGCCATTACCGCCTACTTAATCGTTTATCCACTCAGTTTTTGCAACGCGCAGTGTAAAGCACAATGGCTGCGCAGACCACGTCTTTGGTTCAAGTCTAGATGATAAATTTCAGGGATGCGCGGGGAACGACCAGATTCGCCAGTCGGTTTAAAATTCGTTATCATCCGCTTCCACTCTCTATCCGGGTAACCTGATGTCTAAGATTATCGATACCTTTATTGCCCCGTCATGCCATGACGAGATAGAGATTCTCTATCAGGACGATCATCTGGTGCTTATCAATAAGCCTTCCGGGCTGCTCAGTCTCTCAGGGAAAAATCCGCAAAATCTCGATTCGGTGCATCATCGGCTGGTACAGATATTCCCCGGCTGCACCTTGGTTCATCGCCTTGATTTTGGTACTTCTGGATTGATGGTGATTGCCCGCAATAAGGCTATCAATGCCGCGCTCTGCCGACAGTTTAGTCAGCGTACAGTGACCAAAGTATACAGCGCACTGCTGTGTGGACATCTGGATAACAACCAAGGGGTGATAGATGCGGCGATTGCCAAAGACCCGGCGCTGTTCCCGCTGATGTCAATTTGCTTAATCCACGGTAAGCCCGCTCGTTCCAGATATCAGGTCGTTGAACGCTTTTATCATGAGTTGGAAGACGGGAAGTTATTACCATTGACGCGGGTAGAGCTAACCCCGGAAACCGGACGCACTCATCAACTGCGTATTCACTGCCAGCAGTTGGGCCACCCTATTTGGGGCTGCGACCTGTATGGCGGTCGCCTGCTACCAGGCACCGAACGGACACCTCGGCTGATGCTGCACGCCAGTGAGCTGCATTTTGTTCATCCCGTCAGCGAAGAGTGGGTCAAAGCCCATCATGCCAGCCCGTTCTGAAAAGCAAAAAACCAGCCCTTAGGCTGGTTTCTTTAAATATGGTGCCCGGACTCGGACAAATCTGTCAGGAACAGATTTGAACAATGCTTTAGCATTGGCCCCGTAGGGGTGAGTCTCATGGATGAGACGAATAATCGAAGATGTAGAGTCCGTTCTGAAAAGCAAAAAACCAGCCCTTAGGCTGGTTTCTTTAAATATGGTGCCCGGACTCGGACAAATCTGTCAGGAACAGATTTGAACAATGCTTTAGCATTGGCCCCGTAGGGGTGAGTCTCATGGATGAGACGAATAATCGAAGATGGAGAGTCCGTTCTGAAAAGCAAAAAACCAGCCCTTAGGCTGGTTTCTTTAAATATGGTGCCCGGACTCGGAATCGAACCAAGGACACGGGGATTTTCAATCCCCTGCTCTACCGACTGAGCTATCCGGGCAACGGGGCGCATTAAACAGGATTACGTTGAGTTCGTCAACGAAATTTATGCGGATAATGATGAAGTGCACAACAAACCGTCAATTTGCCGATTGTTTGCTGGTATTTTCATCAATTAGCGCTGTCGTTGCGTTGTTTGACCTTCTCCAAATGAGCGATAAATTGCTCTGCATTCATAAAGCCTGACACCCTTAAATCGGTGAGTTCATGACCCTGCTTATCGAAAAATAGAATGGTGGGTAAACCCAGAACCTGAAACTTCTTTAACAAGGCGATATGCTGCTCATTGTTGGCCGTAACATCCGCCTGAAGCAGTACAGAATTGGCTAATGCATTCTGAACCGAGCGATCGCTGAAGGTATACTTCTCAAACTCTTTACAGGTGACGCACCAGTCAGCATAGAGATCGAGCATCACGGTTTTACCTCTGGCCTGTGCCAGAGCCTGATGTAAATCGTCACGGTTACTGATTTGGCTAAACATACTGCGTTCATTGACTGAGGTTTGTGCCGTAGAAGAGCCAAAGGCCCAATCCTGTAATGGTCGGGTAACGATCAGCGCTGCCGCCAGAAACAGTAACTGAACGATGCGCATCCAACCCTGAGAGGCGCGTAAACTGATAATAAATGCCCAACCGAAGAAGGCCAGCCCCAGCGCCGACCACATGCGTAATTCCCAGACATCACCATACAGACGACCCAATAAAATCACCGGTAACGCCAGAATGATAAAACCAAAGCCTTCTTTAACATACTGCATCCACGGGCCGCTGCGTGGGAGAACCTTATTACCAAATAGGGTAACCAGTATCAGTGGAATCCCCATGCCTAATGCATAGAGGTAAAGCGTACCGCCGCCGGCTAACAAATTACCGCTTTGGGCGATATACAGCAGAATGGCGGTTAACGGCGCGGTAGTGCAAGGGGAGCTAATTAATCCGGCCAGAGCGCCCATAATAAACACCCCTAGCGGAGAACCGCCTTTCTGGTGATTACTCCATCCGGTAATTCTGGTTTGCAGAGAAGAGGGGAGTTGCAGGGTATAAACCCCAAACATAGATAATGCCAGCAGGATAAACAGTAGCGATAAACCAATTAATACCACTGGATGCTGAAAATAGGCCTGAAATTGCATACCGGCAGCGGCAATCACTACCCCCAGCGCCGTGTAGGTCAAGGCCATTCCCTGCACGTAGACTAACGCCAGAAAGAAGGTACGGGTCAGGCTATAACGCTGCTGACCGCCGAGAATAATACCGGAAATCAGTGGGTACATTGGCAATACACAAGGCGTTGCGGCAGCAAGGATACCGATCACCAGAGCCCAGAGGGGAGAAAAGGGAAGCGGGGTTGCTTCCGCATCTTGTGGGCTATTGGTTTGACTACTTTCCAGCGAGCTAACCGCGGCACTGCTTTCCCCTTGGGCTGACGCTGCGGTAATGGCACTTAGCGGAACTTTGCGCGTTTCTGGCGGATAGCAAAAGCCAGCCTCAGCACAGCCCTGATAGCTCACGATAACCTCAGCATCATTGTTGGCCTGAGTGAGCGTCAGCGGGATGGATAAGGATTGCTGGTAGATAATGGTATCGCCGTAAAAACTATCGGTATGGCTATGGCCTTTTGGTAGCTGATAGGGGGCGATCTCTGCCTCTTGTGGGACAATCTTAATCTGGTGCTGATAGAGGTAATAACCGGGCGCGATATCCCATTTCAGGGTGAGATGTTGGTTATTCTGGCTGAAATCAAAAGCAAAGGCTTGATCGACGGCAATAAATTTCCCTTGCGATGGAGATTTATCAAATAGTGCAGCCTGAGCGCCAAATACGGTACAAAATAAGCCAAGCCAGAAAAAAGCGATTAGTTTAGTGATGTGTCGAGCCATGATAAATATTCTTTGTTGCCTGCGCTGACGGGTAGCGCCAGCAGCTCTGGTGTTTCATAAGGATGATGCTGTTTTAACATTGCCATCAGGTTTTCCTGACATTGTGCATTGGTCTTAAACAACATCTGAACTTCATACTCTTGTTCCAGCTTGCCTTGCCAGTAATACAGCGAAGTCGCTCCCGGCAGAATGGTGACGCAGGCGGCTAACTTTTCGCCCAGAACTAAAGTAGCAAGCTCTTGCGCGCTGGCTTCATCCGGTGCGGTGCAGAGGACAATGGTGGTATTAATGCTGTGATTTTCAGTCATTGCGGACGTCATAATGTTCACCTCGTGGCGGGAAAACATACTGCATTTAGCAAAACACTATACGGGGTGAACGGGCGTTTGTCAGTAAATAGCGATGGGCATGGGGGAAAGCAGCCTGAGGTGTGAATGCCTCAGGCTAGACAGAGCAATTACAGAACGATATTACCGACGATAAATCCAAACAGTACCGAAAGGGTAATCGCAATAACGCCCGGAATCAGGAAGGAATGGTTAAATACGTATTTGCCGATGCGCGTGGAACCGGTGTCATCCATCTGAACCGCGGCCAGCAAGGTTGGATAAGTTGGCAGCACGAACAGGGCTGAAACGGCGGCGAATGAGGCGACGATACCAACCGGAGATACGCCCAGCGCCAGTGCCGCTGGCAGTAATGCTTTTGCCGTGGCGGCCTGTGAATAAAGTAGGGTCGCGGCGAAGAACAGGATGATGGCTAACATCCATGAGTGCTCTTGCAGTAAAGAACCGGAGAACGCTTTGATATCAACGATATGGGCTTGAACGAAAGTATCGCCTAACCAAGCAACACCCAGCACACAAACGCAAGCGCTCATGCCTGATTTAAAGGTACCGGCATTGAGAATTTCGTTGGTATCCACTTTGCAGCAGATACAAATCATGGTGGCAATGGTCAGCATAAAGACCACGATGGCATGGTCACGACCCAGAATAGGATTTTCAATCAGGCCAACGGAACTGCTGATCGCCGTTGCATAAAGCATCACGGCAATAATACCAATCAGAAACAGCGCCACGGAAAGTTTTGCACCGGGCTTGATCGCGATATCCGTCACTTTAATATCGCTGACTAAACCTTTTGCCAGACGCTCTTGATAAACCGGATCGTCTTTTAACTCACAACCGAGGAAGTTACTGACGATAGCGGTCAGCATGACGGCGGTAAAGGTGGTTGAAATACAAATACCTAACAGTTGCAGATAGCTGACGCCAACCGGCTCCAGTAAGCCTGCGGTAAATACCACTGCGGCAGAAATCGGTGATGCGGTAATGGCAATCTGAGAAGCAACCACGGCGATGGATAACGGACGAGAAGGGCGAATGCCTTGACCTTTGGCGACTTCAGCGATAACCGGCATGGTAGAGAATGCGGTATGGCCAGTGCCGGCAAAAATTGTCATAAAGTAAGTGACGATAGGCGCAAGAAACGTAATGTACTTAGGGTGTTTACGCAGCAGTTTTGCCGCCAGGCTGACCAGATAATCCATGCCTCCGGCAACCTGCATCGCAGCGATGGCTGCGATAACGGACATGATGATTTGAATAACGTCGAATGGGATATTTCCCGGGTTAATTTTACAAACAAGGGTGAGAACAAGTACACCAAATCCACCGGCAAAACCGATGGCAATGCCACCGAGTCGAGCACCAACGTAGATGGCCAGCAGGACAATCACGAATTGTACGGCTAACATATATTATTTCCTTGATTTTATACGTGTTATAAAGCGAGATAACACAAAATGAATGGCTGGCCAGTTCCTTTGGATAATAAAAAGGCATGTTAATTTTTTATTTCTAACTGAATACCACGTCCTATGGACGTGGTTATCGACTTTAGGCTCTGCCAGTAAGGCTACTCATGGGAAAATCCGAATCTGTTATCCCCATAACTGATAAGGATTTAACCATGAGTAGATTCGAAAAAGCATCGCATGTGCTATGGCATTGTCAATACCATATAGTCTGGACGCCCAAATGCCGATTCCGAATATTGAAAAATAATGTAGGGAAAGAGGTGTACAGACAAATAAGAATTTTGAGTGAACAGCTCCATATAGAAATAGTGGAATTAAATGTTCAATTAGATCACGTTCATTTATTAGTCAAGATCCCACCAAAGCTCTCAGTGTCAGAGGTA
>NZ_FOLW01000001.1 GCF_900112475.1 Pragia fontium DSM 5563 = ATCC 49100 | reverse complement strand
CCGCCGGTAGCCATCACTACCGCATTGGCGCGGATTTGAATCAGGGTGCCTTCCATCATGTTCATGGCCACCAGACCACGGGCATGACCTTCATCGGAGAGCAGGTCGAGAACGAAGTGTTCATCGAAGCGCTTGATGTTCGGGTACTTGAGGGAAGTTTGGAACAGGGTGTGGAGCATATGGAAGCCGGTTTTATCGGCGGCAAACCAGGTACGTTCGATTTTCATGCCGCCGAAACGACGGACATCGATGGAGCCATCGTCTTTACGGCTCCATGGGCAGCCCCACTGCTCCATTTGTATCATTTCGCGAGGGCTGTTCTCGACGAAGAATTGCACGACGTCCTGTTCACAAAGCCAGTCCCCACCGGCGACGGTGTCGTGGAAGTGGGACTCGAAGCTGTCTTCAGGCTTGAGGACGGCGGCGGAGCCCCCTTCGGCGGCCACGGTGTGGCTGCGCATGGGGTAGACTTTAGAAATGAGGGCGATGGTACTGTCAGGATGAGCTTCGGCAGCGGCAATGGCTGCACGAAGACCGCCGCCACCTGCCCCGATGATAGCAATATCTGCGTTAAAGGTTTGCACTGCACTCCTCCAAATGTTCCAGTTTAATTATCAAAAATAGTCTCATACCAGTTGGTTTGATCCATAACGTTAGGAAAATCTGATGTTCTTATTCAGCACCATCGAAAATGTTGATGATGCTGGTGTTGGACGCTTATTCTACCTATTACTATGTAGGCGAATATTGATGTGGTCGATTTTTTTAGTATCTAACAAGCATAAACAATTACTTTTTTTTGAACATGATCATATTAATAAAGTGTGATCAATATATTAAATAAATGTATTTTTATGTAATTGATTAGATTTTAAGCTGACTTTTGGTAAGGCTAAAAAGCAACAAAGCGTTGTTGAAGTTTGTTTGTGTGATCATATACAGGTAGACTGCCGGACAAATTGAAATTTGGAGTGGAAAAATGAGCGACGTGGCCAGTTGGCAGCCTAGCGCTTCTATTGCGAACTTATTAAAACGTGCAAAGATTGTTGGTGAAATCAGGCGTTTTTTCGCTGAACGTGGTGTATTAGAAGTGGATACACCAGCGATGAGTCAGGCAACGGGAACGGATATCAATTTATTTCCTTTCCAGACAAGATTTGTCGGACCTGGAGCCGCGGACGGTATTCCTTTATTTTTGATGACCAGCCCTGAGTTTCATATGAAGCGCCTGCTGGTTGCCGGTAGCGGGCCGATTTATCAAATGGGCAAGAGCTTCCGCAATGAGGAAGCCGGTCGTTACCATAATCCCGAATTCACGATGCTGGAATGGTATCGCCCTCATTTTGATATGTACCGCTTGATGAATGAGGTCGATGACCTGCTACAACAAGTGCTCGACTGCGAAGCCAGCGAAGTCGTTTCATATCAGCAGATTTTCATTCGTCATCTGGATATCGATCCGCTATCTGCGGATAAACCTCAGTTGCGGGCGGCGGCAGCCAAACTGGAAATGGAAGATTTGGCCAACCGTGAAGAAGACCGGGATACACTGCTACAAATGCTGTTTGCTTTTGGCGTAGAACCGCATATTGGTCAGGAAAAGCCGACCTTTGTCTATCATTTTCCAGCATCGCAAGCGTCATTGGCAGAAATCAGTTCAGAGGACCATCGGGTTGCTGAGCGATTTGAGGTTTATTATAAAGGTATTGAACTGGCCAACGGTTTTCGTGAGTTGACCGATGCCGGTGAACAGCGCCAGCGTTTTGAGCAGGAAAATCGTAAACGCGAAGCACGTGGTCTGCCGGTTCATCCAATCGATGAGAATTTCCTGACCGCTTTGGAGCACGGATTACCTGAATGTGCCGGTGTCGCGCTGGGGATTGATCGCTTGATTATGATTGCGCTTGGGGTGAAGTCGATTGGTGAGGTGATGGCGTTTACGGTTGATAGAGCGTAGTTTTTGTATCTATCATTATCTGCTCCTAAGGTTGTAGTTAACTTAGGAGCAGACAGGTATCAGTTAATTCTCTTCGTCGGTTAAAAAGTTAAGTAGTTGTTCTGCTGAGTTTTTAAGCGCTTTAATATTTTCATCACTGGTGGCCTGAAATAATGCAGGTCTAGATAAATTTTCTACCTGATTATTTTTTATTATTCCATCGTAATTATTATTGTATTCATCAATTAACAATTGTAGCTTTTCCCCTTGACGCTTACTTACACCAATGATGATTTTTTTCAGAGGTTGTATATCTATATGGCTAACATTACTTTCGGGGAAAATATTTTCGGATAGCTTCGATAATGCATCAGCGACAGATGCAATTAATGCGCACTCAATTCCATAAGCATAATCATATCGCGTCATTCTCTTCTTATTCAGATGGATTACTATAAACATAAAAATAGCGCTGCATGTGAATATTAACAATAACTTCATTTAGATTATCTCCATCCGTGACGTTTCTAATTAACTAGATAATTCTATGTATTTAAATTTCCCCGGTTTTAAACGGTGGTCTGACCCCACTACGCGACATGGCATCAGCGCGCATTTGGAATGGCGGGAATGGCAGTGTCAGGTTATGTTCAGCATAGGCTTGTAGGATCAGACTATGCATCTCGTGGCGCAGCGGCATACGCGAACTCATATCGGCAGCAAATACCCGCAGTTCAAAAATCTGGATGCCTTGTTGAATATCAACTAAGAAGGCATCGGGTTGAGGGGTATCCAACACGTACTGGCACCGATGGGCTGCGGATTCCAGCAGTTGTTTTATCAGGTTCGGATCGGTATCGGCGGTTGCAGGTACGGTGAGTACAATACGCGTAATGGCATCGGACAGTGACCAGTTAACAAATTGTTCAGTGATAAAGGCCTTATTAGGCACGATTATTTCTTTGCGATCCCAATCAACGATGGTGGTGGCTCGGGTATTGATTTTGGTAATCGAACCGGTTAAATCACGAATGGTTACCGTATCGCCGATACGAATCGGTTTTTCAAACAGAATAATCAGGCCGGAGACAAAGTTGGCGAAAATCTCCTGCAAACCAAATCCCAAACCCACACCAAGAGCGGCGACGAGCCACTGGAGTTTAGACCAGTCCACACCAATCATCGAGAAAGCGACCATGCCACCGATAAGCATCAGGATATACTTAGTGATGGTGGTAATGGCATAGCCGGTACCCGGCGTCAGATCCAAGTGTTGAAGTAGAGCCAGTTCTAGCAAAGCAGGTAGGTTACGTACCAGTTGGGTGGTAACAATAAATACCAACGCTGAAATTAGCACCGAGCCTAAGGTTATAGCCTGAATACTTTCGGCACCCTGCGCAGAAGAGGTTACATCCCACAGGCGAATATTTTCCAGGAAGGCGAAGGCCGAGTGAATTTCAGACCAGAGAATAATCAGGGAGACTAAGGCGATCATGGTCAAAATTGAACGCACTAGCTGTAGCGATTGGGCACTGATGGCATCCAGATCGACCACCACCGAATCATCCGAGTCAGAGAGGTTATCCGAGTTGGAGGGGGTATTGTCTTCCTCTCCTTTGGCCCGTTGTGCTAAGCGTTCTGCCCGGCGCTGCTTGGCCCGGTCAAATTCGATTCTTCGCCGCTGAATTAACATCCAACGGCGGATAATATGATAAATCACCAGCAGGCCAAACCATATTGCTACCGAGGCTTCAAGCCTTAACAGCAGCGCCTGTGCTGTAGCGAGATAACCAAAACAGGCAGCCAGTGCGGCGGCAATGGGCGCACAGATCAGGAAGGTCCAGAGCGCCTGATTCACCATATTCTCGCCTGAGCCTTTACGATCAAGGTAGAGCGGAATACCCGCCCGCCTCAGATTAGTGGTCATCATGATCAGCGCACCGCACAGCAGAATAAAGCACAGGCGGCCGAGAGTACCGGAGAATTCTCGATCGTTAAAGTTATCGAAGCTGATAGAGGCAATAATCAGAGGAATAACGATCCAGAGTGACAGACCATAATAACGCATCGCTCTGGCAACTCTGGATTGAGACCAGCGGAAATGTGCAATAAACAACCCTTGTGGATGAGCAAAGCTGGCGCTGATCATAAACACCCACATCAGTGGAACGGTGGCATTGACGCCTTCACCGATAGCCACTGCGATGGGGTATTGCCAGGCATGTTGCAGCCCATAGGCTAATGCCCACCACAGTACCGGTAGCGGGACAGCCACGATAATTGACCAGAAAACGGTACGGATAGTGGCGTAGAACTGGTCCTGCGTCACTTTACCGATACGCGACGCGACCCGTTCTAAAAACGCCTGATAATGACGTCGGGAGCTGATATTGAAGCCGACCAGCACTATCGCTGCGATAATTAAACCCACCGATTCCTTGGTGGTTAACATCATGCTAAATGCACTACTGAGTTCCGAAAGGGTATCCAGCGACAGCAGTTGATTTAGATCCTGTACTACTTGAATGGGATAACTGAAAGTGAGTGGGTTTACGTCAGCCACCCAAAATAGATAACGGTGGGAGGCATCTTTAATTTCTGCCAACGCATCAATTAATTGGTTATTAGAGACTTTAAGTTTGGTTAATTCCAAAATTAGGGTGTCGTACCCGGACAGCAATGATGACAGCAAATCTTGCTGCATTTTGATCTGTTGTTTGACTAGTTCTTGCTGTTGAGTCGTCAGCGGCTGACCGTCATCCTGGGTTAACGGTTTCATCTGTGACAGCTTATCTCTCTGCTCATCAAGGCTTAGGCGCTGTACGCGCATTTCCGCCATTTCACTGTCCAGCGGCTGAGGTTTTGGCACTTCCGGCAGGCGCGATACTTGCATTCTGAGGGTTTCCCCCAGTGCAGTAGACATACCTAACCACTGTGCTTGCTCCGTCAGGGAGGTCATGGCCTGATGAACCTGCAAAATCTTTGTGATGGCGGCGCGCTGCTCGGTAGAAATCTCATCCATGCGCACTGCTTGTTGGCTGAGTTGTTCCGACAGTTCCTGATTTTCCTGCAACAGCTTACGGATTGACGTCGGAAGATCGCCATTTTGTTCAGCCAGTTGAGTGGTGTGTTCCAGGGTTTGTTTCGTTTCGGCCTGACGTTTGAAATTTAACTGGCTGTTGGTGACTTGAAGCAGGTTATCGGTTTTAGCCTGCTTATTTTTCAAGATCTCTATCTGTAAGCGCGAAATTTCTTGCCGATTACTGGCTGAAAGCTGTTCTAGCTCAAGCTCATCAACTTTGGCCTTATAGAAAGCCAGTTCAGCCTGTAATTGAATGTTTTTAGCTTGGTTAAGCGAGGAAGTTTGAGTCCCTGTTGCGGATTGGCGAAGTTCCAGTTCATTGAGCGCTTTGCGGGTTGAAGCTAACTGGAGCGGAAGTTGCGTCAGTGAATTACTGATTTCTCTGGCTCGATCCTGTTCCTGCTGTAGTTGACGACTTAACTCCAGCAGTTGGCTATTGATTTGAATAGATAGTTGTTCAAGTTCCGCAATGGCGAGGGTGTCGGAGGGAGCCGGTAGTTCATTGCTGCTTGATTCCAACTGGGTACGCAGCATTTTGGTTAATTTAGGAAACTCATCAATCGCTTTGCGATATTGCTGACTGCGAGAAAGAGACTCAGTGCGATCCTCTAACCAGCTCAGCGCACTTTGATAAATTTCAATAATCTCTTTCTGGCTGGGTACGTCCTTATTGGCTTCGGCCAGCTTAATTTCCTGCTTAATTTGTCCAGTATTAGGCAGGATTGCTGCCTGTAACGGGATAATAAACAGCAGGCTGAGTAATGCCAATAATAAACGTGTCCGCTTCATCCTTTATTAACCCGCTCTTTTATCAATTAAATTTATTTAGCGTATCTCGGCAAATAGTTCACCCATTCGGGTTGGCGTTTTACATTGTAAGGCCGGTGAGAAAGTGATGCTGTTTTCCGGAAACAGGTTGATCACGGTGGAGCCTAGCTTGAAGCGTCCCATTTCTTCACCTTTTTTCAGATGAACGGCACCTTCACCTTCAGTTGGGTAGGTCCAACGCTGGAGTACGCCACTGCGCGGTGGGGTAATGGTGCCAGCCCAAACGGTTTCAATACTGCCAACGATGGTTGCGCCCACCAGAATTTGCACCATCGGACCAAATGCGCTGTCAAACAGGCAAATGACTCGCTCATTGCGGGCGAACAGGTTAGGAACGTTTTCCGCAGTTAATGGATTAACTGAAAACAGATCGCCAGGCACATACAGCATTTCACGTAATACGCCATCACAAGGCATATGAACGCGATGGTAGTCGCGTGGTGAAAGATAGGTGGTAGCAAAGAGTCCATTACGGAATTTTTCAACCATCGGCATATTACAGGCCAATAAGGCTTCCAGAGTAAAGTCATGGCCTTTGGCCTGAAGTAGCTTACCTTCGGTGATTTGACCCAGTTGACTGATAGCGCCGTCAGCCGGTAATGCGATTTGATGTTCACCGTCGACTACCGGGCGAGCACCTTCACGTAATGGACGAACAAAGAAATCGTTAAAGGTCGCGTAGGTTTCAAGGTTAGGCTGTTCGGCTTCCTGCATATTGACACGATAATATTTGGCAAACCCTTTCACCACCAGATGGGTAAACCATCCAGCCTGTTTACTGGCGGCCCAGCCGGCCAGTTGGGTCAGTCCCTGTTTAGGGAGTAAATATTGTAATTGTACTTTTATGCGATCCAGCACGGGTAACCTCTTAACGTTGTTCTGTTCGACTTGTAAACGAAAGTCGCGCATTGTAGCGGGGCTGAAATGCAAAGTCATTCAACCTTGAGTAAATCATATTAATTCTTATTCAGCCTATTATGACCACAATGCGCGGGCAATGTTGCATTGTGGTTGGATTATAGACCGAAAGCTGATTAGTTCTTGGCCTCGATAGTATTTTTACGTACTTTGACGTCAGCCATACTATCAAGAATTCTCAAATAGTTATCATAACGTTCTTCTGTAATCTTATCTTGCTCTACCGCTTCACGGATGGCACAGCCGGGATCGTCAATATGTTTGCAGTCGCGGAATTTACAGTGGCCAAGATAATCACGAAATTCGATATAGCCTTGGGTCACTTGCTCTGGCTCTAAATGCCATAAACCAAATTCACGTACGCCGGGAGAATCGATAATATCGCCGCCGTCCGGCAGATGATATAAACGGGACGCGGTGGTGGTATGTTGGCCGAGTCCCGAATTGTCAGAGACTTCACCTACGTTAATTTTAGCTTCACTTTCAGGTAATAGCGCATTCAGTAAACTGGATTTACCCACCCCTGACTGGCCGGCAAAAATACTAATGTGATCGTCCAGCATGGCTTTTAATTCAACCATGCCTTCTCCGCTGTAGCTGGAAACCTGAAGCACGGTATAGCCGATACGCTGGTAAATTTGCATGGTTTGATCGATAAAGTCGCGTCCTTCTTCATCCAGTAAATCAACTTTATTGAGAACGATGATCGGAGCAATCGACAGCGTTTCACAGGCGACCAGATAGCGGTCGATAATATTCAATGAAAGTTCTGGCAGAATGGCAGAGACGATAATGATTTGGTTAATATTGGCGGCAATGGGTTTGATACCGTCATAAAAATCTGGACGAGTGAGCACGGATTCCCGTTCATGTACGGCTTCAATAATGCCTTTAGTATGGGCATTAACTGGCGCGCGCCATACCACACGGTCACCCGTAACCAGTGAAGCAACCGTGCGGCGAATATTACAGCGATGTTGGCTACCGTCAGCGGCCTCTACATCGGCATGTTTGCCGAAGCGGCTGATTACTATCCCTTCCTGAGGTTCGCCAAATAGAGAGTCGTCTGGCTCAGGTTTTTGGTTTGTTGTTTGTAAACGCCGCTGATGATTAGCTGCAACGCGCCGTTGTTGGCCTTTGGACAGTTTATTTTTACTCACAAAAACACCTTTCAGGTACAGCGACAGTCGCCGGATACATATCAAGCGACTATGATACACTGATGTATAGTTAATCACGCAGGAAACATCATGTCTGAGAATGAGAATAACCTGATTTGGATCGATCTGGAAATGACAGGTTTAGATCCACAGAGTAATCGCATCATCGAAATTGCCACTATCGTTACCGATGCCAACTTGAATATTCTGGCGGAAGGACCGGTTTTTGCCATTCATCAAACCGATGAGCATATGGCGATCATGGATGAGTGGAATACTACCACGCATACCGCAAGTGGTCTGGTGAAGCGAGTAAAAGAGAGTACGCTGGACGAGCAGGCGGCGGAGCTAAAGACCATTGAGTTTTTACGTCAGTGGGTTCCTGAAGGCTGTTCACCTATCTGTGGCAACAGTATTGGTCAGGATCGTCGCTTTCTGTATCGCTATATGCCGGAACTAGAGCGTTACTTCCACTATCGTTATCTGGATGTTAGTACCTTGAAAGAGCTGGCTCGTCGTTGGAAGCCGGAAATTTTGGACGGCATCAAAAAGCAGAGCACGCATCAGGCGTTGGACGATATTCGTGATTCTATTGCCGAGTTGGCCTATTACCGTGAGAATTTTATTAAGCTGTAATCACGGAGAGTGCTGTAGCAACAAGCGTTTTAAAACTGTTGTTTATTGAATCATAATGCTGTTTTAATAGACAAGCGGTACGAAATTACGTTTTTTTTCGGTTGAGGGGCTTGCGGCTTAAGTTAATTTTCGTATAATGCGCTCCCCGTAACGTAATAAAACGTTCGGCATTTGGAATGCGGGAATAGCTCAGTTGGTAGAGCACGACCTTGCCAAGGTCGGGGTCGCGAGTTCGAGTCTCGTTTCCCGCTCCAAAATTTAGATAGTTGTTAGCAGTATCAGAAAGTTAGGCTTCGCTTAATGCGGGAATAGCTCAGTTGGTAGAGCACGACCTTGCCAAGGTCGGGGTCGCGAGTTCGAGTCTCGTTTCCCGCTCCAAGTTTTCTTCTTAGGGTTCTAATAAACTCAATTTTTGTATCTTTAGCGTTTTCGACTTCTTAATCTTGAGAATCCAACTTTATTGATTCTAATCTCAGGGGGCCGCCTACTGATGCAATCAATAGTTCGTAATGGAAAACCAAGAAAAAATAATCAACTCTATGATATTCTAAGTTTGTTTCTCAAATGATTCACTGTTCCTACTGTAGGGAAGTGGACACCATCAATAGGCTTTAACGCTGTCTTATCTGTGCCGTAAAGTTAGTAAGCAATTATTAAAGGATTATTATCCTAAACTCATTTTATAGTGGTTGAACTATTAATGATTTTTCTTTGATTTTAAATCTGATATCAAAATTCCTATTGAGTTGTTGGCTAACAATGCTCGTTTTGTTTTAAAAAACATATGTAAAAAATCTTAATTCAATTTATTAGTCATAAACTTGATGTACAACGCCCACAACTTGTCCAACTGTTATATAAAGTAATTTTATTTATAAACTGTTCATTTTATAGGTGATTAAAATTTTTTATAAACCTAATAGTTCCCATTAAACGTGTTGCAATTTCATAACTAAATGATTTAGATCAGGAAATTTTGGTTTTATTTGAAAGTATGTGATGTTTGTCACAGTAAGGTCATACTCTTTTGTGCAATTAATAAGCAAATAAACAAGTAAGATTAAATTAATTGGACAGGGAGATATAATGGCTCATTTTAATGAACTAAAAATACATACCCCAGGACCGGGAAATATCCCATTACCAGTAAGGTTGGCTTCAATATCTGATATCTTGCATCATAGAGATGAGCGTTTTAAAAATATATATTCTGAATTACAAAGTAATCTCCAATATATTTTTCAAACCCAAGACCCCATTTTATTAATGCCAAGTTCTGGGACCGGAATGATGGAGTCGGTTGTCGCAAATCTAGTATCACAAAATGATACGGCTCTTATCATTGATTCAGGTAAATATAGTCACCGCTGGATCGATATTTTAAAAAAGCATAACGTTAAAAATATTTCTATCTTGACTTGTCCCTCAGGGGAATCAATTCCGTTGATAAATATTGAAACTGCAATGAGGAATGTATGTCCTGATTTCGTTTTTGTCAGCCATTGTGAGACGTCAACGGGATTGGTTGTTGATGTTAAGCAACTAAGTGAAAAATGTAAGGAGGCTAAAGCTAAGCTTGTTGTTGATGCTATGGCAACGATTGGTGTGCAGCCATTACTAAAAGATGAATGGAAAATTGATGTTGTCATTAGTGCTTCTCATAAAGGTTTTATGAACCCGCCGGGGTTGGCTTTTATTTGTGCAAGCCGCGAGTTAATTGAAAAATCAACCGAAATAAGTCAAACAGTCTATTTTGATTACTACTCTCATTTAATCAATGGTGATAACCAGACGACGCCTAACTCAACAGCTACAAGTTTAATTCTTGGTGTTCATGCAGCTACGAACGCTATGGTTGCAGAAGGCATTGAGCCAATATGGGAGCGGCATAAATTTTGTGCCAATCTGTGTCGTAAAGGCATACAAGCAATGGGGCTTGAGCTTTATTGTCGTGAGGACGAAATGGGTAATGCTGTTACGGTTGCCAAGCTGCCTGATTCACTTTGTGCTCAAGATATTATCAACAATTTGAAAGAACGATTTCATATCATGATTGCCAATGGTCAAGATCATCTGAAAGGCAAAGTTATCAGAATTGGTCATATTGGTGCTGTTACGCCTGAAGATATTCTTCATTTGCTCACAGCTCTTGAAATAACGCTTTGCCTGCTTCAGTCACGGAAATATGAAGCCATTGGTTTAATTGCGGCATGGAATGAATATATAAAAAATTAAGTTATTAAAAAGGATTTAATATGAATAAGAAAATGCTATCGGGAATATTTACCACACTCATAACTCCATTTAATGCAAAAGGAGATATATGTGAAAAGACCCTAAAAAAATTAGTCGATTTTCAAATTAATCATGGTATTACTAAATTATGCCCAAATGGTGTTACTGGTGAAACAGCTGCGTTAACTGACGAAGAAAAAATTAAAATTGTCGATATTACACACAGGTATGCCGATGGTCGGGCTATGATTATACCTGATATGGGAACGGAATGTTTGGCTAGGACTAAATCACTGATTTCCGAGGCTGAAAAAATTGGTGTTTCAGCTGTACTTGCCTTTACACCTTATCTTGATCCACCAACTAAAGCTGGGATTGAGGCCTATTTTTTGAATATTGCAGAAGATTCTAACATTCCTCTTCTTATTCACAATTTACCAGACAGAACAACTGTAGATATATCTATTGACAGTATCAGTGTCTTAGCAAAACACCCACATATTGCAGGTATGAAGGAAGGTAATCAAAGTATTCGGAGATTTGGAGAGTTGTTAGAGGTAACTAAGAATCAGGATTTTGTTGTGCTATCTGGTAATGACTTCTCTGCTTTACCTGCGATGTTATTAGGTGCTCATGGACATATTTCTGTCGCGGCTAATATTATACCGAGAATAATGGCATCGATTGCCACTGCAGCCATCAATAATAATGATTTTGTCACAGCCAGAGAACTCTATAAAAAATACCACCCATTATTTAGGGCTATGTATTTATCGACTAATCCTATTGCGGTCAAAGAAATTTTTAAGCGTTGTCATTTTGACTGTGGTCCAACTCGGCTACCGTTGACAGCATTAGAAATAGATAAGTTTGAGACACTCAATATGCTCATTAAAAAAACGGAATTATGGTGATTTATATGAATGATTATTCAAGAAAACTGGATGTTAAATCTGTGTATGGTGGTGATGTTAGCCGTGCACTTATTTTTGCTTCAGAATATGAAGCTGGCTCACATATTATTCGTTCTGCATTAGCGAGTGCTGAACCAGGTAAAGGAGGTAAAGAACATTACCACCCTGACACCTCTGAAATCTATTTGCTGATAGATGGGCAAGCAGTGGTTGAGATCGATGGACATAGTATCGTGCTTAATCCTATGGGTTGTATTCAAATACCCAAAAATACCAAACATAGAATTCGTGCCGTTGGCGATAAGCCTATCAAATATCTGGCGCTTCACGTTGCAGAATTAACCTTTAATGGTGCAGTTGTGCATCGCGAGGTTAAAGAATGAGGATAATTCTGCTCGGGGCGGGTAAAGCGGGCTACTTACATCTCAATTCGTACTTGAAGATGATAGACAGTCAAACGTTGCCAGATGTAGAATTTCTTTTTGTTGATCCTGGAATGACTCCTGGTAAAGATTTATTAAAGTTATGTGAGGAAAAAAAACAACGATTGAAAATATGGCCAACCTTAGAGGCCTTAATCCATGATAATCACATTTACGACAGAGAAAATGACATTATTGATCTGTGCTTACCATCAGCAATTTTATTTGATGAGTTCTGCCATGCTTTAAAATTAGGATTTAAGAAAATAATTATTGAAAAACCGATTCTTATTCGGGAGGGAATAAATAGTGAAATAGTTTCACTTATTAAAAATGCTGATGTTTTTATGGTGAGGAATTATTTATATTCATTTGTACAATATAAGATTAAAGAGCTGCTCCAAGAGTTTGAGATTTTACCTGAAATGTTGTTAACAAATTTTTCTAAGAATAGAGTACAGGAATCTTTTTCAGGCAGGGCGTTTACAAGAGAGCATGCCCCAACAGCTTTTGAAATTGAGATCCCTCATCAATTATATATTGCTGATGATATTTTTGGTCAAAGTGGTAGGACTATTTACTCTATGGCTGAAGATATGGTTAAAAATGATGAGTGTATTAATTCTCACGGACTTGGTGTTGTTATTGATTATTTTGGTAAAAATAAAGTGGCAATTCATTATTCTAATTTGCAACATTCTGAGATAACAAGAACACTTGATATATTTTGTAGTAATGATTACACCATTCATTCGATTTACTCACCAATTTGTGAGGAGTTAAATGATATTAAAGCTAGCGTTGTATTATTAAGGGGTAACAGAATTGTTAAAAAGTATTTATGCATAGAGCGAGATGATAATATGTATAATATGTTTTCTTTCGCTATTGATGCTTTAATTAATCATCGTAAAGACCGTCTTTCTACGATTAATGATTTGATCTACACTAGTGAGCGCTTATTAAATATCATTGATAAGTCAAGAAAACAGGAGGATAGACTTCAGGAAGAAATACATAATATTGATCTAAGTTTGGTTTATAAACTAATGATTAATAATTATGTGTTAAATGGAGATGCGAAAAACGCCATGAATAATTTCATAGAACAAGTCAATATTAATAAGTTCAATGAAATATTACCGTCAATGTTTGCTAAATCAAATAGTGAGAGTACCAATAATGGGGTTGCTTAAACGTCATTTACATACGGCTATTATTACTAAGGATATTGACTATCTTAGTTTGTTTTATCAGATATTACTGAATGCAGATGTGATCAAAGATATTACTCTAGATAGTTATGAGTTTCAAACCGGTATTGGTTTGCCCGGAATGACAGCTCGGACTATTCATTTATATAGTTCATCATTAGCGTTCACTTTAGAGTTAACCCAGTTTGATGATCATCATGATACTGTTGACGAAAAACGGGTAAATACTAGTGGAATTCGTCATCTTGCTTTTGAAGTTGATGATATTAATTCTGTTATTGAGGCTCTTGAACAGCAAAAGCTAAAATTCACTTTAGTCACGAAATTCCCAGTAAGAATTAAAACTGTACATAACATTATCGAGTTTATTTATATGCGCGATCTGGAAAATAACATTATTGAATTAATCAGTTATAAGGAGTTATAACATGGGATTTACACTGGACATTGGACAACAAGCCCCTAACTTTACGCTTGCAGGCGCAAATGGAATTGTTTATTCATTACGAGATTTTACTGCGCCAAATATTGTAATTGCATTTATTTGTAATCATTGTCCGATGGTTAAAGGAACAATGACGCGTATAGTAAAACTAGCCAATAAATATGAGCAGATTTCATTTGTTGCTATTAACTCAAATGATGATAGTCATTATAGCAGTGATGCTTTTCACTATATGTCTAGTTTTGCAGATGCTTGGGGTATGAAATTTCCTTATCTTTACGATAAAAAGCAAGAAGTTGTACAAGCTTATGGAGCGATAAGAACTCCACATTTTTTTGTTTTTAATGAGAGTCGACAACTAGTTTATCGAGGTCGGTTAGATGATTTCCCTCGTGATGAATCACTGGCTACAACTCATGAATTAGAGGATGCACTGAATTCATTAACTTTGGGTGAAGTTATATCAGCCCCTATAACTGAACCTAAAGGCTGTACTGTTAAATGGGCAGGTAAAGATGAGCATTGGTTACCTGAAGAATATTGCGACTTATAATTATTAATTGGAGTCAAGCATGAAGAATTTAATCATCAACAATTTCGGTACTTCGATAACGGATAATAATATTACCGTTGGTGCAGATATTATTAATCCGGACGATTCAATTGATCGATTATATTTTACGACAAATATAAAATATAAAAATGAAATCAGCGAACGTGCTGACACGTTTCTTATTGCCACATTATTTTATGCAATGCGTGAAGGGTTGGATATTTATATCGATGGAACGATAAGTGATACGTTAATACGAAATATCGAACGTTTTCAAGCAGCTTGGCTTTGCTGGCGACCTGATCGTTATCGTAAAGTAAGCATTAGTGCAAAAAAAATTGAGGAAGGTGTTTTTAATGTAAAAGGCGACGCCATACAAACCTTTTCTGGGGGATTGGATAGTACTTTTACAACATTTCAACACATGGGCGGTAAATCTCAACAAACCCTTACTAGCGCTGTTATGGTACATGGTTTTGATATTCCTTTAGATAGTGGCGATGTTTATGATGCGATCTTTCGACGCAGTATTCCTATTTTGGCCGAAGTTCATGTCACGCTTTTTCCTTTGAAAACCAATTTTAGAGAGTTATGGCATAAGGATCTTAAACATTGGGAAGATGCATTTGCTACTGGTATGGTGGCCAGTATGATGTTTTTTTCTAAAAATCACAGTTATGGTTTAATCGCTAGTTCGGAGCCTTATAACAGTTTATTGCTGCCTTGGGGATCAAATCCTATTACCGATCCCTTATTATCGTCCGATTTATTTCATGTTGAGCACGATGCGGCTGAGTACACTAGGGGGGAAAAAGTAGCAATGGTTAAAGACTGGCAAAATGGTATTGATAATTTACGCGTTTGCTGGCAGGGAAATGATATACGGCATAATTGCTGTCGGTGTGAAAAATGTATTCGTACTATCTTAAACTTTAAATCCATCGGGGCTGGCGTTCCCAAGTCGTTTCCATTAGATATCACGTACAACCATATTCTGGCCTTACGTGGCTTATCCGAAGCTCATTTAAATCCGATGAGACAAATCGTGAATGAAGCTAAAAAGCATCATATTACAGATGATTGGCTGTCGGCCGTTGAGGAAATGATTCAGATAAATGAAAAAGATATTCAGTCAGGTAAGGTAAAATCGGGACAATTACCACAAGTTTTGGATTCTTGATCATGAATACACTCTTTTCTCCAATTAGAATTGGTCAGTTCAATTTGAATAATAGAATTGGCTTCGCTCCAATGAGCCGGTTGGCGGCTCTAGATGATACGTTTCCTGCTCGTTGCCGCGAGCTTTTGGTGAACAGAGCAGAGTCTGGTTGCGCTATTATTACCACTGAAGCATTAGCAATAAAAACAACAGCCCCTTCGTCGTTAATGGGGCAATCACTATTTTATAGTGACAAGCACGTTCAGGAGTGGCGTAGCATTAATCAACAAATTAGACGTTATGGGGCGGTGCCTATCATACAGTTAAATCATTCAGGACGTTTAGCTAATGATAGGCGGGCTTGGAACGAAGGATCTTGCATTTCCTCCGGTGATATTCCCCATTGTGGGTTAGATCGTATGACTAAACGGCCTTATGTTAGACCAAAGGCGATGATGCAGCAGGAAATTAATCAGTTAATTGAGAGTTTCGTGTGCTCGGCCAAACAGGCGGTTAAAGCGGGGTTTGCCGGGATAGAAATTAACTGTGCTCATGGCTATTTACTGAATCAATTTATTGCCGAGTCTATTAATAATCGTCAGGATTGTTATGGCGGAAATATTGCGAATCGGTTCAAAATCGTGACAGACCTATTTTGTGCACTAAGAGTTGCGACAGAGGGGAAAGTCTTACTTTCTATTCGATTGTCATATCAAAATTCTGCATCAGCGGCAGATAAGCTATTTAACAAAGAGTCCCAGCTCGCACAAGCTATGGCTATTTTGGCAAAATCAGACATTGACATTATTTCATTAAGCTGTCCTGAAATGCTAGACGATCCGATTGGCTATACGCTCCACTTTGCTTCATTAGTAAGAAAATACTGGTCTAGATATCTCTTTGCCGCCGGAGGGATACATAACCAAGATACAGCTAATCGTATTCTTAATTATGCTGATATTGCTATGGTGGGTAAATCGCTATTATTAACGCCACAATGGATAGAACTAGCAAAGAATAATTGGCCTTTAGATTCATTCGACCGAAAAGACTGCCAAGAAATCTATGGTAATAAGATACTCTATTAGTGTGGTATCTATATGAAAATAACAATTGTGGGAATGGGGTATGTTGGACTATCTAATGCTCTGTTATTGTCACAGTATAATGAAGTTGTGGTATTGGATATATCTGTGCAGAAGGTAGCATTATTAAATCAAAAAATATCACCCATTGATGACGAAGGCGTCAAAGCTTATTTAGCAAAGACAAATAAGCTTTGATGGCGACGTTAAATAAAGAAATGGCCTATCAGAATGCAGACTACGTTATTTTCGCGACACCAACTGATTATGATACACAATGTAATAGCTTTAATACTCAAACGGTGGATGCTGTAATTCGCGATGTATTACTTATTAATCCCGATACTATCATTATTATTAAATCAACGGTGCCGATTGACTATACAAAAAGGATTAGCTCATCCCATCAGACTAATAATATTATCTTCTCTCCTGAGTTTTTTACGTGAAGGTCGAGCTTTGTATGATAATTTGCATCCATCTCGTATTGTTGTAGGTGAGAGAAGTGATAGGGCCAGACATTTCGCTGAATTACTTCAACAGGGTGCAATAAAAAAAGAAATTAAAGTAATTCTTACAGAATCGACAGAGGAAGAAGCTATTAAACTTTTATCTAATTCATATTTGGCCATGAGGATCGCTTTTTTTAATGAAGTCGATACTTTTTCTGAAATTAATGAGTTGAATAGCAAGGATATTATTGATGGCATGTGTCTTGATCCCAGAATCGGTAATCATTATAACAATCCTTCATTTGGTTATGGGGGATATTGCCTACCTAAAGATATAAGGCAGCTAAGAAGTTGCTATCATGATATTCCCAATTCAATAATTAATGCTATCGTTGATGCTAATACCATCCGAAAGAATTTTATCAGTAATTCGATAGCTAAACGTAAACCGGAAGTAGTGGGGATTTACCGTTTAACAATGGAGAGTCAATCCGATAATTTTAGAGAATCTTCAACAATTAGCATAATAAAGCACCTTATAGCAAAAAATATTCGTGTTATTGTCTATGAGCCACTATTAGAGAGTGATAGATTTATTGAAGTAGAACTCATCCGTGATGTGGCTGAATTTAAACAACGTGCCGATATTATTATGACTAATAGAGTATCACCAGATTTATCAGATGTTATCGATAAGGTCTATTCAAGGGATATCTATTTACGTGACTAATTGAGCTTTGACAACCGGATATTTGACCTATCTCCCCCCCCTGGTTTTTCGATATTATTTTCAAGACAGATTATGTTATATTGATGCTTTACTG
This sequence comes from Pragia fontium DSM 5563 = ATCC 49100, assembly GCF_900112475.1. Lineage (GTDB taxonomy): Bacteria > Pseudomonadota > Gammaproteobacteria > Enterobacterales > Enterobacteriaceae > Pragia > Pragia fontium. Next base: position 734,541 of record NZ_FOLW01000001.1, on the reverse strand, counting down.
TGCAATTGTTCAAAAAGCGAACACGAGAGGGAACTATGCCAATTGATTTTAGAAAATACAAGTCTTATCCAATAATCCCTGTAACTCAACAAACTAGGCAATGGCCAGAGAAACGTATTACTACCATGCCAAGGCTATGTAGCGTTGATCTCCGTGATGGAAATCAGGCTTTAGCTGATCCTATGGATCTTGAAAGAAAGCTAAAGCTTTATCACTGTCTACTTGGCATCGGGTTTAAGGAAATTGAGGTGGGTTTTCCCTCTGCGTCTGAAACAGATTATGCTTTTATTCGTCATTTAATTGATAATCAATTGATTCCGGACGATGTGCTTATTCAAGTGTTGGTCCCAGCTCGTGAAGAATTGATTGCCAAAACAATTAGTGCTCTTGTTGGTGCATCAAAAGTGGTGATCCACCTTTATAATTCAACCTCAAAACAGCAACGTGAGCAGGTTTTTTGTAAAAGTCGTGAGCAAATTGTTGAACTTGCATTGTCTGGCGTGGCGTGGATTGTCGAGGAGATTAAGTCTCATCCTGAAACTGATTGGCAGTTAGAATACTCTCCAGAGAGTTTTACCGGTACTGAACTCGATTTTGCTCTAACGATTTGTAATGCTGTTAGTGAAAAATGGATCAATGCCACAGGTAATGGTTTGATTATTAATTTACCGTCAACGGTAGAGCTCAGTACCCCCAATATTTATGCTGATCAGATTGAGTGGATGTCAGCTCATTTAGCCTATCGGGATAAAATTTGCTTAAGTATTCATCCTCATAACGACAGGGGAACTGCTATTGCGTCGGCTGAGTTAGGTATACTAGCCGGTGCGGATAGAGTCGAAGGAACCTTATTTGGTAATGGTGAAAGAACCGGTAATGTTGATCTGATTAATTTAGCGTTAAATTGTACAGTTCAGGGGATAGATTCAACGCTGGAGCTCTCCAACTTGCCTGACATTGTCAATTGTGTTGAAGACTGTAATCAGTTAAGGGTGCCACCGCGCCACCCTTATGCAGGGAGCCTTGTGTTTACTGCTTTCTCGGGTTCACATCAGGATGCAATAAAGAAATCTCTTGTATTGCAGTCTAATAAGAATTATTGGGATGTACCTTATTTGCCGATTGATCCTAATGATATTGGTCGAAGCTATGAAGAAGTTATTAGAATTAACGGGCAGTCGGGTAAGGGTGGGATTGCCTATTTGTTAGAACACCATTTTGGCATCCGTTTACCAAGAGGAATGTTGATTACGTTGCAGCAGACGGTGCAAAAGATTGCTGATGAGGAAAATAAAGAAGTTAATAAGGAGTCTATTTATCAGGCTTTTTCTGATCAATTTATTAAAGAAGATGGTCCATTGCGTTTCATTAATATTAATGCTTTAGATATTAATGATGCGGCCACAACAATTGCAATTGCGCTATGCTATAACTCAGAAGATATTGTTGTTCAAGGCTCAGGAAATGGTGTTTTAGATTCTGCGATTAAAGCGCTGGAAGCTCGCTTTAATATCAGTCTGTCAGTCGTTGATTATACTGAAAGTGCGTTAACTCAATCCAGTCAGGCAGAAGCGATTGCTTATTTGTCAATTAAGATCGCTGGCGACACATTTTATGGTGTTGGGATAAGTAGTAATATAGCAGTAGCACCGCTGATTGCGCTAATCTCTGCCATGAATCGATTTTTATCTTGTTCAACACAGGCTTGAGTCCATGTTCATGCAGATAATGAACAGTTTTAGTTTACCTGCTATCTTTTGAATAGATGCATTTTCCTCGGACATTAAGTTAGGAGAGAGTGTTGACTTAATAAGGCTTCAATCTTCTTTGGGCTAATTTATCTTAGAGAAGAATGGAGCTTTTTTATTTGGGTTTATTTCGAGATACCTAAATGGCTATATTATTAATGATGCTTTAAGACGCACCTGAAGTGATCCTCACTATTTCTTTGTCTTTATAATACATAATCAAATACCAATACATGGCTAGCTTAGCAAAATCAGGCAGATAACAGCAACCGGAAACCGCGTCCTGAGTTTTTCAATTAACGAGAATTGTTCAAGGAGCCCAATATTCAACATCAGGAGCGCGGTAGCTTCTTCTTTAACTTACGGATCTCATTTATACATTATCCGAATACATGACGAGAGGAAAACTATACAAAATAATCCGTTGGTACAAGAGCTCCAAATAAATCAATGGGTCAGAGCTTACCTTAAATGAGCTCTACGATCTGGTTTCTGGCATCAGCTAGTCCAGCTTCCAATCCATGAGGTCGGATATCCAACCCTTCTGCGTAGATAAACTGCACATCATTGATACCGATAAGCCCCAACACGCTTTGCATATGAGGGGTTACAGTATCAGTTGGCTGGTTGAGGTGAACGCCGCCACGGGAACTAATAACTACAGCACGAACATTCTCTACCAGTCCTGCCGGATATGTTTCAGTGTATTTGAATGTGAGACCAGCACGAACAACCAAATCAAGCCAGTTTTTCAGCTGGGTTGGAATACTCAGGTTGTACATTGGTGCGCCGATAACCAGCAGATCGCTTGATTTTAGTTCGGCGATCAGTCGATCTGACAGTGCCACCACATGACGGGCTCGCTCACTAGGATTTTTCCCCCCACGCAGGGCGCTGAATAATTCGCTATCTAATACCGGTAGATCCATCGTGGTTAAATCATGCTGAATGATTTCATCATCATATCCTTTGGATTTTCGGTCGGAAAGAAAAGCATCAATCAGACCGGAGGTATGAGATTGCTCTCTCATGATGCTGGATTTAAGGACAAGAATTTTTGACATAGTAGGTACCTTGATAAAACACGCTGTTGAATTCGGAGTGAGATCAGCCGGTAAGTTGGGGCAAGCGTGTGTCAGTGTGATTTTCAAAATGAAAATGATTCTACCATTGATGATTTGGCACCATTATTTATAATTATTCCTTAGATTGTTTACTTAAGGGCACCAATGTGGATAGTTCAGACCTCCGTGGTATTTCAATGTTTATTGCCGTTGCCAATTCTGGAAGTTTTGCCGGTGCCGCAGAGAAACTCCATTTAACCCGCTCTGCGGTCAGTAAAACCATTGCGCGTTTGGAAAGTAAAATAGGCGTAACGCTGTTTCAGCGGACGACGCGTAAGCAAAGTTTGACTGATGAAGGGCAGTTATTTTATGAACACTGCCATCGTGCGTTAAATGAAATTCAACGGGCTCAGGACATTCTTAATGAAGGAAAGATTCAGGTCAGTGGTTGTTTGAGAGTATCAGTACCGGTATTGTTCGGTCATTTATGTATTGCTCCGTTATTAACTGAATTGGTGCAGTCTCATCCAAATCTACAGCTCGAAATCTCTTTTAACGATCGGGCGGTTGATTTGATCGAGGACGGTTTTGATTTTGCTATTCGTATTGGCGCCTTACCTGAACGAAGTTCATTGATTGCCCGTCAACTGGGGGAGCACACCATGGTTTTTTGCGCTTCTGCTGATTACCTGAGATGCCATGGTGAACCCAATACCAAAGATGACTTGAGCGAGCATCATGCGGTGGCTTATATCCACTCGGGTATATTGCAGAAATGGCAGTTTATTGATGAAGCCGGTCTTTTGCAGGAGATAAGACCCAAAGCAAAAATTATGATGGACGATATGCAGGCTGTGGCTGATGCCGCAATGCGAGGCGCTGGAATTGCCTGGCTTCCTTACTGGCTGGTTCGTGAACAAATTGCTCAGGGCAAACTCAAGCAGGTTATGAAGAACACCTCTGGGGTTAACTTTCCGATTAGTGTGGTATGGCCTTATACCCAGCGTCTGCCATTAAAAGTCAGAGTGGCCGTTGATAAATTACTGGCGGAACTGCCGGAAAAACTGGTCTTAATAGAATCGGTGTTTGACGAGAGTCAAGCAAACATCACGCCATGATGAGGTTGTTCATACAATGGAAGCATAATTGTTTATTATTTATTCACTCCAACTTGAGTTTTCATTCATCCTGTCCAATACTTAATGTTTTTAACAGAGGGCGTTAATTCGACCTGCTGTAATTTGATCCTGATCATTACTGTCAACAGAGTTATCCACAAGATTGCTATGGCGGTGTATAACCAAAATACGTTTCGCTCTAAAAATGTCGAATTATTATAATTTGAAATTAAAGGGTTTTTTAATTTTAATTATGTCGCATCTAACCCTTGATGTTTTTTTTAGGGTTGATTAGTAAGACCTTTTGAATTTTTTATGCACAGTTAATTATATTATGTATATTATTCGCTCGGTTCCTATTTTTGAGACATTTCAGGCATCTCTGGTGAGTCCTTTTTCTATCGAGCGAATCAGCCTCTGTAGCTTAGGCTGCTGAACGGTTATTTCCTGCTGTTGTCTCCTTTCTAATTGACGGGCAATGGCCCAGTCAATATGTTCATCCAGTACAATATTAATACCTTTACGCTGTTGAAGTGCGCTCATGATTTCGGGCTGATAAGGCGCGTTACCCAAAGCGACACTAATATTTCTTAGCCAGCGAAAATGACCAATTCTACGAATAGGCGAGCCTTCGGTTTTAGCAAGAAACTCCGCCTCATCCCAAGCATAGAGTTCCAGAAGCGGGGGCTGATACAGATACTGACGCGGGTGAAAATCGCTTTCTTCTGTCAGGGGAGCCAGCCGATTCCATGGGCAGGTCATCTGGCAGTCATCACATCCGTATATTCGGTTACCCATAAGTGGACGAAGCTCTTCGGGAATCGCCCCTTCCAGCTCAATGGTCAGGTAGGAGATACAGCGACGGGCATCCACCACATAGGGTTCAACAATGGCATTGGTTGGACAGATAGTCATACAAGCCACGCAGCGTCCACAGCCTTCTTCAACGGGCGTGTCTACCGGGAGAGGAATATCAACCAGCAACTCGCCAAGAAAAAACCAGGAACCGGCTTCGCGGTTAATAGTGAGTGAGTGTTTACCTGTCCAACCAAGACCCGCTTTCGCTGCTAGAGGCCGCTCCATAATCGGTGCTGAATCAACGAACGGACGGAAGCTTAATTGATGACAGTGAGACTGAATTTTTTCACCCAGTTTTTTTAATCGTTGGCGTAATACCTTATGATAATCTCGACCCAGAGCATAACGACTAATATAGCCTAACTGAGGATTACCCAAGGTTCTGGCGAATGCTGCATCGGGCGGGAGATAGTTCATGCGAACGCTGATCACCCGTAATGTGCCGGGTTGAAGCTCGTGAGGTCGGGCTCGCAGCATGCCATAGCGAGCCATCCACGACATATCGCCATGGTATTGGTTATCAAGCCACGCTTGTAGTTTAGGTTCTTCCGACGTCAGATCAGTATCACAGATACCAACCTGCTGAAAACCTAATGCTTGCCCCCATTGCTTGATATGTTGGGCTAATTGATTGAAATCGAGAGGGAGTGACATGGCAGACCATCAGCAGAATCATAACGCTTTAAGTTTACCACATTCTGTATTTAGTGCCGACTGGGTGCGTGAAAATGAGAAGATTGGTGCACGTCATTTAGGCGTTTCCCTATATCAATTGATGGAGAGGGCTGGCGAAGCGGCATTTTTACTCTGTAGAAAACAGTATCCGGATGCCCGGCGTTGGCTGATTCTATGTGGTCATGGCAATAACGGCGGTGATGGCTATGTGATCGCACGCTATGCTCGGCAATATGGGATAGAAGTCACTATTATCGGTTGTGGTGATGAAAATACGTTACCAGCAGAGGCTCGTCAGGCCAGAGAGAATTGGATCAATAACTATGGCACCGTGCTTTCGCATGACGTCCGTTGGCCAGAAAATTGTGATTTGATCGTTGATGGTCTGTTGGGAACCGGTATTCAGTCTGCACCAAAACAGCCTTATAGCGATCTGATTAAGATGGCTAACCATTATGGTGCGCCAATTGTGGCGCTGGATATTCCTTCTGGTTTGAATGCAAATACCGGTATTGCCTGCGGTGAAGTGATCCAAGCTGCGCAAACGCTGACATTTGTAGCGTTAAAACCGGGGTTACTGACCGGGCAGGCAAGGGATGTTATTGGCGAGCTATACTATAATGCTTTGGGATTATCTCGTTGGCTAGCGGAACAAAAAACACCGATTCAACGTCTTACTATAGCGAGCTTGAATCAGTGGATTAAACCTCGTCGTTCCAGCTCCCATAAAGGAGAGCATGGAAAGCTGTTAGTGATTGGTGGTGATATTGGCACCGGTGGCGCAATACGCATGGCCGGAGAAGCGGCTCTGCGCACGGGTTCTGGTTTAGTGCGAGTACTTACTCGCCATGAACATATCGGCCCTATTTTGGCCGCCAGACCGGAGCTGATGGTTCAGGCATTAGATCGAGAAAGTTTAGCGCAAGGCATTGCTTGGGCCGATGTGATTGCTATTGGACCAGGTTTAGGTCTGTCTGATTGGGCTAAGGATGCCATAAAGCTGGTAGCCGAGAGCGAAAAAATAATGCTTTGGGATGCGGATGCGCTTAACCTGCTGGCAATCGTCCCGGATAAGCGGCAAAATCGTATCATTACGCCTCATCCCGGTGAAGCGGCAAGATTATTGCGGTGTAATATAGAACAGATTGAAAGTGACCGCTTACATTCAGCAAAAGAGTTAGCCAGTCGCTATGGTGGCGTTGTGGTGCTAAAAGGTGCCGGAACCGTTATTGCTGATGATGGCGGCCAAATAGCTATTGCCGATGTAGGCAATGCCGGAATGGCATCCGGCGGCATGGGCGATGTGCTATCCGGTATTATTGCCAGCCTTGCTGGTCAAAGAATAACCCCGTTTGATGCGGCTTGTGCCGGATGTGTTGTCCACGGTGCCGCCGGTGATCTTGTGGCACAGCGTCAGGGTGAACGGGGAATGATGGCGACAGATTTGCTGTCGGAAATTCCAAAGCTGGTCAATCCTTGATTAATTAAAGAACGTTCGGGAAGACATGAAACAATTGGTTTTAACATTAGCTGATGAAGCGGCTACTGTCGCATTTGGATCAGCGTTAGCGACAACCTGTGATAAAGCTTGTGTGCTTTATCTTTTGGGCGATCTTGGCGCAGGAAAAACAACGTTCAGCCGCGGTTTTTTACGTGCTTTAGGCCATACCGGAAACGTTAAAAGTCCAACTTATACGTTGGTTGAGCCCTATGCATTGGAAAAATTTACCGTCTATCATTTTGACCTTTATCGCTTAGCGGATCCGGAAGAGCTTGAGTTTATGGGAATCCGTGACTATTTTCAGCCGGATAGCCTGTGTCTGGTGGAGTGGCCACAGCGTGGCGAAGGTATGTTCCCTGCTGCGGATCTGGAATTGCAGTTTAGTTATGACGGTGATGGGCGGCGCGTGGAGTTATCTGCCGGTACGGTTCAGGGAGAACTGATGCTCACTCGTTTGAATAACGCTCCTCATACTTGGCTACAGGGAAAGTAGGACCATGAAAAAAATCGGAATTTGGTTATTATCTCTGGTGTGGCTAGCGATGGTGGGTAACGCCGGAGCAGCATCACTGATTGATATTCAGGTAAATAATAGTGCAACGGAAGCTAAGGTTACGCTGGCATTTGACAGCCAGCCAGTCTATGCCTATTCGAGTCAGAAAAACCCGGCTCGGGTCGTTATTGATGTTCGGCAAAGTGGGCGGGCGGTTCAAGGGCTACCGCTTAAATTTAGCGGGCAGAATATCGTTAACCGAATTACTTCTGGCGCTCCGCGTGATGCCAACAGTATTCAACTGATTTTTGAACTGAAACAGAGTGCGACGGTGAAAGCCAGTTCTGGTAAACAGGGAAACCAGCATCGGGTGGTGTTTACGATTAAGTCAGAGCAAGCTGCCAATACCAAAACGAATACTAATAAAGTAACGCCTGCGCGCAATCAGCAGCCTAAAACCTCTTCAGCTTCAGGTAATAACCCATTCTCCGGCCGCGAGGCGGTGTCGCAGGATGATGTGGTGGTGAAAACGGAGCAACGCCCAGTACGCAGTAAAAACAGCCGCAGTGAGCGGGTGGTTATCGCGATTGATGCCGGTCATGGCGGTAAAGACTCTGGTGCTGTTGGGTTAAACGGGTTGCAGGAGAAAACGGTGACTCTGGCAGTGGCGCGTAAACTAAAAGCGCTATTTGATAACGATCCGGATTTTAAAGCGGTACTGACCCGCGATGGCGATTATTTTATTTCTGTCATGGGGCGTTCAGATGTGGCGCGTAATAAAAATGCTCATCTGTTAGTGTCTATTCATGCCGATGCCGCACCTAACCGTAGCGCCACAGGGGCTTCAGTTTGGGTATTGTCGAACCGCCGTGCCAATACGGAAATGGGGCGCTGGCTGGAGCAGCATGAAAAGCAATCAGAACTGCTTGGTGGCGCGGGTGACGTGTTAGCCAATAGTGAAGCTAATCCTTACTTAAGTCAGGCAGTATTGGATTTGCAGTTTGGCCACTCGCAGCGTGTGGGATATGACGTGGCGGTGAAAGTATTGTCGGAAATGAGGCGTATTGGTTCTTTGCATAAACGCAATCCTGAGCATGCGAGTTTGGGTGTATTACGTTCACCGGATATTCCGTCATTGCTGGTAGAGACTGGCTTTATCTCGAATACCGGGGAAGAACGTTTACTGGGTAGTGCCGATTTCCAGAATAAACTGGCTCAGGCTATCTACAAGGGCATTCGTAGCTACTTTATGGCTCACCCGTTAGATTCAGTTACACCAGCAAAGAAAACCAGCGCGATTTCTACTCCCCAGCAACAAAAAACTCAGGCAACATCAGCCGTTGCTTCGACCTCTCAGGGGAAAACGCAGATTCATGTGGTGAAACGCGGTGAGACTTTATCGCATATCGCGGTAAGCTATGGTTCAACGACCAAAGCATTGGGTGACTTAAATTCGCTGAAAAAAGAGGGAGTTTGGGCCGGGCAACGCTTGAAAGTACCAGCAACAGCCCCCATAACTAATCAAGTCACTGCCTCTGTGAGTAATAAGAGAGCCAACTCCGGTAAAAATGCAGCTTTAGCTAAGGTAAAACATAAAGTTGTTCGGGGTGATACGCTATCGAATATCAGCCGTAAGTACGGAATGAGTATCGCTGAACTGAAACAGCAGAATAATATGTCGTCAGATGAAGTTCGTTTAGGACAGGTTTTGACGATTTCCCGTTCATAGGTATGGGATTATACCAGGAGTTTTCATGCCGATTCAGGTATTGCCACCACAGCTAGCCAACCAAATTGCCGCCGGAGAAGTGGTCGAACGGCCCGCATCCGTGGTAAAGGAGCTGGTGGAGAATAGTCTGGATGCAGGCGCAACTCGTATTGATATTGATATCGAAAAAGGCGGAGCCAAGTTAATCCGTATTCGCGACAATGGCTGCGGTATCAATAAAGATGAACTTTCTCTGGCATTAGCCCGTCATGCTACCAGCAAAATAGCAACGCTTGACGATCTAGAGGCGATTATTAGCCTTGGTTTCCGTGGTGAGGCGTTAGCCAGTATTAGCTCGGTCTCTCGTCTGACGTTAACTTCGCGCACGGCGCAGCAAAATGAAGCCTGGCAGGCGTATGCTGAAGGCCGGGATATGGACGTTAGCATTAAACCTGCCGCTCATCCAGTGGGTACTACGCTGGAAGTGCTGGATCTGTTTTACAATACTCCGGCTCGCCGTAAATTTTTACGCACTGAGAAAACCGAATTCGCCCATATTGACGAAATTATCCGCCGTATTGCTCTTGCTCGCTTTGATGTCAGCATTAATTTGCAACATAACGGTAAATTGGTGCGCCAATATCGAGCGATTAAAGAAAATGAACCGCGTGAACGCCGGTTGGGTAGTATCTGCGGCACCGCATTTTTACAGCATGCGTTATCCATTTCTTGGCAGCACGGCGATCTTAAAATTGAAGGTTGGGTTGCCGATCCGGTTGGAGCACGCACGTTGACCGATATGCAGTATTGCTATGTGAATGGACGTATGATGCGCGACCGCCTGCTTAATCATGCCATTCGTCAGGCTTATCAGACTCAGTTGGCGGAAGATCAGACGCCAGCCTATGTACTGTATCTGGAAGTAGACCCTCATCAGGTGGATGTTAATGTGCATCCGGCCAAACATGAGGTCAGGTTTCATCAATCTCGACTGGTTCACGATTTTATTTATCAGGCGGTGGTGACAGTATTACAGCAGGCTGGTGCCCCTGCGTTGCCGCTGGATGAAAAAACATCCTCAGATACGGCAATAGAGTCGAGCTGGCGTCCTGAAAATCGCCCGGCAGCAGGTGAAAACCGTTATAACCAGCCAGCCCGCAGTGAAACTCATAACGTAACCGATAAAAAACCGGGCATGGGAAGTCGTGGTGCCGAAGCGTATGCACCTCCTGCATCACGTTCTCCTACCTTGATTGCCCGAGAGAACGATGTATATCGCCGCTTGCTGGAAACGGATATACCAACCGAAGAGGCGTCTTCGTCAGCGCATGTAACATCCAGCAAACCGACGCTTTTTCCAGAAAAGACAGTATCGCCGTCAGAGGGAGATGCGCCGGTTAAAGCGGCTATTTTTCCCCATCGCCCAGCCTCTGTTTCACCGGCCCCAGCCTCATTACTGGATAAGTCAGCGGCGCAGAGTTTGGGGCGGGTATTGTCTATCTGGCAGGCAAGCTACGCCATTATGGAACGGGGATCTTCGCTAATGCTGCTGGCTTTACCGATAGCGGAGCACTACTTGCGTCAGGTTCAGCTGTTACCGGTTGCAGAACCTCTTAAGCCTCAACCTTTACTTATTCCGCTGGTGTTAACGCTGGGGGAGAAAGAGAAAAAGGGAATGGCTAACCATAAAGATTTGTTGAGTCATTTTGGCATTAATATTTCCGTCGATCGCAACCGAATTCAAGTTCACGGCGTGCCCTTACCGTTACGTCAGCAAAATCTGCAGCAGTTGCTACCGGCTCTGCTGAGATATTTGGGTGAGAATGACGTGATGGATAGCGCGATGATTGCGGGTTGGCTGGCCGGACGGTTGGCTAGCGAGAATACTCAGTGGACTCAGGCTCAGGCCATTCAGTTGTTGGCAGACCTTGAACGGTTGTGCCCTAACTTGATTATGAATCCACCGTCAGATATGTTGCAACTTATTGATTTACAGCCGGCACAGGCCGCATTAACACATGAATAAATTACCGACCGCGATTTTTTTAATGGGGCCAACGGCGTCCGGCAAAACGGCATTGGCAGCAGAGCTGTACCAACATTTACCCGTTGAGGTGGTGAGTGTTGACTCCGCCTTGATATATCGAGGTATGGATATTGGTACGGCTAAACCGACGGCGGAAGAATTATTGGCAACGCCGCATCGGTTAATTGATATACGCGATCCGTTGGAGGCGTACTCTGCCGCTGAATTTCGTCATGATGCTTTAAAAGAGATGGCTGACATTGTTGCTGCCGGGCGTATTCCTCTTTTAGTTGGTGGAACCATGCTTTACTTTAAGGCGTTATTAGAAGGCTTGTCTCCGCTACCTTCTGCCGATCCTGCGGTGCGTGAGCGCATTGAGCAAGACGCTGCCCGATTAGGGTGGGGAGCGTTGCATCAACAATTATTGCAGATAGATCCCGTTGCGGCGGCCAGAATTCATCAAAATGATCCACAACGATTGAGCAGAGCACTGGAAGTTTTTTACATTTCAGGTAAAACTTTAACAGAACTAACACAAATAGCTGGTGAAGCGTTACCATATCGTGTACATCAGTTTGCGATAGCGCCTTCTTCTCGTGAGTTGCTACATCAACGGATTGAAGCGCGTTTTCATCAAATGATAGCTGCGGGTTTTGAAGATGAAGTTAAGGCTTTGATGGCTCGTGGTGATTTACATACGGATTTGCCGTCAATTCGTTGCGTGGGTTATCGGCAAATGTGGATGTACCTGCAGGGAGAGATAGACCATAGTGAAATGGTTTATCGGGGAATTTGCGCAACTCGTCAGCTTTCTAAGCGTCAAATGACTTGGTTACGTAGTTGGTCAGAAGTAAATTGGTTGGATAGCGAACAACTGCAGCAAGGGCTGGAAAGAGTTACAGATGCCATTAGTGTATAGACTTATGATTGTGTACAATTAATACGTTCTATACTTTAATGTACTTAATGGCTTTGTTGGGTACGTAATATATCGATTTTGCGCAGTTTCTTTTAGGGCCACTGGCTCTTGGTAACAGACAACAATATATAAGGAAAAGAAAAATGGCTAAGGGGCAATCTTTACAAGACCCGTTTTTAAACGCACTGCGGCGTGAAAGAGTACCGGTTTCTATTTATCTGGTGAACGGTATTAAGTTACAAGGCCAAATTGAGTCTTTTGACCAGTTCGTTATTCTGTTGAAAAATACGGTGAGTCAAATGGTGTATAAACACGCGATCTCTACCGTAGTACCTTCTCGTCCTGTATCTCATCACAGCAATGCGCCTGCTGGTGCTGGTAACGTTGGTAATTATCAGGGCGGTACGCAGTCACAACAGGAAGATGATGTATCTGAATAGATTATTGCGTTATTTGCTTTTGAGGAGCCATGCACTTGTTTGACCGATATGATGCCGGAGAGCAGGCGGTACTGGTGCATGTTTACTTCTCTCAAGAAAAAGATACAGAAGATCTCAGAGAGTTTGAGTCTCTGGTTTCTTCTGCGGGAGTGGAAACGCTGCTGGTTGTAACCGGCAGTCGTAAGGCACCACATGCCAAGTACTTTGTTGGTGAAGGTAAGGCTCAGGAAATTGCTGATGCCGTACACGCCACGGGTGCGACGGTGGTGTTGTTTAACCATTCACTCTCTCCTGCTCAAGAGCGTAATCTTGAGCGACTTTGTGAGTGTCGAGTGATCGATAGAACCGGGTTAATCCTCGATATTTTTGCTCAACGAGCAAGAACTCATGAAGGTAAATTACAGGTTGAGCTGGCTCAGCTTCGCCATCTGGCTACCCGTTTAGTGCGGGGATGGACTCACCTTGAGCGTCAAAAAGGCGGGATAGGTTTGCGTGGCCCTGGTGAAACTCAGCTGGAAACTGACCGACGCCTGCTACGGGATCGAATTCGTCAGATTCTGGGGCGGCTGGAAAAAGTTGAAAAGCAGCGTGAACAAGGAAGACGCGCCCGTATGCGGGCCGATATTCCTACTGTTTCGCTGGTAGGGTATACCAACGCAGGGAAATCAACCCTATTCAATTGCATCACTACCGCCGGTGTTTATGCTGCAGATCAGCTATTTGCTACGCTTGATCCAACGCTGCGCCGTATTGATGTAGAAGATGTTGGCGTAACCGTGTTGGCAGATACCGTGGGCTTTATTCGCCATTTGCCTCATGATTTAGTGGCAGCGTTTAAAGCAACATTACAGGAAACTCGGCAGGCATCTTTACTATTGCACATTGTTGACGCGGCTGATGGTCGAATTGATGAAAATATTGCAGCGGTTAACGATGTTTTAGCTGAAATTGAAGCCGATGAAATACCTGTTCTGTTAGTCATGAATAAGATTGATATGCTGGAGGATTTTGCTCCGCGTATCGATCGCGATGAAAATAATTTACCGTTCAGGGTTTGGCTATCGGCTGAGTCTGGGGATGGTGTTGATTTGTTGTTCCGTGCGTTAACGGAACGTCTTTCCGGTGAAATTGCACAATATGAACTGAAGTTACCCGTAGCTGAAGGGCGGTTGCGCAGTCGATTTTATCAGCTTCAGGCCATTACCAGAGAGTGGATTGAAGAGGATGGAAGCATCGGTTTGGTAATTAGGATGCCAATCGTTGATTGGCGTCGCCTCTGTAAACAAGAGCAGGCTTTGGAAAACTTCATCGTTTAAATAAGACCTGTTAGATTGTGCCCGATAAAACGATCGTAAATATGAGTGGAGCTAAAACATGGCGTGGAATCAGCCCGGTAATAATGGCCAAGACCGCGATCCGTGGGGGAGTGGCAACAATAACAACCCCGGGGGTAATAACAGCGGTGGACCTAATAAAGGTCGCGGCCAGCAGTCGCTGAATCTGGATAATATCTTTAGTAAATTAACCGGACTATTGGGTAAAGCTGGTAGCGGTGGCAACGGTGGTAATAGTAGTGGTGCCCCAGCGATGGGTGGCCGCGTGTTTGGTATCATTGCTGTTGCACTGGTGGTGATTTGGGCTGCCAGTGGTTTCTATACTATTAAAGAAGGTGAACTGGGCGTTATTACACGCTTTGGGCAGGTTCAACCTCAGATGGTTGGGCCTGGTTTGAACTGGAAACCAACCTTTATTGATTCGGTTAGACCGGTTAATACCAAAGCGGTACGCGGTCTGGCTGCATCAGGCATTATGCTAACGTCCGATGAAAACGTGGTACGTGCTGAAATGAACGTGCAGTATCAGGTTTCCGATCCGATTAAATATCTGTATCGCGTAACTAACGCGGATGACAGCTTAAGTCAGGCTACGGATAGCGCTTTGCGCTCGGTGATTGGTAAGTACACCATGGATCGTATTTTGACTCAGGGTCGTACTATCGTTCGTGACGATACCAAGCAAGAGCTTGAAAAAACCATTCAGATTTATGATATGGGACTGAAAGTATTAGACGTTAACTTCCAGGCAGCTCGACCGCCTGAAGAAGTTAAGGCGGCATTTGATGACGTGATTAACGCGCGGGAAGATGAGCAGCGCTATATCCGTGAAGCGGAAGCTTATGCGAACGCTGCTCAGCCGATTGCTAATGGTAAAGCTCAACGTCTGATTGAAGATGCTAAAGCGTATGAAGCCCGTACTGTGTTAGAAGCAGAGGGTGAGGTTTCACGTTTTGCCAAGTTATTACCTGAATATAAAGCGGCACCGGATATTACCCGTGAACGTCTTTATATTGAAACCATGGAAAAAGTATTGGGTAAAACCAATAAAGTTCTGGTGGACGATAAGAGTAATAACCTGATGGTTCTGCCACTGGATCAATTGATGCGTGGTAAGTCATCAACCGTATTACCTGCTGCGGCACCTCAGGCTAGTACTGAAATCCCGACAGCGACGTCTCAGTCTTCATCTCCGTCTCCTATGGTGACGAATAGTAAGCCTGATACCACAAGACGCTCAACGGCATCACAAAGCAGTAATAAAGTTACGAAAGAGCGTACTGATGCTTACAATGACCGCCTTAGTTCTATCGGCTTAGGAAGAGGATAATCACTGATGCGTAAATTACTTATTCCTATTATTGTTATTGTCGTCGTAGGTATTTTTACTTCCCTGTTTGTTGTGGAAGAAGGAAGCCGCGGGATTGTATTACGTTTCGGTAAAGTGTTACGTGATTCACAAGATAATCCGAAAGTTTATGAACCGGGTCTGCATTTCAAAATGCCATTAATTGATTCGGTAAAACTGTTGGATGCACGTATTCAAACTATGAATAATCAGGCTGACCGCTTTGTTACCAAAGAGACTAAAGACCTGATTGTTGACTCTTACGTGAAGTGGAAGATTACTGACTTTAGTCGTTATTACCTGGCAACGGGTGATGGTAATCGTGCCAATGCGGAACGTATTTTAAATAGTAAACTGAGTGACCGCCTGCGTTCTGAGATTGGTCAGCGTGATATTAAAGATTTAGTGACTGACTCCCGTGGTCAGTTAATGCAGGACGTTCGTAATGCATTGAACAATGGTTATCAGGATAAGCCATCTGAAACTCCAGCGGTTGAAGCAGCGAATACTGATACAGCTCCAGCGGCAGATACGTTGCCGGTTGATAACAAACTGCCTTTAGTTAACGCTAACAGCATGGCTGAGCTGGGCATTCAAGTTATCGACGTGCGGATTAAGCAGATTAACCTGCCAACTGAGGTTTCTGATGCGATTTATCAGCGTATGCGTGCAGAACGTGAAGCGGTAGCTCGTCGTCATCGTTCACAGGGTCAGGAAGAAGCTGAAAAAATTCGTGCCTTGGCTGACTATCGTGTTACTAAGACTATCGCAGAAGCAGAGCGTGAAGCGCGTATGACCCGAGGTACCGGTGATGCGACAGCGGCTAAGCTGTTTGCCGATGCATTCAGCCAGAATCCTGATTTTTATGCCTTCATTCGTAGTTTACGGGCATATGAAACCAGCTTTAGTGGCGGCAACGATGTGATGGTACTTCGTCCGGATAGTGAATTCTTCCGTTATATGAAGTCGCCATCTGTTGGGCTGAAGCAGTAAGTTCTCAAACGAATGTAATAGGTCAGGATGAGTTAATCTGGTCTATTTTATAAAACGGTCTCCTTAATAGGAGGCCGTTTTTTTATTAGATAACATTCTTTTGGGGTGATATTAGCGAATCATTTATTGCTCTTATAGATATATTATCAATAAGACTTATTGTCGGAAAAGGAATAGGAGAAGAGCGATAAATGGTACTGCTTTAGTGTTTCATGGGAGGGAATAGGGTATTTACTTTTTATGGAAGCTGAATGGATATCATTACTATCTATTAATATGCTATTTAGATTGATTATTTATCGTCTTCGGCTAACTTTAAATGGATTATATTTTTAATAAATTATATTAATTTAAGGAGGAATGTTATTTTAATAATAGGATTGATACAACTGTATAATTTAAGCCTATTATATTTAACACACTTTATAATTTACTAGTGGGTTTTATATTGTATTTCCCTATGGTTTTTCATTTGATAGCCTTTTATTGAAAAGCATTTGTAACTAAATATTTCTCTTTTGGTGTCGATTTTCAGCGGTTTTTCTAAAATAACAGAGATCTTGAATGCTATATTGTTAATACATTGTTTATATTGAGCTGATTTATCAATATTATTGAGCTGTTATTTGCCCAAACTGTCTATTACTTAGCAGGCTAAGTGCTTGTGGTGTATACAAGTTGTTGTTTTTATCTAAACCTTAAATGAAACGGTTATATCCATTCTGTATCGTGGATATGTATAGGTGCTGTAACTGGTATTATCTATTTTTCTTGATGATTTAATTAATTTATATTACATAAGTAAATTATTATTTTTTATTTTAACTCCTTATTCTATAAGGTGGATTTCATTAATATAATTCCTTTTTAATTTAATATTTTATTTATATTTTTATTTTATATTTTTATTAAATTTATTTTATATAAACAAAAACTTGTTTTTAATTAAACTTTAATTTTATTATCTTTTTATAAACTATTTTCCGTTGTTGTTAAAATTATATTGTTCATTAAATTCATGTGGTTATGTTTTTTTATTTTTGTTTTTTTAGAGGAAGTAAGAAAATTTACTTTTTTATCTATCAAATAATGGATTTCTATCGAGAATATCAATTTGATGAAGGGTCTGTGCGGCAACTACTTTTTAATATGGATATCACTCTAATTTGTATCCATGTGTGGTGGAGTTTATTAATTTCATCATTATTTATTGTTGTGCGTAGAGTAATGGAAATGAATAAAATATATCGAGTTATATGGAATAGCCATTTATGCCAATGGGTTGTTGCTTCCGAATTATGTCGGGGGAAAACAAAAAGTACGGTTAAAATGGACTCATTAGCAGAAAAAGTAGGTTTGTATGGACGAGCAGTGCTTACGGGTGCTGCTATCGGTATGTTTACTCTGGGTAGTCTGGCTGTAAATGCAGTAGATATTACTATCGAATCAATGATTAAACCTGATGATTTTAATTATGGGATGGGTAGTGTTTTAGTGAGTGATGGCATCACTAATATGTCAGGCTCCACAGTATTTAGTAGCTCGGTAGGATCGTCGGTTTACTATATGTCTTTAGTGAAAGGCTACCGCGATAACTTGATTAAAGGTGATGATCCTAGTGAGTTATTTAGCCTGGCAAATGGAGCCAAAAATAATATTATTGTGATTGTCGATTCAGTTACCGGCGGAATGACAACAATCAATACTTATAATAGCGATAATATTGAGCAAACTTATACTAATGGAAATTGGCAGATTGCGTTTTATAAACCATCAGCTGAAGGGACTACGCCGTTTATTCAATCGCAAATCGCTAATGTCACCGGGGGACAATTTAATTTTGATGTCAGTGGTGATATTGGCGATTCTTCAGTTAAAGATACCGTATATATTAAAGTCACTAACGGTGAGGCTAACTGGAATTCAGTCAATACCGTTACGGCGGCACCAAATAATTCAGGTATCGCAGCTGGTGGGGGAACCATAAATACCCAAACCATTACCTCCGCTAATTATGCTGGCACTTTCACAGTGAAAACTAGCGACGGAATACAAACAAAGCATGTCAATAATATTAGCGAACTAAAAGATTATAATAATTGGCTGATACAGCAATTACGTGACGGTAAGTTGGGTGAGGGACCAGTTGCTCAAGAGAACTATAATAACGCTTATGAAGCGGCTTATAGCTTTACCAATCGCACTTACACCATTAATCGTACTCCGGAAACATCATCACCGGACGATCCACTATATATTCTTCCCGGTACTCGCGCGGCCATGCAGGCTGATGGTAGTGGATCTACTGCAACAATTGGTGCTACCGGCGCGATTACTTCATTGGCAGGTTATGGTTTATATGCCACGAATGGCGGTACTGTTGTTAATCAGGGGATATTGACCACTTACGGCAATCAAAGCACTGCTGGAATGTGGATAGAGAGCGGCAGTTCGGGGATAAATAACGGTGTTCGTTATGCGGGGCGGCCGAGTGGGGGGAGTGCGGCCGAAGTGGGAACCGATATGGTAACCGGTTTAGGCTCAACCTATGAAAATACGGGGATAGTCAATATAACTGGCTGGAACTATAACAAATTAGGCGGTGGTAATTCCCATGGGCTCTTTGTTTATGCCGGGGCATCAGCGACGAATAATGGCGCATATAACGTAGGTACGACGACCCAAATTAACGCCGGTATTCCAATTGGCGTGGTGGTCAATGGTGTCGGCAGTGCTTTTACTAATGAGCTTCGAGGTGTGATGTATCTCGGCCGTGGACAAAGTGCCGATTTAACATCAGCACCCATCAACCGTGGTGGCGCTGATGTTGAACAGCCCAATGGTGGTCGATTAATCTCTGCTGGCGCCGGCGCTACGGTTAGAAATGAAGGTTCGCTGATTATTGGCGATCTGGTGCAAAACGGAGTGGCGATATTTGCTGGTCATGCTGGATACATGAATGTCGTTAACGAAGGCACTATTGATATTAATGGTCATTACAGTCAGTCACCAGACGTTAATTATGGAATATTGAGTCTCAGTTCGGATGCTAATTCTGTCGTCAATAATGAAGGTATTATACGTGTGCTGGGCATTAATGGCGTGGGTATTCAGACTATGAGCGGGGGGCTAGCTTCGTCCAGCGGTATGATTTATGTTTCCGGGGAAATGAGCCCATCCGGATTACGTAATTACGGTATTTGGTCTCAGGATGCGGGTAGCAAGGTAACGTTAAGTGGCACCATAAATTTATCGGGTAATGGTGGTATTGCTGCCCATGCGCGTTCTGGTGGCAGCATTGCCATTGAGGGGAATGGGCAAATTAGATTTAGCTCCGGTAAAGGTCATATTGGCTTCCTGATTTATGGTGCTGATGCCAGCCTGAATAATAACGGTACAGGCGCAATGAATGTCTCTACCGAGAATTCAACCCTGTTCCGTATGGAGGATGGCGCTGACTTTATCCGAGATATTGAAGCTCACTCGATACTTACTGCTTCAGGCAAAAATTCTACTGCAGTACACGTATCTGGTTTTACCAACACCAGCTCAGGTATTGATGTTTCAGCCTTCAACTCCGGTAAAATGACGCTAAACCTATCAGGTTTGGGGGCTACTGGCATTCTGGTTGCCGGTGGGGCTCAGGGTAAAATTGAGCCAGGTACTATTATCAATCTTACTGGCGTTGGCGCTATTGCCGGGGTTGCCGATGGTCAGAAGTATGATCTGTCTGGCGCGATGGTCGGTGATAAGGTTGCCGGTTTATTGGCAAATTCTGCACTCAGTGCGGGTGATTCTGCTTTTGGCAGCGGCACAATTTTAGTTGCAGGTGCTGACTTAAACTCCTCACTCAATAACGTGACTGGCTATATCAGCAGAAATACTGCCTTGTTACATAATTCCGGCAATATCAATTTTACCGGTGAAAAGACCACCGGTATTCGTGTTGAAACCGGATCTGTTGCGGAGAACTCCGGCAATATTTCCGTTGATGGTGTTGCTATTCACGTTGAGGGTCAGGACTCAAGAGTCAGCAACGTGGGGGGGAATATTGTTGCTTTAGGCGGGGAAGCGGCAATCAAAGTCGGTAACGGAGCATCGCTAAACCTGACGGGTAACGGTTTAGGAAATATCGAAGGCCGGGGTACTGCCCACGGCGTGCTATTAGCCAGCGGCGCAAAAGGGCTAATCGTTGACGGTGCAGTTATCAACGTTAATGCGGCTGGAGCTACCGGTTATGGCATTGAAAACCAAGCAGAGATTAGCGGTATTCAGCTAAAAGACACCACTATCAACGTTGCGGATGGTATCGCGGTCAGAACAGCGGCTTCTTTAGCCCAAACCAACAGTGGAACGATCAATATCAGCGGTAGTGGAACCGGATTGGCATTTCATGATGCTGCCGGAGGTAATATTACTGGCGATTTAGATTTATCCGACTCGGCCAACTTAGTGATTAATCTTAAGGGTACTGGTGGAACGGGGGTTCTGGTTAATGCCGAAGATAACTTTACGGTTAAAACCGGTGCCAGCGTAAATGTGGTACAGGCCGATGGTGGCGTGGCATTGGTGGTTAAGAATGCCGCGAAAGAAGTGATTCAGAGTGGAAATTTGATATCAAACTCTCTGAATCAGCCAGTGGTGGATGCTGGCAAGGTTAGTGCTTTTACTAATCAAGGAAAAATCTTTGCCAGTTCTAATACGGCATTGGTTATGGCGTTTCAAGATGCGGTGAATACCATTGTCACCAATGACACCGGGGCTGAAATTCGTGGTGCCGTGGCGTTGAACGGCGGTGATAATCAATTATTGCTCCGTAATGGTAGTTCCCTGGATGGGAAAGTATCACTGGGCGATGGTAATAACTTCATTATGTTGGAAGGCAGTGCTCAGGTTAAGCATGTAGAAGCCGGTAGTGGGAATAACACCTTTATTATCAAAGAAGGCGGGGCACTATTTGATCTGCTGGATGGGGGGATTGGTGCAGGTCGTGATGAATTGATCTTTGATGGTGCGGCGCATACTGTCGCATCAACCGCCGCAATAAAAAATATTGAGGCGATGAAGTTAAAGAATCAGTCACGGGTAACCATTAGCGAAGCGTTAGTGTTGACTGATAATGGAGACGATGTTGGCACCGTTGATATTGAAACTGACAGTGAACTGGCTATTCATCCCTCGTTGGCGGGAGATTTCATTTTTAAGCCAACATTAACCGGTGGTGGCATGCTGTCTGCCGAATTGGATTCAACAACATCCGCATTTTCTCTGGATGGAACTGTGGGTTCAGGCTTTAGCGGAATTTTACGGCTTGGTACCAGCAGTTTTGACCTGTCATCACTTAATACCTTGGGGCTAACCCAAGCCACGCTACAGTCAGACCTTGGCAATATAACGACGGTAGGTAGTGGTATTCAGAATATCGGTGGGTTCACGTTTAACGGCGGCAAGTTGGTTTTCGGCACCATTGCGCCGGGCGATAAGGTTAGCGATAACCGTATAGAAACCTCCGGAACCTTGGATGTTCGCAGGGCTGGAGTGGTACAGGTAACGATGCCAACCAGCGTGATTAATCATGTTCCCTCAGTGAATACTCATAACAATCTGATGGAACAAGATGATGAGATGGCTTTAGTTAATCTGGTCACGGCAGCGGGTAGCGTAATTGGTACCGGCGGACAGTTGGTTTTGCAGGATGAAAACGGCAACGTGATCAGTGACGCGCAACTGTTTGATATTAATCAGAATGGCGTGGTGGTTGCTGAAGGCACTTACGATTATCAATTATTAACCAGTTCTAATGGCGTAGACAGCGATGGTTTATATATTGGTTATGGCCTAAAAGAGTTAGCGCTCCTTGGTACAGGCAGTGATGCTTTAATACTTACACCTAACGCTGGGGCAACAGGATTGGCAGCAGATTTACGAGCCAAGCTGACCGGTGATGGCGATCTGGCGATTGAGGCCGGTAATCAGACCGTTTCGTTATCTAATGGGGGGAATGATTATACCGGAAGTACCACGGTACGTTCGGGAACTCTGCTGCTGGCGAACAATAACGCATTGGGTAAGACCGATATCCTGAGCATTGAAAATGCGGCCAGCGTTAATACCGGTGAATATAGCCAAACTATAGGTGCGTTGAATGCTGCTATTGGTTCACGGTTAACTATCGCCGACGGTGGTCTACTGACAATTAGTGATAGTCAGCGCACCCTCGGTATCACGGATGGAGGTTTGATTGAAGCTGATACCTTATTCGGTGGCGGTGGCTTAGCGTTAAAGGGCAGCGCGCTGACGGTTAACGGAGCAAATAATGGTTATAGCGGGAACGTCTCCTTAACCGATAGTTCCTCTTTATTGATTAATGATGTTGCTGGATTAGGGCGTATTGGCCTGATTACCTTAAATGGTGCATCGGATATTCTGGATATTAATCTGGTGTCGGCATCTGACCTGACTAAATCGCTTTCTGGTCTCGGACAGGTGATATTACGTAATAATACGGACTTACAGCTATCAGGAGATAGCAATGGTTTCAGCGGCCAGTTTAATGTTGAATCTAACGCGGTATTAAGAGCCGCCAAAGCATCAGCGTTAGGCTCTGCTGAAATTGTTAATGATGGAGTGACGCACTTAACCGCAAATACCCACTGGGAATTCATTAATCCTATGACCGGACAGGGAGGATTGATTAAGTCGGGGCAGGGGAATCTGGTTATCAATCATGATTTACAGTATACCGGAAATACAACGGTAGAATCTGGCACCCTAATTATTGGCGATAGCCTCAGTTCATCCGGTGCATTATCCGCAAGTTCACAGGTCAATGTGCTGAGCAATGCGGCATTGGCGGGAACTGGGACGATTAACGGGCCCGTTGATAATCAGGGGATTTTGACATCGTTAAATGCTTTGGCAGGGTACGACGTTGATGCGAGTAATTTGAGTGTTGGTTCATTAAATAACCAAGGGGTTGTTCAGTTAGCGGGGTACCGTATTGGTAATACGCTGACAGTTAACGGCAACTACGTAGGTGATGGCACATTAATTTTAAATACTCGATTAAATGATGATGCCTCCGTGACCGATAAGCTGGTGGTGACTGGTGATACTGCTGGTCATACTGGGGTGGTGGTGAACAATACCGGTGGTCAGGGCCAGCAAACCACCAAGGGCATTGAAGTTATCCGCATTGGCGGCGTTTCAGGTGGAACATTTCGTCTGATGAATAGGGTCGTTGCCGGTGCTTATGAATATTTCCTGTTTAAAGGGGATGCGAGTGGCTCAGAGAGCAGTTGGTATCTGCGATCAGTATCACATCCTACTTCACCGCTTCCCGGCGAAGAGGAAGGTGGCAATAAACCTAAGCCAGAAGATAACACACCGGTATATCGTCCTGAGGCCGGTAGCTATATTTCAAATATGGCCATTGCCAGTACATTGTTTAATCTGCGACTGGCGGATCGCGAAGGTCGAGCTGAAAACTCGAGTATGTGGCTACGCCAGGTTGGGGCACATACTCAGTTCCATGATGCTTCTGGTCAATTGAAGACTACCAGCAATCGTTATGTGGTACAGGGCGGTGGTGAAATATTTGCTACTCGACTAGCAGAGACCGATCGTTTGGGCGTGGGCGTTATGCTGGGCTATGGTAGAGCCAGCAACCATACGGATGCACGCAGTGGTTATTCGTCTAAAGGTGAGATCGATGGATACAGCACCGGTCTTTATGCTACGTGGTATCAGGATGCTCAAACCCTTAATGGGGCATACCTTGATAGCTGGGCTCAGTACAACTGGCTGAATGGTAAAGTGAATGGTGAGCAGTTATCGACAGAACGTTATGATATCGATGGCTTTAGCGCCTCGGTAGAAACCGGCTATCGTTATCCCGCTTATCAAGGGGTTAGTGGGGATGTATTTATCACGCCTCAGGCTCAGATAATCTGGAGTGGTTTGAAAGCGGACGATCATACGGAAGCCAATGGTATTCGCGTACGGGTTAATGGCGATGATAATATCCAAACCCGCCTTGGACTGAAAGTTTCACGTGATGGCTTTAGCGACCAAGATCGAAACCGAAAACTGTTTACCACTTACGCGGAGGTGAACTGGCTACACAACAGTGAGCTTACCAGTGTCGTTATGGACGGTACTTCGGTGCAACAGTCAGGTAGTCGTAATCTGTATGAGGTGAAGCTAGGGGCTGAAGGTCGTTTGAATGACAGACTGAATCTCTGGGCTAACGTTGGGCATCAGCTAGGTGATGATAGCTATAGTGATACCTCAGTTGTGTTAGGGGTAAAATATCGCTTCTAAACTGAGAACAATAAGATGAAGTCAATACGGGCATCTTAGGATGCCCGTATTTATTGACATCAAAAATATTGATAAATCGTAGCAGTAGGCTGAACAATTCCTTGAGCAAAAACAAGAAAACCTAACTTTTTTAAGCAATAAAAAAGGAGGCACTGGTCTGATTTGAGAAAACTGTGTTAAAAAGTACTGAAAGTAAAAAAATGTAATGGTAGAATTCTTTTTTAACTGACTTGGTGAATAGTGAGATGGGCAAAAACGTCGTCGTACTGGGCACTCAATGGGGTGACGAAGGTAAAGGTAAGGTCGTCGACCTGCTGACTGAACGGGCTAAATATGTTGTACGCTATCAGGGCGGACACAATGCAGGCCATACTCTGGTCATTAACGGTGAGAAAACCGTTCTTCATTTGATTCCTTCAGGTATTCTTCGCGAAAACGTTACCAGCGTAATTGGTAACGGTGTGGTGTTATCTCCAGAAGCTTTGATGAAAGAGATGCGTGGCTTGGAAGAGCGCGGCATTCCTGTGCGTGAGCGTCTGCTCCTGTCAGGTGCTTGCCCGCTGATCCTACCTTATCATGTGGCGCTTGATGCAGCCCGTGAGAAAGCGCGTGGCTCTAAAGCGATTGGTACAACTGGTCGTGGTATTGGACCGGCTTATGAAGATAAAGTCGCACGTCGTGCTTTACGCGTTAGCGATCTCTTTAATAAAGAGACCTTCGCAACAAAACTGAAAGAAGTGATGGAGTACCATAACTTCCAGTTAGTCAATTACTACAAAGTTGACGCGGTAGATTATCAAACCGTTCTGGATGATGTCATGGCGGTTGCTGATATATTGACCGCTATGGTGGTGGATGTATCTGAGCTGTTGGACAACGCCCGTAAAAAAGGCGAGTTAATGATGTTCGAAGGCGCACAAGGTACGCTGCTGGATATCGACCACGGTTCTTTCCCTTATGTGACGTCTTCAAATACCACCGCAGGTGGTGTTGCAACGGGTTCGGGTTTAGGTCCGCGCTATGTTGATTATGTTTTAGGTATTGTTAAAGCTTATTCAACTCGTGTAGGTGCAGGTCCGTTCCCGACCGAATTGTTTGATGATGTTGGTGAGTTTCTTTGTCAGAAAGGCAATGAATTCGGGGCAACAACCGGTCGTCGCCGCCGTACTGGCTGGTTAGATGCGATTGCCGTGCGTCGTGCAGTACAGCTGAACTCGCTGTCAGGCTTTTGTCTGACCAAGCTGGATGTATTGGATGGCTTGAAAGAAGTGAAGATTTGCGTTGGTTATCGTATGCCGGACGGCACAGTGGTTGAGACTACACCACTGGATGCTGATGCCTGGGAAGGTATTGAGCCGATTTATGAGAGTTTACCGGGCTGGTCTGAAAGTACTTTTGGCGTGAAAGAGTTCAGTAAGCTACCTCAGGCAGCGCGCGACTATATCAAACGTGTTGAAGAGTTAACCGACGTTCCTGTAGATATCGTTTCTACTGGTCCAGATCGTTCTGAAACAATGATTTTACGCGATCCGTTTGACGCATAATAACGATTGTTATTTATCGTTATAAAAGACGTTAGATAATCGAATACCAGTCAGTTTAGTCTGACTGGTATTTTTTTAGTGTTATGTTTGTTTTTTTACCCTTCTTTTACTCCTCAGGATTATTCCTCTTTATTGGTTATTACGTTATCTGAGTTTGATTTTTATCTCTATTAACAAGTTGGCAATATATTTAGCAATGTATACAGAGTTTGTTTTATTAACGTTTTTGACTAATATTGAGATTGAATTAGCAATGTAGATTTAATTAGGATGCTAGATTTATTATTTGACACTTAACCAGATTATAATTTATTAATACGTTACCCATAATTACAGATTTATCAGTTCTGAATTTTTAATATGTATTATGGGGGGTGCAATAGTTGCTCAGTTTTTATTGAGTTATTTTGCAATTTTAATCTTTATCATTGGATATTACATTTTATAATGTAACTATTCTTTAAGGTAATAAAATGATATTTAAAGGATTGTTCGTTCAAACGGAACCATCCCGTCGTCGATATGGATTGGCGTTTTTGATTGGCATTATTTCTGGTGTTGTATCCGGCTTTGTAAAATGGGGGGCGGAAGTACCATTACCACCACGTACTATTTTGGATGGTCGCGCAGAATTTAATCCCCCTTATCTATTTTTACGTGATTATTTAGGTATAGATCCAACTGCGACAGTATATACATTCTCAGAACATATTATTAACCCAGTGATGGTGACTCATGTCATATTTTCTGTGGTTTTTGCTATTGGTTACTGTGTTGTGGCTGAGCGCTTTCCAAAAGTTAAATTATGGCAAGGCGTTATGGCCGGTATTATTGCCACGGTTGTTGTTCACGGAATCAGCTTCCCACTGCTTGGATTAACACCTCCGCTAACAATGTTACCTCTTGATGAATATATTTCTGAAATTTTTGGCCATATCGTTTGGTTCTGGTCGATAGAAATTATTCGCCGGGATTTACGTAACAGAATAACGCATGAGCCAGATGCTGAAGTGCCATTAACTGCACCTTATCGTTAATTTGGTATTGTAAAGTGTTAGAGGGGAATGTTGTGCTGAAAGCACACTTCCCCTAAATCCCCATTCAGCTTCCCAGAATATCAATGTTGTTCCTATTTCTGACCGCTGGTGTTTGTCATTGACCTTCCTCGATTTTGTTGAGCGTTTTTCTGTTTTAGCGCTCTGAAAATTATTAGCTTTTGGCGCCAATCGTTTATAATTAACACATCAGTTTTATTCAGTTATTTCGCTAAAAAGGTCGCTATCCGGATAATTTTCGAGCGTGCAGTGGGTAGGTTTGTTATTCTGACCGCAGAATATGTGGTGGGGTGCGTGAGCTCGAACGGCCGTAACGTTATAATTTATTGTTAATAATGGATTTTATTTTCAAAAATGTAATTATTGTCAAGTTAACGCGGCTCTGAATAGGATTTTAGCAAAGGGGTATTTGTGCAATTAACCAGTTTTACCGATTATGGTCTACGGGCTTTAATCTATATGGCCTCACTGCCTAAGGGTGAGCTGACTAGCATCTCTGAAGTCACCAACGTTTATGGCGTTTCCCGTAATCATATGGTGAAAATAATTAATCAACTCAGCCGGATTGGTTTTGTGGATGCTGTTCGCGGTAAGAATGGTGGTATTCGCTTAGGTAAGCCTGCGGTAGACATTAAAATTGGTGATGTTGTTCGAGCTATTGAACCGCTGGCTTTAGTGAACTGTAATTCTGAATTTTGTCACATTACTCCCGCTTGTCGACTAAAATTAGTGCTGGATAGCGCAATTAACGTTTTTTTAAAAGAATTAGATAATTACACTCTTGCCGATATGATCGTTGATAACAGTGATCTCCAGGAACTGCTATTTATGGCGCATCCTGCGATATCGACAAATAAAAATAAGGATAACTAATGTCAAAAGATCCTTTCTTGGCCCGTGAGGCTGAAAAATACGGGGACCCCATTCCCAGCCGTGAATATATTTTGGATTTATTGTCTAAACGACAAACTCCTGCTAGCCGTGATGAGCTGGTAACCGCGCTGGAACTGGAAAGCGAAGAACAACAAGAGGCGCTACGTCGCCGTTTGAGAGCGATGGAGCGTGACGGTCAGTTGGTGTTTACCCGCCGTCAATGCTATGCCCTACCTGAACGCCTGGATATGGTTAAAGGTACGGTGATTGGGCACCGTGATGGTTATGGATTCCTGCGGGTTGAAGGTAAAAAAGATGATTTATATCTTTCTCCTGAGCAGATGAAGTTAGCGATTCATGGCGATGTGGTCTTAGCCCAACCGATGGAAGAAGATCGTAAAGGTCGCCGTGAGGCGCGTATCGTCCGAGTTTTAGTGCCTAAAAATAGCCATATTGTTGGCCGTTACTTTACCGATGCCGGTATTGGCTTTGTGGTGCCGGACGATAGTCGTCTGAACTTTGATATTTTGATTCCACCAGAAAGTATTATGGGTGCCCGTATGGGGTATGTGGTGGTGGTTGAGTTAACTCAGCGTCCTACCCGTCGTACTAAGGCTATCGGTAAAATCATCGAAGTGTTGGGCGATAATATGGGAACGTCAATGGCGGTGGATATCGCCTTGCGTACTCATGAAATCCCTTATGTTTGGCCTGATGCCGTACTGAATGAAGTCAACGGTCTGAAAGAAGAAGTGCCGGAAAAAGCGAAAAAGGGTCGTGTAGACCTGCGAGATTTACCTTTGGTCACCATTGATGGTGAAGATGCTCGCGACTTTGACGATGCAGTTTGTTGTGAGAAGAAGAGCGGAGGCGGCTGGCGTTTATGGGTAGCCATTGCTGACGTTAGCTACTATGTCCGTCCGGGAACGTCTCTGGATGCCGAAGCGCGTAGTCGGGGTAACTCGGTTTATTTCCCTTCTCAGGTTATTCCAATGCTACCGGAGGTGTTATCCAACGGTCTGTGTTCGTTGAATCCTCAGGTCGATCGCTTGTGTATGGTTTGCGAAATGACGGTGTCTAAAACCGGCAAACTAACGTCTTTTGAATTCTACGAAGCGGTTATGAATTCCCATGCTCGTCTGACTTACACCAAAGTTGCGCATATTCTGGACGGGGATGCAGAGCTACGCGAGCACTATCAGCCATTGGTGCCGATGCTTGAAGAGCTACACGCCTTATATGGCGCGTTGGATAAATCTCGTGAGCAACGTGGCGGCATCTCTTTTGAGACCGATGAGCCGAAGTTTATCTTTAATGCCGAGCGCCGCATTGAGCGTATTGAATCGCTGGTACGTAATGATGCTCATAAGATCATTGAAGAATGTATGATTCTGGCGAATATTTCGGCGGCTCGATTTGTGGAAAAAGCGGAAGAGCCTGCGTTGTTCCGTATCCACGATCGTCCGAAAGGCGATAACCTGGCCTCGTTGCGCAGTGTTCTTGCTGAACTGGGATTAAGCTTGGGGGGGGGATTAGAACCGGCACCGAAAGATTACGCTAAGTTGATGGATGCGGTAGCGGATCGCCCGGATCGTGAAATGTTGCAAACCATGCTGCTACGCTCAATGAAGCAGGCGGTATATGACCCGGAAAACCACGGTCACTTTGGTTTGGCATTAGATGCCTATGCTCACTTTACTTCACCGATTCGTCGCTATCCTGACCTTTCTCTGCATCGGGCAATCAAGTTTTTGCTGGCGGGTAAAAAAGGTGGTTCAACATCTAGCGGCGGCTGGCACTATTCAACCGAAGAAATGTTACAGCTGGGTGAGCACTGTTCAATGACTGAGCGTCGGGCTGATGAAGCTACTCGCGACGTTGCGGATTGGCTGAAGTGTGACTTTATGCAGGATCACGTTGGAGAAGCCTTTACCGGCACCATTTCCAGCGTCACCGGCTTTGGTTTCTTTGTGCGTTTAGATGATTTGTATATTGATGGTCTGGTGCATGTTTCCACACTGGAAAACGACTACTATCGCTTTGATAACGTCGGGCAGCGGCTAACCGGGGAGTCCTCTGGTCAGACTTTCCGTTTGGGTGATAAAGTTGAAATTCGGGTTGAAGCGGTTCATCTGGATGAACGTAAAATTGACTTTGCGTTGGTGTCCAGTGAACGCCGTCCGCGTGGTGAAGGTAAAACCGCTAAAGATCGGGGCAAAAAAGGCGATAGATTGAAAGCCGATGGGTATGCTGCCGATGCTAAGGTGCAGGTGAAAAAGCCGAGAAGAAGCAAGCCAAAGCCTGAAGAGAAAGGAAGCAGTAAACCGGCAGCTAAAGCGGCTAAACCGAAGGCGAAAAAGCCTTCGGCCAAAACCAAAAAGATAACGTCGGCATTAAAAAGCAAAAAGGCGAAAAAAGCCGCTGAGCTTTAATACGCTCGAAATGTGATGACAGGGCGGCCTAGCGTGTCGCCCTGATTTTTTATAATAGATTTTAGAAGAACTAATGTTATGAGCGAAATTATTTACGGTATTCACGCCGTTAAGTCATTACTGGAGCGCGATCCACAGCGCTTTATTGAAGTATTTATTCTTAAAGGTCGTGAAGATCGTCGTTTACTGCCGCTGGTGCAGGAAATTGAACAGCATGGTATCTCTGTTCAGGTGGCTAACCGTCAATGGTTGGATAATAAAGCTGAAGGTGCGGTGCATCAGGGCATTATCGCCAGAGTGAAAGAAGGGCGACAGTATCAGGAAAACGATTTGCCAGATTTGCTGGAGGGTTTGGATAAACCCTTCCTGCTGGTGCTGGATGGCGTGACCGACCCTCATAACTTGGGGGCTTGTTTGCGCAGTGCTGATGCTGCCGGAGTTCATGCGGTGATTGTTCCGCGTGACCGTTCCGCTCAGTTGAATGCTACCGCGAAGAAGGTCGCCAGTGGGGCGGCGGAGACCATCCCATTAATTCGCGTTACCAATCTGGCTCGCACTCTGCGTTATCTGCAAGAGCAGAATATTTGGATTGTCGGAACCGCCGGTGAAGCAGATCATACGCTGTATCAAACCAAGTGTACCGGACCGGTAGCTTTAGTGATGGGAGCTGAAGGTGAAGGCATGCGTCGCCTGACCCGTGAACACTGTGATGAACTGATTAGCATTCCGATGGCGGGAAGCGTGTCATCGTTAAACGTGTCGGTAGCAACCGGGGTATGTTTATTTGAGATCGTCAGACAGCGCGGCGAGTAAGGTTGCGTTGTTTTGGCATACATCGGGCGGTTAACGTAACCGCCCGATATTTATTAGTCTTTAAGCTCGCAGATCCTGAAGGATGATACCGACCTCCTGCGTTTCTCGTTCGTGCTCTTCCTCACGCCAAACTTCTTTCAGGGCTTCCTCTTCCCATTCCATCATCGATTGCAGGTTTAGTAATCTTTCCGTATAAGCCTTAGCCGCTGGGGAAACCGGGAGATCGTAACTTTGAATACGAAATGCTACTGGCGCGAAGAATGCATCAACCGCAGTAAATTTTTTCCCCGCCAGGAAATGACCGCCAAACAGGTTCAGACCCTGCTCCCACAATTCACTCAAACGAGCCAAGTCTTTGAGCAGGGCCTCAGAATGTTGATGTGGTCGTACGCGTATCCCCACGTTCATTGGGCAGGTATTGCGCAAAGCGTTAAAACCGGAATGCATCTCCGCACTGGCGCAGCGTGCCCAGGTGCGGGCTTCTCGTGACTCAGGCCAAATTTCCGGGTGATCTTCAGCCAGATACTCGGCAATCGCGAGGGAATCCCAGACGGTAATCTCTCCGTCGGTCAGACAAGGTACTTTTCCCGATGGTGAGAAACTGCGAAAGCTGTCCCAGTTGGTGTCGGTAAAAGGAACGATAATTTCCTCAAAAGGCAAACCTAGCTGGCTGAGTAAAATCCAGGGGCGAAGCGACCATGAAGAGTAATTTTTATTGGCAATATATAACTGGTACATAAAGGGCTTCTCCTGATAGTTTATCGGTGAGTCGGTAGTTTGCTATTTCAGTGTAGGACAAAATCCATTTAGACCTTTAAACACGCACGCCAATCAGGGTGAGAATCAGCGGGGTGGTGATAGCCGAGAGTACGGTAGAAATCACCAGACTCGACGCCGCAGGGCCCACAATCACGTTAAACTGGCGCGACATAAGATAAACGTTAACGCCAACGGCCATCGAACCCAGTAGTACCACCACCTGTGTCTCCATCGGCGGCAGTCCAAGAATGATGGCTAATAACCAGACAATGAGCGGCTGTACGATCAGTTTTAAGGTACAGATCATCGAACTTATCTGCCAGTCGTCGCGAATCCGGTATTCAGCTAGCCCCATTCCCAGAGCAATTAATGACATTGGTGCGGCTATTTGCCCCAGCATACTGACGGGCTGATCGATAAAGCCGGGTAAATCATAACCGGTCAGGCTAAATAAGGTACCTGAGACAATGCCGATAATCAGTGGGTTTTTTAGTACGTTTAGTGCGGTATGGGTAAAGCCTTTAATTGACAGAGAGCCGTTTCTTGACCACTCCACGGAGATGGTGACCAGAGTCCAGAGTATCAGGCCATTAAACACCAAAACCAGTGCCACGGAAGGTAGAGAGGCTTCACCGAGGGCCACCGTGGCAACCGGGATCCCCAGCATCACGTTATTCGAGAATATGCCGCCCAAGGCAAATACCGAACCGGAGGTGCCATCAAGCTTTAATACTTTTGCTGCCAAAATCCGGCCAATCACGAATACAATCAGGCAACTGCCAAAAAAGGCGATTAACAGGCGGGCATCGACTGGTGGCTGTTTTGAGAAATTACACATCATGCGAAATAGCATGGCGGGGAGAGCGACCGAGAACACAAATTTGGTTAAACCATCAGCGACATTTTTATTCCATTTAGCCCAGCGGATTAAGCCATACCCTAAGATGGCTAAAATAAACAGAGGTGCAGAGAGCACAATCTGATGCCATAAGGGAAGAAGAAAGCTTTGCATGGGTTCCCGCTTAATATAAAGAATAATGGGTTATCATATTGGCTATTTCATGGGCATCACCAATATGCAGAAGATGAGTGTTTATCATTCTATTAATTCTCTTACGACTATACGTTGCGTCGGATAAAGGTCAATACGCCCACGGTGATTCAGAAATAAGTGCTTCATTTGGTTGTTCAATCGCGAAATAACCCTGTCATACCGACTTTTATAGAAAGAGTTGTTGGTTAAGTATTGCGGTGGTATCCCTTGATTTATCAGGGATACCCTTCATTATGATAGCCGGACTATGGCTAACTAGATTACGATTAAGAGAGAACACTGTGTCATCAATTATTTTTAATCAACTTGTTTCCGTGCTGGAACAGGGGAATGCTCGATTCCGAGTGATGGAACATGCGAGCGCCGGACGATCGGAAGACGCGGCGAAGGCCAGAGGAACCAATATCGAACAGGGCGCCAAGGCGCTGGTTTGCCACGTAAAAGGCAACGGTATTAAACAACATGTGTTGGCAGTATTACCTGCCCACCGTAAAGCCAACTTGTCGGTGTTGGCGCAACAGGTCGGTGGCACTCGGGCTTCATTGGCTAGTCCGAAAGAGGTGATGGAATTAACCCAGTGCATTTTTGGCGCGATTCCTCCCTTTAGCTTTCATGCTGATCTTCAATTAGTGGTTGACCCGATGGTGTTCCAGCAAGAGGAAGAGATGGTATTTAATGCCGGTTCGTTGGAACGCTCTATTTTGTTAAACGTTGAGGATTACCAGCGGATTGTTCAACCATCGCTGATTGCATTTTCTGAGGCGAATATCACTGAATAGTGAATAAAGGCGTCGTTGGTTACACCTTCCTTGCCGGTATTTAGGCTCGGAGCTTGAAATAGAAGCTATTGACCAAGTTGAATCCCTCATTAATTCAAAGAGATTCCGTTGATTGATAAACAAAGACTGAATCTCCTTGAAGTTCCTACGCCATAAACGTACAATTCAGCGTCATTTTTTTCAGCCGTACACTTAACACGTTCCTTGCTTCCATGGGCCACGGCTGACCCTGACAGGAGGCTGAATAATCCGTAAGGAGCAATTGATGCGTCATTACGAAATCGTTTTTATGGTCCATCCAGACCAAAGCGAACAAGTTCCAGGCATGATCGAACGTTACACCGGTGCGATCAAAGCTGCAGGTGGTGAAATTCACCGTTTAGAAGATTGGGGTCGTCGTCAACTGGCTTACCCAATTAACAAACTGCATAAAGCTCACTACGTTCTTCTGAACGTTGAAGCACCGCAGGAAGCGATCGATGAACTGGAAACTAACTTCCGTTTCAACGATGCCGTTATCCGTAGCATGGTAATGCGTACTAAGCATGCCGTCACTGAAGCTTCTCCAATGGTTAAAGCGAAAGATGAACGTCGCGAGCGTCGCGAAGATTTTGCTGAAGAACTAATGGATGAATCAGATGATGCTGAGGATTCTGAAGAGTAATTGTCTGTGTTGACTGCAAACCGTTTGGTATTGTCTGGTATCATTATCAAGACCCCCATTCGAAAAGTAAGTCCATCTGGGGTCCCGCATTGTCAGTTTGTGCTAGAGCACCGCTCACAACAGCAGGAAGCCGGTTTTAACCGACAAGCATGGTGCAGAATGCCCGTGATTGTTAGTGGACAGCAGTCTCAAGCGTTAACTCACAGTATAACGGTCGGCAGTAGCCTGAAAGTAACCGGTTTTATTAGCAGCCATCAAGGCCGCAATGGGCTGAATAAATTAGTGTTACATGCCGAGCAGATTGAATTGATAGATTCTGGAGACTAGCCATATGGCACGTTATTTCCGTCGTCGCAAGTTCTGCCGTTTCACAGCGGAAGGCGTTCAAGAGATCGACTATAAAGATATCGCAACGCTGAAAAACTATATCACCGAGAGCGGGAAAATTGTCCCGAGCCGTATTACCGGTACTCGTGCTAAATACCAGCGTCAGCTGGCTCGTGCTATTAAGCGCGCACGTTACCTGTCTTTGTTACCGTATACTGATCGTCATCAGTAATCGGCAACGATCCACGAACTTAAAGAGGATACGGTAATGCAAGTTATTCTACTTGATAAAGTAGCTAACCTGGGCAGCTTAGGTGATCAGGTTAATGTTAAATCGGGCTATGCTCGTAACTATTTGGTACCGCAAGGTAAAGCGGTTCCAGCAACCAAGAAAAACGTTGAGTTTTTCGAAGCTCGTCGTGCAGAGTTAGAAGCTAAATTGGCTGAGACTCTGGCTGCTGCTGAAGCTCGTGCTGCTAAGATCACTGGTCTGGGCAACGTGACTATCGCTTCTAAAGCAGGCGATGAAGGTAAATTGTTTGGTTCTATCGGTACTCGCGACATCTCTGATGCAGTTACTGCAGCAGGCGTTGAAGTGGCTAAGAGCGAAGTTCGTCTGCCAGAAGGCGTTTTACGCGCTGTTGGTGAGTACGAAGTGAGCTTCCAGGTTCACAGCGAAGTATTTGCTAAACTGAACGTTATCGTGGTTGCTGAAGACTAATTATTAGTTTTCTTACCATGTTTAAAACGCCGGCTTATGCCGGCGTTTTGCTATTTGTCGGTTGGACTTCATCGATTTCTTGTCTGGATTAGCGGGGGATCGGTTTGGATAGGATATATTGTTAAACAATATGATGTTCACTGCTTAACCGGAGTCGCTATGGCGAATATTCAATTAGTCAGAGTTTATGATATGACCACGCCAGTGGCTGAAAACAGCTTTCTAACGGATCGACTTTGGCCTCGAGGAATAAGTAAAGCCAAGTTAGTCGACGTCACTTGGTTGAAAGACGTTGCGCCAAGTAATGATTTGCGTAAGCGATTTCACGCTGATACCACTCGCTGGGATGATTTTCGCCGCGATTACTATGCGGAATTGAACGCGGGAAACGCATGGTTACCGTTACTGGCATTATTGCGCCAGGGGAAAAATATTACGCTAATGTTTGGTAGTAAGAACATTGAACATAACCAAGGCGTAGTATTGCGTGATTTCTTACTGGAAAAGTTTAATGGTCTCGACGAAAGCGTCCATTACTCTGGCGAGTAAATAGCGCCGATTTATTTGCCGAAAGTTCCACTTCTAATGCGGTCACCTGTTTATCACTGGTGAGCTTCACCCTGATTTTTTGCCCAATTCTTAATGCGTTAACCGGTTTTCCTGAGCCTTCGACCTGAGCCAGCAAAAATGCATCACTTACAATAAAATGATTATCTCTGAATAACTGCGTTAGCGTATGGCCTTTTTGAATGGTGAACTCTTGCCATTGCTCATTATCGGCTTGGGGAGCAGCAGGTTGCTCAATTGGCGATGGTTCTGGTTGGGGGGCTATCTGAGGTGTAGCTTGAGTTTGTGCTATTTGCGGAGCAGGTTCCTCAATGGGGGCGGGTGTTTCTGGTTGCTGATTCAAAATACGATTGGCCCGCTCCATTTCTGCATTATCCTGAGGAGGAGAGCTGGTCTGGGCGGTACTGGGGGTTGATAAATCAACGGGCGTGGAGCTATGACCGATTTCTATGTCACCATTTTTTTCATTTGGCCAAAGAAAAGCACAGAGAATCAGCAGCGCTGCCATTAGCACGCCTCGTCGATGAGCATAAGGTAATGGCTCCATCCAGTTAAAGCTATCGGGCAGATGCCATATCTTTAATAATACGGTGTTAAGCGGATTATTACCGGTATTCAGCCGCTCTCTGCCTTTGTTTGCCTGCATTGCTGTACCCCATCTATAACTCGGTCAGGTTTGCACTGATTAATTTGAGCAATCTGTCATCTGATTTGCGATAGTACAATTTTACCCATAATAGACCGAATAACATAGGTTATGTAAACAATATAAATATATCCTGTTCTATTCATTCATCGCATTGGATGGGGTGTCATCGCTGGCAGCCGTGTTTTGCTCGGCAATGGCCTCTTGCATCAATTGTAAAAAGCATTCGGCGGCTTTTGATGGTGATGGTCCCCAAACGCAATGCACTTTTCGCCTTGGCTCTTCCTTGATGGGAATAGATATCAGTGAATGAAGGCGCTGAGCGGTTGATATGGGTACGATACCGATAGCCAATCCCTGACGAACCAGATTTTCCAGCCACTCAATATGATCTATTTCGAAGCTGACATGACGTTTAATCCCGGCGGCCTGAAAGGCACGGTCAGTTTGTTGACGTGCGCCACAGCCAGCGCAGTAGTCAACCAGAGATTCTCCGGCCAGCGTCTGTAGAGTAACCTGTTTCATTTTTGCCAGTGCATGGCTAGGTGACAGTAGAGCAACCAGTGGTTCATCTGCTATTTGCTGGTGGGGCAATGAAAGTATGCGTTTTTCACCGGGCCAAATGCCGGTAAAGGCAATATCGGTTTTCTGCTGTTGAATATCCGTCATCAAATTTTCACTCATACCAACGTATAGTCGGATATTGACCTGAGGGTAGCGTTGGTGAAATTGATACAGAAGAGCCGCCAGATCGATAGCATTAAGCGTAGATATGGTGCCGATAGTTAACTTGCCAGAAATTTGATTATTGCTGGCAGCCACTTCATCAATCAGATGCTGTAGTGAATCCAGTACTTTTCGAGTGGGAGCGATAATCGCCTGACCGGCAGGTGTGAGTTTGACCTGTCGAGAGGTGCGGTTAAATAATTCGCAGCCCAGTTCCTCTTCCAACTTAGCGATTTGATGACTTAAAGCTGACTGGACAATATGACAGCGTTGGGCGGCGCGGGTGAAGCTTTGCTCTTCAGCGACCGCCAGAACATAAGTGAGCTGCTTTAAATTCATATCTATCTCTTTATGAGATGAATAAAATGAAAATTATAAATTAGGCCTATGGATAAAACTACCTGATAATCGCGGTATCATCATTTTAAGAATCTCCATAATGAATCAAAGTACAGAGAATAAAGTATTAACGCCAGCGCTGATTGTCGTGATGTCAATCGCTACCGGTTTAGCCGTTGCCAGTAACTATTACGCGCAGCCTTTATTGGAAACGATAGCAAAAGCGTTCTCGTTATCCGTCAGTCAAGCCGGGTTTATCGTAACCGCAGCCCAATTGGGCTATGCCGCCGGATTAATGTTTATTGTTCCCCTTGGCGATCTGTTTGAACGGCGTCGGCTTATTGTGTTGATGACGTTACTTTCCGCCCTCGGTATGCTGATAACCGCTATGTCTTCTACCGTAATCGGCGTGATTATTGGCACTGCTCTCACCGGACTGTTCTCTGTGGTGGCACAGATTCTGTTACCTCTGGCAGCAACTCTAGCTGAGCCCGCGAAACGTGGAAAAGTCGTCGGCATGATTATGAGTGGCCTGCTGCTGGGTATTTTGTTGGCAAGAACCGCGGCTGGACTATTGGCTTCTTTGGGCGGCTGGCGTACCGTTTATTGGGTAGCGGCTGGCTTGATGGTGGTGATGGCGCTGGTGCTGTGGATAGTTTTGCCGCGCTATAAACAAAGTAATGGCCTTAATTACCCGCAATTGCTGATTTCTATTATCGTGCTGTTTTCCCGTAACACCACCTTACGTACTCGCGCTTTTCTTGGCGCTCTGTCATTTGCCAATTTTAGTATGCTGTGGACATCCATGGCTTTTCTGCTGGCTTCCCCACCCTATAACTATTCTGAAGCGGTAATTGGTCTATTTGGTTTAGTTGGTGCCGCCGGTGCTTTAGCCGCCAGTGGGGCGGGTCAGTTGACAGACAAAGGGAAATCCAGCTTGGTAACGACGCTGGGGTTAGTGCTGTTGTTTGTTTCATGGTTGCCGATTGCTTTTGGTCAGTACTCTATTTGGGCATTAGTCATTGGCATCGTGTTGCTCGATCTGACGGTGCAAGGTGTACACGTCACTAATCAGTCAATGATTTATCGTATGATGCCGGAGGCTCGAAGCCGTCTGACCGCAGGTTATATGACCAGTTACTTTATTGGTGGTGCGCTGGGCTCACTAATTTCTGCGGTGGCGTATCAATATGGGCAATGGTTGGGCGTCTGCATTGCTGGAGCAATATTAAGCCTGATAGGGATTGTTATTTGGTGCCTGACTAAACGAAAAATTGAGCAGGAAGCTGTGCTATATATGGATTCTGCGATATAGCTGGTCATCAGCTTTTTGCAGTTGACCTTTTTCCCGTTGAATTACCTGTGCTATGCTTTGGCCTTAATTTATCTTTCCAAGTTTATTTTCTAAGGAAAAACGATGACACAGCCATCTTTTGACAGCATAGAATCACAGGCCAGCTATGGCATAGGCTTACAGGTTGGGCAGCAATTACAAGAGTCTGGTCTGGAAGGCCTGGTACCTGAGGCGCTATTAGCCGGTTTAACTGATGCTCTGAATGGTAATCATCCATCTGTGCCGGTTGACGTTGTTCACCGTGCGCTGCGTGAAATTCATGAACGCGCTGATAACGTTCGTCGTGAAAAGCAGGAGAAAATGGCCGAGGAAGGTGTACGCTACTTGGAAGAGAATGCTAAACGTAGCGAAGTGAACAGTACCGAGTCTGGATTACAATTTGAAGTCTTGACTCAGGGAGAAGGTTCTATCCCGGCTCGTCAGGATCGCGTACGTGTTCACTATACCGGTAGTCTGATTGACGGCACGGTATTTGATAGCTCAGTTAAACGTGGCGAACCGGCTGAATTCCCGGTAAGTGGTGTGATTCCTGGCTGGATTGAAGCGTTGACGTTAATGCCAGTAGGTTCAAAATGGAAATTAACCATTCCTCATAACTTGGCTTACGGCGAGCGTGGTGCGGGTGCTTCTATCCCACCATTTAGCACGCTGGTCTTTGAAGTCGAGCTGTTAGACATTCTGTAATGATTGCCGCTCTCTGATGAGGCGATTCATCAATAAAACAGCCGGGTAATACAGCCCGGCTTTTTTACGCCATTTGTCTTATTCCCCGCGCAGAGCCCGTGGGAACAGAATATTATTTTCCAGATGGATGTGGTCCATCAGGTCAGTAATAAATTCATCAATGGAAGAATAAAGGGCTCGCCAGGTGTTACAGGCCTCTTCAGGTGCTGTCAGGTTATTGGTGAGCTGCTTAATGATTTCTACATCATCACCGGCCTGATTATGTTCTCTTTCCATGACGCTGACCGGACCGCTAGCCTGAGCCCCCATTCCTTGCTGAATCATTGG
Organism: Pragia fontium DSM 5563 = ATCC 49100; assembly: GCF_900112475.1. Taxonomy (GTDB): domain Bacteria; phylum Pseudomonadota; class Gammaproteobacteria; order Enterobacterales; family Enterobacteriaceae; genus Pragia; species Pragia fontium. Next base: position 694,330 of record NZ_FOLW01000001.1, on the reverse strand, counting down.
GAACAGAATTTGTTCTTCTTTCATCATATGCTGAACCAGATCCTGATAAACGATATCTAATCTGTCAGCCAGTCCGTGCGGACAGCTGGGTTTATTGCCATGTACCCGTTCAACTTTTTGCGCCAGTAAAATCAGTTCAGGTAACTGTTCGCGATGGCGTTGGTGGTAGCGTTGTAAAATATGGGGAATCATCTCTGAGTAAGAGGCAGTGAGCCAATTCTTGTCATCAGTAGGCTTGGCGGCAAGTTGTGTCAGTTGCTCATTTAATACATCAATGTTGAGCATCTTTCTGGTGGCGGCTCGGGTCAGGGTTTGTTTACCACCACAACAGAAATCGAGATCGTATTGACGGAATAACCGAGTAGCGCCGGGAATAGCAATAGCCAGTGCGCCAAGAGATTGAGCTGAGTAGTCCATAAAGCACCTTATTTAATTGATTTAATAAAATGTATTTTAAATACATGTTTAATAAATTCAATCTATTTTTGCTGGTATTCTTTGGCGTAAGGTCGTTTAAAGGGAGGCTAGTTTATTGATTGGTTGGTTATTATGGTAAAAGCCGCTAATCTAAATTATTCGTGTTTTATCTCAGAAACAGGTGTGAATTATGGTGCAGGTATCAGAAACGTTAGAGGCAATCTGCCAGCTATCTCTTCAGGCCGGTGAGGCGATTATGGCGGTTTATCAGGGAGATAAACCGGTAGAAGCTAATATCAAGTCTGATAGCTCACCGGTAACGGCGGCTGATTTGGCCGCCCATCAGATTATTGTCTCAGGGCTATCTGCACTCACCCCGGATATTCCGATATTGTCCGAAGAATCCCCTCAGGAATGGGAGATCAGGCGTCATTGGCAGCGTTACTGGTTGGTTGATCCGCTGGATGGTACTAAAGAGTTCCTGAATCGTAATGGTGAATTTACGGTCAATATTGCCTTGGTTGAGCAGGGGATTCCGGTCATGGGGGGGATTTATGCCCCGGTATTGGATGTGCTTTATGCGGCAGAAGGTCGTAGCGTCTGGAAACAGTTTGCAGGGAAACGTCAGGCGATTGCTCCTCATGGCGGCTACCCGCCAAAAGTAGTGTGTAGCCGGTCACATCGCGATCATCAACTGGAACAGTTTTTAGCCTCCCTCGGCGATTATGAAACGACCGCGGTAGGTTCATCACTTAAATTCTGTTTGATTGCTGAAGGCCGTGCCCAGATTTATCCGCGTTTTGGGCCAACCTGTATTTGGGACACCGGAGCAGGACACGCAATTGTTTTAGCTGCTGGGCTACAGGTGAATAATTGGCAGGATATTCCGCTTAGTTATGCACCTGCGCCATCGTTTATTAATCCAGGATTCTACGTTTCGGCAAACCCAAGGAATAAAATGAGCTAAATTAGCAACAAATATTGTCATGATAAAATTTACAGGTTTTTTATTCGAATAATTTAAGGTTGTAACCTATAGTTAGTGGCAGACATAGCTTTCCTAATATTTCATTAAGTTATGTAAATAAGATTAAAGAGGCTATGTGTACAGCCCAAAAATAGTGTTAACTGTATGTAATAGCTAGCGCCACTAAGACGCTTTTTGAGTGGCCGGGCTATCGTGGCGTTAGTCTGAAATAAGAATGGAGGACGTGAAATGAAAATCTTCCCTAGCTACAATCCACAAAGGATTGCGCTATACGTGAAGACGCTCTTTCGTGGCAGACTTTACATCAAAGGTATTGGTGCTTTCGAGTTTGACATGGGGAAAATTCTGCTTCCAAAGGTAGGCGATAAGATTCACTTTAATGTAATGTCAGAAGTAAACCGCGAAGTTCAGGAGTTACGCGCACAATTTGCTTAAAAGTGAATAATTAATCATTGAAGTATTGAACCTGTGGCCATCTAATAAGATGGCCATTTTGTTGCTTAGCGTTAGGTTTGGCGAGGTGGGATTACTGCTCTGACTTGCCCTCTTTTTCCTCTTTCTTCTCTTTAGCTATTTCTTTGGCCAGCTCTTCAGCAGCGATGACTGAGCTATTATGCAATTGAGTCACCAGAAGTTGGTCTATTTTGTAGCTATCAATATCTACCACTTCAAATTTGTAGCCAGCAAATTTTACCGAGTCAGTGCGCTTTGGAATTTTACGCAGCATGAACATCATAAAGCCGCCGATGGTTTCATAGTTTTCTGACTGTGGAAATTCATCAATCGACAGAGAACGCATAACATCATCAATTGGCGTTGCACCATCAACCAACCATGAATGTTCATCGCGGGCGACAATTTGTTCTTCTTCCCCTGGACCAAGGAGATCGCCCATCAGCGTGGTCATGACATCTTTCAGGGTGATAATGCCCACTACCAGCGCATATTCATTAAGAATAACGGCAAAGTCTTCACCAGCCACTTTAAAGCTCTCCAGCGTCTCTGACAGGGTCAGGGTGTCTGGAACGATCAGTGGGGTGTGAATTTGCACTCCGCCTTTCAGGGTTAAACTTTGATTGCTCAATACGCGAATCAGCAAATCTTTGGAATCAACATAACCAATTATTTGGTCAATGGAGCCGTTACATACCAGGAATTTTGAGTGGGGATAGTTAGCAATTTTGTCTTTAATCTGCTCTTCTTGTTCATCCAGTTCAAAATACACTACATGTTCACGGGCGGTCATCGAAGAAGGAACGGTTCTTGATTCCAGTTCGAATACATTTTCAATTAACTCATGTTCCTGTTTGCGTAGCACGCCAGCCAGCGCACCGGCCTCAAAAACGGCATAAACATCATCAGAAGTGATGTTGTCATTACGCACCATTGGGATATTAAATATCCGGCAAATCAAGGTGGCCATTCCATTAAAGAACCATACCAGCGGCCGGAACAAAATAATGCAGAAACGCATTGGATTGATAATCCGGATGGCAACTGCTTCCGGTGATGTCATGCCAATGCGTTTTGGAGTGAGATCTGCCAACAGGATAAACAGGCTGGTGACAATAGAGAAAGAGATAATAAAACCAAGTTGTTCGGCTAAGGCTGGCTCCATAAAACGACTAAGAAGAGCCGCAAGATAAGGGGAGAAAATAGAATCGCCAACGATACCGCCAAGAATGGCAACGGCGTTAACGCCAATTTGCACAACGGTAAAGAAAATACCGGGGGTTGCTTGTAACTCTAATACGCGAGCCGCATTGACGTTACCTTCATCCACCATCATTTTCAGCCTCATTTTTCGTGAGGCGGCGAGAGAGATCTCGGCAATAGAGAAGAACGCACTTATCGCGATCAACAAAATAATCAGTAATGCACTGTTTAACATAATTTATCCGCGGTTATACCGGAAATAGGATCTGAAGTTGAATACTTTGAATGAATAAAACAGCGTAACGGGCTATAAGAACCGGTGTACTTTAGTCCGTTACCACTGATTTAGTATAACAGTTGGTTAAATCTTGTCATCTGTCTTTAGTTTTTTGGCGGCAGACAAATTCCAATTCCACCAAGATTACAGTAGCCGTTAGGGTGTTTTGCCAGATATTGCTGATGCTCATCTTCCGCAAAGTAGAACGGTTTTGCCATGGCGATTTCCGTGGTTACCGGGCGTTTATCATGAGCATCGGTCATGGCGATTTCAAAGGCGGCTTTGCTGTCCAGAGCCTGCTGCAACTGTTCTGGAGTGGTAGCATAAATTGCTGAGCGATATTGGCTACCGATGTCATTCCCCTGACGCATGCCCTGAGCCGGGTCATGATTTTCCCAAAAGAGTTTTAGCAATGACGGATAGCTGATGAGGGTTGGATCAAATACCACTTTGACTGCTTCCGCATGACCGGTTTGTCCACTACACACTTCCCGATAGGTTGGGTTTGGGGTAAAACCTCCGCTATAGCCGACCGCCGTGCTAAAAATACCGGACTGCTGCCAAAAGAGACGCTCAACGCCCCAAAAACAACCCATTGCAAAAATGGCGGTGGCCATATTTGGCGGGATACTTGTCATCGATGAGTGTAAAACCAGATGTTCCGGGGCGACTTTCATGGCTTCATCTCGACCTGGAAGCGTTTTTTCTGGCGAGATAAACTCTAATATATTAAAGGGCAACATAAACGAACTCCGCATGTTTTTGTCAAGATAAGGTTAAGGATGTTGTAACTATGAGCATCTTTATCGACAATATACCGCTAATTAAATGTTAATAGGGTATAGAATGAAGCATTGCCGAACTTTATCTACCCTTAGTTATTGAAGTAAATCGGACTAATTATTTTAGGAGCCTGCGTGCCACGATCACGATATAGAATGTTCCCTTTGCTACTACCGTTTATGTTAGTAGTTTCATCAGCCCGGACGGCTGATTTGAGCCTGGAGGTGAAAGGACTAAGTGGTGATTTAGAACAAAATGTTCATGCATTGCTCTCAACAATACCAGAAAATGAAATTGCTAATACTCCCCGTTTTACCAAACAGGTTGATGAAACTATCCGTAAAGGATTGCGAGCCAAAGGATATTATAATCCAGAGATTCAATTCGATGTTAGCCAGCCAGCCTTTGCTTTAAAGCCGGTATTGACCGCAACCGTTATCAAAGGGGAACCGGTGCGTATTGAGGAAACTCATATCAGTATTACCGGGCAGGGCAAAGACGATGAAAGATATATTAGTCTATTAAAAACCGATGTGCCGGCAAAAGGCACCATTCTCGATCATGGAGCTTATGATAATTTTAAAAGCGCATTGACCGGGCTGGCTATTCGTCGGGGTTATTTTGATGCCAATCTTGAAAAAAGTCAGTTAGGCGTGGCGGCGGATTTACATCAGGCGTTCTGGGATATCGATTTTGACAGTGGCGAACGCTATCGCTTTGGCAAAGTGACGTTTGCGCATTCTCAAATTCGTGATGACTACTTACAGAATCTGGTGCCTTTTAAAGAAGGTGAATATTACACCTCAGCTCAACTGTCTGAATTAAACCGTCGACTTTCCTCAACCAACTGGTTTAACAGCGTGGTTGTCTCGCCAGATTTTAACGGTGTTTATGGCGATAAACTACTGCCGTTGGAAGGTGTTTTGTCGCCAAGAAGTCAGAATGCCATTGAACTTGGTGGTGGTTATTCCACCGATATTGGTCCTCGGGTAAAAGCGAACTGGAAGAAGCCATGGATAAACGATCGAGGCCACAGCTTTGAATCCAGTATTAACCTGTCGGCACCGGAACAAAGCCTTGATTTCAGCTATAAAATCCCGTTGCTAAAAAGCCCGCTGGAACAATATTATTTATTACAATCCGGTTATAAACACGAAGACCACAACGATACTCAATCCAGCTCAGGAACGTTTAACGTTGCCCGTTATTGGGACACCGCTAGCGGCTGGCAGCGTTCAGTGAATTTGCGCTGGAGTTTGGATAACTTTACCCAAGGTTCTGTCACCAATACCACCATGTTGCTCTATCCTGGCGTTAACCTAAATCGGACCCGCCAAAGGGGAGGACTAATGCCAATGTGGGGCGATAGTCAAAGTTACTCTCTGGATGTTTCTGATACAACCTGGGGCTCAGACGTTAACTTTGCCGTTGTTCAAGCTCAGAACGTTTGGATTCGCTCTCTGGGGGATAAGCATCGCTTTATTGCCAGAGGAAACCTTGGCTGGATTGAGACCGGCGAATTTACGAAGGTGCCTCCATCACTGCGTTTCTTTGCCGGTGGCGACCGTAGCATTCGAGGTTACAAATATAAATCGATTTCACCCAAAGACAGCGATGACAAACTGACAGGGGCATCCAAACTGGCTACTGGCTCACTGGAGTATCAATATAATGTGAGCGGTAATTGGTGGGCTGCGGCATTTGCTGATGGGGGAGATGCAGTTAATAAACTGGATGATTATACCTTTAAAAAAGGTGCTGGGGTTGGTGTACGCTGGGCTTCACCCATTGGACCGATCAAGTTTGATATTGCGGCACCAATTGGTGATAAAGATGAGCACGGTATGCAGTTTTATATCGGATTAGGGCCAGAGCTATGAAGATAAAAAAATGGATAAAGCGCGTTATCATTGGCCTGCTGCTGCTGATTGTTTTGCTAACGGGCGCACTGGCGCTGCTGTTGGGGACTCAAACCGGCCTGCATTTAGTGCTTAATAACCTCCCTCGCGTAGTATCAGGCCTACAGATTGGTCGTGTTGAAGGTGGATGGCGTGATTTAACGCTATCGAAAGTAAATTATGCTATGCCAGGTATTGATGTTGGGGTGGAAGAGTTTCATCTTTCGATTAATTTTACCTGTATTCCCGAGGGTAAAATTTGCGTTAATGCGGTGACGGCTAAGGATGTCGATGTCAAGATTGATACCGCCCAGATTCCTGCGTCTGCGGTGGTAGAAGAGCCACCTTCTGAGCCGGTTACCGATATTCGTACACCGTACCCGATTGAGCTGAGTCTGCTGCGCCTGAATAATGTTAACGTCACCGTTGATGATATCGCCATTACGCTAAATGAATTCCGTACCGCGGCCAGTTGGCAGCAGCGTGAAATCAATATACAGCCGACCAATATTCGCCAGCTATTGGTGGTGTTACCGCAATCCACCGAGGTACAGCAACCACCGGTTGCTAAGCCATCCCAACAAGAAACGACCGGGGAAATGTTAGCAGCGTTGTTTGATAAACCGCTGTTGGCATCACTACCGGAAGTCCATTTACCCATGGATTTCAATTTACCCAGTCTGATTGGTGAAGATCTGCGTTTAACTGGCGCGGCGCCGATCCAGATAAATCGTTTGGAGCTACAGGCAGCCACCAAAGATTCTCATATTCAGATTCAGTCACTAAAGGTTAATGCGCCAGAAGGTATTGCCGCGTTAACGGGCGACGCCTCATTAAGCGGGAACTGGCCGGTTAATTTAACCTTGAACGCGACGGTAAACGATCCCTCTTTGAAAGGGGAGAAGGTTAAATTATTAGTGGCTGGTGATGTGGTCGGCCGTTTGACGCTGGATGTGAATGCTTCAGGGCCGGTTGGCGCTCAGCTAAAGGCTGAAACTAATTTGGCTAGCGCAGGATTACCGTTATCGCTGACGCTGGAGAGCAAGCGGGTACAGTGGCCTTTTACGGGCAAAAGTGATTATCGAGTGAATGATACTCGCCTGAAATTGGATGGTCGTGCGACCGACTATTCATTGTCGTTACGTTCTGCGGTTGAAGGAACCGATATTCCTCCTGCCAGCTTATTGGTCGATGGGAAAGGCAACGTACAACAGTTCAATCTTTCCCGATTACGCCTCAGTGCTTTGCAAGGGAAAGCGGAACTCAGTGGTGTGGTTGATTGGAGCCATGCCATTAGTTGGCGTTCGCTGTTAACTATTGATGGCATTAATACCGCCAAACAGTGGCCTGAATGGCCCGCTAAGTTGAACGGTAAAGTGACCACCAAAGGAAGCTTAAACGGTGGAAGCTGGCAGTTGAACGTTCCAGAGATCGATCTCAACGGCCAGGTTAAGCAAAATCGGCTATCGGCTACCGGGGCGCTCAAGGGTAATGATTCTGGACAATGGGTTATTCCTGGGGTGAATCTGGCCTTGGGTCCGAATACGATTGATGTTAAGGGTAATTTAGCCAATAAATGGATATTGGATGCCAATATTGATGCGCCTAAGTTAACCGGTATGTTGCCGGGGTTAAGCGGCGTAGCGAAAGGCACCATTAAACTGAGGGGCGACGCCAAGTCACCACAGTTATTAGCTGACCTAAATGCCAATGGTTTGGGATGGCAAGACTTAAAGATCGCGAAAGTAGTGCTTAACAGCGATATCACTTCTGCCAATCAGGTGAAAGGCTCGCTGGCACTAAAAGTGAGTGATTTAACGCAAGGGGATTTAAACATCAGCCTGCTGAGTCTGGAAGCAGAAGGAAATGAAGGTAAGCATCACCTCAATTTGAATATCAATGGTAAACCGGTTTCGGGACAGCTGGCATTAAACGGTAGCTTTGACCGAACCCATGAGCGTTGGAAAGGGGCACTCACCAATACTCGATTCAATACCCCAGTTGGCGAGTGGCAGATTTCTCGGGATATTGCATTAGACTATCGCAATGCCCAACAAACTATCAGTATTGGGTCACACTGCTGGCGTAATCCGAATGCGGAACTTTGCGTACCAAAAACGATTGAAGTAGGTCCAAGCGGTCAGGCGAGTCTGGTTCTTAATCGGTTTGATCTGGCCATGTTGGCACCAATGCTAGGTAAGGAAACCAAGGCTCAGGGCATCTTCACTGGTAAGGCTGATGTCAGTTGGAAGGCTGGAGGCGGTTTGCCTCAGGCTAAGGTGGCTCTTAATGGTAATGGCGTCGCTGTTACACAGATGATTGATGGCCGAGCACTACCTATTGCGTTAGACAAACTCACGCTGGATGCCAATATGAATGGTAATCGGGCGCAGCTTAATTGGCTGATGAAAATAGCTAATAACGGTAGTTTTAACGGTAATGTTCAAGTCAGCGATCCGCAGGGGAGTCGTAACCTGTCCGGCAATGTGCAGATTGATGCCATATCGTTGGCGCTGCTGAAGCCTGCTCTGGAGGGGAATGAGAAAGCGGATGGTATGCTGAATGCTAACCTACGCTTGGGTGGTAATGCACAAAGCCCAAGAATAACCGGATCGCTGGCGCTGGAAAAATTGCAGCTGAATACGCAGTGGGTGCCGCTAGTTGTGAAAGACAGCCGTCTGGCGCTTAACTTTAACGGGACTAGCTCCGAACTTAACGGTTTAATTCAGACAGAAAAAGGTTCTTTGACCTTGGGAGGCAATGCTGACTGGCGTCACATTGATGCCTGGCGGGCCAAAATTACCGCAAAAGGCGACCGAATTCGCATTTCTATGCCTCCGACAGTGATGCTGGATGTTTCTCCTGATATTGTTTTTGATGCTACGCCGCAATTATTGACGTTAAATGGTTCGGTGGGTATTCCGTGGGCCAGAATTTCTGTTGAAGAGGTGCCGGAAAGCGCTACCGGTATTTCTTCTGATGAAGTCATGCTGGATCGTAATCTGCGCCCGGTTGAAACCAAATCCACACCTATTGCCATTAATAGTAACTTGGTGGTGAGCATTGGTAACAATGTATCTATTAAGGCATTTGGTCTGAAAGCGCGTTTACAGGGCGATCTCAAAGTTGTTCAGGATAAGAAAGGTTTAGGGTTAAACGGTCAGGTGAATATTCCAAGTGGCCAGTTTAGGGCTTATGGACAAGATCTGGTCATTAAGAAAGGCATGATTCAATTTGCAGGGCCGCCAGATCAGCCGATGTTGAATCTTGAAGCTATTCGTAATCCTGATGCGACAGAAGATAGCGTTACCGCAGGTGTTCGGGTCACCGGGTTGGCTAGTGAGCCTAAGGTGGAAATTTTCTCTGACCCTGCGATGTCACAGCAACAGGCTCTCTCCTATCTGCTTAGAGGGCAGGGGCTAGACAGTAGCGGCGGTGATAGTGATATGATGACCTCAATGTTGGTAGGGCTAGGCGTAGCGAAAAGTGGTAAGCTGGTTGGTCAGATTGGCGAAGCGTTTGGCGTCAAAAATTTATCATTGGATACACAAGGAGTTGGTGACAGTTCTTCCGTAGTTGTGAGTGGTTATATTATGCCGGGTTTACAGGTCAAGTATGGCGTTGGAATATTTGATTCACTGGCGACATTAACGCTACGTTATAGACTGATGCCAAGGCTGTATCTGGAGGCTGTGTCTGGCATCGATCAGGCACTGGATGTGCTCTATCAGTTTGAGTTTTGATTATGCGAATTATTGTTTATGGTAGTTTACGTCGGGGGCAGGGAAACAGTCACTGGATGACTAATGCCCAATGGCTTGGGGAGTATCGTATCTCAGGCTATGAGCTTTATGATTTAGGGCATTATCCAGCGGTGATTAAAGGCGAGGGTGAAATCGATTGTGAAGTTTATCGGATTGATTCTTCTATTCTGGCAGAATTGGATGAATTGAAGAACGATACGCGAGACTACCGACGCGAGCTGGTACAAACGCCTTATGGCAGTGCATGGATGTATCTTTATTTGCACTCTGTTGAAGGTTTAAAGCGTATTGACAGCGGCGATTGGGTTCATCGAAAAAATGAGGGATAGGTCAGATATCTGACCTATGATCACCCCAAAAAGAAAAGAGCACGTATTTACGTGCTCTTTTTTGTGGAACCACAAAATTATTTTGCTTGTTTAGCGCGCTCGAAAGAAGACAGAATTTCGGCTTTAGCGGCAGCAGCATTATCCCAACCGTCAACTTTAACCCATTTGCCTTTCTCTAAATCTTTGTAGTGTTCAAAGAAGTGAGTGATTTGTGCACGTAGCAGTTCAGGCAAGTCATTGACGTCTTTGATATGGTCGTATTCTTTACTTAGTTTAGTATGAGGAACCGCCACCAGCTTCGCATCTTCACCAGATTCGTCGGTCATTTTTAATACGCCAACCGGACGGCAGCGAATGACGGAACCTGGTACTAACGGATAAGGGGTTGGGACTAAAACGTCAACCGGGTCGCCATCTAAAGACAGGGTGTGGTTGATATAGCCATAGTTACATGGATAGAACATAGCGGTTGACATAAAACGGTCAACGAAAATAGCACCGGTCTCTTTGTCTACTTCGTATTTGATTGGGTCGGCATTGGCTGGAATTTCAATAACAACGTAGATATCTTCTGGTAGGTCTTTACCTGCCGGTACTAAATTAAGGCTCATCTCTATTTCCTTTTGATCAAATAAAGTTGGGTTAGAATTGTCGCCTATTATAGCCGACTCTGGGCATGAATCTTCAATTTTTGACGTAATTCGCAGATTATTGCTGATACGGCAAAGCTAACCAGCGGAAAGTTTTACCGATAGTGGGGAAATGAACTCAGGAAACGGAGCGAGTATAGATAATCAAACCGGCTAAAATCACGCCACCGATACCGGATAAGGCACATATGAAAATGAATGCCACAACGCTTTTGTGGATAATATTGTTCATGGCCAATATCTCTGATAATTGTAAATTGAATCCATTATAAATGTTTTAAAAATGTAAACAATAATCAATTTACCGATGGATAGGCGTAATGGTTAAACCAGTGCCCGAATAAGCAAGGCTATACCTGAGAGTAGAATAACAACGTTGATGATTTTCAGGAAGTTTTCTCGGGACAGCTTAATCGTAATCCGACGGCCAATAAATACACCGAGAATCATTGCCGGGAATAAAGCCAGCGCCATGGTTAGGAATGACCAGTCGCTATAAACACCGGCGACAAAGAAGATAACGATACGAGTAAACGTGCTAAGTCCGATTAAGGTACTTTGGGTAACGCGAATACTGTTTTTATCCGGAATTCGGCCAGACAAATAAATGGCATAAATAAAACCACCGCTGCCAAAGAGTGCGCTGAAAATACCACCAATAAATCCAAAGGGCACAGAGGCTTTGGTCGTGTATTGGGCGGTTGGTTTGAAACCGCTGAGCGAATAAATCGCATAAGCAATAACAAATATAGCCAGATAGATAAGCAAGCTATCCGGATTGGTATACAGCAAAACGGCAGCACCTAACAAACTACCAAGTATCATTAACGGTACCAGCCGTTTTACTTCACTGATTACCGCATTCTTTCGATCTCTTAAAACATTAGTGATGGCAGCAGAACAGTCAAGCAGCGCCAGCAGCGGAACGATTTTATCGACGGGAATGAAAAATGCTAAAAGCGGGCTGGCAATCAGTGCGGTACCAAATCCAGTAATACCGAAGATAATATAGGCAAACGTCAGACCAACACCGATGATAGCCAAATCTAACAGCTGAAGATGTTCTGGCATATAAGCCCTCTTATCTACCGATCTTATCTTTATAGCGTCACGATATTTTACTTCATCTTGAATGTAAAATAATTTGGTTGCTAATGTTTTTATTTTGTTAGCTTACGCATGTTCGCTGTAGTTTAGGCAATAAAAAAGGCAGAAAATATCTGCCCTTAATTTATGATTTTGAGACTAACCCCGGGAGATGTTACGCATCCGGATAGTTATGCATAAAGCGTTCGGCATCTTTTACCATTGATTCGGTACCGATAAACAGCGGCATCCGCTGGTGGAGTTCTTCAGGAATGATATCAAGGATCCGTCGGAATCCATCACTGGCGCGACCGCCTGCTTGTTCTGCCAGGAAGGCCATTGGATTGCACTCATACAATAAGCGCAGTTTGCCTTTTGGATGTGATGCAGTGCTTGGATAAAGGTAAATGCCGCCTTTTAGCAGGTTACGGTGGAAGTCCGCGACCAGAGAACCGATATATCTTGAAGTATAAGGGCGGCTGGTGGCTTCATCCTGCTCCTGACAATATTTCAGGTATTTCTTAACGCCCTGTGGGAATTTGATGTAATTACCTTCGTTAATGGAATACATATTCCCCGTTGCCGGGAAGCGAACTTTCTCATGAGACAGGCAGAAAACGCCGATAGATGAATCATAAGTAAAGGCATGTACGCCAGCACCGGTGGTATACACTAACATGGTTGAAGAACCATAAACGACATAACCTGCGGCAACCTGACGATTCCCCGGTTGCAGGAAATCTGCTTCGGTGATTGGCTGACCAATCGGTGTAATACGATGATAAATGGAGAAAATAGTTCCTACAGAAACGTTTACATCAATGTTAGAGGAACCATCCAGCGGATCCATTAATACAACGTATTTTGCGTTTGTTGAACGTTCGCCTTCAAAGATAACAATGTCATCTTCCTCTTCTGAGGCAATTCCGGCGACTTCTCCACGGGCTTTCAACGCGGCTTTAAGCTTTTCATTCGCATACAGATCGAGCTTCATTTGAACTTCGCCCTGTATGTTTGAAACGCCATTTGTTCCAAGAATATCAACCAAACCCGCTTTGTTAATATCGCGGTGGATGATTTTAGCGCCTAGTTTAATCGCAGAGAGCAGTGAAGTCAGTTCACCAGTAGCATGGGGGAAGTCTTGTTGCTTCTCGACGATAAATTCGCCTAACGTTTTCATGAACAATTCCTAGTCGGCTGAAGAAAAAATGGCAGTCATATGCCATCGATATTTTATTGTAGTAAATTTTAACTAAAGGTTAAGCAAATTGATAGGTTATTCCCCTTCTTATAGCTTGTCTAAGGCGTTAGAATGAGAGCTAACTCGATACACCAATAAACTGGAAATATAATGCATATTCATATTCTTGGTATTTGCGGCACGTTTATGGGCGGTATTGCGATGCTGGCCCGTGCTCTAGGACATCAGGTTACTGGCTCAGACGCCAATGTTTATCCGCCGATGAGTACCCTATTAGAACAACAAGGGATTGACCTGATTCAGGGCTATGAGCCATCACAGCTGAATCCACGTCCTGATTTAGTGATCATTGGTAATGCCATGGGGCGCGGTAATCCTTGTGTTGAAGCGGTGCTGGAAGATGGTATTCCTTATATTTCTGGTCCTCAGTGGCTGCATGACAATGTATTGCGCGATCGCTGGGTGATTGCCATTGCGGGTACGCATGGTAAAACGACGACCGCAGGCATGACGGTCTGGATCCTCGAACATTGTGGCTATAAGCCGGGCTTCGTGATTGGTGGCGTACCCGGTAATTTTGATGTGTCTGCTCGCTTAGGAGATAGCCCATTCTTTGTGATTGAGGCTGATGAATATGATAGTGCGTTCTTTGATAAGCGTTCTAAATTTGTCCATTACTGTCCTCGAACGCTGGTGTTGAATAATCTGGAATTTGATCATGCGGATATTTTTGAAGATCTGCGAGCGATTCAAAAGCAGTTCCATCATTTAGTGCGCTTAGTTCCGGGGCAGGGCAAGATTATTCTGCCGGAGAACGATCTGAATTTAAGACACGTTATCGGAATGGGATGCTGGAGCGAGCTTGAAATGAGCGGCGAAGGTCAACAATGGTCAACCAATAAGCTCACGCCGGATGCCAGCCATTATCAGGTGTTATTGAATGGTGAAGTGGTCGGTGAAGTGAACTGGTCACTGATCGGCGAGCATAACATGCATAACGGTTTGATGGCCGTTGCCGCTGCCCGTCACGTTGGTGTTCAACCACAGGATGCTTGCGGAGCATTGGATGAATTTATCAATGCTCGCCGTCGTCTGGAATTACGTGGTGAGGTGAATGGCGTCACTGTTTATGATGATTTTGCTCACCATCCGACGGCTATTTTAGCCACGTTAACCGCGCTGAGAAGTAAAGTTGGCGGCACCGCTCGCATTCTTGCGGTGTTGGAGCCTCGCTCGAACACCATGAAAATGGGTATTAGCAAAGATGAATTGGCTCCGGCATTTGGTCGCGCCGATGAAGTGTTTATCTTGCAGCCTGCCAACTTGCCATGGCAAGTTTCAGATATCACTGACGCCTGTATCCAACCGGCGCACTGGTCTGGAGATTTGGATGCGCTGGTGAATATGATTGTGAATAGCGCTCAGCCAGGTGACAACATTCTGGTGATGAGTAACGGTGGTTTCGGCGGTATTCACGAGAAATTACTGGCAGGGCTAAAGCAAAAACAGTTTCTGTGATAAAAGTCGCGGTAACACTTGCGACTGATTTAACGAGGCTTGTCAGCCGTTTCATTATGAAACGGCTTTGCTTCAAGGCCTTTGGCAGACTCAGGGCCTTTTCATCCGACTACAATTCTTGCTCGAACAGATCGAGAATGGCGTGATAAAGCTGCTCTACGCTGAAGCCTCTGGCCGGTGTGGTAAATATGGTATCGTCGCCCGCAATAGTGCCGAGAATGCCTTCAGATTTACCCATAGAGTCAAGCAGACGGGCTAATAATTGCGCTGCACCGGGACTGGTATGGATAACGACTAATGCATCGTTATAATCTACATCCAGAATCAGGTTTTTCAGTGGACTGGTTGCTGTCGGAACGCCTAATTCGGTTGGCAGGCAATATACCATCTCCATTTTGGCATTGCGGATACGCACAGCACCAAACTTAGTCAGCATTCGAGATATTTTTGATTGATTGATATTTTCAAAGCCTTCATCCTGCAGGGCTTGAACAATTTCTCCCTGAGAACTGAGTTTTTCTTCTTTTAACAGCGCTTTGAACGCCTTAACCAAATCATCTTGTTTTGTTGGATGTCGCATCTTTCACCGCTGATAGTTGGATAACAATATCCTTATTATGAATAAAAATTCGCTAGGACTCAAAATTCTTTATTTAACTTTGAGTTTTGTGAACAAATTGTTTCAAGTTTGTAGTTTGCACGACCAAAAAGTTTTTAATTACGGTTTTTATGACCAAAAAGTTTTTAATTGTTTATTCTTTGCAGCATATCTCAATCTTAAATTTAACAATTGGTGATTATAGTCACGATACTCTAAGCTTCAGGTGATTTTTTAATTACGCATCAAGAAAGGCATCAACAATAAAGGAGTAATGAATGAAGATTACAGTTCTAGGCGCAGCCGGTGGCATTGGTCAGGCTCTAGCCTTATTGCTGAAAACGCAATTGCCAGCAAATTCCGAACTCGCTCTCTATGATATTGCACCGGTTACTCCGGGGGTTGCGGTTGATTTAAGTCATATCCCTACCGCGGTTAAAGTAACGGGTTTCAGCGGTGAGAACGCCAAACCAGCACTGCAGGGAGCCGATATCGTTCTTATTTCTGCCGGGGTTGCTCGTAAACCAGGTATGGATCGTTCCGACTTATTTAATATCAATGCTGGGATTGTTCGTAATCTGATTGAGCAGGTTGCTGCAGTATGTCCAAAAGCCTGTATCGGTATTATTACCAATCCGGTCAATACCACGGTTGCTATCGCTGCTGAAGTGCTGAAAAAAGCGGGTGTATACGATAAGAATAAGCTCTTCGGGGTCACGACGCTGGATATTATTCGCTCCAATACTTTTGTGGCGGCTTTAAAAGGTAAGCAGCCTCAGGATATGAACGTTGCCGTTATTGGCGGACACTCAGGGGTAACCATTTTACCTTTGCTGTCGCAAATTCCAGGCGTGAGCTTTACCGAGAGTGAAATTGAATCATTAACCAAACGTATCCAAAATGCAGGTACTGAAGTTGTTGAAGCAAAAGCGGGTGGTGGATCTGCAACGCTTTCAATGGGACAGGCGGCTGCACGCTTTGGTTTATCGCTGGTACGCGCTCTACAGGGCGAAAAAGATGTTGTGGAATGCGCCTATGTTGAAGGTGATGGTAAATATGCCCGTTTCTTTGCTCAACCACTCTTGCTGGGTAAGAATGGTATTGAAGCCAGAAAAGATATTGGCAATTTGAGTGCATTTGAACAAAATGCGTTAGATTCTATGCTCGATGTACTACATAAAGACATTGAACTGGGTGAGAAGTTTATTCAGGGTTAATTTCTTAATAACGCGTTAACTGACCGCTATCGGAGGCATTTCCGATAGCGGTTTTTGTTGTGGGAAAGTCTATCTTTCTTTTCTTTGGCGGTTGGCTCGCAATTGATGAGTAATAGGGTCATAGTACCGACTGGGCCATATTTCAGAAGGGTGTTTTTCCAGTGCATCAGCGATTAACCATTCTCCTTTTGGCCATGGACGAACGAGCGCATTTGCTAAGGTAGATGAACTTAAACCTGACTGGCGCGACAGGGCTGCCAAGGTTGTACCTCGTTTACGCAGGGCGGCAATAATATCAGCGGAATGCCAATTTTCTTTCCTTGGAATCATTAACGATCTCCTATTGGTGTCGATGGGTCAGAAGGCAATTTATGAATAGAAATTTGCAAAATATTTTTATTTGATAAAGTTATTTTCTGTTTTTTGTAAACTTTATATCAACAAATTTCCAAATAAATTTCAAATGATTTATTTCTATTGATGGCAATTAATGTTTTTATTGATTTGATTTGAAAGGTTTTTATTTTTTTATTTATATTGCTTTTTACTTTTCAATTTCTTTTTATTTGATATTCCATTTTTTATTTCAATAAAAGATAGGTTCTTTTTATATAAAATCGGCTTGTTTTTTGTATCCAAAGTATTGCCTTTCAGGTGGATATATTGCTATTTATAGCCATATACATGGCGATTCTCCTTAATATCCCAACGCATAAGATGCATGTATACAATCACTTACCCTGTCTTTTCAGACAGGGTAAGTGATTTAGTTAGGTATTTTTTTATTCAATCAACTAACATAAACTGGTTACTGAACATATTTACTTTATTCATTATAAACTGGGTATGCGACTCTGATTGAAATATCTAATCTGTTTTTTAAGAAACACTTTGAGTGGCGGAAACCGGCAGGAATCGTGAGCGAAAGGGATGGTGTTTTATGAAAAAAGAATGGTTTTCAACAAATGAATTAACGGGAATTGCCGGATTGCCTTCAACCATTCAGGGAATCAATCAAAAAGCACGACGAGAGCAGTGGAAAAGTCGTAAGCGCACAGGCGTTCAGGGAAAGGCGCTTGAATATCATATCGATAGCATTCCGGACAAAGTTAGGTTGGTATTGCGCACCCATGAAGAAGGGGCGAAATATAGCGCCATGGTGAACGATCCTTTTTCTATCTGGGTTACTGCATATAATCAATTAACGCCGGGAGAGCGTGAGCGCATTGTTTCCCTCATTGTCCGCCATGGTATTTCAGGGCTAATGGAAAAAGTCGATATGCTTGCCAAATCGCCTGAGCCTGCAGATGTTTGCTAAATGTCCGCATGCTTATAACGGATAGGCTTATGAAAAAAGAATGGTTTGCAACAAAAGAGTTAGTGGGCGTTGCTGGGCTACCGACAACCGTTCAGGGTATCAGTCAAAGAGCTAAACGTGAAAGCTGGCAATACCGTAAACGCGTTGGTGTCCAAGGCAAAGCGGTGGAATACCATATCGAGAGTATTCCTGAAAAGGTGCAGTTAGCTTTACGGCTACAGGAAGAGGGCGCTAAGTATAGTGCTCAGGTTAATGAACCCCTAACTATCTGGATGAGTGCTTATAATCAATTGACTCAGAAAGAGCGTGAACAGCTGATTTCCTTGCTACTGAGGCATGGTGTGGCTGGGTTAATGGCCAAAGTAAACGGGTCGTCTGACGATAGTGAAGAGAGTAGCGATTGAAAAGTCGTTTTGATCTGCCTACAAAAACGGGCCAATAGTTGGCCCGATTTGGTATGACCTAGGTATTGCGGTGTACTGAAAGACGCGCTAATGATTCTAGCGCCGTCCTATAAGGCGTGTCAGGCAAACAAGATAAGGCAGAGATGGCCTTGCCTGCTTCTTCTTCCGCCCGCTGCTGGGTATAAACCAGAGAACCACACTGATTCATGGTATCTAACACGCTTTCTAACAGATGGCGTCCATTACCTTGCTCAATAGCCTGACGAATTTGCGCAGAACGTTCTGGCGTTCCATTGTGCATGGCGTGCAGCAGTGGCAATGTCGGTTTACCTTCGTTTAAGTCATCGCCTAAATTTTTACCTAATTTGGCTCCGTCCGCGCTGTAATCCAACAAATCATCAATAAGCTGGAAGGCGGTACCAATATAGCGGCCATAGTCCTGCAACGCTTTCTCTTGTTCAGGAGTCGCATCGGCCAGTATGGCAGACGTTTGGGCGGCGGCTTCAAAAAGGCGGGCAGTTTTGCTGTAGATGACCTGCATGTAGTTTTCTTCAGTGATATCCGGATCGTTACAGTTCATTAACTGCATAACCTCTCCCTCAGCAATCACATTGGTTGCTGAAGACATCAACTTCAGAATCTCAAGGGATCCCAGACTGGTCATCATTTGGAAAGATCGGGTATAGATAAAATCACCGACCAGTACGCTGGCGGCATTGCCAAATGTCGCATTGGCGGTGGCTTTTCCTCTGCGCAGATCGGACTCATCCACAACGTCATCATGTAATAGGGTTGCGGTATGAATAAATTCGATCAGCGCTGCGGAGGTAATATGCCCCTCGCCCTGATAATTCAGCGCTCGGGCAGCAAGTACCGCAATCATGGGGCGTATACGTTTACCTCCACCACTAATAATGTAGTGTCCTAACTGATTGATAAGCACTACATCGGAATCTAACTGGGCCAGTATTGCGGCGTTAACCGCAGCCATGTCCTTTTCTGCTAACTGCGTGATTTTTTCAATGTTCATAGCGTCAATTATAATATTATCATTTTGATATTGGGAGCCATCCTCTAGCGCAGTAAAATGAACGCTGGGGCCGGATGATTGTACTTGAAAATGAGCATAGATGAACGCCATAAAATGTGCTTAATTATTTTCTTCTCATTCTTATCATATTCTGAGCTTGTCAACGGTAAGATTTTTGCGTAGAATTCGCGCCCTATTATGAATATTTTATAGCGCACTCTAATACACATTAAATTGGCTGGAAGTGAGTGTGCGGAAATGCGGAGTTAATATGTACGCGGTTTTCCAAAGTGGTGGTAAACAACACCGAGTAAGCGAAGGTCAAACTGTTCGCTTGGAAAAGCTGGACATCGCAACTGGTGAGACTATTGAGTTTGATCAGGTGATGATGGTTGCTAATGGTGATGACGTTAAAATCGGCGTTCCATTTGTAGACGGCAGCAAAATCAAAGCAGAAGTTGTGGCGCACGGTCGTGGCGATAAAGTTAAAATCGTTAAGTTCCGTCGTCGTAAACATTACCGTAAGCAGCAGGGCCACCGTCAGTGGTTTACTGATGTTAAAATCACTGGTATCAGCGCTTAAGGTATAGGAGAGCGGATAAATGGCACATAAAAAGGCTGGCGGTTCCACACGAAATGGCCGCGATTCTGAGAGTAAACGTCTGGGCGTAAAACGTTTTGGCGGTGAATCAATTCTGGCTGGCAACATTCTGGTTCGTCAACGTGGAACTAAATTCCATGCGGGCACCAACGTAGGTTGCGGTCGCGATCACACTCTGTTTGCTTTAGTTGACGGTAAAGTCAAATTTGAAGTAAAAGGTCCGAAAAATCGTAAATTTATTAGCATCGTAGCTGAATAATTTTTCGAGCCTCAATAGATGTTAAGGCCCCGCAATGATCATTGCGGGGCTTTTTGTTTTCAAAGTATGCTACTTTATTGGCTGATATTGGACTTACTGACGCGAATGATGATGGTGAAAGTGAGTTATTATTAAGCTGTTTCGGAGCCGCTGGGAATAAATGTCGCAAGTTAAGCAAAGTATGGCATTAGGCGTTACGTTTGCCCTGATAACCGCCGTGTTGTGGGGGGCGGTACCTATTGCTATGAAACAGCTGCTTCCGGTTATGACGCCTTATACTTTGGTGTGGTACCGTTTTAGTATCTCAGCGATTGGGCTAGGCATTGTTTTGGCTCTTCAGGGAAAGCTACCACGGTTAACGCTGTTCAGGCGTCCTCGCTGGTTTCTGATATTGATTATTGCAGCACTTGGATTAGCAGCGAACTTTGTTCTTTTCAGTTCGGCATTACAGTATTTGTCGCCGACGGCTTCTCAGGTTATTGGGCAACTTTCCCCAATGGGCATGTTGTTTGCCAGTGTGATTATTCTTAAAGAAAGCATGCGTATTACCCAAATTATTGGCGCAGTTATGCTGATATTGGGGTTGGTATTCTTCTTTAATACTAATCTGGTCGAGATTTTCACTCGCTTGACTGATTATACTTTAGGCGTGCTGTTGGGGGTTTGTGCTTCTTTAGTATGGGTATGCTACGGGGTGGCGCAAAAAGTGTTACAGCGTAGATTATCAGCCTCTCAGATTTTATTTTTACTCTATGTATTAAGTACAATCTTCGTCACGCCAATGGCTACCCCCGGTGAAATATTTAAACTGAATACCTGGCAGTTGGCTTGCCTGGCATTCTGTGGCTTAAATACCTTGGTGGCATACGGTGCCTTAGGCGAGGCAATGGCGCGTTGGCAGGTGGCTCAGGTCAGCGCGTTGATTACTTTAACGCCACTATTTACTTTATTATTTTCTGACTTATTAGCATTGATATGGCCGGATGTATTCTCCATGACAGTGCTGAATATACTTGGATATAGCGGCGCATTTATCGTAGTGATTGGCGCCATGTTTTCCGCAGCGGGACATAGATTATTTCCCCGGCGGGCAGAGAAAACACCCGGCTTACCCCTTAAATAACATTTTATCAATATCCCTGACGCAATATGACATTGTAGGTCAGAGCCGGTAATGGACTATAGATGATGGGATAAATTGATGTTAAGTCATATGGGTAACCGGACAGATAAAATTACGGAGACAGTGAATGAAATTCGTCGATGAAGCAGTCATTCGCGTTGAAGCAGGCGACGGCGGTAATGGTTGTGTAAGCTTCCGCCGCGAGAAATATATACCTAAAGGTGGTCCTGACGGCGGCGATGGTGGTGACGGCGGTGACGTGTTCATGATCGCTGATGAAAACCTCAACACGTTAATTGATTACCGTTTTGAGAAATCGTTTCGTGCAGAACGCGGTCAGAATGGCCAAAGTAAGGCTTGTACCGGTCGCAGAGGGCAGGATATCACCATTAAAGTTCCGGTTGGTACCCGTATTATGGATCAGGGAACCGGGGAAGTGCTGGGTGACTTGACCAAGCACGGTCAGAAGTTGATGGTCGGGAAAGGTGGTTTCCACGGATTGGGTAACCTACGCTTTAAATCATCAATCAACCGTACGCCACGTCAGAAAACTAATGGTACGCCGGGCGATAAGCGTGAGCTATTGCTGGAGTTGCTGTTGTTAGCCGATGTTGGGATGCTGGGGTTACCGAATGCCGGTAAATCAACGTTTATCCGCGCGGTGTCTGCTGCAAAGCCAAAAGTGGCTGACTATCCGTTTACGACCTTAGTACCTAGCCTTGGTGTGGTACGTATGGATAGTGAACAGAGTTTTGTGGTGGCGGATATTCCTGGCCTGATCGAAGGGGCTTCTGATGGCGCGGGCTTGGGTATTCGTTTCCTTAAACATCTTGAGCGTTGTCGGGTACTGTTGCACCTTATCGATATTGCGCCAATTGATGAGTCCGATCCGGTAGAGAATGCTCATGTCATTATTAATGAGCTGCATCAATACAGTGAGAAACTGGCCGAAAAACCGCGTTGGTTAGTCTTCAATAAAGTGGATTTAGTTGATGAGGAAGAGGCACAAGCCAGAGCTAAAACTATTGCTGAAGCACTGGGCTGGGAAGATAAATACTATCTGATCTCTGCCGCCAACCGTGAAGGCGTTACGGCGCTTTGCTGGGATGTGATGGCATTCCTTAATGCAAATCCGAAAATTAAGGAGCTTGAAGAAACGGCTCCTGAAAAAGTTGAGTTTATGTGGGATGACTACCATCGTACTCAATTGGAAAGTCCTCCGGATGAAGTTGATGATGACGACTGGGACGAAGATGATGAAGATGGCGTTGAAACGGTATATGAACGTCGTTGATTGAGTCATTGCTTGATGAAAAAAAGGCTGCCTGTTGGGCAGCCTTTTTCGTTATGACGTTAATTCGATTTAGTTATTGTTATACAGATCGCGATAAAGCTGGCTTTCAAAGTTAGCTAACGTGGTTTTACGGCTTGAGCGTTCGTTTGGTGACATCGCGTAGCTGGACAGGAATTGGACAAAGGCTACTTTTTCACCGCTGGCGGTAGTCATAAAACCGGCAAGATTATAAACGCCCTGTAGAGCTCCGGTTTTGGCTGATACTTTGCCGCTCAGGTTAGCTTCTTTAAAGCCGCTGCGGGAACGTAACGTACCATCCTGACCTGCGGTAGGCAGCATCGAGATAAAATCCAACTGGCTATCATGTTGAGCGATATATTGCAGGACTTGCATCATAGTATCCGCCGCAATCAGATTGTGGCGCGATAAGCCTGAGCCATCGGCAATAACTGTATTGCCAATATCAATTCCCGCCTGTTGGCGAAGAATTTGGCGGACTGCCGTCGATCCTGAACGCCATGTACCCGGTACGTTATATTGCTTACTACCAAGTGTGCGAAACACGGTATCTGCAATCATATTGTCCGAGCTTTTTAGCATCACCGTTAACAGGTCATGGAGTGGTGCTGACTGAGTCTGCGCCAGCACTTTAGCCGGGTTATTTTTATTGGTTTGATAACGAATTGCGCCAGTTTGAATACCCGCCTGTTGGAGTTCACTCTTCACTATTTTGCTGGCGTAATCGGCACCATCCTGAATGGCAAAAGCCAGTGTAATGGGCTTATCTTGCTGGGTTAAACAGCCCGTTAGCGTGTAGCGCTGGTTTTCCTCAGCGACGACATCAAACTCACAGAAGCGAGCATTAGGCGAGTTTCTGGGGTAAGAGCGAACCTGACTGATAACCTGTACCGGATAATAAGAGGCAACTTGTACTGTCGCCGTATCACCTTCACTTTTTGACGTTTGTAAGGCAACGGTAAAACAGTTTTTATCAATAATGGCAGCGGATGGTGGGGCGCTAAAGCATTGGGTCATATCGTTCCATGACCAGCCTGGCGCTTTATCGTGACTGGCAAATGCTGAAGTATCAATAACCAGACTGCCTGACACTTTACGGATATTTTGTTGTTTCAGGGATTGAACCATTGAGCGTATCTGTTGGCGTTTTAAGGTTGGATCGCCCGTAAAACGGATAATCAGATCGCCGTTGAGCACCCCATTACTGACGGGAGCATGGCTTTCAAGGGTGGTAGTGAAACGATAATCTGGGCCAAGCTGTAACAGCGCGGCCAGGGCGGTGACCACCTTTTGAGTACTGGCTGGCAGGGTTAATTGTTTCCCATGGTAATCAATTGACGGTGTTGGTGACCCGACTTTTTGTACCATTAATGAGAGGTTTGCGCCTTCAGGGAGTAACTGAGTGTATTGCTCAACAGGTGCTGCATGTGCACTGACGATCAAAGTGCCTGCGATGCCGCTGAAAACTTTCAATAAACGCATAATGATTGGTTACCTGCCTACCTGCATAAAAGAAATAATGATTACCCGACACCATTGCGGTATAGGCGTTATGCAGCCTTGCGCACGAAGGGGTAAAGGTTTAGTTGTGCAAAAGTGTACCACTATTTAAGCGGCTAATTTATACCAAGATTAGCATATGATAATCTTGGTATAGTTATGCCATAAAACTAAACGATGACCCCGATGGAAGTCTAAGGTAAAATAGCCATTATCTATAACATCTAGTTTGACCTGATGAAGTTATATCGGGTCGGGCGTTTTTTGCTTGTAAAGCGGTGGCGATGGTTACAGCTGCCGTTAATTATTTTATCAATCGCCAATGATTTCAAAATAATAAGCGATTTGAGAGGGAAGAGAGTTATGCGACAAATTCCAATGACGTTACTGGGTGCTGAACGATTACGTGAAGAGCTTGACCACTTAAAAGGCGTTCGTCGGCCGAAGATTATTGCTGATATCGCTGAGGCCCGTGCCCATGGCGATCTGAAAGAGAACGCAGAATATCATGCCGCTCGTGAGCAGCAGGGGTTTTGTGAAGGCCGAATTCAGGAGATAGAAGCAAAGCTGTCTAACGCTCAGGTTATTGATGTGACGAAGATGCCCTATACTGGTCGGGTTATTTTTGGCGCAACGGTTAAAGTGATGAATCTGGATACTGAAGAAGAAGTTACTTACCGTATTGTTGGCGATGATGAAGCTGATTTTAAACAGAATCTGATCTCGGTGAATTCACCGATGGCTCGTGGCCTAATTGGTAAAGAAGCGGATGATGTCGTAGTGATCAAAGCACCGGGCGGTGATATCGAATTCGAAATTCTGAACGTCGAATATCTTTAATCAGTTATCGGTTATGGATGTGCTGGTTATTTAATCGAGTGTAAAGAAATGAAAAAAGGCGACAATTATCACCTTTTTTCATCAAACTTAGCGTGGCAGGCTAATTTTTTTATCTTTACTTGCTCGATAAAGAACTAAAATACTACCGATCATCTGCACGTTATTAGCGCCAGTTTCACGAACGATCGCGTCAGCAATCAGTTGTTTGGTTTCACGATCTTCCGTTGATATCTTCACTTTGATCAGCTCATGATGTGCTATGGCATGTTCAATTTCAGCGAGAACGCCTTCGGTGAGACCGCTTGCACCGACCATCACAACCGGTTTTAATGGGTGTGCCAGGCCTTTAAGGTGCTGTTTTTGCTTGTTAGATAAATTCATTTTCTTTACGTCAGTTTGGGGTTGGGGGTTGAAAACGGTGTATTCTACCGCCATCTGTGAGTTATCACCAAATTTGGTGTGCAGCGAATATAAGTATATGGTTGGAATACCGCATGGGTAATAAAAAGCGTTCGGCCAGTTCGACGCGCTGGTTACAAGAACACTTTAACGACAAATATGTGCAACAAGCGCAGAAAAAAGGGCTACGTTCCCGCGCATGGTTTAAACTAGATGAAATACAGCAGACAGACAAACTGTTTAAACCGGGCATGACGATTGTTGACTTAGGGGCTGCTCCTGGCGGGTGGTCACAATATGTTGTGACACAAATTGGTAACAAAGGTAGAGTAATTGCATGTGATATTTTACCTATGGATCCAATCGCTGGAGTTGATTTCCTTCAAGGCGATTTTCGTGATGAGATGGTACTGAAGACTTTATTGGAACGCGTAGGTGATAGTAAAGTTCAGGTTGTGATGTCTGATATGGCGCCGAATATGAGTGGTACTCCTGCCGTTGATATTCCTAAGGCGATGTATCTGGTTGAATTGGCGTTAGAAATGTCTCGAGATGTTTTAGCGCCAGGCGGGAGTTTTTTGGTTAAGGTCTTTCAAGGGGAGGGGTTCGATGAGTATTTACGCGAAATTCGCTCCATGTTTAATAAAGTAAAGATTCGTAAACCTGATGCTTCACGAGCTCGTTCACGTGAAGTATACATTGTAGCGACTGGGCGCAAACTATAGTACCCTAACGCGTATTGTTAACACCATTGTAATATGAGGTTAATTCCTTGAGTGATATGGCGAAGAACCTAATTCTCTGGTTAGTCATTGCTGTTGTGCTAATGACTGTATTTCAGAGTTTCGGGCCTAGCGATTCAGGCGGCCGTCGAATAGATTATTCGACGTTCATGACGCAGGTTAGTAATAATCAGGTCAGTGAAGCTCGGATTAGTGGACGCGAAATTCAGTATAAAACGCAGCCGGATAATGCGGCTCATACTACCTATATGCCAACAGAGGATCCGCTACTGCTGAGCCTGCTGTTGAAAAATAACGTGAAAACCGTTGGTGAACCACCAGAGCAGCCTGGCTTCTTGCAGCAGGTGTTTATCTCCTGGTTCCCAATGTTGTTGCTGATTGGCGTTTGGATTTTCTTCATGCGTCAGATGCAAGGCGGCGGCGGTAAAGGTGCGATGTCGTTTGGTAAAAGCAAAGCGCGCATGTTGACCGAAGAACAGATTAAAACCACGTTTGCTGATGTTGCTGGTTGTGATGAAGCAAAAGAAGACGTTAGCGAATTGGTTGAATTCCTACGTGATCCGAGCCGTTTCCAGAAATTGGGCGGTAAGATTCCAAAAGGCATTCTGATGGTGGGGCCACCTGGTACTGGTAAAACGTTGCTGGCAAAAGCGATTGCTGGCGAAGCCAAAGTGCCATTCTTCACTATTTCTGGTTCTGATTTCGTTGAAATGTTTGTCGGTGTGGGTGCATCCCGTGTCCGAGATATGTTTGAACAGGCCAAGAAAGCTGCACCGTGCATCATCTTTATCGATGAAATCGATGCGGTAGGCCGTCAGCGTGGCGCTGGTTTAGGCGGTGGTCATGATGAACGTGAACAAACGCTAAACCAAATGCTGGTTGAGATGGATGGTTTTGAAGGCAATGAAGGCGTTATCGTTATTGCTGCAACTAACCGTCCAGACGTTCTGGACCCTGCATTACTTCGTCCGGGTCGTTTTGACCGTCAGGTGGTGGTTGGTTTACCAGACGTTCGCGGCCGTGCACAGATCCTGAAAGTGCATATGCGTCGTGTACCGGTATCGCCAGATGTTGATGAATCAGTGATTGCTCGTGGTACCCCAGGGTTCTCCGGTGCTGATTTAGCCAACTTGGTGAACGAAGCCGCTTTATTTGCTGCGCGTACCAATAAGCGTGTGGTGTCAATGGTTGAGTTCGAAAAGGCCAAAGACAAGATTATGATGGGTGCAGAGCGTCGTTCTCTGGTGATGACGGAAGAACAGAAAGAGTCTACCGCCTATCACGAAGCAGGACATGCGATCATTGGTCGTTTGGTACCTGAACATGACCCGGTTCATAAAGTCACGATTATTCCACGCGGCCGTGCGCTAGGCGTGACCTTCTTCTTACCTGAAGGTGATGCGATTAGTGAAAACCGTCAGAAGCTGGAAAGCCGTATTTCAACGCTGTATGGCGGCCGTTTAGCGGAAGAGCTGATTTATGGTCCGGCTAAAGTGTCTACCGGCGCATCTAACGATATTAAAGTTGCGACCTCTATTGCTCGCAACATGGTGACTCAGTGGGGCTTTTCAGAGAAGTTAGGTCCGTTACTGTACGCTGAAGAAGAGGGTGAAGTCTTCTTGGGCCGTTCGGTTTCGAAAACCAAACATATGTCTGATGAAACTGCGCGTATTATTGACCAGGAAGTGAAGTTTCTGATTGAGCACAACTATCAGCGTGCAAGACAGATTCTGGAAGATAATATGGATATCTTGCATTCGATGAAAGATGCATTGATGAAGTATGAAACCATTGATGCACCGCAAATCGATGATCTGATGGCTCGCCGCGAAGTTCGTCCTCCTGCGGGTTGGGATGAAGCGCAAAGTGGTGGAACCAAGCCACCGGCGGGTAATGCTCAGTCTCCGGCTAAGCCTGAAGAACCAAAGGCGCCAGAGTTCAATCAAACCGATGAGCCAAGCGATAAACCTGCGGTATAAGTCGCGGTTTAAAGGTTGGTGATGGGTTGCCAATATTGATTTGATAAAAAGCTCTCCTGATGGGGAGCTTTTTTTATGCTATTTTTGCACTGTCAAAAGGTGGTGTGGTTTTGGTGAGTCAGCCGATTGTGTTATTGTCTTTTGCCTTATTCGGGATAGGTTCGTTACCGACAGAGGTCAATCGGTGTTTTGATATTCATCGACAGATAGGGGCCTGTAGCCCCGTTGTTATTTAAGGATTAAGGAATTCATCATGAAGTTAGAGAGTAAGGGGTTAACGTTAGATTTGGCTTACCCACAGGTGATGGGGATCCTAAACGTAACGCCTGATTCTTTTTCTGACGGGGGGCGCTTCCGCCAGATAGATAATGCGCTGCGGCATGCGAACGAGATGATTCAGGCTGGCGCAACGATCATCGATATCGGTGGCGAATCGACGCGTCCGGGGGCAGCGGAAGTACCGCTTGATGAAGAACTGGAACGGGTGATACCGGTTGCGGAAGCAATAGCAAAAAATTTTGAAGTCTGGGTGTCAATTGATACATATAAACCCGAGGTTATGAGAGAATCTCATCGGGTTGGCGTGCATTTAATTAATGACATTCGCGCGTTGCAGGAGCCTGGTGCTTTGGATGCTGCTATAGAAACCGGTTTGCCGGTATGCCTGATGCATATGCAGGGTATGCCAAGAACCATGCAGCATGAGCCAAAGTATCATGATGTTGTGGCCGAGGTAGATGCCTTTTTTAGCGAACATATTGCCCGCTGCGTTAATGCGGGGATGGATAAAAATAAAATATTACTCGATCCTGGCTTCGGTTTTGGTAAGGATCTGAAGCATAATTATCAACTATTGGCCCATTTGTCAGAGTTTCACCATTTTGGACTGCCGCTATTGGTTGGCATGTCGAGAAAAGCGATGATAGGGCAGCTGTTGAATGTTTCTCCCGATCAGCGAGTGATTGGCAGCGTTGCTTGTGCCATTATTGCAGCTATGCAGGGGGCACAAATCATTCGTGTGCATGACGTAAAAGAAACGGCGGAAGCAATGAGAATTGTAGAAGCAACACTTTCTGCTAAAGGATAAAATGACATGAGCGGTAATCGTAAGTATTTTGGTACAGATGGTATTCGGGGCAAAGTGGGTGAACATCCTATCACACCTGAGTTTGTACTTAAGTTAGGTTGGGCTGCAGGTAAAGTATTAGCGCGCCATGGTTCGCGTAAAATCATTATTGGTAAAGATACCCGCATTTCCGGCTATATGTTGGAATCCGCATTGGAGGCCGGTTTGGCCGCTGCCGGTTTATCCGCTTCTTTTACCGGACCGATGCCCACGCCGGCGGTTGCTTATCTGACGCGTACTTTCCGTGCCGAAGCTGGAATTGTTATCTCTGCCTCCCATAACCCTTATGATGATAACGGCATAAAATTCTTTTCCATTGATGGCACTAAGCTGCCTGACGAAGTAGAAGAAGCGATTGAAGCAGAAATGGAAAAGCCGTTAACCTGCGTTGAATCTGCTGAACTGGGTAAAGCCAGTCGGATTAATGATGCCGCTGGTCGCTATATCGAGTTCTGTAAGGGCGGTTTCCCCAGTGAGCTTAGCCTGAGCGAGCTAAAAATTGTGGTGGATTGTGCCAATGGTGCCACCTACCACATTGCACCGAGCGTATTGCGTGAATTAGGCGCTAATGTGATTACCATCGGCTGTGATCCTGATGGTATGAATATTAATGAAAAATGCGGTGCTACCGACGTTACTATGCTGCAACAGCGCGTATTGGCTGAACAGGCGCATATTGGTATTGCTTTGGACGGCGATGGCGACAGGGTCATTATGGTTGACCATCAGGGTAATAAAGTCGATGGCGACCAGATTATGTACATCATTGCCCGTGAAGCACTACGTCAGGGACAATTGAAAGGTGGTGCTGTTGGCACGCTGATGAGTAATATGGGTCTGGAACTGGCGCTTAAGCAGTTAGGAATTCCATTTGCCAGAGCAAAAGTAGGCGACCGCTATGTGCTGGAAAAAATGAATGAACTGGGCTGGATGATCGGCGCGGAGAATTCAGGGCACGTTATCTTATTAGATAAAACCACCACCGGTGACGGTATTGTCGCTGCGCTACAGGTTTTAGCCGCTATGGCTCGCAACCATATGACGTTACACGATTTGTGTAGCGGCATGAAATTGCTACCACAGGTGCTGGTAAACGTTCGTTTTGCCGGTCAGCACGATCCCCTGGCTGCTGATAATGTTAAGCAGGTATTAGCCGAAGTTGAAAAAGAGCTGGTTGGTCGTGGCCGAGTATTACTACGTAAATCAGGGACTGAGCCATTGATTCGCGTGATGGTAGAAGGCGATGATGATAAGGAAGTACTGGAACTGGCTAACCGTATTGCCGATGCAGTGAAAGCTGCCGGTTAATTTTTTGTTTGCCAGATCGTTATAAAATAGGGGGGGATATTTCCCCCTGTTTTAATTGATAAATTAAAATAATAAAAAAGGAATTTTTAGGTATGCGAATCAATTTTCTACTGCGTATTATTTTTTCCTTAATTATCATTGTATTTCTTCTGGTCTATTCTCTCTATAACGGCTTTATCCGATTTAATTATCCTTCGCTGACGCAATACCCTATTCAGGGCATTGATGTCTCTCATCATCAAAAGAACATTGACTGGAACCGATTAGATAAGAAAAAGGTTCGCTTTGTTTTTATCAAGGCCACGGAAGGAGGGGACTTTAAGGATAAAAGCTTCATGACCAACTGGCATGCGGCGCGTGAACAGGGATTTATTGTTGGGGCCTATCACTTTTTTGTTTTTTGTAAAACTGGTGCTGAGCAGGCGCAAAACTTTATTGAAACGGTACCTAAAAAATCAGGTACATTGCCTCCGGTTCTCGATCTGGAATATGGTGGCAATTGTCAGCTTACTACCAGTAAAGAACGGATTCGGGCTGAAATAGAGGAGATGGTTAAGCAACTGGAAAGCGCTTATGGCAAAAAGCCCATTCTTTATGCTACCAGAGAGTTTTTTGATGACTTTTTAGTTAATGAATTTAAAGAGTTACCTATCTGGATCAGGGATATCTATCGCCACCCTTCATTGAATGATAACAACCGCAAGTGGCTATTTTGGCAATATGCTAACCGAGGGCGTTTAGATGGGATCGAAACCTTTGTCGACCTCAACGCTTTTAATGGTTCAGAAACAGAATTATTCACACTTTTAAAATAGGGCTATTTATATTAATCATATTTACAGATAACTATTTTACGTGACTATTTCATGGTGGTATTATTATTTAAAACGGAATTAAATAATAATGAAAGGGAGTAGGATCAATGGCGCTAATGAGGTTTTTTATTACTCATTTCTTTAAGTTGTTTTTTGTATTAGTTATTCTTCCTATTTCTACCTCCTATGGGTTAACTCCAGAACGCAGCTTAACTAAAGCTGAGAATGCTATTTTTTCTCTTAATTTGGTATTAACCGAAAATGCCGGTCATTCTATATTTCCCCCCACTTATCGTATGAAAAAGTTAGAGGAAATCACCCGTCAAAATGGTGAGTGGATGAGCTCGAGCCTGATTGAATATAACCCGCTAGGTCACATTACTCGGCTGGATCGCAGAGAAAAAAACCGCCGCGGTGAATCCGTTACCAAAATTTATCAAGATGAAAGTGGTCAATGGATTAAAAGTATTAAATGGTTAATCAAGGGCAAAGAATCCGACGTTGGAAAAATGATTGTTCGTTATCAACACGATCAGAATGGCCGTATTATTCGCAGTGAATTGATGAATAGTGAATGGATGCGGGAATATATTTATAATGATGACGAACAGTTAACCGAAATTGTTGAGAAGCAACAAGTTAATAACGGAATTGGCGTCCAATATACGGTTAAGAAATATTATTATAATGCCAGAGGTTTTGTCGCCCGTAGAGATTTTTGGACCGGCCGTAATCATTTTGTTTCCACGTTATATTTCGATTATAACGAAAAAAATACGCTGGAGCGCATTACTGCTGAAGCCATTGCACATTCAGCCCAGAAAAAACGTGGAGAGAAGGTCTATTCCTATTATGACCAAAAGCATAACTGGTTACAGGCGGAATGGGGTACTGAAGAGAACAAATTTACTCAAAACAGAGAGATAGACTATTACTAAACCTTTTTTGTTACTTTTATTAGGGTTGGTTTTGGATTAACTTATTGTTTTTATATATATTCCTTATGTTTGGCTGCAAGAATTATCATTCAGCCATAGATAAATGAGTGCGGATTCTTTTATAATAGCGCTCAACTAGCCACAGTCAGACGGTAAACTGCTGATTTTTTCCGCAAATGCGCGTCGGTTGCTAAAATGCGCTTGCACCTCTTTGTGGCTTTCGTTAGTATTCACACCCGCTCCAGTCGGGATAGAGGGATTATTCACTTTATCTCTGGTAACTGGCAAAAGCTTTAGCACGGGATTATCCCGCAAGGATTACAGGCAAGAATATGTACGAAGCGCTTCTTATTATTTTCCTGCTGGTAGCTATCGGACTGGTTGGTCTGATCATGCTGCAGCAAGGCAAAGGTGCTGATATGGGTGCCTCTTTCGGTGCCGGTGCATCTGCAACTTTATTCGGTTCTGGCGGCTCAGGTAACTTCATGACCCGCACGACAGCGATTTTAGCTACGCTATTTTTCATTATTAGCTTAGCGCTGGGTAACCTCAGCACTCATCAGGACAAAAAAGTCGGTGAGTGGGATGACCTCAGCACCCCGGTGAAAACTGAGCAGGTTAAACCTGTGCCTCAGAACACACCAAGCAGCGATATCCCACGATAAGGGATAGCAAGAGTTCTGGCAGGCGATAGGCTTGCCAAGCAGTGCCGAGGTGGTGGAATTGGTAGACACGCTACCTTGAGGTGGTAGTGCCCGATTGGGCTTACGGGTTCAAGTCCCG
This sequence comes from Pragia fontium DSM 5563 = ATCC 49100, assembly GCF_900112475.1. Lineage (GTDB taxonomy): Bacteria > Pseudomonadota > Gammaproteobacteria > Enterobacterales > Enterobacteriaceae > Pragia > Pragia fontium. The sequence continues at coordinate 661,470 of NZ_FOLW01000001.1, read as the reverse complement.
TCCTCGGTACCAATATTGAAGAAATAGACGCTTAGAGCGTCTATTTTTTTGTCTTAAATTTGAGTGATAATTCTTGTTTTGATATTCATTCTATAAAATGAGAGATAGACGTTCGAACCAAAATAGACACTAACTCTTAAACACCTGTCCCCGATGCCATTCCACAAACTTATCATGTGGATAATATTCGGCATTCTTAGGCAACAATATTGATTGCCCGGCAAAATCCCAAAACAGTCGTTCAACGATTTGGCTGCCGTTTACGCCTTCTGAAATCAGCAGTTTCATTCCATCATCGATACCGATAACTCCCATATCAAATGCGGAATGATGCAGTGAACACAGCGCCAGTCCATTATTTACCGAGCATGGGCCACCGTATTGCTTCCATTTAATATGTGCCGCTTCCAGCCCAACGGGAGTACTGTCATGCCGTAGGTTGTAGCCGCATATTGCACATTGATAGTTATAGGCTCGAAGTATACTTTGGCGGAAATGAGGATCGCGGGTTTTACGTATGTCATGAAGCAAGAAATCCAAGCGGTTAGCAATCAATTCCTGAATACTTTCAGGAAAATGTTCACTCAGAATTTGCTCTGCTAGTTTATTGATAAGTGATGGCTTGCTATGTATCAGCTGATAGGCTTCCTGATCGAAGCCTCCCATGACCCCATATTCAATCAGTTCTCGCTTTGGCGGCTCTTTGTTGCCTTTCTGTGGCGTACACAGCTCAGTATTCTGCAAATCCCAAAATCCATCACTACGTAATCGCCAGAATGGCATAGCTGGATAGTGACCCCGCCTTTGGGGACCGAAACTGTTTAGCAGTTCCAGTAATTGTGGGTGGATTTCCTCACCATAGTTAAATAGGCGTTCGTGGCCTTTTTGATACTCAGAAAGCACATACAGTAACAATAGCGGCTTATGCGGTGCACGTTGATCGCCTTTACGCCAAATGGTCAGGTTGGAAATGGCAGTTTGTAGTGCCTTGCCAGAGATCATCTAAACATCCTGTCTAACAGCTTGAGGTTATTGCGATCATGCTCGCAAAAGTAACCTAATTCAAGCCGTCTAAATCATGTTGGGATACGGGTCTTTAGACAATATGTTGATTGAACAGATAAAACCGAGATCCCGGTTTTCACCGGGATGACAGGATTTATTCGTTCTTACATGCAGAGTGAAATGCTTAGCTGAACGGTACTACCGCCAATAGGGGACACTTAACCCTATAACTCCGCAAACTTAGCCCGAATTTCTTCCTCAGGCAAATCAATACCAATAAACACCATGGTACTTTTGCGTTCTTCGTCCTGTTGCCATTCTGTGTCCCAGTCGGCGTTATACAGGCGTTGTACACCCTGAAACAGCAGACGACGGGAATCATCTTTGATCGACAGAATTCCTTTATAGCGCAGCAGGTTGTCGGCGAAGGTTAACAGTAGGTTTTCCATTACCTGCGAAATCTGCTTTAGCTCCAGCGGCTTGTCATGATAAATCACAATCGACTGAATATTATTCTGCGGCTGTGGAATGCGACGAAATACCGGCGCTGATGGGGTAACGCTGAGTTTATCGTTCAGTACAAACCCTTCAATATCGAACAGAATGCTGAGGTCGATATCGCCATGGGTGACGGTATGAATCGGTGCACGGGCGTTCATCAGTTGTAAACGTTGAATTAGCGCTTCATTATCCGATGCAATATCGGTTTTGGTGAGCAGGATGCGGTCGGCATAACCGATTTGCGCCTGCGAAATGGTAAACTTATTCAGCTGCTGGTCGGCATGTACTGCATCTACTAAGGTGAGAATACCATCTAACAGAAAACGCTGGCAGATAAGCTCATGGGAGAAAAAGGTCTGGGTGATAGGGCCAGGATCGGCCATGCCGGTACACTCAATGATCAATCGATCGAATTCCAGCTGTCCTTTATCCACACCGTCTAACAGGTCCAGCAGCGCATCTTCCAGTTCGTTCGATTTACTGCAACAAATGCAACCATTACTGAGGGTGGTAATGCGGCTGGCGCGGTCGCCAATGATGGTGTTATCTATTGGAACTTCACCGAATTCGTTTTCGATAACGGCAATCTTGTAACCGTGATTTTCATTCAGGATATGGCGTAAGAGCGTGGTTTTACCTGCACCCAAAAAGCCTGTCAGGATGGTGACTGCAATGGGTTTCATTGTTGTGTCCTTAATTGATTAACTGCGGTTGATCAGCAGCAGCGCATACCGCCTTTGCCGTCTCCGCCGTAGCGAGCCTGTTGGCGTTCACGGAAAAACTCTTTATAGGTCATCATCGGTTTATCCGGATGGTTGTCTTTCATATGCTGCACATAAGTATCATAGTCGGGCACACCGACCAACATACGGGCCGCTTGCCCAAGATACTTACCCGCTTGCCCGAGATTTCCGAACATCTTTTTTCTCCAGGAAAATACGCTGCATAATTTAGAGGGAATCTGATTGATAACGGGCGCAGCATATGCCGCGCCCCTGTATATCAGATTGTCATGATGTTGAATACGGCTTAATTCACATTATGCAGTGTATTCATTAAATCATCATTAATGGTGCGATGAAACCTGGACGCCACCTTCAGGAACCGGAACATAAGGGGTTTCCTGATCGGTACGCTCTGGGTTTTTACGCGCAGCCATCGCAGTTTTAATACCGTAGAAAATGATGCTGTAAACGACTAACAGGAACATGATGCTTAAACCAGCGTTAGTGTAGTTGTTAACGACAATATGGTTCATATTAGCAATCTGTTGTGCAGTCAGCTCAGCGCCGCCTTCAGCGATTTTTTGCTTATAATCGTTAGCCAGATAGAAGAAGCCTTCCAGCTGAGGATTGTTGCTGAACAGTTTCAGGCCAAGTGCATAAGTGGTACAGATCAACAACCAAACGGCTGGAACCACGGTAACCCAAATGTACTTAGTGCGCTTCATCTTAATCAGAACCACAGTACTCAACACTAACGCAACCGCTGCCAGCATCTGGTTAGAGATACCGAACAGAGGCCACAGGCTCTTCACGCCGCCCAGAGGATCCACTACGCCTTGATACAGCAGGTAGCCCCACAGACCAACGCAGCCAGCGGTACCAACAATACCGGCAACCAGTGAGTCAGTTTTCTTCAGGAATGGAACGAAGTTACCCAGCAAGTCTTGCAGCATAAAGCGGCCAGAACGGGTACCTGCATCCAATGCGGTCAGGATGAACAGGGCTTCAAACAGAATACCAAAGTGGTACCAGAAACCCATATCCGCAGCTGGAATGATCTGGTGGAACACGTGAGCAATACCAACGGCCAGCGTTGGTGCACCACCTGCGCGGTTCAGAACTGACGGCTCACCAATGTCTTTGGCGGTTTGTAGGATCTGCTCCGGCGTGATAACAAAGCCCCAAGAGCTAACGGTTGCCGCCGCATGGGTGGTTACGTCGCGCAGTGAAGCCATGATCATTGGTGCATCTTCAGTGCCCAGTCTATGCAGGTCTGGCATGGTGATGCCTAACGCTGCTGGCGGGGTGTTCATGGCAAAGTACAGGCCTGGCTCGATAATAGAAGCCGCAACCAGTGCCATAATCGCCACGAAAGATTCCATTAACATTGCACCGTAACCGATAAAGCGAGAATCGGTTTCGCAAGCCAGCAGTTTTGGTGTTGTACCGGAAGCGATTAAGGCGTGGAAGCCAGAAACCGCACCACAGGCAATGGTAATAAACAGGAATGGGAACAGAGAACCTTTCCAAACCGGGCCAGTACCGTCAATAAACTGAGTAACCGCAGGCATTTTTAAATCTGGGTTAAGAATAACGATACCAATAGCTAATCCGACGATAACGCCGATTTTCAGGAAGGTCGCCAGATAATCGCGCGGAGCCAGAATCAACCATACTGGTAGTAAGGCAGAGATAAAGGCATAGCCGATCAGAGTATAAGTAATGGTGGTGTCTTTAAAGGTCAGTGCTGGGCCCCAGTATGGGTCATGGGCGATAACGCCGCCGAACCAGATGGATGCCACTAATAAGATAATACCAATAACCGAAACTTCACCTACGCGGCCAGGACGTAGATAGCGCATGTAGATACCCATAAACAGCGCGATCGGTACAGTAGAACAAACGGTAAATACGCCCCACGGGCTTTCGGCTAGTGCTTTAACTACGATCAGAGCCAGAACAGCCAGGATAATGATCATAATCATAAAGCAGCCAAACAGCGCAATGGTACCCGGAACCGGACCCATTTCCTTTTTGATGATCTCACCTAAAGAGCCACCGTTACGGCGTGTGGAGATAAACAGTACCATAAAGTCTTGTACTGCCCCTGCCAACACTACGCCCGCCAGCAGCCATAAAGTACCTGGCAGATAGCCAACCTGTGCTGCTAATACTGGACCAACTAAAGGACCGGCACCGGCAATCGCGGCAAAGTGGTGACCAAACAAGACGTTCTTATTGGTTGGTACATAGTTTAAACCATCATTATTAACGACGGCTGGTGTTGCACGAGTCGCGTCCAGCTTCATCACCTTAGTGGCGATATAGAGGCTGTAGTAGCGATATGCCACTAGATAGACGGATATGGAAGCAACGATAATCCACAGGGCACTGATGTGCTCACCACGACGTAGTGCTACCACGCCGAGGCAAGATGCGCCGAGAATCGCCAACAATATCCATGGGATGTGTTTTAATATCCCCGCTTTGTTCATGAGGTATCCTTTTTATTCTTATCAGTAAAAATTAAGTGATTGATTCGGTTATATATGGTTTTAAGTAAATGGCTGCCTGATCCGAACCAATATTATTCCCCTCCGAAAGGGAGGGATAAAATGGCAGCGGCTCATTATCGTGGCTCAAATAAGAGGATGACATCTCAATTTCAGTCAGCGGTTTAATCGGATGGTTAAGCGGTTAAAATCAGGTGGTAAGTGGTTATTCTTTGAAGAAAGCGGTACTGCAAGGGGAATATATTATTAACTCGTTTTATACATTTATGCAATGTCTACTAATCTGTGAGTTTTAATCTCATCATTTATTGATGGCTATCACAAAACGGAATAAATATTTTTCCGGCTACTATTTTTATGGGGAGAACTCTAAGAAAAGAGTTAATTTCTTGCCACAAAAGTGAGCTTAAAATTGACGATCAGAGACGTAATCCCACTATTGTTGAATAGTATTCAATAATTATCCGTTGCATTGATGAACAGATTTTAAACGCATTCTCTTTGCTGAAAACTATTGATATGCTGCATTCCGTATGAAATGGCAAACAAAACGATCTTTATAATCATCGCCATTATCCGAGATTATTCAGTGCGTTTATTGTAGAGGAAACATGATGTCATCTGGCGATCTCGTGCAGGAGTTTTTACTTGCGGCTGAAAAAGGGCAGTTAAATGTTCTAGAATCTTGTTTACAAACAGGTTTAGACATTAACGTCACAAATAGGCAGGGAAGAACGGCTATTATTATCGCTAGTTTGCATAAACAGTATGAATGCGTCTCTTTTTTACTTCATGCCGGGGCCGATATTAATATTCAGGACCAAACCTGCTTTAATCCTTTCTTATTAAGCTGCCTTAATAATGACCTTCAATTGTTGCGTATCATATTACCCGCTAACCCTGACTTAACGGTATTAACTCGTTTTGGTGGCGTAGGTATTACTCCCGCCAGTGAAAAAGGGCACGTGGACATTGTTCGCGAGTTGCTGGAAAAAACCAATATTAACGTTAACCACACCAATTTTTTAGGTTGGACACCGTTGTTAGAAGCCATTGTGTTAAATGACGGCGGCAAAAAGCAGCAGGACATTGTCAAAATGCTGCTGGATAACGGCGCTAACCCGCATATGACGGATAAATACGGAAAAACTCCGCTGGAGTTAGCGCGTGAGAAAGAATTTCATGAAATTGCAGAGTTGCTGATAGCGGCAGGCGCATAGTTTCTTTTACGGACGCTGGTAGCAGAAAATAATATTGATTAATGATGAGCGGCTTTATTTAACCCACTATCAAGAAAGTTTAATGACGTCAGCTAATATCATTCATGAATCGATAATCAAAGAAGAGCATTCGCTTTAGTGATTCAAAGTAATAATGATTTCTATGGTTCTATTTGAGCATTTTTACTGTCGTCATTTAATGACGACAGTAAAAATGTGATGCTGAGAAATACGCTAAATCAGAAATAGAGAGAAATTATCCATCGGCTGATAACCATGCTGGCTGAGGGAGAACGTGAACGTATTTATCCGGTTAATCCCGATAAACGCTTCATCAAAAATGTGGGCTGCGGCTCTCATCGAATCATAGGGTTAGGAGAATCGAATGCAATCAAATAAAAATGCTGACCGTAGAGCGTTTCTCACCCAAACGGGTAAAGCGATGGCAGCCTGTGCGTTGCTGGGTTCTACTTCGGGTATCGCCTATGCTAACGGACCATCAAAAGAGAACAAGGACGATATTCTCAACGTGAATAAACTGATTGATAAGCACTATTATCTGGACAATATCCGCCTTGAAGACGGTTTCATTTATCAGAATGAAACCGTCATCGGTACCAAAACGTCGCTGAACACGCTGGAAATTCAGGACGGCAAAATAGTGGCGATCTTGCCGAACCGCCAACACACTCAGACACAACTGCCAGCCTATGATGCCGGTGGCATGCTAATGCTGCCTGCTTTGCGCGATATGCATATCCATCTGGATAAAACTTTTTATGGTGGTCCATGGCGTGCGCCAGCTTCCCGGGAAGGGAAAACGATTATGGATATGATTGCTCTGGAACAAAAGCTGCTGCCGGAACTTCAACCTTATACTAAAGATCGAGCAACCAAGCTGATTGACTTAATACAGTCGAAAGGTTCGGTTATTGCTCGTAGTCACTGCAATATTGATCCGGTGTCCGGGCTGAAAAATCTGCTGGCACTGCAGGAAGTGCTGGAACAAAGGAAGGGGGATTTTAGCTGTGAAATTGTGGCCTTTCCCCAGCATGGTTTACTGTTATCCAAATCTGAGCCCTTGATGCGTGAAGCTATGCAGGCGGGAGCGCATTATGTGGGCGGTCTGGACCCGACCACTGTCGACGGTGCCATGGAACAATCGTTGGATACCATGTTCCAGATAGCGCTGGATTATGACAAAGGTGTCGATATTCATTTGCATGAAACCAGCCCGTCCGGCGTAGCGGCGGTGAACTATATCATCGGGACAGTTGAAAAAACGCCGTTGCTGAAAGGCAAGGTCACAATAAGTCACGCGTTTGCTTTAGCCATGTTAAACCCACAGGAAGCTGAGTTGACGGCTAAAAAGCTGGCTGAACAGCAAATTACTATCGCTTCAACCGTACCAATCGGCACCTTGCATATGCCGTTAAAAATGCTAAAACGTGAGGGCGTATTGGTTATCACCGGCACTGACAGTGTGATTGACCACTGGTCGCCGTTTGGTCTGGGGGATATGCTGGAAAAAGCAAACCTCTACGCACAGCTTTATACTCGGCCGGATGAGTTTGCCCTGTCGCGGTCTTTGGCTATTGCGACCGGAAATATTCTACCGCTGAATGATAAAGGGGAGCGGGTATGGCCAAAAGCACAGGATGAAGCCAGTTTTGTGCTGGTGGATGCCTCTTGTTCAGCTGAGGCTGTGGCGCGTATTTCTCCTCGTCAGGCGGCATTTTATCAAGGCCAGATGGCGAGTGGAGCCGTAGCTAAAGCGGTGAGTTAACAACATACCAAGTGCATCTTTTTGACATCATCGTCATAAAACGGTGCAGGAAAAGACGTAATGCTCGCTTTGTGAATGGAACAAAGCGGGCATTTTTGTTCTTCAGTTGTGGAATAAGCGGCTAAAATAGCCATGGTCGATTGCGGGTATAACAAGGGAATAATAACGGCATGAACTCAATATTTACCGAAGAGAATTTATTAACCTATACCACCGCAGCAAAATTCGGCAACTTTAGTAAGGCGGCAGAGGAGCTTGGTATTACTACCTCTGCGGTTAGCCATACCATTAAACGTATCGAAACCTATCTGGGCGTGATGCTGTTTATTCGCAATACGCGAAATATTGAGCTGACGGAATCAGGTTACTATTTTTATCGTAAGGCGACAGAACTGCTGAATAACTTCTACGCAATCAAGCGCAGCATTTATACCATCGATCAAGGGATCGAAGCCCGGGTGCGAATCTGTATTAACCAATTGCTCTATACGCCCTACCACACGGCAAAACTCTTGCAGATGTTAAAAAAGCATTTTCCTACCTGCCAGATTACGGTAACCACTGAAGTGTATAACGGCGTGTGGGATGCCATTATTAACAACATTGCTGATGTTGCTATCGGCGCTCCAGGGACGTTGCTCGATGGGGGCGGTATTGACTATAGCGAAATTGGCGTGATTCGTTGGCAGTTTGTGATCTCGTCCAGTCATCCGCTAGCTTTGATGACCGAGCCTATTTCTGAAAGTCAGTTACGTTTGTATCCCAGCATTATGGTAGAGGATACCGCCCAGACTATGAATAAAAAGGTAGGTTGGCTGTTGCACGGGCAGGAGGCGCTTCGGGTGCCCGATTTTCACACTAAATGCCAGTGCCACATCCTTGGCGAAGGCGTGGGTTTTTTACCGGACTATATTGCCAAAGAACATCTGGATAGTGGCTCGTTAGTGGTTAAGAAAATCCAAAATCCACGACAGGACTCCCATCTGTTGTTGGCAACGCAACATTCCGCTACCGGTCAGGTCACCCAATGGATAAAAAATGAATTTCAGGAAGGGGGCATATTGGCGGCGTTGTATAGCGATTTTTTACATCCTGATTAACGTGGTAATGCCAGTCAGTTAAGAAAATGCGATCGGTAAGTTTTATTTTTTGACCTTTCTTTTGACCTTTATATTGAGCGCTGGAATTCAGCCGACAACTGAGAGAGGGAGCACGCCCATCAGGGATGATGGGCGAGGCGCTGCTTCTCCAGGAGAGAATCAGCGCCGGTGCGTTAACCCGAGCGAAGGCGGAGGGGAGCCGCCGTAGGCGGCCTGGATTCGGGGGCGAAGGCGTGGGAGTGCAGAGGGCGTTCGCCTAACGCCCTCTGCTCGGCCACGTGCACCAATGTTAATTGATGCTCTGCACTGATAGTGGACGAAACTTTCGCTGTCATTAAGCTTAACTGACAAGCATTACCTGATTAACGTGGCTGTTTTGAGTTTGTGTCATTCAGGATAGTAATGAAATGGAGTTCGCTATTAGCGGGAGCATTGTTACCATTAAACTGAGTGCGTTGTGATTTCAGTCCTTGATGAATGCCTTTGGGCTTAAATAGAATAGCTTAGCTATTGAATTTCGCCTTTATCCCCCTCCTTTTCTGCATTTGCCTTTTGTAGGTGGTTGGCGTATTATACACATCATTCGGGCGCGGGGTGGAGCAGCCTGGTAGCTCGTCGGGCTCATAACCCGAAGGTCGTCGGTTCAAATCCGGCCCCCGCAACCAATTTTCCCTAGTTTATTTTCAAATAATGTAGCGACGCTTGTTGCTATTGATTATTTGAAAAGATACTAAACTGGATAAGTAGATCAATCGCTTATTACAGAAATAGGGTCCAGTTGCAAAAGCCCCGACTTATCGGGGTTTTTTGTTATTAGGCAGCAAAATCACTGGGCTATAGGCCCTTTTTTTACGTCTTGGGGGTGGGGTTGTCCACACTAGAACAGAAGTTGACGGAATTGATCAGTGCGCCAGTTGAAGCATTAGGCTTTGAATTGGTTGGCATTGAGTTCATTCGGGCCCGTCAATCAACACTACGCATTTATATTGATAGTGATAAAGGTATCAACGTTGATGATTGTGCCGATGTGAGTCATCAGGTCAGCGCGGTACTGGATGTTGAAGATCCGATTACAACGGCTTATAACCTGGAGGTTTCTTCCCCAGGTATGGAAAGACCGCTTTTCACTGCGGCTCACTATGTGCGTTTTATCGGTGAAGATGCCAGCCTAACGTTGCGTATGGGGATACAAAACCGTCGTAGATGGGTAGGCAAGATTAAATCCGTTGAGGGTGAAATGATCACCCTTGATGTTGAAGGTAAAGATGAAGTATTCGCGCTGAGTAATATTCAGAAAGCGAATCTGGTTCCCCATTTTTAGAGCTCATATGAGGCACAACTAGATGAATAAAGAGATTCTGGCTGTTGTTGAAGCGGTTTCTAATGAAAAGGCGCTTCCTCGTGAGAAAATTTTCGAGGCGCTAGAAACTGCTCTGGCAACGGCAACTAAGAAAAAGTATGAGCAAGAAATTGACGTACGCGTAAGCATCGATCACCGTTCAGGGGATTTCGATACTTTCCGTCGTTGGATGGTTGTTGATACCGTGACCCAACCAACGCGTGAAATTACGCTGGACGCAGCGCGTCTGGACGAACCTGAGATTCAGGTTGGCGATTACGTTGAAGATCAGATTGAATCTGTAACGTTTGACCGTATCACCACGCAGACTGCAAAACAGGTTATCGTACAGAAAGTACGTGAAGCTGAACGCGCCATGGTTGTGGAACAATTCCGTGAATATGAAGGCGAAATTGTTACTGGTATGGTTAAAAAAGTTAACCGTGACAGCATTATTCTCGACCTGGGTAACAATGCAGAAGCGGTTATTGGCCGTGAAGATATGCTGCCGCGTGAGAATTTCCGTCCGGGTGACCGGGTACGTGGCGTGCTTTATATCGTTCGTCCTGAAGCGCGTGGCGCACAGTTGTTTGTTAGCCGTTCTCGTCCTGAGATGTTGATTGAATTATTCCGCATCGAAGTACCAGAAATTGGCGAAGAAGTGATTGAAATTAAAGCAGCAGCTCGCGATCCAGGTTCCCGTGCAAAAATTGCCGTGAAGACTAACGATAAGCGGATTGACCCGGTTGGTGCCTGTGTTGGTATGCGCGGTGCGCGCGTGCAGGCGGTTTCCGGTGAATTAGGCGGTGAGCGTATTGATATCGTGCTGTGGGACGATAACCCAGCGCAGTTTGTTATTAATGCGATGGCTCCCGCTGACGTGGCCTCTATCGTCGTAGATGAAGATAGACATACCATGGATATCGCCGTTGAAGCCAGCAATCTGGCACAGGCGATTGGTCGTAATGGTCAGAACGTTCGTTTAGCAGCTCAGCTTACCGGCTGGGAACTGAATGTGATGACTACCGAAGAGTTACAAGCAAAACATCAGGCAGAAACGTACGCTGCTATTGATACCTTTACCAAACATCTGGACATCGATGAAGATTTCGCTACGGTACTGGTTCAAGAAGGTTTCTCATCCTTAGAAGAGCTGGCTTATGTGCCAGTGAAAGAACTGTTGGAAATCGACGGTCTGGATGAAGACACTATTGAAGCGTTACGCACCCGTGCTAAGAATGCGTTAACTACGCTGGCATTAGCGCAGGAAGAGAGCCTTGGCGACAACAAGCCGGCAGAGGATTTATTGAATCTGCCTAATCTTGATCGTTCTATGGCGTATAAACTTGCTGCAAAAGGCGTTTGTACGTTAGAAGACCTTGCTGAGCAAGGTGTTGACGATTTAACAGATATTGATGGCCTGACGAGTGAGAAGGCCGGTGAGCTAATTATGGCTGCCCGCAATATCTGTTGGTTTGGCGATCAAGAGTAATCACTGTAGCAGGAAGGAACAGCATGTCAGAAGTAACCATTAAATCGCTGGCCGAAGAGATTCAAACTCCGGTAGACCGCCTGCTGCAGCAGTTTGCTGATGCAGGCATTAAAAAGTCTGCGTCGGACTCTGTGACCCAGCAGGAAAAAGAAACATTACTGGCCCACTTAAACCATGAACATGGTGGTGCGCCAAGTAAACTTACGCTACAGCGTAAGACTCGTAGCACACTGAGCATTCCAAGCACCGGTGGCAAAAGCAAATCTGTGCAGATTGAAGTGCGTAAGAAGCGTACTTATGTGAATCGTGATTCACAGGAAGCTCAAGAAGCTGAAGCCCAGGCAGCACGTGAAGCCGAAGAGCAGGCAAAACGCGAGGCTGAAGAACTAGCCAAACGCGCTGCTGAAGAGCAGGCTAAGCGTGATGCAGAAGAGAAAGCTAAGCGCGAAGCTGCTGCTAAAAAAGCGGCAGAAGAGAAAGCGAAAGCGGCTGCAAATACTAAGCCAGCTGCTGCTAACGCGAATGCTAAAACTGAAAAACCAGCTCAGACGGACAAAGCCCGTCGTGAAGCCGAAGCAGCAGAACTGAAGCGTAAAGCGGAAGAAGAAATGCAGCGTAAGGTTGAAGAAGAAGCTAAGCGTATAGTAGAAGAAGCACGTAAAATGGCAGAAGAAAATGAAGGCCGTTGGGCGGCTGAACCGGTAGAAGATGTGACCGATTATCACGTTACTACCTCTCATCATGCGCGTGAAGCGGAAGATGAGAACGACCGTAAAGTTGAAGGTGAACGTCGCGCCCGCGGTGGTAAGTCCGGTAAGCCGAAGAAAGGGAATAAACTTTCTGAGTCTAAAGCCGACCGTGAAGAGGCTCGCGCCGTTACCCGTGGTGGTAAAGGTAAGCGTAAGCCAAGTACACTGCAGCATAGCTTTAATAAGCCTGCTCAGGTAGTTAACCGTGACGTTATCATCGGTGAAACCATTACCGTTGCTGAACTGGCTAACAAAATGGCAGTAAAAGGCTCTCAGGTTATTAAAACCATGATGAGGCTGGGTGCCATGGCAACCATCAACCAAGTTATTGATCAGGAAACTGCGCAGCTGGTTGCTGAAGAAATGGGCCACAAAGTTATTCTACGCCGTGAGAACGAGCTGGAAGAAGCGCTGATGAGCGATCGTGATATCGATGCGTCACTGGAGCCACGTGCACCGGTTGTGACCATCATGGGTCACGTTGACCACGGTAAAACCTCGCTGCTGGACTATATCCGTTCAACCAAAGTCGCCTCTGGCGAAGCGGGCGGTATTACTCAGCACATTGGTGCTTATCACGTTGAAACAGACAACGGCATGATTACTTTCCTGGATACTCCAGGACACGCCGCGTTTACGTCAATGCGTGCTCGTGGTGCTCAGGCTACGGATATCGTGGTTCTGGTGGTTGCGGCCGACGATGGCGTGATGCCACAAACTATTGAAGCTATTCAACATGCTAAAGCCGCTAAGGTACCGATCGTGGTTGCGGTGAACAAGATCGATAAGCCGGAAGCGGATATGGATCGCGTGAAGAATGAGTTGTCTCAATACAACGTACTGCCAGAAGAGTGGGGCGGTGATACTCAGTTTATCCCTGTTTCCGCTAAAGTGGGTACCGGTATTGATGATTTGCTGAATGCTATCCTGCTACAGGCTGAAGTTCTGGAACTGAAAGCGGTGCGCGATGGTATGGCAAGCGGCGTTGTTATCGAATCATTCCTGGATAAAGGTCGTGGTCCTGTGGCTACGGTTCTGGTTCAGGAAGGTACGCTACATAAAGGCGATATCGTTCTTTGTGGTTTCGAGTACGGCCGTGTTCGTGCGATGCGCGACCAGGTTGGTCAGGAAATCACCGAGGCGGGTCCATCTATTCCGGTAGAAATTCTGGGTCTGTCAGCCGTACCGGCTGCGGGTGATGAAGCCACTGTGGTGCGTGATGAGAAGAAAGCACGTGAAGTAGCGCTTTATCGTCAGGGTAAATTCCGTGAAGTGAAGCTGGCTCGTCAGCAGAAATCTAAGCTGGAAAACATGTTTGCTAACATGGAAGAAGGTGATGTTTCTGAACTGAATATCGTGCTGAAAGCAGACGTTCAGGGTTCTACCGAAGCGATTACCGAATCATTACTGCGTCTTTCTACTGATGAAGTGAAAGTGAAGATTGTTGGTTCTGGCGTAGGTGGTATTACTGAAACTGACGCCACGCTGGCTGCGGCATCTAACGCGATTCTACTGGGCTTTAACGTACGTGCCGATGCATCTGCGCGTAAAGTGGTTGAGGCTGAAAGCCTGGATCTACGTTACTACTCTGTTATCTATGACCTGATTGACGAAGTTAAACAGGCCATGAGCGGTATGTTGGCACCAGAATACAAACAGCAAATTATTGGTCTGGCTGAAGTACGTGACGTATTCCGTTCACCGAAGTTTGGTTCAATTGCTGGTTGTATGGTGACTGAAGGTATCGTTAAGCGTCACAGCCCAATTCGTGTACTGCGCGACAACGTGGTTATCTATGAAGGCGAGCTGGAATCCCTGCGTCGCTTTAAAGATGATGCCAGCGAAGTGCGTAACGGTATGGAATGTGGTATCGGCGTTAAGAACTATAACGACGTACGCGTTGGTGACATGATCGAAGTGTTTGAAGTTATCGAGGTTAAGCGTACTATCGCTTAAGGCTTGTCACTTAAAGCAGTATCTATGCGGGGGGCCTTTATGCCCCCCTCATTATTGGAGAATATATTATGGCAAGAGAATTTAGCCGTACTCAGCGCGTTGCGCAGGAAATGCAAAAAGAGATCGCCATTATTTTACAGCGTGAGGTCAAAGATCCGCGTATTGGTATGGCGACGGTTTCCGGCGTAGAAGTTTCACGGGATTTAGCGTATGCGAAAGTATTCGTTACTTTTCTAAATGATAACGATGAAGAGTCGATTAAAGCTGGTCTGAAAGCATTGCAAGATGCCGCGGGTTTTGTGCGCTCATTATTGGGCAAAGCGATGCGTTTACGGGTGATTCCTGAGTTAACGTTTGCTTATGACAACTCTCTGGTAGAAGGTATGCGTATGTCTAACCTGGTTACCAGCGTAGTCAAAAATGATGCTGAACGTCGCGCTGCGGCAGGTGAGGATGAGGACAACGCGTAATGGGTCGTCCTCGTCGTCGCGGCCGTGATATTCACGGCGTATTATTACTGGATAAGCCGACGGGCATGAGCTCCAACGATGTCCTGCAGAAAGTAAAACGCATTTATAATGCTAACAAAGCGGGCCATACCGGAGCTTTAGATCCTTTAGCTACCGGTATGCTGCCGATTTGTCTTGGGGAAGCAACCAAGTTCTCCCAGTTTTTATTGGATGCGGATAAGCGCTATCGGGTGATTGCTCGCTTAGGTCAGAGAACCAATACTTCGGACTCTGATGGTGAAGTGATCGCTGAACGTCCGGTCAACTTTACGCAGGCCAGTTTAGATACTGCGTTAGCTCAGTTTCGTGGTGAAACCGATCAGGTTCCTTCCATGTATTCTGCATTAAAATATCAGGGTAAACCCCTGTATGAATATGCCAGAGCGGGTATCGAAGTACCGCGCGAGTCGCGCAAGATTACCGTTTATGAATTGAAGTTTATTCGTTGGCAAGACAATGAGCTGGAGTTGGAAATTCACTGCTCTAAAGGGACGTATATTCGTACCATCATTGACGATCTCGGCGAATTGCTTGGTTGTGGTGCTCACGTTATTTATTTAAGACGTTTGAACGTTGCAGACTACCCGACAGAAAGAATGGTAACGTTAGAACAACTTCAACAGATTCAGAGTGATGCACTGGCGGAAGAACGTTCCCCGGTGGCTGAGTTGGATCCGTTCTTACTACCGATGGATAGTGCGGTTGCTGATTTTCCTGAAGTTAACCTACTGCCGGTGATGGGCGTGTATGTTAAACAAGGGCAGGCGGTACAGGTTGCCGGCGCACCTAGCAGTGGTCTGGTACGCATCACCGTTGGTGATGAAAGAGAGTTTATCGGCGTCGGAAAAATTGACGATGATGGCCGAGTCGCTCCCCGTCGTTTAGTGGTAGAACAGCCAGCCGAATAGTTATTGTTGAAACTGGTATTATCATCCCGACTTTATTCCCGAAATCCCCGCGAAAGCGGGGATTTTGTCTTTATGCCAATCATCTCAAAAAAACCTAAAGCTTACCTGCCGCTTTAATCGCCAGATAACGGTTGACGCTTTCTACCGCTAACTGTTGAGGCTGAACATCCAGACATAATATGCCAGCACTGCGTAGACGAGTGAGAACCGCCTGACGCTTGGCCTGATAGTTGGCGCTGGCTGCTCTAAGGGCGGCATCTTGCTGATTGGTAATGGCAATAGATGAGGCTTTATCCAGTTCAGCTTCCCTTAGGCTGGCCACCAAAACCAGATGACGTTTACTCAACAACTTGACGGCAGATTGAAGGCTTTGTTCATCTTCATCCCGCAAATTAGTAAATAGCACCACCAGAGAGCGTTTACGTTCACGGGCGATTAACGATTGGGCTGCAACTTCAAAGTCACTGCTGTGCAGCGAAGGTTGTAGATCATAGACTTCATGTAATACCCGGTTAATACCATTAACTGAACGAACTGGCGGTAAATAGCGATCCGAACCGCCGAAGGCCAGTAAACCGACGGAATCATCGTAACGTAGACCCACGTAGGATAATAGCAGCACGGCATCCAGCGCATGGTCGAAGTGAGTAAGCTCACCTTCACTAGCGCCCATACGGCGGCCGCAGTCCAGCATAATCAGAATTCGCTGGTTACGTTCATCCTGATATTCCCGTGAGATCATTTTCCTCATGCGGGTCGTGGCCTTCCAGTCGATCTGACGCATGGCATCACCACTACGATATTCTCGCAGTTGCTCAAACTCCATACCCTGTCCACGCTTGCGGTATTTGTGGAATCCCATCCCGGCCTGAGTAATAGTCGTTTGCAACGCCATTTGAGTGATAGGGGCAAAGTTAGGAAAAATACTGATTTTTTGTGCTTTACCGACCAACTCCTGACGCTGCCATAGCTGCCATGGGGAACTGAGGCGTAGATGAACCTGACCAAATGACAGATCGCCACGCATTAATGGTTTTATACGGTAAACAATCTGCGATAGTTTGTGGGCGATTAACGTCACATTGATGGTTTGATCGCGGTATTCGCATTTTTCCGGCGGCGAGTCTTTCAACTGAATTTTTTGGCCTTGTTCAACCGAAGTGGTGATATTCAGTTTTACATCACACCATACGGTTTGAGGAAGGCTACTGGCCACTTCTCGCTGAACTTCTGGTAGCGGCTGGCGGTATAGTCGAGCTGCATCAACGGTGAGAAGCAACAGGGCTACCCCACCGATAATTAACCAGATGGATAACCATGACGGTATGATGGCGGCAGCAATCGACCCTGTAAACCAAAGGGCAGCGACGATCAACAATCTGCGAGCGGGCAGAATCATCTGCGTGGTGCCTCAATCTGTTCCAGCAGTCGGTTCAGAATATGTTCTTCTGTCAGACCTTCAATCTCCGCATCAGGAGACAGAGCGATACGATGACGCAAGGTAGGAATGGCTTGCTGTTTAACATCGTCTGGCGTGACAAAATCGCGTCCGGCTAAGATAGCACTGGCTCGAGCGGTACGAATTAACGCAATACCACCGCGAGGGCCGGCACCGGTGCTGATACCCGGCCAGTTACGCGTAGCTCTAACAATACGCAAGGCGTAATCCAGCACGCTGTCATCCACCTGAATGCTGGCAGTAATTTTTTGTAAGGCAATAATCACTTCCGGGCTGGCTACGGGCTCAATTTTATCAACTTCTAATCGGTCACCAACGCGCTCAAAGGTACTGGCAGAGACCAGCTCACGCTCTTCTGCTTCAGTAGGATAGTCGAACATCACATGCAGCAGGAATCGGTCTAGCTGAGCTTCCGGTAACGCATAGGTACCGTCTTGCTCTATCGGGTTTTGGGTGGCAATCACCAGGAATGGTGGCGTTAGCTGAGCGGTTTCCCCCTCAATAGTGACTTGCCCTTCCTGCATGACTTCCAGTAGAGCTGCCTGTGTTTTAGCCGGTGCCCGGTTAATTTCATCGGCCAGCATCAGGTTAGTAAAGACCGGCCCACGGCGTACCACAAACTCAGCAGCTTTCATGTCATAAAACATATGGCCGGTAACGTCGGCAGGCATCAGGTCAGGCGTAAACTGGATTCTGGATGAGTGACAAGCACAGGCTTGCGCCAATGCTTTGGCGAGAAGCGTTTTGCCCAGTCCGGGAACGCCTTCTAGTAGCACGTGACCACCGGCCAGCAGTGCACAGAGAATCTGCTCAACCACATGGCTCTGGCCGATAAAAACCTGACTAATCTGACTCTGGATACGCTGTATAACTTCAGAGGCTTCCTGTGCTGAAGTGGGGACAGAGGCTACCGCAGAGGTAGTAGAAAAAAAGTTATCCGTTGAGTTAAATTCCATAATTTAGTCTCCTACTCGTACTGCTTTGCAGTGAGTTTAAGCGATCGATCAGTAGGCATAAGGTTTGGGCGCACTGAGTAAATTGGTTAAGTTGTTGTATATCAGCCTCAAGTGCCTGAGTAATTAAATCCATATCATAATGGGTAATTTGTTCAATTAGATGGGCGTCACTGCGGCTACCGGGATGGTGTATTCTCAGCGGTTGCAGCAGTCGCAGAACCTCTTCCCTCAGCGGTGTAATCAGTCTGATGTAGTCACGATTTTGTAAATGGAACTCTGAAACTGCTTTCAAGTGCTCGGTTAAACTTGGGCGAATCGGCGGCGGTGTTGGAATAAGCGCACCAAAACGCGGAATATAACGCCAAAGTACCAATAGAATGCAGAGCCCAAACGCCAGCAATGAGTAAAAGGCGTTTTCAACCAACCAGCGCATTAGATTAGGAAAAGTCACATAACGAACCAGATAAACGGTATCGTCCCTGTTTGGTAGTGTAGCCATATGTATCCACAATTTGCTGTGGTCATATTTCTTGATGTTGGCGTTAGTGAATAAATGCAGGGGAACAACGGTCACGAAGCCTTTATCAAACTGAAAACGACTTATGATTTCCCAGTCGCTTTTAGCGGATGCCATCACCGATTCTATTGTTTGCCCATCAACATAAAAACGATTGGTTTCGCGCATGGCGGCGACCATTTTGTCTTTTTCAAAGACAATATTGGACCTGTCACTATTGGCGCGATTTTGTTCAACCTCGTCTTGATCTTGCCGATCTTTTTTAGCCTGTGTTTCCGACAGCTCTTGCTGACATTCGTCATCGGCGTCATCACACTCATCATCAAGATAGATATCAAATAGCTCTTGCAGCTCAATACTGTGTTCATCAGAACGCGGTGATAGAACAAGATGACCGCCTGCCTGAACCCATTTCATCAGTTTGAGTTTTTGAGAGGGCTCTTTCAGTAAATCAACGTTAAACAACACTAAGGTCGCATTTTGCGGCAGTTTACCCAAGGCCAGTGTGTCACCGATAGTTTTAACCTGAAAACCAGATTTACTCAGCAACTGTTCCGCCGTGTAGTAACGGTTACTGGTTACTTTCAGGCTCGGCGGAATCGTGACCGTTTTCTCTACCCATTCAAGTTTGCTGTAGAGATAGAGCGCTAAAATAGCTAACAGGGCGACCAAAATAATAATAACGGCACCAACGTTGGAGCCTTCTCTGACATGTCCTTTTGCCATGATTAGCTCGCCTCCCACTGAGATTGATGATCGTAGTGAGTCGGCCATTCAAGACACAGTTGCTCTAAGCGGGCAAGATCCGGTGAACGGTGAGCGTAGGCCTGAGCTAGCCAAAGCTGGGTGAGCTGGATAAAGAAAGCGCTGCTGCTCAGGTTGGCGCGTTTAACCAGTCTGATGCAGTCCTGCTCGGTATCCGATGAGCGAAACAGCACGCGATCGCGATGAGCCAGTACCGAGAGGGAACCGCGAAACAAGAGGCTGAGGGCAGAACGCAAATCTCCTGAACGAATCATGGCTAAAGCAACTTCGGCGATATTTTCAGGTAAGGATTCTGGTTGAATATCCAGACCTGCAATTTGCGCCGGAGGTTTCTCCGATGTTTTTCTTTTCGTCTGAATAACCGGTAAACGAATAATAATCAGATAAACAATGACCGCAATGGCTAACGCCAGTACAAACCAAAGGAATCCCTGGCCGACATTCGCTACACCATTAAAGGCTGAGCCAGTGTTAATGCTCGTCGGTTTATTGGGCGACTTGGTTTTTTCCTTTTTGGGCTTTTCTTTCTCATCAGAGAATTTCAGGCTTTTTTCGGTGGTTTTTCCGCCGTACTCCGACTGTTGCAGGATATTATTCAGCCTGTCGGGGGCCTGAATAATCGCTTCCTGACGGAGTGATTGTTCACCCGCATGGGATGGTGCTGGTTGCATCATTAAGCCGAAAGTTATAACGGCAAACAGGGCACCAAATAGGCTGGAAGTGGTGCTGTGGCGCTTTTTCTCTGTTTTTCGAAACTGTAACTCAATGTCCCAGGCTTCAATATCACTGCGTCTTTTTAAGTAGAGAGAAAAGCCAGCGGCAACATAAATCGGTTCCCACAATAAGATGCCCAGCGTGTACAGACCCAGAGAGAGCTGACTCAGGTAGCTAAAGTCGTTGAAGGTCAAGGTATCAAACAGATCATCACTGAAACCATTGCTATCAATGGAGAGCATGGCCAGAAATGCCATCGCACAAATTGGGAAAATCTGCTCAATAATGATGCCATAGAGGGTCAAAATAATGGCGTTAATCCCGATATAGCTGGAAATAGAACGGCGTCTGATTCTGGCATTGCGCCCCTTTACACCTTCCAGTACATCAACCGGCAGCGTGAGGGAACGATAGGGGGTAAAGCGAGCCCAAGTTAAGGCACGAAATAGTCGGGTTTTAAACAGCAGTGTAGGGATCGCCCGCATACTCTGGCGAATGGTTGGTGCGTCACCAAATACTGCACGACTAATGACAAACAGCGCTATCCGATCGAACATTGGTTTGATCCACCAAACCAGCAGATAGAGTAAAAGGTAACTGTTGCTACTCCAGTAAGTCAGGCTGAACAGGATAGCCAAAACCGGTAGAGTAAAACAGAACCAGGCTCCATACAGTGGCTTAAACCAGTGCATGGCCATTCTAACACCAAGATCGATGGCTTCATTAGCGTGTCTGGGGCGCAGTACAATGGCTAAACGTTCAAGCTGCATGGCGACGCCCTGTAAAGATAAAATAGCCTAACAACAACAGTAGGTTGAATAGGCCTGCGCCAATTTTAATGGCGAGTGGGAAGTTATGGGGTGACCAGAATGCTTCAATCATCGCTGCGATTAAGAGCATAACTCCGCTACCGCAGAGCAGGCCTAATACTGAACGGGCGGTGATTCTCAGAGAATCGGGACGGCTTAGACGACCGGGAACGATTAAACTCCAGCCCAGTTTTAGCCCTGTTGCGCCAGAAATGATAATACCGCCAATTTCAAAAGCACTATGGCCGCTGACAAAAGAGTAGAAGTTGCGGCCAGCACCAATATTGATCAGGCGAGCTTCAACGGCCCCCATATGTACGCCGTTAAATATTAGGGTATAAATCGTGCCTAATCCGGCCAGCAATCCGCCAGCAAAGGCCTGAAAAGCGATACTAATATTGTTGTAAATATAGAAGCCGAACATTTTCCAGTTGGAACCGGCATCACGAAGAATGCTGGCACCATAGTCAAAAGCATCATCACCGCTGTACATTTCATCCATCTGATACACGCTATCCGGTGACATAATCACATAGATAAAGTCGGGCCATAATCGCACGACAATCATCATAATGATCCAGGGTGCCATAATCAGAAACATGGATAGCATCACCCAGCGTAGATTGGCCCGCAGGTCGGCAGCAAATCCCCCAGCGGCATAATTCATCATTCTTTGGCTAAGGCCGCTGTTGGCACTGTAAAGAATATCGTGACCCTGCTGCACCATATTGTGTAGTCGATCGATTAACAGCAGGCTATAGCCTCGGTCACGGGCAATGGCCAGATGTTGGCAAATATTGCGGTAGCGGTGGGGCATATCATGATTGGCAAAAATGGATTGCGCTGTTTGAGCATCATAATTTTTTATCGGCTTTTGACGATAGTTAAGCCAGTTCTCAAAAGCCGTCCATTCAACCTGATGTAGTACCTCAAAGCGCTCCTGCTTCATGGCTTACGACCTATTAAAAAGTTGGCGATGCCGATCAACCGGGTTGCTCCCTGAGGTTCTTCGGTATGGGATGTCTGGGACAGCGTAGGTAGCAGCGCAGCCAATTCTTCCTGACGCGGTTTGGTTAAGCCGGGCGTTCGTTCCGCAAATGTCACCACGATTTTTTGGGTTTCTCTTGATAGTGGGAAATCAGGCGGAATGGGCGTAGCTTCAGGAACGGTAAACTTAGCGGTGTAAGGAACGCTATAAACAACCAGTGTGCCGGCGACAATATCTCCCAGACGACGAAATTGTTTATTAACCAACATCGATATCAGGCCAAAAAGATAGAACAACGGGAAAAAGTCAGCGAAGCGTAGGAAATTACGGATAATCGAGGCACTCAGGCCAATAGGTGTTCCGTTATCGTGTATGACTTTCAGACCAAGCAGGCGTTTACCGGGGGTTTTTCCGTTAAATAACACTTCAAAAAACACCGGGTAAAACCACTCAATTAAGAAGAGGCAAATTAAAAACAGGCCAAGACCAACGTCATCAAACATAAGTGTCGGGATCGCAATCAGAGCGATAAGGCACCAGCGTAGAGCAGTATCGATCAGAAAGGCAAAACCGCGAGGTAAAAATCCGGCGGGATGTAAGCGGATTTCAATTAACTCGGGGGTAGTAATATCACAAACGGTATCCAGCATAGAATATTAAAGCCGGGCAACGTACCCGGCTTTATCTCTTAATTATTGCTTGGCGTTAGCAATAAACAGACTACGGTAGCTGGTGTAGTAGGTTGCCAACATGAGAGGCATAGTAATTAACAGACCTAAACCTAAAGGCAACACTGAAATCGTCATAACGATACCCAGTACAATGAAGTACAGCAGACCAGGTAGGATATTTTTCTTAACCGCAGACAGGCTCATCGAAATAGCCTGACCCAGAGTCAGGTTATGAATAACGATTAAAGCAGGAGCAAACCAGGTTAACGCGTAACCTACCATGTAAATAACAAACATTAGCAGGAAGGCTAAGAACATCATACCTGTGCTGGCACCGGTTAATGCCATTGATGGGTCGCTTCCAGTTTCAGCACTCATGGCTAAAGCAAACAATGCGCTACCACCCACCACGAACATGACGATGAGGGACAAAATCATCACACCGAACATGACTGCGCCAACGCCAATCAGTGAACCTGCGTTCTTCTGGAAACCAGAGAAAAGCAGACCGAGATCGAATTCACCAGTAGTACGCTGTTTTTCACACAGTGCCATAATGCCGCCGATAAACACCGGCATGATCAGCGTTGCCAGAATATTCAAAAATGGAATGAACTGGATAATCATCATGATAACGAACAGAATCACGCCTAACAGAACCCACATACCTAATTTAGGTTTCATGAAGTTCCATGCCTGGCCGATCCAGTTTACGCCTTCGCCAGCAGGAACAGCTTGACCGCCGGGTACAAAGACTTCGTTTTCATTATTGGTCGCGACAGCTACGTCATCAACGCTGGATTCTGGAGGAGTGTAGGGATTATGTGGGTCTTGTTGTTGAGTCATTATATGTTTCTCTTTCCTTAAGGAGTTTATGGTCAACTCAAAGTATTGACCAAATCCATATTAATAATAAATTTATCTTTAGTTTTTTTAGGCCAATGGTTCCCTGACAAAAATCCACCAATAGCAGATATCAGGGAGCGATAGATAATACCCGCCAACCTGTTGGATTAAAAGCGGCAAGTGATGGTTTTTTGTGGCTATTTGTTACGCTTTTTTCTTAATATGGATTTATTGACTATACTAACCAGAATACATAAGCCTTTGGGGCGTTTCCCTTACCCGGTTGACTAAATTTATTTGGCCGGGACTAAGGCGGTTCTCTTGCTATCTGGCGGGGAGCGGAGTAGTATACGTCGGCTTATGTATTGGGTGGCTGAATTAGAGATCGGCGCCTGTTTTGTTTATTCCCAAGAATTGGAGTTCTATAATGTCTCTAAGCGTTGAAGCGAAAGCTAAAATCGTTGCTGAGTATGGTCGTGGTGCAAACGACAGCGGTTCACCTGAAGTACAGGTTGCTCTGCTGACTGCACAAATCAATCACCTGCAAGGTCACTTCTCCGAGCACAAAAAAGATCACCACAGCCGTCGTGGTCTACTGCGCATGGTTTCTCAGCGCCGTAAGTTGCTGGACTATCTGAAGCGTAAAGACAGCTCACGTTATACTCAACTGATTGCCAGTCTGGGTCTGCGTCGCTAAGTCGATGAGTTTCAGGAGAAAGGGGCCAATTATGGCCCCTTTCTTCTAGGATTAGATGATAAATAGCAGTATCATAGAACATGAGTTCTTGGGGGCTTCTGGTGCAGAGGTTCGCGCGGCTAATGAAAGTATTGACAATAATTGCCATTAAAAGTGATGGCGTCGTTTGTTAGTTAAACAATATTTTCATTAGTCGCGAGGATGCAGTCAGAAGAGTAAGTTAAAGTGAGCCCGCTGCCGGCAAAGATGCCCGGCTGGCTAATCATAAAAATGAAGGAAAATCGTTTGCTGAATCCGATCGTTCGTAAATTCAAATATGGTCAACATACCGTGACGTTAGAAACCGGTATGATGGCGCGTCAGGCAACTGCCGCTGTAATGGTTAATGTTGATGACACCGCGGTATTTGTTACCGTTGTTGGGGCGAAAAAAGCCAAAGAAGGTCAAAGTTTCTTCCCACTAACCGTAAATTATCAAGAGCGTACTTATGCTGCCGGCCGTATCCCTGGTGGCTTCTTCCGTCGTGAAGGTCGTCCTAGCGAAGGTGAAACGCTGATCGCGCGTTTGATTGACCGTCCTGTTCGTCCACTGTTCCCTGAAGGTTTCCTGAATGAAGTTCAGGTTATCGCTACCGTTGTTTCTGTGAATCCACAAGTTAGCCCGGATATCGTGGCCATGATTGGTACCTCAGCTGCCCTGTCGCTGTCAGGTATTCCATTTAACGGTCCTATTGGTGCAGCCCGCGTTGGTTTCATTAACGATCAATATGTACTGAACCCAACCATGGATGAGCTGAAAGAAAGCCGTCTGGATCTGGTTGTTGCTGGTACTCAAAGTGCGGTTCTGATGGTTGAATCAGAAGCTGAACTCCTGAGCGAAGAGCAAATGCTCGGTGCGGTGATGTTCGGTCATGAACAACAGCAGATCGTTATTGATAACATCAATGCGCTGGTTGCTGAAGCAGGTAAACCGAAGTGGGAATGGCAGTCACCTGAAATCAATCAGGCGCTATATGCACAGGTTGAAGCGCTGGCCGCTGGCCGTTTAGGTGATGCTTACCGTATCACCGATAAGCAAGAGCGTTATGCACAAATCGGCGTTATCAAAACTGACGTTATCGAAGCGTTGATTGCTGGCAATCCTGATTTAAACCAAAGCGAAGTCGGCGATATGCTGAGCAGCATCGAGAAGAATGTTGTTCGTAGTCGCGTATTACGCGGTGAGCCACGTATCGACGGTCGTGAAAAAGATATGATTCGCGGTCTGGATGTGCGTACTGGCGTATTACCTCGCACCCATGGTTCTGCTCTGTTTACTCGTGGTGAAACTCAGGCGCTGGTTGTTGCTACCCTAGGTACGGCTCGCGATGCTCAGAACATCGATGAACTGACCGGTGAACGTACCGACAGCTTCCTGTTCCACTACAACTTCCCTCCGTACTCCGTAGGGGAAACCGGTATGGTGGGTTCACCTAAGCGTCGTGAAATTGGTCACGGTCGTTTAGCGAAGCGCGGCGTGCTGGCAGTGATGCCAGATCAGGCTGATTTCCCATATACCGTTCGTGTGGTATCAGAAATTACTGAATCTAACGGTTCATCGTCGATGGCTTCCGTATGTGGCGCATCACTGGCTCTGATGGATGCAGGTGTACCGATTAAAGCTGCCGTTGCGGGTATCGCAATGGGTCTGGTTAAAGACGAGACAAACTTTGTTGTTCTGTCTGATATTCTGGGTGATGAAGATCATCTGGGCGATATGGACTTTAAAGTAGCCGGTAGCCGTGAAGGTATTTCTGCTCTGCAAATGGACATCAAAATTGAAGGTATTACTCGCGAGATCATGAAAGCGGCTCTGAGTCAGGCTAAGGGTGCACGTTTGCACATTCTTGGCGTGATGGAACAGGCGATTTCTGCACCGCGCGGTGATATTTCCCAGTTTGCTCCACGTATTCACACCATCAAGATCAACCCTGAGAAAATCAAGGATGTGATCGGTAAAGGTGGTGCGGTTATTCGTGCACTGACTGAAGAAACTGGCACTACCATTGAAATTGAAGATGACGGTACAGTGAAGATTGCAGCGACTGACGGCGACAAAGCGAAACATGCTATCAGCCGTATCGAAGAGATCACCGCTGATGTTGAAGTGAATCGCGTGTATGCTGGTAAGGTTACTCGTATTGTTGACTTCGGTGCCTTCGTTTCTATCGTTGGTGGTAAAGAAGGTTTAGTACATATTTCTCAAATCGCTGACAAGCGCGTAGAGAAAGTATCTGACTACCTGCAAATGGGTCAGGAAGTTCAGGTTAAAGTGATGGAAGTTGACCGTCAGGGCCGTATTCGCTTAAGCATTAAAGAAGCGAATGCACCAGCTCAGGACGCGCCAGCTGCATCCGAAGAGTAATTGCGGTCGCTACTGTAGCCGTAAGCAATGACACGGTGCTTTATTGAAGATGATAAAGCACCGATTGTATGACTGGGACAGGGAGTTCTTGTGTAAAAACAAGTGGATGGTAGGATACCTATCCCATGTTTGTCTTCGGGAGTTGAAATGAAGCCTATTTTACGCTGGTGCTACATCGTTGCAACAGCCATCCTGTTAACAGGATGCAGCAGCCTTGAAGGGCGTAAATATGGCGTTTTGGCAATTCCATTGCAGCCGACGCTGCAACAGGAAGTGATGTTGGCACGTATGGAACAGATCCTTGCGAGCCAAGTATTATCAGGTGATGAGCGAGCGCAGCTATTGTACGAACGCGGTGTGTTGTTCGATAGTCTTGGACTACGGGCACTGGCGCGAAACGACTTTTCGCAGGCGTTAATGATTCGTCCTGATATTCCAGAAGCATTTAACTACTTGGGAATATATCTGACGCAGGGTGGCAACTTTGATGCTGCTTATGATGCGTTTGATTCTGTATTAGAGCTTGATCCAACTTATAACTATGCGCGTTTAAACCGAGGGATTGCCTTATATTATGGCGGTCGCTACTTTTTAGCGCAGGATGATCTGCAGGCGTTTTATCATGACGACCCTAACGATCCTTTCCGATCTCTATGGCTATATTTAGCCGAAAAAGAGATTGATTCAGACAAGGCAAAAAGAGCGCTTGAAGAGCGTTACGCCAAAGCTGAAAAAGGAACGTGGGGCTGGAATATAGTGGAATTCTACCTTGGCAAGATTAGCGAAAAAACGCTGATTACTCGCCTACAGGAAGAAGCAACGGATAACACTTCGCTCGCTGAGCATCTCAGTGAAACTGACTTCTATTTAGGTAAGTATTACCTGAGTCTGGGGGACAAGAACACCGCCGTGGCGTTGTTCAAACTGACGGTTGCCAACAATGTACATAACTTTGTTGAGCACCGCTATGCACTGTTGGAATTAGCCTTGTTTGGGCTAGAACAAGACGACCTATCAGAATCGGATAAAAAATAGACTGACGAATACGTCTAAACGACCTTGCTAAGTAGGTTCTACTTACAAGGGCGGTTTTTCTGTTCGTTTTTTAATCTAATTTGAGCTGGTTCACACTTTTAAATGAAAATCACTGAGTATTTTCTCAATAAGGTATGTAGACTGGCCGCCATTTTTAGTGAGGCACGTGTACATGTCTGAGATAGAAACCTCTTTTGCTGATTTAGGCTTATCAGCACCTTTATTAAAAGCACTGACCGATATGGGTTATGAAAAACCATCCCCGATTCAGTCGGCTTGTATTCCCCACCTGCTGGGCGGTCGCGATGTATTAGGTATGGCGCAAACCGGTAGCGGTAAAACAGCGGCATTCGCATTGCCGTTCCTTAACAATATTCAAGCTGATATGGCCTGCCCGCAGGTTTTAGTATTAGCACCAACCCGTGAATTAGCCGTTCAGGTAGCAGAAGCCTGCACCGAATATGCTAAACACATGTCAGGCGTGCGCGTCGTGGCCCTTTATGGTGGCCAGCGTTATGACGTTCAATTACGTGCTTTGCGTCAAGGACCACAAATTGTCGTGGGTACCCCAGGCCGCCTGTTAGACCACCTGAAGCGTGGAACCTTAGACCTGTCTAAATTGAAAGGTCTGGTTCTGGATGAAGCCGACGAAATGTTACGTATGGGCTTCATTGAAGATGTTGAAACGATTATGGCGCAGATTCCGGCTGAACATCAGACCGCTCTATTCTCTGCGACCATGCCTGAAGCGATCCGTCGTATTACGCGTCGCTTTATGCGCGATCCACAAGAAGTTCGTATCCAGTCTAACGTGGTGACCAGACCTGACATTAGTCAGAGTTACTGGACCGTTTACGGTATGCGTAAGAATGAGGCGCTGGTTCGTTTCCTGGAAGCGGAAGATTTTGACGCTGCGATCATTTTCGTGCGTACCAAGAATGCCACGTTAGAAGTTGCTGAAGCTTTAGAGCGTAGCGGCTATAACAGTGCTGCATTGAATGGTGATATGAACCAAGCGCTGCGTGAGCAAACGCTGGAACGACTGAAGAATGGTCGTCTGGATATCCTGATCGCAACTGACGTTGCCGCTCGCGGCTTGGACGTTGAGCGCATCAGCTTAGTGGTTAACTACGATATCCCGATGGATTCAGAATCCTACGTGCACCGTATTGGCCGTACTGGCCGTGCAGGTCGTGCAGGACGTGCGCTGTTATTCGTTGAGAACCGTGAGCGTCGCTTACTGCGTAATATCGAACGCACGATGAAGATCTCCATTCCTGAAGTGGACCTGCCATCTGGCGATCTGTTAAGCAAGCGTCGTTTAGAGAAGTTTGCCACGCGTGTGAGTCAGCAGTTAGAGAGCAGCGATCTGGATCAGTATCGTGCGCTGCTGGCTAAACTACAGCCAGCTGAAGAGCAGGATATCGAAACATTGGCAGCGGCTCTGCTGAAAATGGCACAGGGCGAACGTCCATTGATTCTGCCACCGGATGCACCAGCCGATCGTCGTCCGCGTCGTGAACCTCGTGACCGTGACGATCGTAGTAACGATCGCTTTGGTCGTCGTGAGCGTGATGGACGTAATGAGCGCGGCGGTGACCGTGATGCAGCACCTCGTCGCGAACGCCGTGAGGTGGGTGAAATGGATATGTACCGCATTGAAGTTGGCCGTGATGATGGTGTTGAAGTGCGTCATATTGTTGGTGCTATTGCCAATGAAGGTGATATCAGCAGCCGTTATATCGGTAACATCAAATTGTATGCTACTCACTCAACGATTGAGCTGCCAAAAGGCATGCCTTCCGATCTGTTGCAGCACTTTACCAAGACTCGTGTACTTAACAAGCCGTTGAATATGCAGTTTGTTGGTGATGCACCAGCAAGTGAACCACGCCGTGGCGGTGGTCGTCGTGATGGCGGCGGTGCTGGTGCTGGTGGTGGTGATCGTCGTCCATCTTCGAATGGCGATCGTCGTTCATTCGGTGGCGGAGCAGGTCGTGGCGATCGTAATGGCCCAAGCCGTGATGGTCAGTCCCGCGGCCCACGTCGTGACGGTGGTAACAGTGCACCGCGTCGTCGTCCTACTTCAGGTAATGAGTAGTTTAAAATAAGCATTTTTAGGTTGATTCACCTAAAAATCTTAATATAAAACGTTAAAAGCACCAGATGAACAACTCATCTGGTGCTTTTTGACTTTATATAAGTGTGGTATTTTACTTAGCTCTCTGCTTTGAGGACATTTTTATGGAAAATTTATGTCCTGTAGCGATCTCGTTGTAAAGTAGACCGATAAATCACTTCTATTAATGGATTACCAAACATGAAGAAAGCAAAAAATATTTTACCTATCCCTGCGTTACCGATTATTCAAAGCGCAGTGATGTCATTAGCGCCAACCTTTGGCGGTGGGCGTCATGATGGCCATATGAATGTATTATGTGCATATGTCCGTGGTGAAAAAACGGAAGCTGACTTAGCTAGCTACTTAAAAGACAATAAACTTGAAGCCACCAAAGACAATGAGTTTGCGCTGTTTTTAGGTGAGAAGCGCGCGGAACAATCAACGGCTTGCGCAGCATATATTGCCAGTAGCGTATTAATTGCCCCAAACCTGGGAGAGTTTCTTGAGCCAGTAAAAGAGGCTAAGCCTAAAGCTAAGGATGCTGGCCCTGAGTTTTCCATCAATCAGGAAAAACTAACGGTTTCATTAACCACTAAACTGGCTATCGCATTAGCGAACTCCGATCTGTTTGCGCTGATTGCTGGCTCATTGCCGGAAGGCCTGACTGTTGAAGGCTATCGTGCAGAAGTCTGCCGCTTATTTGGCGTATTGGCACCGGTTTATCTGGAACGCGTTCAGATCCATTATCAAAATGGCCTGCAATTTAATCTGCTACAAATGCAGAATAACCAGTTTACCTTTAACAGCTCAACCGGATATCTGTTCCATTATGATGTTCAAGGTTTGAGCCTACAGTTAGGTGGTATTAACTGGTATGGTCGCGGTCAGATTATGGGGCAGGATTACGTACTTAACGTAGACTACTTCAGCGATAAAGTGGTTGAACTGCTTAAGTAATCGATAAAAATTATCCTGCTGAAAGCAGGTTATGGCCCCGGTTAATGTTATTACCGGGGCTTTTTTATTTATATTTAGCTATTGGTAGCGGGAATACCCGTTAAAAATAACAGCATTTTTATTGCTGATTGAGTAAAATGTCGCGGCTTTGTTCAACAAAGCGTATTTCGTTACTTAATACTGCAATACGTCAATTCTTATCTTGTTTGTCGCCGTTTAGGCTGGCAAGTGCTGATACTGTTCCTGATTAAGATTGGCTTATCATTATTGAGAACATTATTTATCAAAAATAATTTTTTCAAGGATAAGAGATCTATGCGTTGGCAAGATTTTAAAACCCAATACCTGATAAGGTTCTGGGCACCCCTTCCTGCGGTTATTGCGGCAGGTATTCTCTCGACTTACTACTTCGGCCTGACCGGCACATTCTGGGCAGTTACCGGTGAATTGACTCGCTGGGGGGGGCATTTGGCGCAGTTGTTTGGCGCGAATCCTCATGAGTGGGGCTATTTCAAAGTAATTGGCTTTGAAGGGACGCCACTGGATCGTATCGACGGTATGATGATTATCGGCATGTTTGGTGGCTGTATTGCGGCCGCTTTGTGGGCTAATAATATTAAGCTGCGTTTACCTCAACACCGTATCCGTATTTTTCAGGCGGTATTGGGGGGAATTATTGCCGGGTT
Organism: Pragia fontium DSM 5563 = ATCC 49100; assembly: GCF_900112475.1. Classification (GTDB taxonomy): domain Bacteria; phylum Pseudomonadota; class Gammaproteobacteria; order Enterobacterales; family Enterobacteriaceae; genus Pragia; species Pragia fontium. The sequence goes on along the minus strand of NZ_FOLW01000001.1, from coordinate 630,042 downwards.
TGGTGCCCGTCTGGCGATGGGATGTAACCTGGCCGCTTTCTTTACCGGTATTCCTCAGTTTTCCCTGCACGCTTGGTTTTTTGCTCTGGCAACCGCGGTAGGTTCCTATTTTGGCGCTCGTTTTACGCTGCTGCCGATGTTTCGCATTCCGGTCAAATTGCAGAAAGTCAGTGCAGCTTCACCGCTAACCCAAAATCCGACGCAGGCGCGTCGACGTTTTCGTCTGGGAATGGTGATATTTCTGCTGATTGTTATTTGGGGAATGGTCGAAATAACCCAAAGTCCAAAACTGGGTATCGCTATGCTGTTTGGGCTGGGTTTTGGCTTGCTGATTGAACGGGCTCAAATCTGTTTTACCTCAGCATTCCGCGATCTGTGGATTACCGGACGTACCCATATGGCAAAAGCGATAATTATCGGTATGGCAGTGAGTGCAGTTGGTATCTTTAGCTATGTACAAATGGGCGCTCAACCTAAAATTATGTGGGCTGGCCCTAACGCCGTGCTGGGTGGATTACTGTTTGGCTTTGGTATTGTGCTGGCCGGCGGTTGTGAAACCGGTTGGATGTATCGCGCAGTAGAAGGGCAGATTCACTACTGGTGGGTTGGTGTCGGTAACATTATTGGTGCCACCATTCTGGCCTATTTCTGGGATGATTTTTCTCCGGCGTTGGCGACTAATTACGACAAAGTTAACCTGTTGGATACCTTCGGCCCCTATGGCGGCCTACTGGTGACTTATCTCCTGCTGGGACTCGCCTTTGCTGTCATGCTGTGGTGGGAAAAGCGCTTCTTCGCCAGAAAAAATACGGCACAGCAGTTATCCCTTGAGACCAGTAAGGAGTCTTTATGAGTATTAACGTAAAAAATATCGTGCCTGATTATCGTTTGGATATGGTTGGTGAGCCTTGCCCCTATCCGGCAGTGGCGACGCTAGAGGCGATGCCGCAGTTAAAATCAGGTGAGGTGTTGGAAGTGATTAGTGACTGCCCGCAGTCTATTAACAACATTCCTTTGGATGCCAAAAATCACGGCTATGAAGTCCTGGATATTCAGCAGGATGGGCCAACCATTCGCTATTTAATCAGAAAATAGTCAAACAGCACCGGGTCGTTTGGGAATATCACGACCCGGTCTGAACCATTAGGTTTTAATTCACCACATTTTGTGGCTTACCAGCGATATAACACTTCAGATTATTCACCGTAATATCCATCATACGCAGACGAGCCTCCTTCGGTGCCCAGGCGATATGTGGCGTGATAATGCAATGACGAGCGTTGAGTAACGGATTGTCTTTGGATGGCGGTTCAATGGACAAAACATCCAGTCCGGCACCGGCAACTTTGCCGCTGTTCAAAGCATCGGCCAGATCCTGTTCGACAATCAGACCACCGCGTGAAGTATTAATTAACATCACGCCGGTTTTCATTTTAGTGATACTGTTTTGGTTGATGATACCGGTATTCTGATCGGTCAGTGGGCAATGCAGGCTGATAACGTCAGATTCCGCCAATAGCTGGTCAAGACTCACCACGCGTATATTGGGTTGTTCAATGCTTTTGTTTTGGCTTGGGGTATAAACCAGAATCTCCATGCCTAACGCCAGCGCAACCTTAGCAAAGGCTGAACCAATACGACCATAACCAATTAACCCCAGTTTTTTCCCCATTAATTCAATCAGTGGAGAGTGCCAATAGCTGAAATCGATACTCTTGGTCCAGCCGCCGGAACGGACATCACTGCTGTGTTCACCAACGTGATGACACAGTTCCAGCAGGAGAGCGGTACTCAGCTGCGCCACTGACATGGTGCTATAGCTGGGGACATTACTGACAATGATGTTTCTCTGGCGTGCGGCCTGGATATCAACCACATTGTAACCGGTTGCCAGAACACCAATAAACTTGAGGTTCGGGCAATGTGCCAGCGTTTGTGCATTTAGCGGTGTTTTATTGGTGAGTACGATTTCTGCATCACCAATACGTTCAACAATTAATTCCTCTGGGGTACGTTCATAAACGGTGACCTGACCTAACTGTTCAATGTCATGCCAGGAGATGTCACCGGGATTTAGCGTATGACCATCTAATATAATAATTTTCATGGTTCACCAGATTCTCCATATTGGTTTAATAAGTCACTTCAAGGTAAAGCTAATTGTTATTGTTATTAATCAATTTATTCTCGAACTAAGTTAGCACGAATTTGGGCAATAAGCTCAAAAGAGCGGATACGCGCCTGATGATCAAAAATCTGACCGTTAATCATAATTTCATCGGCACCGGTATCATTAATCAGATTTTGTAAACCGGTACGTACGCTGTCTGAATCGCCAACAATCGATAGGCTTAACGTATGATTGGCGCTGTACAGCTCATGCTTGGCGGCGATGTCGTTGATATCTGCTACTGGAGGCGGTAACGGACCTGGGGTACCGCGCAGCATATTGATGAAGTGCTGTTGTAAAGAGGTAAACAGCAATGCTGCCTGTTCCGTGGTATCTGCGGCAATCGCATTGACGCAGACCATGGCATAAGGCGCCGCCAGATTGGCGGATGGGCGGAATTCTTTGCGATATAACGTTATCGCCTGCAACATCATATCTGGGGCGAAGTGGGAGGCAAAGGCAAAGCGTAATCCCATTTTTGCCGCCAGCTGTGCGCTATACAGACTGGAGCCCAATAACCAAATCGGAACCTGCAAGCCCTGACCCGGAATGGCTTTAATCGGTTGGTTTGGTTGCTCATCAGCAAAATAACCTTGCAGCTCGACAACATTACTGGGAAAGTTTTCTACCGTATCGTGGTCGTTCCGACGCAAAGCCTGTGAGGTCTGTTGATTGGTACCTGGCGCACGTCCCAGCCCCAAATCGATGCGATCGGGGTAGAGTGATGCCAACGTGCCGAATTGTTCAGCGATAACTAATGGCGAGTGGTTTGGCAGCATGACCCCACCGGCACCAACGCGAATGCTGGATGTGGCACCGGCAATAAAACCAACCAACACTGAGGTGGCTGAACTGGCAATGCCTTCCATATTATGGTGTTCAGCCATCCAGTAGCGGTGATAGCCAAGACGTTCAGCCTGAATCGCTAGCTCTTTCGAGCGGCTAAATGCCTGAGGAATAGTGCCGCCCTGAATAATGGGCGATAGATCAAGAACGGAAAGTGGTACGCTGGAAGAGTTAGACATACTGGTATCTCCACTATTGTTGTTAATAGTTTATCCCGCCGGATTATGCCGGTTGAGTATCATACGAACTGATTAACTGTTCTAACTTAGCACGACTGGTTTTATCTGAATCTATTTTTATATAGGCTGATCGTTCTTCTGGCACGATGATCACATCATTAACGCCATCAAGGACTTTGAGATCCCTTTCCAACATGACATTTTTTAGCGCTAATGGGGGTAATTCAATACGCAGGCTGCTGACATAAGGCGGCTGCTTCATGGTTGTACTAAGCATCAACCACAGGACGCAAAGTACCACGCTACCCAAAAAGACGGCATTGGTACCGTTAAAGCCGAATAGCCATCCGCCCAGACTTCCACCAATAGCGACGCCAATGAACTGACTGGTTGAGTAGACGCCCATTGCGGTGCCCTTATAGCCTGCTGGCGCTTCTTTACTAATCAGTGAGGGCAAAATGGCTTCCATGATATTGAAAGCAACAAAGAAGAGCTGAACCCCGGCAAACATTACCCACAGGTGCTGTCCACTGACAAAAAGTATAGACTCTGCAATAAGAAGCAGAGCCACGCAGGTTAAAAATACCTGCTTCATTTTACGTTTTTTTTCCGCAATGATGATGAAGGGCACCACGGCGATAAAAGAAACCAGCATGGTCACCAGATACACTTTCCAGTGATCGGCAGGCATATAGCCGGCATTTTCCATCGCGACCGGTAAGGCCAGAAAAGTGGCCATCAATAGCGTATGCAAACACAAAATACCAATATTCAACTTCACCAATCGACTATTGCGTAGCACTTTACTGAAGCTGCCTTTCACCATGCCTGATTCGCGGTTTAATACATGCCCGGAAGGATTAGGAATTAGGGTGAGGGTCAGGACAATACCGGTTAGCGCCAGCACGGCAATTCCCCAGAATAGGGCATTCAGACCAAAAGCATGAGTAATAATAGGGCCCAGTACCATGGCAATAGCAAACGTGATACCGAAACTAACGCCAATAAATGCCATGGCTTTGGTACGGTTTTGTTCTCGAGTGAGATCGGATAATAGGGCCATAACAGCGGCAGCAATGGCACCGGAACCTTGTAAGGCACGACCAAGAATAATGCCCCAAATGGAATCACTGAGTGCGGCAATGATGCTGCCAATAGCAAAAATAAGCAGTCCGCCGACAATTAATGGTTTGCGACCTACGCGATCGGAGAGCAAACCAAAGGGGATCTGGAAAATAGCCTGAGTCAGGCCGTAAATACCGATAGCTAAGCCGATGAGTGGTTTGGTGGCACCGGCCAGCGCCATGCCGTAGGTGGTTAATACCGGCAGAACCATAAACATGCCCAGCATGCGCAATGAGAAAACTAAACCTAGCCCCCATGTAGCTCTAAGTTCTTCCGGGGCCATTTTATAATCGTTCATATCACCTCAAATAACACTATTTTGACTCCCGATCTGAACAACGAGAGCCATCTATTATTCTACTTTTCCCATCAGCGGTTTTAATTATTATGGGGATTTGACGGTGGATAGAATAGTTGCTGGCGTGGCAAAATACTTTGTTTTTCTAAGAAAAATCGCAATGGTTGGTATAAAAATAGGGAATATCGAAAGTTGTTGAGTAACAACGAACGATATTCCCAATATTTTACGGCCGAATAAGCGTCAATAACGATTCCGATGACATGGCCTGAGAATAGTCAACGGACATCATGATGCTTAATGTGGTGATAGCAATAATGGAGAAGATAAACAGCTTTCGGGCCCAAATTCGGTTATCCGAGGTTGTGTATCCGGCCAGTGCCATTACCAGCCAGCCAATACCGACTACCGCAGAGACAAACAGATAGCTGTAGCCTGCGTAACCGCTGATGCTCAGCATCAGGGTGGCGATGATAAAGCCGATGATATATAGCGTAATATGATTTTTGGTCACTGAAATGCCGCGTTTAACCGGCAGAACCGGTATCGACGCTGCCAGATAATCCTTGTAGCGGAAAATGGCAATGGCATAAGAGTGAGGCATTTGCCACAGGCTGAAAATAACCAGCAGCAATAGTGCGCCCATATCAAACTGATTACTGACCGCGCAATAACCGATAACCGGAGGTGCGGCACCAGACAGACTGCCGACCAAGGTTCCATATACGGATTTGCGCTTCAGATACAGGCTATACAGACCGACATAAACCACGAATCCCAGCAGTGCAAACTCTACGGCTAACAAGTTGGTATAGACATAAAGTAAGGCAAAGCCGGCTATGCCTAATAAACAGGCATAGACGATAGTCACCGAAGGGGAAATCAGACCTTGAACCAAAACTCGGTTCTTAGTTCTCTCCATCAGACAATCGATATCTCGGTCAATGTAGTTGTTAAACACACAGCCGGAAGCGACGACTAAAGAAACGCCGATGACAGTAGCAAACAGCAGGGAGAAATCTACGTTGCCTTGGGAGGCGAGTAGAAATCCACCAATAACTGAAATCATATTGCCAAAGATGATTCCCGGTTTTGTGACTAACAGATATTTCTTGATCATCTGAGTAGCTCTTAGTGAACCATCATGTTGGTGTTAAGGTTATGCATAATCCATAGAGAACCTACAACGACAATGGCAATAATCAATCCGGTAAATATCAGGGCAACAAAGTTCCAGCCGCCCTCTGATTTTGTGTTCATATGTAGGAAGTAAACCAAATGAACCACAATTTGTACTACGGCAAACAGCGAAATCGCGACGACTAAGGTCGCCGGTGCCGCAGCACCGGTCATCACCATCCAGAAAGGCACAGCCGTCAGAATAACCGAAAGAACAAATCCGACAAGATAGGACTTAACGGAACCATGGCTGGCGCCGGAAGCATCTACAGCGGTATTTTTCATTTAGATATTCCCCATCAGATAAACAACGGTAAACACACAAATCCAGATAACATCCAGGAAGTGCCAGAACAAACTCAGGCACATTAAGCGGGCGTTGTTCTTTGGCGTTAACCCTTTCTTTGATACCTGAATCATCATGATGGCCATCCAGATCAGGCCAAGCGTCACGTGCAGTCCGTGAGTACCCACTAAAGTAAAGAAGCCGGATAAAAAGGCACTGCGTGATGGGCCATAGCCTTCACTGATCAGCAGATGAAACTCATTAAGTTCCATGCCAATAAAGCCGAGGCCAAACAGGAAAGTAATGGCTAACCAACCGACCACCTGACTTTTGTTACCTTTATACATCGAGATAATAGCCATACCGTAGGTAAAGCTACTTAACAGCAGTAAGGCTGTTTCACCCGCAACATAAGGCAGTTCAAAAATGTCTTTGCCTGATGGGCCATCGGCAATGCCGGTGGCCAATACAGCGTAAGTGGCGAAAACGGCAGCGAACAGAATACAGTCGCTCATCAGGTAGATCCAGAAACCGAAAACGGTTTTGGCGCCACTGTCATGGTCGTGATCGTGGTGCTCATGCCCTTGGGCATGAGCGTTTGGATTGATCAAGGTATCAGTTGCCATGGTTTATCACCCCTGCTTTACTGAGTTGTTCAAAATGCTGATTTTCAATTTTCTCAATCTCTTCCACAGGGACATAGTAATCGGTGTCATCATTAAAGGTATGGACGATATAAGTCACAGCCATACCGATCAGACCAACGATAGCCATCCACCAGATTTCCCAGATCATAGCAAAACCGAATACCACGCTAAATGCGGAGATAATCACGCCTGCGCCAGTGTTTCTTGGCATATGAATCGGTTCATATGATGCAGGGCGTTGATAAGCCGTACCGTCATCTTTCATATCCTGGAAGGCATCGATACCTTTGATTACCGGAGTATGAGCGAAGTTATAGAATGGCGCTGGTGAAGAGGTTGCCCACTCCAGCGTACGGCCGCCCCATGGGTCGCCAGTAACGTCGCGATTCTTGTTACGATCTCTGATACTGACCAGTAACTGCAGGATCTGGAAAGCAATACCGATAGCAATTAATACCGCACCAAATGCAGCAACCATCAATAGCGTTGTCCATTCAGGTTGTAGGCTGTAGTTCAGGCGACGGGTCATACCCATAAAGCCCAGAATGTACAGCGGCATAAAGGCCACGAAGAAACCGATAATCCAGAACCAGAAAGCATATTTACCCAGCGTTTCATTCAACTTGAAGCCGAATGCTTTCGGGAACCAGTAGTTGAATCCAGCCAGACAGCCAAACACCACACCACCAATAATGACGTTATGGAAGTGAGCAATCAAGAACAGGCTGTTATGCAAGACATAGTTGGCACCCGGTACTGCTAACAGTACGCCGGTCATACCACCCACGGTAAAGGTCACCAAGAAGCCCAGCGTCCACAGAATTGGTGTAGAGAACTGAATACGACCCTGATACATGGTGAACAGCCAGTTAAATATTTTCACACCGGTTGGTATGGAAATAATCATGGTGGCAATACCAAAGAAGGCATTAACGTTGGCACCGGCACCCATAGTAAAGAAGTGGTGCAGCCAAACGATAAAGGACAGGATGGTAATGGCTACAGTAGCCCACACCAACGAGGTATAACCAAACAGGCGTTTTTTACTGAACGTGGCAACAACTTCGGAGAAAATACCGAAACAAGGGAGAATCAGGATGTAAACTTCCGGATGGCCCCAGGCCCAGATCAGGTTAACGTACATCATCTGGTTACCACCAAGATCGTTGGTAAAGAAGTGGAAGTCCAGATAACGATCGAGGGTTAGCATGGCTATCGTTGCGGTCAGAATAGGGAACGCGGCGATAATCAGTACGTTGGCACACAGCGCAGTCCAGGTAAAGACTGGCATCTGCATCATCTTCATGCCTGGTGCACGCATTTTCAGAATGGTGGCAAAGAAGTTTACCCCGGTGAGTAGCGTACCAACCCCGGATATTTGTAAGCTCCATATCCAGTAATCGACCCCGACCCCCGGATTATAAACCTTGCCTGAAAGCGGCGGATAAGCCAACCAACCAGTTTGGGCGAATTCACCCACCCCAAGTGAGATGTTAATTAACACCACACCGGCAACGAACAGCCAGAAGCTTAGGGAGTTAAGGAATGGGAAGGCAACGTCACGGGCACCGATTTGTAACGGTACAACGATGTTCATTAAACCAATAACGAACGGCATCGCCATGAAAAAGATCATAATAACGCCGTGGGCGGTAAAGATCTGATCGTAGTGATGCGGCGGGAGGAACCCTTCGCCACTGGTCGCTGCTGCCACCGCCAGCTGAGTACGCATCATAATGGCATCGGCAAAGCCGCGCAGTAACATGACCATCGCGACCAGAATATACATCACGCCGATTTTTTTATGATCGACGCTGGTCAGCCATTCGTTCCAAAGCCACTTCCATTTACCAAAATAGGTAATCAGTGCAAGAAGCGCAATTCCGCCGATGATAATGAAGCCAACGGCACCCATGATAATCGGTTCACGATAAGGAATCGCATCAAGTGTTAATTTTCCTAACATCGTTTATTCCTCGGCTCCTGAATGATGTGAGTGCTTGCTCATATCCATACCCATATATTTATTAATAATATCAAGGTATAGACCAGGCTTAACTGTCGAGAAGTATTCAACGGCATTGTTTTCGCTTGGCTTGGCAAGTTGATTGTAATCAACCCATTGTAGCTGATTAGGAGACTGTTTAACTTTTTCAACCCACTTATCGAAATCTTCCTGAGAAGTGACAATGGCGTTGAACTTCATGCCGGAGAATCCTTTACCGCTATAGTTAGCCGAGATACCCGGATAGACGCCTTTCTCATTGGCAATTAAATGCACAATGTTTTGCATACCGGCCATCGCGTAGATTTGGCTACCAAGACGGGGAATAAAGAAAGAGTTCATCACGGTGTCTGAGGTAATTTTGAATTTTACCGGCACGTTATCAGGGAAAGAGAGCTCATTAACGGTAGCAATACCAAGTTCAGGATAGATGAATAACCACTTCCAATCCATCGACACGGCTTCAATGGTAATGGTTTTCGCTTCACTTTGTATTGGCTGACGCGGATCGAGTTCCTGAGTACTTTTCCAGGTTAATGCCCCGAGTACCAGAATGATAACGCAGGGAATTCCCCAAACTACCATCTCAATTTTATTTGAGTGGGCCCAGTTAGGCGTATATTTAGCGTTTTTGTTGGATTCGCGATATTTCCATGCGAAAAGAAAAGTCATAAAAATAGCAGGGATAACAACAATTAACATCAGAACGATGGCGGTTATTATCAGGGATCGTTGTTCCATCCCGATCTGCCCTTTTGGATTCATCAGTGCCATGTCGCAGCCGCTGAGCAGTAAGCCAGCAATCGCGAGCAACAACACCTTAGAAAACTTATTGCATTGTTTGAGTCTCATTGAACGACCTCATGACAAAGTACATAAGCGCTTTGTGGTATTAAAAACCCATCAAAAGACAATGGGCCCAGTTTGTGGGGGCAATTTTATGGAAAAGTTATAAATATGTAAATATGATTAAATCATTGTCATTAAATGATATGGGGATGTTGTTGTTTAATTGAGCTAATGATTCTGATTTTTTTAGGTAATCAGGAGTAAATGTCTGCTTTAAGGGGAGTGAACCCCTAGTTTACTATCAAAAATCGTTTAATGGTATTTATTGCTGATTTTTATTTTATAAACTAAAAGGCAATTGAATTGGCGAGTGGTAGGTTAAAAGAGAGGGTGAGGCAAAAAGTTCGATATTATTCACCAGAAATCACCCTATCTTTAGTGTGGCTAAGGAAGACTATTGCTGAGATAGATTATGCTGATGATTGAGCGGTGAATGTACCGGTTGTTTTCTTAACATAATTAACCCAATCATCATCACAATACCAGGCAGCCATACCCACAGTAATTCTGATTGGATAACGGCAATACCGTTCGGTTTAAGGTATTGAGCCAGTTGGAACGGGGCAACTTTAATCACCTGAACCGGTGCAAAAAATCGTTCTTGTGACCACGGCCATAACCAGCCGACGCCCATTCCACCGGTGGTTAATGAATCCAGTACGCTATGCGACAGTAGAGAAACGGTGAGGAACCACCAGATTCGCCAATATCCGACCTTAAACCAACGCTTTAATAGTAAAGCCAGCGTTGGCAGAGCAAAAGCAAACAGCAGCGAATGAGTAAAGCCCCGATGGCCAAAAGCATTGGCATAGGCAATACCAAATTTAAAAGCGATAACATCTAGATCGGGCACCATAGAGCAGGCAACGCCGGCCAGCAGCAGTGAAGGGGGGATGTTTTTTGTTCCTAATCCTAAACCCAGACAAAGGGGAACGGCAGCATGGGTAACAACGGTTGGCATAATGAAACGTCCTGTGATGAAAATGCCCGCTACAAGCATAAATAACTAAGGGTAAAACAGTTCTGGGCGTAATATTGCGGTGGCTATGTGAAGTAGGTATGAAGTAGTTAATTTTGTCTGTGTAAATCAGCGTGTTTCGACACTGATTGCGCAATTTTTGGGGTTACCGGAAGTCATAAATAGACTTATGATTAACCCCCTATGAGCATCGGGCAGTTAGTGAAACTGACAATGGATACCGTTTTCTTTTCTGGAGACATTCAATGACGCGTTTTTCCCGTACTGTGCTATCTGCACTGTTTCCTTGTGTACTTGGCATGGTTATTTTCCCTGCAAACACGCTGGCAAATTACGATCCTGCGAAAGATTATCGGGAAATTCCCGCTATCGTGAAACAGTTCCCGGAGCCCAGTAAGATTGATATGGGAACGCCTGCTTTTGTTGCGGACAAAACAGATTTTACTTCTCAGCGGGAAATGGAAGATTTTATTAATCAGCTGACGAAGACGTCTGACTCATTAAAAGTGCGCATCATTGGGCAATCTCAAAAGGGGAATAATATTCCGCTACTGGTGTTTTCAGATTCACAAAGCGTAACGCCGGAAATTCTATTAAAAAATGGCAAGCCAACCGTGCTAATTTTGGCGCTACAACACGGTAATGAACCTGCACCGGGAGAAGCCGCTTTAGCTTATGCTAAAAGTTTAGCCGAAGGGAAAGAAGGGGATGTCCTTTCCCGGGTTAACGTGTTGATTATTCCACGGGCTAATCCTGATGGCGCTGAAAGCTTTAGTCGCGATCTGGCCAACGGTATCAATCTTAACCGCGATCATTTATTGCTAAGTTCGCCGGAAAGTCGGGCAATTGCTCAGGTGTTCAATCAGTATCAGCCAGATGTGGTGTTGGATGGTCATGAATATAGCGTGGCGGGGCGTTGGGTAGAGAAATTTGGTGCGGTACAGCGTTATGATGCGATGTTACAACAGGCGACCACCAACAATTTACCGACCCGATTGGCGAAAACGATGGAGAAGCCTTTCCGGGAAAGTATCGTGAATACTTTTGAAACCAATGGATTAAGCCACTCCTGGTACTACACTACTGACAAAAACAATATGCAGGATAAAACGTTATCGATGGGCGGCATTGGTGCCGATACCCTGCGTAATATTGCCGGGTTGCGTAACTCGGTTTCGTTTCTACTGGAAAACCGTGGGGTAGGATTAGGTAAAGCTCATTATGCCCGCCGGGTGTACACCCAACTGCTGGCGATGCAAGCCATCGTTAAAACGGCGGCTAAAAACAGTAAAGAGCTGATTGAACTGGGACGTGATATTCGTAAGGATATATCGAATGAAGCCGGGCAGGGCGCCATTGTGGTTAAGGGAAAGGCAACACCGGAAAAACACACTGTCTTGATGATCGATGCGAAAACCGCCGATGGGGTAAAAGTTGAGGCTGATTGGAACTCCTCGTTAAATATTACTCCTGTGATTACCCGTTCCCGTCCTTATGCTTATTTGCTGGCGTCAACGGAGAAAAAGGCGGCTCAGCAGCTTCAGACTTTGGGGGTTGAAGTTTATAGGGTTAATCAGGCACAACAGATAAAGGCGCAACAATATAGCCTCACAGAACAGAAAGATGCGCGTAAAAAAGACGTTACCGGCAGTGTTGGAACAACCGGTAATACTATGACTCAGGTAACGACACGAGTTGAAGATATAGAGTTACCGGTGGATGAAGGCTATTACTATATTCCGTTAAAGCAGCCTCTGGCGAATCTGGTGATTGCCGCATTAGAACCGGAAACTCAGGGCAGTTTTATCGCTAATGGCCTAATCACCTTACCGGCTAAGGCTGCGCTAACCAAAACCAAGGGGACGACAGCAAAAGGCAAAGTGGAGATAGAACCTAAACGATTACCCCTTTACCGTTTACCTGAAAGCGCTGAATTATCATTGACGTTGATGCAATAAATAAACGGCCCCCGCACACCTCGATGTCTGTGGGGGCCATGATATATGCTATGGCCTATTCCTGAACCAGCTCCAGTCCGGCAATACGTTTCCAGTACCCGTTGCAATCAACATGGTTTGCCAGAGAAACAGGTGATGTACCGTCTTGGTTATGGCGAAACTGGTCTACTATCTCCAGCGTTTCTCTGCCCTGAGGGGACAGGCGCACGATATCGACTAATCCTTCCATCTCTGACAGATTATTCACGAGGTTATAGCAATAGCCACTTTGCGTTTGGATACCGTTGAGCACAAAAACCTGCTGGTTCTCCTGCGAAATGACATTTCTGCCGGTTGGGTAGTTAATGCAACAGGTCTGGCAATCATCTTTTGGTCGATCTTCCGAACGAGCCGTAAAGCAGCGCGCTGAATAGGCCAGTGGTAGATGACCATAGCTAAACACTTCTACTTCAAATTGGTGACGGATACCTAATTCTTCACACTGATTAAGCAGGTTAACCAACCAATCGCGGGAGAGCTCCACTGGCATACACCAACGCATCATCCCTTGCTTATATAGAGAACGCAGAGCATAAGCGTTATAGCAGTTGAGCGCCGGGCCAGCGACATAGGGAAGGCCACGCTCAGCAGCCATATTCACTGCTCCTAAATCGTTTGCTTCTATCAGGAACTCGCCATTTTCAATATAGCGTTTAAGTTCTGTTAGTTCTGACGGCGCTTCCAGCAGAGCCAGCGTCGATATAACCACCTGTTTGCCTGATTGGGCTAGCGTTTTAGCCAGTGCCAACCAATCGTTAACTTTCATTTCGCGCCGCTTACTGCAAACGGCTTCACCTAAATAGATAATATCAACGCTACTTTTCATTGCCGCGTGATAAAAGGCTTCTGTCTCGGTTTTGGGCCAATAATAAAGTAGTGGCCCGAGGGAATATTTCATCATTTTTTCCTGCTACTGCCATTTACGGTGATAGGCGCCCAGAGTGGTTTGGGTACCTTCAGACATTGAACCCAACGTTTCCATCCAGGACTGTTCAACGCGAAAGTTTTGCGGATCGGCCATACAGCGATCGATGGCCTGACGCCAGACTTTTGCCACCTGGCTAACGTAGGCGGGACTGCGTTGACGCCCCTCAATTTTGACTGAAGCGATATTAGCGCCCAATAATTCCGGCAGTAATTCCAACGTATTCAGGCTGGTGGGTTCTTCCAGTGCATGATACAACTCGCCATCAACCCGGTAGCGGCCTTTACACAATGTTGGATACCCGGCATTTTCTCCGTCCTGATAACGGTCAATCAATACATCATTTAAACGGGACTCCAGCCCCTGAGGCGTTTGCTGCCAACGAACAAAACGCGCGGGAGAGCAAGCGCCAACCGTATTGGGGGATTCACCGGTCAGATAAGAGGAAAGGTAGCATCGACCCTCCGCCATAATGCACAGACTACCAAAAGCAAACACTTCAAGCGGAACCGGGCTGGTACGGGCCAATTGTTTTACCTGATGCATCGACAACACTCGGGGCAGTACCACGCGAGCCACATCAAAATTACGCTGATAGAAATGAATAGCCTGCTCGTTGGTGGCCGAAGCCTGTACCGAAACGTGGCGCTCAAGCTGTGGATGCCTTTCCGCTGCATATTCCAGCATGGCAATATCCGCCAGTATTAAGGCATCGGCGCCAATATCCGCAGCCATATCCACGGCGCGCTGCCAACGAACATAGCCATCAGGGTGAGCGAATGTATTGATAGCGATGTGTAATTTGCGTTTATGGCGGTGAACATAACTTACCGCCTCCTCCAGTTTTTTATCGGTAAAGTTAAGTCCGGCAAAATGGCGGGCGTTGGTATCATCTTTAAAACCGATATAAACCGCATCAGCACCGTTATCTACGGCCGCTTTCAGCGCTGGTAAATTACCAGCAGGGCAAAGCAGTTCCATCTCGTATTCCTGAAAAGTAAAGGTTATAAAACAGATTAATGACAAGATCCTAATATACTTAATCGAAGGGAGAGACGGGCGTGGGGGGCGACTTGGCGTAAACCAACGAAGTACCCGTTGCCCGACTAGGCCCGACGCACTCTGTCGCTGAGTGTTAATGGTCTTCCGGCTGAGTACTTAGGTGATATTGGTGCGGGTTTTTTACAGCCGGAATAGCCATTGGATTCAATTTGAAAAGCTTTGTCAGTCGTCTCTAAAAACATCGCTATTAATAACCTATTGAAGTTGCTGCATGTATCATCCGATGATTGTAATTAACCTTTTGATAACGATTTTTGATTTGGGGCAGCTTATTATCGAATGGTAGGGTTAATGCGATGTACAAAAGTACAGGCAGGGGAATTCATCGTTTAATATGGTGTCTGAAATGCAGGATGGCAGATAAATTGATAATTCTTTGACCTGACTCGATGATCTTGAACATCATTGTGGCAGAATAACGGTAATTCTTTTTCAGCAGGAGTCAGCCCGTGTTACAACAACTGAGAGCCCGTTTGGTTCGGCAGGGACCTTCCCTGTTACGCTTACCAATAAAATTTACGCCTTTTGCTCTGCAAAAGCAGGTTCTGCAACAGCTGTTGAGCTGGCAATTTCGTCAGGCACTGGCAGAGGGCGAACTGGATTTTCTGGAAAGCCGTTGGTTAAAAGTTGAAGTCCGCGATCTGGCGCTATGCTGGTTCGTTACCGTGCGTGAGGGTGTACTGCTGGTGAGTGATAATCAGCAGGAAGACGTTAGCTTCTGTGGTGATGCCAACGACCTGATTTTAATTGCCGCCCGTAAGCAGGATCCCGATACCCTGTTTTTCCAACGCCGTCTGGTGATTGAAGGGGATACCGAGCTTGGGCTGTATGTGAAAAATCTGATGGATGCCATTGAGCTGGAAAATATGCCGGCGCCATTACGCATTGGTTTACTCCAACTGGCAGATTTCGTTGAGGCCGGTTTAAAAGAGGGCGGCGAAGCACATTCGCGCGCGCCAGCATCGTGTTAATTCGCGTTGAAATACCGGTTGATGCCGCGGGTATTGATAAACTGCTGCGCAAGTCTTTTCCCAGCGAAGCAGAGGCTCAATTGGTGCATCAACTGCGAGAAAATGGGCTAATTACCTTAGGTGTCGTGGCGACGGACGACTACGGCGGTGTAATTGGTTATGTTGCTTTCAGCCCAGTGATGATTAACGGAGAGGAGCTTCAGTGGGTTGGTCTGGCTCCTCTGGCGGTGGCAGAAAAGCATCGTGGAGCCGGTTTAGGTAAGGCGTTGGTCTATGAGGGACTGGATGCGTTAAATGAATTTGGTTATGCGGCGGTTGCTGTTCTGGGCGATCCCGCCTATTACGGTCCGTTAGGTTTTAAGACCGCTGCTGATTTTAAACTACGCTGTAAGTGGCCTGATACCGAGTCAGCATTTCAGATATATCCGTTAGCGGAGGAGTCGCTGAACGGCATCTCCGGGTTGGTGGAGTATTCTGAACTGTTCGATCAGTGTTAAATTTTTAGCCATTCCGTTAGCGAATTCATTGAAAGCTGGTTAAAGACCAGCTTTTCTTTTTGTGGTTTAGTCAGCTGTTTTATGCGGTATTCCAGCTTTAAGGCTGTTGAATGCCCCCCGATGAGTACCTGATAAACCAGTGTAAGCTGGCCTGCATTTCTTAATGCCTTAGCGCCTTTTCCCGACTGGTGTTGCTTGAGTCGGCGTTCGACACAGGTAGTAATTCCGGTATACAGGCGGTTATCGGCGGTACGCAGCATATAGAGATACCAATTTGTGGCTTCGGCTGTGTGGGAAGGAGTACTGTCTGTCACGGTAAAGGTCCGTTATCGGTAGTCGGCATGGCACTATTCTAGCAATTTAAATGGTTATCGGCATGACTGCTGTTTTAGCGAGATGCTTGTGTTAACGTTATTCTTATATAAGTCGGGAAATCAATGTGGTGATGATGAGTAGTGATATCAAGGCGATAAGTCGCTATCTGGCTAAAAATCATGTTGTGACGCTATGTACCACAAGCGGTACCGATTTATGGTGTGCCAGCTGTTTTTATCTGTTCGATCGGCAGAGCATGGGGCTGATTATGATGTCTGAAACCCATACTCGGCATAGCGAAATGGCACTGGCTAACCCTCAGGTTGCCGGAACGATTGCTGCGCAAACTAAAAATATTGCCTTGATTCAGGGGATTCAATATAAAGGGCGGCTTAATTTACTTTTGGGTGAAGAAGAAACCAAGGCGAGGCAACTTTATGTCGCGCGTTTCCCGGTGGCCAAAGTGGCTACCGCGCCTTTGTGGTTACTGAGTCTTGATGAAATCAAAATGACGGATAACAAACTTGGATTTGGTAAAAAACTGTTTTGGCAACGTGGTTAAAATAGATCTGCGTGGCTTCCTACGCGATAGAGCCTTAATTCAGAGTCTGTTCGTTGATAGATTAACAGTATATCGGGAGCACAATGACATTCCAGATAATGAATATAGTGATCTGCTAATTTATGTTCCCGGTACTGAACCGGCAGTGGTTTTCCTGTCTGTAATAATGAGATAGTTTCTAAAATAATCTGTTGTGCTTTTTTATTATTGGCATAGCGCTTGGCATCTTTTTTAAATCGGCTCTGGTAAACAAGCGCTAACATTAGCTACCACTCAAGTTCTTTCTTCAGGTCGTCTATTGAGTTAGCGCGGTGTACGCCAATACCTCGTTCAAAATCTTTAATCGCCTGCAGCGTTTTTTTATTCGGCTTAAGTAACCCCTCCGGGATCTCGCCGGTTGCTGCTAATTGTTTAATCACCATACGAATCACCGTTGATAGATCTAACCCCAGTGCTTTTGCATTTTCCATGGCTGCTGCCTTAATTTCAGGTGAAACTCGCGCTTTAACGATAGAACTATTCATAACACCTCCCCCTATGAATGATGATCATATTGTGTTCACGTTGTGGCCACAAATCAATGGGGAAAGGTATTTTTAGGAAGGTTACTCTTTATTCTTTATATATGAATAGGTTTATCTTCAGAATGGAGAGATATTGCAGAGTATGCCGAAATTTAGTGTATGTCTTTAGCTTAGCTATCAAAAAATAGGGGGATTTAACGTAGTTTATGCACCACTTGATTGCTGCTGCCGCGCCATAACAACGATGGATCGGCCAGTTCTTTGATGAACTTACCGTCAATTAATACGTTCACCAAATCGACAACGTCCCTTTGTTGAGCTGTTAGCTCTGAGAGTAAATAACCGGTCCAAATCCAGATATCCTTCCCTTTACACTCGTCCCGTACCCGCTTAACCAGTTTCAATATTGAAGGCACGTTTTGTGGGTGTAGCGGATCGCCGCCGGACAGACTGAGTCCCTGGCGTGGAATACGGCAGTCATTTAAATCGGCAATAATCCGATCTTCCATTTCCTCGGTAAATAAGACGCCGGAGTTCAGCCGCCAGGTACTTTTGTTGTAGCAACCGTCGCATTGGTGAACGCAGCCGGAGACGAACAGGGTGCAGCGAGTACCGGGGCCGTTTACCACGTCAATGGGATAATATTGGTGAATATTCATCGGATTATTTTCTGTTTAGCGCGTGCTGTTTTTGACAAGCCTGGCATGTTAACTGTCTTGAGGATGTCTTGACCTTCTGTTGAGCAACATGGGTGTGCTTCATTGAAGGCCAAGACAATAACGACTGCTAACCTAACTGACCATTAGCCAGATGTTTTACCCGTCGTTTAACTTCTTCCTGTTTACCGGCGTTGAATGGACGGGCGTCAGGGCTGCCGAGGTAGCCACAGACGCGGCGGGTAACCGAGACTTTGGATGAGTCATGGTTACCACATTTCGGGCAGGTAAAGCCTTTACTGGTACATTCAAATTCACCGGAAAAACCGCATTCATAACACTCATCAATCGGAGTATTGGTGCCGTAGTAAGGGACGCGGCTGTAGCTGTAGTCCCATACATCTTCTAACGCTTTCAGATTGTGCTGAAGGTTAGGATATTCTCCATAACAAATGAAACCGCCGTTAGCCAGTGGTGGATAAGGGGCTTCAAAATCCAGTTTGTCGTAAGGATTTACTTTCTTCTCTACGTCAAGATGGAAGCTATTGGTGTAGTAACCTTTATCAGTCACGTCCGGTATTACACCAAACTCAGCAGTATCAATGCGACAGAAGCGGTTACACAGGTTTTCACTTGGCGTACTGTACAGGCTGAAACCATAACCGGTTTCATTCTTCCACTCTTCCGTCGCTACCTTTAAGCGCTGGACAATTTCAACCGCTTTATCGCGCAACATTTGGCTATCGTAAGGGTGAACCTGATTGCCAAACAGGGCATTAACGGTTTCATGAATACCGATATAGCCTAAAGAAATAGACGCCCGGCCATTTTTGAAAATCTCGGCGATATCATCATCAGCTTTTAAACGTACTCCACAGGCACCTTCCATATAAAGGATAGGTGCGACGCGGGCTTTAATGCCTTCCAGGCGTGCGATGCGGGTCATCAGGGCGCGCTTGGACAGTGATAAGCGCTGTTCCAGAATCTGCCAGAAACGGGATTCATCACCGCGGGCTTCCAGAGCGATACGTGGCAGATTGAGGCTAATCACACCAAGGTTATTGCGGCCATCGTGGATTTGTTCGCCGTTCTCTTCATAAACGCCGAGAAAACTACGGCAGCCCATTGGTGTTTTAAATGAACCAGTTACTTTAACCACTTGATCGTAGTTAAGAATGTCTGGATACATGCGTTTGGAGGCACACTCTAGCGCTAACTGTTTAATATCGTAGTTAGCATCACCAAACTTATGGTTTACGCCATCGCGAATGGCAAAGACTAATTTAGGAAAAACGGCGGTTTTGTGATTTTTACCTAAACCGGCAATACGATTTTTCAGAATAGATTGCTGAATCAGGCGAGCCTGCCAATCGGTACCCAGACCAAAACCGAAAGTAACAAATGGCGTCTGACCATTAGCGGTATGCAGTGTATTGACTTCGTATTCTAACGATTGGAAAGCGTCGTAGCACTCTTTCTCCGTTCTGGATTGGGCATACTCTTCCGGATTAGTAATGTTCCATTCAATGGCGATTTTTTTATGTTTGTTATAACTTTCGCTGACAAACGGCGCTAAAACTTCATCAATGCGATTGATGGTGGTACCACCATAAATATGGCTGGCGACTTGAGCAATAATCTGAGCGGTAACTGCAGTTGCTGTTGAAATGGATTTTGGCGGTTCAATTTCCGCATTACCCATTTTAAATCCGTTGGTTAACATGCCTTTGAGATCGATGAGCATACAGTTAAACATCGGGAAGAATGGCGCATAGTCCAAATCATGATAGTGAATTTCGCCACGTTCATGAGCCATAACAATGTCTCGCGGTAGCAGATGCTGCTTGGCATAGTGCTTAGCGACGATACCTGCCAGCAGATCCCGTTGGGTCGGGATGACTTTACTGTCTTTATTGGCATTTTCGTTAAGCAGTGCAATATCACTTTGTTCAACCAGTCCCTTGATTTCCTGATTCAGGCGGCCGCGCTTTTCACGGGAAATATCTCTATCGTGGCGATATTCAATATAGGTACGGGCCAGCGTTTTGTAGTTACCGCTCATCAGCTGGTTTTCTACTGCCTGCTGAATTTCATTAATATCGACTGCGGTTCGACCTTCCATCTGTTGCGAGACGGTTCTTGCTACGCTGGCACAATAGTCATCGTCGTAGATATCGGCGGCGGTAGCAGCACGTACAATCGCTTCTTTAATGCGCACTTCATCGAAAGGTACTTTGCAACCATCGCGTTTAATGACAACTGGTTTCACCATTGGCTCCTTCACTAGCTGACTGTTTAGTCTTCTTTATTCGTAGTTATCCACAAGAACACCCTGTGTTTTAGACGGGGATCTTGTGGATGAAATGTGGATAATTACTATATATAGATGTTGAGAGGGATATATTAACTATATATTGTATCTTTCATAAATGAAAGGCGATTTAATTGACGAAGAACAAGGATTTGGTAGGTTGCTTATTCTTTGCGCTAAAATAGCTAAGTAAAATGTGTTTCCATCAGCGCTGAATGATGCAACCGATTTTAGCCAATACGTTATTCATCTGTCGTGTTTCGCGATTTTATCGGTGATAGATATTTATAATTCTGTATAATTCTCGGCCTGTCGGATAACCGACCCCAAACAACGTATTAATGAGCTTCCTTTATGAGTACCAGCATTAGTCTGATTCAGCCTGAACGCGATCTGTTTTCCTATACGCCATACTGGGCGGAATGTTTTGGCACTGCGCCATTTTTACCCATGTCTCGTGAAGAGATGGATATTCTGGGCTGGGATAGCTGCGATATTATTATTGTGACCGGTGATGCCTATGTGGACCATCCAAGTTTTGGCATGGCAATTATTGGCCGGATGCTGGAAGCGCAGGGATTTCGTGTTGGTATCATCGCTCAGCCTGACTGGACAAATAAAAATGATTTTATGCGTCTTGGAAAGCCTAACTTATTTTTCGGCGTGACGGCGGGCAACATGGATTCCATGATTAACCGCTATACCGCCGATCGCCGAATGCGTCATGATGATGCCTATTCACCGGATAACATCGGTGGATTGCGTCCTGACCGGGCTACATTGGTTTACAGCCAGCGTTGTAAAGAGGCTTATAAAGATGTGGCGGTTATTTTAGGCGGGATAGAGGCAAGTCTGAGACGAATTGCTCATTATGATTACTGGTCTGATACCGTACGTCGTTCGGTGTTGGTCGATTCGAAAGCCGATATGCTGGTGTATGGCAATGGTGAGCGACCAATGGTAGAAGTGGCTCATCGTTTAGCGGCAGGCGAAAATATTGCCGATATTAAAGATGTGCGTAATACCGCTTTAATGTGTAAAGGGCCGCTTCCCGGTTGGTCTGGTGTGGATTCAACTCGACTGGATAAGCCCGGTCGTATTGATCCCATTCCTCATCCTTACGGGGACGATTTACCCTGTGTGGATGAAAACAGTAAATTTGCCATAGAAAAAAAACCAGCGGCTAAAGAAGTGATTGTTCAGCCAGCCAAGCCGAAACCATGGGAAAAAACTTACGTTTTACTACCTTCTTATGAAAAAGTGAAAGCGGATAAAGTGATGTATGCTCATGCTTCACGCATTTTGCATCATGAGACGAATCCCGGCTGTGCCAGAGCACTGTTGCAAAAACATGGCGATCGCTATATTTGGATTAACCCGCCGGCTATCCCATTATCTACTGAAGAGATGGACAGCGTATTTGCGCTACCTTATCAGCGGGTTTCTCATCCTATCTATAAAGGAAAGAAATTACCGGCTTATGAGATGATCCGCTTCTCGGTGAATATCATGCGCGGCTGCTATGGCGGATGTTCTTTCTGTTCCATCACTGAGCATGAAGGACGGATTATTCAGAGCCGTTCGGAAGATTCAATCATTCGTGAAATTGAAGAAATTCGCGATAGCGTACCGGGATTTACTGGTATCATTTCCGATCTTGGCGGCCCGACTGCCAATATGTATATGCTGCGTTGCCAGTCTCCTAAGGCAGAACAAACTTGTCGTCGCGCTTCCTGCGTATATCCTGAAATTTGTCAGTTTATGGATACCAACCATGAACCAACGATAAAATTATATCGTCGGGCAAGGGATTTAAAGGGTATTAAGAAAATCTTAATTGCTTCAGGCGTCCGCTATGATTTAGCGGTTGAGGATCCCCGCTATATTAAGGAATTGGCGACCCACCATGTTGGTGGCTATCTGAAAATTGCTCCAGAGCATACCGAAAAAGGCCCATTATCAAAAATGATGAAGCCTGGCATGGGGAGCTATGACCGTTTCAAAGAGCTTTTTGATAGTTATTCAAAACAGGCGGGCAAAGAACAATATCTGATTCCTTATTTCATCTCAGCTCATCCAGGAACGGAAGATGAGGATATGGTGAATCTGGCGTTGTGGTTGAAGAAGCATCGTTTTCGTTTAGATCAGGTACAGAATTTTTATCCGTCGCCGTTGGCTAATGCGACAACCATGTATTACACCGGTAAAAATCCTTTATCCAAGATAGATTATAAAAGTGAAGAGGTGGCGGTACCTAAAGGCGATCGTCAGAGACGCTTACAAAAAGCATTATTGCGTTATCACGATCCTGCCAACTGGCCTCTTATTCGTACTGCTTTGGAAGAGATGGGCTTAAAACATCTTATTGGTAGTCGCCGCGATTGTTTGGTTCCTGCTCCGACAATTGAAGAGCAGAGATTGGCAAAACGCAATCTACGCAATACTCGACCAGCGTTGACTAAGCATACTAACATTACCCATCAACGTGATCCTGAAAAGCGTTCTAAATCTGTTGGTAATAAGCCTGATAATCAGGCGTCATCTAACCAACGTCGAAAAGAAGGAGCCTTGAATAAGAAGAAAAAAACGACAATTCTTTAATCTGGACACGCTTTCATTTCTTTTTTATTCTTTTCTTTAACACAATAGTTCTCTCATCAATGGGGGAACTATTGTCTTCCTCATTTTTCGTAGATCACGATAAAATAGTTTTATCCCCTCCCTTTCATTCATTAATTAAATGATATTTATTGACGGAGTATGGGGAAAGATTTTTATTTTGTATCATTTGTGTTAAATGTACTGTTGAGTGTCTATAACAATCAGCAAGCGATATGGACTAAACAAAAAGATTAGCGGGCTGATTTATAGAAAATATTTATTAATATGGCTTTATTATTATCATACGCTTTTTTCTTGAGGGTTTAAGTAAGAAATGACTGGTATGAATAAGTAAAGCTTTAGCTGTAATTTCCGTTAGTATTTCTTTTTTTACAACGCATTGGAAGCACTTTTTCTTAACTGGTCGTAGCATTTTTTTTATTTTAAGAAAAAAATAATGACCTTTTCCAATTCATTTGTTGATCTAGGTCACATTTTTTGATTTTGAGTGATTATTATTTAACTTAATGATAAGTAATGATTTTTTTTAAATCTGATGTTTTATTGAATGTTCATTATATTATATTTCCTTATTCAAAATGTCTTTTTCTATTTTTAACTGGCTGGAATGGGTGTTTTTCAATGCCTAATGAGAATAATTGAGATTAATTAAGACTAATGATATTCGGATAATCAATCGTTTGACATAATATTAAGCAACTGGTTATATACGTCACCAGATAAGTATTTTCCTATAGTCTGTATTATGATTGTAAGCCTGGTGAAGCTGTGGTTTGAAACGATTTACAGCTCCATTGCTATAAGGTGAGATGGGGCGATTGGTCTAAATCATTAGATAATGATATTGAGATATAATTAATTCTATTGAGATAGGGTTAATTGATGGTTTTTGCAGATCAAATTTAAAAAATGATACTGAATAATTAGTATCGTTAGGATTTTTACGCATCAAACTACACTTAATTAACCATCAAATATATTGGTGGCAAGGGTATTGATAGAAATTGAGAATTAAATAATTTGGTTCACTAGGCTTATTAAGTAATAAAGTGACCCCCTGTTAGATGTAGTGGTTATGAGTATGTATAGTTTAGGTTTTGAGACAAAGGGACATATCAACCTATGAGCACTAAATTTAAGTTGGAGAACGGAGTCGAATTTTCCCCTTCCGAACGATGTTTAATTGGACCAGATGGAACAGTTCTCGAACTCACTGAAAATAGCCTCAGATTCCTCATTTTGTTATTAAACGGTGTAACTGAAAAAGAGAAGCTGATTCATCAGGTTTGGAAAGAGCAAAGTGGCGCTATTAGTGAAAGTAGCTACTATGGTCAGCTATATACGCTAAGAAAGGCATTTTCTCAGGTTGGATTAAAAGAGACGCTAATACGTACTATTCCCAGAAAAGGGGCTCAATACGTTGGTAAGGTAACGAAGGTAGTGATGGAGAATCCTTCATCAGTTACTGAGGAAGTCTCCGTTAGTACGACTAGCCCTCAACAAACGACGGTCGATTCAGTTCAACCCAGAGTTGTGGACCAAAATTGGTGTGATAAAGAAAAAGCGGAAACGGTGAATGTTGCACCCAGAGGAATACTTGCTGAATCTCGTTTAAATAAGTTCGCTTCGCTGCTGGCGGTCGTTGCCGTTTGCTGGTTAAGCATATTGTCAGTATTGACCGTCTATATCTTATTAAATCATATTACTAACTAGTTAAGGTCTGACGAATTTCAAATATGAACTATTAAGGATATCTCAAGTTAATTAATGCTTATTGAGTGGAATAATAAAAAGCGAATGTGTTCTACTTAGCTCCGTTATCCACTGGTTACCGGGACATTTAATCGAATAGATAAATCTATCCTGACAATTAAATGTTAATACAAATCTGGGATGATAAGTTGGTAACTATAATTACCGCCTGGTAAAGGCGGGTTTATATCACTAAGTAAATTAAATTGACTCTTAATAATAAGAGATTCTCTCACAAAGGAATTAGATATGTTTAATATGATGACTAAAGGTTATGTTGCTGCTTCTCTGCGTATTGAAAGCTTTCTTAAGAATCAGCGCGGTATCACTGCAATCGAGTATGCATTGATCGGTGTGGCAATGGCTTCTCTGTTAGCTGTAGTTTTAGGCACTGGCGATGGTAGCGGTTTCCTGTATGAACTGAAGCAAACATTCCTGAAAATTAGCCAGTCTATTAAAGCTGTCACTGTTGGTAGCACTAAATAATACGACTTTAATAGCAATGGGGTAATTATTATATACCATTGCTATTAATTAAAACCTATATGAAGAATATAGGTTATTGGATTTCATTAAAGTGCTTAGATTTCTCTAAGCACTTTAACTATTATAAAAAGGGATGTGATGACACTTATAGTTAATGGCTTAACTGCGATTATTTTTATATTACTCATTTGGATATCTTATACGGATATTCGCACTAGGATTATTAGTAATAAAGCCGTTATTGCTATTTTTGTTATATCTCTTCTATTGGGGATTTTTTCCCATCAAAGTATTAATTTTCTTGCTGCCCTCAGTTTTTTATTGATTGGATTTATTTTATTCCATCTTAACGTGATGGGAGCTGGCGACGTAAAACTCATTTCTGTGCTTTCACTTTGTTTAACCGCCGAGCAAATTTGGCCATTTTTATGGCTAACTGCGGTGCTGGGTGGCTTTTTGGCATGTATAGGCCTTTTATTTTTTCGTAAATCCGTTCGTTCATCTGGCGTCCCTTATGGGCCCGCCATTGCCGGAGGGTTTTTTTTCGTTTTATTAACCCAACTGAATCAATAAGTCTCAATGGTTATTAATTCAGTGATAGTAAGTATCAGTAATCCTCAGAAATAAAAGGAGTTATTCATCAGTGAATCATAGAGTGATGTTTTTTATCTCATTAATCGTTATTGCTGTTGGTGTAATGGGAATGATTGTTCAAAGTGGGGGCGATTCACCTCAGGTTAGTGAAGAACCTACGGTGGAAGCAAAGCCATCTTCACAACGTACCATTATGTTAGCTAAGGCAAAAATTGAGTTGTCCAGCGGTTACATTCTCGGGGCCAACGATTATGAATTAAATGAGGTTACCGTAGAAGGGAACAGCGATCTTATTCGTCTTGATATCTCTGCACTTAATACCGGCACATTACGTGGATATTTAGTCAAAAGCCCGATTAAGGCTGGTAGCTATATTGAGTCCGGAATGCTCGAGGGGCCTGATAGCCCAGGTTATATCCTCGATAGCCTGGGGGAAAACGAGATGACCTATAACTTCCCTGTTCGTCTTGATAATAGCTATTTACTGGATTCTTTAGCGGTCGGTGATGACGTCGCGCTCTATCTGCGCATGCTGGAAGTGTCAAAAGACAGCCGGATGAAGTCGGAGGTTGGGCTGGAGTCTAGCTCGGGTGGTGGAGCAGGACAAAGCGATCAGTATGTTTTAAGTCGACTCATTTCCCCACTAACGGTGCTCAGCATACCACCGAAGGTGGAAATATCCCCGAGTTTACGTAGCGATGAAATTATTGGCTTTATCCAGCTAAGGGCTCGAACTCGGGATTTGGAATTTATCCATACGGTAGAAAAAGCAGGTGAATTACTTTTGTTGCCAGTTCATGGTGGCACAGAGGCTGGCAAGATCAGACTGGATTCATTACTACCTCAATTACGCACAATAAAACAAATCAGAGGATAGCTTCGTGTTTAGGGAAAAAATTAAAGCGCTCACGATATTTTCGACCTTAATGATGAGCGCACTATTTTCGTCATGGGTACAGGCTTATGAGGTGTATTTAGAGCCCGGTGAATCTCGGGTGGTACAGACTCAGGAAAATATCGATACCGTATTTATCTCTTCTGCTGATATTGCCGACTATGAATTGGTCAGCGATAACAGCTTGGTATTGTATGGTCGTAAAGAAGGGCGGGCTGATTTCACCGCATTTGATAAAAGCGGTCGGCAGATCATACAGATTGCTCTGGTGGTGAATAATCTGCTGGGTAACGTCGATAAAATGATTCGGACTGAATTTTCTGATAGTAATGTTTCTATTCAACGATCAGGAAGCAGCTATCTGCTAAGTGGCACGGTGCCGAATGAGGAAGCGCGCGACAGAATTTACCAAATTGTGGGTGAAGGGGTGGGCGCGGAAAAGATTGAAGTAAAGAAAAAAGTTAAGGAAACCAGTGATGGTGGTGGCGGCTCTGATGAACAAGCCCCTTCATTCCTCAGTGAAGTGACCTATAAAGGTGTGATTAATAAACTGAGATTGCCGATCACCAATCAGGTCAATGTGAAGCTGTCCATTGTGGAAGTGACGAAAGACTTTACCGATAACGTTGGCATTGACTGGAGTACCATCGGACAAAATGCCGGTACCTTCAATTTCATTAAGTTTGATGCTGATTCGCTAAGCAATCTGGTTCACGCCATCAAAAACGACTCTATTGCCAAAGTATTGGCTGAACCGAATCTCTCGGTGATGTCGGGTGAAACCGCCGACTTTTTGGTGGGCGGGGAAATACCCATTGTAACGACCTCACAAAACGGCACTAACGTTCAATACAAAGAGTTCGGTATCAAACTGAATATTGGCGCCAAAGTGGGCGATACCCGGCGTATTCGTCTGACGTTAGGGGAAGAAGTCAGTAGCCTGGACAATCTCTATAACACCGCAGCCGGCGACTCCTTCCCAGCCTTAAAAACGCGCAGAGCAAGAACTACCGTTGAATTAGGCGATGGTGAAAGTTTCTTACTGGGGGGATTGATCAATACCTCGGAAAAAGAGGCGTTAGCTCGCGTACCTTACGTTGGCGATGTTCCTATTCTCGGGGCATTTTTCCGTAATGCAAAAACAGAGCGTAACCGCACCGAGCTGGTCGTGGTTGCTACCGTCAATCTGGTTAAGCCAGTGTCTTCAAGGGATATTGTATTTCCTAATTTTGTTCAGACCAGCACCACCGAGCGATTTTTTAACTTCACGGGTTTTAGCGATAGTCGTAATAAAAAGAGAGCGGTTGAGTTTTTGAGTAAGGGAGGATTTATTAAATGAAGCTATTAGCTACGTTGGCCTTGTCTCTATTTACCGTTGTCTCTGTCGCTCAAGTTCAGGCGAAAGATCAGACTTATAACAGCCGATTTTACGCTTCGCCTGAAGTCGAAACCGAATCATTTGCATTGAACGGTAAGTCTGAGGTCGATAAAGAGATTTTGCTCGGCAAGCTGTTGCACCGAATCAGCTCAGATAGTAATAGCACGGTCAGTATTAACTGGTCCAAAAGCGATTTTAAACCGGTGGCAGAACAGATCCGTAAATCACTTATCAATAACGGTATTGCGCCTTATACCATCAAGATTCACCAGTCATTAGGTGGATTTGATACACAGGTGCAAGCCAACTTAACGGTGCGTATTGAATCGGTCCGTTTAAGAGCTCAACACTGTAATTACAATCGTCAGAACTATTACTACCGAAAGAATGACGATCTAGGA
The DNA here is from genome assembly GCF_900112475.1 of Pragia fontium DSM 5563 = ATCC 49100. GTDB lineage: Bacteria > Pseudomonadota > Gammaproteobacteria > Enterobacterales > Enterobacteriaceae > Pragia > Pragia fontium. The sequence continues at coordinate 601,531 of NZ_FOLW01000001.1, read as the reverse complement.
TGCGCGCTGAATAACACCCTGCGCAGAAGTTTAGTGAACCCAATGGATTTTATGTTTTAAGGACGTATGTCATGTTGTTATTTTTACAGAAAGATGATGTCCGCAAGAGTAAGAGTCTGAGTGAAAAAAGCACGATGGTTATTTCATCGCGCTTGGGACTTCGTCAGGAAATCTGCCAGAAAATTCGCATGGGGGGCGTTTCTCAGGTTGAGGAGATCAACGCTAATTTTCTCACCAGTGACAAGATTGAACTGCCAGAGTTTCTAAACGGCGTCATTATTGATATTGAAAACTACAAAGATACGGCCAAAGCTGTATCGATTATTTATAGCAAAATCCCTCGGGATTGCTGGTGTGTGGTGGTTGGCGATATTGACTCTATCGCGGTAGCGCAAAAGTTTAGCGAGAGTGGCATTGCGTACTTTTATTCGACCTTCCAGCTGAATGATATGGTTGAGCAGATTGCCTCGGGTCTACCCAAAGTCGGTGGTCGTAAAGCGATTAATATCAGTGTATTAGGCTGTAAAGGTGGCATTGGCACGACATTACTGAGCTACCAGCTATCCCGTTCGATTACTCATGCTAAATCTTTACCGTTACTGCTGTTACAGGGCGATAACGGTTCACATGACATTGACCTACTGTTAGGTAAAAAGCTGAATCAAGACGTGGTCGCCTATAACGATAACCTGGATTTAAAGCGGGAAACATCCGTATTTTCCCCTGATTTTTCTCAGGAAGATTATGGCAACTACAACTTTATTGTTTTTGACCAGAATATTCATAACTGTGAAAAAGAGCAGTTAAATCAGTTAGCAGAAAATACCCAGTGCGCCATTTTGCTGATTGATTACAGCATGTCATCGGTACGCGTGGCACGTAAGTTTCTTGATGAGTATGAGCGAGTACAGCGCAGTAATGTACGTTCTTCCCGTCGCTTGTTTATCTGTCTGAATGAAAGTCGCCCGGCACTGGATGCCCGCCTTTCTTTAACGGATTTACAAACACTATTGGGCCACCCAATCACTATCAGTCTGCCATATGTGAAGAAAGCCGGTGAAAAATTGATGGCACCTGGCTTATGGAAAACTGGGCGTAAGCAGCCGTTAGATCAGCTAATGCGTTATGTATTGGGCGTGGAAGAAGCGAAAAACAATAAACAAAATGCGCCAATGCTTACCCAGCTACGTCATCTTTTTTCCAGATAGGAGGGAAATAAATGGAACTTGATATTGCACTCCAGGCTCTGATCCGCGAAGAGACCATGAAAAGCATTGAGGTGGATAAGATCGAGCACTTGGTGCTGGAACGCGACATGTTAATCAGTGAGCTGGATAAGAATGTCGAGAAAGTGATTGCCGATAAAAATCTGTATGTGAATGCTTATCAGCAACGGATTATGGTGGAAAACATTGCCGATGAAATACTCGGTTTTGGCCCGCTTCGTGAATTTATCGAAGATGATACGGTTAGCGATATTTTGGTGAACGGACCTGAAGCCATCTTTATTGAGCGTCGTGGCCTGTTGGAAAAAACCAATCGCCGTTTTATTGATAATACTCAACTGACGGATATTGCTAAACGCTTGGTATTACAGGTTGGACGACGTATCGATGAGGGACGTCCACTGGTGGATTCTCGCTTGCCAGACGGTAGCCGACTTAACGTGGTAATTCAACCTATCGCGTTAGAAGGGACATCCATCTCGATTCGTAAATTCAGTAAAAATAATAAAAGCCTGGCTGATTTAGTGGGATTCGGCGCGATGAGTAACGAGATGGCTAACTTTTTGATTATCGCTGCACGCTGTCGGGTCAACATTATTATTTCTGGCGGTACCGGTTCCGGTAAGACCACGCTGTTAAACGCCTTGTCGCAGTATATTTCAGAAAATGAGCGAATTTTGACGCTGGAGGATGCGGCGGAATTACGCTTAATGCAGCCCCATGTGGTGAGGCTCGAAACCCGATTGGCTGGGGTAGAAAATACCGGTCAAATTACCATGCGCGACTTAGTGATCAACTCACTGCGGATGCGTCCTGACCGCATTATTGTTGGGGAGTGTCGGGGTGAAGAGACGTTTGAAATGTTGCAGGCGATGAACACCGGCCACGACGGTTCGATGTCGACACTGCATGCCAACTCACCGCGTGATGCCGTTGCCCGTCTGGAAAGTATGGTGATGATGTCGGGTATGAGCATGCCGTTAACCGCAATTCGCCGCAATATTGCTTCCGCCGTTAACCTGATTGTACAGGTCTCGCGTTTAAATGATGGATCGCGAAAAATCATGAATATCACTGAAATCATGGGGATTGAAGGGGATAACGTGGTGTTACAGGATATTTTTACTTTTCATAATAAGCAGACCCGGTCGGAAGAGGGATTTGTTGAGGGAGAGTTTAAAAATCATGGTTTATTAATGCGCTCTGCCATCATGACGAATGCCTATATGTTCAACCTCGGCAGTGAGCTGAAGCAGATGTTTGGTATGACCTCATGATCGCTAATCTACTCTTTATTCTGCTCGGAGTCGTCTTACTGGTGGTCAATGTGCGTCTGTGGAAAAAGCAGAACAAAACGTTTGATACGGTGAAATCCGTTCGGGAAACCCAAAATATTATCAGCCAGAAGCTGACATCATTCTGGCGCGAGTGGATGCAGTATTTCCGGGGTTATAACAACGAGAAGATGGTGCTTAATGCTTCAGTGATGTTTGTGACTTTTGGCATGATGTTGTTTGTTAACATTTACTGGACTCATTTTAACTGGGGCTTAATTATTGCACTCACCATTCTCATACTTATCTGGGGAATGATGCATTTTGGGCGTGCTACTAATAAAAAACTCTTTGATAACAGTTTTCCCGAAGTGCTTTCGGTAGTGAATGCGGCGGTTTCTTCTGGCAGCAGTATTCATCATGCGCTGGAACGCTGTGGCCAGGATGTAGCTGGCCCGCTGGGTGCTGAATTTCACCTGATCAGTCGACGACTGAATCTGGGAGAGGATGCTGAAGTCGTGTTCGATGATGCTTACCAGCGTTTTAAATACAAAGAGTTCTACTTCTTCATTATTGTCATGCTGGTTAGCGTTCAGCGGGGTGGGCAACTGCGGGTGCTCATGAATCGTTTATCGCGGGTGGTGGCGAGTACCAAGGCGATGGAGCGTAAAAAGTTGGCGATGACCTCTGAAGCGCGGATGTCAGCCAAAATTGTGGCGGCTATTCCACTGCTGTTCTTTATCGGGATGAAATTTCTTAATCCAGAGAACTTTGATTTCATTATTAATGATAGTACCGGGCAACTGATTCTTTACTACGTACTGGCCAGTGAAGGAATAGGACTGTCGGTTATTTGGTTTCTGGTGAAGAGGGCGACATGACGATTATCTTTTATCTGGTACTCGTGTTACTCGGCGGCGCTTTCCTGTTTATCTTAATACGCGAACGCCAATATGTGCAGCGTATTAAAAAGACAATTGATGGGGAGGATATTGAATTACAGGTGATACGTACACCGACACGTGAATATGAAAGTTTGATTGAGAGTAACAACAAGATTATCGGCTTTTTTTCTGAACTGGATAAAAAGGTCAATTATAAGCTAACCATTATTATTGGTGTCGCGTTGTTACTCTTTTTGCTGTCAGAACTCAATATTCTATCGCTGGATTTAAATACCGGTGCGTTGATTATCACACTGATATTGGTGGCGGTTATCGTCTTACCGGACATGATCCGCAAGCTGCTGATCAAATCCAAGACCAAAATTATGATGGACGATATGCCTTATTTTATCGATCTGGTCGCGGTTTGTGTTCAGGCAGGAATGACGGTTGAAAGCGCGCTGAAATATGTCGCCGAACACTTTGGCAATATTAACCCAGACTTGGCCAAAACGCTGGATCGGGTAGTTCGTCGTGCTGAGGTGAAAGGGTTAGAGAGTGCATTGAAAGAACTCTATTACACGCTACCGACGCTAGAAATAAAGATGTTTTGTACCGCATTACAGCAGAGCGTGTTTTTTGGTACTTCGGTATATGAACAATTGATGGATCTCTCTAAAGATATCAGAGATCTGCAACTGCTTTCCACGGAAGAAAAAGTCGGCAATTTGTCAGCCAAGATGAGCGTTCCACTGATTCTGTTGGTGATGTTTCCGATCGTTGTATTAATTGCTGCTCCAGGATTATTAAGGATTTTATCGAATGTCTAAATTAACTTCTCTTTCGTTTACTTTGGCAATAGTTTTGCTGCTTGGTGGCTGTGGCAGTATGCAGCGCTTAGATGAAACATCTTTAGGCTACAAAGAAGATATTTTACTGAGTGCCAAAAACTATAACGGATTAATCGATCTGTACCGCAGCTGGCTGAAACAAAAAGATGATCCCAAAATTCGCTATAAGCTGGCTAATTATTATTATCTGGTTGGCGACAGTAAATCATCAATGTATTACCTGCAGCCGCTAATGGAAAAGCCGGATGATGCGATTTATCTGCTACAAACCAAAAATCTGATTGCTTTAAAAGAGTATGACAAGGCCATCAGAGTGACGGATATGCTGTTGCAACGCAATCCGCAAAGTGCCGATGCATACAATTTGAAAGGTGTCGCTTATGCAGAAAGCGGACGTTTAACCGATGCGAAAACGGCGATTGAGCGTTCAAGAGAACTGTTTATTGCCGATGATGTGGCGATTAACAATCTGGCGATGATTTCTATTATTGATAACCGCTATGACGATTCCGTCCGGCTACTACTGCCACAGTATTTACGCGGTCGCAAAGGCGATCAGCTATTACATAACCTAGTGTTTTCATTGGTGAAAGTTGGGGATGTTCGTTATGCCCGTGACATCATTGAAGCAGAAAAACTCTCTGATAATCCTGACAATATTATTGAAGCGTTAAACCGGGTAGATAACGTTACGGCAAATACAGGGAAAGGTTAAAGGATGATTTTATCGCAAATAACCCGGTTCTGGCGTCACCGGGAGGGGGTAGCAAGCATTGAGTTTGCTATGGCATTTTTTGGCTTCTTCGTCATGATTTTATTTGTCGCTGAGATAGCCCGACTGTCTTATATGTCAGCGGTAGTCGATCTGGCGGTTAGCGAAGCGGCCAAAGAGGCTAAAAATGCCAAGCAGGCTGATTCTTCAGCTTATCAGGCGCGTTTTCAAACGAGACTGGTGAGCGAAGGGGGGCGTTTATGGCGCTTCTTAAGTAAGGAGGACGCCATCAAGATTCAGGTGAATTTTGCTAATAGTATCTCCGACTTACTGAGCAACAACTACAGCGCATCGGCAAAAAATAGTCCGTTAGCCCGTTACCAGCTTCAGTATGACTACCATCCGATGTTTTTCCCGTTTCCGGGAGTATGGGCTGATACATTATTAAATAGGGAGGTGATCTTTGTTCAGGAATATGAACGCTCAGCCTTTGTTAACTAATGAACGCGGGTCTGTCGCCGTTGAGTTTGGTCTGATTTCACTGGTGCTGATTTTCTTTGTGGTTTTTCTGGTGGATTTAGTGCTCCAGCAAGCACTGGTCGGTAAGTTGGATCGCGTGACCTATTCAATGGCGGGAACGTTAAGGGAAAGAACCCAACTGTATAAATCTGATGAATATTTGAATCAGGGACAGGTGGAACAAATTGCTGCACTCTCCCGTAAGGTATTGAAAGATATGCATAGTGGGGCTGATCTGTCTCAATTATCCATGATGGTAGAAGAGCTGCATTTTAAAGAACCAAAGCTGGTGGGGGGAGGTAATGCAAAAGAAGTCACGCGCTATCAAAGCTATCAGGTTGGTGGACAAGTCTGTCAGCCTTATACCACGTTAAATAACATGCAGGAGCTTTCCCCCAGAGGCAGCTATGGGCGCTGGGTGCCGATGTATCAGGTCACTCTGTGTCTGCCCTCGAACAGTTGGTTCAGTAAACTGACGGGCGATGGAGATGGCAAGTCACAGCAGAAATCTTTTGCCGTTGTCGTTGTGAGATAACGTGAAATATCTGATAGACAGCTGGGTGAGTGAAATTATTGCTATCAGTATGATTGCTATGGCTGGCCCGGTGGCTTATGCCCAGTCGTCATCCGACATGAATGCGGTATTGTTTGTTGATTCAGCACTGATACAGCAGCAAACATTAATTACCGAGATTAATGAAGCGCTTTATTACAGTCCGACGTTACAGTCGCAGCTTCATGTACAGGTGATTGATATTAATCCGGATGGTCATGTATTTAATGGCGCGTTGGATTACAGCTATGACAAAAGCGGAGAGTGGGTGGCGAAATACCGACCGGGAAAATTGCCCTATTTGATCTGCCTGCGTGGAGATAAAACCACTTTCAGACAAGAGTTATATCAAGCTAGCGAGATAAGAGAATGTGTAACAAAAGGATAAGTCACAAACATGAGGAACGCTCTGCATCGCGCAAATCGCTGATCGGTGAACTAAGGCGTTTTTCTGATAGTCATAGAGGCGCAATTGCCGTTATGTTCGTCCTGCTGGGCGGTTTTTTATTAGGGATGGTGGCATTTGGTTTTGAAGGTTCGCGCTTTGTGATGGAAAGAGCTCGACTTTCTGATGCGATGGAGCAGGCTGCGCTGGCTTTATCTGCCGAAGATAACGGTAATCTTACCGCAGAGGCCCGAAGCCGTAATCAATATTTAGCGACTCAGTATTTTAAACGCTATATGCGTAATGAAAAAAGCGTATCTTCGCCGAATATTTCGGTATCAGGCGTCATTAATGTGCCTGGTAGTAACGGTAATGTGCAGTATGTGGAATATCGGGTTGATGCAGTAACTACGCACGATTCCTGGTTTTCATCGACCTATTTTCCCAGCTTTAATAAAGTGGTTGAAGTCGGTGATAACGGTGCCTCGCGTAAATATCGTTCAAATATTGATGTGGTATTTGCCACCGATTTTTCTGGCTCCATGACCGATCAGATGCCCGGTAGTGGCGGTAACAGCAAAATTACTGAGTTAAAACGCATTGTGCTTAAGTTATCTGATGAACTGTATAATTATAATGTGAATAACAGGGTAGGATTCGTGCCTTTTAACTGGGGTACCAGTCGTGATGGACGTTGTAAGATTGCCTTGTCGACGAATCCACGCCTTACCAAAATCGATGAGTATGATCTAAGACGTTTGGATGGTCGAGAGGGCGCAGTCGTTGATTATGCAGCGACAGTTAACGCTATTCCTAACGATCCAATCAATGGTATTGATGTTCCGTTATCTAGCGTTCATCCACGTTCTAATTGGGCGTGTTTGTTGACCAGCGTATCTCATGAAGTTGAGTTAACATCCAGTAAGTCGCAATTATCAGCGATTAACTCAATGACGGCCGGTGGCGGGACTTTTGTTAGCTCCGGTATTCTGCGAGCAGCTCAGGTATTGAGTAAAAGTACCGCAGCCAAGCGTGTGCTGGTGATTGTCTCCGATGGAGAAGATGATCCTAATGTTAAGTTAACGACAAACCTGATCAATGCTGGGATGTGTGAAAAGATTAAACAGGTGATGGCTACCCGATATTCCGTTGGTAAAATTGCTTTTGTTGGCGTGGGTTACAAACCGAGCACCGATTGGACGAAGTGCGTAGGCGTCAGTAATTTCTACGTTTCTCAGAATATTGCTCAGTTGGAGGAAGACTTGCGCCGTGCAGTGTTTGAGGAAGTGGGGCACAATACTCTTAAGAGATTTTGATAACGGATAAGATATTTAATATCTTATTTTAATCCTTAGCGTTATTAGTAAATCTAAATTAAACCTAATAATACAGCTGGCTGCTAACGTGGCTAGCTGTATTATCCTGGTTGATATTATCGCTGACAGTGTGGTTCATCCCCACTATCTATGCGATATCATTGTTTATTATTCCTGCCAACGATGACCACGTTCATTTTTCTTGATTATCGAATCTATTGAAATAAAAGACTGAGATGAATTAAGGAAAATTGATTACCGGGAATATGTAAAAGTTACTATTATATTCGTGAAGCAGGAATAGTATTGAAAAGGATTTTAATCTCTCCATTTTATTCAATTCTATCAATCTGTATTTAATTCACCATTATTCGATTATTTAACTTTTACATTATTGCAGTAGCTCGGTATTTTTCCCTGATAACGGGGCGAAATAGTCCGTTCTAAATATAAGATATCTATCCCTTAATTTTAATGTCTCACTCTATTTTCAGGGTGTGGCATTAAAGCAAAGTGAAATATCTTTGGTTTGAATGGAATCGTTAGTATCAATCTATTTATTATGGGTATAAATTAATATGAAAATTAAACATTTAGCACTTGTGGTCGCAGGACTGGCTTTTTCTAGCGCGGCGTTGGCAACAAAACCAGCTAACTATGATATGCGCTTCAATATTTCTGCAGAAGTGCCGGATAGTGTTCTGATTACTGACCCTGAGGGTAATCCAATTACTGAACTGGATATCCGTTTAACTCCGGCTGGTTCAAGTCATGCTGGTAGCACTCAGAGCATGTCTGCTGATACTCAGAGCATCCAATCCCTGCGTTTATGGAGCAACAAAATTACCGATACTAAAGTTAAGTTAACTTTAGACGATAATGACGTTGCAACGGGTTCTGCATTTGCTTTAACCAGCAATGCCGGTGGTCAATTAAACAAAATGAATTTCAAAGTATCAGCGCTTGAAACAGGTGCAGCGAAATATGATTTTGTTAACTCCGGTGATAATAAAGACTATACCCTGACTACCGTTGGTGCTGGGGATACTGGTCATGCTGAAAAAGAAATCGCTTTTGTTTTCGAATCAACTAAGGCTTATACCGAATATCCTGCTGGTGGTTATAGCGGTGTTGTTTACGCTAACGTAACCGTAACACCATAATATAATATATTTTATATTATGATCATTTAGAGAACAGGTTGGCGTAAGCCAACCTGATATAAATGGCATGAAAATAATTAAATACTCTCTAATTATGTTATTGGGCATTCATTTTTCTGTATTGGCCGGTAGAGGTACCAGTATTGAAATGTCCGTTGATGCCGAGATGTTGGCAAAAATTGTTATCTATTACAAAGGGGTTGACGTGACATCAGGAGAGTTGAACTTTCCGCTATCCGTTGATTCTGACACGCGAAAATTTGCCAACACCTCCGATAATTTTTATTTGGTGGGTAATGTTACTCAGGCAAAAATTATTATGGAAGATAGCCCATTTGAATTGGTTTCAGCCAATGCGGGTGGGGCGATTATGCCGCTAAATGGTTATTTCACGATGAACTCTGTACAAACCAATGCTGAAACTGAACGTATTGTACCGGTATTACGTCGATTGAATGATGGCAATAATAATAATGGGCTAAAAGTCACTTTTGAATCGAAAGATTTAGCGAGTAATTATGGTGCAGGTGTTTATTCCGGTAAATTTACGCTGATATTGACCCCTATATTATAAGTATAAAAACATGCCGGGTTCTGGCTTTGTCCGAGCCATAAAATATAATGACATGGATAATAAATGAATAGGAAGTTTAATTTAAATCGGTTAGTTAATACTATTTTCGTTATATTCCCTATGGCAACATGGGCAACGGAAAGTACCGCACCTATTTCATTGCCTGAAGGATTTGATGAAGTTTTTAATTCTGAGTTAACCGGTATTCTCGATCTTATCGTTGCTGATATTAACGTGGGTACTTATGCGGTTAGCTACAATATGGGCACCGTTAGTATTCAGGATCCTGCCACCGCCGCGAGTCGTATCTTATCCGGTGCCGTGCCAAATTTATCCGTCACACTTAACCAACTGACCAATGCGCTATCCAAACCGATTCCGCGAGTCAGTAAGTTGGGCTTTCCACAAGCGTCGGTGACGGCTTATATCAATGAAAATGATGCGCGGGTTGTGCTGGTGCTACCTAATAATTATCTTTCAGTACAAGCCAGTGGTAATAAGGAAAACCAGTTTATCGATTATCAACATGGTTTAGGTTTTGTTCATAGCCAAAACCTAAACTATTTTGATGATAGTTACGGGTCTAATTTTAACCTGATGTCGACCGATACGTTGAGTTTAACCGGTAACAGTTATCTTAATGGTTCCTGGAGTATTTCCCAAGGATCTAACGTTATTTTCGATGAGGCTGCGCTTTATCTGGAAGATGAGCTAACCCGCTATAAAGTTGGTCGTCAGAATATCACTAACAACCTGACTAGCAGTACGCCTTCCATGTCATACAGCTTTATGAATCCGGTTAACTTCGATGGTGTTTCACTGGGTTATTTATCGGATTATTATCGCGATCGTAATGATGGTGCCGCTTCACCGGTGACGCTGTATATGCCGACTGGCGGTACTGTAGAGATCTATCGTCGGGGTAAGCTGATTGATATGCAGCAGATGCCCGGTGGATTACAAACCCTGAATACCGATCGTTGGCCGACGGGCGGTTATGACATCACTATTGTGTCAAAGCTGACCAATGGCAGTGAAGAACGAAAGACTCAGCCTTTCTATAAGCGCAACGGTAACTTTAAGTCAGGTCGGCTGGAGTATTTATTACAGTTAGGTCGTTACGATGGACTGATGAATGACATTATTAATCAGTGTGGCGACTGTCTGAATGAGCAGACCAACAACCAAGTTAAAAATAATAATTTTGGTAGTGCTGCCGTTTCTTACACCACAGCCAACGCGATTTCTCTGGGTAGTGGTGTTATCCGTGATGATGAGCTGACTTATGGTAACGCTAGTCTGGATGTGCCAATAAACTCGATGTTTATTGAGCGTATTTATAGTGATGGCATCTACGGTAATGCTGGCTCTTATGCTTATAGCGTTGCTGGGTCTAAAAGTTTTGATAACACCAGTTTTAACGTTACCTATCGTAAGAGCGTATTTAATGGTGATATTCCTGAATATGGTCGGTTTGGCATTATTCCAGCTTATGACAATGAATATCTACAATTGGGTATGCGTACCTATTTACCATGGCGGCTCGGTTTTGGTGTCGATTATAGTCGCAGTACTAGCTATAGCAACGGTGGGCGTGAAAACAAGGGTAAGCAAAATACCGTTGATGTACTGTTGAACCGCGATTTTCAACTGTCTAATGACATCAGTTTACGAGTTGATGCCGGTTATCACACCGGGAAAGATGCTTATAACGATGAGGACAGTGAACGCGATCATCAGCTCTATACCCAGTTTACTTTAGGCTTTACCGACAGTCGCTATAACCATTATCAGTCGTTATATCTGAAAGCGCGGAATTCTGACCGCAGCGGTGATGATGGCACTTATAGCGCCGACTATAACCTGACAGTAAATAACCCGGAATTTGATCGCGGTGGTCGATATAACATGTATTTGACCGCATCAGATGAAGTCGGCGTTAATAAAAATGCTGGCGGTAACCTGACGGTGAATAACCGTTTTGGTTATACCTCGGTAGGAACCAATAAATCTTTTAATGACAGTGGCTATCGTCAATCCTTTGTCTCTCAACGTAGTGGTTTTGCTATCGGTGATGGCGGCATTGCTTATGGTTCAGTGACCAACCAAAGCGCGCTGGTGGTTGATGCCACCACGCTACCGGAAGACCAATATTTCGAAGTACGCAATAGCAACAGCAGCTCCGTAATTGTTCCTGGCGGTAAAGTGACAACCATTAGCATCCAACCTTATACCCAGATCGATACTAAAGCTGAGCAGGTTTATACCGGTAATGAAAATAGCTTTTATAACGTCACGGCAAAGAATACCTCTACGCATATTATGCCGGGGCAGTCTTATAAAGTGACCTTGAATGCGATGAAAAACCAAACGGTAACCGGACGGATTTATTACGCGGGTAAGCCACTGATTAATGCACGGATTGTAGGTAGTAACGGGATTTCTGACGAAGCTGGCTTCTTTATTGGTGACTTTATTATGGATGCCAATGACATGTTAGAGCAGTTGAAGATTCGTAAAGGGGAAGAGCAGTTCGTTTGTCAGATTGATCAGAGCAAAACTAAAAATTTGCAGGGTGTAATTCAACTTAATGGAGTCGAGTGTGAGCAGATTTAATTTTAAGCAGTTTTTTATGGTTATCGGTATGGGGATCGTGGGTATGACTTCTTTTACCCTGCCTGCGATAGAGGTTATTCCCATTATTAAACAGATAAAAATGGATACGCCGAGAGATAACTATATCACCATTAAATCTTCATTCCCTGCTTCTGAAGGTAAAGAACAATATGAATTTGTTTCTCTGGATTTGTTTCACGTGACGAATCCGGGTGAAGCCAAAGAGAATTTCGAAAAAGAATTAAGTAAGCCAAGCCCAACGCTGCTGTTTTCGCCGACCAAAGTTGTGATTCCTTACGGCGCCAGCAAAAAGATCCGCATTATGGCGCTGAAACCGGTAGAGAAAGAGCAGATTTATCGTCTGCGCGTTCGCCCTACCTATCCTGAAGATGCTATCGATCCGGGCAAGGTGCGCTTTGCTATTGGATATGACGTATTGGTGCGCTATTTACCCAATGGTTCTTTGACTCAAGAGCTAAAAGTGAGCTGTAGCGGTGGTAACTATCAGCTGGAGGCGATGGGAAATAGTCGGGTTGAAATGCGTAAAGTGATGGCCGACGGCAATAAAGTTGAAGATACCAACGTTTATCCAAACCAGATGAGAAAGATTAAAGCCAAGCGTGAGCTGACATTCGAGGTTGAAAATAAACCTTATCGGTATGTTGCCTGCGCTTTAAAGGAGTAAGCCAATGAATGATGAAGCAAGTTACCGTCTGCATAATGTGATACTTGCGTTGCTGTGTGGCGTTTTGGGGCTGACGTCCTATGGACTACGAGCTTCCGCAGTACAGGGAAGTGGTGATGTGATTATTAATATCGAAAAGAATGTGCCGGGTCGCTATAGCACCACCGTTACCCGCAATAGCGGTGCGGGATCTTTAGGGGCATCCTATGTGACCACCAATTTGTCAGATAAAGAGAAACTGGTGGGGTTAGTTCAAGGGGCGGGACAGGGCGTTTGCTCTGGGCGTTATTTGACCGGAACCGGCGAACTACAGGGTATTAGCATCCCTATTGCGATGTTTAGCCAGCGGCCCTATCGATATGAAAAAAATTATCTGTGCGGTAGTCCGGTTAATTTTGCCTCATCTAACGGTGATAATGTGGTCGGTTTTGTTCTTGGTGCCACCATTGACGGTGATTCGACCCAGATTAAGTTGGCGGAGAATATCGATCTGAGTAAGTACGCGGGCCAGCGCATTTTACTGGGTAATGTACGCCTGACCGGGGATAACCGCGAGATTCAGTCAAACAATGTTTACCTCTCTTTTGCTCGTACATTGCGTAGCGACCCAGCGGTGATTGAAGCGTCTTTTATTAAGCTGGATGCCGCCAGATTCAGCGAAGTGGCGATTAATGAAGATACCACTAAAACAGCGATGTTAAACGTCAGACGCATCTCTGATGCGCCAGCTACGTTGCTGCCGTTTACCATAACGTTTGAATCGAAGAAAGGGGCGCCAAACTCAGAGTTCCGTATGTACTCCCACGAGGAACCGGGCAAGTTTATTCCTTATACCGTGAGATTTAATAAACGCGCTATTGGTTATGGCGAGCTGCTTAATTATTCACTGGGCAGCACCAACGGTGCATCAGAGCTGTTTGAAATTAATTTTGTTATTCAAGGAAAAGATCTGGTGGGTTTAAAAGGAGGAACGCATTTCTCCGATACCTTTACCGCAGTGGTCACACCGGGACTTTAAGCAAATAGTGAAAGCCAGTAACAGGAAGAGATAATGAACAATAAAAAGGTATTGATCGGGCTGATGCTATCGTTGTTTGCTGCCCAACAGTCATATGCTGCAGCCGTACCCGTAAGGACTTCAATAGAAGTCACCGCAGAAATAGCCAGTAGTATTCAGGTCATCTACGATCGTAATTTGGATGTCACTGAAGGTAACGTTCAGGTGAAGCTGGAGGATACTGGCGGTTATATGATGGGGATGACGAAGTCTTTCCATTTTATTGGTAATGCCAGTAAGGTTCGGCTCAGACTGGTTGCCCCAACTGGTGGGGGATTAGCGAAAGTTGGCGATCCTGATAATTTTGTTATGGGAATCGGAACACTCTGGTATACAAGCCCAACACAGTCGGGCGGTGATACGGGATTTGACCGTGATGCAACGGTATATCCGACGTTATCCGATATACCTTCCGATACCAGCGGAACTTATATCCGCTTTAGGTCATTCCAGCAAACGGTAAACTATCCGTTGGGAAGCTATAGCGGTACTTATACGCTGGTCGTTACACCGACTACTTGATATTAAAGCGTGTATCAGTCCCTTGCCGGCGCTACTTTCCTCGCTCGTTTTTTGGGACAGTATTTAGTTCACTTTAGGTTTAAGTGCTTGATTATCCTTGTCCGCTGCGGTTTCTTTTAACGACGGCATCGCAGCTGATTTATCGGTCAGTACGGTTAGAGTAGGCAAGGAAAGGTTGGTTAATCCCGCAATATTGGCGCGAAAGTAAGATAGGTTCATGGCATCCCCTGATAGTCACTGTATTGACAACGTATAGATTAACTATAGGGGGAATTGCGCGATATCATGCATTTTCATTGTCAATTTGGGATATATCTCTAACTAACGGCGTTATTTATCATATTATTTAGTTGAGATATAAAAAGGGCGGCTTAATAAGTATTCCCCCTTATTAAGCCGCCCTTTTTACCAATAAATTAACAACTTATTTCATATCGGCGAAGAAGGTGCGTTTTAGGGCTAATTCTACGCCGCGAACCTCAGCCAGACCTTTTAAGCGACCAATGGCGGAGTAACCCGGATTGGTTTTCTTCTTCAGGTCATCCAGCATTTGATGTCCGTGGTCAGGGCGCATTGGGATCTTACGCATATCACCGGCTTTTTGACGGCGAGACTCTTCGGTCAGAATCGCTTTCACCACCGAATACATATCCACATCACCCTCTAAGTGGGCACCCTCATGGAAGGTTTTTGGATTGTCTTCCCGGCAGGTAGAGCGCAGGTGAGTGAAGTGGATGCGATCGCCAAAGGTTTCGATCATTCGCACTAAATCATTATCTGCCCGTACTCCGTAAGAACCGGTACACATAGTGAAACCGTTATAAATACTGTCAACGGTCTCTTTTAACCATTGCATATCTTCAATGGTTGAGACAATGCGCGGCAGGCCGAGAATTGGGCGCGGTGGATCGTCAGGGTGAACCGCCAGACGCAGGCCGCAAGCTTCAGCTACCGGAACAACCTGCTGTAGGAAGTAAGCCATATGCTCACGCAGCTTGGCTTTATCAATGCCGTCATAGGTGGCCAGATGTTTGCGGAACTGCTCCAGGGTATAGCCTTCTTCGGCACCCGGCAGGCCAGCGATAATATTGCCAACCAGCTTATCAATATCTGCCTGACTCATGGCGTCATAATAGGCTTTAGCCTGAGTGACTTCTTCCGATGTGTAGTCTGCTTCGGCACCTGGGCGTTTTAGCATATGCAGTTCAAATGCGGCGAAGGCGATTTGGTCAAAGCGCAGTGCTTTGGAGCCATCCGGTAATTCATATTCCAGATCGGTACGGGTCCAGTCTAATACCGGCATAAAGTTATAGCATACGGTATCAATTCCGCAGGTAGCCAGATTACGAATAGACTGCTGATAGTTGGCAATATGCTGCTTATAATTCCCGGTTTGCGTTTTAATCTCTTCATGAACGGGAATACTTTCCACCACTGACCACACCAGACCTTTGGCCTCAATCACCTTTTTGCGTTTTTCAATCTCGTCAACTGACCAAACTTCACCGTTAGGAATATGATGCAATGCCGTGACGACACCAGTGGCTCCAGCCTGACGGATATCATCTAAAGATACCGGGTCATTCGGACCATACCAACGCCATGTTTGTTCCATAATATTGATCCTTATGCTGTCTACTTTATTTCGATTTAAGAAAACCCTGCGTATTCACTTATGCGTTATTGATAACGAACGACTTTAAATACGGGCGCAAGCTGCTTTATCTGTTAATCAGATTCCGACCGTTTATTCCGCAAGGAATCAAGGGATGAAATCTAATACATCACTATCAAAATTAGGGGGATCAATATCAGGCAGAGTCATCCTGTTTGTTTTACATGTTTTCAATGCTGCCACATAAAAGGGTATTGGTCGTGTAACCACGACTTGCTCAATACTGATTGAGCATAACCAATCCTGATTTCCTGCCTGATCTTTATCCGACAGTTTTATTGTATGTAGTAATAAACTTCTCGTCAATAATTGGTTTACCAATTTAAGGTTGGCAGTTTCGCGTTTTTTTTACTCACTCATGATAAGTATATTTTGCTTTTAATATCATGGCGTTGATGTTTTTATTATCATTTTTTATATCAGGAAAATATCAGTGCTACAGCATTTTTTTCATTGTTTTATTAACAGGTTAACCAAAATTTAATTTAAGTTAATTAAAATAGCTAATTATTTCAAATGATTATATTTAATTGACTGGTTTTGTTTGACCTATTTCATAATAATTACTTTTACCGTGATTGATATCTCAATTTTTAATGTTTAAAAATGGTAATTTGCAGTTAACTGGTAGACCAATTATTTAAGTGGTTAATATTACCGCTTACAAAAATAAGGAGCTTCTTCGATGAGCAATGATGTAGTAAAAGCGGTGTCATCATCAGCAAGGAAGTTTAAAAATTTACGTTGGTACATTTTAATACTATTTCTTATTGGCGTTACGGTTAACTATATTACCCGCAATTCACTCGGTATTTTGGCTTCGGAGCTGATTTCCGATCTGAAAATGACGACAGAACAATATTCGTATGTCGTTGCCTCATTTCAATTGGCCTATACCATATTTCAGCCGTTATGTGGTTGGTTTATCGATGTTATTGGGCTGAAAATAGGTTTTGCTATCTGCGCGGTGATTTGGTCGGTTGCCTGTATGCTCCATGCCGGGGCAGGAAACTGGATTCAGTTAGCGATTTTACGTTTTATTATGGGGGGCTCAGAAGCAGGAGCAACGCCAGCAAACGCGAAAGTGATCGCTGAATGGTTCCCTAAAAAGGAACGTCCGGTTGCTGCTGGCTGGGCCGGTGTCGGCTTCTCCATTGGTGCAATGTTAGCCCCACCGATTATTGTTATCTTCCACGTTGCTCTGGGCTGGAAAGGCGCGTTTATCGTTTCAGGT
Source organism: Pragia fontium DSM 5563 = ATCC 49100 (assembly GCF_900112475.1). GTDB lineage: Bacteria > Pseudomonadota > Gammaproteobacteria > Enterobacterales > Enterobacteriaceae > Pragia > Pragia fontium. The sequence goes on along the minus strand of NZ_FOLW01000001.1, from coordinate 584,285 downwards.
GCGTTAGCCTTAGTGTGGGTTTTGCTGTGGTGGAAGTTCTATCACAACCCGGATAAGCATCCTAACTTATCGGTAGAAGAGCATCAGTATATTGAGCAAGACCAGGAACCCGTTCAGGAAAAACTCTCGTTTTTTAAATCGATTAAAATATTAAGTAAAGAGCGGAAGTTCTACGGTATCTGTATTCCGGCCTTTCTTGCAGAACCCGCATGGGCGGTATTTAGCTTTTGGGTGCCGCTTTATTTAGCCAGAGAAATGGGGATGGAGCTAAAGCAAATTGCTCTGTTTGCCTGGTTACCCTTTTTGGCAGCGGACTTAGGCAGTATTGCCAGCGGCTATTTAACCAAACTGTATATTAAATTCTTTGGCTTCACGCGTATTAACTCGGTTATTGCCAGTTCCGTTACCGGTGCATTTTTAATGCTCTCGCTAGCTTTGATTGCGGTTACCAAAGATCCGTATGTGGTTATCCTGTTAATTTCAATCGGCGGTTTTGGTCATCAGGTTATTTCCTGCATGTTAAGCGCCTTAGTTGTGGACTGTTTTGATAAAGGTCAGGTTGCGACGATGAACGGCTTGCGTGGCTCATCAGCTTGGATCGCGAGCTTCTTGTTCTCACTGATTATCGGTGCGTTTTCTGAAACAATTGGCTTTAATCCATTGTTTGTCGCCATGGGCTTTTTCGACTTAATTGGCGCTATTTTCTTAATTACTTTAGTTGGTGAAAGAAGAAAGAAAGCATCAGCATTAAATAATCAATAGAGATAATTGAAATGAAAACGTTAAAAAACTGGGTCCTTAAAGAACACGCGGATAACTGCATTCAACTGACGGTCAACCAGCAACATGTCTTTTGTCTCTATGTATTAGAACAGGATATGTTTCGCGTTCTGATTAAACGCAATAATGCATTAGCGCTAGATCGCACTTGGTGTATTGCTCCTGAAGGTGATGTGCCTTGGCAGGGCAGAGATCGTTTAAGCACTGAAGGTTTCTCTTTACCCGATTACCAACTGATAACAGACGATGACCAAGTAATTATTGCAACCAAAAAGCTGCGGGTCACGATTAGCCAACCGCTGACTTTAAAATGGGAATACAAAAATGGTGATGGCGAGTGGGCACTATTAGTAGAAGATCGCCCAACCGGTGCCTATTTACTGGATACGAAAGGCGAAGGTATTGCTCATTATCAGCGCCGCTACAAAGATGAACAATATTACGGTTTAGGCGAAAAAGCGGGTGATTTGAATCGCGCAGGCCGCCGCTTTGAAATGCGTAATTTAGATGCCATGGGCTATGATGCCTCTTCCACCGATCCTTTATATAAACATATTCCATTTACCATAACGCGCCGTAATGGCGCTAGCTTCGGCCTGTTCTACGATAACTTAAGCTGCTGTTGGTTGGATTTGGGTAATGAGCTCGATAACTATCATTTACCTTATCGTCGCTATGAGGCTGAGTCTGGCGATCTGGATTACTATTTCTTTGTTGGACCGAAAACATTGGATGTCACCAAATCCTTTGTGCGTTTGACAGGGAAAACTCTATTTGGTCCTAAATGGAGCTTGGGCTATAGCGGCTCAACCATGCACTATACCGATGCGCCTAATGCTCAGGAGCAGTTACTGGAGTTTATTAAGCTGTGTCAACAGCATGATATTCCCTGCGACTCATTCCAGCTCTCTTCGGGTTACACCTCAATTGGTAATAAGCGTTACGTCTTCAACTGGAACTACGACAAGGTTCCTCAGCCCAAAGTGATGTCTAAAGCCTTCCACGATGCAGGATTAAAACTGGCAGCAAACATAAAGCCGTGTTTATTACAGGATCATCCAAAGTATCAAGAAGTGGCAGCGGCTGGCCTGTTTGTACGTGATTCAGAGCAAGATGTGCCAGAACGTTCCGTTTTCTGGGATGACGAAGGGTCGCATCTTGATTTTACCAATCCGGCCACGGTTCGTTGGTGGCAGGATAATGTAACGTCTCAATTGTTAGAGATGGGCATCGGTTCAACCTGGAATGATAATAACGAATATGAAATCTGGGATCGCGAAGCGCGCTGCCATGGTTTTGGCAAAGAGATTGCGATTAAACATATTCGTCCCGTGATGCCACTGTTAATGATGCGTGCTTCCCTTGAAGCTCAGCAAAAGTTTGCCCCTGAATCGCGTCCTTATCTGATTTCTCGTTCTGGCTGTGCCGGTATGCAGCGCTATGTCCAAACCTGGAGTGGCGATAACCGCACCAATTGGACAACGCTGCGCTATAACACCCGGATGGGATTGGGTATGAGTTTGTCTGGCCTGTATAACGTCGGCCACGATGTGGGTGGTTTTTCCGGCGATAAGCCTGATGCAGAACTGTTCGTTCGCTGGGTTCAGAATGGTGTGATGCACCCGCGTTTCACTATTCACTCATGGAATGACGACCAGACGGTGAATGAGCCTTGGATGTACCCGAGTATTACGCCGATTATTCGTGAATCAATGCGCCTGCGTTACCGTTTACTCCCTTATTTTTATCATCAATTGTGGTTGGCCCATCAAGAAGATGAGCCGATGCTGCGCCCAATGTTCTTGGATCATGAGCATGATGAGAAAACCTTTGCAGAATCAGATGACTTCCTGATTGGTAAAGATCTATTGGTGGCCAGCGTGGTTGAGCAGGGACAGCGTGAAAGAGAAGTTTATCTGCCGGACAATCAAAATGGCTGGTATTGCTTCTACAGCGGTCAGTGGTATAGCGGCGGGCAGACGATTACCGTATCGGCACCATTAGAGCGTTTACCGCTATTGGTTCGTGCCGGCAGTATGATTCCCATGTCAGAACGTATTGGTTACGTTGATGCGGCTAAAGATGAGAGCCGTGAGCTCTGTTTTTATCCACAACAGGGTAAAGGTCAAGCGCAGGGTTACCTGTTTGATGATGATGGGGAAAGCTTCGGTTATCAACAAAATAATGCAATCTGGCTGGATTGGATAATGACCTCAGACAATCAGCGTATCGATCTAACGCTAAGTACACGTGGTGATTATCAACCTGCCTGGCAGCGGATAAAAATATCTTTGCCAGCGACTGAAAGCCGTCCGCTGTTTGTTAACGGCCAATCCGTTGGTGAAATAAGCCTGGCCGAACTTAATGGCAATGAGATGAATAAAAGAGGTTAGCAAGATTGTGATGGGTAGAATAAATAACACGGTATTGCCATCGGCGGTAGAGCAGCCTCAATATCAGCGTAGTGAGTTAAAAAGCCGCATTGTTCATCTGGGGTTTGGTGCATTTCACCGTGCTCATCAGGCGCTATTAACCAACCGGGTATTGCAGCAGATTGGTGGCGACTGGGGTATTTGCGAAATAAGTCTATTTGGCGGTGAATCATTGATAGCTTCACTGCGTGAGCAGGACCATCTGTACAGCGTATTGGAGAAAGGGGCGGAAAGTAATCAGGCGCTGATTATTGGTTCGGTGGCGGAGTCTTTGCATCCGGCGCTTGACGGAATAGAACGTATTCTGGAGAAAATAGCCGAGCCACAGGTAGCCATTGTTTCCATGACTATTACTGAAAAAGGCTATTGTGTCTTACCGGGCGGCGGTGGTCTGGATCTTAATCATTCTTTGATAAAGGCGGATTTGAGTCATCCACAGCAGCCAAAGTCGGCTATTGGAGTAATTGTTGAAGCATTACGCCGTCGCCGTGAACGTGGATTGACGCCTTTTACCGTCTTGTCCTGCGATAACATTCCGGAAAACGGCCATATCGTGAAGCAGGCCGTTTTGGGATTGGCACAGCAAAGCGATCCGCAGTTGGCCAACTGGATAAAACAGCATGTGCCTTTTCCAAGTACCATGGTTGACCGCATTGTGCCGGCAATAACCGATGAAACGCTGGCAGAGATCGAACAGGCGCTTGGAGTAAGCGACCCATGCGGTATTGCTTGCGAACCGTTTATTCAATGGGTGGTGGAAGATAATTTCGCTGCCGGTCGTCCGCAGTGGGAAGCGGTCGGTGCTGAATTGGTAAGTAACGTCGTGCCTTATGAAGAAATGAAACTGAGAATGCTTAACGGCAGTCACTCATTTCTGGCTTACTTAGGCTATCTGGCTGGCTATCAACATATTAATGATTGTATGACCGATGAGGCTTATCGCACAGCGGCTCACCGCTTAATGCTACAAGAGCAGGCACCAACGCTGAGTTTGCAAGGGGCGGATTTAGCCGGATATGCCGATCGATTAATTGAACGTTATAGCAACCCATCCCTTAAGCATCGTACCTGGCAAATTGCTATGGACGGCACCCAGAAGTTACCTCAGCGGATGTTGGATTCAGTGCGTTGGCATCTGGCTAACGGCAGCGGTTTTGATTGTCTGGCGCTGGGCATTGCTGGATGGATGCGCTATGTCGGCGGTATCGATGATCGCGGTGCTTCCATTGATGTTCGCGATCCGATGGTTGAGCGTTTGCAACAGGTTTGTCAGTCGACTCAGGACGGCGCTGAGCGAGTGCAAGGGCTGTTAGCTATTCACGAAATTTTTGGCACCGCATTACCGCAAGACAGCCGTTTTGTTGATGCCGTTACCCGTAGCTATTTGGCCTTGGTCAAGCAAGGGGCTAAAAATACGGTACATCAACTTATGGCGAATGGGAGTATTCCATCATGAAAGCATTTTTAGGCGACGATTTCTTATTAACCACTGATGCCGCACAGCGTCTTTATTTTGAACATGCTGCGCCACAGCCTATTTTTGACTATCACTGCCATTTACCGCCGAAAGACGTGATGGAAGATCGGCAGTTTGGCAATCTGGCTGAAATCTGGTTGGCTGGCGACCATTACAAATGGCGGGTATTAAGAACTGCCGGTGTGGATGAACGATTGATTACCGGTGATGCCAGCGACTATGAGAAGTATCTGGCTTGGGCATCGGTGGTGCCTAAAACCTTGGGCAATCCGATTTATCACTGGACCCATTTGGAACTGAAACGGCCGTTTGGCATCAGTAACGTTTGCCTGAACGCTGGCACCGCGGAGCAAATCTGGCATCAAGCGAATGAATTATTGGCTCAGCCACAGTTTTCCGCTCGCGGTATTATGCAGCAAATGAATGTGAAAATGGTGGGTACCACTGACGATCCGATTGATTCATTAGTTTACCATCAGGGCATTGCCGCCGATGATAGCTTTGATATTCAGGTGCGCCCTAGCTGGCGTCCGGATCGCGCCTTTAAAATCGATTTACCCGGGTTTACCGATTATATTCCGCTACTGGAAAAAGCAGCGGATATCGTTATTGGGCGCTTCAGTGACCTGCTGAATGCTCTGGAAAAGCGGTTGAATCATTTCGCTGCTCATGGCTGCGTGGCCGCCGATCACGGGGTTGAGATTGTGCGCTTCGCGCCAATTCCCACTGAGTCGACGCTGGATGCCATATTGGCTAAGCGATTATCTGGTCAGGCGTTAAGCGATCTGGAAATTGCCCAGTTCAGCACGGCGGTTCAGGTTTGGTTGGGGCAGCAATACCATCAGCGCGGATGGGTGATGCAACTGCATATTGGTGCTTTACGTAACAATAATCAGCGTATGTTTACTCGCCTTGGTGCCGATGCCGGATTTGACTCTATTGGCGATCGTCCGGTAGCGGAAGCGTTATCCGGTTTGTTGAATGCACTGGATTGCGATGATCGTTTACCGAAAACCATTCTTTACTGTCTGAATCCGTCCGATAATGAAGTATTAGCGACCATGTGCGGCAACTTCCAGGGTGGTGGTATTGCTGGGAAAGTGCAGTTTGGATCCGGCTGGTGGTTTAACGATCAGAAAGACGGCATGCAGCGTCAGATGATGCAACTGTCACAGCTCGGTTTGTTGAGTCAGTTTGTGGGTATGTTAACGGACTCCAGAAGCTTCCTGTCCTATACCCGACATGAATATTTCCGCCGCATTCTCTGCGATATGGTCGGTGGATGGATGCATAACGGCGAAATTCCAGCAGATTTCCAGTTGGTCGGTCAGATGATTGAGGATATTTGCTACGGTAACGCTGAGCGTTATTTTTCTCAGAAGTAGGGTTCGCGTCCTGAATAGATTCCGGTTTGCACCGGAATGACGATGATGTTTCAACCTGCTTATGTCGTCATCTAGCTTATGTCGTCATCCAGCTTATGTCGTCATCCAGCTTATGTCGTCATTTAGCTTATGTCGTCATCTAGCTTATATCGTCATCTAGCTTATGTCGTCATCCAGCTTATGTCGTCATCCAGCTTATGTCGTCATCCAGCTTATGTCGTCATCTAGCTTATGTCGTCATCTAGCTTATGTCGTCATTTAGCTTATGTCGTCATCTAGCTTATGTCGTCATCCAACTTATGTCGTCATCCCCGCGAAAGCGGGGATCTCGCCCTTAAACCAAGCGTTGTCGTTAAGCTAAAACATTAGATTCCGGTTTTCACCGGAATGACGAAGGGGGGAATGCGAGCATATTCCGACTGAGTCACTAATAAGATGGAACAAATCGCTCACAAAATACCTACTTTAATCCTTTGAATCCCTAAAGAAAAAATTTGTGGGGATTCCTCAGCGCGAAAGCGGGGATCTCGCCCTTAAACCAAACGTTGTCATTAAGCTAAAACCCTAGATTATTCGCTACGCCTGCGGTTTTCACCAGAATGACAGAAGGATACATCAGGGATGACCTAACTGCTGACTGGCCGGAATCAAGCGATAGTAAAACTGTTCCGGTAGTTGAGTGTCCCAATGACCGGTAAATTTGGCATAGCCAATGGTTCCAGCCAGAATCAGGGTCAACATTAAGGCTACGGCCATACCTGATAACCCAAGACTATGGGTTGCTCCGGGTTCTCCCTTTGGTTTGGTGAGGGAAAATACCAGCGTGTCTTTTGCCGGGCAGGACTCCACACAGGACATACAAGCAGTACACTCAACGGTGCGTACCTGAATTAAGCGATCGACCGGAATACGCGATGGGCAAGCCTTGGCGCACTTACCGCAGTCAATGCAGCTATCGGCATTACGGCGAATCTTAAAGGGGGAAAATAGTGAGAAAATACCAATCAAAGCGCCATAAGGGCATAAATAACGACACCAGAGGTTTTGAATAAACAGGCTACCGATGGTCAGCACGATAATTGAAATTAGAGTCGTTTCTCCGATAAATCGAAAGAAGTTCAGCATTTTGACGTCAGCAATCAATCCATAGGGCGACATCAGAAAAGCCTGTAGCGCCTGTACCGGCATCGGGATGACCAGATAGAGAAAAAATGCCAGCAGCAAATACTTCAATCCGCGCAAGGGAATATCTAACCAGCGAGGCAGAAGAAAATGGCGGCCAAATAGTTTTTTACCCAGTGTAGCCAGCGCTTCAGACAGCGTTCCTATCGGACATAACCATGAACAGAAGGCTTTCTTCAATAAGAAACTCATGGCTAAAAAAGCAATCAGTAACAGCATGGAAGCGGCATGAACCGGGGGAATCTGCCAGGTTTCCAGCGTATATTTCAGATTCATCAAGCCCGCGATGGGCAGCCATCCCTCAATCCCTGCTGGACGTTCCACAAAGGTGCTATTGCCGCCAGTTTCGTAGAAACGTACCCAATAATAGAAAGTTATGCAGATATAAATATTGATCAGTAGAAATACCGACTGAGCCGCATGACGCCAGAGCTTTGCGTTACGCAGGTCATACCAAGGCAGTTTTCCTCCAATCGTTCCCGGGCGACGCACCAGTTTTTTTCTGGAGCGCTTGGCCGCCTGCGCAATATCATCATCAATTACCGGCTGTAAAATACTGTGCTGATCGTTCTGAGTATTCATATGGCTTATCGTTATTTAAGTTATTGCTACAGTTAATGATATGAATAAAATGGCATCGGGAAATTAACTGTCAGATTATTGCATTTTAAATACCTGTTTATTGAGATGGATCGGTTTTTAGCGTAATAGAACGCTAATCTACTCTTTAGGGGTAGAGCGGGTTTCCTGCGCCATATCTATTGAGAAAAGTATTCTGAATTTTTAGGCAGATTAAGAAAAATATTCACGACTATTTATAGTGGAATCGGCTATGGTAGCGCCGGACAGATTATAAAACCGGAGATAGCCCGCTGCGGCAGTCAATATAATGAAAGAGCGACGAGCACTATGACGCAGAATGAATTACTGAATGAACAAATGACCAGTTCAAAGCTGGAGCTGAATCGGCAACGGATTCTTGAACTGCTGTCGGATGGTTTATTGGTTGCCGCTATTGACTATGGACAGCAGACTTCAAGCCTGTCAGACCCCTCATTAGATAAAGAAATCAGTGAGCTTCGCCGGTTAGTTAACAAACTGCACGCCGCTGACCTTGCCGACTTATTAGAGTCACTGCCGAAAAATAAACGACAGGCTATTTGGTCGCTATTAAGCGATGTTAAGCGCGGCAAAACCTTGGTTGAAGCTTCCGACGCAGTCTGGGACAGTCTGATTGAAGATATGAGCGATCGCCAACTGCTGGCCGCGCTTCAACATCTGGATTTGAACGATCAAGCCTATCTGGCTGGCCATCTTCCCCGTGATTTAGTTGAGCAACTATTAGCTTCTCTGGATGCACCACAGCGCGCCAGAATTAGTGAAGTGATTCATCTGGGGCGAGATAAAGTCGGTGCATTGATGGACTTTGAACTGATCGCTATCCGGGATGATATTACATTGGCAACGGTGCTGCGTTTTTTGCAACGGCGAAAAAATATTGCTGATTCTACCGATAAGATCTTTGTTATCGATCGGGAGAACCGGCTGATGGGCGAGCTGTTGATTACCGATATTTTGCTGCATAAACCGGAAACGCCGGTCGCAGCGCTAATGCTGAAAGAACCGCTGACTTTCTTGCCGGATGATAAAGCCGAAGATGCTGCCAGTGCGTTTGAGCGTTATAACCTGATCAGTGCGCCAGTGGTGAATCAGCAGAACAAGTTAATTGGTCGCTTAACCGTTGAGGATGTGGTTGATGTGGTGATGGAAGAGAGCGATACCGACTTGCGTCGAATGGCGGGATTAAGTGAGAAAGAAGATATTTTTGCTCCGGTACTGACTTCCGTTCGTCAACGTTCTGCGTGGCTGGCTATTAATCTGTGTACCGCATTTATTGCATCACGAGTGATTGGGCTGTTTGAGGGAACCATTTCAGAATTGGTGGCTTTAGCTGCCCTGATGCCGATCGTCGCCGGGATCGGCGGTAATACCGGTAATCAGACCATTACCATGATTGTTCGTGCTCTGGCTCTGCATCATATTCGTGCCGGCGATATGTCATTTATGCTGATGCGTGAACTGGGTGTAGCGCTAATTAACGGCATTGTCTGGGGAGGTGTGATGGGTGGGATAACCTACCTGTTGTACGGTAATCTGGAAATGGGGGGCGTGATGACTTTAGCTATGCTGCTCAATTTGCTGTTGGCCGCGATTATGGGCGTTATTATTCCGATGACCATGAATAAGCTGGGTAAGGATCCGGCCATTGGCTCCAGCGTGATGATTACCGCGATTACCGATACCGGTGGCTTTTTTATATTTTTAGGGTTAGCAACGCTGTTTTTGGTATGACTTGTTATAAGAGCGATATTTCGCTCTTATAAGCTATGGGGATGATGTCGTCACAGTTCGTTACTGGTTAGCCACCCTCTGCGATTCATAGGCTTTCAGGTGGGTGTAGGCTGCGCGTAAGCGGATTAGTGTGTCCATGTTCATACCGGATTGTTCCGCGCGGAATAACAGATCGCCGACGATTTGCTCTGCTTCAATACGTGAACCATGTTGTAGATCCCGATACATGGATGCGGTCAGTGTTGAGCCGGGTTCGGTTAGCATACGATGAGCGCGTTCCACATCCGGTTGATAGCCGTGCTTAACCGCAATACTGCGAATTTCTTCTATCAGCATCAGAATAAAGGTTTTCCCGTCAGGGGCGGCGATAATTTCACCAATCGGTGCGCGCATCAGGCAGGTGCTGGCGGCCAGCGAAGCGAGGAAGAGCCACTTTTCCCACATGGCCAGAGTAATATTACTGCTGAGCTCAGAATCAAATTTAGCCTGTTTTAAGATGTGCGCAATTGCTTCTGCTCGGTTGGTTTTAACGCCGTTTAATTCACCGAAAGTAATATTATGCGTTGGCGTCATCTGGTGTATGACACCATCCGCTTCAACGGTCGACACGATGTTACATAACCCACCCAGTACCTTGTCTTTACCAAAGGCATTTTCCAGCGTTTGTATATGACGCATACCGTTAAGCAACGGAAGAATAACGGTATTGCTGCCGACGGCGGGAGCAAATGATTGAATGGCATCTTCCAGATCGTAGGCTTTACAGCTTAGTAGAATCAGGTCAAAAGGTTGTTTAATTTGTTCGGCCAGAATGGTGGGCGGCGAGGAAAGGGTGATGAGGTTATTTTGTGGATCTTTAATCACTAATCCGTTTCGCTGCAATTTTTCTGCTCGGGTTGGGCGAACCAGAAAGGTCGTGTCCTGATGTGCCTGCAATAACTTTGCTCCGAAATATCCCCCAACGGCGCCAGCCCCAACGGTAAGAATACGCATATAAAATCCTCTGCCTGACAGATAAGCCATCTGTATATGAAGTGAAGAACCAATATATTCCGAAATCTAACAGAGATCGAAAATACATTTTGGAATAGGCCAGAATTCACCATCTTGACCGCCAATGATTTTAGTCTAATGACCCTGTTTGGCTTTAAATAACCAGAGGGTTGTTCAACGCTGCTTTCTTAAGATTTCACTAATAATTATCCAATATGCTTATCGATATTCAGCCGCAAAGCGGCTGCTTTTTAGCGGGCCAGAATAGGGTAATTGAATGATCGATCGTAAACCAATGCTCTGGTGGGACAGCGTTCCTCAGCCATTGCCTGCTGCATTTTATATTCGTCAAATTATCGCTCTGACGATAGCTGCGGCGATACTTTGTTTTATTTCTCTACAGGATCAACTTGATTTTTGGCTTACGCGTCAATGGTATCAACCAGAGACTCACTCTTTTCCTTTACAGAATAATTTTTGGTTGGAATTACTGAATCACAAATTAGTGAAGTTTTTGATCGTCGGTTCGGCCATTGCTGGTCTTGGCTGGGGGATATATCGTAAAAATCTTCGCTTAGTAACGGTAATGGTACTACTGGGGTTAGGTACCGCGGTGGTTGGTCTATTGAAAGCGTCCAGTATTCATTCCTGTCCCTGGAGCCTGTCTGAGTTTGGTGGGCAGGCGACTTATATTCGGCTTTTTGGCTCGGTTTCTGCGGGAGTTAACGCGGGCCCAGGGCAATGTTTTCCTGGCGGCCATGCGTCATGTGGTTTTGCCGTAATGGCGCTGTTTTTTCTTTTCTATCCTCAACAGCCTAAAGCGGCATGGTTTTACTGGTGGCTGGGTATTGTCTTGGGCATGGCGATGGGGTTCGGACAAATGATGAGAGGAGCGCATTTTCTTTCTCATAATCTTTGGGCGGGTTGGTGGGTGTGGGCTAGTCAGGTCGCTTTTTATTTCCTGATAACTAAAACGCTATTGTGGCTGCGAACCAGATAGGTCTTGAGGTGATGTTTCATGGAACAGTTTAATCAGCAATTATTTTTGATGCTCAACGCTACGCCTAATTCAAGTCATTGGATAATGGTGCTGGCCCATTTTTTCGCTCAACAGGCCATTATGATGATCCCCGCAGCCGCGTTGATTGGCTGGCTGTGGGTTCCTCGCCGTGAACTGATAGTGAAAATGTTAATCACCTTATGTATTGCGATGATATTGGCAAAAATTATCCAAGCGATATATCCACATGCACGTCCGTTTGTTGAGGGCGTTGGCTATCAGTTTTTAGCACATGCTAATAGCGATTCCTTTCCCAGCAATCATGGTACTGCGGCATTTGCTTTTGCTCTGGCCTTTATTTTCTGGGGACGCATGATATATGGCGCAGCATTCTTGATAATTGCTTTAGGTATTGCATGGTCGCGAATTTATCTGGGAGTGCATTGGCCTATGGATATGGTCGGTGGTTTTCTGGTTGGGTTACTTGCCTGTTGTTTAACTGATTTGATTTGGTCTGGATTAGGAAAACAAGTCTTAAATAAATTGGAGATGTTTTATCGTCGGGTTTTCGCCACGCTGATACAGCGTTGTTGGGTAAAATATTAATTCCTGTTAATTATTGCTGATAGAACGCAGCCATTAAAAACAACCTGCCACTTGTTAAATAGTCGATAAGGATATAGCCATTTAACAAATAATACTCCCATCTATTTATAAACTCTCTCGCTCTTTTATTATTTTAATAAATTTTAAATATAGTTTTGTTTTATATTGTAATTTTGACGAAGGGAGATTAACTGTCTGTCTCAAAAGGTGATTCTTGAGACAGGTAGTTATATTTTTTCTTGGTGAGCATTTCAAATATGACATAAAGGTCATAACCGCATTGCTATTTTTGATGAAACTAATTCTATTTTATTCATGTAATTAACAGCGAATAAATATCTTTGTTTGTCAGCTGGAATATATAAAAACCAATTCTACACTTACCTTATACGCCAATAGGCGTATTTATCGGGGGTAATCATTATGCGCCGGACAGATATTGGCCGCTTGAGCAAAATAGCACTGGCAGTATTACTTGCCTGTTCGCTCGCGGCATGTAGTGGGGGCGGTGGCAGTTCTAGCCACTCTGCAAAAGGTGGTGGTGGTCAAACGATTGATGGAGGCGGTAGCGGCGGTGGTAGTAATGGCGGTGGTGGTAATAACGGCGGCGGCGGCGGTAACAACGGCGGTGGCGATGGTACTGATACCACGACGACCACAGGCGAGGTTCTTACTGATGCCGGTGGTGCGGTAAATGGCATCGGCGATACGGTGAAAGATGTGGGTGGAATTGTCAGTAATGTCAACTTACCTGACGCTGGCGGTACTCTCGTTCAAGGCACCGTTTCACTGCTCGATTCTACCGGTAATGCGATTAATGATATTGGTACCGGCATCCAGGATGGTGTAGGTCAATTAGGTGAAAATCCTAATGCGATTGGTACAACAGTGGCAGGCGTACCAACAGCGGTTAGCACTCTGGGTACGGGGGTATCTGGTTTAGGGGATACGATTACCGATCTGGGTGACAGCCAATTGTTAGGTGGGGTAGGTAGTACCGGACTATTGAGTACTACTGGTGGTTTAGTGAATCAAGTTGGCGGTGTTGTGACGAATGTGGGTGATGGTTTAGCGACCGATCTGACGTCTGGCGCGACATCTCAAGTGACGACCGAACTGACGAGTGTTGTTGCTCCAGTTATTGGTACTACCGAGGGTTTAACCCAGCAGGTCGGTGGGACTACTGGATTAGCGGCTCCGGTGAATAGTTTACTGGATCAGGTTGGTGGCACGGTTAGCGATTTAGGCACTCAGATTTCTGCCGGTGATTCGTCTCTGGGCGGTCTTGGTGGCACGGTAACCAATGTGGGTGAGGCGATTAGTGATGCGGATGGCCTATTGTCAGGTCAAAGTAGTACGACAGGTACGACAGGTACGACAGGTACGACTGGTACTTTGAGCGGCACCGTTAGCGGTCTTACCGGTATTCTGAGTAAATAAATAATAAAGTCTAATTTCACGCCCCCCTTTATTGGGGGGCTTTCTTGCCCGGGTGCTTTAAGGGATGTAAATTATGAAAATAAGGCAAATAGGTATTTTTTGTTTATTAACGTCGGGTGCTACTGGCGCATGGGCCGATGTTCTTCCGACTCTTATTGATCCAAATAACCCGGCCAAGGTTGCTCGGGAAGTCCCCAAACCACCGTCTCAACGAAGCACGGCTATTCAGGTTTCTACCCCCTCTTCAGCAACAAAAGCTTCGCTAACCGGGCTTACCCCGGATACTCTGATAGAGGTGAATCACCTGCGGTTTATTGGCGGAACCCGATATAGTAATCGTGTTCTGGCCGCGCCCTATGCCAGTTTAATCGGTAAAAAAGTACCGCTAAAACAACTGCTCGCCGCGACTCAATTGCTCACTGAGCAATATCGTCAGGATGGTTATATTCTTTCCTATGCCTATATTCCGGCGAAAAATTTTCAGCAGGGTACGTTAAATGTTGTTTTGGTTGAAGGTTATATCGCCAATAGTCGGATAAAGAGTGATAACACGGCGATTGCTAAAAAATTAGGCAAGTTAGCCCGTAAGATGATGGAAGAGAAACCACTGACCAAAGATTTGTTTGAACGCTATAGCATATTGATGAGTCGAATACCGGATGCCAAAGTGACCGCTTCGGCCAATAACCCGAACAATATTTATGGCGCAACAGTATTGGATGTGAAGTCAGAACATCCTCGTTATTGGAACCTGAGTTCAACGCTGGATAGTCGTAAGGATGAACAGAAGGCGGTTATCAGCGGTACCCTTAGTGGATTAACGCCGTATGGTGAGCAACTGGGGGTAGCAACCATGCTGCCGCTAGGTAACAGCGACAATAAAGAAAACTATGTGGGTTTAAACTATCAGCAGTATTTAGGCGATGATGGTTTACAGATGCAGCTGAAAGGCAGTTATTACCAGAAAAAGCCTAAAAAATATACGCCTGTCCTAGTGTTACCTCAGTATAACGTCGATATTGGTGGCAAAACCGATGCAACTCAATATACCAGCGGGATTCAGTTTAACTATCCGCTGGTGCTGACCAGAAAGAAACAGTGGACGGTGAGTGGTGGTCTGGATTATTTAGATAAAAGTTACGATCAGTATTATCGCGGTCAGATACAAGGGACATCTTTTTCAGTCAGCGAAACGCAGACACTACGTTATCCTGCGGCGGAAGTCTCTCTATTTGGCTATCAAGAATACACTCAGGCATTATGGACGACTCGCCTTAACGTTCGTCAGGGAATTGAAGGAGCGATATCTAACAGTACATTACCGGCGACAGATATTCCTTTTACTCGCTGGAGAATGAATAACGATATGGCTTACCTTTTTGCCGAGAAATGGCGTTTAAGCGCCAGCATTGAAGGTGATTGGTCTGATAATGATTTACCGGAACCTGAACGTGTTAGTTTTGGTGGGTTACGCTATGGTCGGGGTTATCCCGATGGGGATGCTAGCGGTGACTATGGCTATGGTGGACAAGTTGAAATGCGCTACTTATATAGCCGAGAAAGTCAGTGGCTGAATACGGTTCAGCCGTATGTGGTGATGGATACGGCCCATACTTACTTTAACCAGCCGGCATTGGCAACTCGCCAGTTAGCTTCTTACGCTGCCGGCGTCACTATTGGTGACGGTAAACATTATTCAGTTTCTTTGGAAGGGGCCCGACCAATAGGGGATTTACCTGGCGACAGCGATAAGCGTGGATTGCGCTTTAACGCCACGTTTACCTATAACTTCAATAACTAATTTATTTGGTTCGCAGATATGAGCAGTCTAATCTGGAGAGATTCCGGCTTAGACTGCTCAATACATCGATTAACCGCGCACGCGAGTGGTCAATCCTTTGAGGAAGTATCTCAACAGTTGATCGCCGCATTCACGGTAGTTTTTATGACCTGGTTTGCGAAACACCGCGCTTAGTTCAGGTTTAGAGACGCGAAAATCGACAGATTTATAGATATCTAACAGATCGGTATCTTTCAGTTCAAAGGCAATCCGCAATTTTTTCAGCACGATGTTATTGGTTATTTTGGCTTCGATTGCCGGTGCCGGGAAGTTTTCATCTTTACCGCGTCTGAAAAAGATCAGACCGTTAAGAAAATGTCCCATAACGTGATCGTTACACTCTTGGAATGCTGGGTCGTCTTCTTTTTTTAGCCAACTGGCCATTTCAGCCAGAGTCACATCCAGGTCAGCCAGTTTGACGATCTGAACCATCTGGGCATCGCTAAGATCCAACATATAACGAACGCTGCGCAGGGTGTAGTTATTTACCATAGTTATCCAATTTTTCTCTATTCAGAACCAGCTTTAGTGATTTATACCGGTTATACAGGGTATTGCTTATTTTTATCAGTGGATAATGGTTAACCGCTGATGTTCGGGCGTGCATGCATAGTAGGCACTAATGCACCGTTTCTCAATGATGATTTTTACAAATATTGTCGCTATTTCACAGGACTTTTCCATCTGGCCTTATAGCGGTTGTTTATTGGTTTGCAGTAACTGTTCTAAAAACCATTGTCCGGCAGGGCCGGGCGGCGTGTTTTTTGACCAGACAGCATCGACAGAGATCATCCTTGGCCAGCCGCGCACCGTGAGTTCAAATAGCTGACGTTGACTGAATTGCTTAACTAACCAGCGAGGTAGAACCGCCCAGCCAAATCCCTGTTCCGCCATTTCCAGTAACATAAGATAACTGGGAGCTGACCAAATCAGCCCCTGAGGCACCCGTTCTTGAGTGCGTAGATAGGTATTCAGGCACAGCTGGCGGGAATTGGCTAATTGTTCTTTGGTGACGTGTGGGAATGTTGCTAAAGGATGCTGACGGGAAACAAAGATGCTCATTTCGGTTTGTTCCAGCAGGCGGGAGTATCCGACATCTTGAGGGTAGCTGCTTTGAACCTCTATCAGACCGATTTGTGCTCTACCGCTTTGCAATAAAATCAGCACATCTTCTTCTTCGGCAATCATGCATTCAAATTCAATGTCCGGATAGCGTTGCTCAAATTTTTGTAGGATCTCTTCATGCTGGGTTTGCTGATAAGTATCAGACAGGACAAAGCTTAAACGCGACTCTACCGGTGCGGATAGTCGAATGGCCAATTCATCCAACCGCTCGCTGGCGGACAGAATCGCTTTAGCCTGATTAAGTACTCGCAGGCCATGGGGTGTCAGCACCGGATGGCGGCTGCTTCGGTCAAACAGCGTCAGGCCGAGATCGATTTCAAGGTTGGCGATAGCAGAGCTGATCGTCGACTGGCTTTTATGCAACTTACGCGCGGCCGCAGAGAAAGAGCCCTGTGAGGCGGCTTCAACAAATGCAACTAAGGCTTCAGGTGAATACTTCATAATGTATCGGTTTTGTCGATGGTATCTATCTTTATTGTATCTCAAAAAACGATAATAATGCGTGGGTCGTTACCGATATTATTGCAACAGGATTCACAAGATAGGTCATTTATGCAGAACAAAACATTAACAGAACGCGTTTTTCACGCTGTCTGCTTCGAAGGTATTGCCCTTATTATTACCGCGCCACTTTTTGCCTGGTTGATGGGACGCACCGTTTTTCAAATGGGTATGCTGGCAATCGTACTTTCGACCACGGCGATGCTATGGAACATGATTTATAATGCTATTTTTGACCGACTATGGCCGTCAAATCGGGTAAAACGTACTGCTAAAGTTCGTATTTTCCATGCGTTGGGGTTTGAAGGCGGATTTATTCTTATCGGATTAACGCTGGTTATGATCACGTTAGGCGTGAGCGTTAAGACTGCATTTATCATGGAAATCGGCTTCTTTATTTTCTTTTTGCCTTATACCTATATTTATAATTTAGCCTATGACTCATTGAGGGAGCGTTTTATGAAACGCAGGGCTAAAAAAGTGGCGATGGCTTTTGCCGAAAATCACGATAAATAATGTGTGGGGTAATATTGTTTAGTTAAGAAAATATGAGTCGTTTATCTTTGGCTCTTTCTATTGAGGGCAGTCATTAAGCTTAACTGACAAGCACTAGGGGAATATAAAGGTTCCCCTCAGATTGTTGATAAAGTACTCATATACGCAATCGTCGGGAGAGACGGGTGTGGGGGGCGTAGCGGGCTTGCCCGCCGGAGTGCCCGTAACCCGGCTAGGCACGACGCACGCTAAAGTTGAATACTGATGTCCTTCCGGTTGAGCACTTAGGTGATATTCACTCAAGATTTTTACAGCCGGAACAACCATTGATGCTGATTAAAAAGTTTGTCAGCAGCCTCAGGGGAACATAAAGGTTCCCCTTTCTCTTGCGTGGTGGTGTTATAATCAATGCATTCTTGCGTTGTTATAACACTATTAAGGCCTTACCCATCATGGAACAAACCAGTCTGGGCTTCCCTCCGTTAACCGTGACGGTTTTTATTATTCTGGCTGTTTCTGCCCTGACCATCGACCTGATTGCCCACCGTAAAGACAAACCCATTAGCCTGAAAAAGGCTTCGTTATGGAGTCTGTTTTGGTTGGCGATTGGTTTAGGTTTCGGCGGATTTCTTTATTTACAGCATGGCGCGGAGATTGCCAGCCTGTATCTTACGGGTTATGCGCTGGAAGAAGTGCTCTCTGTCGATAATCTGTTTGTGATTATGGCCATTTTCTCCTGGTTTAAGATCCCTGAAGGCTATCGTCACCGAGTGCTGTATTGGGGAATTATTGGGGCTATCGTCTTTCGTGCTATTTTTGTGGCGATCGGTACCAGCCTACTGGCGTTGGGACCGTGGGTGGAGATGGTTTTTGCCGTGGTGGTGTTCTGGACGGCAGTGATGATGCTGCGTGCTAAACATGATGGCGAAGAAATTGAGGACTATTCCAACCATCCGGCTAATCGCTTAATACGGCATATTTTTCCGGTTTACCCCAAGCTGGTGGGGCATCACTTCCTGCTAAGTGCAGCAGAAGTGAAAGCAGATTTGGCCAAGCCTGAGAACAAAGGCTTTGTGTTCCATGTGAAAAAAAACGTACGTTATGCCACACCATTACTGTTGTGCGTAGCGGTGGTTGAACTTTCCGATGTGATGTTTGCTTTTGACAGTGTGCCGGCGGTGATTGCCGTCAGCCGTGAACCGCTGATTGTCTATTCTGCCATGATGTTTGCGGTACTTGGCTTGAGAACCTTGTACTTTGTACTGGAAGCGCTGCGCGGTCATTTGATTCATCTGGAAAAGGCGGTGGTGTTTCTGCTGTTTTTCGTCGGATTCAAGCTGGCGCTGAATGCCAGCGATCATCTGTGGCATCATGGCTATGAAATTAGTGCGGTAGCCAGTCTGGGTGTGGTATTGGGCGCGTTGGCGATTGGTATTCTTGCCAGCTTTGTATTCCCGCCTAAATTAACCGAAGAGTAGCGATTAAAGATGGCGTCACCGAATGGAACGCCATGGGATATTTTATACCATCGAGTTTACTGGTTAACGATGACTTTATAGTAGTTGTCGTTATCCAGTTTACCCACTTCTAAAGTAATTTCCGTCACAACATTTCCTGATGGACTAAACATCGGCTGCGCCAGCGCCATAATGGTTTTAGCCACTTTCTGTTTTACTGCCTCAGAGCGTCCGGCAAACATACGAAAGTCGATATGTATCACTGCTTTATTTTGATCCGCTAAACCGATAACCGATCTTTCAATTGGTTGAATATAGGTTTTAAAGCTTGAGACATCGGAAGAAATAATCGGCGAAACGGCCTGATGCAATTGCAAAACAAAGGACTCGAGTTTGTCCTGTGCCGGTAAGTTGGGTGTATAGGTCAGTTTAATCTGAGGCATAATCATATTCCGTATTGAGGTAAATTATTTTCTTTACAGGCTAAACCAATAAAAATTTCGGCGACAGCAGAATAATTGCCGAGTATCAGCCCGATGACTTTTGTAATTTTGCCAGTAGCGTTTTACGAGTAATACCTAGCTGTCTGGCGGCTTCGGTTTTATTTCCGCCGGTTTTCTCCAGTGCACTAAGAATAGCCTCTTTTTCTACCTGTTCCAACGGTTGAATCGGCCCATCAGCATGCTCGCTACTGACGCTCTCTTCAATAAACTGGTTGATGCTTAACGGTAGCTCTTTTTCGCTAATAAAGTCGCCGGTAAGCAGGATAACCGCGCGCTCGACGGTGTTCTCCAGCTCGCGAACGTTACCCGGCCAGCTATATTTCAGTAGCATATCCATGGCCTGTGGCGTAAAGCCTTTAACGGATTTACGGTTGCGTTGAGCAAACTTCTCCAAAAAGTGCATCGCCAGCGTAGGAATATCTTCATTGCGAGCCCTTAACGGTGGGGAATCTACCGTCACAACGTTAAGGCGATAGTAGAGATCTTGACGAAACTTACCCGCTTCAACATCGGCTTTGAGATCGCGGTTGGTGGCGGCAATCAGTCGAACATCGACATTCAGGGTTTGGTTGCTGCCAACCCGCTGGATTTCCCGCTCCTGAATGGCGCGCAGTAATTTTGCCTGCATCAATAAAGAGACCTCGCCAATTTCATCGAGAAACAGCGTGCCTTTATCCGCCTCCATAAAACGGCCTTCCCGACGCTTATCCGCACCGGTAAAGGCCCCTTTCTCATGGCCAAATAGCTCAGATTCCAGCAGGGATTCACTGAGAGCGGCACAGTTGACGATCACCAGTGGCTGCGTTTTACGCAGACTGTTAGCATGAACCGAACGGGCGATCAGCTCTTTACCGGTACCGGATTCACCGCAGATAAGCACCGTGGCTTCTGAAGGGGCGATCATGGCGATCATTTCCATCAGTCGACGCATTTGTACGCTGCGGCCAATCATATTCTGGCTATCAATGGTGAGTTGCTGCTTGAGAGTCTGATTCTCGCTTTTCAGGTAGGTATGTTCCAGCGCTCGCTCGATAGTGAGCTGTAACATATCGAAATCCAGCGGTTTGGTCAGATAGTCATAAGCCCCGGCTTTAATGGCTTCAACGGCTGATTCAATGTTGGAATAAGCCGTCATAATCAGAATAGGGATGGCAGGGTTATAGGCCTTGATGGCTTTAAGGGCTTCAATACCGTCCATCTCTGACATACGCACATCGGTGAGAATCAGGTCAAAAGGGCTTTGTTTGACCTGTTCTATGGCTTCCAGACCGTTATGGGCCAAAGTGACCTGATATCCCCAGCCTTTCATCAGTGCCTGAATAATCGTGCAATGGCTCAGATCGTCATCAACCACTAAAATATGCGCTTTATGCTTTGTCATGATCGGACTCCTCCTGTGTCTGACGGTCGAAGAGATGTTGGGTGCTATATCGCAGCGGAATTGTCATATTGAAGTCGGTACCCGATTGCGGATGACTGTGAACGGTGATTTTCCCCTGATGTTCTTCAATCACTTTTTGCACAACGGTCAGGCCGAGGCCGGTACCGGAAGCTTTAGTGGTAAAGTAGGGGTTAAAAATATTGGCTAAATCGTCCGGCTTAATCCCTTTACCTGAATCCTTGACCGAGATGTGTAAATCGTTATCTCCGGTTGATTTGACGCTAACCGTCAGCGTACCGTTGCTGCCTATTGCCTGAATGGCATTAAGATAAAGGTTGAGCAGCGCCTGAGTGAAACGATCCGGATCTATCTCTGCCGGAGGGAGAGCGTTATCGGCGTGGAAGTCGATAACGATGTTTTTACTCTCCGCATCCTGACGTATTAAGTGAAGTGAGTGCTCGATAAGCGCATTCACATCAACTTGCTGAATGCGTAAATCAGTCGGGCGAACTAATCCCAGTAACTCCGTAATGACGCGATTTAATCGATCAACTTCTTTTGCCATCACTTTTGCCAGTTCCTGTTCCTCGCTTCCCTGCGCCGAACGGCCTTCAAAGTACTTAGCAAAGCCTTTGATTGAAGAGAGTGGGTTACGAATCTCATGCGCCACGCCGGCGGCCAGATTACCGATAGCCGCCAGTTTCTCTTTGCGGCGCACTTCTTCCTGTAGTTGACGTACTTCGCGCATATCTTTGAAGATAAATACGTTACCGAGAAAATGGCCGTCGTCGTTAACGATTTTTGCCACGCTGATGCTGAGAGGGATGGTCTGCCCGTTTGCCAACGGATAATCAATTTCACGTTCTACCACCGGGTGTTGGCGGTGGCTACTTTCCACTAATTGATTCCATTCTGCGGGTAACGCCTGCTGAATAGGTTGACCAAACAGCTGACTGGCGCGGCTGCCGAGCATGTTTTCCGCAGCTTGATTGACGACTCTGATTTGGCGCTGCTCATTGGTGGTAATCAGGCCAATCGGCAGATTGTTGATGATCTCGGTAGAGAAGGCTTTTGAATCTTGCAGTTGCTGACTGGAACGTTGATAGCGGCGAGCCCAGAACAGGGCTAACAGGCTGGCCAGCGCCAACAGCAGCAGAATAGAGAGAAAGATGATGGTATTGCGGATATCTTTTTCTCGCACTGCATCCAATGCTGAAGTATCAAAAGCGGTGAAAATAACGTTCTGTTCTTCATCTTGAACCGAGGTGTTGTTGCCGCTATAGCCCTCAGGATTGCGATCCCGACGCATATTCATCATATGTGTACGGTGGCCGTTACCGCGCTTTAGTGGTTTAAAGAAACGGTAAACCTCAAATGCGTTCTGAGTTTTATTTTGCTCATCAACAAAAGGAGCAATGCGCCACTGTTCCGTCGAGTTGACTTTTAAGGCGTCCATTTCTTTTTGAGTATACAGCTGGGTACCCACTCGTTCAGGATCGCTGTGGGCTAAAACTTTACCCGAGGTATCGGTCACCGCCAGATAAAGAATGCCCGGTTGATAGGCCATCTCTTCCAATAAGGTTTGGCGCTGTTCGTGACGCCAACGCAGGCTCATGCCGGTGCGGGTACCGGACTCAAATGAACGAATCAGCACGGTACTCTTTTCCAGCAGGGTTTGGATCTCAATCTCACGCCCGCGGTTCAAGTCCTTAATCGTCATGGTAATGATAATGCCAATCAGGATGACCACCGACCCAATAAAGAACCAGGCAGGAAAAGCCGGTAGAAAGCCTGACTTTCTTTTAAATTCCTTGCTCATCGCTATCCTCATTATGCTGGTGAGTCGGGCTGGGTAAATATCTGAGCGAGTAAAAATTACCCATACTATAAACCTTGCGGGTAAAAATTACCCGTTGTTCCTGATGGGCAAGTAGTGCAAACGACGGCGTTTCTTCAGAGCAAAAATTGAATATTGATATTGATGTTTGGGTGTTCAACGACGGTTTTCCTTTGCTGACGGCCTTTTCAGGGGCGGCGATTACATTATTTTTATCATTCTTTCTATTCAATTTTTGTGCCAGCCTAAAACTGGCACGCTAGTTGCAATCTTATAATCAAGCCAACGAGCGATATTTCATTTATTGATACTAAACAGAAGGAAATTAATCATGACTCTGAATAAAACTGCGATTGCTGCCATTATCTCTCTTGCTGCTCTGACTGGATTCGGCGGCGTAGCGATGGCACAAAATGAGACCACCGGCCATATGAATATGAATGGACAAGCGATGCCAAATGCTCAGGGAATGAATCATAGCAAGGGAAATCACCGTGGTGGCTATATGTCCAACATGACCGCAGAACAGCAGGCAACCAGCCAGAAAGTGTTCGATGAATTCCAAACTAAAACGGCTGATTTACGTCAGCAAATGATGTCTAAGCAGTATGAGTACAAAGCCTTATTAACCAGCAAGACGGTAGACGATAAGAAAGTTCAGGCAGTGAGCCAAGAAATTAGCGCCCTGCGCGACAGCATTTATCAGCAGCGCGTGGCGATGGATACTCAACTGGCGAAAGCGGGCATTCCTATGGCCGGTCGTCATATGGGAATGGGTATGGGTGGAGATCATCAAGGCATGGGCGGTAAAGGCATGCATTCAGGTCGAGGCTGCCGTTAATTAATTAACAAATATTATTTCGGTAAATAAAATGGCCAGAGCTTTGTTGAATACAGGGCTCTGGCTTAATGTTTTTAGCAGCGAGCCTGGGTGTCATTAAATTTGACCGTCGGCTTAGTGCCAGAAGTGGACGTAGCTAAAACTAGTCTGTACTTACCAATGGGGGCTGGTCAGGGGAATTGCGGGTAATACCACTACATTTTTCTGAGTCCCTCATGGTATTTCGGTTACATTGGTCAATATCTTATATATGGGTAAGAATGCGGCGAACATTGAATATGAGGGGTGCTATTCAGAAACATGGCATTGGCGAGTCCGCTGGCCATCAATAAAAAGCCGCTAGAGATTTACCCGAGCGGCTCTAAGTATGGGCAGTTTTCCTACTTACACCAGACGGAGCGAGGCCCTTGATCGTGAGGTTCCACTATTGCCGCCGTTGATTGCCGTCACACCGTAAAGCAGACTGCTTAGTTCATCAAGAGGCACGTTAAGCTCATCACTCAGTTGAGTCAGATGAATGCCGTTACCCGCCAGAGCGGCCATTATTTTTTCAATAATGAGCGATCTTTCACGCTCAATTCCTCCCGGCTCACTGGTTCGATACCCCTGTGCCGTCGCATCGCGCATCAAGCTGTTATATTGCCATTCCGTCAGTACGTTCAGATTGCGCATTCTGACAATCAGAGCCATCGCCGAGATTTTCCAGAGCGATTTCAGCTGCACGATTTTGTCGAACGTCGGGAACGCCATCTTAACGGCCATCACGTTTTCCGGGGGCATCAGAAATGCTGACGCAAAAGCATCTGCTTCACGCTCAGCATCTTGCCCCTTGACATCACCCTGACGGTGAAGCACCAAGTGAGCCAGCTCATGTGCCGCATCGAAACGGCTGCGTTCACCTGACTTACGCGTGTTGAGGAAGATGTAAGGGACATCATCTTTCCAGAACGAAAATGCATCGATACTCGCGGTTTCCTCTGAGAGCCAGAACACCTTAACGCCGTGCTTCTCGAGAACATGAACAACGTTGGTGATACTTTTCTTACCTATTCCCCAAGCTTCGCGCACCGCCTGAGCGGCGACCTCAGACTCACTTCCACGAAGATTCGGCAGCTCAGGCTGAGGCAGAGTGAAGCGGGTGCTGAAATACTCACTCAGCATAACCCCCAACGCACCAGCTCCAATTGCCGCATGCTGGTCGGCGGCTTTTGTCGTGCGTAAAGAACGGAATGAAACCGTCATTGGATCGATTGCTTCAACGTCATCCCCGAAGAAAAAGGACTCTGGATATTTGAGAGCGCTAGCGTACGCTTGGACCGTTTCTGACGTGGGTTCATACAGGCAATAGTCTTTTTCGTACTCAATTACAATACGATTGGAGAGGCCCATTTTCTCTGCCAGTTCTTTCAGGGTCAGCTTGCGTCTGATCCTCGCCAGCTTGAGCCGGGACGGATTAAAAAGACGTTTGCCGTCATAAACAGGGTTACTCATTTGCTTTCAACAGAAATTGATATGTCATCATCGAAATCCTCATCAGGAAAAATATCCGCACCTTCAAACGGCAGAGGACTCAAAATAATGCGCTCACTCCATGCGCTTACGCGGGCAAATCCGTCCTGATTCACCATTCCTACCGGGTACGACACTTCGCAGCGAACCTCTTTGTTAGCCGCATCATAATAATACAGGACGATATAAGTGCGGGTGCTGTCTATCGGCGTGATTTCAGATTTGCCTGAATACAACGTATCCGTCTGGAACATATCGACTGTGCCAGGATTGTTGTGAACAATCGAGCGCGTTGCCTCACCCTTGGCGTTTTTAGTTTTCGGCAATCCATCAGGACGTCCGGTGTGTCTATCACCTGAGGTGATAATAAGATTAACCCCTATGGTTGAGTTAACGACCATTTCCATTCGCTTGACCACTTCAGGAGACCAGCCGTTACCCTTGCCAATCAGTACACGGCGAGTTGCGGCAACCATCTCACTCCAGAAACGAAACCCTGCATCCACTGCGGGGTGAAGCTTGCTGGATTTGCGGCGCTCGTACAAAGCTGACGTCAGAGCGGCATGAATATCGTTTTCTAAAAAACCCAGTTTATTAAGTACAACATCTGAATCAGCTTCGGTATACAAGATACAAGAAGGCATGGTCATGAAAGTCTCTCCGTCAGGGGGGGGTACTTCATGATTTAAACATAATTATTATGATGAAATCAAGAAGTGTTCACCGGAAAGATATTACAGGCTCTCACTTATTTCCTCACATTTCCGCTCCCCATTTGTTCCTCACTTCTATTAGATTATTGAAAAACCACTATATCTCATAATATTAAATAGAACCTCACACTTTAACTGTATAGGTGAAAAAGCGAGGAAGCAGTACATTCCCTGATCGTGTGACCTGCTCTCAGCTCACTAATACACCGCGATGCTTGTAAAGTCTTAATCAGTAGTGGAAACAATCTTGAACGTCTGCTCCTCGCTCAAAGCCGACTGTTAGATGTGATCATATTTCACTACAGAACAGGCTCAGAATAAGTGGCGACTAATACATCAATCTTTATCAGTACGTGACTATAATTTCTGTTCTCTGTTGATGCTATGCCTCTTGGAGTTCGGCCACCAAGTGTTACCAACGGACTTTTTTCGTTGGTAAGAAAGAAATGTACTTAGCTCGTTCTTGAAGGTCATAAGAAATTTGCATACTGGTTGGGATGTGGGCATTTATAACTGGGTATAATTCTGTCCAACCAAATTGGTGTTTCATTATCATCTGTGGTGGTTGAGACTTATCTGGCTCACCAAACTTATTATGGATCCATGCTCGATTCATCTCAGGTACTAATGGTGAGGGGAGTTTATTGGGAAAGCGGTATTTTTCATTTTTCTCATTAAGCATTCTTAATGTCATTTCTTTAAATATTTGCCCCTCTCTGTAAAATGATAAAAAAACACCCTCTTTAATCATGTCTAAACAAATAACATCATCCCCGGAAAAACCTGTTGGTTTGGTTATATACGGAATTAACCCAGCATCCATTATTTCCCGATAGGTTTTCCCTAAGCTCTGGATAAGTGCTGCTACATTCACGGTCATAATGAGTACTATCCCTGTGCTTTGTTGATGCTATGTATCCTGGAGCTCGGTTGCCAAATGCTACCAGCGAACTTTTGACGTTGGTAAGAAAGAAATGTACTTAGCTCGTTCTTGAAGGTCATAAGAAATTTGCATACTGGTTGGAATCGTTGGATTCTCGTAGCGATATAGTTCTACCCAGCCATAATGATCTTTCAGGAAGACTTTAGGAGGTTCAACCTTTTCAGGTTTTCCTAGTAGGTTATGGACCCATGTTCGATTCATTTCAGGAATTAGTGGTGGGGGTAATTCATTCGGAAAACAGTATTTTTCATTTTTTTCTTTAAGTATAGTTAGTGTTATATCCACAAGAACTCGGTCATTTCGATTAAAAGTCAGAAAAATACCTTCCTTTGCCATATCCAGATTAAGGAAGGGATCACCCGATGAACCTGTTGGTTTAGTTATATACGGAATTAACTCGTTATCCATTATTTCTTGATAAGTTTTCCCCAAGCTCTGGATAAGCGCTTCTACATTCACTGTCATAATCAGTACCACCCTTGTTCTCTGTTAATTCTGTGCATTTTTTCACGAGCTTGCTCAAGTTCAGTCTCGGTAACACCGTAATTGTCTTTCAGCACCTTTTTAACTGCCTCGAAATTCCGATCTAGTGCAGACTTTAATTCTCTTGAGTCATAGTCAATCTGTGTTTGTGAATTTCGACCTCCGTAGGTCTCACTAATTTTACGGTGAACATCTTTTGGAACAATCATTGAGGCGACTTGTTTGGTCTTTTTATTAATTTCGGTTGGATTCATTGAAGGGTTTAATCTTCTTAAGTATGCCTTAACTGCGGCCGATGACGGCATATGATCGGCCTCATATTCACCACCACGTGACCGCCCCTCAAAATCACCATACAGTTCTACTTCCAGTAACTTCACCGGCGGTTTACTAAGGTAAATATAAACAGGCTGAAAGGCACCGGTGGGATGGACTAGAATATAGTCCCTAAAGTTCTTTTCTTCCGGTATCGGCAAGGGTTCAGTATAGCCGCCAGTGGCTGTCGGCTCTGGTAATACGGTAATTGTTGGAGGCGGACGAAAAACATCGTCATTGCCGGTATTCTCCGGTGCAATAAAGCCCGGATTATCCGGCGTCCATAAGATGGTAGGGCCTTGCGCACCTGCTTCCCAAAACTCATAGAATCCGCTAGAGGCGTTGAACCTCATCATTTTGACCGGGACTTCACCGGAATCGGTATGATAGCCTTTTACCGTCATCTTGCCGGTTGCGCTGTCTTTTACCCATTGAAAACGTACACGTGTCGGTGCACTTCCTCCCTGAGCCGCCAGACTCTCCAGCTTTTTCTGGTCGAGATAATCTTGCTCACCGCTGTTCAGACCCGATGAATAAAAGATACCAATCAATCCTACCGTAACCGGGTTGGGGGCGGTAAACAGACGACCAGCGAATAAGCGAGAGGAGGCACCGCCGAGATAACGAACGGCAATCGCCCCGGCTTCTGGAGTGACAGAGCGAGTGCCTGCGGAAACGGCTAAAGCAGTCGCTTGATAAAATGCCATTTGGCCGAAATTATCAACGGGTTCTGCGCTGGTACCGGCATCAGTGCATCCACTTTCGCGTAGGCAGGATTTGGCAAACACCGGCTCGACAACGGCAGGCGTATTAGAGCGTATAGCTTGAGAAGATTGGGGGGCGATGTCCTGACTGAGTGATGCTGGGGTTGAGGTGCCACTTGCTACCGATGAAGCCCTAACAGACGGTGCTGGTTGTGGGGTATCATCAGCAAATATCATACTATGGCAGGCAATAATCCGGTGAGTCCCGGTAGGGCAACCACAGGCGATAAGATACCCGTCTAGCGCAGCTCCTCTCCCATGAATATTAAAGGTATTCAGCCCCTGAATAATGGTACCCACTTTGTTGCATTTGGGGCAGGTGGCGTAGTCGCCTTGGCGAGCGACGGGTTTTCCATCACCAAAAAATGAATCAGCGCCGGTAATAATAACGCCGCCGGTAGTTGTTCTGTCGCCAACCACCGCTACTCGCTTGTTCGCCATAAACATCCTTGCTTAGTTTAAACATTGAGCAGAAAAAATAAGCAATAAATGGATGTAAAGAAAAGTTATATGTAGTTTGTTTTATATATAAAGAAAGTTTAAGATTGTGATTCCCTGTGTAAATTTAAATTAATCATATGATTTTAGTGATTTATTTTATTTATGGTATTCATGGGGAAATAACCAATTTATTTCTTAATAATTTATATAAATCATATCTAATCCTTATATTTTTCCTAAACGGTGTGTCACTAACAAGGGGGAAAGTTAGCGCCATATAACCCTAATGTTGTTCAGTTAAGAAAATGTGAGGCGTTTATTTATTGAGCGCTGGAATTCAGCCGACAACTGAGAGAGGGAGCACGCCCACGTGCTCCAACGTTAAATTATTCTCTATACTAATAGTGGACGAAATTTTCACTGTTATTAAGCTTAACTGACAAGTATTACCCTATAGCCCTCATTATCCCTTCAAACTCGTCAACCTAAACTGCTCATCAAACTCGGCGTTAATCACGGCTTCATTGCGCGAGCCGATAAGCTGATTGCCATTATCAACAACTTGATAGCCCTTAAGCTTCAGGTAGCTGCTTAGCGCATTTTTATGGTTGATTTCATAGAGCGAAATAAGCTGAGGAAAGGTGGTTAAAATGGCGTGGTGGCTGTCTTGCCATGTGCTGTCTATATCGTCTGATTTAACCGTCACGCACATCATACCGCGCTCGTAGTCGGCAAGGTAATAACCACTGGCATTGAACATCCCTGATGCAATCAGACCGATAATGTGTAAATCTCGGTCATCGGCTGCATATTCACCGTTAGACAGTAGGTCAATACTGCCATCTTCTCCATACTGTTTTAAGATTAGCGCTTGTTGTAACAACGCAGGGGGGATCTCTGAACGACTGTTAGCCCATGCCCAGAGCCAGGTGGTGGATGAATAGGAAAGTGTACCTAACACCTGTAGCGGAAAAGACATTTTCCCGGCGAAGCTGATGCGGCCTTTATCCAAATCCGCTTCCCATGAGAAATTCTGTACCAGCTCGTCAAAGTTCCCCTGTTTTTCCAGAGCGATGCCGCCATAGCGTTCAATCAGTTGCTGTTTATTCAGACAGTGGCTATCGCCTTCAGCCTGAATAATTTGATGAGGGGCTGACTTATTTTTGTTACCAAAAAGTTTGCTGAGCAGGCTCATTGCTATCCTATATCTATGCTAAATCAAATCGTTAATCGCGTGTATTTTAGTCATAATATTGATAAACAGCACGATTTATTCAGGATAATTATTCTGAATCTTAACCCACGGTTCTTGGTGATAAGATTGACGCACCTTGAGGATTTCACCTCTGGCTTCTATTAGCGCAAATCCTAACTTGCCACGATAGGCTTTTATTTTTAGCGGTAGTTAAGTTTATTTTTTATCCAAACTTTTTAATATAAAGGTATTACCTGTAAGTACAGTACGTTATTAAAATAAAAACGGTTAAGATACTCGAGATTCTAAGGGTAATTATCACAGTTATTCACAAGGGAGTAAGGAAGACCTCAATAGGCTTTATTCGGTATTCCTCTAAATAATCAGGGAGATAATATATGGTGATAGATACGCTCTTACCGAAATTAAGCCGCTGGGCGATTGTGTTGGTTTGTCTGCTGCAGGGAATACTCATTTATCTGTTTCGTGGCGAACAAAGTGACAGTTGGCTAGTTATCCATCCAGCGGTCGTCATCTATGGCCAAACGTTATCATTTGTTTTACCTACCATACTGGCTTTTTCCATCGTTCGAATAACGGATAGTTTACTCTGGCGAAACTTAGCCATTTGTTCCATTGTTGCATTAGGCCTTGCCACTTGGTTTCATTGGAATATGGCTGGGTTGGTTAGCTATAGCCAAAAAGACAGAATTGCTGGATCTTATTATTTCTGTTTGGGATTAATACTGTACTTGGCTATGCCGTGGCTCCAAACGCGAATTAAAAATAAACAGTGGATCGGCGGCTATTCCTGTATTTACGATTATTTCTGGGGGAATACCCTAACGTTAATTTTTACCTTAACCATGATGGGGGTATTTTGGGGGATTCTGCGGCTCGGGGCCGAGCTTTTTGGTTTAGTTGATATCTATTTTTTTCAGGATCTATTTTTTCGCAACGATTTCGTTATGCATACGGTGAATGGCTTTATTATTGGGATAGGTATTCTGACCTGCCGGATGCAAATTCAACTCACCAAATTGGCGCGTAATGTTCTCTCCGCAATTGTAAAAGGCTTTTTGCCGCTGCTCTCCGGCGTCGCACTTCTCTTTATTATTACGCTACCGTTTATTGGTCTGAATACCTTATCCGGCGCTTGGTCTGCGGCGGGATTGTTGACTACGGTGGTATTTTTACTGACGCTATCCGTCAGCGTCGTATACCAGAGTGGTTTAAAGGAAAAGCCTTATCCAACACCGTTACGTATGATCGTTAACGGTTCGCTATTGGTCTTACCGGCTTACGCCTTGTTAGCTATCTATTCCGTTTGGCTGCGCATTGTTCAGTATGGGTGGACGCCTTTTCGCGTGTGGGGGGGACTGATTGTATTAATGGCAACTGCTGCGGCTTGTTGCTATGCCTTTGCCGTCATTCGTAGTCATAAAAGCTGGTTAAAACCGTTAGGCGCTATCAATAAGTCACTATTATTAGCGGGATTAGCCCTATTGATTTTGGTTAATACACCACTGCTCGATCCCTATCGGATTAGCGTTAATGGGCAAATGGCGCGTTATACGCACGGTGTTATTGCGGCAGACGATCTCGATTTAGTTATGCTACGTTTCGATAATGGGCGTAGGGGGGAAGATGCGCTTCGTAGGCTGCAAAATGCCCCTGATTATCATCACAATAGTCAATTCAAACTACGTTTGGAAAATGTGATGTCAAAAACGCATCGTTGGGAGGCGGCCAACGAGATTCATGGCTCACCAGAGGCCGTTCCTGAGGTAACGATTCAACAAATACAACAAAATGTTTCATTGGCGAATGGTACCTCGATCCCCGATGAGAGCTGGTGGCATGCTGTTTTACGTAATTCACAAATGGATATCCACATCTGTTTACGAGAAGAGGAATCCTGTGTCGTGGCTTCGCTGGATTTAAATACAGATGGTGATGAGGAGTATTTGCTGTGTCATTTACCGGGAATATTAGACATATCTTGTTATGTTTTTACCCTGATAGCCGATGAATGGCATAACATTGGTTATACCTATTTTCCACCTTCACATGTGACCAATGAACGATTTGCTCAGGCGTTACGCGCCGGTGAGATTAACGTCAGGCAGAAAGAATGGGGCGATCTGGACATTGATGGTGAAAAGGTGCATATCTATTATCCCAGCCTGGAACGACAATAAGGCTATCTTTAGATATTAACGGGGCTACAACAGCGGATTTTGCTTGAGCCCCACGAATATTAAAAACAGTATTCAAATTGATGGTTGCCAATCTATATATTACTTATCAAAAGGTTAGGTAATCAGGTGTTGCTACATGATTGTTTATTTTAGATATCTTGATAAGTTTGGATGATAAAAGTTAACTTTATTAATTAAATGACTAAGTAATGTAGATTTTATATCAGGTTATACTAACTGGGTTGAAATAATCCTTCTATGTCATAAGTTTTTTTTATGGATTTTTTAATTATTTTTTATTTATTGATTTTAAATAATTTTTTTCTGTGTTTTTTAAGATTCTCGTCCATTTTTATTGCAATATCGGTGACATTTACAAATATATACGAACTTTAAGCGACTTATCAGGCACAATACGGCCTGACTTTAATATCGCTTATTATGAGGTAGTACGCTAATGGAGAATTTTAGCGGGGATAGGACATAATGCAGTCCGTTGTTAATCCAATAAAAAAATTTATGAAGAAACACTTAGTTAATCTTGTTTGTTGTTCTTTATTACTGGTTGCTGGTAGTTCTTATGCGTCGCAGCAAAGTTCTCCGGTTAAGAAGAAGAGTATCAATAAAGGTGCAGATAACATTTCTCTATTCCGTTATCCGACGGCTCAGCCTTTTAAAGTGACTTCCCAGTTTAATCCTAATCGTGTTAATCCAGTTACTCGTAAACGTTCCCCTCATGAAGGAATTGATTTCTCAATGCCCATTGGCTCGACTGTGGTGTCTACAGGTGCAGGTGAAGTGGTTATTGCTAAATTCAGTCGTTCAGCCGGTAACTATATTGTTATCCGCCACGGTAATAAGTATTCCACTCAATATATGCATTTGAGTAAACTTCTGGTTAAGCAAGGGCAGAAAGTGAAGCAGGGCCAGAAGATTGCACTATCGGGCAATACCGGTCGCAGCACTGGAGCACATTTGCATTATGAGCTGCGGGTTAACGACAGAGCGGTTAATCCACTTTCTCTTGATTTGATGCTGGTTAATAACTTTAAGTTTACAGACAGCGATGCAGGTACCCGCGTAGCGAAGACGACGTCTAAAAAGCGTTCCGGTAATCCTTTCCTGAGCTCAGCCTCTAAATCGGAAGATTTACAGTCAGCCAGCTTGCAGGATGACAGCTTTCAATCAAGAAATTTTGAAACCAAAGTCTTGGGTGACGGCAAGATTATCTATTCAAAAAGAATTCAGCGCACAGCGAATTAATTGAGTAACAATATAGAATAGCCCGCAAATAGCGGGCTTTTTTATGCCTGTGCAAACGGTAGAGGTCGCAGGATTAGAACCAGCCCCTTATTTTCTTATTGAGCTTAACTTAATATTTACTTTTCACTGTTCATCACCTTATTTCTGCATCAAGATAGCGGTTATTATTAAGTAAAAAAGTGTTTGGAGCGGAAAATGGCGTTACGAATCGCATTTAGCGGGTTTATTGCCTTGGTTGTGGCGATGGGGATTGGGCGATTTGCTTTTACGCCTCAGGTACCGTTGATGCTGGCAGAAGGGCAGTTTTCGCTAACCGGTGCCGGTATTGTTGCCGCATTTAACTATCTGGGCTATCTATGTGGTTCTTATGATGCCATGCGTGCCAGCCGCCATGTGGAGTATCGTTTATGGGGCGGTATTTTAGGTGCAGTGCTATTAACGTTACTTTCTGCGGTCGTTAGCGGTATTTACTGGCATAGCCTGATTCGCTTTGCGATTGGATGGGCCAGTGGCTGGGGGCTGGTGATGGTCGCCGCCTGGACAAATGAGCGCCTGATAACCTTAGGAAAGCCAAATTTAGCGGCGGCGGTTTTTGCCGGTCCCGGCGTCGGTATTTTTCTGAGTGGTATGTTGGCCGTGATGTTTCACTCTCTAGGCTGGAATGCTCAAATGGCTTGGTTTGGCTATGGGAGCGTGGCGTTAATTCTGGTGGCCTGCGTAGCGGTAAATTTTCCTCGTAAAGGAGAGCTACACCGTGGCGATGCGCCAGCTCAACCGGCATTAGTCATGACGCGCCCGCTTAAACGGCTGGTGATTAGCTACAGTTTGGCCGGATTTGGCTATATTCTTCCGGCGACGTTTTTATCACAAATGGCGGCACAACGTTTTCCTGATAGCCTGTTTGCGCAGTTTGTCTGGCCAGTGTTTGGTGCCGCATCCGTTGTCGGCATCATTATTGGCATCATGACTCGTCACTATTTTAGTACACCGACACCGGTACGTTTAGCCATTGCCCTTTGGTTACAGGCGTTAGGCGTGCTGTGTGCAGAACTGATACCGGGAATTAGTGGGCTGGTGATGGGGGCAATTTTGGTGGGCGGTGGATTTTTGTGTGTGGTACAACTTTCGCTACAGTATGGGCGAGAATTGGCACCAAACTATGCCCGCTATATGGCGGGATTACTGACTACAGGATATGCGGTTGGTCAGTTAGTTGGCCCGATGCTATCGGCACTATCAACCGCGTTAACGCATCGTTTAGATCCAGCGTTGTATATTGCAGCGGTAGGGTTGCTGGTTGCTGGATATCTGGTATGGCCGCAGAGGGAAAAAGCGCAGGCTGAAGCGGTTTAGTGCCTCTGATATCTGATATGTTAATGATGTTTGAAATTAATAAATAATCTCTAATTAGTTTTTAGCCTATTTAATCTATTTTGTGGAATAGAATTATTTATAAAGTGAGTTTATAGGAAATTATCAGAAAATAAATAATGAGAACACTTTCTAACAATATTAAATAGGTTTAAAGAAATGGGACTTACCCCCATTTTTTGTGTGGATTAATATTTATAATCAACTCTCTTATATCTTTTTAAAAGGGATGAGCAATGTTGAGTAGAAATAAAGTCATTAGTATTATTACTGGTCTAAGTATGAGCTTATGTTATTTATCATCTTATGCAACTGAACTGACCCATTGGCCGAAAAAACAGGCCGAAGAGCTTAATCAGCTCATTGCTAAAAATGCCCATAAGGGAGAATTCGCCGTTTTTGATATGGATAACACTACCTATAAAAACGATCTGGAAGAATCGCTTATTCCCTATATGGAAAATAAAGGCATCTTAAAAAGAGAAAATATCGATCCTTCACTAAAACTGATTCCCTTTATTGATAATTTAGGCGAGCCGGAAAGCTTATATAGCTATTATCATCGCCTGTGTGAGCTGGACGATCTCATTTGTTATCCTTGGGCTGCACAGGTATTTTCAGGATTTAAACTCAGTGAGTTAAATCAGCAGGTAAGTGACCTGATGGCGCTGGAAGGCAAGATTCCGGTAAAATATATCAAGGACAATAAAATCGTTACCTCTGAAGTTGAGCCGCCAAAACCGATGCGTGGCATGCAGGAGTTATTTCATAAGCTCCAGGAAAACGGTATCGACGTTTATATTATGAGTGCGGCACATGAAGAGTTAGTGCGTATGGTCGCCAGTGATAAAAAATATGGTTATAACGTCAAACCGCAAAACGTTATTGGTGTTAATACCTTATTAAAAAATAGCCAAACTGGCGAATTAACCACTGCCAGAAAGCAAATAAAATTGGGCAATTACGACCCACTAAAAAATAGAGATCTGGAAATTACACCTTATATTGTTAATCCAATGACTTGGTTCGAAGGTAAAGCCGGTAGTATTTTGGCGTATATCGATCAGTGGAGAAAGCCTATTCTGGTGGGTGGGGATACCCTTTATTCGGATACTTACATGCTGCTCAATAGCGTCGATATTAAAAAATCAGGTAAGCGTTTATGGATAAATAGAAAACCAGAAACATTAACCAAATTGGAAAGTCTGCAACAAGAAATGATGAAGCAACAAAAATCGGCAGGTCAAGAGGTGGATGCCGGTGATAATTGGGTGATTGTTACCCAACAGGAAATTCTGTAATCACTGCTGATAGATAAAATCATAGATGATAGTCAGCGAATGACTGGCTTCATTTAGGGTAAAACAATATCAATATTAAAAGGCTTTCTGATGCAGGTTAAGGTCAGCAAGCCTTTTTTATTAACGATGTATAGAGTGTCTATGTGATAACGCCGTTCACTTAAGTATTTTTATGTCATCTCACCCTAAAACCTACCTCTAAACCCTAAACCCTAAACCCTAAACCCTAAACCCTAAACCCTAAACCCTAAACCCTAAACCCTAAACCCTAAACCCTAAACCCTCAAAATCACAAACGCAAAATACCTGCGCCATAAACAAAAGTTCATACGCTTATCGTTTGTCTATCTTTTATCTATTTTTCATATGTTTTTTAAATGAACTTATGTTCAAAAAATGCGCTGGTTATTTTAACTAAACCTATTTTTTGGTGTTTTTTTCAGCTAAACGATCATTTTATTTAGGTTTTATTTATGATCCCTCTCACATTATAAGCATTTTTAGATAGCCAAATGACGTTTAATCGCCATATTGTTCAATAGTTCAAATAAATATCTTATGTTCATTGTGCGTTCATTGTGATTGAAATATCTAACAAAAATAGCTGTTAAAGGAGTTCTGAATGTGTAACGAATGTTCTAATGACGTTCAAATGGCGGCAGGTATCCCAGAAGTCATGCGTGCCGTTGTTGCTTATGGGCCGGGTGACTATCGGTTTGAGACCGTGCCGGTACCAACCATTAGCTCCAAAGAGATTTTGGTCAAAGTTGAAGGGTGTGGAATTTGTGCCGGGGATACCAAAGCGTTTGGTGGTGCTCCGAGTTTTTGGGGCGATGATAAGCAGCCTTCTTACATCAAAGCACCGATGATTCCCGGGCATGAGTTTATCGGCCACGTCGTGGGCTTAGGTGCCGAGGTTGAAGGATTTAAATTAGGCGATCGTGTGACTTCCGAGCAGATCGTTCCTTGTTGGGAATGCCGTTTTTGTAAGCGTGGTCAGTATTGGATGTGTGAAAAGCACGATCTTTATGGCTTCCAAAGCAACGTTAACGGTGCAATGGCCGAGTATCTGAAATTTACCAAAGAAGCCATTAACTATCACGTTCCTGACGATCTTCCGCTAGAAAAAGCCATTCTTATCGAGCCTTATGCCTGCTCTTTCCACGCGGTGCAGCGAGCGAATATCAAGTTAGGTGATGTGGTGGTATTGGCCGGTGCAGGTACGTTAGGGCTGGGAATGATCGGCGCTATTAAGAAATCCGGACCTGGCAAGCTGATTGTTTTAGATCTGTCCGACGAACGTCTGGCTCTAGCCAAGAAGTTTGGTGCCGATC
Organism: Pragia fontium DSM 5563 = ATCC 49100; assembly: GCF_900112475.1. Lineage (GTDB taxonomy): Bacteria > Pseudomonadota > Gammaproteobacteria > Enterobacterales > Enterobacteriaceae > Pragia > Pragia fontium. The sequence goes on along the minus strand of NZ_FOLW01000001.1, from coordinate 546,825 downwards.
TGGTGATGAACCCGGCGAAGGAAGATGTGATTTCCATTATCAAGGAAATGACCGATGGATATGGCTGCGATATTTACATTGAAGCAACGGGTGCACAGAAAGCGGTAGATCAGGGACTAACCCTGCTGCGTAAATTGGGTACATTTGTTGAGTTCTCGGTGTTTAAGGATCCGGTCACCGTCGACTGGAGCATTATTAGTGACCGTAAAGAGCTTGATGTTCTCGGTTCCCACCTTGGCCCTTATTGCTATCCATTGGTGATTGAAGGTATCGCCAACGGTGATTTACCGACTGAGGGTGTAGTGACCCATATTTTACCGCTGGAAAGATATGCCGAAGGCTTTGAACTGGTAGAAAAAGGTATTGGTTCACTCAAAGTCGTTCTCGATCCAAATATGAAGTAATCAGGAACCTGAATCATAAGGCGGGCGGGTTTTCTGTTGGGAAAATCTGCCTTACTTAGATTAAACAGGGTAGATGCTGATAAATAACCTTGATTAATAATTCCGATAAATTAGAGATAAAAACATATTAATCAATAAGTTATTTTATAACTATAGGTGATGCAACCATGTTAAACAGTTTGGTAAAAAGGATCGGGCTGCCTAAGAAAATTTTATTAGGTTATATCGGAGTATTGATATTTATGGCTGGCGAAGGCCTGGAACAGAGCTGGTTGTCAGACTTCATTATTCGTCGTGGCCTGACGGTAGAAGAGTCCGGCATCATGTTCAGCGTTTATGGTTTTGCCGTCGCTATTGCCGCTTGGCTTTCCGGTGTACTGGCCGAAATGTTTACCGCCAAGAGAGTCATGGCTGCTGGCGTGGTTATCTTCCTGATTGGTTCGGTCCTGTTTTTATCTATCGGGTTACCGAGCAATAATTTGGCGATTATGGTACCAACCTATGCATTACGCGGATTGGGTTATCCACTATTCTCCTACGGATTTTTAGTGTGGATTGCTTATGAGGCGCCGAAAGCCAAGTTAGGTTCAGCGGTTGGTATTTTTTGGTTCGTATTTACCGGTGGGTTGAGCGTTATCGGTGTTTATTACGCCAGTATTGCACTGCCGCTGCTGGGTGAAATGCTGACTTTATGGAGTGGCATCATCTTTGTTATCGTCGGCGCAGTGATTGGCCTGATGTTAAGTAAAGATACCAAAGTGACCCATGCCCCATCTGATGAACCGCCTAAAACCTTCGCCTATTTGTTTAAAGGGGTTTCTATCGCCTTTGAAAACTACAAGATTGGACTGGGCGGTATTGTTCGTACCATTAACCTATCGTTCGCTTTTGGCCTGATTGTGTTTCTTCCTACCTATTTGCAAGATGTTATTGGCTTTACCCGCGACCAATGGTTGTCCATATATGCCTTTATGTGGACGGTGAATATCATTTTTAACTTACTTTCCGGCGTTATTAGCGATCGGTGCGGCTGGACTAATACCGTGATGTGGTTTGGCTGCGTGGGAAGTGCCATATTCGTTCTGCTGATGTATTACATTCCAACCCACTTCGGGGTCGAAGGTTACGTTTATACCATGCTGGCCGCCGGTGGTTTGGGTGCCTGTTTCGCTGGTTTCGTTCCTCTATCGGCCATTATGCCGACTCTGGCACCGAACGATAAAGGCGCGGCGATGTCGGTACTAAATCTTGGGGCTGGGCTCTGTGCTTTTGTTGGGCCATTGATCGTCACCATTTTTATTACGCCAGTCGGCATTGAAGGGGTGATTTGGATCTTCTCCGGACTTTATATTGTGGCCGCTATTTTAATGAAATTTGTTACCTTGCCTGAGGAATACAGTGAGGAACTGGCTATAGAGCGTAATTAGCTGGATGGAATGCAAGCGAGTCAGGCTTATATCCTACCAATAAATGTACATCTGAGGATTTGTGGTTAAGGAGCTTAAAACATGAACAATGAGTTTAACGGATTCAATACCGATTTCTCCTTAAAAGGAAAGGTCGCTGCTATCACCGGTGGCGCCGCCGGTATTGGTCATGCGATTGCAGAGCTGTTTATCGCCAAAGGTGCCAAAGTGGTGTTGCTCGATCGCGCCGACGATGTTGCTGCCGTTGCCGGGAAACTGGATAGCCGTCACGCGGCAGGGTTTTATTGTGATGTCAGCAATGCCGAGTCGGTTAAGCAGGGCGTGGATAAGGCCATTAAGGCCTTTGGTCAATTAGATATTCTGGTTAACAGCGCCGGTATTGTTGCGTTGGATCCGGCGGAAGACACCACGGAACAAGATTGGGATAAAACCATTGCGGTTAATTTAAAAGGCGTATTTCTTACCAGCCAATGTGCCGGTCAGCACTTTATCCAGCAGGGGCACGGTAAGATCGTTAATTTGGCTTCACAGGCTGGCGTGGTGGCGTTACCTAACCATTTAGCCTATTGCACCAGTAAAGCTGGCGTTATCGGCATGACCAAAGTGCTGGCGCTAGAGTGGGGGCCAAAAGGTGTACAAATTAATGCCATTTCGCCGACCGTGGTATTAACCGAATTAGGGCGTAAAGCTTGGTCAGGTCAGGTCGCTGAAGAGATGAAACAGCTTATTCCGGCTCGTCGTTTTGCTTATCCGCCGGAGATTGCTGCCTGTGCATTGTTTTTAGCCAGTGATGCTGCCGATATGATCACTGGGGCTAATCTGGTGATTGATGGCGGATATACCATCCAATAATGATTAAATCGATAATATTTTGTTAATTAAGCAGTTAATTTTTGATTTATGGTTATCTTTCTGGAGTGTGTTATGAACCGAATTATTAACGATCCCGATCGCGTAGTTGAAGATGCGATTCAGGGCTATTTAGCCGCTTATCCTGAGTTTTTTGCCAAGACTGAACATGAGAAGGTGTTAAAGCACCCCGACGCACCCCGTAAAGGAAAAGTGGGCGTGGTCACCGGTGGTGGCTCCGGCCATGAACCGGCGTTTTTAGGTTATATCGGTAAAAATATGCTGGATGCGGTAGCGATTGGTGAAATATTTTCCTCTCCTGCTGCCGGGGCATTTTTAGAAGCCTTCAGAGCCGCTGACGGTGGTGCTGGCGTTGCCTGTCTTTATGGTAACTACGCCGGAGACAATATGAACGTCAAAATGGCGGCTAAAAAAGCGCAAGCGGCGGGAATTAATGTCAGAACGGTCGTGGCTAACGACGACGTTGCTTCTGCGCCTCCATCAGAGAGAGAGAAGCGTCGCGGTGTTGCCGGTGAAATCTTTATGTGGAAAGTGGGTGCCGCAGCGGCAGCGAAAGATTACGACCTTGACGGAGTGATCACCGTTGCTCAGAAAGCCATTGATAACTGCCGTTCCGTTGGGGTGGGGCTAACGTCTTGTACTATTCCGGCGGTGGGTAAACCTAACTTTCATATTGCCGACGGGATGATGGAAGTGGGAATTGGTCATCATGGTGAACCGGGAATTCGCGTTGAGCCACTGCAAAATGCCAGTCAGATCGCCAAAACCATGGTGGATTTGGTGGTGGGCGATGTCCCTTTTGTTAACGGTGATGAAGTGGCAGTGCTGATTTCCGGGCTCGGCGCCACACCAACGGTGGAGCTTTATATCTATTATGCTGAGGTAGTTAAGCTACTGGCAGCGCAGGGCATCAAGATTTATCGCCCCTATATTGGTAACTATTTCACCTCTCTGGATATGATGGGTGTCACCCTGACGTTGATGAAGCTGGATGATGAGCTGAAAACTTTAATTGATGTGCCGACTCACTCATTAGGTTTAACACAGGTGGAGTAAGGATAATGAAAGTATTAAGTGTTCAAGACGGAACGCCGATTGTTGAAGATTTGGTCAATACCATTGTGGCTAACCGAGAGTATCTGAGTGAAATCGACGGTGCGATTGGTGATGGTGACCACGGTATTAACATGGCTAAAGGTTTCAATCTTTGTGCTGAAAGCATCAAGGGTAAAAGTCTGACGGTTGCAGAAGCGCTTGATGTGCTATCCGATTCTCTGATGGAAGGCATCGGTGGCTCAATGGGGCCCCTTTACGGCAGTATTTTTATGGGCATGGCCGATAGCGTACGGGATAGCAGTCAGATCGACGCTAACGCTTTTGGTCAAATGCTCAGAGATGGCTTATCTTGTTTACAGGATGTCAGCACGGCAGGAGTGGGGGATAAGTGTTTGATGGATACCCTGATTCCAGCGGTTGAAGCCTATAGTCAGGCTCAGCAGCAGCGTAAATCTTTTGTTGAATCGCTTAATTTAATGAAAGCCGCTGCGGAGAGCGGTCGTGATTCTACCATTGATTTAGTGGCCAAGATTGGTCGGGCAAGCCGTTTAGGTGAGCGCTCCCGAGGCGTTTTGGATGCTGGTGCTACATCATGTTGTTTAATACTGAATCAATTGGCTGATTCAGTGGAACAACGCTTGGCATAAGTTAAAGTACCGTCCGGTTTTGATACGCTTTCTTCTGTGTCAAAATCGGACTTTTGTCGTTTATGGCCTGCCTTGATCACCTGCCTTCTACTTTCTGCGTTTGTTGTGTTTCACTACTTATCTTATTCTGACTGTTGATACATAGACAATAATGGGATTTAACGAATAGCAGAATTTCATTCTGCTGATTATTATCTATGGATTATCCCTCATTAATGAAAGTAAAATTTTATAAGTATTAATGAGATTTAAATAAGATATGGCAAGCAATTCTTATTTTTAAAGAGTAATTGAGAGTAAATAAGGGTAATGGAGATATTTATTATCGGGTAAGCATAATAAATTTAATATGGCGGCTGTTTGTTTTTACCGATTTTATAGTAAATAAAAATATAATCACTACATGCAATTTAATTCAATCGCGCTGATAATATATTAATTGATAGGGGTGACGTAAGATTATCAGGAAATGGTTAATTAGGTGGGAATGCAAAAGCGTAAAGCTCTTTCATAAAATGTATGATTCATGTAATTATCTGTTAGTATTTGAAAATTAAATAATATTTTATTTTTTGTGCTTGAGTTATCAGTTTTTAACTATCGGAGTAGAGATAAGCTTAGGGCATAACTGGCGTAAAGTATCGCTAATTAATATGGTGCTGGATTTATATTTCTATCGGTGGCGTATGTGTTGGTTTAATTCATTGTTTAGATCGGATTTTTAATATTTAATAATAAGTGGTGGCTACCGCACAGTTTTATTTGAACTAGTAACAATACGAGTATCTTGTCCTACCCCTCTCAATCATAATTGTTGGTTCGTCATTATATTTATTCGGTTTGTCATGAATGTAAAACAATGAAAACTCCCATCTCTGGATAAATATAAGCTGCTATTAATAATCGTAGTAGATAACGCCAATTTTTCAATTTATCGCCTGTGCGAATATAAGGATTTAGACAATGACAGATAACTCATCAGAAAAAAGTGTAATGGATGCCAACATCATTAAGCACGATAAATTGCAGTTACTAACGCTCGAGAGTTTGAATTCAGCCCCGATGTTGGTTGACGGTAATATTTCTGTCCCAGGAGAGGTGGATCGCTACCAGATTACGGTGGAAGAACCTCGGCGGTTAATCTTCGATAGCCTGACCAATCGCAGCGATATGATTTGGACGCTGAGCGGGCCAAACGGTCAGGTCGCCAGCAAGAAGTTTAATGCAACCGATGCAGGCTCTGGGTTCTCAGTATTCGATCTGATACCCGGTCAATATACTTTGACCGTTGATGGTGTCAATGATGCGGTGGGTGATTATACGTTACGTCTGATTGATACCATCAGTGCCGAAGACATAACGTTGGGTACTCAAGTGCAGGGAAACCTGAAGCAAATGAACCAATCGGTTGTTTATCGCTTTCAGGCACAGGCGGGAGATAGTTTCTATTTTTCTGGTTGGGTTATACCGTATAGTTTAATTAGGTGGGTCTTGATCGATCCCTATGGTCGTCAGGAAGGTGGGATATATAATACCGATAGCGATCGTGAGCGCTTTAGTGTGCAGTGTTCCGGTGAATATTTATTGGTTTTGGATGGTGAAATTGCTGCGAATAGGCCTACGGACTACCGTTTTACGCTTTTCTCCGTGACCGATTCTGTCCAACCATTGGCATTAAATGAGCAGGCGGTTGCCAGCATTGATCAGCCGGGTAAAACCGCCCATTTCACCTTTACGCTATCGCAACCGCGAGCCATTCTGTTTGACCGACTGTGTGATGATAATTTTTATTGGATGCTAACTGGCCCTGAAGGGACGGTGGTGGCGCGTACTGCTAATTTTGATGCCAAGAGTTATGCTAAGGGGAAGGGGTGCCTTTGGCTGGTTGCCGGTGACTATCGCTTATCTATCGACACCTCTATGTCGACGTTAGGAGAGTATGCTTTTTGCCTGCCCTGCTTGCAGGATGCAACGATGCTGCAAACCGATCGCTCGATCGAGGCAATATTGCAGCCAGCCAACAGCATGCAGATCTATCAGTTTGACGTTAAGGCAAACGATAAGATTTTTGTTCACGGTATCGAAGTATCCGATCAGTCAATTTCTTGGTGGCTATTGGATGAGAAGGGCTGGCAAAAGGACAGTGGTAATTTAATGACGCCAAAGCCGCCATTTACCACAATGACCGCTGGACGCTATTGGTTGGTTGTCGGTGGTGCAGATCATTATGCGATAGACAAGAGCATCAGTTATCAATTCTCTGTTAACCAAGTGGCAGAAAAGCAGGAAACGCTAACGCTGAACACCGAGATCAGCGGCGCGGTAACGCTGGCAGGTCAAGGCGTATCTTACGCCTTCTCTTTGGCTGCCGACGGTAGTCTGGCGTTTGATGCACTAACCAGTAACGATATGCTGTGGTCGCTGGTGGGGTCGCGTGGCGTGGAAGTGAGTAATCGGCGTTTTGACCGCAGTGATGCCGATGGGGCGTTTAGCGTTATCAATTTGGTGGCGGGGAACTATCAACTTATTGTTAAAGGTAACGGTAGCGTAACGGGTGACTACGGTTTCCGACTGTATGATTTGGCATCATCCGCCGTTGAGATGAGCATTGATACGCCGCTAACGGGGACATTGTCCCCCGGCAGCGGCAGCCTGGTTTACCAGTTGGATGCGAACGCTGGCGATAAGCTGAGCTTCCAAAGCGTTGAAGTGGCCGGTGGTAGCGCCATTTGGCGCATGATTGACCGTTTTGGCCAAGATGTATGCGGGGCGAATAATTTGGCGACCAATCGCCCAGAGTGGTCGCTGTCCGTAGTGGGTCACTATTATCTGTTGATAGAAGGAAAGCCGACCAATAAATCAGATATTAGCTTCACGATTCAACTGAACGCCACCGGTCATGAAACGCCAGCAGCCTTACCTGAAGGTGAGACTTTTACCTTCGATAAGGCGCTATCAGGTTCGTTTACCCATGTAGCTGATACCAAAGTCTATCGTTTCAGGTTAGATCGTCAGACGCAGCTGATAATGGATAATCAAAATCGAGATGACTATTGGAATTATAGCAGCGCTGTTTGGACGCTATCAGGGCCGCGAGGCATAGAGGTTAATCAGCGTAATTGCCATACCAGTGATATCTATCGCTATGCAAACGGCTATTCTTACGATGGCGCGCTGATGCAGCTTCCTGCGGGCAACTATGCATTAACAGTAAAAGGCAGTAGTCACTCTTCACTTTATCACGACGGCGCTTATGCTTTTCGCCTGATTGATCTTGCTGCGCTGCCAGATTTAACGTTGGATCAACAGGTGTCTCTAACCCGCTCACCGGGGAATTCGGCGGTAGGTTATCGCTTTTCGGCCACTGCCGGTGACACTATGTTGCTTGATCATTCACAGGGCTCTTCTTACTGGCTGCTAGTCGATCCTTATGGACGTAAGGTGTCAGAAGGTTCCGGTGACGGTATCAGCAGTCGTAATTATCCTCTTACCGTTGATGGCCGCTATACGTTGCTGTCTGATGGTTATAGCAATGACACTGCCGTTACTGAAGTGATATTCCGTCTGGCGCGTAAGCAGACGGTTGAACAAGCGCTGACGTTTAATGAATCCTATAGTGGTACGCTGGCTGCCAATCATATCGAGGCGGTGTATACCTTTACCCTTGAGCGGGCAGAAACGCTGGTATTTGATGCACTGAATACCGATAAAAATGATGCGGTTAATCTGCGATGGTCGCTGCGTGGGCCTTTGGGTAATCAGACAGGCTGGCGCAGCCTCAATACCCTCGATGCTTATACTTTCGGTGGTCAACTGCCTGCCGGCACCTACACCTTAGTATTGCGTAATACCAAAAATACCCCGGCTTCTTATCAATTCCGCTTGATGAACCGCGATGTTGCTAAGGTTCTCACCTTAGGCTCGCCGATTGTGGATACGCTAACGGCGGATGAAACCAAAATGTATCGGTTTAATGGTGAAGTCGGCGAGAATTATTTTTTTGAGGGAATGAATAATTATTACGACGGCAGTCAATGGATACTGCTTGATCCGGTCGGATTAAGCGTTTCTTCCGGTCAAGATTATAACAGTAAAAGCGATATTATTCTGAAGGCTAGCGGTGAATATCTACTGTTATTATCTCCCACTTCGCGCACTGAGCTATCAAACGTTAAATTTCAGCTTCATCGCAAAACGGAAACCACCGCAGCAGTTGTCCTGAATCAGCCTCTGAGTGGGCGTATTAATCATAGGGTAGAGACCGTTAAATACGGTTTTACGCTAACGGCGGCAACGCGTCTGGCAGTGAATACTTGGGGCAATAGTAATTTTTATTGGAGTTTATCCGGTCCACGCGGTCAGGAGGCCAGCAATAACAATTTCTACTCCGATACGCGTTTCTTCACGTTGCCAATGGGCAACTATGAATTTACCGTTGTTTCGAGCAATAAACAGACAGGGGAATTCCATTTTTGTTTGTTGGAACAGTCTCAGCTATCGACACTCGCCTTGTTGGAAGAAACTACTGTTGTTTTTGCTGCTCAGTCCTTGGCTGCTGTTCATCAATTGGTCAAGCTAACGGAAAAGACGACGTTGGTTTTTGATCTACCGGATAATCACGGGGCGGATATAGAGTGGGCTTTCTATAACGAACTGGGTAATCGCGTTGGCTACTCTTCGCTTAATTCAGGGTATAACCGTACGATCACGCTGGCCGCGGGGATGTATTGGTTAGTATTGAGCCCTAATCGAATGTATGAGGAGCCGCAAACTTTAAGGTTCACTTTAAAGGAGCAAAATGTTCAGCGCACCAGCATTGAATTAGATACGCAGGTGACGGGGGCATTAGCCTCACCGGTTCAAGAAAATATTTATACGTTTAAACTGGATGTTGGTAAGGCGTTAATCTTTGAGAATTTGGTAACCGATCGGAATTTATTCTGGTCGCTACAGGATGCCAATGGCTATAACCGAGGCTCAGGATCGTTTAGCGGATCGGTGCGGTTAAATACACTGGTGGCCGGAAACTATACGATGCGGGTATACACCCAAGTATCGCGAGATTTGGATACGGTGGCCTTTCGTCTGCGGGATGTCTTTAGCGCCCCATTGTCTGCGTTAGGGGAACATCAGCTTACGTTCTCTGCGCAGGTGCCGATACACATCATCGCCTTAGATCTGGTTGGTAAATCAACAGACTTCTTTATTTATCAGCGTATTAGCCTGTCGGAAAACATAGCGCTGTCGGGCTATTTATTGGACGATCAGGGACAGTGGAAGCAGGAGATCGCTAACCAAGAAAGCGCCAGTATGCTGCTGGTAAAGCCGGGGCGTTACTACTTAGTGTTGCAGGCCACGAATCTGCCAGTTGAGCCGGTTGAATTGCATTGCCGTACGCTAATAGCCCAAGATCAACATCATTCACTGCTTCTGGAGCAACCTGCGCAGGGATATTCGAACGCCAGAGTGCTATCTGATTTCTGGAATTTCACGCTGGATAGCGACCAGCATGTGCTCATTGATGGCACTGCAACCCACTACTTTGAGTGGCGGTTGCGCAATAGTTGGGGGGAGTTACTTAAAAACGGTAAATTAGGCTCACAGGTATCGTTAAAACTGACCGCAGGCAGTTATTGTTTGCAAGTTCAGGCAGGGTATAGCAGCAACAATGTTATTCCAGGCGATTACAGTCTGAGTTTGTCTGGTATTGCTGCGCTGTCTCAAGATGTGGCCGTTACCCATGAACTTAGCGCATCTCAGCCAGTTTGGGTTGGGCGTTTACCCATTCAGGCCGGTGAAGTGTGGCTGCTTCAATCTATGTTCTCCGGTGGCGCGGGGAAAATTACCGTGTATGATTCGCGGGAAAATGTTGTTGCCTCCGGCAATATGACGCCGTGGCTGATCCAGCTTGATGCGCCTCAGAAGTCAGGGGATTATCTGGTCAGAATTGAGAACACCGGTGACAGCGATCTGAGCTTTACCTTAACTGCTCTGTTGACGAACACCATTTTGCATTCGCCTATTCAGGACGATGAGCTTTTTAACCTATCCATTACCTCTGCAACCGACTATCACCACTATCCTATTTCGTTGACGACCAATAAAGATTTGGTTATCAGCATGCCCGATTCCAGTAGCGGCGTTTATTGGCGGCTTGTGCGTGTTGGAGATCACACCGCGCAGAGCTGGCAGCAGGGCAATCAGTATCAGCGTTTGGTAGCCGGAAATTGGCTACTGATGGTCAGGAGCGAACGGTCTGATGGCGCACCATTACGCCTTCAGGTGCAGGATGCCGCGCAAGCACGTGCGTTGACTCAGGAAAACCTGTCGGGACAGCTCGCCGACGGGCATGACGTCGCGGTTTATTCACTGGCGCTAACCAAAGGGCAACGGTTAAATATTGGCGTACAAACGGCCATTCCACAAACATTGTACTGGGCGCTCTATAACCCTCAACGGGAAATCGTGTTAGATGGGGATGGAGCAACCATTCATCAGATCAATGATTTTCAGCCCGGACGTTATACGCTGGTTATTTATGGACAGGGACAGCGCGGCTCGGCACTGGATTATGTTGTTTATAGCGAAGAACGTCAGCCGAAATCCCTGACGCTGGGAGTGGGCATGCAAGTTGCCATGCCAAAAGACAATGAGCAGGTAGAATATGTCTTTACCTTAGAGGAAAACGCTGAACTTATCTTTAGCGCGCTTCAAAGCCGGAGGTATATCAACTGGCTGATCGTTAATTCAAACGAGGATGTTGCTGTTGGCGGCACAGTTAGCGGTCATGGCGAGTGGTTTAATCTGGTGGCAGGACAGTATCGATTAGAACTGATATCACGCGGAGGACTCTCCAGAAGCGGAGAAGCAGAACCTGAAATATTAGACTTCCAACTGGCGACCTTCTCTCAATTACAAAAGTCGACCCTTCAGTATGATATTCCATTAACGCAAGAACTGTCGGTAGAGACCAGATCGGCGCTGCATATGTTAGCGGTACAAATCGGTGATGTGCTGACGTTAACCTCACAGGTTGTTAGTGGCGAAACATTTAACTGGTGTTTGTTCAACGAAAGGAAGGAGGCTGTCTGGAATGGTTCGACGGAAGACCAGGAGAGCCAGAGTGAGCTCTCTATTGACGAGAATGGTCAATATTACCTGCTAGTGGAGAAAACCGTTACCTCGCAACCATTAAGTTATCAACTGCAAATGGCTCTGGATGAACAGCGGAATATCCTGCCGGAAGGGGAAATACTGTCGTTAGGTGAGGTGAAAAACATCACCATACCGAACGAAGGAACAAAGGCATATCGCTTTACCCTTACGGAATCCACACACTTAGTGGTTGCGGGAAATACGTTAGATGATAGTTATCTCAACTGGGAATTAATCAACGTCGCAACGATATTTGGCAATAATGCTTTTTGGGCAAACTCAAGAGGCGAACGTTTATATCAGCTAGCCGTGGGGGATTATGCCTTAAATATCATTAACGACAGTGGATATGGTGATGTGCCGCTGACTTTCCGTCTGGAAGATAGGGAATATGCACCGCTAGTGACGGTAGGAAGTGACATTATTGCTTCAGCGGAACATGTCTTGTACCGAATCTATCTCAACGCCGGTGAGCGTTATTACTCTCAGGCTTCGCAAGGGACTTACTGGATCGTTTATAGCCCTGCTGGGGGAGAAATAACATGGTTGTACGGTGGTGATGTGTCAGAGTTTGTGCCCTTCTCTACCGGTGATCATTGGATTGTTTTATATGATGAGTCTTATGCAGCAGAATCGGTATCACTGAGTATTTTTCCATTACAAGAGATTGAAACGGCCATTAATCCAGGCGATACGGCGACTGGCGCGGTGGCGCCGGGGATAAAACAGCGTTACACCTTTACGTTAACCCAGGCTCAATTACTACTCTTAGACTTTTTACAATGGGGCGATGGGCAAACGTGGCAGTTATTGTGTAATGACGTCGAGATAGTATCGAAGACATTGTATGACGGTGATGATAATGAGCTGCTTAATCTGGAGGCTGGCGACTATCAACTGATTGTTGCACCTAACCGAGAAGGGGAAGCGGCGGAATATCGCTTCAAACTTGTTGATGTTGCATTGGCTTCGGCATTACCGCTGAAGATGCCATTCTCGATTAACGCGGCTTCCAGAGAAACCAGTCTGTTTAAGTTGGGTTTACGCGCAGGAGAGCTCTTTATCTATCGGGGGCTGAATACCAATGCATCCGGTAACCTCAGCCTGATAGATTCAACGGGAAATCATGTGGATAGTATTCCATCCCTGCTTGAATCCTACGTCTTTCTATCATCAAGAACAGAAGATTACTATGTGTTGGTAGAGGGGGAGTCTGACGAGGCCAACTTCTCTTTAAATGCACTGTGCCAGACAGTGGCTGTGGATACACATAGTCAAAGTTTGACGATGGATACCCTCATCAAGAATACGCTGACGCCGGAAGAGAGCGTGAACATTTACCGTCTGGACAGCGTGACTAGCAAGAAATTCAGGTTTATTTCTCATCAGTCTGCTGATGCAGAATGGTATGTGCTGAAGGACAATGGCCAACTGCTAGCCCGTGGAAATATGGGGAGTAATAGCCAGCTTGTGGCGCAGAGCAAACTGGGTGAATCCTATTATCTGGTGGTGTGTAGTTTAGCGCTGGAAGAGACCGTTGAGTATAGCTTTACTGCCGATAGTCTTACCGCCGATAGGGGAATGCTCCAGCTTGATACCGCTTATAGCGGTGAGGTTCCTTCCTCCAGTAACATCACTTACAAACTTCAGCTATCAGAACCTACGCAGATTATTTTTGATGCCTTTGGTACGGTTGGAAGCCAGAACTATTACCTCAGTTGGACATTGCTGAGTGTAGAAGGTGAGATATTTAATCATTCGATGTTTTCTTCCTATAGTGAGGAAGCGGTACATCAATTAGCGGCTGGAAACTATCTGTTACGTATTAACAATGACTACAGAGATCTGGCACCTTATCAGTTTAAATTGGTCACGAATGCAGCAGCACAATCTTTTAATAAGAATGAGAACGTACAGGGAACGTTAAATCCAGGTAGTAGCGTTCATATCTATCAGTTCTCTGCGCAGGCAGGTGAACGCTACACCTTCTTTATGGCTCAAGGAGCAAGGGGCTATTGGAATCTATTTGATCCTCAGGGCAATCGGTTATTTAACCGGGGTTTTGGGCGCTCACCAGATGAGCTTGTTTTGACCAACGGCGGCGACTATCTATTGATGTTCAGCGGTCAAAATAGCCTTCACGAGGCTCAGCCTTATGAGTTTAGCGTATGGCAAACGGCAGACCTCGGAATACTACCGACCGACACACTGATTGAGCAGTCACTGGAGAGAGGCCAGTCAGTAAGCTGGCAGTTTAATCTTGATCAACAACAACTGGTGGTATTCGATAATCTGTCGACAGATGCCGGCGGTCAATGGCGTTTGGAGAATGCCAGCGGCGTGATTTCCGACTGGAGTATGACCGCAAATACAGATAGCAAGCGCCAACTGGCGGCGGGCAAATATCAAGTAACGTTGTTTAACAATACTCAGGCCGAACAACGCTATGCTTTCCGTCTGTTAACCTCGAAAAGCGCGACCCAAGTGACGGCGGGAACGCCGATGAATATTACGGTTTCTCCGACTAATGGGGCTCAACTTTATACTTTCGACGCTTTGGCGGGAGAACGTTACTACTTTGACGCCCTGCCAGCGATATCGGCCTTTATGGAGAAACATCCTGGCAATATGTCCGTTCCATACTGGTCGCTGCTGGATCCACAAGGAAAAACCATTTTCTCCGCGGTCTCAATGGGATCGTTCCGTGTGTCTGGTGATACTAACCCTGAAACCAACAGTTGGCAGTATCGTGCCTATTTCACTGGTGTTGATCAGGAACCACCGGCGTTTAGTCTGACCGGTACTTATACACTGGTGATTGAAGGTCTCAATAATAACGCACTGCCACAGGTTGAAGTGGCGTTTAATCTGGTCAACGTGCCACTGCCATCAACGGTAGAGTTGGGACCGATCACCTTGCCGGATGGCCCTGATTTGGTGATTAATCGGGTTTCCCTTGAGCCTGAATCAGGTCTGCAAAGCGGTCAGGCGGTGGATATCAGTTGGGTGGTCGAGAATCGTGGCACATTGCCAACGGTCGGTCGCTGGAACGATAGCGTGACGGTGCGCAATCTGAATAATGGTCAACTGATCGCGGTGATTTCCGTCCCTTATGATAATGAACAAGAGGGGGATATTGCCGTTGGTGATAGCCGTACTCGCCATGTTGTGTTGCAACTGCCTGAAGGCATTTCCGCGGTTGGGCATCTGGATATTATCGTCATAGCGGATGCTGATAATTTGTTGCATGAGCATAATCCTCAGCTAACGTCAGAAGACAATAACGGCCGCAGAATTACCACTAAAGTTATATCGTCAGACTATCCCGATCTGGTAATTGAAGACTTTACGCTGGAACCGGACGGTGACTTCCAGCCGGGGCAGGATATTACCGTAAACTGGAACACAGTGAACCGCGGTGTTGTTAAGGTGGTCGCTCCATGGAGTGAACGTCTGGAGATTTATAACCGCTCCACCAATGAGGTGGTGTTAACGCAAACCCTGCGCGATGAGCAGGATTTAGCCGCCGATGAGAAACGAGAGCATCGCCTACAGTTGACCTGGCCAACGGGCGTATCAGCATCCGGGCACTTTATTGTCCGTATTATTATGGACAGTGAGCAGGAGGTTGATGAAGTTAATGCCGATGGTGACGGCGAAAGCAACAATATTCAGGAATTAACCTATGACGTAGGCCCGGATATGGTGGTGCGAGCGCTACAGGTGGCGACTCAAGACATTCATGCCGGGGATTTGATCACCATCAATTGGCAGGACTGGAACCTGGGAACCAGCGCCACCGGTATTGGTTTTACCGATCGGATTGTGGTGACTAATATCACCGAGAATAAGGCCTTACTGGATACGGTATTGGTTTACGATCCGTTGGCGCTGGTCGATGGTCAGATTCTGGGGGCAATACTGCCGGGTGAGTTCCGCCCACGCAGCTTTACCTTCCGTTTGCCGGATGGCATCAAAGGCCGTGGTGACATTAAGATTGCGGTGACGACCGATCAAAACTCAGCCGGTTTCGGCGTGTTGTTTGAAACCAATCTTACTGGCGATGCGGAAGACAACAACCGGGCCGAAATTCAGATTCACGCCAAGAAATCCAGCTATGCGGATTTACGTATTGATGAGGTAACTCTGCCTGATTCCGGTATTTCCGGTGAGAAGGTGACGCTCACGTGGACGGTGAGCAATCAGGGCGAGGCCGGGACGAAACATGACTGGACCGATCGGGTTGTTTTCAGTCGTGATGGAACCATCGGCAACGCGGACGATGTGGTGCTTGGTTCGGTGCGTTGTTCCGGGCCGCTGTTACCGGGTGAAAGCTATCAGCAGCAACTAACGGTACGTCTGCCAGCCATTGCAGCCGGTCATTACTATTTGGCGGTGAAGACCGATGTCGATATGGAAAGCGGCGAGCAGGATACCCACGGGGATAATGTCTCAGCGGCACAGCCTATCGAGCTCATTAAAGGGTACACCGACCTGAATGCCATCGCGGTAAACGGGCCGGAGAACGCGCTCAGTGATGAGGCGATTACCATCACTTGGCAAGTGCGCAACGAAGGTAATGCCACCACCAATATGGCGTTGTGGAACGATTGGGTGGTGCTGTCCCGTAGTGATAAGTTAAGTGATTCTCGCGATATTATTTGGTCCGGTACTGTGGTGCATTCAGGCTATTTGGGGCCGAACGAAACCTACACTGGGCAAACAACCCTAACCCTACCGCGTGACTTAACCGGCGATTTCTACTTCATTGTGAATGTGGATCATGTCCGTTCTGTCGATGAAGAGGGCAATACCGCCAATAATGTGCGCGTTAGCGAGACTAAACTACGGGTTGAGTTATCAAAAACCCCTGACCTCACCGTTAGCGAGGTGAAGGGGCCTTCAATTCTACGTCCGGGAGAGCAAGTAACGGTAACCTATACCGCGCATAATCAGGGGGATGGCGACACCAAGACCGCCTGGCGCGACCGGATTTATATTCAGCCTGGAAATGGCAGTTACCAGTACCAAGTCGCCACCATTCTGAACAGCAATATGCTGGCATCCGGCGCCAGCGCTGAACGCAGTATTAGCTTCCGCTTACCGAGCTGGTTCGATGAAGGAGAATATCGTTGGGTCGTGCTCACCGACAGTCAAGATAACATCTACGAACGCGATGGCGAGGATAATAACTGGGGCACGTCAGAGGAAGCCGTGAAGGTTGCCTGGACCGATCTTTATATTGAGGCATTGCAGGCCGAATCAGTTATTCAGTCCGGTGAGACGTTGCACGTGTCCTGGACGGTGGGGAATCAGGGCGGTAATGTAGACGTTGGCTGGCACGATGCTCTGTATCTGGTCAAAGATGGCGTACAGCGAAAAGTCGCAGAAGTTGAACATCCGACCGGTATGAAAGCCGGGGAGAGCTATCAGGCAAGCGCCGACATCGATATTCCTCTCGCCTATAACGGTGAATATCAACTGTTATTAATGTGTGATGTGAACCGGCGAGTGACCGAGCGAGTACGGGATAACAACAATAAACGCGTTGAATTAACCATTAATCTGACGCCGCATGCGGATCTGGCGGTGAAGATTGATAGCGCATCCAGACAGCTGATTGCCGATCCGGCCACGCTCAACGTGGTCTGGACGGTGAACAATAAGGGAAATGCCGCTGCCGGTAGCGCCGGATGGGTTGACCGTGTGATCTTGTCGCAGGACGATACGTTAGGCAATTGGGACGACCGCGTGGTGGGGGAATACCGTCACGAAGGTGGTCTGGCCGTCGGTGAGTCATACCAGCGTAATGAAAATATCCTCTTACCGCCGGGCACAACCGCACGTTATAAGCTATTTGTGGTTACCGATGCCAAAAATGAAGTGTTTGAACACGACTTAAAAGCCAACAATGTAGCGCGTTGCGAACATGATATTGACGTGATGCCCATGCCTTATGCTGACCTACAGGTAAGCTCAATGGCCTTTACCGGCACGCCGATTAGCGGTGGGGAACTGCAACTGACTTGGCGAGTGGTCAATAAAGGTATTGGTATTACTAATATCGGCGCCTGGAATGACAGTTTGTGGTTAAGCCGTCAGGCGGATGGCAGTGGCGTGGTAGCCAGATTTACCGCCAGAGCGCACCTCGGTCAACTGGCGGTGAACGATGGTTATACGCAAACGGTGAATATCACCTTACCACAGGGGCTGGAAGGGGAATTCTTCCTGAATGTGCGTACCGGTGGTCCGTTTGAGTTTATTTTCACCCATAACAATACCGCGTCTATTGCGGTATCCGTTGTCTTGTCTCCAAGTGCCGATCTTAGCGTCAGTAAAGTGACGGCACCGGAGGAGACGCAGGAAGGCTCACTGATAGACGTGGGCTGGCAAGTGCTCAATCAGGGACAGATCGCCGCTAAAGGCTTGTGGACCGATAAAGTGTGGTTGGAGCCGCTAAACACCGCTCAGAGTGCCATGCTATTGGGCGAGTTTACTTACGATCGCCCTCTGGAGCCAGGTGTCCACTATACGCGCACTGAACCGTTGCGTCTGCCAGCCAAGCTGGAAGGTCTGTACCGTATTAAGGTTATTACTAACGCCAATCGAGCGGTATATGAGCACGGTAGCGCTCGTGATAATAACGAAGGCATTGCTGACGTTATTACCACTATCAGACTGAAAGCGCGTCCAGACTTACGCGTTACCGCCATTGAAGCACCGCAAAAAGTGACAGCAGGTACCCGCGTCGGCATTAAATATACCATCAGTAATATGGGCTCGATGCCGGCTAATGGTCAGTGGACGGATAAGGTATTCCTGTCATTGGACGGAACATTAAGCGCTAGCGACCAACTTGTGGGTCAGTTTGGTAATGCTTCGGCGCTGGAGCCAAGTAGGTCTTATTCTAATGAAACGGCGATGATCGATATTCCGATCCGTTTCCGCGGTGATGCCTATCTGATCGTGATGACCGATGGCAACAATAACGTTGATGAATACCCGAATGAAAATAACAATAACAAAGCAATACGCATCTATATCGAACCGATACCTTTCAGCGATCTGGTCACCAGTGATGTTGTAGCGCCGGATCAGGTGGTGCACGGCACGGTTATTGATGTGGGTTATCGAGTGAGTAATTTAGGCAGCGCTCCAACTCGTGGGCTATCAACGACACTGGATTCCTGGACGGATACCGTCTGGCTGGCGCGCGATAAACGGCGGCCGGGAGCGGGTAAAGGCGATGTGTTGTTAGGTAGCTTTAAACACGTTGGGCATTTGGCGGTCGGTGAAGATTATCTGAATCAGGTGCAGGTCACCGTTCCGAAAAATACCTATAGCGGTGAGTACTTTATTACCGTCTGGAGCGATAGTTACGATGTGATTCTGGAAGATACGTTAGCGGTGAATATCAACCCTGACGATCCTACTCAGTTTGACAATAATAACTACAAAGCCCGTTCAATGAAGGTGCTGGGTATCGTGAAAACGCTGTCCGATCTGTCGGTCACTCGCGTTGTTGCGCCGCCCGAACAGTTTTCGGGTGGCGATTATACCTTCAGCTATACCGTGGAAAACGGTGCAAATCCGCTCAGTGGCACGTGGAGTGATGCGGTTTATCTGAGTGATACACCGGATTTAAAAGATGCCAAGAAACGTTGGTTTTTGGGTTACTTTGCTCAATCTCGCGAGCTGGGAACCGGTGAATCCTACACCGTTACCGAAACGCTGCCATTAGCCCCATCGGTTGAGGGACGTTATTTAGTGGTGGTCTGTGACACGTTCAATCAGATTGGCGAAACGGACGAAACCAATAATAGCGGCGCTGCTATTTCAGTGGTCACTGCACAGCCATCGGATCTGCGGGTGACCAAGATTGTGGTTGAGCCAGAGAACTTCTCTGGGGAATTGACGCCAATAACCTGGACGGTAACCAACTTTGGCGCTGACGTCTGGTCCGGCACGCGGAACTGGTTGGATGCGGTTTATATTAGTACCGATCCGACCTATATCCCTAGCCGAGTAACGCTGTTGGGAACGTTAGCTCACGCTAATATTGAGGGGCTGGCAGCACAGGCCAGCTACACTGCGAGTGCCGAGTTTGCCTTGCCTGCCGGCGCGGATGGGCAGTATTACATCTATGTGGTGACCGACAGTGCCGCCTATGGCGATCGACGTGATTCAGCTGAACAGGCCAAAGGCGAGCTGTCGCAGGGGGATAATGCCAGCGCCTTGATCTACTATGCCGGTGATAAGAGTAATCTCGGTACGGTTTATGAAGGTTTAAGTAACAATAATAACCGCGCCAGCGCGACGTTGAATATTCATTACCGTGAACCGGATTTACAGATAGACCAGATTACGGTGTCTAATCCACAGCCTTCTTCCGGTGAGACCATCACCGCAACCTGGACCGTCACCAACCGCGGAACCCGTGCTACGCGAACCAAAGGATGGTTGGATGGTGTCTATTTGTCGCGCGATGCGGCGCTGGATGCCGGTGACTACCCGCTGGTGGATCGCGGTACTGAGTTTGAAGTTAAAACCAAAATCAAACAGGTTGGGCTAGCGGACTATTTACAGCCACAAGCGTCTTATACCCAATCCGCGACGTTTATGCTGCCGGAATCCATTGGCGGTGATTTCACGCTGTTTGTCAAAACCGATACTGCCTTTGGTTATAACCCGTATAACTCGGCACCGAGCACTATTCGTGACGGACTGGTAGGGCTGTCCATTATTACCGCCCAGACCGGCAGTGTGCAGGAGTTTCAGGATGAGGGGAATAACGTTGCCTCCATTCCGTTACCGATTACATTAGCCGTTCCACCGGACTTACAGGTTGAATCCGTTAGCATTCCGCAACGGGTTCTGGCTGGTCAGCTGGTTACTATTGATTACCGCGTGGTTAATCGTGGTGGTAGTACGCCGGTCAAACAGTCCGTTTGGTTCGATGCGGTTTATCTGTCCAAAGACCGTTTCCTTGACGTGAGAAAAGATCGCTATTTGGGATATCACGAACATCGGAACGGCTTAGCTCAGAATGCCAGCTATGACCAGACGGTGACTTTCAAAGTACCTAACGATCTGGAAGGGCCGTGGTACGTCTTCGTGATTACCGATCCGGCCTATACCTTGGGAAGCGGTGAGTTTGGTCGGGTGCGAGAGTTTGGCAATGAGCAAAACAACGCGCTGGCGGCAACCCAGCCACTACTGATAGAAGTCGCGCCACCGGCAGATCTTCAGGTAACCGAAGTTACCATGCCATCTCGGGCAGAGATTGGCGATACGATCGACATTAACTTCCGGGTTATCAATGATTCGATTAATACTGCTTATGGTCGTTGGACGGATGCCTTCTACCTGTCGCAGGATACCGATTGGGATTTAAGCGATATTCAACTGGGTAAAGTGGCTCATATTGGCGATCTCAATGCTAATCAGGCTTACAGTAACAGCCTCAGTGTGCGTTTACCTCCGCTAAAAGATGGATTCTGGCGCATTATCGCCCGTCCGGATATTTATAATGAGGTTTACGAAGGGCCGATTATTTACACCGAAGAGGGGCTGATTATCGCGCCGGGTGAGGCCAATAACTTCTTTGCTTCCAGCTCCACCCTACAGGTCATCGTACCGGAGTTGCCGCTGGATTATCCATTGTCGAGTACCCTGAGCGCCGGTCAGGAACGGTTATACAAAGTGACCGTTCCGGCGGGTGAAACGCTACGGGTTAGCCTCAGTGCTCAAGGGAAAAATGGCAGTAATGAAGTCTATATCCGTTATGACGATACCCCGACTAGCTCGGCGTTTGACGCCGCTTATAGCGAGCCACTGTCGGCGAATCAGCAAGCGTTAATTACAACCACGAAAGCCGGGGTTTATTACGTATTGGTGCGTTCTCGCCATGGCGAACCGGATATGCCGATCGTGTTACTGGCGGAACTCCTGCCGTTAACGGTTACCAAAGTCACGCCGGATCACGGTGGGATCGGTACTGAGCAGCATCGTTGGGTGACGCTGGATATCCACGGTGCCCGTTTCAGCGCCGGGGCGCTGGTGAAACTGTCTCGTCCTAATGTGTTTGAGGCTGAACCTGAGCGCTGGCAGGTGCTGGATGCCACTCATATTCGAGCGGTGTTTGATCTGCGTAAATTCCCTATGGGGCTTTACGATGTGGTGGTGATCAATCCAAACGGTGAGCGAGTCGTAGAAGCGCAGCGTTATTTAGTGGAACGCGGTGTTGAAGTGGACGTCACCATCGGATTAGGCGGTGACTATACCTTGACGCCGGGCGCTAATGGCGTTTACAGCATTTCTCTGCAAAGCCTGACCAATCTGGATACCCCTTACGTTCGCTTTGAGTTTGGTATTCCTGAGCTGGGTTACAGTCAATATTTACTGCAGGACTTAGCGTTGCCGTATGCCGTTTTCGGTAGCAATGTGGCCGGTCAACCGGCAGGCATCACCTTGGATCAGGCCGGAAATACGCGGATCTATGGGGAGACGCCGACCGACGGTACGCTACGTCATGACATTCCATGGGCCAGTTTGGACGGTACGCAGAATCTTGACGGTTATAATTTGGCTCCCGGCTATGCATTTGATGTGCAGGCAGGCGGTTTTGTCGGCATGAGCTTTAATGTGCAGACTTGGCCAGGGCTGAACGAATGGGTCAATTACGACTTTGAAGGGCTGCGTCATGCACTTTACATGCTGCACCCGGAATGGCGTGAACAGGGCGTGTTAGACCGCGGCGTACAGGATCTGGATAAACTGTCTAAAGGGCTGACGCAGAAATTCCTGTCTTCCGATCCGGAAGAACATCTGACTAAACTGGAAATGTTGGCGATACCTTTCCGCTTGAACATTGTTGCTGCGGCAACGCCGTTAACCCGGGCAGAGTTTATTGTCGACCAGATAGCTCATGCGCAGAAACTGCGCACGGCGATTCTGAATGACGAAGAGGCACCGGTTGCGCTATCAACGCTGGCGGCAGATGAAGCACAGTGGAACGCAGGATGGCTTGGTGCATTGGAGGCGGCAGGGTTATTGCGTCCGCTTGATGAAGCACCACCAATTCGTAACAATCCGCTGGTGGTGAGCCTGAATGCTACATTAGCCAGCGGTATTCTGTTAGCGAAAGGCAATGAAATTTATCGCACGCAGGCTGATATTCTTGGCTTCTTTAGTCAGGTTCAGATGTGGTATGGCGATACCGCCCGGTATGAGGGCGATCCTCAAGGGGCTATAGCAGAAATTGAATACTACGAAACGCGTACTGATGATGAGAGTAACAGCGTCTCGATACCTGTTCCTGCCATGGCCGATCGGGATAGATTCAACCAGAACGCTAGCCAGAAAACCCACTTTATTAACTTCAATATTTTCGCCGGTAATCTGACCGAACTAGAGTATCTGCGCCATATTGGCCGCTTAGATAGTCAGTTCCGTCCGGTGGATGCGCAGGCGCTGAACCTGTTGCAGTATCTGCAACTGAAAACGCTGCAGGATGGAGATACCACGATTGCTATCAGTGTGCAGCCACCTCAGGCGGTCATTGCCGAAGATGGTAACCGCTATGTGCCGTCTGATACGGCATTACCTTATACCCTTGCTTTCAGTAACACCGGTGAATCGTCGGTGGGTGAAATTCGTATTGTGACTCAACTGGACGATAATCTTGATCTGCGGTCGTTCCGTCTGGGAGATATCAAAGTTGGGGATATTAATGTGCATATCCCAGCCGGTAGAGGCAATTTCCAGGGTGACTTTGACTTTACCGCCAATAAGGGGTTTGTCCTGCGGGTTAGTGCCGGTCTGGATCTGGATGGTCGTATTGCGACCTGGTTGTTGCAGGCGATAAGCCCGGATACCGGGGAAGTCTTACGTGATATGAACCGAGGACTGTTGGCGCTGGTGGGTAGTGATGCCCAGCTAAGACAAGGATTGGTGAGCTACAGCATTGTTGCGGCAGTTGGCGCGGATACCGGAGCGGATATTACCACGTCTGCCCGCGTGATTTTCGATGAGATGCCACCGATTGAAAGTAGCGCTTCAATGCTGAAGTTAGATGCACAGGCACCGCAAACCGTGCTGGCCGTGACCGAGCTGGGCAATAATCAGCAGGGTCTGCCAACGTTTGATATCGGTTGGAAAGCCGAAGATGACGCCAGCGGTGTGCGTTCGGTAACTATTTATGTTGCCGAAGACGGCGGTGATTTCCAAATTTGGCTTGGACAGCAAGATCCTCAAATCACACAGGCGCAGTTTATTGGTGAAGCCGGTAAACGCTATGAGTTTTTGGCGGTCGCCACCGATATGGCCGGTAACCGCGAGAGGGTTAACGTGGCTCAGGCAGTATTGCCTGATGACGGCGCTCGTCAGCAGGCTATGGAGGAGCTTGGAGTACTGCCATCGTTGGAGCAAAGTGCAGAAATGCCGCTGGCAACGCCGGATCGCAGCTATCCGGCTAACTCGCTGTTCGAACAAGCGAATGATTATCTGCCGGGAACGGTGGTCAGCAGTCAGGCTGGCGATTTGCAAACCGTGCTGGCACCGTTCGCACTACGTAGTTTTGCCCAAGGCTTTAGCTATAGCGACGGCGATCTGGGTGCTCAAGGGCTGATTGAACTCACCGACGGTAGCTTGCTGTTAAGCGCCGGTATACGGCGTAATGAAATTTATCATTTCGGTCAAAAAGGGGGTCGCAATACCAAGCCACTATTTACCCTTGATGTGCCGGTTATTGATATGGCCATCGATCGGTTGGAACAGCTGTGGGTGATGACCGGTGCTGAACTGCTGCTGGTTGATATCAACAGCGGAGCGATTATTCAACGTATCACCGGTCCGGGGGATGAACCACTGACCCATGCGCTGGCGATTCATCCGCAGAGCGGTGAGATTTACCTGTCATCGGGTAACGGAGTTGAAATCTTTAATCCTGAAGATCAACGCTGGCGTCACTTTAGCAATCTACGGGTTGGCGATCTGGCCTTTGCGCCAGACGGTCGGCTGTGGGGCGTAAAATGGAGTGGTTCAGAGATTAGCAGCGCAGCTGCGAATGCAACTACCGATATTGTGAGTTTCCCAATGAGCGGTCGTCATATGGGGCGTGCTGAGTTGGAATATCGCCTCAATGGGGTAATTGACAGTATCGCCTTTGGTGCTGAAAACAGTGAGCTGGCTGGTGTGATGTTAGCCTCCAGTAATCTGAAGCAGCGTTCGACCCATCGTTATGATGATAAGACTCCACATCAGGCATCGCTTTGGATGGTTGAACTGGCTAGTCGACGGGTATTACCGCTGGCAACCGGTGGAACTCGCGGTGAGTCGGTTATTGTGACCGCCGATGGGCGCATTCTGGTGGCGCAAACCGGTCATGTAGATGAGATAGCCCGGGCACGTCCACCGAAAGTGATTGCGGTTAGCGTTGCTGACGGAGCGCTGGTTCCTCTACCAATGCGCAGCATCAGCGTGGTATTCGATCAGCCGATGTGGCAAGGGCAAGATGATGAAGGTAGCGTGTTCAATGAACAGAACTACGTTCTGACTCAGGACTCTGATGATGAAACCTTGGTGATCAATCCAGATAAAGTGACCTGGGATGCCGAGACGCGTACGGCCTGGTTAACGGTTAGCGGATTACGAGCGGGGCAATGGCAGCTTGAGGTATGCCGCAACCTGTGCAGTGAGATTGGCATGATGATGGAGCATAGCTGGATTAGCAGCTTCACCGCGCTAAATGATATGAGCAGTCAGCTACAGCTGGCGTTCTCTAACACCCGTGGCGATCGGGCTACTGGCGCAGTCAGCTATGACGTTAGCGTCACCAATATTGGTACTGACGATCTGAATGGACCGTTGATGCTATTGCTGGATCCGGGGCGTTATTTTAGCGGTGGCGTACTTGACGCAGTTCTGGGAGATGGTGATCGTCATGGTTTGTGGGTGCTGGATCTTAGCTCAGCCATTGCCCTGTTGGGTGGTAAGTTAAGGGTTGGCGTAACGCTCAGCGATATTACCGTTACGGTGGTACCGGCAGAAAACTTCACCACTCGGGACGGTTTAACGGCGCTAGTGAAGGCGAATCTGGGACACGGCGTTTACGCAATGCCTCAGGATAACCAACTGCCACTATTAACAGTACCTGGTGTTGATTATCCACAACCTGGGGAAGTCTTTACCTTACCGAAGGCTAAAGTCGGTGAGTCCTGGAGTGCGGAAATCGAGGCTATTGATGCCGACGGTACCATCTTCTGGTGGCAGCTACTTCAGGCGCCAACCGGTCTAACTCTGACACCATCAGAGACGGTTGAAACGGGAGAAGAGGGGTATTACAACCGGGCAACCTTAAGTTGGACGCCGGATGAAAATGCTAACAGTGCCATTGAGATATTGGTGAGAGTTCAGGACAGCCGCAGTGGTGCGGACTATCGTACTTATACACTTGAGGTAGAAGACGGTAATCATGCACCGGATATGTATCTTGTGCCTGAATATCAAGTAGCTGAAGGCGAGTCGCTGACGGTTCCAGTAATGGTAACCGACGAAGATGGCGATATCCTGACCTTAATTGCGCGCAATCTGCCTGCCGGGGCGGTATTTGATGCCGAGTCGCGGATATTGAGTTGGACGCCGGACTACGAACAGGCCGGTGTTTATGATGACATTATTGTGACCGTCAGCGATGGTAAATCTACCGTCAGCAAGCGCATTATCATCACCGTTACTCAAGCCTATCCTAAACCTCAGCTAATCCTGTTGGGTGAACAACAGTTGCGGGAAGGCGAACGCTTTACCTTGCAACTGAATGGCAGTGTGTCCGGTGGTTTGGTTCAGCCTCGGGGAGCTTCGGTTAAGCTGGAATATATCACCACTTGGTTGCCGGGCGGTGCCTTGCTGAATGCCGATACCGGTTGGTTTGAATGGACACCGGGCTTTAATCAGCACGGCAGCTATAACGTACCGATTATTCTGAAGGCCGTTTGGACCGCGCTGGATGGCAGCGTGACATACAACACGGTGAAGCAAGAGCTACAGCTTAATGTGGCTAACGCCAACGGTGCGCCGATCTTTGAACCGATGTCGACCTGGCGCGTGCTGGAAGGGCAACCGTTGCGTATTAGCGTCTTTGCCTTCGACCCGGATAATCCGAATTATGAACCACCTGCCCGGATTAACCCGGAAGCGGGGCTGGTTGGTGATGAGGTTACTGCACCAACGGTACAATATACGGTAGATGGCTTGCCGGAAGGCGCGGTGTTTGATGAAGACGCTATTGAGATTGTTTGGACACCGAGCTATTCACAGGCGGGCAGTTACCGTATTCAGGTCACTGCTACCGATGATGGTGATGGTACCGGTATACCGGCCACCAGTCATTTAACTGTCGCGATTGAAGTTGAAAACGCTAACCGTCCACCGCAACTTGCCGATATTAGCAACGCGTTTGTGAATAAAGGCGAGGTGTTGGAGGTGCCGATCTCGGCCACGGATGCCGACGGTAATCCGATTGAATTAACCTTCAGTGGCTTGCCATCTTTCGCTCAATATACGGCTAATCCACCGTCGGCTGATGGGGTAGCCGGTGGGGTGCTGCGTTTCATGCCGGGGGATGGCGATCGCGGCGATTATACGATTACCGTTACCGCCAGTGATAACGGTGACGGCAACGTTCATCAGATACTGACAGAGAGCAAGAGTTTTGTTCTGACGGTGGTGAGCTTGACTGAGGCACCAGTGCTGATAGCGCCAAAACAGGTGGTTGCGCTGGAGAATCAACCGCTGTCGATTGCGTTGCTGGCAACCGATGCCGATCAGGATGCACTAAATTGGCGTTGTGAAGGTTTACCAACGGGGGCGACGCTCACGCCAGCGGTGCAGTATGGTCATGCAACGCTACGCTGGACGCCGGGCAGCGGTACCAGCGGTAGCTATGATATGACGCTGGTGGTCACCGATAGTGGACTGCCGCCAGCAGATGCCGGTCATGCTATTCCAGAAAACCCAGTGCCGAATGAGGTACGTCATACTCTGCGTATTGTGGTGCGTACCACTAATACGGCGCCAGAACTGTTGGGCATGGAAGTGGACGGCCAACCGCTGAACGATCCGGGTCAGGATGATGTGGTGAATATTGCTGCGGCGGAAGGACAGCCGCTGGATATCACCCTGTTTGGTCACGATCGGGACGGTGACGTGCTGACGTGGAGCATTGGTAACTTGCCGCGCGGTATGAAATTAACGCCGACGGAGAACGGCGATCGGGCCGTGCTGAGTTGGACGCCAGATATGCTGGCTGCGCAGGACAGCAACACCGGCACGCCGGGACATTGGGGGTTAACCGTAACCTGTAGCGATGGGGCTGCCAGCTTCACTCGCACATTGGACATTGCCGTTGCCAATGTTAATCAGCCACCGCGCATTTTGCCGGTACCACTACAGTTGATTAATGAAGGGGAAACCCTGAGCTTTACCCTACGGGCGATAGATGCGGATCTGGATGCCTTAATGATGAATCTGGTGTATGACGAAAACACGCCTCAGGGAGTGTATTTCGATGGTTCCAGCGGTTATTTCGAATGGACGCCAGATTTTGACGTGGTTGATAACACGAACGGCATCGATCGTGCCTTTATCTTTACCTTCCGGGTCACAGATGGTGAAGCGGAGAGCTTCCAACGGGTTCAGGTTCGGGTGTTCGACGTTAACCGTGCACCATTGGTGACCGTCAACAACTTTGC
This sequence comes from Pragia fontium DSM 5563 = ATCC 49100, assembly GCF_900112475.1. Classification (GTDB taxonomy): domain Bacteria; phylum Pseudomonadota; class Gammaproteobacteria; order Enterobacterales; family Enterobacteriaceae; genus Pragia; species Pragia fontium. The sequence continues at coordinate 518,518 of NZ_FOLW01000001.1, read as the reverse complement.
CCGTGTGGTTGGGGATACTTTTGAGTTGCCGGTAACGTTAGGCGGCGGTGAACAACGGGGTATTAACGCCATCGATCCGGATGGCGAGGAACAGACTCAGGCATTAAGCGTCAGTTTCCCTCATTTACCGGAGGGAGCACGATACGATCGGGCGCAGCAGCGCTTGGTATGGACGCCGGGGCCGGGACAGATCGACGACCATGTGGTCACCGTTGAAGTTTCCGACGGTTACGATACGACGCGGCGCAACTTTGTGCTGCGCGTGGTGGCGGATGTGACGGAAAATGCACCGAGCATTTTGATTAATGCCACACCGGATACGCCAGTATTGCCGGGGCAGAAAGTGGTGATTACCGCTCGGGCTGAAGGTTGGAACGCTATTGATAGCCTCACGGTACAAATGCGTTACGGTGACAGTGACGAATGGCAGAATGTGGTGATAGACAGTGCCGGAAGACTCCATTTAACGCCGTCCGAAGCCGGAATTATGACGCTGCGGGTGACGGCAGTCGATTGTGATGGCTTTAGTAGTACCGCGACCCATATGTTGCGGGTACGCGATCCGCAGGACAATCAGGCACCAATTATTGCCTGGCACAACCTGTTAGAGCCGAACGGTGTACCGTTTACCTTGGATCAGCTAACGCCGTTAATGGTGAGAATAAGTGAACAACAGCTGATGGGATGGCGGCTACAAATCGCCATTGCCGGCAGCAATCAGTGGTATACCTTGGCGCAGCAAGAGTACGTTGCTCATGATATCGATCAGATTTTGTCACTCGCCGAGTTGGATCCTCGTCAGTGGCGTAACGGGGTGTATCAGTTGCGCTTCACCGCTTGGGATCTGATGGATCGAACCAGCGAAATCGAGACGCTGATCATTATTGACAGCGCCAATAAATCGCTACGTACGATAACGCAAATCGATGCACTGGTAAGCCTAGGTGGACACAGTGTCGCACTGGGACGTCAATGGGATAATGAAGCCGGTAAAGTTGGTGGCGACTTCGGTAACTGGGCGCTCCCTTGGTTGAATATTGGATTAAGCAGCGACCAACAGGCGACGTTGCCTTCAGGGGCAACTGCGGCCTGGCGTGATGGTGCTCGGGTCTGGTTGGTTATTCCGGCGGTTCTGGCGGATCCTGCCAGCGGTAGCCATCACCTCAGCTTTACTCTGAATGCGGTCAGTGAACGCATTAGCACTAAGCCGGGCGCGCCGATTGTTTGGGCTGCTCATTTTAGTACCGATCGCGGCTGGCAACTGGCGGCACATGGTCAAGCTGCCGATATCAATCAGCCGCTGATGTTAATGGGCGATGCCCTTTACGATCAGGTCTCTGGCCTGCCATGGGTACCGGTTTGCTATACGTTAACCGGGCCAGACGGTAGCCGTTATGAACTGGATCGTTTAGGCCGTATTACGCGCATCACTTTCAGCGATGGGGTTGATTGGCTGGTTTCCGATGCGGGTATTGCATTGGTCGGTGGCAATCTGCGCGATCGCATCGATATTCAACGTGATAGCGCCGGGCGTATTATCCGGATTATTCATCCGAATGCTCAGCGTGACATACAGACCACCATTTATCGTTATGACGACAGCGGACGTTTATTGCTGATACGTAAACTCAGTGACCAACAGCCGGGTATGCCAATGGTGTATCTGGCCGATGGCACACCGTTAACGGCACCATTAACCGCTAATTTAGGCGCGGTGATTAACTGGGTGCACGGCGGCAGTAACGTTTGGCAGGGCAGCCTGAATACCTCTCAGGACACTAACCTGGCATTTGTTATCCGCGATAGTGAAATCGCCAGTATGGTGCATAAGCCTGGCATCTCGGGGGCAGTTATTGTGGCGCTGGCGGCCGAACTGCCTGCGGGAGCAACGCTGAACGTTACCGATGCTGCCATCATTTCAACGTCTACCCATCAAGGGAAAACTACTTATCTGCTGCGTATCACGCAGGGCGGAGCCAAACTGATTAGCCTGCGCGGTAGCGGTGAGGCACAGATCCGCCTATCGATCGTTGGCGACCTGAATCAGGATGGTAAGGTCGATGCCACCGATAGTAGCCAATGGGAGGCGCTGCTGCTGGCGCAGAATCTGGCCGGGGATCTAAACGGTGACGGGGTGATTGATAATCGCGATCGTCAGCTGTTGTATGCCAATACCGGCTTTAGGGCTAATCAACCGCCGCAGAACGTTGCTGTTAAAGAGCCGGTTCTGACTCACGTTGATCTTGGCGTACGTACCCGACTGGATGATATTGCCATCGATCAAGAAGGTGAAGCAGTATTCTGGCGCATTTTGGACGGCACGCACGGTAGTGCGGTTCTGGCACCGGATGGACAGACGCTGATCTTTACCCCAGAAGCGGGCTATGCCGGTTCGGCAACCATTCGAGTGCTAGCGGATGACGGTTTTGCTGCCGGCGAGCCGATTGAGATTGCCTTTACCATCAGTGATGCGAAATTACAGCGCATTAATATTGCCCGTAAGGCAGTGTTAGGTGTAGGTGAAAGCATGACGCTGAATGTGACCGGGGATTTTGCCGATCAACAAGGCGTTGAACTGTTTGGCGATTACATCACCGTTAGCGTTGATGATGACACTTTACTCAGGGTTGATGAGCAGGATGCTATTCATGGTTTAGCTGAAGGGGAAACGCTGTTTAGCGTCACGGCGCGCGGTATTGTGGCGGTGAATGCGTTGGTGGTTGAAATCGCTCCGCTTTGGACGATGCCGGTTCTGAACCAAAACGGAGATGAAATTGACGTTTATCCACAATCGATTATGTTGGCTGAAGAGCATGGTGAGCGGCAAATAAAAGCGACATCGATTTTTGAGGATGGTGATATTAGTGCGGCCAATACTGGCTTCCGCTATATCGTTTCTGATGCAAGTGTGGCAGAAATTACACCTGATGGTCTTCTTAAGTCTAAAACTTCAGGTGTTGCATGTATTTATGTCATTGCCGGTGGTCAGCAACAAACGATTGAGCTACGGGTTGCAGAGCCTCGTTATGGTTCGGTGGAGGTATTTGCTCAGGATGGTGCTGTCGTTAGTGATAACAACGGCAATATGCTACTGATTCCGCCAGGTGCGCTGGACAAAGATATTACGGTGTCAGTGGCAAAACGTGAACTGGCCGAGCTTGATATACCGTTACCGAATGAAGATCAGTTGAATGCATTAGGGGTTATCCATATAGCTCTCGGTGATAGCGATCCTTTGTTGCCAATACAGTTGGAAATGAAGGTGTCAGGAGTGGATGCTGATACTGAAGTGTTGTTCCTGCGAGAGGGGATGGGATTAAGTGAAAGCGGAGAACTACAACCTACTTGGTTTATTATTGATAACGGTTTCGTTGACGCAGATGGCATAGCGCGTACTGCTAGTCCGCCATACCCGGGTGTCATGGCCGGTGGAAATATTCTGTGTGTATCAGCAAAATTTGAATATGACAAAAATACCGGATCGATGAAAAAATCCTCATTTTTGGTAGATACTGATTTGTTATACCTTGGTGCAGCCGCCATAACCGTTGGGGTCTTGGCTCGCAATACAAGAGGAATAATGTTTGGACTCTTAATTTCAGGTTTAGCATGCAGTATCCGTGAGATTAATTATGCTGGTGCCTATCAACGATATGATTTGGAGCCTTTAGCGGATAAAGACAAGGTTGTTGATTTTGTTGTTGATTTTGGTGTGCCAAAGCAGCCAAAGCCAGAGGAGCCGATAATTGATACATTTTCAATAGATTTAGACGGAGATGCTAAAGTCAATATCGCCGGAAAAGCAGCAACAAATGATGCCAGCGTAATGGCGGTTAAGTATAGGTTATGGATTAAACCTAAAAGTTGGCCGCCATTGGGTGGACTCCGCGAGCAAGCATACACCCCCCCAGGCATGGGAGTCCGGCTACTAAATGAGCAAGAAAGTATTTACTCACCTATGTCAGAAGGGCGATTCAAATTTGAAGGTATTAGCTTACCTAAGGGAATTGCCGTATCCCAACATAGCTTTGTTGTTGAGCGCGTGGCGGTATATATAGATGAGAATGGTGTTGTCCGTTACCGTGACTCAGGCTACATAAGTAACGCTGTTGAAGCCAGTAGGTTAGATAAAAAGCGCATGACGTTGGTGGTGACTAACGCAGGTATTAATTTGTACCAAGATTCAGGGGAACGCGATGAAGCAGAATTATTCCCGCTGAGTTTTGTGAAAAGTATTACGGTAAATGAGAAAGGAGAGAAGCTGGCTAACCAGCTTAACGGTGGTAAAACCAACCAAGTAGTACTGGCCGAGAATGAAGAGATAGCTTATATAGCGGGTCGTAACGGCAAAATCTATGCGGTAGATCTGCTGGTAGGTGAAGTCTTTTTTACCATACGGATACACGGTAGTAATGCCAATATTAGTGCCTTAGCATTTGCTAATAACTGGTTGTATGCAGCAGAGGGCGATCGCTATGGTGGGGATATCTCTGGCCCAGATCGTTTAATGCGTATCAACGTTAATATGGCCAGCACTAATTACTGCTATCAGCAGCAGCAAATTCAGGAAATTCCGGCTGCTCGCTTGGGGTATTTTGATCTGGCTATAAGTGAAAATCGCTATCTGGCCGTTACGGCCCCTCTCACTTTTAGAAGCTTGGGACATAATTTTAATGCGGATAAGGGTAATGTTTACGTTATTGATTTAAAAAATGTTGACAGTGAGACTGGAAAACTTACCAGCGGTAGAGTGCATAAAGTCGCTTTAGGTAGTGGTATAGGTACAGGTAAAGGTGCTAATCATATTGTTGCCGCTGGGGAGCCAGGTGAATTCCTGTTAGGTAGTTCATTGGCCTATAACTATGGGCTCAGTGCAATAATCTGTGAGCTAAAAGCAGAGGGGGAACTTGCTTCTGCGAAAGTGATTGAAGCAGAAGCAGCACTTCATCCCGGTTCTGACTCTAGCTATATTCAAAAGCGATTCCTACAGAATATTCAACGCGTTAACGGTGTGGTTTATCTGAAGTATGATGGTGATGAATACGCTTTGGTTGCTGATTATAACTTTGTCTACTATACCCCCATCTATACGGCGGGTAATTATAGCGAAGCGTTTAGTAAGCAAAACGGCGGTAAAATTGGCTTTGTAAGGGATCCATTTGGCAAAAAAGGAAAGCCAAAATACCTGGGGGCGACGACACCTATTATGGGAGGGGCGCTTGATAAACTGACATTATCGGCAGACGGTACCCAGTTGCTTGGAACCGTGTGGCAAGAAGATCCTCCAATGAATCCTGCTTCATCATTTTACCACTATTTACTGGTGTGGAATGTTGATGGCTTGATGAAGACGATAACGCGTTCTTTTAAGGAAACTCAAAACCAGTATTTACCACTGGAGCTGGATTTCTCAGACGGTGTGGAAAATCCGAAACCTAAGAGTAAAAGCGCACAACCGATGAAGATCGATCGGTTATCACCGGATGCTCAGGGAACTATCTTTGGTGTTAATGCGGCTGTTCAAACCAGCATCGTATTGAAATTATTGGGGCCGGGTAGTGGCCTGGATGGTATACAGAATATTGAGGCCAGTACGCAACCAATATTTGAGTGGGAGGTAAAACGTGGCGTTGATATTGCCAGTTTATCATTCTATGTCAGTAGCCAGCCGTTAGGGCAAGGGCTATGGCCAGAAGACCTTTTACCTGAGGCAACGGATGATATTTCCCAGAAGGTAAATGATTACATTACAAAAAATTGGAATGAAGATAGAAATATTCGACGCATTTTGTCATGGAAGAATATTACGCTCGCTGAAGCCCAAATTAGAGGTTTGGTATATGATGAGAAGAGTGGAAAATATAGGGTAGACAGTCGAAAAGTTACTGAATTTTCTCGTCTTACTGCAGCCCAACAGTATTATTGGGCCGTTGAGATTAAGACCAAAACGGGTAATACCCATCGTGATTTTAAATCGTTTAAAGTAGAGAAAGTCAAGGCGAAGGAAAATCAGAATTTCCCTGTCGTTATGATAGTGACTCATGGCTTCCAGCCGCCGCTTTCTTTAAATCCTCTATTCGCCGCTGAAACCGCCTCCCTTGAGCTGGCACGATCCATTGTTGCTAACAACGGTGGCACTATCATTAAGATGGAGAAGGATACTGGCAAGGTGAGGGTCTGGGATGAGAATCACCAACCAGGCAAGGGTCGGCCGATTGATGATAAGTTCCTACCGATTCAACGGGAATCGATTAAGAGAGGTAAGCCGCTGATTATATTACCTGACTGGGCTAATGAGTCCGGCATTAATGACTCAGGCTTTGCTGAAGCGGCGGCTAGTGCTCTGTTTGCCTTTATGGTGTCTTTAAATGATAGCGAGCAGATTTTTGACTGTCCGCTTCATTTTATCGGGCACAGTCGTGGAGCATCGGTTAATAGTGAGGTAATCCAGCGTTTAGGACTCCATTTCTCAGATAAAGTGAAGAATATTCATATGACGACGTTAGATCCACACGACCACATACAGGGTGCGTTGGATTTGCGGATAGCCGACTTCCTGGATGATATTGATGATAAGTTATTCTGGGTGGAAGCTGCTGCTTATGGTGTTGCTCTCGTTCCATGGTTTACCGCGGCGGGAGTTAGCGCAGCAGTATGGATTGGACGTTTCCGTAGCAGTGTGAAAGGGCTTAAAGCGTTAACTGAAGTTCTTGGTTTTGGTACCATCAAGTATGCTGACTTCTACGATCCAGACGTTAAAATGTGGAGTAATATTAGTTTTGCCGATAACTATTACCAAACGTTAGGGAGTCATGGAAGGAAGGATAGTTTGAAGAATGTGTGGAAGCTATGGGGGAATGAAAAAGGATCAACCCTGACGCCAAACGGTCGTTCAATTCCAGGCGCGGCGATTGATATTCTGCTGGACGGTCGAGCCTGGTTTGAGACAGATACGATAGTGAAGGCCTCTGATTGGAAGATCTTCGCTGGTGACAAAGGATTTGGAGTAGCACTGCCACATAGTCGGGTACAAACCTGGTATTTAGGAACTGCCGATTTATCCCTGAAAGAGGGGAACGAACTGACAATGGGATTTAATAATATTATTTGGCGCAATGGCTATAACTGGCGTGATGAACTGGAGTCAGAGCACGATAATCGGTGGGCAGCGAAATTGTTTAGGCTTAAGGCTGACCTTAACGATATACCCGGTGACTCATGGTACAACGCTAAGGAAACGATTACTGAGCATAGATCACAGCAACAGCATTCAACAGCAAGCTGGGAAGGCGTTGGTACCGGCTGGGCATGGTCGGTGCTTGGTGGGGCCACAGATGACGACTGGAAAGAGGTACGAACCGGTGCTGGTGTAATCTCATACACAGAGAACAATACCGAGTACGGTAGTAATCATTCTGAGCATGGACATATTCTGGTAGCGGAACAGAAAGTGTTTAACGGTGATTTCCAGTCCAGCTATGCTCCGATATATGGGCGTTTACCGCTACAGTGGTTAACCGGTATGTGGACGGAAATTCCTGGCTGGTCAATGCAGGGAGGGATTAAAAATTCATCGCAAGGATTGAATTTAGTTGTTTCTCTTAGTTGGGAACGCGTTGAGCAGGCGCTTAGAACTTTATTAGGCAAGGATTTTACTAAGGATGGAGCTCAGGTATTGTATAAAATCCTTGAGAGCGCCCGTAAGGACTTGATGGACCAGCTTAAAGACGGTGCATCGGATACGATGAAAAATATCGCTCCATCTAAGTTTTTAGGTCAGACATGGAATTTCTTAAAGGAGAGTACTTCATACAAGCCTACCGCTGATGATCTAAAAACTCTGGGTACCAAGCTGAAGGGCGAATTTGGTAAATATGTGTTAAAGAAATTAACCAATCTACCGGCCCTTCTCGCACTGGCTCAGGAGTACTTTTTTGATTATTCATATAGGCTTATTCAGGGAGAGGATCCATTACAGCATGATTGGATGTATTTTAAAGAAGATGTGTCCAAGCTAACGTTTGACGTTTATGTGGGTAAACGATTTAAAGTGTTTACTGGTTCGGCAGCGAATCTTGGCTACAATTATATTTACGAAAATGGCCCTTGGGATAAAGAGGTTAATTTAGTCGTTAATTTTACCTCTATAGGTGGAAAACACTTAAGTTTACAGCTGTTTGATACTACTAAGTTAGGTGACGGTGGCTGGCGATCTCGGGAAGTTACTATACCAACGGAATTAAAAGGGAAAGCGGGGCGTTTTTCTTTCAGTATAGAGGGAGGAACAAAGGATGTTACTCATTATGCGTGCATCGACAAAGTTGATATTGATAGAAAAAGTTATGGTGAAACTAAACGTGTAAGACGTAGTTTAGATACTTTTATAGATGATGCCGTAATGGAAGTAGCTAGCAGTCAGCCATTACAGATGTTGGATAGCTCGATACTTGAAACTGGCATTATTCAGGCCGAGATAGCACCCAAAATACATCCAAGCTCAAGTTATAAGCGAGTGGGTAGGAAGGCTGAGGTTACGAATATCAACCCAATACTCACCAACGCCGAATTTGCCGACGGCAGCGGCTGGAGCACCACCGGCACGGTTGGTTTTGTCAGCAATACAGCGACCCTAACGGAAGCGGCTACCAGCCAAACCCGTTTGAATCAGGCGTTTGTGCTGGGAGAAAATCAGCGTTATCTCTCTTTCAGACTGACGGATATTGTGTTGGATGATGTAGATAACGGACCGGATGATGCCTTTGAGGTCGCAGTGATTGACGCGGCAAGCGGAATATCTCCATTGCCGTCTATCGGTGTTAACCACAGCAATGCACTCTTCAATCTACAGGCTGACGATCAATTGCGGTTGGCGGATGGGGTTACCAGTACCCTGAATGCTGACGGTAGCCGTAGCGTGCTCATCGACTTGAGCGACGTAGCGGTGGGAACGGCGATTAATCTGTCGTTTGATCTGATTGGTTTTGGCCGGGGTCATGCGGCAACCCATAGTCAGGTAACTATCAGCAGATTACGTCTGGGTGAGTCTGCTAACGCTCCGTTGTATGCCTATAACGATATAGCGACGTTGAAGCAGGATACTCAGCTAACCCTAAACGTGATGGATAATGACGATCTGGGTGGGCTAACTGGTGTGACAACCAAGCTGGTGAAGGGGCCGGAGCACGGCAGTCTGGTACACAACGCTGACGGCAGTTTTACCTATACGCCGAATAGCGGTTGGTACGGTCAGGACAGCTTCACTTATCAGCTGAGTGCCGGTTCGGTACTTTCCAACGTAGCTACGGTTATTCTTACGGTGGACAGCGTTAGCGGTGAAGTGGAAATGCATGCCTATAACGATACCGCAACGTTGGATCAGGATAGCCAGATAACGCTCAACGTGATGGATAACGACGATCTGGGCGGGCTGACTGGTGTGGTGGTGAAGCTGATTAAGGAACCTGAGCACGGTAGTTTGGTGCAGAATACCGACGGCAGCTTTACCTATATGCCAAATGCGGGTTGGTATGGTGAGGATGGCTTCACTTATCAACTTAGCGCTGGCTCTACGCTGTCTAACGTTGCGAGCGTCGCGTTGACGGTCATTCAGAGCGCGATTAATCATCCTCCGGTGGCGCAGGATATTCAGGCCACGCTGGATGAGGATGGCCGCCTGACGCTCGATCTGCTGTCTAACGCCAGTGATATTGATGGCGATACGCTAACCCTGCGTATTCTTAGTCAGCCAGAGCACGGTCAATTGCAGCTTAATGCGGATAATACCGTGACCTATATTCCACTGGCTGACTGGAGTGGTGAAGATAGCTTTAGCTGGACGGTTAACGATGGTGAGTATGATGCGGCTCCGGCTACCGTACGTCTGACGGTGACGCCAGTAGCGGATGTGCCACAGTTGATTCTCAGCGATGGGCAATATACTCGGGAACTGTTCCGCACCGGTTGGGAAAGCGTATCTACCATCGGTAGTTTAGGAACATTGCTGCAGCGCAGTGAGCTGGAGGGATGGAAACTGGTTACCGGGCCGGATAATTATCGCGGTGGAAAAAATGGTTTCAAAATCTGGGGTAGCAATGACCGGATGAAGAATGCCAAAGGACAGCTTAAAGTGGTTAAATCTGCCGCTGGTAATGGCAGAAACTGGTTAGAGTTGACCAATGCAGCGGGAACCATGGCACAAACCCTGGGTATTGAACGCAATATGGTGACGCAGGCTGACGTAAACTATCAGTTAAGTTTAGATGTAGCCGGTTGTCTGGGCTTTAGTGCGGACTATACCCGTATCGGTATCTATGTTGATGGTATACGTATCGGTAGCAGTGAAAGCGTCAGTGATAACAATGGGCTGAATTGGCAACCGTTGAGCCTGTCGTTTGTCGGCAAGGGCGGTAAGCAAACGCTGCGTATTGTTACCGAAGCGACCCAGTTCTCCAGTGAAGGACGTGGCATGATGGTAGATAACATTGGATTAACCGAGGTGTTATCCACCAATCAGGGAATGCAGGACACGCCAATATCCTTGTCAGCCATAAGTGCGGCGCTGACGGATACTGACGGCTCCGAAACGTTGCGTATGACGGTGGAGGATTTACCTGAAGGTAGCGTCTTGAGCGATGGCGTTCATCATTTCACTGCGACTAACGTTCAACAAACCGCGGATATTACCGACTGGCAATTAGCTCACTTAACGTTTACGCCACCGGCATCGTTTAGTGGTCAAGTGGTGTTAAAGGTTGTGGCAACGGCAACGGAGCAGGCTAATCAGGACAGTGCCAGTACTTCTGCGGCGTTGACCATTGATGTTCGCTCCGCCAACGGTGGTTAGTGTGATGTAGAAGTTAGCCTAACCAACGGAATGTTGGTTCCGTTGGTTTAGGTGGTCAATCAGAAAACGTCAGATACCGATAGGTACTGACGTTTTTTTATTTGGTTTTTCAGTGTTCCTCTTTGTCATTCTGGTGAAAACCAGAACGTGCAGCCGTAGGTGCTCAATAAAAAGGGCAAAAGATACAACTCACCGATTTTGTTTTATTCATTGACCGACCGTCAGTCAATTGCTAAGGTGTGAACATTCCATCATCAATTTAGGGACGATAAATGGCAGGTATCGCTAGAAAAACTGTAGTTCACCAAGGAGGGAGTTAATCGATGGGACATATCACACAACCAATCCGCTATTATCCTCTACGCTTTTTTGGTCTGGTTTTTTTATTCTCTTGGCTGCCGTGGTCAGTGGCCGCTTACTTAAGCTATTTACCCGATATGCGGCAGTTGACGCTGGTTACAGCTCTGTTGGGGCTACTTGGTCCGGCTGTTGCTGCTTGGGTCATGCTGCGTACTTCCGGCAATAGCCTGCTACGACAGGACTATCGCAGCAGAGTATTTGCGCTAAAAGGAATAACCCCAAGCCGTTTACTGATAATGCTGGGGTTAATTCTGATTCCGCTACTGGCAGCAACTTGGCTGTCTGTACTGTCAGGCCATAGCGCAAGTCAGTTTGCTTTTTCTGCTGGATTTCTTCCTATGTTGCCGCTGGCGCTGATTGCCGCACTAATGGAAGAGTTGGGCTGGCGCAGCTACGGCGTTGACAGCTTGAGAAGCGTCTGGGGAATACTCCTACCAACCTCTCTGGCGTTTAGTGGATTATGGGCGCTCTGGCATCTACCGCTGTTTTTTATTCACGACACTTATCAGAATCAACTTTGGCAGGCGGGAGGAATTTATGTCGCTAATTTCTTCATTAGTATGCTTCCGGCCACCATCTTGGCTAATTGGTTTTATTACCGCTGTCAGCGCAGTATCCCAGCCGCTGTTCTGTTTCATTTTGCACTGGTGATGGCGGCGGAACTGATGCAGACCGAACCGTTAACCAAATGTCTCTGGACCATGATCTTATTGCTGGTTGCCGCTCTGTTGATTGCCATCGAACAAGACTTGTTCTTAAAAGCGCAGCCTGAAAATTGATGGACAAGGAGGTTGGTCATGTTGTTTCGGTGTATGACGCAGGATATTGCTTCTCGCCAATTTTTATCAAACGTAAATCAACTACGGCGACATTTGCCTCCTCCTTAGCATGATTGTACTGCGGTGGTTATTGCCGCAGAACCCCCTTTTTTTCCTTAGCTAATCAGTCCTCGATGGGGATTGACGGTAACTTTTTGATTAAATAACTCTGGAGTATTGATTATGACGAACGGTTTTTATGGCTCGACTCGTGGTTTGAGGTCATCCATTGGCGCAATTTCTTTAGCTGCCGTGTTTCTGCCAAGTGTTGTTTATGCTGATGCTTGGTCGCTCGGCGCTGGTGTTATGACCGAAAAATTAGCCTATCGGGAGTATAAAACTCAGGTTATGCCGATACCGATTGTGACTTATCAGGGGAAATATTTTTATATTAATGGGTTAGATACTGGAGTAAAGGTGATTAATACCGATACTCATCGCCTTAATATTAATATCCATTACTCGCCATTGAGCTTTAAGCCTGCTGATAGCGATCATTCGATGATGAAAAAGCTGGATAAACGACGTGCTTCAGCGATGGCCGGCGTTGGTTATCAGCATCATGCTGGCTGGGGAATCATTAGCGGCAGCGTAGCGACCGACATTCTGGGTAATAGCGATGGGGTGCTGGCGGATATTGGCTATCAGTATTCGTTTAAATTCGGCAAGTGGCAGCTGGTACCCGGTGTTGGGGTGCAATGGCAGAGTCGTTTATACAATGATTACTATTTTGGTGTCAGCCAGCGAGAATCGCAGCGCAGTGGCATGTCAAAGTATCGCGCTGAAAGTGCCAGTTCCGCTTATCAATCTTTTGCTGGCTATTATTCGGTCAATGATAACTGGCAGCTATTCTTGATGGGGCGTTATAACCACTTAAGCGATACCGTCAAAGATAGCCCGATGATTGATCGTTCTTATAGCGTGACCGCTGCTACAGGGGTTATCTATAAGTTTTGATAGGTAGACTGATATCCTTCCCAAAATTTGCACTAAGTAGAACATTTCCACTCCCTTGAAATCAGAAAACCTGGCGGATAATTTATTCGCCGGGGATTTCTTCGATACCCACTGTTTATTGCTTCATACCAGAATCGTGAGTGCTGTAACGGCTACTGTCAGAATAATGCTGATTTTTTCCTCCAAAATATATTAATAGATCGAGTAAATATGGTGGCTAAGTCTATTTTGTGATGATGATTAAATATATTAATCATTGGGGCTTTTATCTTGATTTGATTTTACTGGTAATAGTTTAGGTATTTTAATGAGTTGCATTTTGGGGTGATGTTAAATGATTGTGTGTTTTGTGTAAGTATGAATAATAAATATGAATATAATTCATCAAGTAAATAATATTAATAACATATGAGGTTTTAAAATGGGTTAATCTATATTTTATGATTAATTTGAATGAAAGTTTCTTGAATCGATCGTATTAAGATCTAATGTCTGGTTTATGATTTACTGATTGGCGTCTTCAGCTGTTAAGTCATTATTTTCTAGATTTAAATTTTTAATTTATTTTTCTATGGTTCTACTTTTAATTTATTAAAGGTAGATGCTACTATGCTTTAGATAGTGGCTTGCCATTCATTTGATGTTTTTTGTAACGTTGATTAATTATTGTTTTCATAATTATATTTAGCTTGATTAAACTCAGGTTAAATAAGTTTGTTTTGTGTCGAAAATTTAATGCTATTTAGATGTGGTAATTGTTGAGTAATGTGCGGCGTTCTAATTAACCAGTCGGGATTATATTGGTTATTTTTATTATGGAATAAAGTAAAGGGAATAAGTAATGAATAAGATTTATCGAATTATATGGAATAGTGCATTAGGCCAATGGGTTGTGACTTCAGAGCTAAGCCGCGGTAAAACAAAAACTAAAACTAATAAAAAAATAGCCGGTTTAGCTCTGGCATCTCTATTATCCACTGTGGCCCAACCAGTAATAGCTTGGTCAGGGGCAGCCTCTTGTGATGAATTTAACGTTTGTACTCTGAATAATCAGGAATGGGATTATGAGAAGGTCAACAATGGCGCAGGAGCTCTGACGATAGGTGACGGCAAGCAGTATACCGTTAATGGTCCATCAGCAATAAAAACAGAAGGAACTAACAGGCCTTCGATTACGAATACTACCATTAAGGATGCCTACGCTAATGGTTGGGCTTTCGGCGTAGGAGAGGCCAGAGATGTTGACCCAGGAACGTTAAATGGCCAATTGGAATTTGACGCATCAGCAAAAGAAACGGTTACGTTAACCAATGAAGCTGGGGTGGCGACTAACATTTCTATTTCCCCGGGTGCAGCATTGCTTAGCGTCGATAAGTCTGATGATGTGATAAATTCTATGCCAGCACCGGGTCCGATAACTTTTTTTTATGATGCCGGTTTTGTTAAGGTCACCGATGGTGTCGCTAATATTAAGGTTGCTGCCGAGCTGCTTAATCCGATTAGCCGTAATACCACTTTCGCTTTGGCAGATGGTACCGGTGCTAAATCCGCAAAAGTGGTATGGCAGAGTAGTAATAGCTATCGCCCACGAGTCATAGACAATAGTTTTCCTGTCAGCGGTGAGTCTGTTACCGGTGGTAAGGCATTGATGCATACTAACTATCTCGGCGAATTTACCGCCTATGATGGCTCGAAACAAAACGTGACCGATTTTGCTAGCTATAAGGTTTATCTTGATTGGTTGGCTAATGAAGTGAAGGCTGGGCGTATTACGTCTCAATCGGTTTATGATAAAGAACTATCAAAAGTTTATAGCACCAAACAATATTCTTATCGATACGATATTCCAAATTCAGGTGGCGGGATTGCCCCTGAACTGACTACTGAACGGTTAGGTGAGTCCTTATTGAAAGGGCAAGGGGAAAATGCCACTGTTGAGGTTGCCAAGGGAGCTGTGCTTACCCATTTGGCAGGGGGTTCTATGGCCGGCATTATAAAGCACGGTATGAATTCAACAGCACCAGGCTCACAAAGTGAATATGGTATCGTGGTAGTAACGGATTCTGCTTTAGGGATAAATAACGGCACCATCCGTTCACTCTCTGAAAGTAATATGACTTCTATACTGGTCAATAAAAAAGCCACCTTTATCAATAATAATTTGATTGAAGTGGGTACCTCTGATGCTGATGCCAAGAATACGCCACGGCACGCAATTGTGGTTTGGAAAGGCGGGGTATTTAAAAACGCCGGCACCATTAATTCTTATAGCCATAGCTCCGATTACCTCGTTCATGTTCGTGGCGCTGGCCGTTTTGAAAATACCGGCACTGTCAACTTAGCCGCTTATGAAAAAAAGAGCGGTGACAATAGGTATGAGAGCTTTCAAGGATTGGTTTTTGAAGATCTGGATAGTTCTTTCCTCAATGATGTTGATGGGGTGATTAACGTTGGTATTAATCCTGACAATAACGCTTATGTTGGGGTCGGAAAAGGTTCAAACGCCGTATTATTTACTACCCCGGTTAAAAATAACGTTACCTCGGAGAATAGAGGAACGGTTAACGTTGGGCAGAAAGTTCAGGGCAGTAACGTTTTTAGGGGGAATGTTGCCGGTGATTCAATTAATTTCACCAATAGCGGTACCATTAATTTAAACGGTAACCGGGATAGTACCGGAAAAGAAGCGGTTGATGTATTGGCTAACGTTGCCATGTTTAGAAGCGGTGATTCCATCGACTCTGTCGCTGATATGTTTCATACCGGCACGATTAATGTACGGGGCTATGGCAATATCGCCCTTAAAGCGACTGAGAGTGGCAAACTGACTTCCTCCGGTACCATCAATGTTTATGGTAATAACACCACTCGGGGCTTTTTTAACTACGGCGCTTGGGCAGAAGGTAGAAATTCTCATATTAGCTTTACCGGCGGCAATATTAATCTGCGCGGAGATAATACCGTCGGGGTTTATGCCAGCAACGCTGGTAAAATTACCTTGAGCGGCAATAGTGCCGTGACTTTTGCCAATGGCACTAAGCAGATTGGTTACTATATCTACGGGGCGGGTTCGTCCATCACCAATACCAGTACTGGTCGTTTGGATGTTTCTACCGCTGACTCAACGTTAATGCGTATCGCTGGGGGTGCCAGCCTAATCGGGGTAGGCGGTGCGACGATGGCTGCCAGCGGGGATGGTTCGTCGATTATCGTTGGGACGGATGCGGGAACCACGGTAAACGCCGGCGGTTTGACGCTTGACGTCAGCGGTATGGATGCGACCGGGGTGAAAATTGAAGGCGGTGCGGTTGGTAACATCGATAATACCACCAAGATTAATTTAACCGGACGAGGTGCTGTTGCCGGTATTGCTGATGGTCAGGGGCATAAACTTGACGGTAGCGACAATGGGGCGATAGATAACACAACCAAATTGACGGCAGCGGCCGATCTCATTTCATCTCTTAATGGTGTCACCGGTTATATTGCCCGTAATCAGGCAAGCTTAATCAATTCCGGGAATATCCTCTTCACCGGTGATAATGCGACCGGTATTCGGGTGGCTGAAGGAGCCGTGGGCTCCAACAGTGGCAATATCACACTGAATGGTGCCGGTAGCGTAGGATTGATTGCTTCCGCCAATACGAAGAGAACAAAGCTGAGCTCTACCGGTAATATTACCTTAAACGGCAGCTGGAACGGCAGCGATGACACAACGCGTGCCGTTGGCGTATGGGCCGACGGTGAAAAGGTTGAGTTGACGATGGGGGATGGCCTGAAAGCGGCGTCCGTCAATATGAATGGGGCTGGCTCGGTAGGCGTAAGAGCCTCGGGCGGCAGTACCGTGACGCTAAAAGATAAAGTGGCGGTGAACTTTGATGCTAACCAGTCAGATCAAGTGGCATTTTGGGTATCAGGTTCGGGCTCTAAGATTAACACTGAGGCGGGCAGCGAATTAACGCAGGTTAATGGCGACGGCGCGACGCTGTTTTATGTTACCGATGGTGGTGCGTTTAGCGGCAGTCTGAATTTGTCGCTGTCCGGTAAAGAAGGCAGTGACAAAATAACCTCTGGTATCCGAGTTAATGGATTAGGATCTGAGGCAGTACTTGGGGCAAACAGTCAGATAACGGTAGGCACCAATGCCAATGGTGTATTAGCAGAGAATGCCGGTAAGGCGGTTATTGCTCGTGGAGCCGTATTCAATATTGTCGGTAAAAATGCGGTGGTGGGTAAGTCAACCGGAACCGGCAGTGTGGTTGAAAACAACGCTTCAGTAAGCGCCGGTGCTGGCAGCAGCGGCTCAATTGCCTTTCAGGCTCTGCAGGGTGGTACGGTAAATAATAAAGGTACTATCGATTTATCTAAGGGGAGTAACCATACCGCAATTAGTGTCGATAACGGCAATGTAGCCAATAGCGGAAATATCAGCGCCAACGGCACAGCAATTCATATTAAGGGTGAAAATAGTTCTATTAGTAACTCGGGTACGATTACCGCTGTAGATGGTAAAGCCACTATCCATGTTGATGCGGGGGCGGGGTTAGATCTGAATGATGAGTCCGGTACCGGCAAGATTGCCGCTAGCGGGACTGCCGACGGTATTTTACTGGATAAAGGGGCGGTATCACTTAAGGTTACCAATACCGAAATTGATATGAGTAATGTTATGTCCCGCGGTATTGGTATTAATAATGTGGGCGGGGTAAGTGGCATTACGCTAAATAACGCCCACATTAAAACGTCTGGCACCGGTATTGGTATTAAAACCGGCGCTTCGCTGGCGAAAACCAACTCCGGTACTATTGATGTGAAAGACGGTATCGGTATTTTATACCTTAATAAAGATAACAGCGCCGTCGCTGCTGATTTAGATTTTTCTGATTCAGCTGAGTTAACCATCAATGTATCAGGCAGTAATGGCGTTGGGATAAAAGCGACTCTTGATGGCAACAACCGGACGGTTAAAACCGGTGCCAGCGTTAATATACTGAATACAACGGGTGGCCCGGCGGTTGACGTGTCCGGTGCCAAATCAGTTAGCAACTCTGGCAATCTGATTTCAAAGTCGAAGGCACCTAAGGGTGGCGTACTGAATGTGCATGGTGCTGAAACCATCAATAACAGCGGTACTATTCAGGCCTCTTCCGCCGATATGGAAGCGATTGCCATGTCAAATACCGGTAATAAAACCTTTACTAACACTGGTGATATTACGGGTTCTATGGACTTTATTAGCGGTGATAATCAGATCAATCTGGCCGGTGGTAAGCTGATCGGTAGTATTAAAGCCGATGGCGGAGCCAATACCGTTACTGCGTCTGGTGGTTCGGTACAGTTAGGTCCCATAGTGTTAGCTGGCGATAAAGTTCAGACGGTAAAAGTGACGGATGGATCTACCGTTGGTGATGTGATTTTGGCGGGTAAGGCCAATCATCAGGTGTCGTTATCCGGTAAGTCGAAAGCGTTTGATATTACTCTGGGGGACGGTAGTAATACTCTGTTGATGGACAAGGCAGAAGTATCTAACGTGGTGATGGGCGACGGTGGCAATACCTTAGCCGCCACTGCAGGTAAGTTGGGTAATATTACGCTGGGTGAGGGCTATAACCAGATTAGCCTTACCGGTGCTTCAACTGCTGGAGAGATAACGCTGGGGCGTGGTGATAATCATATCGGTGTCGATGACTCGACCATTGGTAACCTGAGCGCCACCGACGGCAATAATACCCTAAGATTGAACAATGCAAAGTTAAGCGATATTACCCTGGGAAATGGTGCGAATAATATTACCCTGACCGGTAGTACTTACGGCAGCACCATGACGTTAGGGAATGGCAATAACACGCTAAGTTTGAGTAACAAAACCAGGTTGTTCGGTACTCTGTCAGTGGGTAAAGGTAAAAACAGCCTGACGCTGGCTGATAGTGCCAGTATCGTTGATTTTATCGGTGCCAATGGTGGGGAACACCAGGTCACGATTAAGGGTAAAGCGACTTTTGATAGCCTGAACGCCGGTATCGGTGGGGGCGATGATAGCCTGACCTTTGATGGTGTGAATTATACTCTGGCTAATACCTCTGCTATTCAGCATTTTGACCAGATAAATCTGAACAACGGGACCAACTTCACCACCTCTCAACAGATCCAAATGGGTGATACCAACACCTCAGCGGGTAAAATTGCCATTGATGGTACGTCATCTCTGGTATTTAATCCGACTGGAGCGTATACCCTGAATCATGCCTTGAGTGGAACTGGTTTATTGGACGTTCAATCTGGCACTTCCTTTGATTTTACCCGTACCAGCGGTAATCAATTTACCGGTACCGTGCAGATGAACAGTACCGATTTTGCGTTAAGTGGTTTTAATACTTCAGCCCTGACGAATGCCATTTTAGCGGTGATGGCGAATAACACCACCACGGTTGGAGAAGGTAATCAAATTATTGGTGGTCTGGTATTTAAAGGCGGAACCATGGACTTCGGCAGTCGCCTTCCACATAGCACTGTCTCTAAGGCTACGATTACGACAGGAATATTAGATACTCGCCAACGGGGTAAGATTAAAATTGTCCGTAGTCAGGTTGAGAATACTGCCGTTGCTGGTCCAGATCCATTACGTGGTTTACTGGATCAGCAAGGACGGACGTTGCTCAAGTTGGTCAGCGCTAGAGAGGTGGTTGGAGAAGCCGGTAATCTGGCGTTAACCGACGATGAAGGTAATGTGATAACCAATGTGTCCACTACTGCGGTGATGCAGGGTACCGACCATGCGGCCAATGCGCATTACAACTACCGTTTAACCACTAAAAACGATAATGGGCAAGCAGATGGCCTGTATGTTAGCTACGGCTTGTCGCAGCTTGATTTGTTAGCCCGTGGTGCCAGCCAACTGCTGATTGATACCGCATTGAGTAATGAAAAAGTGCTGTCAGCCAAAGTGACCGGTAGCGGAGATTTAGGTATCAAGGCCGGTAACGGTGATGATGCCTTAACCCTAAGCAATTTGGATAATAGCTATACCGGTGTGACCGATCTGCAAACCGGCACCCTGATCGTTGGGACTGATAATGCGCTGGGTAATACGTCACAGCTCAATCTGGCGGCGAACACTACCGCTAATCTTAACGGCAAAACTCAAACTATTGGTGAGCTGAATGGCGGAGCGCGTTCTACGCTGGCGTTGAACGGTGGTCATCTGACTGTGACCAAAGGTGGAACATCGTCTGGTGCGTTAACCGGTAGTGGAAACCTGACCGTGGCTGGTGGGTCATTGACCGTCAATAATGCCAATGCGAATCTAAGTGCCACTACGACAGTAGCAGCAAGCGCAGAAGCACTATTGAAGGATGTGTTAGCACTGGGCACGGGCAAGATTGTCGCGGATGGTGATGTTACGCTGGATAATACCACCGGCACGCTGGCGAATAGTGTATCCGGTAGTGGACAACTGAACAGTAATAACAGCAGTGATATTCAGTTAAGCGGTGATAACAGTGATTTCGGCGGTAAGCTGGCGATTGACGGTACTTCCCGCTTAACGGTGAGCGAGGCGCAACATCTGGGTAATGCCAGCGCGGTACAAAACGAAGGTGAGTTTATTGTGGATAATGCCGGGGCGATGACGCTGGCAGCCGCGGTGAGCGGAGCCGGCGAACTGGTGAAATCCAGCGCTGGAACCCTAACGTTAACGGGCAACAATAGCCATAGCGGTAATACTCGTATTAAAGATGGCATTGTGGCTATCTCCAAAGATAACCATTTGGGAGCGACCTCTAATCAAGTAGTTCTGGATGGCGGTAAATTGCAGGTAACGGAGGATCTGACCTCCGATCGTAATGTGACGTTAGCTCAGGCGGGCAGCGTCATCGTTGACGGTGATAAAACTGCCACTATGAACGGCTGGAATGACCAAGGGAATGCGGCAAATACGTTTACCAAAGAAGGTGTGGGTAAGCTGGTCTGGACCGGCGACAACAGCGCGAATACAGCGCAGCTGAATATTGCCGACGGTACTTTACAGGTTGAAAACCTAACCAATTTGGCCAGCGCTGAAGGCGTGGTGGACTTAGCGGCTAGCGGTACTTTATCTATCCTGAAGTCCGTGGCGGATGACCTTGATTTTACCCGTCAACTGGCCGGTAGCGGGAACATGAGCGTTGATTTAGGCGATAAAGATCGCACCTTGAGCCTGAATGCGACCAGCAATGGTGGCAATTTTACCGGTCAAGTGGTGATGAATAATGGCAAATTTGCGCTGGATAACGCCGCCAGTGCGACGATGGCCAATGCGAATCTGGTACTGGGCGGTAAGCGTAGCAGCGGTAAGGTGGGGAGTACTCAGCTTAACGGCAACAACACTCTGGGCAAATTGACCATGAACGGCGGACAGCTGAAAGTGGGTTACAGTACTGCCGACAATCGACCAACCGGGCATCTGACGGTGAAAGAGCTGGATGTAAGCGGTGGTGGCGATCTGGTGGTCACCACGCCGGGCAATCTGCCGAATCCATTACCAGCAACCGGTAGTTCGCTATTCGATCAAGATGATTATGTCTATGACCAGATTGTGACTGCCGACAAGGTCAACGGTGCTGGCAGCCAATTAGGGCTGACCGACGACGAAGGTAATACGCTGGAAGAAGATATTGTTATCCGCCTTGATCAGGATTCAACGCCGGCTGGTAATGCTCATTACAACTATCTGGCGGTGGTGAAAGATGACGGTATCCATATCGGCTACGGATTACGGCAGCTCGATGCTTTTGCCGGCCAGTCGGTGATGCTGGATAACAGCACCGCGGTGGATAACGCACTGGGGGCTAAATTGACCGGTGAGGGCGGCTTTACCATTAATGCGACCGGTACGGTACGCATCGGTAATGCGGCCAGTGATTACACCGGAGCGACGGACATTAAGCTCGGTAAGGTGGAGTTAATTACTGATAACGGCTTTGGTCAGACGTCCGCGTTAAATCTGCAAAGCGGTACTGAAGTCGACTTGAACGGTAATAAGCAGACCGTTGGTAGTTTGAATACCATGAGCGGTAGCCTGATTGATATCAATGGAGGCCAACTGACCGTCAGCCAAGGCGGACAAATGGATGGCAAATTTACCGGTCTGGGTTTATTAAGCCTGACGGGCGGTATCCTGAATCTGACGGAAAACAGCAGTTTGTTTATGGGCGCTACCACTATCGATAGTGGAGCAACCACGCGCCTGACCAAACCGCAGGGGTTGGGACAGGGCACCATTACGAATGAAGGGTTACTGCATCTGGACGGCGCGGTGGGCACTTTGCTCAATAACTTGAAAGGCAGCGGTAAGGTGCAGTTAAGCGGCAGTGCTAACATGACGCTGGGTGGCGATAACCGTGATTACGCGGGTAACTTCACCACTGAAAGCGGCAGCACGCTGGGTATTTACAGTGATACTCATCTGGGAACGGCTGAAGTAAATAATGAAGGTACGCTGGTGCTGGGCACGTTGAAGGATGATGCCATCTGGACGCTGGACAATATCGTTTCCGGCAGCGGAAAAATCATTAAGCGCGATGGTGGAACGGTACAGATTGACGGCAATCAGGTCAGTGCATCGTTAACTGAAATTGAAAATGGTCTTCTGGTGGTAGGTAGTAAAGCGATCAGTCAGGCGAATCGGACAACGTCGGCCAGCCTGACCAGTGATGTTTCTATCAAGAAAGGCGGTGCGCTGGGTGGTTACGGTAGCGTGATTGGTAACGTGGTGAATCAGGGTACCTTGCTGGTAGGTTCAATGGTGAATCGCGGTACTAAGGAACAAGGTACCTTTACCATTAACGGTAACTATACCGGCGATGATGGCTCGGTGATGTTTAATACCGACCTTGGCGGTGATAAGTCTACCACTGACCGTTTGGGGATTACCGGCGATACCGCAGGTAAGTCAGACGTTGTTGTGGGCAGCGCTCGCGGTGCCGGTGTGCAGACCACTTCTGACGGTATTAGATTGATTGAAGTGGGCGGGCGTTCCAATGGTCAGTTTAACCTGAATGGCCGTGCCGTAGCCGGGGCGTATGAATACTTCCTGTATAAAGGAGGCGTTGCTACACCGGATGATGGTCACTGGTATCTGCGTTCATCGTTGACTAGCACCTCGCCAGAACCGTCAGTTTATCGTCCGGAAGCGGCTGGCTATATGGCTAATATGGCAGCGGCGGGGCGTTTGTTCAGTCTACGCTTATCCGATCGTGATGGTCGGGCGGAAGATTCCAGCATGTGGCTGCGTCAGGCGGGTTCACGCACTAAGCACCGTGATAGCAGCGGTCAGCTAAAAACCGCTACCAGCAGCTATGTCATACAGGGCGGTGGTGAAGTACTAAGTACACAGTTCGGTCGCGATGACCGTCTGGGTCTGGGTATGATGCTGGCCTACGGTAGTGCGGATAGTAAGGTGCGTTCAAACTTAATCAGCACTCGGGCTAAGAGTTCGATTGATGGCTACAGCACCGGTCTTTACGCCACTTGGTATCAGAATGCAGCCACGTTGAACGGCGCTTATGTAGACAGTTGGGCTCAGTACAGCTGGCTGAATGCAGAAGTTAACGGTGATGAAGCCGATAGCGAACATTATGATATGGATGGCTTTAGTGCTTCGTTAGAAGCGGGTTATCGTTTACCGATATACCAGAGTACTAACGGTGAAGTGTTTATCACGCCACAAGCGCAGGTGAGCTGGAACGGTATTAAAGCTGACAAGCATCGTGATGCCAGCGGTTCAATGATTAGCTCTTCGGGAGAAGACAATATTCAAACCCGTCTGGGGGTTAAGATCTCTCGCGATGGCGTCAGTGATAAAGATAAAGGCACCGATAAACTGTTTACCGTTTATGCTGAAGCTAATTGGTTGTACAACAGCCAACAGGCTGGGGCAGTTCTGGACGGTGTTGAGGTTAAGCAGCAGTCAGGCAGCCGCAACGTCGGTGAGCTGAAGCTAGGTACTGAAGGCCAAGTGAATAAGAACTTGAGCCTGTGGACCAACGTGGGTCAGCAGGTCGGAGGTAATGGCTACAGCGATACTTCTGTGACGTTGGGGGTTAAGTTCCACTTCTGATTTTAACCGTTTAATAAAGCGTACAGTGTTTGGCACTGTGCGCTTTTTTTGTTATGAGGGAATGACGGCACAGAGTGATTGAATACCTTATCGTCATACGGATTCAAAACATCTTCGTCATTCCGGTGAAAACCGGAACGCGTAGCCGCAGGCGTAGCAAACATTCGCATAGCGAATGGCCTGAAGGGGAGCGCAGCGAATCATCTAATGTTTTCGCTTAACGACGACGCTTGGCTTAAGAACGAGGTCCCCGCTTTCGCAGGGATGACGGTATAAATGTGGGGATGACAATATAAATAGTAGTCAGAAATGCATGCTTATTTTTCTGGGGAGCCTTCAATACAGAGGGCGTTCGCCCTAATGCCCTTTGTTCGGCCACGTGCTTCAACGTTAATTTATTGATAGTGGACGAAACTTTCGCGCTCATTAAGTTTAACTGACCAATTTAGGCACTGAGGCCAGATTTTTCCGTGCAACTATAGATAATACAGAATAATCAACCTGTTTCATTTGTCGCTGTTGTTTTCTTTGCTTTTAATAAGTCACCTTACGTTTTTATTTGGTGGCAAATAATTCAGTGTAATTAAACAGAGAGTTATTATATTCATCATTTTTTGCTGATTGTTATAACCACTTAACGGATAGCGACAAAAGATCGCCAATGATTATTCGTTGTTATAATGTGAATATTGTTATCGGGATATATATAAATTTAAATATAAAGTTGTTAAAACTGTTATTTTTGCGGGAAGAATCGGCCTGATAGCATATCCATTGCCTTGGATATCAGGAAACCTCATGAATGAGTTTGTCCGTTGGATTTTTGAAGACCCACTGTTTATTGTTTTATATCAGAAGGCGCGGGATTATAAATCTAACGTTATGATGGGTTAACCAGAAAGTAGTATTATTTTGTTTTTTTAGTCGATGATTCTGATTTTTTTCGTAATACATGTAAATAAATTAGCTGGATACGGTTATTTAAACTGTTCATGGTGATTATAGTGTCGTTTTGCTGCTGGCTTATGTTTCTTTATTTTTCTTTATTTTTGGGTTTAAAATCTATATATGGTAAAAATTCAATATAAAAAACTATATAAAAGGAGTGTTGATATATACTTATTTTAGGTTCAATAACGAATTTCAATATTATATATATAGTGAAATGTATTGTTGATGCAGATATTTTAATTTTATTAATTAATCTGTGTCTTTTAATTAATTTTGAATAGTAATTTATAGGGTGTAATATATTTTAGCTAATTTCTTTACGTTTTTTGATTGGTTTCTTATGTGTCACCTCCTATGTGTTACGCATAGCTTATGTGCTTCTTACTACAATACTATTGTAAATAATGTGGAGTATTTAAATTAGTTAACCAGAGCTTTATTTGGTTATTTTTGTTAGGGAATAATGGCGAAGGGAATAGGTAATGAATAAAATTTATCGAATCATATGGAACAGTGCATTAGGCCAATGGGTGGTCACTTCAGAGCTAAGTCGCGGTAAAACGAAAACTAAAACCAATAAAAGAATAGCGGGTTTAGCTCTGGCATCTCTACTCTCTACTGTGGCTCAGCCAGCAATCGCTTGGTCAGGGGCAGCTTCCTGTGATGAATTTAACGTTTGTACCTTGGATAATCAGGTATGGGATTACGAGAAGTTCAACAATGGCGCAGGGGCATTAACCATCGATGACGGTGGTCACTATACGGTTAATGGTCCAACATCAATAAAAACAGCAGGAACTGACAGACCTGAGGTTACGAGTATTAGCATTAAAGATGCTTACGATAATGGCTGGGCTACAGGTGTGGGAGCGGCTTCAGGTATTGATCCTGAAACGTTAAATGGTTCTTTAGACTTTAAAGCATCAGAAAAAGAAATCGTTACCTTAACCAACGAGGCTGGGGTAACGACGAATATCTCTATTTCCCCCGGGGCTTCACTGCTTAACTCCAATGGTATTAACGACGTAATAAGTTCTGTTCCAATGCCTGGTCCGGCGACTTTTTTCTATGATGCGGGATTTGTTAAGGTCACCAATGGTATTGCTAATCTTAAGGTAGAGGCTGAATTACTTAATCCGGTTAGTCGTAATACCACAATGGCTTTGGCGGATGGTACCGGAGCCAGCGAGGCAAAAGTGGTATGGCAGAGCAGTAATAGCTATCGCCCGATGAACGTAACCAATATTTTTCCAGACAGTAGCGATCCCGTTATTGGCAGCAAAGGGTTGAGCCATACCACCTATCTTGGCGAATTTACCGCCTACGATGGTTCGACGAAAACAGTGACCGATTTTGACAGCTATAAAGTTTATCTGGATTGGCTAGCTGATGAAGTGAGAGCGGGGCGTCTTACTTCTCAACCGGTTTATGATAAAGAGCTATCAAGAGCTTATAAGACCACTAAATATGTTTATGATTATACTATTTCCAGTTCCGGTGGCGGGATTGCCCCAGAGCTGAGCACTGGACGATTAGGTGAAGCTTTACTGAAAGGTCAGGGGGCAAATGCTACCGTAGAGATCGCCAAAGATGCGGTTCTGACTCAGTTAAATGGCACATCGATGTCTGGCGTTATGAGTTTTGGCATAAACTCAACGTCACCTGGTTCGCAAAGCGAATATGGCATGGTTGTGGTCACGGACTCTGCGCTGGGCATTAATAACGGCATCATCCGTTCACTTTATAGCGGTGCTATAACTGCCATACTGGTCAATAAAAAAGCCACCTTTATCAATAATAATTTGATTGAATTGGGCAGCGAGGCTGAGGCCGATAATACGCCACGGCAGGCGATTGTTGTTTGGAAAGATGGGTTATTTAAAAACGTCGGCACGATTAATTCTTATAGTAGTAGCAAGAATATGAACTCCTATAGCCCGCTTATTAATGTGCGTGGCGGTGGGCGTTTTGAGAATACCGGCGTTATTAATTTTGCAGCCTATGAGAATAATACCAGCGACAGTAATTATGATAGTTTCCGTGGACTAGGTTTCAATGACGCCGATAGTTCCTTCCTCAATGATGTCGATGGTGTGATTAATGTTGGCATTAATCCTACCGATGGTTCTTTTGTTGGTATCGGCAATGGCTCCGATGCGGTGCTATTTTCTACTGCGGTTAAAAACAATGTCGCCTCAGAGAATAAAGGAACGGTTAACGTTGGTCAGAAGGCTCAAGGTACCAGCGTTTTCAGAGGTAATGCTGGCGGTGGTTACATTAATTTCACCAATAGCGGCACCATTAATCTGGATGGTAATCGGGATAGCGCAGGTAAAGAAGCCGCCAATGTATTAGCTAACGTTGGTATATCCAGAAGTGGTAATCCTGCTGGTTATGTCGCCGATATGTTTCATACCGGTACGATTAATGTGCGTGGGTATGGCAACATCGCCCTTAAAACGACTGGATATGGCAAAATATCTTCCTCCGGTACTATCAATGTTTATGGTAACGATACGTCTCAGGGCTTCGTTAACTATGGTGCTTGGTCAGAAGGTAAATCTACTTTAATTAGCTTCACCGGCGGCAATATTAACCTGTTGGGAGACAATACCGTTGGGGTATATGCCAGTGATTCCGGAACTATTTCCTTAAGCGGCGATAGTGCGGTTAACTTCAGTAATGGCACGCACCAGATTGGTTACTATATCTACGGCGCTGGCTCGTCAATTATTAATACCAGTACCGGCAATCAGGATGTTTCTACCGCTGAGTCAACGCTAATGCGTATCGCTGGTGGCGCCAGCCTAAGTGGCGTTGGCGGTGCGACGATGACCGCCAGCGGAGAAGGTTCAGCGATTATCGTTGGCACGGATGCAGGAACCACGGTAAGTGCCGGCGGCTTGACCCTAAATGTCAGCGGCCTTAACGCTACTGG
Organism: Pragia fontium DSM 5563 = ATCC 49100; assembly: GCF_900112475.1. Lineage (GTDB taxonomy): Bacteria > Pseudomonadota > Gammaproteobacteria > Enterobacterales > Enterobacteriaceae > Pragia > Pragia fontium. The sequence continues at coordinate 490,556 of NZ_FOLW01000001.1, read as the reverse complement.
GGTTAAAATCGAAGGTGGTGCGTTAGGCACTATCGATAATTCCACCGTCATTAACTTAAGCGGTCAAGGTGCCATTGCCGCTATTGCTGATGGTCAGGGGCATAAACTTGACGGTAGTAATAATGGTGCGATAGACAGCACGACCAGACTGGTTGCCGCGGCTAACCTCACTTCATCTCTTAATGGTGTCACCGGCTATATTGCCCGTAATCAGGCAAGTTTAGTCAATTCCGGAAATATCGAATTTACCGGTGATAATGTTACCGGTATTCGGGTGGCTGAAGGTGCCGTTGGTTCCAACAGCGGTAATATCACGCTGAACGGTGCCGGTAGCGTAGGCTTGGTCGCCTCAGCTAATACTGAACAAACCACGCTGAGCTCTACCGGTAATCTTATTCTAAACGGTAGTTGGAACGGCAGCGACGACGCAACACGTACCGTCGGTGTGTTAGCTGAAGGGGCGAAAGTAGCGGTCACCGTCGGTGATGGCATTAACGCAGCGTCAGTCAATATGAACGGATCCGGTTCGGTAGGGGTAAGAGCCTCGGGTGGTAGCACCGTGACGCTAAAAGATAAGGTCGAGGTGAATTTTGATACCAATCAGTCGGATCAGGTGGCGTTTTGGGTATCAGGCTCGGGCTCTAACATTATTACTGAAGCGGGCGGTGAATTAACGCAGGTTAACGGCGACGGAGCGACCCTGTTTTATGTTACCGACGGTGGTTCGTTTGCTGGCGATCTAAATTTGGCACTGTCTGGCAAAGTCGATAGTGACAAAATAACCTCCGGTGTTCGGGTTAGCGGAGTGGGATCGGAGGCAATACTTGGGGCAACCAGTCAGATCACAGTAGGCACTAATGCCACTGGGGTATTGGCAGAGAATGCCGGTAAGGCGGTTATTGCTCTGGGCGCGGTATTCAATGTTACCGGCAGCAATGCGGTAGTGGGTAAATCAACCGGAAGCGGCAGTATTGTTGAAAATAACGCTTCAGTGAGCTCCGGCGATGGCAGCAGCGACTCGATTGCCTTTCTGGCTCAGCATGGCGGTACGGTAAATAATCAGGGCACCATCGATTTATCCAAGGGAAGTCATCATACTGCCATTGACGTCAATAACGGTAATGTGACCAATACCGGCAATATCAGCGCCAACGGCACTGCGATTCATATCAAGGGTGAAAAGAGTTCCATCAGTAACTCTGGCACCATTACTGCGGTAGACGGCAAAGCCGCGATCCACGTTGATGCGGGCGCAGGTTTAGATCTGAGTGCGGTATCCGGGACCGGCACCATTGTCGCCAAAGGAACGGCGGACGGTATCCTGCTGGATACCGGAGCGGTATCACTTAACGTTGCCAATACGGTGATTGATATGAGTGATGCCACCTCCAGCGGTATCGGTATTCATAATATCGCCGGCATCAGTGGGATCAAGCTGGATAATACCCAAATTATGGTTGGTGGTAGTGGTATCGGGATCAAAACCGGTGCCTCACTGGCGAAAACTAACTCCGGCACCATTGATGTGACAGATGGTACCGGCATTTTATACCTCAATGAAGATAACAGCGCTGTAGCTGCTGATTTAGACTTTTCTGATTCAGCTGCGTTAACCGTCAATGTATCAGGCAGTGGTATCGGCGTGAAGGCTACCCTTGACGGTAAGAACCGGACGGTGAATACCGGCGCCAGCGTGAATATTCTCAATACCACTGGCGGATCGGCGATTGATGTGGAAGGGGCTAAATCGGTTACTAACTCGGGCAACCTGATTTCAAATTCGACGGTAGCTGATGGCAATGTACTGAATGTGCATGATGCTGAAACCATTAACAATAGCGGCACCATTAAAGCTTCTTCTGCCGATATTGCGGCGATAGCCATGTCAAATACCGGCAATAAAACCTTCACTAATACCGGCGACATTACCGGTTTCCTGGATTTTGCGACCGGTGATAATCTGATCAATCTGGCCGGCGGTACGCTGACCGGTAATATTAAAGCCAATGGCGGAGCCAATACTGTTACTGCATCCGGTGGTTCAGTGCAGACTGGCAACATTGAACTGTCTGGCGATAAGGTTCAGACGGTAAACGTGACGGATGCCTCCACCGTTGGTGATGTGATTCTGGTGGGTAAAGCTGCTCATCAGGTATCGTTGTCCGGTGAATCGAAAGCGGGTAATGTGACTCTGGGTGACGGAAATAATACCCTGTCGATGGACAATGCCCGAGTATCTGACGTGGTGATGGGCGATGGTGGCAACACCTTAACCGCCACAGCGGGTACGCTGGGGGATATTACGCTGGGTGAAGGCAATAACCAGATTAATCTGAATGGCGCTTCAACCGCGGGAACGCTCTCTCTGGGTCGTGGCGATAATCAGGTCAGTATTGATGGTTCGACCATTGGCACACTGACCGCCACCGACGGTAATAACACTCTCACGCTTAACGATGCGATATTAAGCGCTATTACGCTGGGTGATGGTGCAAATAGCCTCTCCTTAACCGGCAATACTACCGGTACAACCACAACGTTGGGAGATGGCAATAACACGCTAAGTTTGAGTGATAGTGCGACATTGAATGGTGCGCTATCTGTCGGTAAAGGTAAAAACAGCCTGACGTTGGCGGACAGTGCCCATATTGTCAGCTTTATTGGTGCCAATGACGGGGAACACCACGTTACCGTTAAAGGCGCTGCGACCTTCGGTACCCTGAATGCCGGTATCGGCGGGGCCGATGATAGCCTGACTTTTGATGGTGCGAATTATACTCTGGCGAATGCCTCGGTAATTCAGCATTTTGACCAGATTAATTTGGTCAATGGCGCCAGCTTCACCACATCCCAACAAATCCAAATGGGTGATACCAACACCACAACGGGTAAAATTGCTATTGATGATACGTCATCTCTGGTATTCAACCCGACGGCGGCTTATACCCTGAATCATGCCCTACTTGGAACAGGTTTAGTGGACGTACAGTCCGGTACTACTTTTGATTTTGCCAATACCAGTGGCAATCAATTTGCCGGTACCGTGCAGATGAACAGTACCGATTTCGCGTTAAGTGGTTTTAATACTTCAGCCCTGACAAACGCTATTTTAGCGGTGATGGCGAATAACACCACCACGGTTGGAGAAGGTAATCAAATCATCGGTGGTTTGGCGCTTAAGGGCGGCACCATGGACTTCGGTAGCCGTATTCCGCATAACACGGTTTCCAAGGCGACGATTACCGCAGATACGCTGGACGTCAGCCAAACTGGTCAGATAAAAATCGCCCGCAATCAGGTGGAAAATAGCAAGGTAACTGGCCCGGATCCGCAGCGCGGTTTATTGGATCAGCAGAGCAAAACATTAATGCAGCTGGTCAGTGCTACCACCGTGGTAGGTGAGGCCGGTAATATCGCGATCACCGATGAGGCCGGTAATGTGATTACCAATGTCTCCACCACTTCGGTAATGCAGGGTACTGACCATGCGGCTAATGCGCATTACGACTATCGCTTAACCACTAAAGACAATGATGGGCTGGCGAATGGTTTGTATGTCAGTTATGGCCTGTCTCAGCTTGATTTGTTAGCCAGAGGCGCTAACCAACTGCTGATTAATACCGGATTGAGTAACGAAAAAGTGCTGTCAGCTAAAGTCACTGGCAGCGGGGATTTGGGTATCAAGGCTGGTAACGGTGCGGATGCGCTAACCTTAAGTAATCTGGATAACAGCTATACCGGCGTGACCGATCTGCAAACCGGTACCCTGATAGTGGGAACCGATAACGCACTGGGTAACACATCACAGCTGAATCTGGCGGCGAACACTACCGCTAATCTTAACGGTAAATCCCAGACTATTGGTGCACTGAGTGGCACAGCGAATTCCACGCTAAATCTGAACGGTGGCCATTTGACTCTGACCAACGGCGGCAATTCATCTGGTGCATTAACCGGTAGCGGAAACGTGACGGTGGCGGGTGGAACCCTGACCGTTAATAACGCGAATGATAGCCTGAGCGCCACTACGACCATAGAAGCAAGCGCTGAAGCATTATTAAAAGATGTGCTGGCTTTGGGTAGCGGCAATATTATCGTTGAAGGTGATGCTTCGCTGGATAATACCACTGGCACGTTGGCGAATAATCTGTCCGGTCGTGGACAGCTCAATAGCCAGAATGGCAGTGATATTCTTTTAAGCGGCGATAACAGTCAATTTGGCGGTACGTTGGCGATTGACGGTACCTCCCGTTTAACGGTTAACGACAATCAACATTTGGGTAATACCAGTGCGGTACAGAACGCCGGTGAGTTTATTGTGGATAATACCGAAGCGGTCACGCTGGCGGCGATGGTTAGCGGCGTGGGCGAACTGGTTAAATCCGGCAGCGGAACCCTGACGTTAAGCGGTGATAATACTTACCGCGGTAATACCCAGATTAAAGATGGCATTGTCGCTATCTCCAAAGATACCCATTTGGGTGCATCCTCTAATCAAGTGGTTCTGGACGGCGGTAAATTACAGATAACGGCGGATATGACGTCCGATCGTGATGTGACGTTAGCTCAGGCAGGCAGCGTTATTGTGGACGGTGATAAAACCGTCACTATGAACGGCTGGAATGACCAAGGTAATGCGGCAAACTCGTTCACCAAAGAAGGTGCGGGTAAGCTAGTCTGGACCGGCGACAACAGTGCAAATACTGCGCAGCTAAACGTTGCCGACGGTACCCTACAGGTTGAAAATCTGAATAACTTAGCCAGTGCTGAAGGCGTAATCGATCTGGCCGCTAGCGGTACGTTATCGATTCTGAAATCAGTCGCTGCTGATCTTGATTTTACCCGTCAACTAACCGGTAGCGGTAGCATGACCGTTGATTTAGGGGATAAAGATCGCACCCTGAGCCTGAATGCGACCAGTAACGGTGGAAGCTTTACGGGTCAAGTAGTGATGAATAATGGCTACTTTGCGCTGGATAACGCTGCCAGTGCAACGATGGCGGATGCCACATTAGTGCTTGGCGGTCATCGCAGCACCGGTAAGGTGGGTAGTCTCCGGCTTAATGGCAATAATACTCTGGGTAATTTGGTCATGAACGGTGGGCATCTGGAGGTCGGTTACAGTAGTACTGACAAGCGACCAACCGGGCATTTGGCGGTGAACAATCTGGATGTGAGTGGCGGTGGTGAGCTGGTGGTCACTACACCAGAGCTGTTACCGAATCTGTTGCCACCAACCGGCACTTCGCTGTTTGATCAAGATGATTATGTGTATGACCAGATTGTGGCAGCCGACAAGGTCAACGGTGCTGGTAGTCAATTAGGACTAACCGATAGCGCAGGCAATACTCTGACGGATGACATTGTCATTGCTCTTAATCAGGGAGCGACTGCGGTGGGTAACGCCCATTACAACTATCTGGCCGTGGTGAAGGATGACGGTATCCATATTGGTTACGGATTACGTCAGATTGATGCTTTTGCCGGCCAGTCGGTGATGTTGGATAACAGCACTGCGGTGGATAACTCGCTAGGGGCTAAACTGACCGGTGAAGGCGGCTTTACCGTTAACGCGACTGGTACGGTACGTATTGGTAATGCAGCCAGTAATTACACCGGAGCGACCGATGTAAATAGCGGTAAGGTGGTATTAATTACCGATAATGGCTTTGGTCAGACCTCAGCGTTAAATCTACAAAGTGGCACTGGGATCGACTTGAACGGTAACAGCCAGACCGTCGGTAGCCTGAATGCCATGAGCAATAGCCTGATCGATATCAATGGCGGCCAATTGACCGTTAGCCAAGGCGGGCAAATGGATGGCAGCTTTACCGGACAGGGCTTATTGAGCCTGAAGGATGGCGTTCTGAACCTGACGGAAAACAGCGGTCTGTTTACGGGCGCTACTACCATCGACAGTGGAGCAACCGCGCGCCTGACCAAACCGCAGGGGCTGGGTCAGGGCATCATTACTAATGAAGGATTGCTGCACCTGGACGGCGCGAAGGGCACTTTGTTAAACGGTCTGAAAGGCAGTGGTAAGGTGCAGTTAAGCGGCGATGCCAATATGACGCTGGGGGGAGATAACCGTGACTATGCCGGTAATTTCACCACCGAAAGTGGCAGTACGCTGGGTGTCTACAGCGATAGCCACTTGGGAACGGCCGAAGTGAATAATGAAGGTACGCTGGTGCTGGGTACGCTGAAAGATGATGCCATCTGGACGCTGAACAATAGTATCTCCGGCAGCGGAAAAATCATTAAGCGCGATGGCGGAACGGTGCAGATTGATGGTAATCAGGTCAGCGCCTCGTTAACCGAAATTGAAGATGGTCTTCTGGTGGTGGGTAGCAAAGCGACTAGTGAAGTTAGTCGGGAAACGCCAGCCAGCCTGACCAGCGATGTGTCCATTAAGAAAAATGGTGCGTTAGGTGGCTACGGTAGCGTGATTGGTAACGTGGTGAATCAGGGTACCTTACTGGTAGGTTCAATGGTGAACCGCGGCGCTCAGGCGCAGGGTACCTTTACCATTAACGGTAACTATATCGGTGATAATGGCACCGTGGTGTTTAATACCGACCTTGATGGCGATAAGGCGACTACCGATCGTCTGGTGATTACCGGCGATACAGCAGGCAAATCTGACGTTGTGGTACGCAGTGCCCGCGGTGCTGGTGTGCAGACCGCTAACGGCATTAAATTGATTGAGGTAGGTGGTAGTTCCAATGGCCAGTTTACCCTGAATGGCCGAGCTGTGGCCGGGGCGTATGAATACTTCCTGTATAAGGGCGGTATTGCCACGCCGGATGATGGTCACTGGTATCTGCGTTCAGAATTGGATGGCAAGAAGTCAATACGTCGTCCGGAAGCGGCAGGTTACATGGCCAATATGGCGGCGGCAGGTCAGCTGTTTAGCCTACGCTTATCCGACCGTGATGGCCGGGCGGAAGACTCCAGCATGTGGCTGCGTCAAGTCGGTTCTCGCACTAAACATCGCGATAGCAGTGGTCAGCTAAAAACGGCTACCAATAGCTATGTGGTACAGGGTGGTGGTGAAGTGCTGAGTACACAGTTTGCTAATGATGACCGTCTGGGGCTGGGCGTGATGATGGCTTATGGTAAAGCAGATAGTAAGGTGCGTTCCGACTTAATCAGCGCTCAAGCCAAGAGTTCGATTGATGGCTATAGCACCGGTCTTTATGCCACTTGGTATCAGGATGCAGCGACACTGAACGGCGCTTATGTGGACAGCTGGGTGCAGTACAGCTGGCTGAATGCAGAAGTTAATGGCGATGAAGCGGCCAGCGAACGTTATGATATGGATGGCTTTAGTGCTTCATTAGAGGCTGGTTATCGTTTACCGGTGTATCAGAGTGCTAACGGCGAGGTGTTTATTACGCCGCAGGCTCAGGTGAACTGGAACGGTATTAAAGCTGATGATCACCGGGAAGCAGGTGGCTCGCTAATTAGCTCTTCAGGAGAAGACAATGTTCAAACCCGCTTGGGCGTGAAGATCTCTCGTGATGGCGTCAGCGATAAAGATAAAGGCACCGATAAGCTGTTTACCGTTTATGCCGAAGCTAACTGGTTGTACAACAGCCAGCAGGCTGGGGCAGTACTGGACGGGGTCGAAGTTAAGCAGCAGTCAGGTAGCCGTAACGTTGGTGAGCTGAAGCTGGGTACTGAAGGCCAAGTGAACAAGCACCTGAACTTGTGGACTAACGTAGGCCAGCAGGTTGGGGGCAATGGTTACAGTGATACTTCTGTGACGGTGGGGGTTAAGTACCGCTTCTGATATTAGTTGGTTGATAAAGCGTATGGTGTTTTGGCACTGTACGCTTTTTTTGTTTGTTGGGGGGAATAAGGTTTTTTAGGGAGAGAAACTATGGCGTTGATAGATATATAGAATTGATTATTGATGTCGAATATTTGTGCAATGCTTTATCAATTCGTCATCCCAGTGAAAACTGGAACGCGTAGCCACAGGCGCAGCAAAGCCTTCAGAATTCTGTAATGAGCGCGTTATGTTGCAGTGTGGTGTGATGAGGTAGCGGACATCACGTACATACAAAACGCCCGATGAAGTACATCAGGCGTTTTAAAGTCGAAAACGGTCAACCTATATCAGGATTAAGTTTGCCCACTATTTTATTGATAATGAGTAATGTCTGAAGCCATATCAGTAACAATCTTTTTCAGATCTTCCACGGTGAGTTTCTGGGAGTCGTTATTCAATTGCTTACCAAAGCCTTTACGTACAACTTCAAATACAGGTTTTCCAGTTGCTGCATTGATGAACTGACCTTCAAAAAACAATTGGGTATCTTGACTTCGATTTCCGGTTACGGCCATAGTTCCGGCAATAACCAACGCAACAGGAATAACTTCATAGAATTGCAGACCTTCGTTAGCAGTAGTTACGCCAGTAATTGCACCTCGGAATATTAAAGTATTCGCTCCTTTAGGACTGTTAACCAGCGTAAATCTCTGACCTAAAGCAGACTTGATGTTCTGGTTAGTATAACTAAGCACTTTATTTAAGGTATCCTGACTGATTTGTGCTGTTGGTTTAGGTGTCGGATAGAATTTTATGGGCTCATAATAGAGGTTAGTAAATTGTTTGCTATTGACAGAAGGATCGACCCAGCGCAATACGGTTTGGCCTGAAGGACTATTCACTTTCTGCAAGTGAGTATAATCAGACAAGAAACCAGATAATTCTGTATTGTTAGCAACCTTAGAAGTACAGCCACCTAATAAAAGGCTACCAATTACGATACCTGCAGAAATCTGTTTTGTTGTTAACATTCTATGAATCCTCTACATGAAATTTTTTTAAAATAGAAATTGTTATAGTCAGTAACACTAAATGCTATTGGTTTTACTACACACCATGATTAGCTAATTTAAAACATCAGCAGAATATTAAGATTTATCCTATTTGTGGCTCTGTCTTCCAATAACAAATGTCAGTGAGATGCAGAAAAAGTAATGTTGAGATTTTCTCTAGAATATAAAATATAGAAGATAAAAATAAACTAGCAGATAGATTTTTATACTTTCTTTAAAATTTATATTCCGATTCACAGAGCACCAGAAGTGGGTCGTTCGGGTACTGGATAGGATAGTGGTAAACCGAGGGTATCTACTAAAAATGTGGATGAATCGCGGCCGAAACGGATATCACTGGTTCTAGCATCATGCATGGTCTTCAGCCCATTGCATGATGCTAGAATTTATCAATCTGGGAAAGCTGACGTAAAACGCGTTTCTCGAACGGTTTAACCAGACTTACCGGACAGAAATACTGGATTTTCACCTGTTCATCATACTAAATGAAGCGAGGGAGATCACAGATCGCTGGCTGAATACAACAGTGAGTGATTTCATTAATCCCTGAATAACCTGACGCTGGAAATCTCAAAAAGTACTTGGAACTAAAATGTGTGTACTCACAACCCAAGACATCCTAAAATTTCAGAAGCCCATTATCTATTATGAACCAAAGATGTTATGAACTAGAGATTGGTAAGTGGTAGTTAAAATTAATCTATTGCGAAATAAGAAATTTTTTAAGTTGAATTACAATTCTGGTAAATAGTGTCTGTCTCTACTATCGAACTGCTATTTGTTTATTTGAACAATGATGTTCCTTAATTATTTTTCGCTATGTGTACTAACTGAGCCAAATCAAGTTTGGTGTGGTGATGTGACCTATATCTGGACGGGAAAACATTGGACATATTTGGCCGTTATATTGGGTCTGTTTTCACGTAAAGCTGTGGGTTGGGTAATGTCATTCTCTTCAGACTCCGCACTGACAGGAAAAGCCCTGACAATAGCCTGGGAAGCGTGAGGTAAACCTACAGGATTATCATATCACTCGGACCAAGGTAGCCACTATACCAGTAGAGAGTTCAGGCAGTTACTCTAACGATATCAGATAAAATAGAGCAGGAGCCGTCGGGGTAATTGTTAGTTTTGATAGAGTGTGACTGAATTTTGAATAAAAAAATAGACGTCGATTGACGTCTATTTCTCTAAATATGGTGCCCGGACTCGGAATCGAACCAAGGACACGGGGATTTTCAATCCCCTGCTCTACCGACTGAGCTATCCGGGCAGTGGAGCGACATTAAACCGGATTACGCGGTGAAGGTCAAATACTTTAATTCAGTAAGGCTATAAAAGCTGATTAGTTGCTTTTTTTTCAAACAATTCCGCGCAATATATCTAAAAAAATGGCCAAATTTGCCGGCGGATAGAATCTTAATGCGGCGTTAGGCTCAGGTTGCTAATATTAATTCCGTCGCGCTATCTATACTGGCCGCTCGAATGATAACGTCAGGTTAACTTATCCTTTGTATGCCCTGTGTACGGCATCGCGTTGGTTTTAGCCGACAGGTTAATGCTGACGTTTTATTGTTTTATAACTTAATAATAGTGAGCCCATAATAATGGATGCCATTTTGCAAATGTTACACCTGATTGGTCTGGGGCTGGTATTGCTGATTCCTTTGACTAACCCGCTGACATCTGTCGCTCTGTTTCTTAGCCTTAGCGGAGATATGAGCCGGGAAGAGCGGAACAGTCAGGCGATGATGTCCTCGTTTTATGTCTTTTTGATTCTGATTATTTCATTCTTCTGTGGTGAAGTAGTCATGAAGTTATTCGGCATTTCTATTCCCGGTTTGCGTATCGCCGGCGGTCTGATTGTGGCTTATCTTGGTTTTAGAATGCTGTTTCCGCCGCCGAGTGCTCATAAAATTCTGGAACACAAAGAGGGCGAGGGCGCTAAGGTAATCAAACCCGCCACCCAGAATATCGCCTTTGTGCCTATTGCCATGCCGAGTACTGCGGGGCCGGGAACTATCGCTATGGTGATTTCCGCGGCATCAACCTGGCATCAGGTGTTGGACTACAGTGAATGGGTTGTTTATGGCTCGGTGATTGCCACCAGCCTGATATTGGCACTGATATTGTGGATCAGCCTACGTAGCTCCGGAATGATTATGCAGCGCGTTGGCCGAAGCGGTATTGAAGCTATTTCTCGGGTGATGGGCTTTTTACTGGTGTGTATGGGTATCCAATTTATTATTAACGGGGTATTTGAATTGATTAAGACTTACCCCGGTGCTTAATCGTATATCTTCGCTGTTTTGATGCTATTCCTCTAATGATTATCTGTACGCAGAGATAAAAAACTTCAGATATTCAACCACCGTGCTGAGCTTATCAGCACGGTGGTTTTATTGAAAACCCCACCTATGAACGATACTATAAGCCCGATTTTTGCTATCCGGCGATGTGAACGGCAGAGAATAAACTGCGATAAATACGGGAAGATGTCATGGATAAGTGTTCGAAATGTGGAAATATGTCGGTTAATGATAACGGCGAATGCGTGGTATGTGATGAGTCAGCTTCGGTAAATCCTTATGCGGTTTCTGACGTTATTACCGGTACCGCTCAGAGTACGCCAGCCGCGGCAACCAATGAATATTCGAAAATTTTTGTTGGCAGTAAGTATTATTCTTTCTTCCCGCAGGGGCAGGATATTCCTAAAGGCTGGAACTGGGCGGCGTTCTTTCTGGGCGTGTTCTGGTTTATTTATCGCAAAATGTACGGATACGCGGCGATTTACTTGGGACTTGGCTTTTTGCTGACGGTGATTGAATCACTAATGGGAGTATCTGAAGCCATGATGAACGTAACCAGCATCGCTTTGGGGATTGGTGCCGGTATGCTGGCAAATAAGCTCTATAAACAGCATATGGATAAGAAAATTGCCGAAACCCTGGCTGTGGCCAAAGGCGATGATATCGTTCCGGCATTAGCCGCTAAAGGCGGAACCAATCTGGCTGGAGCACTGATTGCGTTTGGTATATTGTTTGTGATTATTATGGTTTCAATGTCGGCGATGGTTGGTTATTGATAGTTGAAATAATCTGCTGATGGTTAGTTAAGTTTAATGACAGCGAAAGTTTCGTCCACTATCAGTACAGAGAATGAATCAACGTGGGTGCACGTGGCCGAGCAGAGGCGCTAAGGCGAGCGCCTCTGCACTCCGCGCCTTCGCCCCTGAATCCAGGCCGCCTTCGGCGACTGCCCTCCTCCTTCGTTCGGGTTAACGCACCGGCGCTGATTCGTTCCAGACGAAGCAGCGCCTCGCCCATCATCCCTGATGGGCGTGCTCCCTCACTCAGTTGTCGGCTGAATTCCAGCGCTCAATAAAAGGGCAACAAATAAAACTAACGTTTGGCACTTTCTTAACCAATTGCCATTGCATGATTTATCTCAGGTTCTTCAACCCCCTCGATAATCAAACCAGAAAGAAAATACCGGTCAAAATTAAGAACAACGGGATTAAAATACCGAATGACCACTTCATATAGCCAAAGAAGCTCGGCATCTTAATGCCGCTTTGGGTGGCGATGCTCTTCACCATAAAGTTTGGTGCATTACCAATATAGGTCAGCGCGCCCATAAACACGGAACCCATAGAGATAGCCAGTAAAGTCTGTTGAAGTGGGCCCATCAGCGTCGCTGCATCACCGGCAGCTAGGTTAAAGAACACCAGATAGGTTGGTGCATTGTCTAAGAAGCCAGATAGCGCGCCAGACAGCCAGAAATACATGGCGTTAATCGGTGCCCCTTGCGAGTCAGACACCATCGCGACTAAGCCCGCCATATGGCCTTCCTGACCGGCACGCAGTATTGCCAATACCGGGCCTATGGTAATAAAGATACCGGCAAATAATTTACCCACTTCCAGAATCGGCTCCCAGTTAAACTGGTTGGCAGAGCGAATCTGCTTCGCGGTAAACAGCATAGAGAGACCGGCGATGACCAACAGTAGAACATCGCGGCTAATATCCTGTAGCCCCATATGAACGCCGAGTAGAGTGATCTCGATACCGGGTTTCCAGAAGCCGGAGAGTAATACGCTGCCAACGATGGCTAATAGCAGAATAAAATTAAATTTACCGTATAGACGTAATTTTGAGTCAGGTGTTGGATCCCGTGGTTCAAGTTCATCTTCACGTTTGTAGTAATAGCTATCGACCAGATAGAACAGCACCAGTAATACCGCCGTACAGATAAATACCGGTAATAGCATATGCTGAGCAGTCCAGAAGAAGTCTACTCCCTTCAAAAAGCCGATAAACAGCGGTGGATCGCCGAGAGGTGTCAGGCCGCCGCCAATATTGGCCACCAGAAAGATAAAGAAAATAATGACGTGAACCCGATGTTTGCGATTATCGTTGGCGCGAATTAGCGGACGGATTAACAGCATCGCAGCGCCGGTGGTTCCCATCAGTGAGGCTAATACCGCGCCAATAGCCAACAGGGCGGTATTCAGCTTGGGTGAACCGTGCAGGTTACCTTTGACCAAAATGCCGCCTGAAACGGTAAATAGCGACAGTAATAGAATAATAAATGGGATGTATTCCGCCAGCATGGCATGGGAAACCAAACCTACGCTGAGATCCATACCAAAGGTCATGGTAAATGGAATCAGAAACAGTACCGACCAGAGTGCGGTAATTTTGCCAAAGTGATGATGCCAAATGGTTGGGATAATTAACGGGCAAAGAGCGATAGAGAGCAAAATGCCGACAAACGGAATTCCCCAAGCCAGACTAAGCGTTGAACCATCAATATCTGCGGCGAACCCAACAACCGGGGTTAAGAGGCCAAAGAAGAGACATAATAATTTTAATAATGACTGATGAGACATCAGGTTACTCCAATAGCGGATGGGGTAAGTAGACACGTTGCGGTATTTGAGCAAAAACTTAGCCTGCCTGTCAAAGAGAGTGCGGGGGTTAATCTGGTTCATTGGAGAATATACTGCGTTTGAAGTGAAGAACCATGACACATATGACTTATTTTAGCGAACGCTCTGTGAGTTTTTTGGTGATTTCAATTGATAGTAGAGACTTAACCTTGTATCTGGCGTGCTATATTCAGGCTATTTCAATGTTTTATCATGGCTCCCGAACAAGCCGGGAGCCATATTTTAGTTGTTCGGTCAGAGCCAAATGATCGTCTTTACAGGGTGCTATGGCTGCCCACTGGACGATATGAACCATCTTCCAGCATCATTAAGGTTAAATCAGCGCGCTGACTGTTGGCCAAAACCCGTTTTACATTCAAACTGTCGGAGTTTTCAAAGAAGTTTTCTGCATCAGCATGGCGCAATCCGCCCTTCATTTTGCGATTAATCAGGCGCTGCTTCAGGTTTTCAATTGGACTACCGATAAAAATGCTGTAATCACAATAATGTATCAGCTCTTGCCATCCCGGTTCTTTGAGTAGTAACCAATTACCTTCTACCACCACAATGGGAGCGGTGACCTGAATAGCATTTTGAATGGGGTCGTGCAGGTTACGATCGTAACTAGGCCAGCAGGGTTCCGGCTGATTTAACTGTTTTAAATAGTCCTTCAGCAGCCCCAGATCGTAAGTGTCCGGAGCGCCTTTTCTGGCGCGTAGATTATGTTCATCCAGATAGCTGTTATAGTGGTGAAAGCCATCCATGGGCAGTCCCTGAAGGTTCTGCAACTCGATATGCTGATGGGATAAGGTTTGCCAGAAGCAGGTCAGGGTTGATTTACCAATACCGGGAGGCGCAGCCAGAAAGACAATCAAGCGCCGTTTTTTTTGCTGTTGTAATGCGGTTAATTTGCGCAGTAGCGGCAGGTGTAGTTCGCGTATATCTTGGTCTGGAAATGAGGCGATATAGCTGAGTCCATTAACATTCAATTCCACATTCATCGACAAGCTCCTTGAATAACGCTATCAACCTGAGCGAATAGCATTATTTTTGTCATTGAATTTTTGTCATTAAAACATGATTAATCCTGACTGTTTTGCTGGTTATCTTGCTGCTTGCGTAGCGCGGTAGCTTTGTCACGCTGGCGCTTTTGCCAGAAGATAACAATGCCAACGGCGACTGCAATGCCGATAATTTGAGGTAAGCTGATGCCACCCATAGCGATATTCCTTAATTGTTGGGTTTCAGGCCACCGTTTGTCAGTGGCCTGAAGATTGGTGTTAGCGTCGGTAATTCTTCTGTGCGGTATTCACTTTATACAGATAGTTACGCGATTCCGCCGACGGATGCTTAGTGGTCAAGGTTTGGTACACATCCCCCGGTGACATACGGTTAATCACATCCGGCGCTTTATTACGATCGCTGGAGAACACCTTTAATACGCTGCCCGCACCGCCGTTATAGGCGGTAATAACCGCATAACGACGTGAGGTTGGGTTAGTAATGGCACCCAAATAGTTGTTCTGCAAAATAGCCAGATAAGCGGTACCGGTGTCGATATTGCTTTCTGGGTCGAACAGATAATTACGGCTTGGGTTGCCTGATTTACCCTGCATTTTAAAGACGTCTTGACCGGCGGTATGCTGTACTACCTGCATCAGACCCAGCGCATCTGAACGGCTGACGGCGTATGGGTTAAAGCTGGATTCGGTTTGCATAATCGCCAAAATCAGTGATTCTTCCACTTTGTATTTTTGCGATGCTTTACGTACATAAGACAGATACTTATGCGCACGCTTATCCAAGTGGTTTGGCACCAGTGGGATATTCACCGACCAGATCACACGGAGGCCAACGGTGCGTTTTTGCAGTTTGGTCTGTAACAGATAATCGGCAAAGTGGGAGGCACGCCATTGCCAACGAATGGTATTCCCGTCCTGATCTAACACCTGACCGTACAGAAACGGCTCTTTGCTGATTTGGATGTCGTTTACGTCAGAGTAGAGGTCGGTAGTTTGTGGATCTTCACCCATCAACAGGGTGGCAATAATCGTTTGGCGCAGACTCCCAACAGGATCTTCCGGAGACAGCGTTTCCACGGTAATCGTACCGGCATCAAAGTTGATATGGCTGCGGGTGCGGTACTGATCGGTGTATTTCACATAGTCTTTTGGACCGGCGATCAGGACTTCACTCATGCCCCAGATATTCTCTACG
Source organism: Pragia fontium DSM 5563 = ATCC 49100 (assembly GCF_900112475.1). Taxonomy (GTDB): domain Bacteria; phylum Pseudomonadota; class Gammaproteobacteria; order Enterobacterales; family Enterobacteriaceae; genus Pragia; species Pragia fontium. The sequence goes on along the minus strand of NZ_FOLW01000001.1, from coordinate 474,559 downwards.
TTGTGGGCAAACTGCCCCATCAGAATATCGAAGGCATTGGTATCTTTAATATATTGGTCGGTGTTAACCTTGGGTTTCTTACCACCGCAGGAAAACAGTAAAGGCGTTACCAGCAGTAACGCACAGATTTTTTTAAAGTTAATGATCATTTTTCTGATGGTGCACTATTTAAAAATAAAGATTATTGGCTAGGTGGCGTATATCCATCAATTTGGACGTCTTTGCCTTCGAACAGAAAATTGGTCATCTCTTGTTCAAGGAGCTTGCGATGCTCCGGATCCATCATATTCAATTTTTTCTCATTGATAAGCATAGTCTGTTTTGTCATCCACTGTGACCATGCTTCTTTAGATATTTCATTGAAAATGCGTTTGCCTAGGTCACCGGGATAAAGCTGGAAGTCTTGCCCTTCGGCTTCTTTTTGCAGGTAACGACAGAAAATGGTTCTGCTCATGCTTAATCCTCGTGTTCATTTCTAAGCTGATTGAGTAATCGTTCAACGGGCGTTGCCAAACCAACGGAGGGTGGCTGCGCCAGGTTATACCAGAGGCCGTTGGGTTGATCCAAACAGCGCTTATCCGGGATAGCGTCGAGTAACATCGGGATAATATCCAGATGGAAGTGGCTAAAAGTATGACGAAAAGCGATCTGCTGCTTTAAATTTTTAGCCGACATGCCGCGCTGTTCCAGCCATTGCGACATGGTAGCCTCATCACTGAATTGTGGAAAACAGTAAAGGCCGCCCCAGAGTCCGACATCCGGTCGTTGTTCCAGCCAGACTTTATCATTGTTCTTGAGTAACAGGAACCACGCGTTTCTTTCTGGGATTTGCTGTTTCGGTTTTTTACCCGGATAAGCTGACCAGCTTTGGTTGGCATAGGCAATACAGCCGTTGTTTAACGGGCAGAGCTCGCATTTCGGCTTGGAACGAGTACAGACCATCGCGCCTAAGTCCATCATCGCCTGATTAAACTGGGCAACGCCTTGGGCTGGTGTGACTTCGCTACTGAGATCCCACAGGCGTTTTTCAACCTCTTTTTTACCCGGCCAGCCTTCAACGGCATAACAGCGAGCAATGACCCGTTTTACGTTACCGTCAAGAATAGGGTAGTGCTGATTAAGGGATAGCGAGAGGATAGCACCGGCGGTAGAACGCCCAATACCCGGTAGGTCGAAAACCGTGTCGAAATCTGTGGGGAAAATACCGCCATGTTCTTGAGCGATTTTTTTGGCGGCTTTATGCAGGTTACGTGCTCTGGCGTAATAGCCTAGTCCTGTCCAGAGATGTAACACCTCATCGGTTGGCGCAGCGGCCAGCGAATTAATATCGGGAAATTTAGCAATAAAACGCTGAAAATAGGGAATAACGGTAGCAACTTGAGTTTGTTGCAACATCACCTCGGATAACCAGACATGATACGGCGTTTTTTCAATTTGCCAGGGAAGGGTTTTTCGACCGTATTGTTGGTACCAGTTCAAAACTGCCTGTGCAAATGGTTTCGCTTGCATCATATAAGTGTGATGTTTCCCGGATAGAAAATAATATGGGGGTGATTCCAGCACAGACGACCGCCAGAGTAAACCGTAACTTGAGATAATGATTTATCTTTACCTGATTAGAGTAATAAATAGTGAGCTTAGAGTGATTGCTCATCAGGGATTGTTTAAGGATTTGTCTAATATAAGGTATTATGCCGGTTTGAATTTGTATACCCGTCATACTTCACGTTGCAGGGGACTCTTGGCTGTCTGACCGCTACTTGAATTATTTGGGCTATATAGTGCGTAATTAACTGCGATCGACATAAAACAGAATTTCTATGATTAATGATGTGATTTCTCCCGAGTTTGATGAGAATGGGCGCGCATTACGCCGCGTTCGGAGCTTTGTTCGCCGTCAGGGGCGGTTAACCAAAGGGCAGCAGTTTGCTCTGGATAACTACTGGCCGGTTATGGGGGTTGAGTTTCAGCCAGAACCGTTGGATTTATCGGCATTATTTGGTCGTAGCGCTCCAATTACGTTGGAAATTGGCTTCGGTATGGGGATGTCGTTGGTCAAAATGGCTGAGGATAATCCGACTCAGGATTTTCTGGGGATTGAAGTGCATAGCCCCGGTGTTGGTGCTTGCCTGTCATCCGCTCACGAAGCTGATGTGGCGAATTTACGGGTGATGTGTCACGATGCGGTGGAAGTGTTGGACAAGATGATCCCTGATGCTTCTCTGGATATGGTTCAGCTATTTTTCCCCGATCCATGGCATAAAGCGCGCCATCATAAGCGCCGTATCTTGCAAGCTCCGTTCGCGATGGAGATTCTGAAAAAATTGAAGGTAGGTGGGGTTTTCCATATGGCTACCGACTGGGAAAATTATGCCGAGCATATGTTAGAGGTGATGAACGCGATTTCCGCGTATCGTAACCTGTCTGTTGATGGTACTTATGTGCCGCGTCCTGATTCTCGTCCGCTCACCAAGTTTGAGTTGCGCGGTCAACGTTTGGGGCATGGTGTTTGGGATTTGATGTTTGAGAGGATTGAATAATGGCACACCAACGTAGTCGTCGTTTACGTAAAAAAATGCGGATTGATGAGTTTCAGGAAATTGGATTTTTAGTTAATTGGGCGTTTCCTGAAGGAACGCCGGTTGAGAAAATTGATGAAACGATCGATCGTTTTATCGATGAAGTCTTTGAGACTCATGGGCTGTCCTTTGAAGGTGGTGGTTACCTACAGTGGGATGGTTTGGTTTGCCTACAGAAAATCGGTAAATGTACTGAAGAACATCGCGGTATTGTGAGTAACTGGCTGGAAGATAAAGGTATGCTGAATGTAAAAGTCAGCGAGCTGATGGATATTAATTATTACGACGAATAATTTTTGATCTTGACCTTTAAACTTAGCGTACGAATGTTGCCTCAGTTTAGACGAAGATAGCATGAGCAGCATGGATGCTGTGAAAGGCCTAGCGCCGTCTGGAACGGCGCTAGGCCGGTACGTTAAGCCTTCGTCTGGACTGAGGTTGCCGGCGCGTAGCGCCGGTCAACAGTCGTCAGCGCAAGGCGGGGGTTGTAAAGGGTGTTCGCCGTTAACACCCCTTACTCGCCGCTACACAGGTGTTGATTTAGTCTCAATATTGTTAGCGGACGAAATCTACAATTAAGCTAATTTAATCACCAATCAGTTCTTTTCATTGTCTGCAATTCATATTGAACGCCCACCTGACATTACTGTCTATACTCAGGTGCGTTCAGCGAAGGCGAAGGCCGAAGACGGTCAATAGAACCATTTCGCGTCAATTATTGAGGAATAGTTATGTTACGAAAAACCGGCGCAGCGTTGTTGCTGTTGATGGCTTGTCAGGCTCAAGCGGCTTATCAGTGTAATGTTAAACCGCAGGATGACGTTTTTATTAATCAGCAAACGGTTAAAGTTGTCGGCGCCAGCGGAGAATTGGTGATCGCTAAAAATGGTGATGTTACCCGTAATGGCAAAGCGTTAGCGCTTTCTGATGCCGCGCGTAACCAGGCCGTGACTTATCAACAAAGTTTACGCGGTGATTTGCCTTATATTAATGATGGTGTTCGCTCCCGTTTGAAGACGGCTCAGGGCGCGCTTGACGGTATTATTGTTAAACAGCTGGGTACGGAAAGTAATGTCCGTAAGCGTTTGGTTACGCTGTCTTCCGATCTGACCAAAGAAATGGAAAAAGTGCTGGAGCCGCGCGCCGAAGGCATCGCGTTCCATCATCAGGCCGTTGCTCAGGTGGAAACTAATGGCCGTACTATTCTGCAAAATACATTAGGTGGCGTGCTTCAGGACAGTATTAATGAACTGGGCATACAACAGGTGGCTAAAGCAGGAAAATCCAGTAATCCATTACAGGCAGTTTTAGGCAGTTTAGGCGGCTTACAGCAGCAGATTCAGGACGAATGGAAGAAGCAGGAAAAAGATTTTGACCAGTTTGGTAAAGAAGCCTGTGGTCGAGTCGTTAAACTGGAACAGCAGCGTGTTGATTTATTAAGAGTATTACCTCAGTAAGTTTGTCGGGATGACGGTATTAATATGGTGATATGTTTTTATCGGTCGCCTTTCCGTCATTCCGGTGAAAACCGGAATCTAGCTTAATCGCAGCGCTTGGCTTTAGGGTGAGATGATTCGTTTCACTCACCCTTCGAGCTATTTACTATGTGAATGTTTGCTTCGCCTATGGTTACGCGTTCCAGATTTTGCACGGATGACAGTAACATTAGGCTACAAAAATAACTCCAACAGCGAGTTCAGAAATAATTTCCCTTTCTCGGTAATTTGCCACTCTTCAGCGGTTTCTGTCAGGTAACCTTGTTCCAGCGCGCTATCGATCTTGTCGCGGATAAGGCTTTCATCTAAACCCGTGAAGTTAACAAAATCAGCCCTGGGTGTGGCTTCAAGCAGGCGGAAGCGGTTCATAAAGAACTCAAAAGGGCGCTCATCTGTTTCAACGTTATGTTGCTTATCTAAATAATTACCGGTCATGTAACCGCGCGGATGTCGGGTTTTAACCGTTCTTAGAATGCGTCCGTCAGTAAAGCTTAACTTGCCGTGGGCACCGCAACCGATCCCCAGATAATCGCCGAAACGCCAGTAGTTCAGGTTATGTTGACATTGATAACCCGGTTTAGCGTAGGCGGAAGTTTCATACTGCTGATATCCTGCGGTACTCAGTAACTGGTGACCATGCTGGTAGATATCCCATAAAGCATCATCATCCGGCAGTACCGGCGGGCGCGAACCAAACAGGGTATTGGGCTCAATGGTGAGTTGATACCATGAAAGATGAGGCGGGTTCAGTTCAATGGCCTGACGCAGATCGTCAAGAGCCTGCTCCAGCGTCTGATCCGGTAAACCATGCATTAGATCGAGATTAAAACTGCGTAATCCCAACTCTTGCGCTAACCGAGCGGCGCGTTTAGCTTCCTGCGGGCCGTGTATGCGGCCCAGACGCTCAAGCTTAGCCTGATTGAAGCTCTGTACCCCAATTGAGATGCGGTTAACCCCGGCTTGCTGATAAGCGTTAAAGCGATCGGCTTCAACGGTGCCCGGATTGGCTTCCATGGTGATTTCTGCCTGCGCATCTACCGGTAGTCGCTCGCGTACACCGTCCAGCAGTTTCTGCATTGCTTCAGCGCTGAGCAAACTTGGTGTGCCACCGCCGATAAAAATGGTACTGATGGAGCGACCACTGGTGAGTTGGATATCGTTATCCAAATCGTTCAGCAAATGATTTACATAATCACTATCCGGTACTTCACCCTTCAATGCGTGAGAATTAAAGTCACAGTACGGGCATTTCTGCACGCACCAAGGGATGTGGATATAGAGGCTTAACGGTGGCAGCTTAAGCATTGCGTAGCGTATCCAGTAACATACTCAGAGCCTGACCTCGGTGGGATATTTTGCTTTTATGCTCACGGCTTAATTCTGCGGCAGTGCATTCCAACTCTGGCAGGTAGAATACCGGGTCATAACCGAACCCGCCGTCGCCGCTTGGCTCAAACAGGACCTCTCCAGGCCAACTGGCGTGAAAGACCAGTGGGATTGGGTCGTTAGCGTGGCGCATATAAACCAGTACGCAGTGGAACTGGGCTTGGCGTTGGTCAGCCGGGACATCTTTTAACGTTTCCAGCAGTTTTTCCAGATTAGCTTTATCGCTGGCATCTAAGCCGGCATAGCGGGCAGAGTAAATACCGGGAGCGCCGCCTAAGGCATCTACCGCAATGCCCGAATCATCAGCAATAGCCGGTAAGCCGGTAACCTGAGCGGTGTGGCGGGCTTTGATAATGGCATTTTCTATAAAGGTTAATCCGGTTTCTTCGGCGGAATCAACGCCAAGATCGGTCTGGGCAATCACCTCAAAACCAAAATCGCCTAAAAGATTTGCCAGTTCGCGAACTTTACCGGGATTACCGGTTGCCAGAACGAGTTTCTGCATAGTGGAGTCCACCTTTATTGAGACCTTTATCGAGAGTTGAGCTGAGGATGATACTAAATGCTCAGACTTACTGCTGATGCATTCACTTTTAATGCCGCATAGCATAACTCAAACATAGGCTGGCTGATGAGTGAAAATGGTATAAAGTGACTTTTTTATTGCACAGGTATGGGGGACAATCAATATGATGGCTTAATTGAGTTATTCCATCATATTGATTTATATTAAAAATAATACTATTGGTATATTTTTCCAAACTCTAACGTGTTGTTCCAAATGTGTTATAATCTGACGGTATAATGGTCATATTAGTGATTGAAAATATAAATGAAAAACAACAAGCGACTGTTGAAATTATTTAAATGGTTGACGGCTATTTTCATCGTCGCTGTAGTTATTTTAGCGGCTTGGTGGGGATGGGTTCGCAGTCATTCAGATAGCTTGTGGAAAATCATCAGCCAGCAGTGCATTCCTCAGCAGCAAATGAAGCAATCTCAGGTTTCTTCTTGTATGGATGTGATCCTGACGCCGGATGTCGCCAAAGGATACGTTATTTTCAAGGATCGAAATGGCCCTTTGCATTTTTTGTTAATTCCGGCCACTAAAGTTAGCGGTATTGAAGATAAACGTTTACTGCAACCTGATACGACTGACTATTTCAGTAAGGCTTGGGATTCTCGGGACTACCTTGCTCGACAAGCGGGTCAACCGATACCGCGTAATATGGTGGCTTTGACGATTAATTCGGCCTATGGGCGTAGTCAGGAACAGCTCCATATTCATATCTCTTGCATTAAACCAGAGATTAAAGCGCTGTTGGATAACCAAATGGATAAGTTCAGCGAAAAGTGGACCAAGGTGGAGTATGGCATTAACAATCATGATTATATCGCCCGTACGTTAACGGAACTTCAATTCCGGCAGATGAGCCTGTTTCAACGGTTGGCTGCTGAGGTACCCGATGCGGCAGAGAATATGGCTAAATACGGTATTGCGCTGGTGCCCTTTACCAATAAAGCCAATACGTCGATGTATTTAATGCTGGCAAACCGGCTGGATATATTGGGGCTGAATCTAGGTTATACCGGAGATATTCAGGACTATCATTGTGATTTACTGAAGACATCACAGATATTTTAATTTAATCGGTGAAACGGTCTGGGTAATCACCTTATTTTAGGCTGGATACTCGTTCTGGAGCCGATGCGCTCTGTCGCTGAAGTGAATACCTAACAAAACTCGGTAGTGATATGTCTTCCGTATCGATGAGCATGTACTTAAATGCTGATGTGAAGATCGCTGCTACTCGTGGGAAGACGGCAGTAAATTCTGTATTTCTGGTGGGATTTGTTGGGGATGATTGATTTTCACCTGCTTATGCCTACCGAGCTCACCTTTCTCAATATCCACCATGCCTTTAGCGACCCGGAACTGCTTAGCCAGAAACTTGATAAGATGGGCGTTAGCCTGACCGTCAACCGGTGGAGCGGTGATGGCGACTTTTAACTCTTCACCGTGTAAACCAACAATTTGATCGCGGCTGGCCTTAGGCTGAATATAAAGCCGGAGCACAATGGCATCCGGCTGTTGTTCAACTGCGCTCATTATAAGATCAGCGCCAGAATATCGGACTTCAGATAGTTTAATCCGTACAGGACCATAATCAGGATCATCGGTGACAGATCGATACCACCCATTGACGGCAGTAAGCGGCGAATTGGATATAACAAGGGTTCGGTTAACTGAATGAGTAACTGATCCACCGGATTACGTCCCTGGCTGATCCAGCTCATCAACGCACGAATAATAATCACCCAGAATACCAATTTTCCTGCCATGGTTAGTAATTCCAGCAGTGACAGCGGCAAATAAACCGGGAAGAACAATAACACTTGATTGAGTATCCATAAGCCAAGTACATACTTCAGCAGGATCAGGATATAGGCGATCAGGACTGAAGCGGTATCAATAGGGCCAATGGATGGAATCACTCGGCGTAGTGGACCCACTATCGGTTGGGTGATTTTCACAACAAACTGTGAGAATGGGTTATAAAAATCGGCTTTTGCCCATTGCATCCAGACTCGTAGCAGCAGTACTGACACATAAAGATCGAGCACAGTCACAATAAGATAAGATAAAAAACTCATATTTAACCCTTTGGCTATGTCTGATTGAGTCACTCAACCAGCTCTGAATCTGATAAATGGTACAGCGCTATATTTGGTGGCTAGCATATAGTAATTCAAGGAAAAATGGCAATGAACCCGCGAATTCATTGCCTGAGCGCATATTAAAGGGATTTTTCCATTTCAACGGCGCGTTTGCTGGCAGCCTGCATCGCGGAGGCGACGATTTCAGGCAGGCCATTTTCGTTGAATACCCGTAATGCTTCTGCGGTTGTCCCTCCTTTGGAAGTCACCTGCTGACGTAGCGTAGCAATATCTAACTGGGGATTGTTGACTACCATTTGCGCTGCTCCTAAGGCGGTTTGTTGAACTAACAACCGCGCTTGCTCAGAGGTAAAGCCCAGACGCTCTGCTTCTTGTTGCATGGATTCCATAAACAGGAAGAAGTAGGCTGGCGCACTGCCGGCGGCGGCGATAATGTTGTTTATGCCGCTTTCCTGTTCCACCCAGCAGATTTCCCCCACGGATTGCATCAGTTGTTCTGTGAACTGACGATCCGGCATGGAAACCTGAGCCGGTGCGTACAGGCCACTCATTCCTAAACCGATCAGGGAAGGTGTATTAGGCATGATGCGGATAAGATCGACTTTACCGAGGAGTTGATAGAAGCGTTCTACGCTGATGCCGGCGGCGATGGACAAAATAAGCTTGCCATTTAGATCCACCTGTTGATGAATTTGCTCACAGACTTCCGCCATCATTTGCGGCTTTACCGCTAATACCACTACATCGGCCTGACGAACGCTGGCGATATTGTCGTTACTGCAGTTGATGCCGTATTGGTTATGCAGCGGGCCATCCTGCTTCATGGAAGGGGATGTCGCGGTAATCAACTGAGCAGGATAACCGTTGTTGACTAAACCGGAGATAATCGCTTTGGCCATATTGCCAGCACCAATAAACGCAATGTTACGATGTTGCATGATAAGTCTCTCTTTATTCGTTTTCACACGGATAACCAATGAATCATTCCCGCGAATTAAGCGTAATCACGTGCACCGAAAATAGCGGTGCCAATGCGCACCATGGTGCTACCGGCTCGAATGGCATTAGCCATATCATCGGTCATGCCCATCGATAAGGTATCTATTTGTGGGTGCTCGGACTTCAACTGGTTAAATGCTTGGGTCATTTGCTGAAATACCGCCAATTGATGCGCAGGATCCGGTTCAGGTGCCGGAATAGTCATTAATCCTCTAAATACCAGATTAGGTAACTGGCTAATTTGCTGTGCCAGTTGAGGAAGTTCTGTTAGCGAAATGCCGGACTTGCTTTGTTCATCGCTGATATTAATTTGAATCAGCACGTTTAATGGCGGCATATCAGCCGGTCGCTGTTCGTTTAACCGATGAGCGATTTTTTCCCGATCCAGAGTATGCATCCAATGGAAGTGTTCGGCGACTAAACGGCTTTTATTTGATTGTAAAGGGCCGATAAAGTGCCATTCCAACTGGTTGGCAAAAGGTGTGGTATTGAAATGCGCAATTTTATCGACGCCTTCCTGTACATAGTTTTCGCCAAATTGTCGTTGTCCGGCGTCAATCGCTTCCTGAATCGCCGCTACAGGTTTGGTTTTGCTAACTGCAAGTAGCTGAACTTCTTCTGGAGAACGATCGCATTGTTGTGCTGCGACGGCAATTTTCTGCCTAACCGCGGCAAGATTCTGTTGGATAGTCGTCATAAGTCTATTCAGGGAACCCGTTTATGAATCTATGTGAATTAATTGCCTATAGTGTAAAGCAAAATGCCTCCGATCTGCATCTTTCCGCCGGGCATTTAGCCGTATTGAGAGTAAATGGTGATTTACAACATTGTGGCGCTAGTTTGTTGCCGAATGAATCGTTGTCAGAGCAGCTTTTGGCGATGTTGAATGACGAACAGCGGCAGATATTCCAACAAGATGGTCAACTGGATTGCGCTATGGTGGTGAATGGCACGCGTTTAAGGGCGAATATTTTCAGCCAGCGGTCTGGGATATCCGCCGCCTTGCGTTTTATCCGTTCGGAAATTCCAAGACCTGAAGCGCTACGAATACCCCCGGCGTTAATTGAGCTGTTGAGCCGTCGTCATGGTTTGATTATTGTGGCCGGGGCGACGGGAAGTGGGAAATCGACGTCGCTGGCGGCATTAATTGCTGAGATCAATCACCACCAATCTCGCCATATTATTACGTTGGAGGATCCCATTGAGTTTATTCACCATAGTGTGCAAAGCCTGATTCAACAGCGAGAGATAGGGATTCACGTTAATTCATTCTCTCTGGGGCTGCATGCGGCGTTGCGTCAGGATCCAGATATTATCTTGCTCGGTGAACTGCGTGATGCCGAAGTCATACGGTTGGCGTTAACGGCGACGGAAACCGGGCATCTGGTATTTGCCACGTTGCATACCGGCTCAGCAATACAGTCCGTTGAGCGAATCCTGGATGTATTTCCGGCGGAAGAGAAACAGTTTGTTGCCAGCCAACTGGCCGCCAGCTTGCGCGCGGTTGTTTGCCAGCAGCTTCTTCCTTGCCGTCAGGGAGGGCGAGTTGCCGCATTCGAAGTTCTGATAAATACGCCAGCGGTCAGCAATATGATTCGCGAGGGAAAAGGTCACCAACTACAAACGTTATTGCAGACCGGAATGGCTACAGGTATGCAAACTATGGAACAAAATCGAGCTAAGTTGGTATCTGAAGGCGTTATTGAGGGGTAGCTGACTTTATTCCAGAAACGGTTTTGTTATTATGCTGAAATGTGCTGAACTATTTATTGTTTTATGGGTAGGCGCCATTCATAGCAAGGTAATAAAAAGGAATATTAAGCAGTGAAAGCATTACGTTGGGTTGTAGCATTAATTCTGTTGGCGGGCATTGGCGGTGGTGGGTATTGGTATTATAACAATACATTACCGACCTATGGTTCTGAAGGCACGTTTGAAATTACCGTTGGTTTACTGGAGCCAAAAACAAATCAGCCAATGGCGAATACACCTTTTTATCTAGTGGTCATTAAAGAGGGTGAAGTCGATCCGGCGTTTCAAAAACCGCTGTTTGGCAAGACCGATGCCCAGGGGCGTGCGGCAAAAATTGTTAGCAGAACCCAGTTAAACGCCAACGATTATGTGTTGGTAGAGAAGGTCGGGCAAGGGGAGTACGGTAAGTACTTTGCTTTACTGGGGGCAGGAAACTCAATTCCTTTGCCAAATACCGATTACGTGATTACCGGCTGCGGCGAGATACCTGAATATAAAGGCACCTCTAATCGTCAGGGATATACCGTGTATTATTCTGCGACTCAGGCCTGTAACATTAAGTTGAGCATTGATTGGGGTGGTACGCTGGATAACCTATTGAAGTAATAGGGAGTTAGCCTAACTGCTGTTCAAACCAGCTTTCTAAAATAATGACGGCGGAAGCGGCATCTACGCTTCCTTTGTTTAAGGCTCTGAAGCCTCCGCGATCGAAGAGATCGGCTTTCGCTTCCACGGTACTTAGCCGTTCATCATGTAAGGCTATTTGTACGCCGAAACGCCCGTGAATGCGGTTGGCAAATTTTCTGGCCTGTGCGGTAACGGGTTGCTCGGTGCCATCCATATTTAACGGCAGTCCTACCACAACTAAATCCGGCAGCCACTCTTTCAGCAGTTTTTCAATTTGCTGCCAGTCAGGAACGCCCTCTTTAGCTTTGAATGAGGTAAGCGGTCTGGCGGTGCCAGTGATCTCCTGACCAATTGCTACGCCAATACTTTTAGTGCCAAAATCAAATCCTAAAACCGTGCGATTAGCCATTATGCATGACCTACATGTCGAGCAATGGTGTGGATATTGACGCCCAGCTTGCCTGCTGCGGCCTGCCAGCGTTGCTCGATAGGGGTGTGAAACAGGATATTGCTATCGGCTTCCACCGTCAGCCAGCTATTTTGCAGTAATTCTCGCTCTAGCTGGCCAGCTTCCCAACCTGAATAGCCCAAGGCGACTAATGCCTCCGGTGGTTGAGAGGCGGTTCCCAACGTTTCCAGCACGTCTTTAGAAGAGGTGATCATGACATCATCAGAAATTTGAATGCTGGATGAGAATTTTTGCATCGGGGTATGAAGAATAAACCCTCGGTCATCGGCCAGCGGCCCACCATCCAGTACCGGACTGTTGAGATGAAGATTCGAGGTTCTTGGTATCGGATCGATGTCTAACTTGGCCAGAATTTCCTGTACTATCAGATGCCCCAGAGGTTTGTTAATTACCAGCCCCATGGCACCATTTTTATTGTGTTCACAAATATACACCACAGAATGGCTGAAGTTGGGATCTTCCAGAGTAGGCATAGCAATAAGAAAATGATGCTGTAAGTTCATCGTGTTAAACCACCGACTAAATAAAAAAAAGGGATGAACACAGCCATCCTGTGAGAATTATAACAAATTTAGAGGTTCGATGTTGCTCAGAATGAATGATTTTGGCGCTAAAAATCGACTCTGGATCTCGAAATTCAGAAACCAGAGTGATATTTAGCGAATTTATTGATTCGATATGACTATTTCTTCAGACGTTGCTCAATAGCGTCCATTAACATACCAGTAATAGAAACGTCAGGGAATGCGGCTTCAATCTCTTTGATACAGGTTGGGCTGGTGACGTTAATCTCGGTTAATTTATCGCCGATGATATCCAGACCAACAAACACTAAACCTTTCTCTTTCAGGATTGGCGCGACACTGCGGGCGATTTTCCAGTCGCTTTCACTTAATGGTCTAGCTTCGCCTCGTCCACCTGCGGCTAGATTGCCACGAGTTTCGCCCTGCTTGGGAATACGGGCCAGACAGTAGGGAACAGGTTCTCCATCAACCACCAGAACGCGTTTATCTCCATCGGTGATTTGAGGAACAAAGTTTTGCGCCATGCAGTAACGAGTACCGAGTTCCGTCAGGGTTTCAATAATGACTGACAGGTTAGGATCGTTTGGTTTGACGCGGAAGATCGAGGAACCACCCATACCGTCCAGCGGTTTCAGAATGATATCGCCGTGTTCAGCATAGAATTTACGGATATGCTCCGCACTGCGGGAAACCAGCGTCGATGGCGTAAGTTCTGGGAACCAAGCGGTAAACAGTTTTTCATTACAGTCGCGCAGGCTTTGAGGTTTATTAACGATCAGCGAACCTTTTACTTCGGCTCGCTCCAGAATATAGGTGGCGTAAATATATTCGGTGTCGAACGGCGGGTCTTTACGCATCAGAATGACATCAAGATCGTGTAGGGCAATATCTTGTTCACACTGAAAATCAAACCAATGCTCTTTATCATATTGAACCGACAGCTTACGCGTACGGGCTCGAGCTTCACCGGTATGCAGATAAAGGTCGTTCATTTCCATATAATGAAGCTCCCAGCCACGCTTTTGCGCTTCTTGTAGCATGGCGAAGCTGGAGTCTTTTTTGATGTTGATGGATGAAATAGGGTCCATCACAATGCCGAGCTTGATCATGTATATCTCCTTTATCCCAGATCGCCGAAACGAATCTGTAGTGCGGCAATCGCGGTTAATGCAGCAGTTTCTGTCCGCAGAACCCGAGGGCCGAGTAGAATATCTGTAAAATGGTGGCGTGCAGTCATATCAATCTCTTCTTGTGATAGCCCGCCTTCAGGGCCAATAAGCAGGCGGATATCCTTCACCGGAAGCGATAAGGTATTAATACTTTGGCTGGCGCGAGGATGCAGGTTTAATTTAATACCCTGTTCTGGTTCCGCACACCAGGCTTCAAGATTCATCACCGGGCGAATTTGCGGAATGCGGTTGCGCCCGCATTGCTCACAGGCAGCAATGGCTATTTTTTGCCACTGTTGAACCTTTTTCTCCAGTCTTTCTTTGTCCAGCTTAACGCCACAACGTTCTGAAATGAGAGGAGTGATCGTATTAACCCCCAGTTCAATCGATTTCTGGATAGTAAACTCCATCTTTTCGCCGCGGGAAATAACCTGCCCAAGGTGAAAGTTGAGTGGTGATTCCAGATCTTCTAACCGTTGCTCGGTGACTTTAACGCGTACCTGCTTTTTATCGGTTTGAGTAATTTCAGCATCGAAGACAAAGTTGCTGCCGTCAAATAAACAGATTTGTTGGCCGGTTTGCATGCGGAGTACTCGACCGACGTGATTCGCCGCGTCGTCGCTTAGGGCAAGGTCGCTGGTTATTGTTAGCGGTTCGGGGTGATAGATGCGGGGAATTCGCATAGTTTTAATCTATTTCCGGTATATCCCTATGATAAATAAAACTAATCCAACCAATTTATCAAAGGAATCATAAAATTATTAACTGAATTGAATAAGCTTAATATTGTAACCCAGACAGTTCAACCTTGCTTGGCTTTCAATATTAATAAATGGTTATGGTTAGAGGAAAGAAAACAGGGAACCATCAGAGTGTCTCCCTGTCTTTAGGTGCTTATTAGCCGGGATAACGATCGCCGACGTTGGCTTTGCTATACCATGCGATCAGTTGTTGAGTACCGGGTTGACCTTCTGCGGGAGCCCATGACATAAAGTCTTGTTCAGCAATTGGCTGATAGCCTCCCTGTTTAACTTCAAAAATCACGCCCTGATGATCTAATGAAAGCACTGAATGCCAGGTATTGGCTGGCATTTCCAATACCGCACACTCTTCACCCAAAACCACTCTACGAATAACGGTTCCTTCATCGTCATAGTTCAGCACAATAAATCTTCCGCGTAACGGCAGCAATAGCTCAAAAGTATGGGGATGACGATGCGGGCGAATATAGGTACCGGGTTCCATTGCAATAGCCAGACGTTGAACGGGATCGTTTAACTCCGGGTGAAAATTGACGTTGGCCCGTAAGCGAGCAGCATGGGCGGCGGTATCACTTAACTGCAATAAATTATCAGTGGTTATTTGTTTCATTGTTTCAGCGGCACCAGAAAAATAGATGGTTCAATTTACACCATATTTAGGTTAGAAGGCCAGATCCCGGCTTTATTCTCGTCATTTTGCTCTAAAGCCAAACGTTGTTAGTAGGTTAAATCGAGATGATTCGCTACGCACTTTCTTCGGGCCATTCATCATGTGAATGTTTACTACGGCTACGCGTATCGGTTTTCACCAGAATGACGATAGAGAATAACAGGCAACGCTCCATTAAGGTCTGGCAGCCATACTCACCTCGTCATCCTGACGAAAGTCAGGATCTCGTCCTTAGGCTAAATATTGTTATTAGCCTTGAGTATTTGTCCGCATTTTTTACAACGGTATTCGCTCTCTTTACGCAATATTTTATTGTGCCGGCGAACGGTCAATAAGTGGGTCTGACAGAGACAGGAGTAGGGAAAGGTATTGCCCTGAACCGAGCGTACGTTGAAATTGTGGGTTCGGTTGGCGGGTACGCCAAGCACTTTTTCCATCATCCACTGCCATTCACTACCGTGAGGAGAAACGCGACCAAATTGGCGATAGACCAGTAAGTGTGCCAGTTCATGAGGAATGACTTCATCAATAAATTGCTGGCCGTTTTCCACCAGTAGAATAGTGTTTAGCCTAATTTCCCAAAGTGTCAGATGAGCCGTACCGGCACTGGTTCCGCGTTGGCGGTAAGTGATTTTAGGCTCAGGATATTGGCTATCTAAGTGGGCGTTGGCCTGTGCCAGATAGTGGCGTAGGCAGCGCATAACGGCTTGTTGGCTGGCAATAGGAATGCGAAGTGTGGTCATGGCGATAGCATAGCGATGCGCTACGCATTGGGCAATAAAAAATGGCGTGAGGGTAAGGTTACCTTCACGCCATCATACCGGCTACTATATTACTTTATGCCAGCGGCATCGCGCAGCAGCGCGGCTTTATCTGTTGCTTCCCATGGGAACTGCTCGCGACCAAAGTGACCGTAAGCTGCCGTTTGCTGATAGATTGGTTTAATCAGATCCAGCATTTTAATTAATCCATAAGGACGCAGATCGAAGAACTCACGCACTAACTGGATTAAACGCTCTTGGGAGACTTTCTCGGTACCAAAGGTTTCCAGCATGATAGAGGTGGGTTCTGCTACGCCGATAGCGTAGGAAACCTGAAGTTCACAGCGATCGGCCAGACCCGCGGCAACGATATTTTTCGCCACATAACGTGCCGCATAGGCCGCTGAGCGGTCAACTTTAGAGGGATCTTTACCGGAGAAAGCACCGCCGCCGTGGCGCGCTGCACCACCGTAGGTATCTACGATAATCTTACGGCCAGTTAAACCACAGTCACCCATTGGTCCACCGATAACAAAGCGGCCAGTTGGATTGATAAAATATTTGGTGTTGGATGATAACCATTCTGCCGGTAAAACGGGCTTAATGATGTTTTCCATCACGGCTTCTTGCAGCTCTTTCTGACCAATGTTTTCAGCGTGTTGGGTGGACAGAACTACTGCGTCGATGCCGCTAATTTTGCCATTGTCATACATGAATGTGACCTGGCTTTTGGCATCTGGACGTAGCCAAGGCAAGGTACCATCTTTACGTACCTGAGCCTGACGTTCCATCAGACGGTGCGCATAGGTAATCGGTGCCGGCATTAGCACTTCAGTTTCATTGGTGGCATAGCCAAACATAATGCCTTGGTCGCCTGCGCCTTGTTCCAGTGGATCGGTACGGTCGACGCCCTGATTAATATCCAGAGATTGTTTACCAATCGCGCTTAACACGGCGCAAGAGTTAGCATCAAAACCCATATCTGAATGGGTATAGCCAATATTACATACGGTACGACGAGTTAACTCTTCGATATCAACCCAAGCTGAGGTGGTAATTTCACCGCCAACTAAAACCATGCCGGTTTTGATGTAGGTTTCACAAGCAACGCGCGCTTTAGGATCCTGCTCGAGGATTGCATCAAGCACGGCATCAGATATCTGATCGGCAATTTTATCAGGATGCCCTTCAGATACGGATTCGGAAGTAAACAGGTGTTGAGCCATTTATTCTTTTACCTCTAAGACTGTTTAAATGCGATGCGATGTTTTCTCTTTGTCGGTGGCGCTGAATCAGAGCGTCTAAATTACTCGATAAAAGGAGAACGCGTATGCAGATAAAGGATTTACAAATATGTTGGTTAATCAGTATAGACGGATTAACATCTGGATGGCTATTCTAAGGATTTGCTATCGCGATTACCAGTTGTTTTTTGGCTGTAGTGAATTAACTTTTTGTTATGAAATGAATTTATATTATTTCGCTAAACTTTGTTAAATCTGCCACTGCCTGCTCACACCGTTAAGATAAAAATATCGATGCATTTATCTCACTAAACCGGGTGATCTCTAACGCCTTGATAGCATCAAGTAGCAACGGCTAACCGTTTAATTATCATTAGCTTTGTAATAACGACATTTTTTTCACCGATAACTGGGGTTTTGTCAGGCTGTCTGATAGGGCAGATACTCAGTTGACGCTAAATTCATATTATCTTTTTTATTAATTGATTTTTAATGATTTTTTATCTCGCTTATTGACAGCTATCTGACTGACATATCTGTAAACAAAAATTTTGCCGTCCTGAGGCGGATCGGGCTATTAACAATATGAAATGGCAATATTATCGTCTATCCTTAGGCGGTCGTATCGTCAGGGGAGTTACCCACCAGTGCTGTCCTGAGAAATATGAAATAATCGGGTGATTTTCACCGTTCAGTTACTCAGAGCGTTTTGTCCTGCGCTCCAGGTTCTAAGAGGCTTATGTTGTTATGACAAACGGTTCCGCAAGCAAAATGATGCGTACTTATAACGTCGCTCACTGGGGGGGTGGCTACTATGGTGTGAATCATTCAGGCCATATTACTGTTTGTCCAGATCCTGATATGCCCGAAGCACGGGTGGATCTGGCTAATTTGGTGCAGGAAATGAAGGAAAAGGGACAGCGTTTGCCGTCTTTGTTCTGTTTCCCACAAATACTTCAGCACCGTTTGCGTTCTATTAATGCCGCGTTTAAGCGCGCTCGTGAATCGTTTGGTTATGAAGGCAACTACTTTCTGGTTTACCCGATTAAAGTGAATCAGCAGCGCAGAGTTATCGAGTCGCTGGTGAATTCTGGTGAGCCTCTAGGTCTGGAAGCTGGTTCAAAGGCCGAGTTAATGGCGGTGTTGGGCCATGCCGGTTTTACCCGTTCGGTGATTGTTTGTAACGGTTATAAAGACCGGGAATATATCCGTCTGGCGTTGATGGGTGAAAAGCTAGGCCATAAGGTTTATCTGGTCATTGAAAAAATGTCTGAGATTAATATGGTGCTGGAAGAAGCAAAACGTCTGGATGTGGTTCCACGTCTCGGTGTACGTGCTCGTTTGGCATCTCAAGGCTCTGGTAAATGGCAGGCCAGCGGTGGTGATAAGTCTAAATTTGGTCTGTCAGCATCACAGGTTTTGACGCTGGTGGATATGCTGCGTAAAGAAGATTGCCTAAGCAGCCTGCAACTACTGCATTTCCATTTAGGATCTCAGCTTTCGAATATTCGTGATATCGCAACCGGCGTGCGTGAGTCGGCGCGCTTCTACGTTGAACTGCATAAATTAGGTGTGAATATTCAATGCTTTGACGTGGGTGGTGGACTTGGGGTGGACTATGAAGGTACCCGTTCCCAATCGGACTGTTCAGTTAATTACGGTTTGAATGAGTATGCCAATAATGTGATTTGGGGAATTGGTGAAGCCTGTAATGAACATGGCTTACCGCATCCAACGGTGATTACCGAGTCAGGCCGGGCGGTAACTGCTCATCATACGGTATTAGTGTCTAACGTTATTGGGATTGAGCGTAACGAGTTTGATGCGCCGCAGCCGCCGGATGAAAATGCGCCGCGTGCTTTGTGCAGTTTATGGGATACCTGGTTGGAAATGCATGAGCCGGATAACCGCCGTTCTTTGCGTGAATGGCTGCATGATAGCCAACTGGATCTGAACGATGTTCATACTCAGTATGCTCATGGCATGTTGGATCTCACTTATCGCGCTTATGCTGAACAACTGTATCTGGCGATTTGCCATCAGATTCAGTTACAGCTTGATCCTAGTAATCGGGCTCACCGTCCAATTATTGATGAGCTGGATGAACGTATGGCGGATAAGCTGTACGTTAACTTCTCACTATTTCAGTCAATGCCTGATGCATGGGGTATCGATCAGCTGTTCCCGGTTTTACCATTGAGTGGTTTGGATAAAGATCCTGAGCGTCGTGCGGTACTTCTGGATATCACTTGCGACTCTGATGGGGCTATTGATCATTATATTGATGGTGACGGTATGGCGACCACCATGCCAATGCCACCGTATGATGCCGATAATCCACCGTTATTGGGCTTCTTTATGGTAGGTGCCTATCAGGAAATTTTGGGCAATATGCACAACCTGTTTGGTGATACAGCATCAGTAGACGTATTTGTTTTCGCTGATGGGACCGTTGAAGTTGAACAATCAGAGGAAGGCAACACCGTTGCTGAGATGCTGGAATATGTTCAGCTCGATCCAAAAACCCTGATGACTCGTTATCAAGAGCAGATTAAGAACGCTAATCTGAGTCCGGATCTTGAAGCGCAGTTCCTGCAGGAGTTTGAAGCTGGCCTATATGGCTATACTTATCTGGAAGATGAGTAACTCAGTCGTTAATGGGTGGATGCTAACAGGTATCCACCCAGTTAGTTTTTATCAGCAGAGGGTCTAGCCCTGCAAATAGGTACGTATCCCATCCAGAAACATCTGAGTTGATATCATCACCAGTATTAATCCCATCAACCTCTCCAGTGCATTAACACCTTTTTCACCCAGAATTCGCAAGAATAAATCTGACATCATCAGGATAATGGCCGACAGTGCCCAGGCAATAAGCAAAGCAATGGCCAGGTAACCCAGTCGATTAGGGTATTGATGGGACATCAGCATGAGCGATGCCAGTATTGAAGGGCCAGCAACCAACGGGATTGCCATCGGTACCAGAAAAGGTTCTTCACCTACAGGTAACCCGGATACAGAACTGCTTTCGGCAGAGGGAAAAATCATTTTAATGGCGATCAGGAAAAGTATGATCCCCCCTGAAATGGAGACGGTTTCGGTGCGTAGATTAAGAAAGCCGAGTATCTGTTCGCCGGTAAATAAGAAGATCATCATGATGACCAGCGCAATGATCATTTCTCTGATAACGATAATGCGACGGCGTTTAGCATCAAGATGCTTCAGAATCGACATAAAAATCGGCAGATTCCCTAATGGATCCAGAATTAAGAAAAACAGTACAATTACCGATGTCATTTCTACCATGTGAAAGCCCAATTCAGGTGTGATCTTAGTTATATACTACTAGCAAATAGGTTGTTATATCTTAATATTACGTACCGAATATTATTAGTTAATATAGCCGGGTGAGTCTAATTAACTGATAAATATATTTATTTTAAGTAAAAGGGCGAGGGTCGTTTCTCAAGGATTTTTCTTGAAGATGAATAGAATCCAGACCATAATTCAGCTTGGTATCATTAATCCATTTTCTAAAAAATCCCTTTCTCGTCGGGTGCATGATTCTGACGCGGAGGGATTTTTTTATCGGTAATTCGTTTGCTTTCTGTTGTTATGTTACATCACGGCATGAAGTAAGCACTGACATTCTGAGGAATACGATGAATAGCACGCTGGGTAATAAGGCTGATAATTCACTGGTCTCCAATGCTTTTGGTTTTTTACGTTTTCCGCTGAACTTCCAGCCGTATGAAAGTGATGCTGAGTGGGTTATCACCGGTGTTCCTTTTGATATGGCGACTTCAGGCCGTTCCGGTGCGCGCCATGGGCCGGCAGCGATTCGTCAGGTCTCCACCAATCTGGCTTGGGAATCCAGCCGCTGGCCGTGGTCGTTTAAGCTGAAAAATAAGCTGAAAGTGGTTGACTGCGGCGATGTGGTTTTCAACTTTGGTGACGCTCAGGATATGAGCGAGCAGCTTCAGGCGCATGCCGAACGCCTTCTGTCAGCCGGTAAGCGTATGCTTACTTTTGGTGGCGATCACTTTGTTACTCTGCCTTTGCTACGAGCTCATGCCAAACAGTTCGGCAAAATGGCGCTGGTGCATTTTGATGCCCATACGGATACCTACTCCAATGGCAGTAAGTTTGACCACGGTACCATGTTCTATCATGCGCCAAATGAAGGCTTAATTGATCCAAACCACTCGGTGCAAATAGGTATTCGTACTGAGCATGATGCAGATAATGGATTTACCGTTTTGGATGCGGCTCAGGTTAACGAGCGTGGTGTGGATGAAGTGGTTGCCCAGATTAAACAGATCGTAGGGGATTTACCGGTTTATCTGACGTTTGATATTGACTGCCTTGATCCGGCTTTTGCTCCGGGTACCGGCACGCCAGTATGCGGTGGACTGACTTCCGATCGCGCTTTGAAAATTCTGCGTGGACTACAATCGCTGAATATTGTTGGTATGGATGTGGTGGAAGTTGCGCCATCTTACGATCATGCTGAGATTACCGCGTTGGCGGCTGCAACGGTTGCGTTGGATATGCTGTATATACAGGCAGCAAAAAAGTAGTGCCAAAACTGTAATTGAAAAAGCCGGCTGAGAGCATTCTCAACCGGCTTTTTTATTGAGCTGTTATTTTGGTGTGCGGGTTTGCAGCATAACCCAGTCTGCATAGGCATCGATAAAGCTTTGCAGGAAACCTTTGGTTCTCTCGGTGAGTGCTCCGCTTTCTTCAAAAATTGTTCCAGCATTGCTGATATAAGCTTCTGGCTGCTGCATACAAGGGATATTCAAAAACACCAGTGACTGACGTAGGTGGTGATTGGCACCAAAGCCGCCAATAGCGCCAGGGGAAGCACTAACTACCGCACCAGGCTTACCCGACCAGGCACTTTGACCATACGGGCGGGAGCCGACATCAAGGGCATTTTTTAAGGCCGCCGGTACTGAACGATTATATTCCGGGGTAACAAACAGCACAGCATCCGCCGCTTTGATTTTATTTCTGAATGCCGTGTATTGAGCCGGAGCAGGGGTGACGTCAATATCTTCGCTATAGAGTGGTAAATCGCCGATCTCGACAATTTCAAGTTTGATAGAAGAGGGAGCCAGTTTAGCCAAAGCCAGAGCGATCTTCTTGTTGATAGATTCTTTGCGCAAGCTGCCGACTAAAACAGCTACATGTTTCACTTGACTCATAAGACTACTCCTTTACATATCATTGATGGTTTATTCGATATTATGTCAGCCTGAATAACGTTATAGGCAATACAGTGAGCCTGTATCATGGCAGGATATAGATAAAAGATAGTTGATAATCATGATGTTGGCAAAATATAACGCAACGTCGAATGCTTTTATTGATTAGCAGTTACCGTAATGATGTTACTCAGTTGTGGCAGGCTAGCATATATATGTTGGCGATTTTGTGGCTGATATCGAGGTTATGAGATTTGGTCAGGAAAGCAGAAACAAAAAATCCGGAGGAATATAATTGCTCCGGATTTAAGGCTTGTCAGATAATGCACCGATCGCCTTGGCGTTCAATGCATTAATCTTTCAGGTCTTATTTACCGCCGTCAGCAGAGATACGTGCTCTGATTGCATCAGCACGCTCTTTAGAACCTGGGTGAGAACTCATTAAGCTAGCGTCACCACCGCCTAGTTTATCAAACGCTGTTGCCAGAGCTTTAGTGTTCAGTTTTCTAGCTTTCAGGTAGTCGTAAGAATAACCATCAGCTTCAGATTCTTGTGATTGAGAGAATTGAGCATTAACGATTTGGTGGGCAAAACCAGAGATCTGGTCAGCACTGATAAGTTCAGTTACTTTACCGGCATGCTTGTTCAGTAAATCAGTTGCAAATCCAGCAGCTTTGTTTGATGCGATCGCAACCTGGAATCTTTTCTTGGTATGGCCTAATTCAACGTGACCAATTTCGTGACCGATTACACCAGTTACTTCGTCATCAGTCATTAAATCCATCAGACCGCTATAAACACGGATACAGCCGTTAGCCATTGCCCATGCGTTTACGTCTTCAGTTAGGTATACCTTATAGTTTAATGGTTGACCATTAACATTATTGCCTAATTTCTTGGCAATTTTGTTCAGGCGCTTGGTGTATTTGCTGTTTTTGCCAGCAATTTTGGATTCTGAGTCCATTTGTGCACAAGATTGGTCAGAAAGGGCCTTTACTTCACCATCACTAATTGTAACAGAGGAAACTAAAGCATCGCCAAGACTACCGTTTTGACAACCAGCTAACATGGTTGCTGATGCTAAAGTCAATGCCATTAAAGTAGAACGTAATTTCATAAAACTATCTTCCTATGATTATATGATTTTTAAGCCTTCGAGACTGGTCCTATCCAGCTAGCGGATAATACCAATAAAGAGTGGGCATGTCATGAGTAAATGAGACGAGAATATGTAATAAATCATAAATATCTTTTTATTGTTAATTATGATTTATTTCACACGACTAGATCGGGGTTGCCGTTTTCGTGCTGGCTTGAGAAGATAAGCCAGTTTTTCCCTATTTTGAGCCAGACCCTCGTATTCCAATCCTAAAATGGAGTTAATAATGCCTTCTCATAAAGAACTCGCTAACGCTATCCGCGCCCTGAGTATGGATGCGGTGCAAAAGGCCAATTCCGGCCATCCCGGTGCCCCGATGGGCATGGCGGATATCGCCGAAGTGCTGTGGCGCGGTTTCCTGAACCATAATCCAACCAACCCTAACTGGGTGAATCGCGACCGCTTTGTACTTTCCAACGGCCATGGCTCGATGCTGATTTATAGCCTGCTGCACCTGACCGGTTATGACCTGTCTATTGATGACCTGAAGCAGTTCCGTCAGCTCCATTCGCGCACCCCGGGCCATCCGGAATACGGCTATGCACCGGGCGTAGAAACCACTACCGGCCCGCTAGGTCAGGGTATCTGTAATGCGGTGGGTATGGCGATTGCTGAACGTACCTTAGCGGCGCAGTTTAACCGTCCAAACCATGAGATTGTCGACCATTACACTTATACCTTTATGGGTGATGGCTGCATGATGGAAGGGGTTTCCCATGAAGCTTGCTCACTGGCAGCGACCCTGAAGCTGGGCAAACTGATTGCGTTTTATGATGACAACGGTATCTCTATCGACGGACACGTTGAGGGCTGGTTTACCGATGATACGGCGATGCGTTTTGAAGCCTATGGCTGGCACGTTATTCGCGGTATTGATGGCCATGATGCAGACGCTATCCGTCAGGCGGTTGAGCAAGCACAAAAAGAAACCGGCAAGCCTTCTCTTTTAATGTGTAAAACCGTGATTGGTTTCGGTTCACCGAATAAGGCCGGTACTCACGATAGCCATGGTGCACCGTTAGGAGCCGCTGAAGTAGCCGCTACCCGTGAAGCATTGGGCTGGAAATATGAGCCGTTTGTTATTCCTCAAGATATCTATGCCGACTGGGATGCGAAAGCCGCCGGTCAGGCCAAAGAACAGCAGTGGGATAAGCAGTTTGCCGCCTATCAGGCCGCCCATCCAGCTTTAGCCGCTGAGTTTAAACGTCGTGTGAATCATGAACTACCGGCGAACTGGGCCAGCGAAGCGCAGACGTTTATTGAACAGCTTCAGGCTAACCCAGCCAACATTGCCAGCCGTAAAGCCTCACAGAATGCCCTGGAAGCCTTTGGTAAAGTGTTACCGGAATTCCTTGGTGGCTCTGCCGACCTGGCACCCAGCAACCTGACCATGTGGTCGGGCTCGAAGTCAATTGTTGACGACCTGGCGGGTAACTATATCCATTACGGCGTACGTGAGTTTGGTATGTCGGCCATCATGAACGGGATTGCGCTACACGGCGGATTTATTCCTTACGGCGCCACCTTCCTGATGTTTATGGAATATGCCCGTAACGCGGTACGCATGGCGGCGCTGATGAAAATTCGCAGCGTGTTTGTCTATACCCACGACTCCATTGGTCTGGGTGAAGATGGTCCAACGCACCAGCCGGTAGAGCAAATGGCCAGTTTGCGTCTGACGCCAAATATGAGCACATGGCGTCCGTGTGACCAGGTTGAATCGGCAGTGGCGTGGAAATATGCCATTGAGCATTTAACTGGCCCAAGTGCGCTTATCTTCTCTCGTCAGAATCTGGTTCAACAGCCGCGCACCGCGGAGCAATTGGCGAACGTGGCGCGGGGCGGCTATATCCTGAAGGATTGCGCTGGAGTGCCTGAGCTGATTCTGATTGCCACTGGCTCTGAAGTGAGTCTGGCGGTTGATGCGGCGGCGAAACTGACGGCAGAAGGTCGTCAGGTGCGCGTGGTTTCCATGCCATCAACCGAAGTGTTTGACCGTCAGGATGAGAACTACCGTGAGTCGGTGCTGCCATCAGCGGTAAGCGCTCGCGTGGCCGTGGAAGCGGGTATTGCCGATTTCTGGTTCAAGTATGTGGGCTTAAATGGCCGTATCGTAGGCATGCACAGCTTTGGTGAATCTGCACCGGCAGACCAGCTGTTTGCTGAGTTTGGCTTTACGGTGGATAACGTGCTGACGCATGCGCGTGCGTTGTTGAAGTAAGATTGTTTTAACGTGTAGCTAGCCCCGATAGTTATATCGGGGCTGAAACTGCTGACAAAGTCATTTAATTTGAATTCAACGAGCGTCGGGCCTAGGCTTCTTAGGGGCGCTTCGGCTGGCAAGCCAGCTACGACCCCAACAGAACCCTCTCCCTCCGATTGCGTGTATTCGGACTTTGTTATCAATCAAAAGCCCTGATATCAATATCGGGGCTTTTTGTTTCATTGGTCGTTGCAAGCTTTAAACTCCTCTCTAATATTAATGGCAATTTTTCTTTCCTCTTTCTGTTTTCACCTTGATAGATTTTTTGGGCTACTGAAACATTATTCTGTGGTAATCGCGGCGAGATTTTCGTAATCTGTAGCTACTTGCTGAAGCGTTTCAGTTTGGGCGCGAAACAACAAGGATTTGCGAGTAGAACCTTGCGATAGCCGTTGATACGGACAATTCGCTAGGGATATCACAGACAAGCGGCGATATCACGAATAGAATAGGTCAGTTAATCTTAGTTATACTTTTCGTGTTATCATTCGCAACATCGTTTGTCCGGTATGTTAAATATTTTTAGCCATGATGTTAGTTTAGAGTTTAGCCATCTGCTGATATCATGTGCGGTAAGTAATTTTTATTAAATAACAGCGCTATTTGATCGAGTTTAGCCGGGGCCGGGTGAGTGCTGATGGGGCGACTGGACGCTGGTAACTTTAAGAGAATTAACAAGAGGATTCACAATGACTGTAATTAAGATGACTGATTTGGATTTGGCGGGTAAACGTGTACTGATTCGCGCTGACCTTAACGTGCCGGTGAAAGATGGCAAAGTAACGTCTGATGCCCGTATTCGTGCATCACTGCCGACTATCGAATTAGCGCTGAAGCAGGGTGCTCGCGTTATGGTGACTTCTCACCTGGGTCGTCCGACTGAAGGTGAATATAATGAAGAGTTTTCTTTATTACCAGTGGTTAACTACTTAAAAGCAGCCATCAAAGCGCCAGTGCGTTTAGCGAAAGATTATTTAGACGGTGTTGATGTCGCAGAAGGTGAGTTAGTTGTTTTGGAAAACGTTCGCTTCAATAAAGGCGAGAAAAAAGACGAAGAAACGTTATCCAAAAAATATGCCGCCCTGTGTGATGTTTTCGTGATGGATGCGTTTGGTACTGCTCACCGTGCTCAGGCTTCAACCCATGGCGTTGGTAAATATGCGCCGGTTGCCTGTGCAGGTCCACTGCTTTCTGGTGAACTGGAAGCGTTGGGTAAAGCATTAGGTAACCCGGCTCGTCCGATGGTGGCTATCGTTGGTGGTTCTAAAGTATCAACTAAACTGACGGTTTTAGGTTCTCTATCTAATATTGCTGACCAGTTAGTGGTTGGTGGTGGTATCGCCAATACCTTTATTGCAGCTCAAGGCCACAATGTAGGTAAGTCCCTGTATGAAGCGGATCTGATTCCTGAAGCGAAAAAGCTGATGGAAAACTGCCATATTCCTGTTCCTACCGATGTTCGTGTTG
This sequence comes from Pragia fontium DSM 5563 = ATCC 49100, assembly GCF_900112475.1. Lineage (GTDB taxonomy): Bacteria > Pseudomonadota > Gammaproteobacteria > Enterobacterales > Enterobacteriaceae > Pragia > Pragia fontium. Next base: position 447,344 of record NZ_FOLW01000001.1, on the reverse strand, counting down.
CAACGGAGTTTTCTGAAACTGCAGCGGCTACCATGAAGTCTGTTGCTGATATTAAAGATAATGAGCAGGTTCTTGATCTGGGTGATGCTTCTGCCGAAGAGTTGGCGGCTATTTTGAGAAATGCCAAAACTATTCTATGGAATGGCCCGGTAGGTGTATTTGAATTCCCTAACTTCCGTAAAGGTACTGAAATCATTGCTCAGGCTATCGCTGAGAGTGACGCTTTCTCTATCGCCGGTGGTGGTGATACGCTGGCAGCAATCGACCTGTTCGGTATCGCAGATAAAATTTCTTATATCTCAACGGGCGGAGGTGCTTTCCTTGAGTTTGTTGAAGGCAAAAAACTTCCGGCTGTTGTGATGCTAGAAGAACGTGCAAAAGGTTAATCCAATATGACGGGAGGCAAATGCCTCCCGTTTCTTCTATTATTTATCGGATAAGGTGTTTTTTATCCATCAATAACCAATGAAAAATAGGACGAGTAGCATGTCTAAAATTTTTGATTTCGTAAAACCGGGTGTGATCACTGGTGATGATGTTCAGAAAGTCTTCAAAATTGCTAAAGAGAATAATTTCGCATTACCTGCAGTAAACTGCGTAGGTACTGATTCTATCAACGCGGTTATTGAAGCAGCGGCGAAAGTTCGCGCTCCGGTTATCATTCAGTTTTCCAATGGTGGTGCTCAGTTTATCGCCGGTAAGGGCATGAAACTGGAAGGTCAGGGTAATGCTATTGTGGGTTCCATTTCTGGTGCTAAACATGTGCACCTGGTGGCCGAGCATTATGGTGTGCCGGTTATTCTGCATACTGACCACTGTGCGAAAAAACTTTTACCATGGTTAGATGGCTTGTTAGATGCCGGTGAAAAACACTTTGCTGAAACCGGTAAACCGCTGTTCTCTTCTCATATGATTGATCTGTCAGAAGAGTCGCTGGAAGAAAATATCGAGATCTGTAGCAAATACCTGAAGCGTATGGCTAAAATTGGCATGACGCTAGAAATCGAACTGGGCTGCACCGGTGGTGAAGAAGATGGCGTAGATAACAGCCATCTGGATAACTCTGCGCTATATACTCAGCCAGAAGACGTTGATTACGCTTATGAAAAATTAAGCGCGATTAGTCCACGTTTCACCATTGCCGCTTCTTTCGGTAACGTTCACGGCGTTTATAAGCCGGGTAACGTGCAACTGACGCCAAAAATTCTGCACAACTCACAAGAATACGTTTCCAAGAAACATAACCTGCCGCACAACAGTCTGGATTTCGTCTTCCACGGTGGTTCAGGTTCTAGTGCCGAAGAAATTAAAGAAGCTGTTAGCTATGGCGTAGTTAAAATGAATATCGATACCGACACCCAATGGGCAACATGGGAAGGTGTTCTGGAATACTACAAGAAAAATGAAGGCTATCTGCAAGGCCAATTGGGTAACCCTGAAGGTGCAGATAAACCAAACAAGAAATACTATGATCCACGCGCATGGTTACGTGCTGGTCAGGTCACCATGATTGCTCGTTTAGAGAAAGCATTTAAAGAACTGAACTGCATCAACGTACTGTAATCGTATTCGATTACTAACCGATAGTACTTAAAACCCCGGCAGGAAACTGCCGGGGTTTTGTTTTAGTACTTAAAGGGACTAACAATAATCAGAAACTGTCCTGTTGCAGGTAGCTCCAGGCATATTGTGCATAGAACTCCGCCCCTTTAGCCATCGCATCTTCATCAATGTTAAAGCAACCATGGTGATGTGCCCAGTCAGTGCCTTTATCAGCATTGCCGGAACCGACCAGAGCAAAACAGCCGGGAATATTTTCAATATAGAAGCTGAAGTCTTCACCGCCCGTGGTTGGCTTTTCGGTAAACAACGTGTCATCGCCAAATGCGCTACGTACGACGGATTGCGCCAATAGAGCACTGCGTTCTTCGTTGATCACCGGTAATGTACCGTAAATATATTCTACTTTGGCGGTTGCGCCATATATGGCGGCAGTGTGTTCAGCATAACGTTCCAGTGCCGCTTTAAGGCGTTCACGAGTCGCGAGATTAAAGCAGCGAACGGTACCGTCTAATACGGCATTTTCGGCAATAACGTTGAAACGGGTACCAACTTCCATTTTTCCAATGGTTACTACCGCAGGCTCCAGCGGAGAGGTTTCACGGGAAACGATAGCCTGTAGGTTCATGACGAAAGAGGAAGCGACAACCGCAGCATCAACGCAGGCTTCCGGCATGGAGCCATGCCCGCCGCGGCCTTTAAAGGTCACTTTTAATAGATCGGCAGAAGCAAAGGTAGAGCCAACATTACAGGAAATTTTTCCAGAAGGAGAGGTAGACCAAATATGCATACCAAACACATTATCTACCCCCTCAAGCGCGCCTTGCTTAATCATTTCGATGGCGCCCTGAGCAATTTCTTCTGCGGGTTGAAAAATCAGACGAACATTACCGCGCAACTGTTCTCTGTTTTCATATAGTGCTTTGGCTGCGGTAAGTAACATTGCTGTATGCGCATCGTGACCACAAGCATGCATTTTACCCGCTGTCTGAGATTTATAGCTCAGGCTATCATTGAGTTCTAATACCGGCAGGGCGTCGATATCAGCGCGCAAAGCCACGGTTTTACCCGGCTTGCCACCTTTGATATCGGCAATAATGCCGGTTGGCTTAGTCAGGCGGAAAGGAATACCAATGGCTTCCAGCGCTTCGGCGATTTTTTGGGTTGTACGAACTTCTTCCCACGGTAGCTCTGGGTGAGCGTGTAAATCACGGCGGAACGCGATCATTTGATCCAAATGTTGTTTAATGGATGCCGCGATATTTGAATTAGTCATGCTGAGTTGCCTCTGTTATCTCTTTTACCGTATGAAAAATGACGTCTACGCCCTTTTGGATTTGTTCATAATCTGTCCACTCATCCGGATGATGGCTTAACCCATTGCGGCTGGGAACAAAAACTAAACCGACGTCGGTGATGCCAGCAAAAATCATGGCATCATGTCCGGCACCGCTCACCATTGTACGGCTACTTAGTCCCAATTGGTCGCTGTGTTTTTGTAAACGTTGATGCAGTCCAGGATTAAGTGGTGTCGGCGATACATAGAGCGGTTGCTCGACCTGAACAGTAATACCTTCACCACTATTTTGCTGAATACAGCCTTTGGTCAACGCAATGACCTGATTCAGTTTTTCTTCGCTTTTGGAACGGATATCCACGGTGAAAACGACCTTGTTAGGGATTACGTTTGCACCGTTAGGGAAGACCTGAAGTTTACCGACGGTTGCGACGGTTGCTTCGCCAGCCTGACGAGCAAAATCACCGACTTGGCTGACAACTCGGCTGGCAACGACCAGTGCATCCTGACGGTTATCCATTGGTGTGGTGCCGGCATGTCCAGCTTTACCACTGATAGTAACTACTAACTGGGTTATGCCGACAATGACATCGACTAATCCGATATCTGTACCATGCTGTTCTAACACTGGCCCCTGTTCGATATGCAGCTCAATAAAGGCTTTTAGAGAGTCGGGTGAGCGAATAACGCTGCTAACGTCATCGGCATTAAATCCAACGTCAGCCATACGAGCTGCGGCAGAAATGCCTTGAGCGTCGCGTAAAGTATGGAGTTCATCCGCACTGACTTTACCTGCAATAGCACAGGAGGCCAGCAACCCTCGGCCAAAGCTGGCGCCTTCTTCTTCCACTAATGCGACAACTTCTAACGGGTAATGCGGAGTCAATTTATGCTCATGGAATAAGGTGGCAATTTCCAGACCCATAACCACCCCCGCAGGGCCATCAAAGGCGCCACCATTGGGAACTGAATCAAAATGGGAGCCAATCATAACCGAAGGAAGCGTTGCGTCTTGGCCAACCAGTTTGCCAAAAATATTACCAATGGCATCTTCTCTGACGGTTAAACCGACGGCCAGCATTTGCGCTTTAATATACTCGCGCGCTTGTTGTCCCTGTTCGCTATAGCTCATTCGGGTTGTTCCCTGACCTGGCGTGGCGGTAAATGTCGCTATTTGCTCAAGGTGGCGCTGAATTCTGTCTGTATTCGCGTATGTCATATCTTATCCTGCGATTGGCGCAATGTATCCGACCATGATGCCTGCCAGTACCACGGAAACCATGGTGACGGAAATAAAGCCACCAACCAGCATCGGCCCTAACATATGGTTAGTGAGAAGCTGACGTTCTTTCTCGTCTTTGGTTAATGCATTAATCGCTTCATTGGTAATGATGTAATCAGCAGGGAAACCGTACAAGGCGGTTAACGAAATGGCAAAGGCCATTTCCATGCTAACCCCCAGAATTTTGCCGACCACCCAAGACACCAGGAACATACCAACAATGGCTACGCCAATTAATACCACCATGGGGAATAGCAGTCGTAATAGCATCTCTGGTGTGGCTCTGTTTAAGGTATCGAAAATAAACAGCATCAATACCATAACCGCGAAGCCAAAGCCGTTGGCTTTTTGCAGTGAGTGTCTTTCCAGAAAACCGAAGGATGCTGCGATAACCCCAAATAGCAGACACAATACAAATGGACTGATGCTGACGTAAGGTGCGGTTATTGATGAAGCCAGATAAGCCAGATAGGAGATAAAAGCGAGTCGTACAAACTTAAAGTAACTGGTGTTGTAGTGAGACGGAATCTTACTGAACATGCTTGGCATTTTCTCATCCGAGACCACGGTGGTTGGTTCGTGTTTATCACTAGCAGCAGTGTTCTGAGCCGTATCATGCCATTCACCAGAACGGTATTTTGTGAGTACTCGCTTTCCTTCTCGTTGCAGCATTATTGCTGTTAATGGATAGCCAGCAAATCCTTGCATAACGTAGATCAGAATGGCAAATACCGATAGATCGACTAACCCGGCGTCTGCCGCACCCTTTGACATAATAATGGCTGAAACAATACCGCCAACCAGTGGGGGAATGGTGACAATGGCCGTGTTAAGGTCAAACAATATGATACAGGTAGCGAATACTGCGCTGGCAATACCGGCAATACCCGCCAGAGAAATCAGGATGGTTTTCCATTGTCTGGCAAGTTCACGCAAGGAAAGTAGGGTGCCCATATTGGTAATGAGCAAATACATCATCATCACGGCGACGGGGGTAGTGATACCCGCCAGACTGACAATATCTTTAGGGAAGAAGGTCCAATAGCCGACCAGAAATAATACGGCACAAACGAAAACTGATGGAATCCATGCTTTAGTTCTGACCGAGACGGCATCGCCGATATATAAGATTAATACAATTAATAAAAGAGCTAACATCTGTGACATGGGGAACTTCCATTGTTATCTTTTTAAGATTATCGATTATTTTGGTATTTAACTCTGATTTCCGCCATGAATTCGGTGAATGGCTCTATCTTTAAGCTAAAGAGTGATTATTAAATAGAAGGTTAAACTACTTTGAATTGTTTGCCGTTGTCAATGACGATTGTATTAATGGTTAAGCTAACCGTTGGATAAATAAGCAAAACTTGATGAATTATTATCGGCTTAACCACATTTGTTAAATTCAGCGGTGTTCGGTTTGATTGTTTATAATTTATTCAGTTACCAAAGCGTGTTGAGAATATATTTTTAAATCCAACATGATTATCTATAATATCCATCTTTGTTAAGATAATGCGTCATCTATCATTAGTCATTTGGTTTTTTGTTTTATTAACGCGTGTTAAATAGGGGAACATTTTTATGAATGATATCGACATTGGCGGCCAACTTAGTCACTTTGATAACTGGCTATCGGCAAATAGGAATTTATTGATCGATTCTGCCATTAATATCGCTATTGCATTTGTCATTCTTATTATTGGGTTAATCATTGCCCGTGTGATAGCCAAAGTTATTATGAAGTTGATGAATTCGCGCGGTATTGATTCAACCGTTAGTCAGTTTATTTCAGCTTTGATTCGCTATGGCATCATCACATTTACCATTATTGCTGCCTTGGGGCATGTCGGTGTTCAAACCGCTTCAATCATAGCGGTGTTAGGTGCTGCGGGTTTGGCCGTAGGTCTGGCCTTACAGGGATCGTTGTCCAACTTTGCCGCTGGCGTTATTTTGGTCACCTTCCGCCCGTTTCGGGTTGGTGAGTTTATTACTTTCGGCGCTACCAGCGGTACGATTCAAAGTATCCATATTTTCTCCACCACGCTAAATACGGTTGATGGCAAAATGGTGGTGGTACCAAACAGCAAAGTTATTGCTAATGAGATTATCAATTTTTCTCGCGAGCCTAATCGCCGGGTTGAGATTATCGTTGGCGTGGGGTACGAGGCTGATATTGATTTAGTGAAGAAGGTGTTGGGGGAAGTTATTGAACGAGATCCTCGTATTCTGAAAGATCTTGGCATTACTATTCGCTTAAATGAAATGGCAGCATCTTCCCTGAATTTTGTGGTTCGCGCATGGGTTAAAAATGCGGATTTTGCTAATGTTTATTTTGATTTAATGGAAGATTTTAAACGTGTGCTGGATGCCAATAAGATTAATATTCCTTATCCACAGATGGACGTTCATTTATATAAAACTGCTGAGGCAGTTAAAGACGTTAATTAAGGGATATCTAATCACTAATATCAGTCAGGGGAGAGCTATAAGTTTCTTCCTGACTGAATTTCACTCCACTATTAGCTACGCCTAATGGGCAATAAGAATTATCCATTTCTCTCCATTAACATCACAAGTTAGTCTATCGCTCTATTGAGCTTATTGATTAACAGACGTGAGGAATAATGTGCTGCTAACCTACTTTCAAGGCGTCATGTTGGGTATGGCGATGATCCTGCCTATTGGGCCACAAAATGCGTTAGTTTTATCTCAGGGAATGCGCCGTCAGTTTCCGGTGATGGTGGCATCACTTTGTGCGATAAGTGATGCCATTTTGATTTCTTTTGGCGTATTTGGTGGTGGTGCATTGCTATCTCAGTCGCCGATTTTATTACAAGTGGTAACGTGGGGCGGTGTACTGTTTCTGGCTTGGTATGGTTGGGGCGCATTTCGTGAGGCATTTAAGACTGGGGAGAATGTCTTTAGCCTGGATGCTCAAACATCCAATACTCGCTATCGAATTATGCTCACGGTTTTAGCGGTGACTTGGCTCAATCCACATGTTTATCTGGATACGGTCGTGGTGTTAGGTAGTCTTGGCGAACAATTTGGCGATTTACGATTGTGGTTTGTTATTGGCTGCGTTACCGCCTCTATTGTCTGGTTTTTTTCACTGGCGTTATTGTCAGCTTGGCTGGCGCCGTGGTTGCAGAAAAGTAACGCCCAGCGGGCGATTAATCTGGTGGTTGGCATTGTGATGTGGGTGATTGCTTTTCAGTTAGCCAGACATGCTTTATCAAGCCTATTCGGATAGTGGTAAAATTCAGGTTTAGTCAGCTAAACGTTAGAATGTTGTAAATGTAGTTGCCATCCTGACCTATAATTCTATGATTGGGGCAATCAAAGCATGAATGATTCATGTGTGCCATGAGGTTATTTTCCGAGGAGATTGTATGAAGTTAAAAACGTTAGCGATGGCGGCCATGGTTGCGATGTTACCGATGACGATGCAGGCGGCAGAATTACCTGATGGCCCGCATATTGTCACTTCAGGTACCGGAACCATAGAAGTTAAACCTGATATGGCTACGCTATTAATTGAAGTGAAAGTGTCTGCGAAAGATGCGGCTACGGCTAAGAAACAGAATGATGAACGCGTCGCTAAATATATGGATTTTTTAGAAAAAAATGGTATTGCTAAAGCGGATATTGATGCGGCTAATCTGCAAACTCGGTTGGAATACAATTATCCTAACAGTAGTGCCAGTAGCAAAGTCGTTAAAGATTATGCTGCAGTGCGTCAGGTCAAAGTGACGGTACGCGATTTGGATAAATTGAATACCCTGTTAGACGGCGCTTTAGCCGCTGAGCTAAATGAAATCCGTGATGTGAGCCTAGGCGTGGCTAAAGACGAAAGCTACCGTGCCGAAGTACGTAAAAAAGCGGTTGATAATGCCATTGCTCAGGCCAACAGCTTGGCTAAAGACTTCGGCGTTAAGCTGGGGCCGGTATTTAGCATCCGCTACCGCGCACCGAATAATGCTCCGGTACCGATGATGATGCGTGCTTATAAAGCTGCTGACTCTGCATCAGCATCCAGCGCAGATCAAACTTATCAACAGCAAACCATCAGCTTTGACGATCAGGTTGATGTGGTGTTCGATATTCAGCGCTAATGCTGATTAAATCTGTCTTAATACCTGACGCCCATAGCTAAGCAGGGCGTCAGTAACCCCTCTCATAATTTTGCTTTCCGGTGAGAAACGATGCCAGTAAAGCATTCTTCGTTGACATAAGCCTGGGGTTAAATCCATTAATTCTCCGTTAGCCAGTTCTCTTTCTATCTGTAAATGAGGAATCATACAGCAGGTGGTTCCCTGTTTTGCCAGTTGTACAAAGGCTTCAGAGGAACTCACAATATGGCAAGGAACGCTGCCCGGCGGTAGGTCGAAGTTTTGCTGTAAAAAAGCCTGATGCATATCATCCAGATGGTCGAATGCTACCGCAGGGGCTTTCAGTAAGGCTGAACGCGTCACGCCGTTAGGGAAATAGCGTTCAGCAAAGTCTGGCGAGGCCACAAAGATATAATCCAGTGCACCAAGCTGATCGACGAGACAGCGGGGTAGAGCCTGTGGCTGGATACTCACGGCACCCACCACTTCACCCAGACGCAAGCGTTCCTGAGTTCGAGTTTCATCTTCAACCTGTAGGTTTAAACGAATCGGTGAGTCTGACAGCACCGGTTTCAGTGCCGGCAATAGCCAAGTCGCCAAGCTATCGGCGTTAACAGCAAGGGAGAGTTGCAATGGTGACTCGGAGCTTCCTTCATCGTTAAGCCACTCGTCTTCCAGCAATTCAACTTGATGCAACAGGGCTAATAGTTTCTGTCCTTGTTCCGTCGGTCGGGGAGGAACGGTACGAATCAGTAATGGCTGCCCGTAAAGATATTCCAACTGTTTAATCCGTTGAGATACGGCTGATTGCGTAATGCAGAGTTTTTGCGCCGCGCGTTCAAAGCCGCGTTCGCGAATCACTGCATCCAGCGCTTGAAGCACGCGATAATCTGGGCGTTTCATTCCTAAGTATTCTCCATTCAATCAGACCGACACTTACACTATGCCATATTTTTCTACTTGTCGTCTGCTTCTGACAGGTTTCACTGTATTGCTACCTGGGTTACTCTATAATCATCACACTTTTTACTGGCTAGGTAGAGATCACCATGACGCAAGATGAACTGAAAAAGGCAGTAGGTTGGGCGGCATTAAAATATGTCCGTCCCGGAACAATTGTTGGTGTAGGTACGGGGTCAACGGCTGCACATTTTATCGATGCTTTAGGTTCGATAAAAGATCAAATCGAAGGAGCGGTGTCCAGCTCTAATGACTCAACCGAGAGGTTAAAAAAACTGGGTATTCCGGTTTTTGACTGTAATGATGTAGATTCTCTCGATATTTACGTTGATGGTGCCGATGAAATCAATGGTCATATGCAGATGATCAAAGGTGGTGGTGCGGCGCTAACCCGTGAGAAGATTATTGCTGCCATCTCTCGCAAGTTTATTTGTATTGCTGATAGCTCGAAACAGGTTGATATTCTGGGCGCTTTTCCGTTACCGGTTGAGGTGATTCCGATGGCGCGTTCTTATGTCGCCAGAGAATTGGTGAAATTGGGTGGGCAGCCGGAATATCGTCAGGGTGTGGTTACCGATAACGGTAACGTGATTTTAGACGTGCATAATCTTAAGATTATGGATGCGGTAGCGCTGGAAAATAAAATTAATAATATTGCTGGTGTGGTTACCGTTGGGCTGTTTGCTAATCGTGGTGCTGATATTGCATTGATTGGCACCCCAGAAGGCGTGAAAGTGATCGAATAGCAGTAGCGCTTAATGATGGCTCCCGGATTTTTAATGTCTTATAAAGTCCGGGAGATGACAAAATTAATTACATATAATTAAAAAAGCCTAATTTAGTGATATATATCACATTTGAAGATTATGTGATGTAAAGTCGCTGTTAACTCCGGTCTGAGTCAGAATAAACCACCTAAATTAAATCATTCTTATATGCCTTCTGCTAATAGAGGGAAAATTGATTGTATTGCTGTAACTTCTATTTTTGATATGTTGGTTAAACAGGGCTTAGAAAATAATCATAAGGCAAGGTTCAACAGATGGTAAAAGTATCGTTAGAAAAAGAGAAGATTAAGTTTCTTCTGGTTGAAGGCGTTCACCAGAGTACGGTTGATAACCTGCGCGCGGCGGGATATACCAATATTGAATACCATAAAGGTGCATTAAGTGATGATGAGCTGAAAGTGGCTATTCGTGATGCGCATTTTGTGGGTATTCGTTCCCGTACTCACCTGTCGGCCGATGTGCTGGCAGCAGCGGAAAAGCTGGTGGCAATTGGTTGTTTTTGTATCGGTACTAATCAGGTTGACCTGCATGCGGCAGCGAAACGCGGTATTCCCGTGTTTAACGCACCGTTCTCCAACACGCGTTCCGTTGCAGAAATGGTTTTAGGTGAGACTTTACTGTTACTGCGTCGTATTCCTGAGTCGAATGCTAAAGCGCATCGCGGTGAGTGGAGTAAGCTGGCGGTTGGCTGTTATGAAGCGCGTGGTAAAATTCTGGGGATTATCGGTTATGGACATATCGGTACTCAATTGGGAATTTTAGCCGAATCTATTGGTATGAGAGTGATGTTCTACGATATTGAGAACAAACTGCCATTAGGTAATGCTCAGCAGGTTCATCATTTATCCGATCTGTTGAATATGAGTGACGTGGTTACGCTACACGTGCCGGAAACGGCCAGCACTAAAAATATGATGGGTCATAAAGAGCTATCATTGATGAAACCGGGTTCTGTGTTGATTAACGCTTCTCGTGGCACGGTGGTTGATATTCCAGCATTGTGTGAAGTACTGGAAAGCAAGCATTTGTCTGGTGCTGCGATTGATGTGTTCCCTACTGAACCAGCCACTAACCAAGATCCGTTTGTATCACCATTATGCGCATTCGATAATGTGCTAATCACCCCGCATATTGGTGGCTCAACTCAGGAAGCTCAGGCAAATATCGGTACTGAAGTGGCCGGTAAGTTGGCGAAGTATTCTGATAATGGTTCTACGCTGTCTGCGGTTAACTTCCCGGAAGTTTCTTTACCAGCGCCGAGTGAGAACGTAAGTCGGTTACTGCATATTCATGAAAACCGTCCGGGCGTACTGAACCAGATCAACCATATCTTTGCGGAAGAGGGCATTAACATCGCCGCTCAATTCCTGCAAACCAACAATGATATTGGCTATGTGGTTATTGATATCGAGACCGATCGTGCTGATGAAGCGTTAGATCATATGAAATCGATTCAGGGTACGATCCGCGCCAGACTTTTATTCTGATGCTGGTTTTTTGTAATTTAGGTGGCCCAAGAGCTTAATGTTTGTCAGTTAAGTTTAATGACAGCGAAAGTTTCGCCCACTATCAGTACAGAGAATAAATCAATGAGGGAGCACGCCGATCATCCTTGATGGACGTGCTCCCTCACTCAGTTGTCGGCTGAATTCCAGCGCTCATTAGAAAGGGCGACAGATAAAACTTACCCATGGCTGGTACTAAACCTGACCTTCACTACTACGAGCCTTCATATTCATCATTAACTCGTCAAAAAAACGTTCGAAGGCTTGAAAGCCATCGCTGATGGCGTTAGTGGCATCGTTCATTTCTTGATTTGAGTATTCTATTGTATCAATGAGCTCTTCTTCACTTCCAATGGAGTGACCTGTCTCGTGGCTGAAATGAATATTTCCACAGAACTCAAGAGGGAACGCTGAGTCTTTGGTGATTTGAGATAATGTGTCAAAGGTGACGTTTCCCGTTGCTTCCATTATTTCAATCACCACTAACCTTATTTTAGCGGGTTTATCCGTGAGTAACCTGATGAGCTGATAAGTTAATAATCGGCTGTTTTTAATATTTTCTGACCACAGGAATTCAAGGTTATCTGTCAATGAGCCCTGTTTATTCAATCCAGTGCTTTGTAGATCGTTTAAAAACCATGGCCAATGATTAGCATCTTCCTGTGCGTGTTGATTAACAGCATGCTCCAGATCGTTAGATGGATTTTGAAAGGGTAAAATAAACTTGTTTATATCGCTGAAGCTCATAACAAAGTGGGCGATATTAGGAAGAAATGACAGCCTTTGGGATAGCGGTATGGTCTTGTCTGTTAAGAATGTAAGAAATTCATGACGGGCAAATTTCTGTTTGTTTTGTTCTATGAGCGTGGAAAGTTTAGTCATGATTTCATCCTACTCGATTTAATTATTGCCAAAAACCGTGGTGAGTATAGGTGTGGATGAAAATCTTGCCAGTAAGGGGGGAGCCGAAATGACGATAAATGTATCTGGTGTCAACGTGATGTTTAAGCTTTTCTTGGGAGAAATAGCAGATTGAATCTTTTTATAGGAGGCGGAAATCACTAGTTTTTTCAATAAAAACAACGCTTGTCTTAGTTAATTCTTAGTGCTAGTCTTGCCAGCTTACAATTAATACCCACCTATATTTTAATTAAGCTACTGATATGTCAATTGATTCACATTTATCTGGAACGATAAATAAGCCTGATGGACTAATAAAAAATAATAAAAGTAAAACAATTATTTCCATCTTGATGGTATTGATTTTTTCAGTTCTGTTTGATTCTGCTTTTGGTTATTCAGTTAAACCAGGCTATGTGCTCGCCCTATTTTTTTGCTTATTGTGGGGTGCTCGTTATCCGATAGTGTTTCAGCTATTGGTAGTGGTTTTCGCTGCTATATCTGCAATGTACTATCCGATTGCGATTATGTACGGCTCGCCAAATATCAATATATTTATATCGGTATTTAATACCAATATAAATGAGAGTGCTGACTTTCTTAACAATATACCGATTCTCTATATTATTCCGAGCATAGTATTAATTGTTATTGCTGCTTTAGCTCTGAAGACCCGAAAGTATCTACCCAATATAAAATCAGTAGCGCTAATCGCACCTTTTTTATTGATTGTGTTATTTAATCCTTTGAAGGTGTATTCAACGACTAATAGTATTACGTCTGAAAGTGTCCGCTTTACTCTGTTCCGCTTTGCTAATGAACTGTATCAGTCCTATAAAATCGTTGTGGCGTCCGAATTAAAAATGAAGCAGTTGATGGCACAACCATCCACTTGGGCACCTTCTTTACCTGCGAATGATTATGACACCTACATTATTGTGATTGGTGAGAGCGTTCGCCGAGATTTCATGCACGCTTATGGTTTTAGTATTGCCAATACGCCTTTTAGCAGTACGGCGAATGGTTTGTTTTTTCAAAATTATATTTCAGCCGCTGGCTCAACTCAGGCGTCGGTATCTGGGTCGTTGGTTAGGCGACATAATGGTGAATTGCAGCATAACAACAATATTATTAATCTGGCGAAAAAACAGGGATTATCTGTTTACTGGATATCAAATCAAGGTAGTTTGGGTAATGATGACTTTGGTGTATCACAAATAGGAAAACAGGCGGACAGCGTGACCTTCCTTAAAAAGGGGGAATACGATGCTCAATCTTTTTCTGATCGGGATTTATTACCTCATTTTCAACAGGCTATAGTAGAGAAACCATCGGCTAAAAAACTGATTATTTTACATTTGATGGGCTCTCATTCAGATTTTTGTAGCAGAGTTGATCATCAGTACGATGAGTTTTTTATCAGCAAGAAGCTTTCTTGCTACGTCCAAAGCATAAAGAATACCGATAATCTCCTGGCAGAATTAGCGCAGACGGCAAGCAGTAATCATAAAAAATGGACCATGATCTATTTCTCCGATCATGGGCTATCGGCGATGCATCAGGAACAGGGAAAGGTGGTGAATTTCCAGCATGGCGGCCGTTCAAAACAGAATTTTCAGGTACCGTTCTTTATTACTGCGTATGATGCTAAACAGCGAAAAGAGATCCATGACTATCGAAGTGGGTTAGATTTCTTGTCCCTTTATGCCCAATGGACCGGTTCTGAGGAGCCTCTTTTGTCGGATAAGTGTGATTTGCTGTCTGATATGAACTGCCATAAGAAAATTCAGGTGATCAATTTCGAGGATAAATTAGTCGATTATGATTCGTTGGCAGATCTGCCGTTTACTTTATAGTGGCTACCATTGCCAGCAGTGAGAAGGCGTGACTATTTCCGGTAATGGGATATCCCAGTCTTCAGCGGGTAAACTATCAACCAACTGGCAATCATGGGCAATGCCAATCGGGTAGCTGCGGCTTTGTTGCCAGTTTTTCAACGTTCGGTCATAGTAACCGCCCCCCATTCCCAGACGATTTCCGTTAACATCAAAAGCAACCAGTGGTGTGATAAGCACGTCCAATTCGCTAACCGGTAAAACCGAGCGCACATTCAGACGGGGCTCCTGAATACCAAAGGGATGGGTGATCATCGGTGTATCTGGCGTATAACGCAGAAATAATAAATGTCCACGACTGAACGGATGCAATACCGGTAGATAAACCGATTTTCCTTGCTGCCAGAATGTTTCAATTAATGGGCGCGTGTTAATTTCACCATCAAATGAGAGAAACAGCGAAATGTTTTGTGCAGCCTGAATTTTTGGATGGGCGCATAAACGTTGATGAATCTGCGTTGCAGCAAGGCTTTGTTCCTGAGGTGTCAGGTTATTACGTAACAGGCGAATTCGTTTTCTGAGGATGTGACGCTGAGAGGTCTCAAATGTCATGCCGGATATGCTTATGTCAGTAATGGTAAAACAGAAGGGAGATCTCCGAGATGCCGTCGCGGGCTGTAACCCTTGAACCCTTGGTTCAAGGTGAACGCAGATTTACTATCATCAGGCTTCCCGGACGAACCGGGCATGCACACAGATTGTAAGAATCCACATTCTGTTGGTTTGAAATATCGGCTCAGGGGACTGGCCCGATAACGCGCACCTCAGAGAATTTTTTTAGAAACCGTATTGTTACGTTTTCTGTTATTCTTACTTAGCTGAACTTATCAACTAATGTTGCTACAACTATACATCAATTTTCAAAGATTATATGAAATTTATTCGAACGTTGCACCTTGACGCTGCGAGATTTTACTCTGTTCGACTAAAGCTTGTTCAATCGTGTCTTGCAGCATACGAATGCGCTGTTCCATATTTTTGGCGTATTCGTCGGTTTTATTTTTTTCCTGCGCCAGTTCATAACAAATGTTAAGGGCAGCGATAAACACTAATTGCTCTGTATTAGTGACTCTAGTCCGAACTTTCAAATCCTGCAACCGTTCACTCAGTTCTGCCGCCGCTTTATTCAGGGCTTCCTGTTGTTCTGGCGGACAGTTTACCCGCAGAGATCTGCCGAAAATTTGTATATCTACCGGTTGTGCTGACATGTCACCTTCCTGCCGAGTTTTGACGGCATTTTCAAATCTAACCAATAGCGCCTAGTATACCAAACTATCTGCCGGATTGTGCATCAGTACTGAATTTGTACGTAGTTTACAGGAGACCAGGAGCGTTGAAACCGTTTAAGATTTATGCCTTTTATGGCATCAGATCCGTTCTTGATGGTAGCATAGCATGAACTTATCTTATCAACGATGGTGAATCATTCATGACGACCGAGAATACGCTCCCTTCTTATCAATCACTCAATACCGCTTTGACGCAACAAAATATTGGCATGACAGCATCGGAAATGCACGGCTTGATTAGCGGTTTGGTGTGTGGTGGCAGTAATGATAATAGTTGGACAGTGCTGGTCCATGATTTAACCAATGAAGGTATTGCCTTCGGCTATCCGCTGGGCGATATGGTGAAACAAATTTATCAGGCCGCCAAAGAAGAGCTGGAAGATGATGGATTTGGTTTTGCTTTGCTATTACCGGATGATGAAACTCTGGTGTTTGAACGTATTGATGCTTTGTCTGGCTGGGTAAACCATTTCCTGCTAGGACTGGGCATGATGCAGCCTAAGTTAGCTCAGGTAACCGGGGAAGTTGGCGAAGCCATTGACGATCTGCGAAATATTGCTCAGCTTGGTTATGAAGAAGATGAAGATCAGGAAGAGTTGGAGCATTCTTTAGAAGAGATCAGTGAATACGTGCGAATGGCGGCAATACTTTGTCATAGCGAATTTGCACGATTGAATACCACTGTACCGGAAAATGTGAAGCCAACACTGCATTAATTTGGGCCGATATTCTTGCAGCGATAGGTACATGCAGATGGAAACGTTATACAACGAGCAAGTACTTCTCACTGAACTAATCTGAATGTGGAAGGATAAAGATTATGATCGCTTTAGCGGAGTTTCAGCGGCGCCGTCGGGCATTACTGGCCAAGATGGTACCGGGGAGTGCAGCCATTATTTTTGCGGCGCCGGAAAAAACGCGCAGTGCTGATTCAGAGTATCCGTTCCGTCAAAACAGTGATTTTTGGTATCTGACTGGTTTTAATGAGCCAGAAGCCGCGCTGATTCTGATTAAAAGCGATAAAACTCATAGTCATAGCGTGCTGTTTAATCGAGTGCGTGATTTAACCGCTGAAGTTTGGTTTGGTCGTCGTTTGGGACAGGAAGCGGCACCGCAGAAGCTGGGTGTTGATCGGGCTTTGCCATATGACGATATTCAGGAACAGCTTCACTTGTTATTTAACGGCCTTGATGTGGTGTATCATGCTCAGGGAGAATACGGTTACGCTGATGATATCGTTTATTCTGCTCTGGACACTTTACGTAAAGGCAGTCGTCAGAATTTACGTGCTCCGGCTACCCTCACCGATTGGCGACCATGGCTGCACGAGATGCGCTTGTTTAAATCGCCGGAAGAGGTCGCGGTAATGCGCAAAGCCGGGGAGATTTCGGCTAAAGCCCACACCCGTGCGATGGAGCGTTGTCAGCCAGGCATGTTTGAGTATCATCTCGAGGCTGAAATCCAACATGAATTTACCCGCCACGGCGCACGCTATCCGGCCTATAACACCATTGTGGGCGGCGGTGAGAATGGCTGCATTCTGCACTACACAGAAAATGAATCTCAACTAAAAGATGGCGATCTGGTCTTGATCGATGCGGGATGTGAATATTTCGGCTATGCCGGTGATATTACCCGGACTTTCCCGGTTAACGGGAAGTTCAGTCCGGCTCAACGGGCAGTGTATGACATTGTTTTGGCATCTCAGTATAAAGCGATATCGTTGTTAACCGCTGGCAACAGTATCCGTAGCGCTAACGAGCAAGTGATTCGAGTTATGTTGCAGGGCTTGGTGAATATTGGTGTATTAGACGGCGAAGTGGAAAAATTGATTGTGGATAAGGCTCATCAATCTTTCTATATGCATGGTTTAAGCCACTGGTTGGGGCTGGATGTACATGATGTCGGCAGCTATGGTTCATCAACGCGCGATCGCTTATTGGCGCCGGGAATGGTGCTGACCGTAGAGCCTGGCCTGTATATCGCTCCAGATGCTGATGTACCACCAGAGTTCCGCGGTATTGGTATTCGAATTGAAGACGACATTCTGATTACTGAGCAAGGCAGTGAAATTTTGACCGCTGGCGTAGTGAAAGAGGCGGATGATATTGAGGCGCTGATGGCGGGAGCTGGCAAATGCAATCCGTAATTATCGTCGGTGGCGGAATGACCGGAGCCACGCTGGCCTTAGCCCTTTCCGCCTTAAGCGGCGGCCGAGTTAAAGTTGATTTGGTGGAAGCGGTGGTGCCTGAAGCCACTGAACATCCCGGTTTTGATGCCAGGGCTATTGCTTTGGCTCAAGGAACTTGCCAACAACTAACGCGTATGAGTATTTGGCCTGCATTAGCGGACTGTGCCACGGCGATTAAAACCGTTCTGGTCAGTGAGCGCGGGCATAGTGGCATGGTTACGCTGAAAGCAGCGGATTACGGATTACCTGCGGTAGGGCAGGTGGTTGAACTGCATGATGTAGGTAGCCGACTGTTCTCTTTACTGAGAAAAGCGCCAAATATCACACTGCATTGCCCTGCTAAGGTGGTACAGGTTTCGCGTGATATCGAGAAGGCACAAGTGACGCTGGATAACGGTGAATCCCTGTCGGCCTCGTTGCTGGTGGCTGCCGACGGCTCTTTTTCGTCAGTTGCGACCTCATTAGGCATGTCCTGGCATGAGGATGATTACCAGCAAGTTGCCGTCATCGCGAATGTGACAACCGAACTACCCCATGAAGGCCGAGCCTTTGAACGCTTTACCCCTCAGGGCCCGCTGGCATTGCTGCCTATGTCTAAAGGTCGGATGTCGCTGGTTTGGTGTATGTCACAGGATCGTCAAGCAGAAGCAATGGCGTGGGATGAACAGACATTTATTCAGCAACTGCAGCAGGTTTTCGGTTGGCGTCTGGGGGCTATTCTGACGGCAGGAAAACGTTCCAGTTATCCGCTACGTTTACGTACTGCTCGCCAGTCGATTAGCCACCGTTTAGCCTTGGTGGGAAACGCTGCTCAAACCGTACATCCTATTGCCGGGCAAGGGTTTAATTTGGGATTACGAGATGTTATTTCGCTGGCTGAGACACTATCTCAGGCGGCACAACAGAATGAAGATTTAGGCAGCTATGGCGTATTACACCGCTATAGCCAGCGCCGGGAGCCAGATCGTCAGGCAACCATTGGCCTGACAGATGGGTTAATCCACCTGTTTGCTAACGGTTATGGTCCGCTGATTGTGGCCAGAAATCTTGGATTAATTGCCATGGACAACTGTGAGTTACTCCGGTTACCGCTGGCGCATAGAACCCTGGGCTGGGTTAAACGATAGGACAAGCGCTCATGCATGCTTATGATGTTGTTATCGCTGGTGGCGGTATGGTCGGACTGTCACTGGCCTGCGGTTTGCAGGGGACAGGTTTGCGCATTGCGGTTGTTGAGAATCATCAACCGGATGAAACCCTACCACCAGAACCCGCTTTGCGGGTCTCGGCGATTAATGCGGCCAGTGAACGCTTTCTGGATTATCTCGGCGTTTGGAAAGGGGTTACCTCTCTGCGAACCAGCCCTTATTCTGCGATGGATGTCTGGGATCGCGATAGCTTCGGGCAGATTGCTTTTCGTGCCGATGATTATGGTTATGATCGTCTGGGACATATTGTTGAGAATGCTGTGATTCAGAAAGCGTTATGGGATAAGGCAAGTAGTTGTGCGGATATTTCCCTGTTGGCACCGGCCCGATTAAAGCAGGTTGTCAGAGGCGAAAATGACGCTTTTATCACTTTGGAAGATGGCCGTATGTTAAGTGGTCGTTTGGTGGTGGGGGCCGATGGCGCTCACTCATGGTTACGTCATCATGCGGATATTCCTCTGACGTTTCGTGATTATGGTCATCATGCACTGGTTGCCACTATCCAAACGGATGAGCCTCATCAGCACTGTGCCCGACAAGTTTTCCACGGTGATGGAATATTAGCCTTTTTACCACTTTGGCAAGACAATCTTTGTTCTATCGTCTGGTCATTACCGCCGGAAAAAGCAGAGCAGATGAAGCTGTTGGATGAGGCGCAGTTTAACCACCAATTGGCGATTGCCTTTGATAATCGACTGGGTCGTTGTCAGGTAGTGAGCGAGCGGGACGTGTTCCCATTAACTGCCCGCTATGCCCGCAGTTTTGCCGCCCATCGCTTGGCGTTGGTTGGTGATGCGGCACACACGATTCATCCTCTGGCCGGTCAGGGCGTGAATTTAGGCTTTATGGATGCTGCTTGCCTGATTGCTGAAATTAAGCGCCTACAGAAACAGGGTAAGGATATCGGTAATTATCTCTATTTACGTCGCTATGAGCGTAGTCGGAAGCAGAGTGCGGCAATAATGCTGGCTGCAATGCAAGGATTCAGGGAGATATTTGCGGGAGAAAACCCAGCGAAGAAATTACTGCGGGATATCGGATTGAAGCTGGCGGATAGTTTACCGGGGGTTAAACCCCACTTGGTTCATGAAGCCATGGGATTACGCGATTTACCTGAGTGGTTGAAAGAATCTGAGTAGATTAGTCGGTGGTGAGTTTCTGTTTTGACAAAATGGATTTTTTGTCATTCTGGTGAAAAATACCTTCGTCATTCCGGTGAAAACCGGAATCTGGGTTTTAGCTTAATGATGGCGCTTGGCTTAAGGACGAGATGATTCGCTTCGCTCACCCTTCGGGCCATTCACTATGTGAATGTTTGCTTCGCCTACGGCTACGCGTTCCCGCTTTCGCAGGGATGACGGCATAAGCCCATCGAAAACATCATCGTCATGCTGGTGAAAACCAGAACGCGTAGCCGCAGCAAACATTTGCATACCTCAACTTCAAGATACAGGGGTGAACGTAGTGAATAATCCAGGTTTCCTATGAAAAATTCTAATCTATAACCCGGTAACCCATTAGTTATTCTAATCCGAAATGCATGATAATATTTTGTAAATCAACAAATTAAATTGCACGCCAAACTTTTCTCCATTATTCGTTAACTTAGCCAATACTGATTTCTGTGCAGAAAAACGCAGTTTAACCATCAAAACTACTGCATGATAGAAACTGTTTACATGTCGCGATAATAATTAACAATTTCGTTAACTTATGATTACATGGAGTCAGATGCCTAATCTGGCACCCGATTTAACTATTACGGGATTACCCTGAAGTATTTAAAGAGGACATAATGGCCAAACAAACCCCTCTGTACGATAGACATATTGCCTGCGGTGCTCGCATGGTCGATTTCCACGGTTGGATGATGCCGCTTAATTACGGTTCACAAATTGATGAACATAATGCGGTACGTCACCATGCCGGTATGTTTGATGTTTCCCATATGACAATTGTCGATCTGCATGGCGCACGTACGCGTGCATTTCTACGCTATTTGTTAGCAAACGATGTTGCTCGACTAACCGAACCAGGCAAGGCGTTATATTCGGCTATGCTAAATGCTTCGGCCGGTGTGATTGATGACTTGATCGTCTATTTCCTACAGGAAGACTATTTCCGCTTAATTGTTAACTCCGCTACGCGAGAGAAAGATCTGGCGTGGATCTCTGAACATGCGCGTCCTTTTGCCGTTGAGTTGCACGTTCGTGATGATTTAGGGCTGATTGCCGTTCAGGGGCCGGAGGCCAAACAGAAAGTGGCAACGTTACTATCCGATGCTCAGCGTCAGGCCGTCAGCGGTATGAAACCTTTCTTTGGTGTGCAGGCCGAAAACCTGTTTATTGCCACCACCGGTTATACCGGAGAAGAGGGGTATGAGCTGATGATGCCGGCAGAACAGTTGGATGATTACTGGCAGAAACTGATGGCCGTTGGCGTGAAACCTTGCGGTTTGGGGGCGAGGGATACGCTACGTCTTGAAGCCGGTATGAATCTGTATGGGCAGGAGATGGATGAGGGGGTCTCACCACTGGCCGCCAATATGGGATGGACGATTGCCTGGGAACCTGTCGACCGTGATTTTATTGGTCGTGACAAGCTGGAAGTACAGCGCAAGCAGGGGACGGATAAACTGGTTGGTCTGGTGATGATGGAAAAAGGTGTATTGCGTCATGAACTACCGGTTATGTTTAGCGATGCAGCAGGAAATGAATATCAAGGTGTGATCACCAGCGGCTCATTTTCACCGACCTTAGGCTACAGTATTGCGTTGGCAAGAGTCCCTGCTGAAGTTGGTGACGTCGCGGTGGTTCCTATTCGTAATCGTGAAATGCCGGTACGGGTAGTGAAGCCAGGCTTTGTGCGCCATGGTAAGTCGGTGCTGTAAACCCGGTAGTCAGAGCATGTAATGAATTAGCGTCAGCGTTAAGTCTGTAACGTTGGAACAATAGATAAGCGATAAGAATGGAGAATAATATGAGTAATGTACCTGCTGATTTGAAATATGCGACTTCGCATGAATGGGTTCGTGAAGAACAAGATGGCATCTATAGCGTAGGGATTACCAACCATGCCCAGCACTTATTGGGCGATATGGTATTCGTTGAGCTGCCTGAGGTTGGGAGTGTGGTGGCCGTCGGGCAAGAGTGTGCCGTGGCGGAATCGGTAAAAGCCGCCTCCGATATTTACTCCCCGATCAGCGGCGAAATTATTGCGGTTAACGATGAACTCAGTGATTCTCCTGAACTGGTTAACGGTTCTCCTTATGATGAAGGATGGTTATTCCGTATTAAGGCCAGCGATGTCAGCGAATTAAAAAGTTTGCTGGATGCTGAGGGATACCAAGCAACACTAGAAGATTAAAACATAAGAACGCCCTGCACCCGATAAGCAGGGCGTTTTGCTTTTTATCCTTTGCATCGGTATTTCACTCACTTTCAGGTGCCGCATGAGGCGAATCAGGCTGAACAACCCTAAAATATTATAAATTCAGGAATGTGATCTGATGAATCAAACAATCAAACAACTCGAATATGGTGAATCTTTTATCGATCGCCATATTGGTCCTTCTATTGAAGAACGCCAGAAGATGTTAGAGGTGGTTGGCGCGAAAAGCCTGGATGAATTGACCCGGCTGATTGTTCCTGCTGATATTCAACTACCCCATCCACCAGCGACGGGGGATGCGCAGACCGAACATCAGGCGTTGGCTGAATTAAAAGCCATAGCTGGGCAGAATCAGCGTTATAAATCCTATATCGGTATGGGCTACAGTGCGGTGCTGATGCCACCGGTTATTCAACGTAATCTGTTGGAAAATCCGGGTTGGTACACGGCTTACACGCCTTATCAACCTGAAGTTTCTCAAGGCCGTCTGGAAGCATTGCTTAATTTCCAGCAAATGACCCAGGATTTGACCGGTCTCGATCTGGCTTCGGCATCTTTGTTGGATGAAGCAACGGCGGCGGCAGAAGCGATGGCGATGGCCAAACGCGCCAGCAAGCTAAAACAGGCGAATAGCTTTTTTGTTGCCGATGATGTGCACCCGCAAACCATTGATGTAGTAAAAACCCGGGCAGAAACATTTGGCTTTAACGTTATTATTGGCCGGACAGATCAGGCAGCTAACCATGCCGATCTGTTTGGTATCTTAGTACAATTAACTGGCACCACAGGGCAATTACACGACCACAGCCAATTGCTTAATCAGCTTAAACAGCGCGGTGTGATTACCTGTATGGCGGCGGATATTATGTCGCTGGTATTACTGGAGTCACCGGCCAGCATGGGTGCAGATGTGGTGTTTGGTTCTTCCCAGCGCTTTGGGGTACCAATGGGCTATGGTGGGCCGCATGCGGCTTTCTTCGCCTGTAAAGATGAGTTTAAACGCTCAATGCCCGGACGGATTATTGGTGTATCCAAGGACGCTGCGGGCAATACCGCACTGCGCATGGCAATGCAAACTCGCGAACAGCATATTCGTCGTGAGAAAGCGAACTCCAATATTTGTACCTCACAAGTGCTGCTGGCCAACATTGCTGGTTTCTATGCGGTTTATCACGGTCCGGTTGGTCTAAAGCGCATTGCTCAGCGGATCCATCGTTTAACCGATATTTTGGCCGCTGGCTTACAGCAGGCGGGGCTGAAACTGCGTCATGATAGTTGGTTTGATACTTTATGTATTGAAGTGGCGGATAAAGCTTTGGTACTAACCCGAGCCTTAAGCTTTGGCGTTAACCTGCGCAGTGATTTAGAGGGCGCGGTAGGTATCAGTCTTGATGAAACCACCACCGTGGAAGATATACAAACGCTGTTTGATATTCTGATTGGTGATTCAAAGGCCATCGATATTGATAAGCTGGATAGTCAGTGTATCGCGCACAGCAACAGTATCCCGCCATCGTTATTGCGTAAAACGCCTATTTTGACTCATCCGGTGTTTAACCGTTATCACAGCGAAACTGAAATGATGCGTTATATGCATCGTTTGGAGCGTAAAGACTTAGCGCTAAATCAGGCGATGATTCCGCTGGGTTCTTGCACCATGAAATTGAATGCGGCAGCGGAAATGATTCCGATTACCTGGCCGGAATTTGCTGAACTTCACCCGTTCTGTCCACCGGAGCAGGCCGCAGGCTATCAGATTCTGATAGCCCAACTGTCCCAGTGGTTGGCGCAGATTACTGGTTACGATGCGGTCTGTATGCAGCCCAACTCTGGCGCTCAGGGGGAATATGCCGGGTTGCTGACCATCCGTCGCTATCATGAAAGCCGTGGACAGGGGAGTCGGCATATTTGTTTAATTCCGAGTTCCGCCCATGGTACTAACCCTGCTTCAGCCCAGATGGCGGGCATGACAGTGGTGGTGGTTGCCTGCGATAAGCAGGGCAATATTGATTTAAGCGATTTACGCACCAAAGCTGAACAACACAGCGATGAACTGTCGTGCATTATGGTGACCTACCCATCAACCCACGGGGTATATGAGGAAACCATTCGCGAGGTGTGCAAGATTGTGCATCAGTTTGGCGGTCAGGTATATCTCGATGGTGCCAATATGAATGCTCAGGTGGGCATTACCACTCCAGGCTATATTGGTGCTGATGTATCCCACCTTAACTTACATAAAACTTTCAGTATTCCTCACGGCGGTGGTGGCCCGGGTATGGGGCCGATTGGGGTGAAAAAACATCTGGCGCCGTTTGTTCCGGGGCATAGCGTTGTTCATCTCGAAGGCGTGACCACATCATTGGGTGCAGTATCCGCTGCTCCGTTTGGCAGCGCATCGATTCTGCCTATCAGTTGGATGTACATTCATATGATGGGGGCGGAAGGTCTGAAAATGGCCAGTCAGGTGGCGATTTTAAACGCCAACTATATTGCCCGTCGTTTAAAAGATGCCTACCCAATACTTTATTCTGGACAAGATGGGCTGGTGGCACATGAATGCATTCTGGATATTCGCCCATTGAAAGAGGAATGCGGTATTACGGAGATGGATATCGCCAAGCGCTTGATTGATTATGGCTTCCATGCGCCAACCATGTCTTTCCCAGTTGCCGGTACGCTCATGGTGGAGCCGACCGAATCGGAAAGTAAGGCTGAACTGGATCGCTTTATTGAGGCGATGTTGGCTATCCGTCATGAGATTCGTCGGGTTCAGGCGGGGGAATGGCCATTGGATGATAATCCGCTGGTTAATGCGCCACATATTCAAGGCGAACTGGTACATCAATGGGAGCACCCTTATAGTCGCGATTTGGCGGTATTCCCGTCACAAGCGGTGTTTCAGAATAAATACTGGCCGACGGTAAAACGTCTGGATGATGTGTATGGAGATAGAAATCTGTTCTGTTCTTGTGTGCCAATGGCTGAGTATGAGTAGCTTATCCCAGTGAGAGCCGGGATATTGAATAGGCGTGAAGAGCGATGGTTCTTCACGTCTATCAACAGGTTCTTTAACTGAGTTGAGAGTGTCTGCTGATTTGTGGCTTTTCTATGGTGTGCATTCCATCATAATCACTATTCCTGTGCGTAAATCCAGCGAAAGACGCTTGTTTTTAATCATTCAGCGGAATAACCATATCCAACCGTTGAGAGTTAATGTTATATTTCCCGCGATATAGGACGTTAACTTCTCTTCTTGTTTATTCTACGGTCTTTGATGTCATATTTTCCTGTTATGCAGAGGTTCGTTCCCCCTGTATTTCATCGATATGAGTTACCGTAAAAACGAAAAGCTGTGGTACGTACCCGTATATAAAAATGACGTGCAATAACGCACGCACCAACAATATTGCAAGCAAACACATAACATAACCAAGAGATCGAAAAAATGGAGATACTGGAAAAATTGGTCGATCAGGTGAACAGCCTGCTCTGGGACCACGTATTAATCTTCCTGCTATGCGGAACTGGAATTTACTTCACTATCCGTTTGGGCTTTATTCAAATCAGACATTTTGGCTCAGGCTTAAAAGCACTGTTTGGCGGTATGTCGCTACGTGGTGATAAAGCTGATAAAAGCGGCATGAGCTCTTTTCAGGCGGTCGCTACCGCAATTGCCGGGCAAGTCGGCACCGGTAATCTGGCAGGACCCGCTACGGCGATTCTTGCTGGTGGCCCGGGCGCTATCTTTTGGATGTGGGTTTCCTCTTTTCTGGGGATGTCGACCATTTATGCTGAAGCCATTTTGGCGCAGAAATTCAAAACTAAAGACCGTAACGGTCAGGTTGTGGGTGGCCCAGCGTACTATATTGAACAGGGTTTAAAGTGTAAGTGGTTAGCCTGCGTTTTTGCGGTGCTGATTATTTTTGCTTTAGGCTTTATTGGCAACATGGTGCAGTCCAATGCGATCGCTTCCGCGTTTAACAGTTCTTTAGGCGTGCCTAATTGGATCGTTGGTGCGGTAATGGCTGTGGTTGCCGGTATTGTGATTATCGGTGGTATTCGCAGTATTGCTTCATTCAGTGAAAAAGTTGTTCCGGTCATGGCCATTTGTTATTTAATTGGCGCATTTACCATTCTGGTCTTTAACTTCGAATATGTGTTACCTGCCTTTAAGGCTATTTTTATTGCCGCATTTAATCCGCAGGCCGTGGTCGGTGGTGGTGTGGGAATAGGTATTCAGCAGGCGATGCGCTTTGGTATTGCCAGAGGGTTGTTTGCTAACGAAGCCGGAATGGGGTCAACGCCTCATGCTCATGCGGTTGCCCGCGTCGCCAGACCTGAGCAGCAGGGCTTTATTGCCATGATGGGTGTGTTTGTGGTGTGTGTGATTGTTACCGTTACTGCACTGGTGATTATCACTTCAGGCATGAAAGAGTGGGATGCAACGGGTCGTGTGACTGAGTCATTTTTAGGGATTTTCCACGGACAGGGAATTACCGTGACTCAACAGGCCTATACCTATGTATTCGGTCATTTTGGTAGCCTGTTTATTTCGGCTTCACTGTTCTTCTTTGCGTTCACCACCATTATTGGCTGGTACTATTATGCCGAGACGAACGTGCGTTATCTGTTTAACTCCACGTCAGCGGTACGTATTTATCAGTTTATTGTTATCTGTTTTATCTTTGCTGCTTCACTATTTAAAGTTGAGCTGGTGTGGAAGATGGCCGATATGTTCAATGGTTTGATGGTGTTACCGAACCTGGCAGCGCTGCTGTTACTTTCTCCGATAGTGATTAAGCTGGGGAAAATGGCCGGTTACGGTAGCGGTATTCCCGATGCGGAGTTAGACGCTAAGCGCTGATTATCTTGGTTGAAATTTCGATACTTAAACCCCGGTTAATCCGGGGTTTATTGTTTTTGTTGGTAAGTTCTTTTAATCAGATGTAGTGAATATTATTTAAGTGTGCAGCTTGAGAACCATGGGTACTTAACTATCGTGGGCGACAGGCCTACTTTTCCTATGCGACCTCCGGCTGGCAAGCCAGCTACGACCCAAACGGAAAACTCTCCTGTCGTTTGGGTGTAGTGAAGGGATTTCTGATTGGGAATATTAGGATTTTTATCAATTTGAATCTTGGTTTATTTGGGATTTATTGTTTCTACTGACTCTCTTTTTATTAGCATTCACTTTTCTGAATAGCTAAATGTTTCTACATTTACATAAAAAATTCAGCTTACATGTGTACACTGAAATGATTCTCATATAATCTGAAAGTGGGTTATGGATACCGAAACTATGGGCTATGTTTATAGCGCAAATAAAAGGTCAAGTGCATGTCAGCATCATTAAAACAGGGCTACTCAGTAGCGGAAGAAATTGCTAACAGTATCAGCCACGGCATTGGATTTATTCTGGGGATTGTCGGGCTGGTCTTATTGCTCACTCAGGCTATCGATAAGGATGCCGGTTCGCTGGAAATCACCAGCTACAGCCTGTACGGCGGCAGTATTATTGTGCTGTTCCTGGCTTCTACGCTGTACCATGCGATCCCTAATCCGCATGCCAAACGGAGGCTTAAGGTCTTTGACCACTGCGCTATTTATCTGCTGATTGCCGGTACCTATACGCCTTTCTTATTGGTGGGTTTGGGGTCTCCTCTGGCGCAAGGTTTGATGGTGGTTATCTGGAGCTTGGCGCTAATCGGCGTGGTATTTAAACTGGCATTTACTCATCGTTTTAAAGTTGTTTCGCTGGTGACCTATCTGGGAATGGGCTGGCTATCGCTAGTGGTGATTTACCAGATGGCAGTAAAGCTGTCGGTTGGTGCCGTTGGGCTTTTGGCTGCCGGTGGGGTGATTTACAGTTTAGGGGTGATTTTCTACGTTAATAAACGCATTCCATACAATCATGCGATTTGGCATGGTTTTGTGCTGGGCGGCAGCGTTTGTCATTTTCTGGCGATTTATCTTTATATTGCCTGATTGAATATCCATTTGCTTCCCGCATAGGCTGCGGGAAGCGGTGACCGATATCGAGAATTAAGCTTTGCCTTCTTCTTCCAGCGAATAAGGTAAAGGTTGAATCGCTAGCTTACTGGTAACATCATCTTTAACCCGCAGCACGGTATCTGCCTCCAGATCGTTATTCAATACAGCTTGAACCCAGATAGAGCTATCCGCTAGTTTAACCGATGCCAATACAGTGCCGGTTCGACGCCAGTTTTCACCCAATTGTAATTCCAACTCACCGCCAGTCTCTGGTAAATCCAGCGCATTACCTGCCAGCCAATACATCGCACGCTTATTCGCTCCGCGATATTTAGCTCTGGCGATCATTTCCTGTCCGGTATAGCAGCCTTTAGTAAAGCTGATGGCATTGAGCGCCTGTAGGTTAGTAGCCTGAGGGATAAACTGATCGCTGTTAACGCTGTCAATGATGGGAATACCTGCTTCAATATCTAAAGCCAGCCACTGACGGCTGTCATTCAGGGCGGCTTTACCCAGCAGATGGGTATAAAGAGTATTGGCCTGTTCTTGGCTGGTGACAATCAGAAACCGCTCTGTCGGAGAAGCAAAATGTAAAATACTGGTTTCTTGATGCTGAACCACGGAGGTTGTTGCATCCGGTAAGGTTGGATAAAACGAAGACAGTGTGGTTCTGGCATCGCTACCCGCAAGGCCTAACAGAACGGCTTCATTTTTTCTTTCAATGGTGACCTTAGAGAATACGGCGTATTTTTTGAGTTCGGTTAACTGTGTATCACATAGGCTGGTGCGTTGTAGGTAGGCTAAATCATCACCATACTGAAATAGGCGGATATCACTCCACATTTTGCCTTTGGCATCGCAGTGCGCGGTTAACTGATGTTGTTCCGGTGTTAAGGCGTACACATCGCAGCTGACCTGCCCCTGTAAATACTTACGATTATCTTCTCCACTCAGGGTAACCAGCGCCCAGTCTTCTAACGAGATTAACGTCAGCGACAAATCTGATGATGGGCTTGCTAACTGAGAGGGTAGTGGTGATTTATAAGCCATAAGTACTCCAATACGAATAGGACAAATACACGGATGAGCGACGGTAAAAGACGATTAATGGATCTACCGAGACCGCTTATATTACACAGTTTACTGAACAATCGCCGGGTACAGTATACGAATTATGTGTTTCATCCAGAAAGTTTTCCTTCCCGCATTGGTTTGATTGCATATTTTCAGCGATATCTCCCAATTTCAGTTCGATTAAAATCTGATTTTAACCAGTAATATCGATCCTGATGGCAAATTTACGCTAAGTTTTATCTGTAGCCTTTCCCAAAGTCGGAGCAAATTGCTACTCTACACAACCATGTAACCTGATATGAGTAAGTTTGTATGGATATCAATAATAAAACCCGAATCCACTGGTCATGTCGTCGTGGAATGCGTGAACTGGATATTGCCATCATGCCGTTTTTTGAAAATGATTATGATGGGCTATCTGATGGCGATAAACAGACGTTTGTTCGTTTGCTAGCGTTTGAAGATCCCCAGCTGTTTCGTTGGCTGATGAATCAGGCTACGCCAGAAGATGCTGAACTGGAACGTATGATCAAAATGATTCAAAAGAAAAATGCAGAACGTCGTTCTCTGGCATAGTGATATCCGGGTTTCCTGGAAAACACAGTGTGTCTCACTCTTGATACACGGGGCTTTAGTGTTGCTGGTGCTGCTATCTCCGTGGAATGACGGATATTGGCCACTTTGGCTCTCTTTAGTGACGTTGGTGATTTTTGATTGTTTACGCAGCCAGCGACATATTCAACGCATGCAGGGAGAGATGCTGTTGTTGAATAATGGTGTGATCCAATGGCAGCGAAATGAATGGAAAATCAAAGGTAAGCCCATCATGTTTAGCTGGGGCATATCGTTAAAGCTGGTTTCCATTACCGGTAAGCATCGCCGTCGTCGAGTTTGGCTGGCGATAGATAGTATGGATACGGAGTCTTGGCGTAGCCTGCGTTTTCAGCTATTGCAGTTTGACAAGTATGAAGATAAATAAACGAGAGTGTTGAGTGTCTGATAGGGTGGATATAGGGTAATGTCATGTCATTAATCTGGTTAGTCGAAGATGAAGCGAGTATTGCCGATACGCTGATCTACACGCTGGAGACCGATGGGTTTGAAGTTAGATGGTTCGAACGCGGCGAGCCGGTTTTAGCGGCGCTAAATCAGAGTCGTCCGGCGTTGGCTATTCTCGATGTGGGGTTACCCGATATCAATGGATTTGAACTATGCCGTCGTATGTTAGCGCAGGCGGCTGACTTACCATTAATGTTTCTCACAGCCCGCAGTGAAGAGCTGGATCGCATCGTTGGACTGGAAATAGGGGCGGATGACTACATCGCCAAACCGTTCTCACCGCGAGAAGTGAGCGCTCGGGTACGCACTATTTTACGTCGTCTGGAAAAGCAGCAACGTTTAATGCCAAGCTACGGTGCTTTTGGTCTGGACGAAGAGGGGGCGACGATCACCTTTTATGGTCAGGTTCTGCTATTAACTCGCTATGAGTTTTTATTGTTAAGAACGCTGCTTAAATCCCCGCGTAGGGTGTTTTCTCGTCAACAACTGATGGATTTGGTTTGGCAGGATGCAGAAGAGAGTCTGGATCGTACCGTTGATACCCACATTAAAACTCTGCGAGCCAAATTGCGCACCATATCTGATGAAATCAACCCGATCCAGACACATCGCGGATTAGGATATAGCCTGAGCCCCGGCGAATGAGGATTGGTCTTCGCTTACTGCTAGGCTTCTTTATGATTGTGGCCGTTGCGGGTTACTTCGTGATGAATATTTTTGTTCAGGAAGTTAAACCTGGGGTTCGGCGTGCTACTGAAGGAATGATGGTAGATACTGCCAATCTTCTGGCTCAGATCGCCGAACAGGATATTCGCAATCGTAATCTGAATCAGGGACATATTGCTCAGGCGTTTTCGGATATTAATCGTGCACCTATCGGTGCAAAGATTGATCACATCGTTAAGAACCGTATGGAATACCGAGTCTATATCACTGACAGTAAAGGTAAGGTGATTTTTGACTCCACCGGAGAGGGGCTGGGGCAGGATTACTCTCGCTGGAACGATGTTTATTTGACGCTACGTGGTAAATACGGCGCCCGTAGTACCCGCCTTGATCCCGAGGATGAAAGCAGCTCTGTTATGTATGTGGCAGCGCCGATCAAAACGACCGATGGTCAAATCATTGGCTCGCTGACCGTTTCAAAACCCAACCAGACAATGCAGCCGGTTATCCGCCGTAGCGAACGACGTATGGAGATTGCCGGTATTATTCTGCTGGGTATTGCGCTGCTGATTGGTGCGGTGTTCGTCTGGTGGATTAACCGGTCGATTTCCCGGTTGGTGCGCTATGCCAGTGAAGTCGCGGAGGGTAATGCCCCAACGCTGCCGAAAATGGATGGCCCGGAGCTGAGTAGTCTGGCACATGCGCTGGAGAGCATGCGTATCAAGCTGGAGGGAAAAGACTATATCGAAAAATATGTTCATACCCTGACGCATGAATTAAAGAGCCCCTTAGCCGCGATCCGCGGAGCAGCAGAAATTTTGCAAGAAATGCCACCGCAGCCGGTAGCACAGCGTTTTATCAATAACATTAAACAGCAAAATGAACGTTTGCAGCTTCTGGTAGATAGAATGCTGCAACAGGCGCAAGTGGAAAGCCGTATTCGTCAGGAAAAGGCATCGGTCGATTTGGCGGAGTTACTCAACGGCGTGATAGACGCCAAAGAGGCACAGTTTGCCCACCGTCAAATTACCGTTAGCCGTAATATTGATGCTCCGGTTACGGTACGTGGCGATAAATTATTGTTGGAACAGGCATTCAGTAATTTACTGGAGAATGCGTTAGATTTTACCCCGGAACAGGGCAAAATTATTGTCACCGGTGAGTTTGTTGAAAATCATTATCGAGTGATTGTCATTGATAATGGCCCGGGAATGCCGGTCTATGCTCTGGATAAGGTGTTTGATCGTTTCTATTCTCTACCGCGACCGGATAAAGAGAAAAGCACCGGTCTGGGGCTGAGCTTTGTTCGGGAAGTGGCGATTATTCATCAGGGAACCATTCATTTGGTGAACGGTGAGGAGGGCGGAGCTAAAGCCATTTTTATCCTGCCAATGAAAGATAAATAGCCATATCACTTTGGTGATGAATCCTCGTTCTCTTCACACAGCCTTCACATAACAACATCATCTGCTCACTCAGCCCATTTATGCTGTTGCCATAATATGGAATAGGAGTGACTGGAGATGTTTAGATCTACGCTATTTTGGAAGGTATTAATATTGTTGGGACTGACCCTGATGATGTTGATTCCTATCGGTATGGTATTGGGCTTAATTGATGGGCGTAATCAATACCAGCAGAGTGTGATTGAACGTATTGAAGATGGTACCAGCGGTGAGCAGATCATTGTTGGCCCCATTATTGTGGTGCCCTTTGTTCGTTCATCAATGGAAACGGACAGCGATGGGAAAAGCAGAATCCAGTATCATGAAGGGAAAAGTTATATCCTTCCCGATAACCTGAAAATTAACGGTCAGGTTAATGTGGAGCCACGCAAGGTCGGTATCTATCAGGCGCAGGTTTATCAAAGCGATTTGCACTTCACTGGCTCTTTTCCTAAGGTCGTTGATAACGATACGGCTTCAATCACCTACGGTAAACCTTACTTGGTTTTATCACTGGCTGATTCTCGAGGCATTACTAAGGTGCCGGAAATCATGCTGAATCAGCATGCGGAAGTTTTTAAACCGGGAACCAACTATCCAGACCTGCCTCAGGGAATGCACGTTGAGCTGTCGGATGCGATGCTCAATGCAGATAAGTCCCTCTCTTTTGATTTTAAGCTGTCACTTCAGGGAATGGGGCATTTAGCGGTGATGCCGGTCGGTGCTTCTTCTGAACTTAACCTGAGTGGTAATTGGCCTCATCCTAATTTCTTGGGACAATTCTTGCCGAAAAAACGCGTCGTTACTGAGGACGGTTTTACTGCGAGCTGGCAGAGCAGTTGGATTGCCAATAATATTAATAACAACTTTAGTCGTTATGATATGCGTGATCTGAGAACAAAAGGTTATTCAACAGAAGCTTATACTTATGACCGGATTTCATCGATTCCAACCTTTAGTACCAGCTTTATTGAACCGGTCAATCATTACCAACTGAATACTCGCACCGTTAAGTATGCCATTTTGTTTATTAGCCTGACATTTGTAGCTTTCTTCTTGTTTGAAATGCTTAAGTCATTATCGATTCACCCAATGCAATATTTGTTAGTTGCGGCTGCGTTGATGGTGTTTTATGTCATTTTACTGGCGTTATCTGAGCGTATTGGCTTTGCTTGGGCATACTGTATTGCCGCATTGAGCTGCAGTAGTCTGATTGGTT
This sequence comes from Pragia fontium DSM 5563 = ATCC 49100, assembly GCF_900112475.1. Classification (GTDB taxonomy): domain Bacteria; phylum Pseudomonadota; class Gammaproteobacteria; order Enterobacterales; family Enterobacteriaceae; genus Pragia; species Pragia fontium. The sequence goes on along the minus strand of NZ_FOLW01000001.1, from coordinate 413,504 downwards.
TCTATTTGAGTGCGGTATTGAAAGGGGCAATACGTGGTATTAGCTTTGCCGTGGGGCTATTGGTGCTGTACGGCGTGCTCTATGTCTTGTTACAGTCCGAGGATAATGCGCTGTTATTAGGAGCAATCTTACTGTTTATCGTGTTAACCGTTGTGATGACATTGACTCGTCGTTTGGACTGGTACAAGGTGGCTGCGCCATCATCGCCATCATCGCCATCATCGCCATCATCGCCATCATCGCCATCATCGAATAACGGTAAAAATTCTGATAGTGCGGCATTGAGTGAAGTGGAAGCCATGCCAGAGAATAGTGTGGAGCAAAATATTTCTGAGGCCATCAGGAATAGCGATGAAGATAGTCAGGAGCGACGCAAATACCGATTATGGAAATAATCGATTTAACTTAATGGTTTGTTTCTTCCGATAAAATACCCTGGTATTTTTGCCTGATGCCATTCTGTTAAGAAAATATGAGGCAGTGAGTTTTATTTTATGCTCTTTCTATTGAGCGCTGGAATTCAGCCGACAACTAAGTGAGGGAGCACGCCCATCAAGGATGATGGGCGAGGCGCTGCTTCTCCGGGAGAGAATCAGCGCCGGTGCGTTAACCCGAACGAAGGCGGAGGGAAGTCGCCGTAGGCGATCTGGATTCGGGGGCGAAGGCGCGGGAGTGCAGAGGGCGTTCGCCCTAACGCCTTCTGCTCGGCCACGAGCACCAGCGTTAATTTATTCTCTGTATTGATAGTGGACGAAATTTACGCTGTCATTAAGTTTAATTAACCAACACCACAATATTCTTACCAGGCACTTTGATTTTTCTAACCATATTGTTTCAGGTATTTTTCCAGTTCCTGTGGGTAAGGAGAACAATCACCTCCGCGCTGGCTAACAACGTAGGATGCGATTGCATTACCCAGAGTAACGGCTTGATCTAGCGACCAGCCTGAAGCCAGACCGGCGATAACGCCTCCGGCATGACTATCACCGGCACCGATGCTGTCTACCACCGTTGTTTTAAACGGCGTAATCCAGCCGTGGTTGCCCATATCGTGATAATACGCGCCGTCTTTGTCCACCCGTATGATTAGCGGACATTGATAACGCTTCATCCAGTCTTGAGCCAGTACTTCAACATTCAGTGTTCGAGTGGTGCCTGATAAATGGATATCGATCAGCTCTGCTTCTTGCCGATTGAGTGAAATAGTGGGTTTTAGTGCGAGTAGACGAATGAGGTGCTGTTCTGATATATCGGCAAGACGTGGGCCAAAATCGATAAATAATCCAATAGTTTTGGGCAGCGATTCCAGCCACGAAATCAGTACTTCGCCACAGGGTGCGGATAGCTGATAGCCGGAAAGATAAACTAACGTATCAGGCGGCAGATTAAGATTATCCAACACGTGTCGATCCCACAGGTTTTCTACGCCGCTAACGGATAGGAAAGTACGTTCACCGTCCGGTTCTACCAAAGCCAGACACCAACCGTTATCGCCGCGATCGGTTTCAATGGCGGAGGTAATCCCTTTTTCTTTCAGTCGGCTACGAATGATATCCGCCCACATCCCCTGACCTACAGGTAACGCATTAAGGGTATTAATACCTAATCGGTTAAGGGTAATGGCAATATTGAGCGCACAACCGCCAATATTGATGCTTTGTTGGCGGAGTTCAATATCACTACCGCGATAGGGTAGAGTGTCAGTATCAGCAATCACATCAATCACTGCTGCGCCAATCAAGCAAATAGGGCGTTGGTTAGTCAGAGAGATGAGTCGGTTGTTCAGTTCAGCGGCTTGCATAAGCGGCTTCTCTTTGGCTGCGGAATTGAGTAAATGCCTGACTATAGCGAGTAAAATCAAGCTGGTTGACGTGATCCAACTGTTGTTTTAAAGCTGGGTCAATGTTGTCGATTCCATGTAGTGCGCCACAAATAGCGGTCGCCATAGCACCGATGGTATCGGTGTCTCCTCCCAGATTAGCGCACAGAATAGCGCAGCGGTTAGGGTCAGTTTGAGCCAGTTCAACCATGGCAATAGCGGCAGGAACGGATTCTATGGTGCTGGTACCGGCTCCAATCAGTTGATAAACCAGCTCCATACCTTGCTCAATATCTTGTGCATTTTTGGCCGTCTCCAAAGCCAGCTCAATTCTGGCTGCCATGGATGCGCTAAAGGTGGTGATCCGCTTTTCTTGTGCCGCTTTAGCGATGGCCGGCAGCATATCGCAAATTTGCTGCCAACTGGCACCGTCAATGGCTTTAGAAATCGCCCAGGCGATAGCTACGGCACCCGCGATGGCGACATCGGACTTATGGGTCGGGCTGGAAGCGAGGGCAATCTGGTCGATAAAGTCATCCAGTGAATCGGTCGGCAATAGGCATCCCAGTGGGGAAACACGCATTGCGGCACCATTGGTCACGCCATTGTTTTCCAGTTCGGCAATCGACTTACCTTGTTTGATGGCATTAAGGGCAATTTTTGAGGTTGGGCCCAAGACGTTTTTATTAAAGGCATCAAAGTTTTCAGCCCATTGCATAATATTGCGCCCGATGATGATGGGGTCAACATGACCCTGACATTCAATGATGGCATCGGCAAGCGCCAGTGCCATTGAGGTGTCATCAGTAAACTCGGCAGCATTGAAGTAACAGGCTGCGTTGTTTTCTGCCGGCCCCGGCAAAAAACCATCGATCCAGCCAAAGTGCGATTTGACCCGAGAACGCGGCCACAGCTCAGATGGCATTCCCATTGCATCACCTAAAGCCTGACCATAGAAGGCACCTAATATACGATTCTCTTTTTTCATCACCGATCCTTACTTATTGCTCAATGGCTGCTTAGTCTTATCATTCAATTCGCACTCAGGGTGTAGCTACACCATTATGCGGCGGCGGTTTCTTTATCGTTTTGTGGTATGTCTATCGCCTTAATTTCACCTGGGGATTCCTTGAAAAACAGGATAAACAGCACGGTAATGATAGCGATCATGATGGCGCCAAATCCCCACATCCCAGCCCAGTTGAAGGTCTGACCGTTGACGGGTTCAGCGTAGGCAAACATTTTTTCCATCATTTGACCGCCAAGGCTATAGCCCAAGAGGCTACCAAAGCCTTGGCAACACAGGGTAATCAGGCCTTGTGCGGCAGTGCGCATATGTACGGGCGCCTTCTTATCAACATAGATATAGGCGGTGACATAGTAGAAATCATAGCTGACGCCGTGCAGCAGAATACCGAGGAACAGCAAACCGTAAGTGAAGATATGATCGGCACCACCATAGACAAAGAAAGCGTATCGGATTGCAGCAGTAATTAAGCCCAGTATTAATACTTTTTTGATGCCGAAACGCTTAGTAAAGAAAGGCAGAGCCAGCATAAAGAAAATTTCTGAGAATTGACCTAACGTCATCCAGCCGGTGGCATTTTTCATGCCGACTTCCGTGAGGAAACCGTTGGCAAAGGTATAGTAAAATGCCAATGGCATAGCAAACAAAAATGAACAGAAGAAAAATACCTGAAAATTACGATCTTTCAGCAAGATAATTGCATCCAGACCCAGCATCACTTTAAGGCTCATTTTACCGGTGCTTTTTGGTGGAGTGTTCGGCAATGTCAGCGCAAATATCCCCAGCAGGACTGAACTGCCTGCGGTGATCAGCAGTGGAATATTGCTGGAAGAGATATCACCGACCCCTAGCATACTGGGGAGGAATCCACACACTAAGCCTGAGGCGATCCAACCGATGGTTCCCATGACGCGAATACGTGGAAACAGCCGCTCAACATCCGGCACATTAGAGAAGGCAATACTATTGGTTAGTGCGATGGTTGGCATATAGGTTAACGAATAGGCCAATAATAATGGGAAGAATGTGCTGAACTGGGTTTGCTGTGCGGCTAGCCACATTAACAGAGCGCCGACCAACATCAGCAGGGCTAAGACTTTTTGCGCCGCAAAGAAACGATCGGTGAGAGAACCGACTAAAATCGGTGAAAGAATAGCTGCTATGGCGGTACAGGCATAAGACCAGCCGATTTCAGAGGGAGTAAACCCACTTGCACTGAGGAAAAGCCATAAAGGAACAAACCAGGCGCCCCAGATAAACCATTCGATAAACATCATGAATGAGAGTTTTGCTATTGTTTTATTCATGTTTAGTCCTTTCATGACAGCAGATACAACCGGGCTAACCATACCGACTATCAATACCTTTTAAATACCTTTGTGTGAATTATTTGAGCCAGTTAACATTGTGCCTTGGCTGAATGGATTCAGATAGGGTTTTATATTCAGTATTGGGATTACATCAATATTGGGCGTAATTTAACCAAAAATCGATCCCGAATAGGATCAAAGGAAGATATTCACCGAGTAAAACGTAACACGCTTGTAGCCCTTGATATCGTTAAAAAAAGGTTGTTTATGGTATCTAATGCTGTTTATGTGCGATTTGTTTTATTTTATATCCGTTATCGGCTGATTTATTGAGATAATCGTTTTTTGTTACAACTTGCTCCTTCCAATTTTATCGCGCATCATTGAGGATCTACATCGAAATCTGATTATTTTATGAACTAGTCTGGAGTTATATGTCTTCACTTGTTTTAAAAATAATAGGTTCGGCGATTCTCTTTTTGAGTGTGTGTTCTTCTACCAGTTGGGCGTCAACTGGGTCAAAGAACCATCAAGAGTATTCTCTCAATGATAAGCTAAACAGCCTACCTGATTTGCGAAAATACCCTTCTGGCACTCAACGGAAAAAAGCGTTTCTCAATGCCGTTGTACCTATTATTGATCAACAAAACAGCCAAATTCGCCAAGAGCGTGAGTGGCTATTAAAAAAACGTGCTTCGAAGAATTGGAGCGCGCAGGATGTGGTACGAGTACAGCAAATTTGTAACCGCTATCGGGTAAAATGTGCCGCTAATCCACAACAAATAAAGTGGAATGAGCTGCTGAAACGCGTAGATACCCTGCCAACCCACTTAGTCGTTGCTCAGGCAGCAACTGAGTCTGGATGGGGAACATCGAAATTAGCGCAGACCAATAACAATCTGTTTGGTATGCGCTGCGGAAGCAAAGCCTGTAATAGTAAAGGCGGTGTAGTTAAAGGCTATTCAGCCTATCGCTCAGTGAATGATTCTGTCAGCGCTTACCTGCTGAATATGAATACTCACTCGGCGTATCGGACGTTACGGGATTCCCGTGCCTCGATAAGAAACCAAGGTGATACGGTTACCGCCGATCATCTGGTTAATAAGCTGGATCGCTATTCTGAGCGCGGTACTTCATATAATAAGTATCTGCAAAAGATGTTGGATCATAATGAAGATCTGATTCATCAAGTACAGACCGCTTCGCTGAATGCACAGGGCGAGTCATCTTAATTGACCTTCTATCCTAACCCGAATAGTGCCGTTGCCTGCAATTTAAGTGTGATGACACGCAATATTGCTGTGGTTTGGAAGCTGGCTCAGAGTACGCAGTTAAGTTAACTCACTGACTAAAAAAACCGTTACCTGATTTTATCGGTAACGGTTTTTTATTATCTCTCTCTTTTTATTGACCATCAGTCAGTCTATTGTTAGCTTAGCTGAAAATAGACGGTCAGGAGGAGCAAGTAGTGGTTAGAATTGTAAAAAAACCGGATGTGCGTCGGGCAGAGATACTCAAAACCGCCGGTATATTATTTCAGTCCCAGGGGTATGAAGTGACTTCGGTAGATGAAATTGTTCGTACCGCTGGCATCGCTAAGGGGACATTCTATTACTATTTTAAATCCAAACAGGACATTTTGGATGCATTAGCCTGTCAGCTTGTGAGTGTGATGGCGGAATCTGCTCAGAAGATTGTTGATAACTCGGCATTAGGGGCAATCGAAAAGTTTTGTGCTGTAATTAGCGATATGAACCGAGTTCAGGCACAAGATCAGATGTTGGTTGATGATTTGCATCATGTTGAAAACAGGGCATTGCACGATCGTAATAACATTGAAATTATACGCGTGCTTGGTCCGTTAATGGCACAGGTGATTGAGCAGGGATGTCAGGAAGGGGTTTTTCAAGTAGATGAGCCTTTGGGAACGGTGCAGTTTATTTTGGCTGGCTCGTTGTTTCTTTTTGGGCATGGCATCTTTAACTGGACATCCGAGGAAGAAGCGACACGTATACAGGCAATGTTGCTGTTAATTGAACGCGCCGTTGGTGCCCGATCTGGAGCGCTGACTGAAGCATTATCTTCTGTTTTACAACATCGAAATTAGTACATTATCTGATGATAACTGCGTTCTTCTATATAAGAACGCAATACTTTTGCATTTAAATTCTATTTGATATCATTTATGCGATTTACAGAATGGATTTTTGGACTGTTCATTCTATAAATTTAACCCTATACATTAGGCAGGAATAATATAAAGTCATGGTGTTATATTATGATTGAGTTTTAGTCATTCTTATAAGGTTATTATTAAATCTCAGCAATGATTTTATTGAGCTAACATTATTGATTTTTGATTTTTGATTTTTGATTTTTGTTAGAGTTGTCAGTTTTCCAACTATTTATATGATTAAATTATCAATAATTTCAATGTATTAACCAACGCATTTGATTTCTAAGTGATTTCATTAACCAATTGATTTTATTTGATAATTTTAAAAGCATGGCACTTTCCCCCTTTTTTTCTTCCCCGCCTTACTTCTGAAGGTGTTAGCGATCTAAATTTATTTTATATTGAATTTTAACGATCTAAAATCTTAAAAATATCACTGATTTATGTTTTTATACTGTTACTTGGGGTTTTATACAGTGCAAATGTGTGGTTTTTGTGTTTTCGGTATGTTAGCCTTTTAAAAAATGGATAAGTTTTTAAAAGGAATTGTATCCCGCCATGAAAACAACGCTATCAGCTCTAGCCATATTTACAGCTTTGGTCTTTAGTCAATCCGTATTTGCTGACAGTTTTTGTGGTGATCGGAACAGAAACTATATCAGCAACAAAACTTTTGAAGGTGATTTAACCGGTAACGAATGTCTGGAGATTGGTGCTGGAAATATAGGTGATCCAAGTGAGTATGTGGGGGCCGGCATCAATATGAATCTGCTAAATGGCAGTTTATTGAGTGTGTTAGGTTACTTTAAAGACTCAACAGTAAATAGTGGCGCAACCGTTTGGATAACCAAAAAACCTAGAGTTTATTCACATGACTATGACCCTGGTTTCCCGAGCATTGGTACCAATATTGATATTAAATCCGGTGGGAAAATTTATGTGTTTGACGGTGGAACATTAAAGGATTCTCTGCTGAATGGTGGCACTGTTTATGTTTCTAATGCTGGTGATGTCAACGACCCGGGTATTGCGATTAATAATACGGTGAATTCTGGCGGTAATCTGTATGCCTATTCAGGTGGTAAATCTGAAGGGACAACCGTTAACAACGGCGGTAAGGAATACATTCAGGATAATGGGACGGCAAAGAATTCCATCGTTAATGATGGCGGATATCAATATGTCAGAAATAGTGGTTCTGCTACGGGGAGCACCATTAATCAGGGTGGATCTCAGCATGTTTATAATCAAGGGATAGCCAATAATACCGTGATTAATCGCGGGGGAGTTCAGCATTTATTATTGGGTGGTATCGCCACGGGTAGCATCATTAATCAGGGTAATCAGTTTGTCTACAATGATGCTGTAGCTAAAGATACCATTATCAATCAAGGTGGAATCCAGTATGTTTTTGATAAGGGGACCGTTAACAATACGGTTATTAATAGCGGTGGAATTCAATATCTGTATCTTAATAGTTCCGTATCAACGGCTGGTGTAGCAAATAATACTAAAGTTTATGGTACCGGAGCCCAGAATATTCAGCAGGGTGGAAAAGCGATAGGGGTTGAGCTGTACGACAATGCGGTACAGAGAATCTATGCTGACTCTTCTGCAACTGACGTTACCATCAATAATAATGCTAAGTCTTGGTTAAGCGTTGGCGGAGCTATGCTTGGCACCACTCAGCTTAACGATCAAGGTCAGCTACAAATGGTCGTGGCGGGGGGAACCGGTGCAACTTATGCTGAGAATGTTATTCTGAGAGGTAAAAATACGTCGGTAGCTGTTATTGCTAATGTTGCCGATACAGATTTTGCGCATATTGAAACGCTAAGCGGTAACGGTATCGTTGGTTTTAAAACGATTAATGATGCTAATGGTGACAAAATATATTCCCATCTAAAACTGGGGAACCTGTCCGGAAGTCTGCATTTTTTGTTTAATACTTCCATTGAAGATGGACGAGGCGATTACTTATTTATTCGTCAGGGAAGCGGCCAGCATTTGGTTAGCGTGGCAGATTCCGGCGCTGAAATTACCGATCCGAATCAGAAAAGATTAGATCTGATCACCGATGAAAGTCGTGGTGCAGGTTTTAGTCTGGCCAGTATGAGCGGAGCCAATATCAAGGCGCTTGATGGTGGTACTTATATGTACACGCTGAACCAGCGTAGCGAAGATACCGGTGAAATATGGTATTTGAGTGCTATTGATAGCAGTACTTCTAAGCCCGATCCAAATCCCAAACCATTACCGGTTCCCGATCCGGAAGATATAACGCCCCCGGTAATCACTCAGCCAACAACAACACCAAGTACTGACGCGGTTCTTTCAATGTCGGTCGCTTCTCAATTGATTTTTAATAATGAGATGCAGAACCTACGTTCAAGAAAAGGTGTTTTGCAACAAGATGAAAGCAATGCTGGTAGTTGGGTGCGTATGACGGGTAGTAAGAATAATATTGCGACTGACCATACTCATTTCAAGCTGGAACAGTCCGGTATAGAAATTGGTGCAGATAAAGCTGTGAACCTTGAAAATGGTAAAGCTTTCATTGGTGGATTTACCAGCTATGGTAACGCGGATATTAAACATGCTCGTGGCGGTACCAGTAAGGTCGATAGCTATAGCGTAGGCGCTTATGCCACCTATTTTGATACCCGCGGTCTTTACGTTGACGGGGTGTTAAAATACAACCACTTTAGTAACGAGCTAAAGGCGATTTCTACCAATGGTTCAAGTATCAAGAGTGACTATGGTCAGAATGCTTTGGGTGCATCAGTGGAAGTTGGCTATAACACTTCCGTTATTTACGATATGTGGGTTGAGCCGTACGCCAAACTGTCTTATGTACAGGTAGAAGGTAAAGATATTTCCTTGAGCAATGGTATGAAAGCCAATATTGGCGATCAGAACTCTCTGATGACTGAACTGGGCTTGAATCTGGGTAAGACTTTCCTTGTAGGAGAAACGAGCGCCGTCACGCCATATATTAAAGCGGCATGGGTTCATGAATATATTGATAACAACAGCACGGTTATCAACGATCGCAATAAGTTCACCACGAATTTGTCTGGAGATATGGGCAAAGTTGGCGTAGGTATTGATGCCAAAGTCTCTAAACAAGTTAATCTGTTTGCCGAAGTGGATTATGCCAAAGGTAATAAGATTGAAGCCCCTATTCAGGGTAATTTAGGGCTGCGTTTTAATTTTTAATTATTGATAGTGGACGAAACTTTCGCTGCCATTAAACTTAATTGACCGACATCATCAACATGAATGTCGGTTTTTTATGGGTGACACTCTCAAAATGGGGAATGATTGATTGTTTATTGAGGTGGATTTTCTGTTTTCCCCAAGATGAAGATTTCTTCTTACCTGAGTTTTTGGGTTAAAGGTGAGATGGTTAAACCGATTTCCGCCAAAATAACGCTGACGGAAATCATAAAAATAGAGACAGGATTTTAAGTTAACCGTGAAGCTTCGAGTATTGACTGGCTCAGTAGAGTAATGAGTGCCGTTTTATTATTAGCGGTTAATCTAAGGTGAGGTGTATCCCAGTTATTGTCTTTAATAATGTAGATAACGAATTCACCTTGCTCATCAAATGCGGGATACCAGCCAACATCAACGATATTGCCGTTGGAAAATTCTATCTGTAACAGGTCTTCATCAAGGGAATCAATCAACGAGGATAGAGGAAGGTCCAGATCCAGAGAAGCAATCTGATTATAGATGCTGACTGATTTTTTAACCAAAACAGTGCTACCACACACAACGATTTCTTTAGTCATGAGTTCATCTCAATATTTTTAATTATTAGTAGGTTATTGTCTTTTTAACGCTTTGGAGACGTCCTATTGTAGCGTGATATTGGCACTTTATTCATGATATCTATATAACAATGTATATCGCATATTATTTTCATAATAACTAGCTGATATATATACCAGTTTTAAAATAACTGACTGAAAAATAGAAGGTTGATAATAGCGTTCTTACCCAATTTTTCTGATTTAGGTAATAAAAGTGCCTTATTTTGACGATAACTGTTACCTGTTTGCCCTGTTGATCAGCGGTTGAGTCGGGGGATTGGAGGGATAAGGTTATCGTCTAACGTACTGACAAAAGTTATAGGTTGATACTCGGGTATTATGAATCATGCTTAAACTTACATTATATGGTTAATTGTTTCATTGGATGCTTTATTATGCAGTGTATTAATCTGTTTTTTGTTGTTAGGGTTACAGTATGTCGAGTTAACTGCTATAACATAGCTAAGTAACCATTGGTCACAGTAGGCTCAGTAGTACTAACCACAATTCAATGGATTGAATGATTCCACCGACAGATTAATTCTGAACGTTGTATGCATTTTAGACCCAATATTGCTGGCTTTTGGGCAGTCTACCTATTAGTTACTTTCATAACCTATGATTTATTTTTTAGGCAAGATTTTTAGAAAACAATAATTTAATAGCGAGTTCAGAGTAAATGACAGTATCCTCCCCAACAAGTACGGGCCAACCTAAAGCGCGCCCGTTAAACAAAAATGACTATAAAACGCTGGGGTTATCGTCTCTTGGCGGTACATTAGAGTTTTATGATTTTGTTATTTTCGTATTCTTCACTGGAACATTAACCCATTTATTTTTCCCTGGTGACAATGAGTTTATTGCCCAGATGAAAACGTTAGGTATTTTTGCCGCAGGCTATTTGGCAAGACCTCTCGGTGGGATAATTATGGCGCACTATGGCGATAAAATTGGCCGTAAACGCATGTTTACCCTGAGCATCTTTCTGATGGCTTTGCCAACGTTGGTGATTGGTTTGTTACCCACCTACGAAACGATTGGTGTGATGGCGCCAGTTTTATTGTTATTGATGCGTATTTTACAGGGTGCCGCGATTGGTGGTGAAATGCCGGGTGCATGGGTGTTTATTGCTGAGCATACGCCTGAGCAGCGCTATGGCCTCGGTGTTGGAACCTTAACCTCTGGTATTACCGGTGGAATTTTGTTGGGATCGATTATCGCTATTGTGGTACAGCGTAGTTATAGCACCGCAGAGATTAACGATTTTGCATGGCGTATTCCATTTGTTTTGGGCGGGGTATTTGGTTTTATCTCTGTTTATCTGCGTAAATTTTTGCAAGAGACGCCTATTTTTAAAGAGATGGCAGCAAAACATACGCTGGCCAAAGAATTGCCGGTTAAAACAGTTATTCGCAGTCATAAACTAGCCTGTGTGATTACCGCTATTTTAACCTGGTCGCTATCGACGGCTATTGTGGTGACTATCCTGATGACGCCTTCTGTGGTTGTGGAGAAAATGTATCAGGTTGATCGTACGATTTCTCTGGAAGCTAACTGCGTTGCGACGTTAATGCTAACGTTAGGGTGTATTTTCTGGGGATGGATCAGCGATAAATTGGGTACCCGTGCCTGTATGACGGCATCATGGGGAGGATTAGCCATCACCGCCTACTATTTCTATAGTGCACTGCACCCAGAAATTAGCGGTGGTGAGCTGATGTTCAACTATGGTCTGATGGGATTCTTTGTTGGGGCGATTGCCACAACCCCGATTGTTGCTACCCGAGCTTTCCCTCCGGCTATTCGTTTCTCTGGTCTATCATTTGCCTATAATCTGGCTTATGCGGTGTTTGGTGGTCTGACGCCAATGATTACCGGTGCCTGGTTACAACAGAGTTCTATGGCTCCGGCTTACTATGTTGCAGGCGTTTCGCTGCTGGCTATTGTTGTGTCATTCTTGCCGTTGGCTTATAAAGGCTGGACGGAGAAAAAGAAGGAAGAAATTCCTGAGACGGCATCGGTTAGCGCTGAATAAAGTAAAGTCGTCGAAATAGTCTCGAAACCACCTTATTTAAGGTGGTTTTTTTATGGCTGCACGAAGAGATGAACTAAAAATATAGCTTTACAGTAACTTAACAATCTTAGCAATAAGAGCCTCTTCATATCTCATTTCTGTCAAGTTTGTTTCCTGTTGAAATATCTTGTCATTTTTATATAGCGCCAAGTTACAAAATAATAGTTTTCAATTTCACTTAGTTGAATAAACTAAGTTCAAACCTGTTTTCCCTGAGCCCATATATTGAAATACTATTTAAAATCCAATGATCATAATGAATAACCTGCAAATTAAGTTTGTTAATCCGTCTCGTTTTCTTTGGGCAATGATGATGTGTATTTTCATGCTGCTCTTATCCTCATATGCCCATGCTGCGCGCCCACATCAAACCAGTAAAAAAGCGCCTGTTGCGGTTCATTCTGTCGCGAAAAGCAGTAGCAAACGCAAACGGGCACCGGTGAAAAAAAACGCTCATCAGTCGGCCTCCAGCCAGACCCATCACCATCAGAGTCGCAGCGTTAAAAAAGTGCCGATTGGTCGTAATCCGTTCCGACAGTCAGATTTGCCAGATTTACAGATTACTGATGGGATGCATCCTCGTATTACTCCGATCCAGAAAACTAAACTAAAGATAGCGAAAACCAAAGTTGTGTCTAACTTGATGAAGCAGTTGGGCAAACCTTATCGCTATGGTGGGACTTCCCCACGTACCGGTTTTGACTGTAGCGGGTTGGTTAATTACGCTTATCGCGATCAGTTAAAGTCAACGTTACCACGCACTGCCGACAATATGTTCCATATGTCATCGTCTCAGAGTAGAGAGATCGATAAAGAAGAACTGAATACGGGAGATTTAGTTTTTTTTAGCACCCATAGCCGCGGGCATAGCCATGCTGACCACGTTGGTGTTTATCTTGGTGACGGTGAGTTTATTCAGGCTCCGCGTACCGGAAAAGATATTCAAATCAGTCGGCTGGATGATGATTATTGGCAGAATCATTATATCGGTGCCCGTCGGGTATTGTTGCCTCATGCGGTAAGATAAGAAGATCTGAAATATATTCAATCAAGGTACTCATTAAATAGATAATGCAGGGTATTACTTCTGTGGTTATTATATCTATGATCAGTAAATTTCAATGAGTTGGTGTCTTCAACCATCATAATGATAACTGATTAATAAGAATTTTTTCCAGTGCTTTATTCTTGGTTATGTATTGATTTCCATATCAATTTATCAGTGAATGTTGAGTTAATTATGCAGAGATAAAATTTTTTAATACGTGATTAATCTAGATTAATTAAAACGTTAAGTATTAAGCTATTTTTTTAGAATTGATTAATTGTTTATAACATTATGTTTTTAATCTATTTATTTATTTTCAACACTGTTTGAAATATTTTGTTTTATTATTTTTCTTGATTTTTGCCTTATGATTTTGAGATGATTACATTTAATGTAAAACTGTGTTTATATATTTCATCTTGATTAATTTGGATTGGCTTGCATTTAAAGTTAACTAACGATTATTGACTGTATTTATTGATGTTTTTATTCTTTTTTAAATTTTTTTTGGTCTAATGAAGATGTTTTTAATGGGATGTAATGTTTTAATGTTAAAGGATTAATTTATGTTTTCGCGTTCTTCTGTTTTTCGTTTTAATTCATTCCACAGAGTGTTCTTTCTCTCTTTGCTTTTTTCTCCCACCCTAGGCGCTCAAGATTATATCTTTGATTCTATAGGTTTTTTGTCAGGTGAGAATGATCCTGGTAGTTATGCAACTCATGTTAGCCTCGATGGGAATGTGGTTCTTGGTGCGACCAATAGTAATCGATTTATTTGGTCTCCAGGCAAACAGAAAATTATTGTGCAGGGTGCCGGATTTTCAAATATTGGTCTGACAGGGTTAAGTGCTGATGGTGCTGTCGTTGTTGGTGCGGGTACGAATACTCATGGTCGACGTGAGGCATTTCGTTGGACTGCGGAACAAGGGTTACACTCTTTGGGCTTTTTGGCTGCACCGACAGCTGATAGCTATAGTAGTGTAACCACTGTGAGTAAGGATGGTCTGGTTATTATTGGTGACAGCTCCAATGCTAATACTAATGCCAATAATTACGAACGGGAGGCCTTCCGTTGGACGGAAAGCGGAGGCATGCAAGGGCTGGGTATTCTTGGCGCTAGTCAACATGGATTCAGCAATTCTAATGCGTTGGGTGTTAGCTATAACGGTGATGTTGTGGTTGGCTATTCAACCAGCGCCAGTAGTCCTGATATTCTTCAGGAAGCGTTTATCTGGACGGCCTCGGAGGGTATGCAAGGCCTTGGTTTTATTGATGGCGGTGGTAAAGAACCTCAAAGTATGGCTGTTTATCTAAGTGATAATGGGTCAGTGATAGCGGGTAACAGTACCAATGCCAGCAGTAATATGGAGGTTTTTTACTGGACTAAAGAGAAAGGAATGCAGGGCCTGGGCTTTATTGATGGTGGGGGCTTAGTGCCGAAAAGTCTGGTTAGTGGTATGAGTGCTGATGGTTCAGTGATTACTGGTATCAGTACCACGGCTAACAGTATTAATGATAGTTCTTACCAACAGGCTTTCCGCTGGACGGCAGAGACAGGCCTGGTGGGTCTTGGCTATCTGGGGATTGGCACCATCGAACCAGCAAGTATAACTCGGGGTATCAGCGCTGATGGTTCCACAATCATTGGTGCCAGTACTACCGCTGATGATGGTATGGCGTTATTTGTATGGCGCAATGAAACAGGTATGTTTAATTTGCTCGATGCTCTGGCAGATGATGGTATTGATCTTAGTGACTGGCAGATGGCTGATATATCAGGCGTCTCCGGTAATGGGGAAGTGATTTCTGGTACCGGATCTAATCCAGAAGGTATGATGGAGGGGTGGTTAATTCGTCTACCTAAACCGGAAGTGACGCCAGAACCGCCAGGCCCTGAAGATCCCGAGCCCGAAGATAAGCCACAACCACCGATTCCACCGATTACGCCTCCGGTTGGTTTCCTATCTCTCAATGAACTTAATCGCTCAATGTCAGATATGGCCTATGTACCGATGTCCGGTTTATCCGTTGCGCAGGGCGCTTTGCAGGATCAGCGATTTATCTCGACAGAGCAGTGTGCATCAGAAGGTATAAGTGACAAACGCTATTGTACGTTTATTACCGGTGCCGGGGAGTTCTGGCGTGGTGATGGCACTCAGGGGCGTGGTTCTGTGGGTGTAGCGGTTGCATTATCGCCCTCGCTAAGCTTGGGCGTGAGCGCTTATCTGGGTAATCAACATTATGATCTGCGTTTAGACGGCAAGAATAAGATGGACAGCTACGGTGGGGCGATGTTCCTGAATTATTCTGAGGGGAAACAAGGCCTGCGTGCTTTTGGTGCGGTGACCGCCAGTCATCTGGATTACGATTTACGTCGTCACTATCGCAATGGCTCTTACAATATTAGCCGTTCTTCTGGTGAAAGTTCGGGACACGCTATTGGCGGCATGGTAAGGCTTGGCTGGGCGTTTAGCCCACAAGACAGAATATCGGCCATCCCTTTTGCGGAATTGAGCTGGGCTAAGGCGACGATGAAGGGCTATCGTGAACATAGCGGCACCTTCCCCATTGATTTTGATGACCGCAAAGCCAATGAAACGGATATGCGTTTGGGCAGTGAGCTGCGCTATGACCTGACGGATGCAATAAACGTTAACGGTGGTGTCGCATGGGTTCATCGGCTGTCGGGAAAGGTTGATCGAGTATCCGGCACGGTAATTGGCTGGTCAGAAACCAGTGTTTCTGCGGCGAAGCTGCCTACAGACTGGAGCGAAGTCTCACTGGGCGCTAGCTATAAGTTAACGCCGGATATGAATTTGTCAGCCTCGACGACCTCAACTATAGGACGTAGCTACCAACCGGATACCAGCGTCAGAGCAGGTTTTTCCGTGAATTTTTAATCCGAGATAAGAAGTCTAAAACCGGAATGTTTACGTGAGTAGCCATTCCGGTTTTTTTAACCATTTTTTATGGTTTCGCTGGGTATATAAGACGCCCGTCTTTCTGCTTGAACCTGCTAATTTAATTATTCTATTTATAAATTAAAGGTATAAATAATTTTTATATTCAGAATAACTGGTTAATATAATCAATATTATTAAGTTATTTTTTTTTTGTTATTTTGATAACGCTTTCGGTTTTTTTATCTTTGTGTTTTTCAAGGTTTTTTTATATGATTTTGTTTTCGTTAATTGATATGATGAATGGGTATTTTTTATTTTAAATAAATTTTTTATTTAAGGGATTAAATTATGTCTTCATCCTTGGCTATTTTCCGCATTACTCCATTAAACAGCTTAATTTACCTGTCTTTATTTTTATCCCCAACGCTAAGTGCGCTGGATTATTCTTTTGACCGTATTGGTTTTTTACCCGGTGAAGAAAATACCTCGAGTATGATATCGCATCTCAGTCGTGATGGCAGTACGGTTATTGGGGCTGCGGTAAACGGTGGATTTGTCTGGTCTACCGGTAATTCAATGATTGATGTACCAGGGTCGGTATTTACAAATGTCTACTTATCCGGGGTTAGTGCCAATGGCGCAGTGGTTGTCGGTAGTGGGAGCCACAACGCCAGCTATGAAGCATTTCGTTGGACCGCTGAAAAAGGGGCACAGTCTCTCGGGTTTCTGACGCCAGTTGGTGATAACAACTATAGCGGTGCAGCCGCCGTTAGTCAGGATGGTCAGGTGGTTGTTGGTTCCAGCAGGAATGTTAGTAATGAAATGGAAGCCTTTCGCTGGACGGAAGACGGTGGTATGCAGGGGTTGGGCTTTCTGGGGGCTAATCACTCGGGAAGTCGTTTATCTGCTGGGCTGGTGACTAACTACAGTGGGAATACGGTGGCCGGGCATTCAACCAATGCAACCAGACCTAATATTTTTAGAGAAGCTTTTATTTGGACTGAGTCTGAGGGCATGCAAGGCCTTGGTTTTATTGGTGATGGTGGTACTGCTCCACAAAGTGCAGCCAGATATTTGAGTGATGATGGTCTTGTGGTAGCGGGAGAGAGCTCTAATGCCAACGATCACACAGAGGCGTTCCGTTGGACCAAAGAGCATGGTATGCAGGGGTTGGGTTTTATTGGGAATGGTGGCACTACACCTGGCAGCTCTGTCGCCGGTATGAGTAGTGATGGCTCAGTGATAGTGGGGGCGAGTACGACGCCGATAATCAGTACGGATGGCATATATTATCAACAGGCTTTTCGCTGGACAGAAGAAACCGGTATGGTTGGACTTGGCTATCTGGGCATCGGCAACATTGGGCCGATCAGTATGGCGCGAGGTATTAGTGCCGATGGTTCTACTATTATTGGAGCCAGTACCACCGCACAGGATAAAATTGACCTATTTGTATGGCGTAGTGATACCGGAATATTCAGCCTGGTGGATTTTATGTTTGCCCAAGGTATAGACCTGAGAGATTGGCTGATGGCCGATGCCTCTGGTGTATCGGGTAATGGCGAGATCATTTCTGGTGCTGGATATAATCCAGATATGGCAATCGAAGGTTGGCTAATCCGGCTTCCTAAACCTTCCGTTACACCTGATCCTCCGACAGATCCTGAGAAATCCGATCCGGAGGATAAGCCAGAGCCACCCGTGACGCCACCGGTAGGTTTTATCTCGGTTAGCGAACTTAATCGCTCGATGTCAGATATGGCCTATGTGCCGATGTCGGGTTTATCCGTTGCCCAAGGCGCTTTGCAGGATCAGCGCTTTATTTCGACAGAGCATTGTGCATCCGAAGGCGTAAGGGACAAACGCTATTGTACCTTTATTACCGGTGCCGGGGAGTTTTGGCGTGGAGATGGTACCCAAGGTCGTGGTTCCGTTGGTGTGGCGGTTGCATTATCACCTTCTCTAAGTCTGGGCGTGAGCGCTTATTTGGGTAATCAACATTATGATCTGCGTTTGGACGGCAAGAATAAGATGGACAGCTACGGTGGGGCGCTGTTCCTGAATTATTCTGAAGGTAAACAAGGCCTGCGTGCTTTTGGTGCAGTGACCGCCAGCCACCTGGATTACGATTTGCGTCGTCACTATCGCAATGGTTCTTACAATATTAGCCGTTCTTCCGGTGAGAGTTCGGGGCACGCTGTTGGTGGTATGGTACGTCTTGGCTGGGCATTCAACCCGCAGGAAAGCGTCTCGGTGATCCCTTTTGCCGAACTGAGCTGGGCTAAGGCCACGATGAAAGGTTATCGCGAACAGGGCGGCACCTTCCCCATTGATTTTGATGGTCGTAAAGCCAATGAAACGGATATGCGTTTGGGTAGTGAGCTGCGCTATAACCTGACGGATGCAGTAAACGTTAACGGTGGCGTCGCATGGGTACATCGCTTATCGGGGGAGCTAGATAGAGTATCCGGCACGGTGGTAGGTTGGTCAGAAACCAGCGTTTCTGCAGCCAAACTGCCAACCGACTGGAGTGAAGTCTCGCTGGGGGCCAGTTATAAGTTAACGCCAGATATGAATGTATCCGCTTCGACCACCTCAACCATAGGGCGCAGTTACCAACCGGATACCAGCGTCAGAGCGGGGCTCTCCGTAAGTTTTTAATTGATAGTTTCAGATTAAACCCGGTATCTTTCTCTTTGTTAAAGATATCGGGTTTTTGCCTTCTTGAGTGGGAATCATGTCGCTGTCGGTTTGGTACAATTATTTTAAT
Source organism: Pragia fontium DSM 5563 = ATCC 49100 (assembly GCF_900112475.1). GTDB lineage: Bacteria > Pseudomonadota > Gammaproteobacteria > Enterobacterales > Enterobacteriaceae > Pragia > Pragia fontium. Next base: position 394,559 of record NZ_FOLW01000001.1, on the reverse strand, counting down.
CAGATAAACGATAGGATTTGTCGGTTCTTACTAACCGGAGATAAATCAATGTCTGATGTTTTAAAAGCTGCTTTTATTTTTGTTTCCCCGACTGCTAATTGCCAAATTGATTGGGCTTGGGTAAAAACTGATGATGTCCATGTGAAAACCATTGCGGTAAAAAATTATCAGCAAGCGTGTGAGCTGATTGATGATCTATGTCAGGAGGGCATTAAAGCGATAGAGCTCTGTGCTGGATTTGGTCATTTAGGTGTTGCACATATGGTCGAGGCTGCGAAAGGCCGAGTGGAGATTGGTGTTGTACGTTTCGATCCTCATCCAGGATTAGGATTTGTCAGCGGCGATCGCCTGTTCAATCAATCTACGATAACTGAGAAAAATCGGTTATAAACTGAAGACATGTTACAACAGATAAGATTACCATGCCGTGTGCTATCGCCTTGGATAGCACACTATTGGCACTGGCATTTACCTTCCAATACTTTATTACCTGAACTCTTTCCCGGTACGGGTGGGGAATTGTTGTTTAATTTAGGCGTATCATTACGTCTGGATATTCTTCCTCTGGATAGCGATATCATTAGCAATACTTATCTGATAGGGACTGGGCATCTATTTTTACTTAGTCCGCGTCGGGCAAGACTGCGCATATCACCACAACTAACCCAATCAACAGTAAAATTTATTTCTGCTCGCTTACGCTGTGGGACGAGTTTCCCCTTGCTGGGCATATCTCTGGCTGAATTAAGAGAAATGCCGCTATCTTTGAATGACCTGATATTAAAACATCCTATTCCTGATTTGTGGCACTTACCTTTTATTGCCCAAGTAAACCATCTGGAACAGTGGCTGATTAAGATGTTGGACAAACATATTACCGATGTTCCAGATATGGCATTGGCTGCTAACCGGCTTTATTACGGAGATAGTTTATCAACGGTTCGTCAGGAGCTTGCCCTGAGTGAGCGAACCATGGAACGGCATATTAAACACTTTATTGGCGTCGATGCTCGCTATTTTTGTCGTACGGCAAAATTTCAGCACACGCTACGGCAGATATTAGCCGGACAAACTATGCTGGATGGCGCACTCAATCATGGTTATACCGATCAGTCCCATTTTATTAAAACGTGTCGGTTTTTCACTGGGTTAGCGCCTGGGGAATTATTGACTAAGCAATACCGACGATTGAACTATTATCAACTGACGGATTGTTATTCTGAGAGTAAATAGGACTGAATAGGCTGTCTACATCATTGTTAATAAGTGTGTAAATACTTTGATTTATAGGTTGAATTTTTGATTTAAGTATTTAGCTTTTAATCGAAATTGAGTGAGTTAAGTAGATGAAATCATGGTTTGTATCACTTATGATAAAGTTAACCAACCTATTTTTACTATATAAAAATGATGATATAAATGATTTTATTTTGTTAAATTTAGATTGCAGTCAAGTTGATTGCAATGAGATAAAGCCCATGCTAAAGATGTGGAATATTAATTTTTAATAATTAATAACAGAGAATTACGCATAAGCCGTATGGGGCTTTTCATTAAAACAATCAAAAATAAAATTAATAATTTAAGGTATTTATTGATATTATTTTCTGATATTTGTCTTTTTTGAAGTTTAAAATTCCACTTTATTGCCTGTGTGAATAATTTTAAAAAATAACCCAATCTTATGAATATATTTTAAATAAGGCTTTATTGCTTGTTTTTTAATGAGTTAAGATTTCGTCAGGCGTTTACAGCTTATTTTGGCTATGATAAATTTACAATATAAGTGCTGAACTGTGTTTTTCGTGATTATCTAATTTAAATGAAAATTTATAAACGTTATGAATTTGTCATATTACGTCTGGTTTTCTGTTGTTTCGAATTAAATAAAGAGGGTTTTCGCTCTTGATTATTATCGAAGCAAATGGAAGTAAGAAAATGTAAGTTAAATTAAATTCATATAACAAGTAAGCATAGTTAGCAAAAATGTTTTTTTATCAAACTGAGCAGTATATCTGGTGAGCACCAACGTTGTTCAACGAGAAAGGCGGGAAGCGTAGCCACTTATCAATGACTCAGATTGAATTCAGTATGTCAGTAGAGGATTTGTGATGAGATTTTTAAAGCCGGAATGTCCATTTTGTAATAAAAATGGTGAAGTAATTAAGCACGGAGCAGGTAATGCAGGCTTACAGCGTTATCTGTGTAAAGGCTGCAGTAAAACGTTTCAGACCCGTTATTACTATCGTGCCAGCTATCAAAGTATTGATGGTCAAATTCACCAGTTAGTGCAATCTGGCAAGAGTTTGAAAGAAATCAGTGAACACTTGAGAATTAGTGCTGCGACCGTGAATCGACGAGCTAAAAAATTGTGCTGCTGATATGGACGGGTTAATGGGTAAAGCTTGGCGCGATGTTTCAATTATGATGAATAATAAGATAATGCGATAGTCACAAGCTGAGAGCTTGGTTTTACCTTATTTTCCTCCCTTATCAATATAGGAAAGTCATTTATATTTATAGTTCACATTTACAGCTCATATCTGTTTATTATCCAATCATTATTGTTCTTTGTTAAAATATCACCTGAATTATTTAACTGCAAATAATTTCAATGTTTTTATTCTTTGTAATTATAGTTAATTTTTATTATTAGCAAACTATTTATAAGTGGTGTTTGTTTATTATTGCTCGGATAACGATAAACAGGTATTGAGGTTATAGATGCACATTAAAAATGAAAGCAACTCATTTTATAGATATCGATCGTAAAATATAACCTTATGCCTTTATATTGACTATAAATATCGATTTGTATTTATATTTATATATAAAATATGGGGAAATATTGATACTGCAATGTTAAAAAATGGAGTTTTGATGTAAAAAAAATAGATTGGTTAGTTAAAAAATCTATATTAATTATAATTTTTGATTTTTTAGAGCGTTTACATAAGTGACTCAGATATGATAAATTAAAGTCATAATTAGTGACTTAGCGCATATTAAATTTAATTCTTAAGTAATAAAAACGTATGTGATTATTATCATTTTTCACATATTAGACGTGTTATTTTAAAAATGTTTTTTTAAATAATTATAGTTAGCAACGTTTTCGTTGAAATATTTTTTTGAAACTAGAATAAGGGGTTTTTCTTCCCCCCCTTATTTTATGGGGTAAAAATAGGAAGAGAAAATGCAATGTATCTATCAAAAAATGGAGTTTTTATGAAACTGAAGAGCGTGTTTTTATCTGCCGCTATTGTTGCCGCATTAGGTGCTACGTCGGTGCAAGCCGCTTCTAACGGCACCATTAATTTCACCGGTCACATTATTGATAAAACCTGTGATGTCAAAATCGATGGTAAGGCGAGTCCGGGCGCCGTAAATATTGACGCTGTAGATAAAACTGAGCTGTCAACTGCAGGAGCAAAGGCTAAACGTACGGGTTTTAACATTGAATTGTCTAACTGTTCTGGCTCTGCTTCTGTGACTAAAGCTGCTGCCTTCTTTGAAAACGGTCCAACGGTTGATCCAGTTACTTACCGTTTGTTAAATACTTCAGCGGATCCAAAGCCAGCCACTAATGTCCAACTGCAGCTGGTTGATGCCGTGTCGGGTGACCCAATTCAAATAGGTAGTCCAAACCAAAAGGACAGTTCAACCACTTATGATCTGACTTCTGGCTCTGCCACATTGTCTTATGCAGTTGAATATTATGCTACAGGTGCTGCAACACCAGGCCCGGTTACTAGTTCAGTTAACTTCACCATTAACTATATCTAATTGGTGAATTGTTAACATCATACGGTGAATGTTATCAGAGGGTGGCATTAGCTACCCTCTGCATCAGGAAAACAGACCTAATGAAAAGTAATAGAATATATCGTCAACTTGTGGCGTTGGCTTTAGCCTTGACGCTAACTGCGCCGGCCATGGCAGGTATCGTTATCACCGGTACGCGGGTCATTTATCCGGCAAGTGAGCGCGAAGTGATGGTGAAAATTGAGAATAAAGGAAATACCCCGGTATTGGTGCAAAGCTGGGTTGATGATGGTGATGAGAATACAACACCGGAAAATACCAAGGCGCCGTTTACTGTTACCCCGCCAGTTAACCGAGTGAATGCTGGAAAAGGCCAGACTTTGCGCCTGATGTTTACCGGAGCCGATCTACCCAAAGATAAAGAGTCGGTATTTTGGCTTAGCGTGTTGGAAGTACCACCACGCAGTAAAGACGGACAAAATCAATTACAGATGGCGTTTCGTTCGCGCATTAAGATTTTTTATCGCCCACAGACTCTGCCGGGAGATGCCAATGTGGCTGGCAAATTTGTCACTTGGCGCAAGACAAAAGGCGGGCTAGAAGCCAAAAACCCAACGCCTTATCATGTATCTTTAGTTAATATCGCTTCTGATAAAGAAGGCAAAAACATTGTGGCTGAAGGCGGCATGATCTCACCGGGCGAGACGCAGTTTTTTCCAATGAAAAAAAGTCTGAGCACTATTTACCCCTCTTATATCAATGATTATGGCGGTATTTCACCCACACTACAGCAGGTAGCGCCATAACTGGAAATAAGACGAAATATCAGGGAAGGTTCTCTTCCCGATAAAAATGCCCTATTGGTATATTATCTTGAGTGAAAGGAATTCACATGTCAGTTTTTAACCGCTCACTTTCTCCATTGACCGCAGCTCTTCTGTTTTCATTGCCCGCTTGGGCAATGGCAGATGATGATGATATTGAATTTAACCCCCATTTTATGAGTCTTGGCAGCCAGCAGCGCATCGATTTAAAGCGCTATAACCAAGACTTGGTACCAACCGGTAGTTACCGTGCGGAACTGATTGTTAACGGTCGGCGTATTGGGCGTGATGAAGTTATCATTAAAGACCGGATGGTTGACGGTAAAACGGTTTCAAAAATCGATATCTGTATTAAGCGCAGTACGTTGACGGCGTTAGATATCAATATTGAAAAGTTGAGTGATGCGGCACGGAAGCAGATTGCTGATAGTAAGCAGGATGACTGTTTGGCGTTAAATCATTTGTTGCCAGAAAATAGCGTGGCGTTTGACTCTAATGATTTAACGCTAAATCTGGATTTACCACAAATTTATCTGATTACTCGCCCGCGAGGTTACGTTAATCCGGAACAGTGGGATCAGGGGATCACTGCGGCAACGCTGGGCTATAACCTGAATGCCAGCCGTACTAGTCATAATAATCAAAACTACGATAATTTATACAGTAATTTGAATGCTGGCTTTAACCTGAAGGGCTGGTATTTGCGCCATAACGGCGTATATACCAAGGCCGGTAATAGTAACAGCCAGTACAATAATCTTAACACCTATGTGCAGCGCGATATTCCGACAATACAAGGGCGTTTGCTGGTGGGGGATGCCAATACCAAAGGGGAATTGTTCGACACGCTGTCGTTTCGCGGGGCGCAAATTGCCAATGAAGATCAGATGTTGCCCAATGCGTTACGCGGTTATGCACCTGTGGTGCGCGGTAGCGCCAGAACAGCAGCGAAGGTCGTGATTCGCCAGAGCGGCAATGTGATTTATGAGAAAAGCGTAGCTCCGGGACCATTTGAGATAAACGACCTGTATCCAACCGGTTACGGCGGCAATCTGGATGTCACCATTGAAGAAGCCGATGGAACATCACAAAATTTTCAGATGCCCTACGCTTCAACCAGTAATTTGCTGCGTCCAGGGAGTCAACATTACAGCCTGACCTATGGCAAGTTACGTAATAATACTCTAAGAAGTGAACCGCTGCTGGTTGAGGGGACTTACAGCCGTGGTATTAGAAATGGACTGACGTTGTACAGCGGTGTTCAGGGTAATAAAGACTATCAAGCGCTTCAGGGGGGCGCATCCATTGGTACGCCTATTGGTGCATTTTCTTTGGATGTGACTCATGCCAAAACCGAGCTAGGTGAGGTTCAGGGTGTCGATCAGGGCTCGTCATCGGGCGAGAGCTATCAGGTTAAATACAGCCAGAATATTGAGACTACTGGCAGTAATCTCTCGGTGGCGGCTTACCGTTTCTCGACCGACGGTTATATGGATTTTATCACCGGCATGTCTACTCGCGAGATAGTTCAGGATGGTTACGATCGACGCGCTATTCGTCGGGCAAAAAATCGTTTTACCCTTACTGCTGCCCAGAGCTTACCGGAAGGTTATGGCCAGTTTTATGCCAGCGCCTGGCAACAGGCTTACTGGAATGATGATAAGAGCGATCGTCAATATCAGTTTGGTTATAATCATCGCTATAAAAGCCTGAGCTATGGCCTGAGCTTGACTCGCAATCAGGATGCTTTTGGTCACTTCCAGAATACCTACATGCTAAACATTATGGTGCCGTTGAATAATCTGTTTGGGTTTAACCAAATGGGGATCACCGTTAACCGTGGTCCGGGTAATTCCATGAATGAGCAGATCTTTGCCGGGGGGACGGCTGGTAAAGATCGTCAATACAGCTATAACTTCACTGCCGCTCATAACCGTCAAGGTGGGCAAGGAAAAGCGAGCAGCAACAGTCTGGTGGTTAACGGTTCGGCTCGCACGCCCTATACCACCGTTAGTGGATTGGCGGGAACCAGTAAAGAATATGACACCTATTCAGCCGGTTTAAGCGGCGGGATGGTTGCCCACAGTGGCGGACTGACTTTAACTCCCTACAGCGGGGATACTTATGCGTTGGTAGAGGCCAAAGGGGCGAAAGGTGCCAGTATGGTGAGCTATCCGGGTATCAAGGTAGACAGCTTTGGTTACGCTGTGGTGCCTTATTTAACTGCTTACCAGATGAATGAGGTAGAAATCAGTCCTAAGGGATTGTCTAACAATGTTGAATTGAATCTGACCAGTCAGAAAGTTGCTCCTTACAGCGGTGCGGTGGTGAAAGTCATTTATGACACAACGGTGGGTTATCCGGCATTAATCAACGCGCCTCAGGCTAACGGCAAACCGTTGCCGTTTGGTGCCGATGTGTATGACAGCAATGAGCAACGTATTGGTGTGGTCGGTCAGGGCGGACGCCTGTTTGCCCGAGTGCCAACCATTGAAGGTAAGCTGAAAGTGGTATGGGGCGCTGCGGTGGATCAACAGTGCACTCTAAGCTATCTGCTGCCGAAGAATGCCGATCTGGAAAAGGATAATGTAATCAAGTTTAACTCGGTGTGTCATGAGTAAGCCGCAGTTTGTCTTGTAGCCAACGAATGGGCCAATGACGTTTACTTGCCCCTATTTCTAAGTTGCTATTTCAGTTAACGAATGGATTAGCTATTTCAATGGAACAGAGATTAAATTTTTTACAGCAATATCAACGCGGCGCCAGCTTATTCTGTCAACTGATAGTGAGTTTACTGGTGGTTCTTTCTTTTCAGGCACAGGCAACTTTGTGCGGGCCGTGGGCTCCTGACGATAGTGATAGTGTCATTGTACCACTTATTGGTTCTGGCACCATCACGGCGGGCAATGACTTACCCATCGGTGCGACACTGTATAGGCTATACTATAAGCCAAAACTTATCCGACGCGGTTGGCTTTGTAAGCCCGAAGATGGCGTGCCTAATGCTATGCAGTATACGGGGTATATTAAAGCTGAAGCCATTACGATGCCATTTGGGCCACCAACCAATGTGCAAATCAGTGGTGATGGGACTCATTCAGTTTTTCCAACTAATGTTCCTGGTATTGGTTATATCTTGAGCCCTGGTAGTAACACAATAGGAAATGGGATATATCCGTATCTAGACGAAATTAATAATAATCTATCGTCGGGTTCTGGAGGGTATAGTGTTGATGTATCAAATATAGTGATACGATTGGTTAAGACTGGTCCTATTCCTTCATCTGCACAGGTTTTAGCGTCTTCTTTCCCCACCATTCAGTTTTCAGAAGGTGGTATCTTACCCACTAAGTATGAGCATATTTTTCTGACGATAGGTTTTTCGGGCACGCTAAATGTGGTTAACGGTACCTGTCTGGTTGAACAACCTGATGTTAGCGTTAGTTTAGGTACGCATGATTTTAGCAACTTTACCAAAGTTGGCTCTGCAACTAAATGGCAAGACTTTAAGATAACCTTGAAAGACTGCTCGCCTTTTTATGGCTCTTATCCTAATCCTTCGGATTTAGGGTATTCAGCGGTTGATGGCATTATCAGTAATAAAGCACCTATTCCGAATCAGATAAAGCTTGCTTTGACGGCAGTGTATGGCTCTGACGAGCGGAGAAAAGTTGCTTATCTGGACGGTGAAGAGGGTTCCGCGGTTGGGATTGGTGTTCAAATAACGCGGCAAGATATTTCAGCCGCTTACCCTCTTACGGGAACAAGTTGGCCGGTTCCAATACAGCTTAGTCAGGTTGATGGTGCCAGTTATGATGTGCTGTTAAAAGCGCGCTATTACCAGTATCAGGAAACTATTCAGGCAGGTAAAGCCAATACTTCAGTCGTCTATACCATTAGTTATCATTAGCCCCATATAAGACAGTTACTCTTTATCACCAATGCTATTGCTTAATTCCCTGAGGCTATAGCCTCAGGGGCTACCCCGTTAGATCATTGAACCGTTTATTCCACAGTAGTCATAGCTACTGTATCTGGAACATTAAGACGAATTGGCTACCTGAAGTTGACTTTCTACTTTGTATAATGAGCTAGCATGACATCAAGGTGAGCGGCTAGCAAAAGTGCGGGATGGCAATAGAATCAGTTCAACGTTGATATAGACAGGCTTAATGCCAACCAGAATGCGTTAATCGGCCGCATCGTGCTTAACTTAATCTGTTATATCAACGTTTGATATATAGAGCAGAATTCAATCTGACTCTCCTCAGCATCAATGTTCAGATGGTAGCTACAGTTAAAAGTGTGAGTATTTCCATCTGATATGATTAAAGCAATATTAAAACCGACCAGTATTAAATTGGAAAACGGTAATCAGCAGATTTCTGCTGAAACATCCGTATATTGAGTTTGTCAGATAAATATAGGGTCAGTTTTATCATAGCACTTGATAAAATCTATATTATTGACAAGCTCAGTCGCTGGAATATTTCCAGTAATCCTCGTTCGATTTTAATTTAATGCAATACAGAGTACTTATTTATTACATGGCAACCCGATTACTTTCGTTGTAAGGGAAAGTGGTATAGATATACTTGGTTTGGAATGTTTTATTACAGTGCATGCAGCGATAGCGTCTGGCACCTGTTTTTCCTGTTCCATGGTTACGGATGTGTGTGTTTTTTTCACAATACTTACATTTTGGTAATTCGGTTGGTTTTAATTGTTTCCACATACTATTTACCTTCTTGAATTTATTTTTGGCTAAAAGAATAACGATTAACATGATTTTATATTGAGTTAATTTATTGCTTCTTCTTATGTAGTTTCTTATATCCTTATAATCGGGGTTTGCTAATTAATATGACTATCGTTATCACGTATTTCTTATTGCATAAGAATATTTGATTATGTGGTCATCATATAGCGGGAGATAATTACCTTTTATCTCTTACCGTATGCAACAAATCATACCGAATAATTTTATCGTTGTTTATGTTCAATTATTAAAAACGCAACAATAGTTTTTTGTTTTCAAAATTAAATCAATATAGATAATTAGCATATTTTTTCATTATAAATAGATTTAAACTCTTAATAATTGGGGGGTAAACGCCAAATATGATGCTTTTATGCTGTTTGTTAAAGTTTAAAAGAATGTGTTTGGCACTTCCTGTCTATCAGCATACATAAGTGGTGGTGATATAAGGATTTTTTTGTATTATAGTCGTTGTTATTAATTGGTTGGTTGGTTTAAAAGTTTGTTAAATTTTACTTTTTGGATTTAAATTCTATTGTATTGTTTTTTAACCCAGATATTTCATAATGTTACACATCCATCCAACAATAAAAATAATGGCTGTGTTTACAACATATTATGGTAGCTGATAACGATAACAATTTAGGAGACATCCCATAAGCAGGCATAATGATGAGGGTATGATTATCATTTGTTAATAGTAAGCAAATCATGGCATTTATAAAGCAGATTTCTCAGTTATGCTAAAATGGATTAGTATGAGTCAATAAACGTGTGGTAAAGGTATTTTTAGATGTATTATCAAATAGATGACATAGTGGGATTTAATCCGGAAGATGGAACCTTGTGGTCACTCTTGGAGCCTGGGGAGTTAGTGACGATACCAAGACTGGCATCTATGCTGCTAGAACTATTAATCATCAATAATCAAAAATCTTTATCACGTGATTTTTTTATGAACGAGCTTTGGGAGAGTAAAGGCTTAGTAGCATCAGGAAATAATCTTAATAACTACATTTCTATCATAAGGCGAACGCTTAGCACATTGGGCATTGATGATATTATTAAGACGATACCAAAACACGGCTTTAGCTTTGAAGCTAAGCATATTCAGCGCTTTGATGAGGAACATCGTAGCGTTGACGAAGAAATTAAGGTTGAAGAGGCACCCATCCCGCTTAATCCTAAAGTGCCTGCCAACAAAAAGAAAATTGCCATCGTTCTTCTGATTGTTATTGCCGTGATTTCTCTTGCTGTCTACTGGCAGCAGAAGAAAGAGCATGAATTTAGCAAAACCGTTCGTTTAGGAAAAATTGAAAACTGTAATATTATGGTGGTATGGAACGGTCAGTCTAATGACTATGGTTTAGACACGGTGCAGAACAGCTTAAATAAATTAGCGGCTAGTCATTTTATCGATTGTAAAAGAAAATCGACCCTTTATTACTATAAAGCGAATCCGGCCAAAACGCCCAGAGTGATCGAAAAAAGAATGATGATAGCTCAGTGCCCTGAGGTTTTAGATAATAATGTAGTATGCAAAAGCTATCTTTTTAATGAGACAAATTATGGGTAAGATTAAATTATTTTTTATTTCTATTATTGCGATTTTATTTGTATGTATCGCTATGTTCTATTTTTTTAGACCAACCTCTCTTGATTTAAACGAATTTGAGTGTAAAGCAGAAATAAATATTGATGAGGTAAGCGACGAGATTATTTATAAAAATTTAAAAATATCTTTATTATTTAAAGATAGCCAGCATGGAATATTTAATATTTATGGCTATGTTGATAGCCCATCGAAAAAGCCCACAAAAGTTGCCAGAATAGTTAATTTTAACTATGTGAGTACCGGTAACCGCATTCAAATAGAGCAGGGGCGTATTGATAAATATAACAACGATACGGCTTCAGACGATCTTCTTCCGGAGTTTTTAAGTAATCGAACGGCTGTTTTTCGTATCGAACAACTGAATGTCGTTGATTATATTATCTATGATGACGTATCGCCGGTTTTTGTATGTAGCAGAACTTATTAGTTATTATCTTAATCATAACCTCTGATAACAGAGGCTATGATGATATTGAGTGCAGAATTAGAAGCTAAAACGATAGCCGCCATTCACCTGATGCTGGTTAAACTTATTGCCGGTAGCGCTATCAACGTCCAGATAGAAAGTGTGTGCTTTACTTAGCTGTGCACTGACGCCAACGCCGTTATTCCACCAGTTACCTTTGAAGGTATGCTGTTCCTGAGAACCGTTTAATCGATAATCCACATTGCCATCAAACTCGCGAACCAAGCCGGTCTTCAGATAAACGTTAACTTGATTATCTCCAGCGTTGAGCTCATAGCCAAATAAGGTACTGACTCGGCCCAGCATTGACTCATAGCTGCCTAGGTCAACGCGCAATCCGTTAGACGCAGTAATGTTTGTTGCGGCCTGATGGCCATAGGTAAACTGAACTTGAGGTTCAATATAAAGACCGTTATTTGTCTCACTCAGATTAAACTTATGGCCGCCCTCTAATGAAAGGCTTAAACCGTCTGAACTGCCGTTACCGCTGACTCGCTCATTCTGACTGTCTTTAACGTTAAAACTGTTTTTCAAGCGAGCATATTTGGCGGTAGCATTCAGATAGGCGCCATTATGACGAATATAACTCGCGTAAAGACCGGCGTTGCTGGATTTGGTACTGCCGTCACCAGAACGATAATTCGGGCTACCTTGAGTTTGCCCCATAAATAGGCCAACAAAGATCGGTGATTCAATAGCGAGTCGTTTATCAACGCCGATCTGCATGCCCTGATAAGTCATGTCAAACTGACTGAGCTTGCCGCCAGCAAATGAATCGAACTTACCGGCAAAACCGCGTAGCCACATATTCCCGTGCTCGCTATTCTGACGCAGATCTCCCATGCGTTGCAGTAAGGTTTGGTTCTCCGCATAACTCATCAGATAGCCAACGTTGAGAAAATTAGCGCTAGCGTCTGCGGTGGTCGTGATTTCTGGTTCTGGATGAGTAGTGCCAGTGCCCGGATCTGTTTCTGGACCTGTCTCTGGACCTATTTCCGGATCGGTGCCCGGATCGGTTTCAATGACTGCACCGAAGAGCTCCCAGTTATTACCGGTTTTTCTCAGATCGTATTGGTATCCACCTAATTCAACCTTACTATTCATGGCAAATTGGCCATTACCATCAGAGGTTTCAACCAGCGTTAACGTTTCGGTACCGTTGGTTGCAGCAGAGCCATTATTTAACACGGTTAACGTATGACTGCCTGAGGTTGTACCGATAATTTTGAGTAAATCCCCTTGATTGCTACCGGTGCCATCACCAACAAGGTTGGTACGCATCACAAACGATCCTGAGCCACTTAAATCTTCAACCATCAGTAGGCCATAGGGGGTGTTACTGGTTTGATAAGCGACGGTACCGCTGCCGCTTAAGGTATCAATATAGGAGTTCCCTGTCATATTCCAACTAGCACCAGATGCCATATTAACCTTGATTTTAGCCACAGGATGATCTGACGGTCTAGGGATGATGCTGTGGTTATCTATGGTACTGGTCACGGTCGAACCGGATAATAAATTTAAGTTAATGACGCCTGTATTATACCCTGAGATATTGCCAACGATGGTGCTTTTGCCATTAATATTAATGGTGCCGGCGGTAGCGTGAATTGCATTATATGTACCACCATCGGTATTTTTTGAGACAATACGGCTGTCGCCATTAATGGTAAGATTTAAGCCATGCATTGATGCGCGAATGGTTGGTCCATTCTCCGTCACAACGTCCAGTCCTTGATTAAATAAAATAGAAGCGCCTGAATTCGGGGTGGCATTTTCCATTTGCTCTGCAAGTATACCTACGCCGCCAGTTTCCTTTATATGAATCGCGACCTTACCGTTAAAGGTTAACTCTCCCCCTTTTCCAGTCGTATCATTGTCATTTAGAACGACTATCCCAAAGTTACGGGATCCCAATGCATTAATGGTGACATCATCTTCAAACTTGGCAGAAGAACTACCAGCATTACTGCTGTATGCCATAATGCCAACAAAGGTGTCCAGTGAACTGCTGGTATTATTAATCGTAACCTTATTGTTAAATATGGCATGTCCTTGGTTATCAAGGTGAATAGCTGCGCCATATTTATCGTTAAATATGACACGTCCTTGGTTATCAAGGCCATCTTTAATATTAATGTCCAGATCGCTATTCGATGTTAAATGGCTATTAACAACTCTAATTCCGTATGAGGAATCGTGATTTTTAGCCGCATATGAAGTAATGATGAGTTTATTTGGGCTATTAATCGATAAATTATTTTTGGAGGCCAGAAGGGCGGTTGCTGAAGAGGTAGTTATTGTTGGAACAGTAATTGTAGTCAATATATTGATTTCATCTAGCTCTGAGCTGACGCCCGATGAAGGAAAATCTTTGTCGCCCAGTATTGTTATGGCCATGCTATGTAAAGGGGTTAAAATACCCATGCCAAGAATAAGGCTAAGATGAGTTTTATTATACTTCATGATACGTCCCTGTTTCAGTAACTTTAAGTTTTCTGATTAATTCAATTTGTTGCTTGGTAGTGATTTAAATCAAATCCAATTGACTCATTGGTCTGCATATTATTACAACGCATCGAATACATGCAAGTCTTATCACTGATTCGGTAAGAAATTTGCTGGCAATTTGACCTTAATAAAGGTGTGTCTTTTTTGAATTGATATTAATTATATTTTATAACTTAATATGTTGTAAGTAGTGGGTAACGCTTATTGGTTTCAGACTGATGCTGAACTGAATGTAGATAATATTATTTAATTACACCTTGCTACTCTCGATGAAAAAATATATTAATGCGTTAGTTTTTGGTCGAAATGACCAGTTACTATTACAGGCCGTAAAGATAGGTTAAGAAATTCTGGGTACGGTAAACCAGCTAAAATGGGATGGGATTGCTGATGAGCATAAAACGACTGGGAATAGCGCTATTATTGTGTTTGTTTACCTTATCCGGTTGCGTTTGCGTTTGGGTTTCTGATGGCAATCAGTGATTGATAAATGGCTAATAAGTATTGTTGGGTTCAGCATGATACTGAACCCAATTAAATGATGTAGCCTCTTGTTTGATTAACGATTATTGTTCCTTGCTTGACATGTATGCAGGCGTTAATTTTTGGCCGATTTGCAATGCTTCAGCTACGTTCCTGGCGCAGTTATAGAGATTGTCACCTGCACTATAGAGGGCATCATCCAGCTTGCTTAACCGTGGCAGGATGCTGAATATGGCATCCAGGCCGTGTTGGTGAACAACTTCTGCCCCTTCAGATAATATACCGGCAAAACCAATCACTGGTATGTTATAACGCTGGGCTAACTTAGCGATGCCAATTGGCGCTTTACCGCCAGTGGTTTGCCCATCGATACAGCCTTCACCGGTAATCACCAACTGACAATTGTTCAGTTCTTTTTCCAGACCGATAGCTTCAATCACAATATCAATACCGGAACGTAAACGACCTTTAAGGAACACCTTGGCGGCTACGCCCATTCCTCCGGCTGCCCCACCGCCGTGAATATAGTGGGATTCGATATTGAGCTCGTGCTTAATCACATCAGCATAGTTGGTTAAAGCGCGATCTAACCGTTCGACCATTTCCGGCGTTGCGCCTTTTTGTGGACCGAATACCTGAGCAGCGCCAAATTCACCAATAAGCGGATTATTGACATCACAGGCAATATCAATTTTGCACTCGTGGATTCGGGGATCTAATTCACTGATATCAATATGTGCTAAACGCTCTAGTCCATGGCCGCCAAAAGGAACATCTTTCAAATGGCTATCCATAAATCTGACGCCCAGCGCCTGTAGCATACCGATGCCGCCATCAACGGTAGCACTTCCGCCAATCCCCAAAATCAGATGTCTGATGCCTTTATCCAATGCTGAGGTAATTAACTCTCCGGTGCCATAGCTGGTGGCTTCCATTGGGTTACGTTGAGCAGTGGGAACCAGCATTAATCCACTGGCGGCAGCCATCTCAATAATGGCACATTGACCGTCTCCGGTGATGCCATAAAAACTGTCTATTTGTTCACCAATAGGTCCGGTAACGATTAAATGTTCAATATGTCCCTGCGTTGCAGCAACTAATGAATCAACCGTTCCTTCGCCGCCATCGGCAATGGGCAGTTTAATAAATTCAGCATGAGGAAATACCGTTTTAAATCCTGACTCAATAGCCGTGGCGACCTCTTGAGATGTCAGGCTTTCTTTAAATGAATCAGGGGCAATAACTATTTTCATATTTTCTGGATTCCTTATCAGGAATAAATAAACGCAATAGTTCGGACATCTGAATTAATACGAATATTAATTCAGATGTTGCCTATCAATTCTTAAATTTGTATAAAATTTCCAGCAGTAGCCGATAGATACATTCATTATCTATGATTAAAAATATATAACTATTCGACTTTCTTTACTGAGTTTTCTATTTGTTAACTAATTTAGCTGGAACGGTGTAAGTTAATATTGCGCCACAAATCATCATTAAAGCTAAGATACACATAGCTAATAGATTGTCGCCGCTGATACTTTTAAAGTAGCCAATAATATAGGGAGAGATAAACCCGCCAATATTAGCAAAAGAGTTAATCAGGGCAATACAGGTTGCTGCACATCCACCGGTAAATATCGCGTTAGGTAAACTCCAAAATAGCGGTGAAGGTACCAGACTCGCTGCAACGGCGACACATAAAGCGATCATGACGGCGGTTTTATCGTCCTGGAACAGACCAATACAGATAAGCGCAACGGCAGCAATCAGGAAGGGAACTATCATATGCCATCGTCTTTCTCGGTATTTATCTGAACTACGAGCCGCCCATAGCATGGCGACCACCGCCAGCATATAAGGGAACATGGTCATCACCCCAACATCGAATACTGACTCAACGCCGGTGTCTTTAATGATGGTTGGTACCCAGAATGCCAGCCCGCCTTGCCCCATAACGGTACAAAAACAAATTAGAGACATTTTGCTAAAGTTCCAGGACTTCAGCATCTCTTTGGTTGTCCACTCTTTACCGCTGTTACATGAGGTACTTTGTTGACGCTTGGCTTCTTTCATATCCTCGTCAATTAAGTCTTTTTCTCTTTTGGTCAACCATTTGGCTTTGCTATAGGTATTATCAAGGAACAGGAAGATCACCAGAGCGGTAATCAATGCCCGAGGCCCACTGATAAAGAATAACCATTTCCAGCCGGACAGATTCATTAACCCGTCCATACTTTCAATAATCCATCCGCACAGTGGACCGCCGATAATATTACTGATAGGAATGCCACAAACGAACAGTGCCGTCATTTTGGCTCTGCGGCTGGATGGGAACCAATAGGTTAGATAGAGAATAACACCAGGATAGAATCCGGCTTCCGCAATCCCCAGTAGAAATCTGGCGATATAGAATTGCGTCGGCGTGGTAATAAACATGGTTAACATTGAAATAGTGCCCCAAACAATCATCAGAAAGGCGATGATCCGTCTGGCGCCATAGCGGCTGAGTAAAATATTACTGGGCACTCCGGCGATGATATAGCCGATAAAAAACACACCGGCACCTAAGCCATATACCGTTTCAGCCATGCCGACATTGCTACCTAATAAATCAGGCATCATCTGGAACTTGGCAAATGAGATTCCTACGCGGTCGAGATATCCGACAATATAGCTAATCAGTAGGATTGGCATGATCCGCCAGGCTATTTTTGAATAAATTGCATCTTTTTCAACATGAAGGGTTGATGGGATTGATTCAGCCTCCAGGGGCTTATTTATTTCCATTTGACAACTCCTTACTACAAGTAATTAGCTGTAGCTAATTTTAATGAGATTAAATATTAAAGTCGTAATGTGATACGACTTTAATATTAATTATAAAAATCATGCGGGATGATTGATTTTATAATTGGCCATGAGTTCTAATGAATTAACCATTGCTGAATGGTCCAGATGTCCGCGACCATTAGCCACGCACGAATTAAATAATTCCTGACATGTGGCAGTATTCGGCAGGCTGATGCCTAATATACTGGCACCCTGTAAGGCTAGTTTTAGATCTTTCTGATGCAGTGCTATTTTGAATCCTGGTTCAAAGTTGCGTTTAATGATCCTTTCACCATGCACTTCTAATATTCTGGAAGAGGCGAAACCACCCATAAGGGCATTTTTCACTTTTTCCGGGTTAGCGCCGGCTTTGGCGGCGAATAACAGGGCTTCGGATACCGCTTCAATGGTGAGTGCCACAATGATCTGATTAGCTACTTTACAGGTTTGTCCGTCACCATTATCACCAACCAGGGTGATATTTTTACCCATTAGTTCAAGCAGCGGTTTAACTTGATTAAATACTTCTGGTTTACCGCCGACCATGATGGTCAGGGATGCCTGTTGAGCACCGATTTCACCGCCGGATACCGGAGCATCCAGATATTCACCACCAAGCTGACGAACCTTTTCTGCAAATTTTTTGGTTTCGATAGGTGAGATGGAACTCATATCGACAATGATTTTATTGTGTAGGTCAGTTTCGCTACAGCCATTCTCGGCGAACAAAACTTCTTCAACGTGCGGCGTATCCGGCACCATAATAAAAATGATATCACTGGCTGCGGCAACCTCGCGGGCAGTAGCACAGACCTTGGCACCCGCGCTTAACAGCGTAGATGGAACATCACCGATGGTATTGACGTGTAGCTGATGGCCACCCGCAAGAATATGACCAGCCATTGGCGTACCCATAATCCCTAGCCCGATAAATCCGATTTTCATGTTATTACCTCGTGCGAACGTTAATTTTTAAGTTAAATAATTTTTCTAGCCACATAAAAATGAATTAATAAGTATCCTTATCCCAGAGAGATAATTAATGATTAATATGTGGCTAGTTTTTAATGCTATTTAGAGCTGATATTTTTTAAGCCATTTCAGCCCAGTTTCCGTTGACTGCTTGGGTTTATATTCGCAGCCTATCCATCCTTTATAACCGAGCTCAGCAATGCGTGAGAATAAATACTCATAGTTAATCTCACCGCTGCCAGGTTCATTTCTTCCTGGGTTATCGGCAATTTGGATATGGCCTATTTTATTTAAATGTTTTGCGACGGTTTCAGCTAATTCACCTTCAGTTCTTTGCATATGATAAATATCGTATTGAACATAAAGGTTATTAGAGTTAACTGATTTGATTAAATCCAGCGCTTGCTCGGTTCCCTGCAAATAAAAGCCGGGAATGTCATAGTTATTAATCGGTTCAATTAATAGCTGGATATTCTCTTTTTTTAACTCATTAGCGGCAAAACTCAGGTTATCAATCACCGTTTGATCGACCAATTGCTTATTGGCGTCCTGCGGCGTTTTACCAATAAGGCAGTTGATTTTATCGTTACCAAGTAGTTTGGCGTACTCAATAGCGGCGCCAACACCATCCTGAAATTCTGAGACTCGGTTAGGTAAGCAGGCAATTCCTCGTTCTCCCTGTTCCCAATTTCCCGCAGGTAAATTATGCAAAATATGGGTCAGGTTATGATCATCTAACTGATCCCGCAGCTGCTGTTTGGAATAGGCGTATGGAAACATATATTCCACCGCTTTAAATCCATTTTTGGCAGCGTGGGCAAAGCGATCCATAAATTCATATTCGGTAAACAGCATTGATAAGTTAGCTGAAAATTTAAGCATGATAAGATCCCTTTTATTGATATTTCATAAAACAGGTTTCGGTTGGTGCATCTTCCATCCGGTCAGTAACTGGCTCAAACTCATTAACATTGTCGATCTCGCCACCCATCGAAATATTGGTGACTCGCTCAAGAATAATTTCAACCACTACCGGAACACTGAACTGCTTCATTAACGCCTGAGCTTTGACTAATGCAGGCTGGATATCGTCCGGGTTAAATACTCTGATGGCCTTACAGCCCAATCCTTCGACGACTTTAACGTGATCGACGCCATACCCGTTTACTTCACTGCTGTTAATATTGTCGAATGACAGCTGTACGCAGTAATCCATATCGAACGCGCGCTGAGCCTGACGGATCAGTCCTAAATAGGCGTTGTTCACTAAAATATGGATATAAGGCAGTTTGAATTGCGCACCGACGGCCAGCTCTTCAATCATAAACTGGAAGTCATAGTCACCCGAGATAGCAACGACTTTACGTGCTGGGTCAGCGACACACACACCCAAGGCCGATGGGATTGTCCAACCTAAAGGACCGGCCTGACCACAGTTAATCCAATGGCGAGGTTTAAAGACGTGTAGCATTTGCGCCGCGGCAATTTGTGATAAACCAATGGTGGTGACGTAGCAGACATCGCGACCAAAAGCTTTATTCATCTCTTCATAAACCCGCTGCGGTTTCACCGGCACATCATCAAAGTGAGTTTTGCGTAACATCGTGCGTTTACGCTGATTACACTCTTCAACCCATGCGGAGCGGTCAGGGATGCGGTTTTCTGCTTTCATTTTTTTGGCTACGCTAACCAGTAGCTCAAGTGCGGCTTTAGCATCGGAAACGATGCCCAGATCGGGGCAGAGTACTCGACCAATTTGGGTTGGTTCGATATCGATATGGATAATTTTGCGGTTAGCAACATACTTATCAACCGAGCCGGTATGTCTGTTTGCCCAGCGGTTACCAATACCAAAGACTAAATCTGATGCCAGTAAGGTCGCATTACCATAACGATGTGATGTTTGTAGCCCAACCATACCTGCCATTAACGGATGATCGTCAGGGATTGTGCCCCAACCCATCAGGGTAGGAATAACCGGAACCTGACAGATTTCAGCAAATTCTTGTAATAATGCTGAAGCATCCGCATTGATA
Organism: Pragia fontium DSM 5563 = ATCC 49100; assembly: GCF_900112475.1. Lineage (GTDB taxonomy): Bacteria > Pseudomonadota > Gammaproteobacteria > Enterobacterales > Enterobacteriaceae > Pragia > Pragia fontium. Next base: position 374,293 of record NZ_FOLW01000001.1, on the reverse strand, counting down.
ACCCCACCGCCCGAGACGATAAGCGGCTTTTCTGCTGACATCAGCATATCAATGGCTTTAACGATTTGCTGTTGGCTTGCCGTTGGTTTATAAACGGAAATCGGCTCATAGCTGTCCGGATCAAACTCAATTTCAGCGACCTGAACATCATAAGGTAAATCGATCAGTACCGGGCCCGGGCGTCCTGAACGCATGGTGTGAAATGCTTGCTGTAGTACGCGGGGAACCAGTGCCGGTTCCAATACGGTAACGGCCATTTTGGTTACCGGTTTAGCAATGGACTCGATATCAACCGCCTGGAAGTCTTCTTTATGTAAGCGGGCACGAGGAGCCTGTCCGGTGATGCACAGAATTGGAATCGAGTCGGCAATGGCCGAGTAGAGTCCGGTAATCATATCGGTGCCAGCCGGGCCAGATGTACCCAAACACATGCCGATATTACCTGGATTAGCGCGAGTATAGCCTTCGGCCATATGGGACGCACCTTCTACGTGCCGGGCCAAATAATGCTGAATTTTCCCGTGTTTATTCATTGCCGAGTAAAACGGGTTAATCGCGGCTCCTGGAACGCCAAAAGCGACGGTAATTCCTTCTTTTTCCAGTACGTGCATTGCTGCTTCTACTGCGCTCATCTTTGCCATTTTTAACCACCTTATTCACTGAGTGTTTTAAACTTTACTAATTACTTTGTTGGAATTATTTTCCAACTTGTAAAAATCTTAAAAAAAACCGCTATGACTGGCGGACAGTATAAAATTACATTTAATTCAGTGACATACTACTAAGCTACCTACGGCGGTGACTGCGTCAAACCGGTTGATAACCTAATGCGGTACTAATATTTTGTGCCGTGGTATGTACTAACTTACCTAACTCTTCAAACCTTTCCTGTACTACTCTGGTACTCGGTCCTGATATGGATACTGATGCGACAACATCATGATTCTGATTAAAAATTGCGGAAGCAATGCAGTTTAACCCTATTGCATGTTCTTCGTTATCAATGCTAAATCCACGTTGTTTGGACTGTGCTAAATCCTGTATCAGTTGGTTAAAACTATTTAACGTATTGTCAGTAAAGACTTTTAATCCATTACTCACAATGACTTCCAGAATTTCTTCTTCAGGAAGCGAATAAATTAGCGCTTTCCCTGCGCCGGAAGCATGTAGCGGTAAGCGGCTGCCTATTGGTGCACACATTCTAATCATCGACTGACATTCACATTGGCTAATAAGAACCGCCTCATTAGAATTACAGATAGCCAGATTAGCCGTTTCACCAGATAGCGCCATCAGCCTCCTCATAAAGGGTCTGGCCACTGAAACTACATCACTATTGCGCGAATAGGATGAGCCGACAGTAAATAATCCTAACCCAATATGCCACCATCCAAGCTGAGCATCCTGATAAATAAATCCCGCATTCTCAAGGGTCTTGAGCAGTCGGAAAGAGGTCGATAGAGGAAGATCTAACTTTTCTGATAATACGGTCACAGATGCACTCCCTCCCGATTCAGCCAAGTATTGCAGTATGGCAATGCCTCGTTCTAATGCTTGAGTCCCTTTTTGTGGGGCTGCGTCAGCCTGAGCGGGGCGTCCTCTTCGTCCTGTTGCGTTCATGACTTAACTCTCCGGTAACCGACTATTCATGGAATAGCCTTTTCATGCTGGATGATTCATTGATACGACAATAGTATTCAATTTTCACCTGACTGTCGTTAGTTCCCGGAATAAACTGATATTAAAGTTCGAGTTCGTACACATTTGGCAACTTTTTGACTACGCAGTTATTTTCCCCTGCGCGGTCAACGGTAAAAAACTCGGTCTCTTTTTGATAGGCAAAAAGAGGGTGGTGCCACACGCCACAATGGTAGTTAACTCCCTGAGTACCATCGGTAATAAAGGCGCGTAGTGTATTGGTGTCAATATCTTCTCCTGGCTGTGCCACGATAATGACAAACTTCTCTCCCCTAAGCGGCATAAATGCCTGAGTCCCCAATGGGTGTTTTTCCAGTAATGAAACTTTAATGGGCATTGGGCTAGGTTTAGCCTTATTAATGCTCATTAACACCCGGTCTTGCTCGAAGAACTCAACTTTGGCTAAGTCATGAAACCGTTCAGTCATACCTTCATTAATAAAAAATGAACTGGCTCCCTCTATTTGTATCACGTCACCATAAGGTTTAAACGCTTCACGCGTAAGAACCTCTACTTCTAACTTCATGATATACCTCATTAATTATATGAAAATGTGCTGTTATCCGGTTTAACTGGATGGTCGAAGCCTTATATTTCATTTCTGTTGCTTAATTACTGTACCAAGCTTTTTTTTTTAAACCAGATATAAATTGGAAATATTTTCCAAAATAAGATGTGCAGCACACAATTCAATCATGTGATGTATTTAATTCTTTATTTATCAATGTATTGTGTTTTTGAATCGCAGGGGGATTGGGTGCTGAAGGAGCATTTATTCAATTTATCATGTTGTTATTTGTCGCGTAGCGGTGCCATTAATTGATGTTTTTAGCACCTTAATTCACCATGCATTGTCACTCTGCTTCTTTATCGTTAGGCATATCATCGGGGGAGATCACGATTTTTGCCCAGCGATACATACAGGTTGCGTAACAGCCACTAGAATTAAAATCACAATATACTCGATGATTGCAATATCACAGGAGTTCAGATGATGACACTTCAGGTAGGAAAACTCGCTTTAAAGCAGTCTGGACCACTCCCGCTGTATGCCAAAGTCAAAGAGATGGTGGCGGATAAAATTCTCTGCGGTGAGTGGCGTCCCAACGATCGTGTACCTTCTGAAACAGAGCTAGTTCAATTATTGGGTTTTAGTCGCATGACGATTAATCGGGCTCTGCGTGAGCTGACTGCCGAAGGATTACTCATCAGAATGCAGGGAGTCGGCACCTTTGTGGCCGAACCTAAAAGGCAATCTTCTCTGTTTGAAATCCAGAATATTGCGGATGAAATTCTTGCCAGACATCATCAACATCGTAGTGATGTGATGTTGCATCAGGCTACGGTAGCCGACAGAGAGCAGGCTATGGCATTAAATATCTTGCCCGGTAGTGAAATTTTCCACTCGACGATTATCCATTATGAAAATGAGGTGCCCATTCAGATCGAGGATCGCTATGTGAATCCAGCAATCGCACCGGATTATCTAAAACAGGATTTCACTCAGTTGACGCCGAATATTTATCTCAATTTGGTGGCGCCATTGACCGAAGGGGAGCATATCGTTGAGGCGGTATCCGCAACTGCTCAACAAAGTAAATGGTTACAGTTGGCTCCCCATGAGCCCTGTCTGCTGATTTGTCGTCGTACTTGGTCAAAGCAGCATCATGTTAGTTATGCCAGGCTCTTATATCCCGGTTCACGTCATCGCCTAAAAGGGCACTTTATGTCATAAGTGATGCCGTTGGTGATGCCATGAATGGCTGACAGGTGCTAGGGTGATTTTCAAGGACGATGGCTAGTCTGTCTCAGGCTCAATCTATTGGGATTACCCACGAGGCTTTTTGGTATTAAGCAGTAAATTAAGAATGTCCAAGCCAATACTTTATTTATTTCTCCTGAAAAATTAGCCGATGAGCATCTGCTCATTGGTTCTATTGCCGAGCTCATACTGCCTTATGGTTGTGTTCTGATACACAACATGAGCGATTCTTTCCTCTGTTCTTCTCGCTAGTCAGGCTAATGGCTAAGTGATCAATGAATGACAAAACCACCATGTCTAGCGCTTACTTTTTCCTTTGACTTGAAATGTTAAATTTATGTTTATTTTATTTGTGATTTGTGCCGCAAATTCAATTAATTTTTTAGGCTGTTTTTAATAGAAATCGTGGTAATAAGTCACCGCGCTTGCTGTGTGATTTCACTTAATATCATGTAAATCAATAGCTATTTAATTTTTTTCATCAGGGTGCGTCATGCTTTGCCGGTAAATGGCCAGATAAGCGTTTATTGAATATGCATGTATATACAACTATATGTTAATCAATGGTTGCATTGCTTGACACCTTGCTTGTTATATCGGGTTTTACTGCTGGTTTTTATCCGTAACTAAGGGACATCGTTACGACTGTCAATGGCGTAATAGAACCGTACTCATTTATGGAATAGCGGCCTTTTAGCAAACTCATTGAAAAGCCGTCTGAGTTCAAACGAGTACATAGTCTTACTTGTATCAGCGGAGCATTGAGAACGATATGGCGAAAGAAACACAGCAAACAGAACGTTACCAGCCACTGAGTGGCGTGCGGGTACTGGACTTGAGTCGGGTCTTGGCCGGGCCTTATTGTACAGCGATGTTGGCCGACCTTGGTGCGGAAGTGATTAAAGTTGAGGCGCCAAAGCACGGTGATGACAGCCGACATTTAGGGCCTTTTCTCTCCGGTGAAAGCGTTTACTACGGACTGATTAATCGTGGTAAGCGCAGCATTGAACTGGATTTCAAATCTCCGCAACACCAACAGCATTTTTATCAGCTGGTCGCCGATGTCGACGTGGTGGTAGAAAATTTCCGTCCCAGCGTGACACAGCGGTTGGGGATCGATTTCGATACCTTGAAGCAATATAACCCTCGATTGATTTATGCCAGCATTTCCGGCTTTGGTCAGCATAGCCCTCTGGCGAAGCATCCAGCCTACGACATTATTGCTCAGGCGATGTCTGGATTAATGAGCGTTACCGGTTTTCCGGCAACTGGCCCCACCCGTAGCGGTGAGTCATTAGGCGATGTTTGTGCCGGGATCTATGCTGCCTGGGCCATTAGTAGCGCATTATTTGCCCGGGAACGTCATCATCCTGATGCCCAATATATTGATGTGGCAATGTTAGATGTGCTGGTCAGTATGCAGGTCACGGGGTTATCTAATCTGTTTGCCCACGGTAGTGCACCGGGCCAGATTGGTAATCGCCATCCTGTTTCAACCCCCTTTGATACTTACCGTGCTGCCGATGGTTTGGTGGTGATTGCCGTAGCCAGTCAGCGCCTGTTCCTGCGTTTGTGTGAATGTATGGGGCAGCCTGAATTGGCGAATGACGTCCGCTTTATTGATGACGCCAGCCGAACTCAACATGAGCAGTTGTTAAAGCAGAAAATAGAACACTGGACGGCAGCATTCAACGTCGCCGAGTTATGCGATCTGTTATTAGAAGCCGGGGTTCCTGCCTCGCCAATCAATAATCTGGCGCAGGTAACGGAGAGTGAGCATGCTCAAGCTCGTCAGTTACTGGTGCAGCCGGCGGATCAAGGTAAACCTCTGGTTGTACAGCCGGTATTCTTTAACGGCCATAAACCCCACGTTACGACCCGAGCACCGCAATTAGGGGAAGCAAATAGCCTATACGGTGTTCCGGCTCACTCTTTACTAACAGGAGCAACTCATGAGCTTTGAAATTAATGAAACAGAACGCGCCATTGTTGATGCGGTTGAGAGCGTATCGCAGGATATTTTGAAGGCTCAGGCGCAACATTATGATGAGAATGAAATCTTCTGTCAGGAGAGTTTAACGGCGCTGGGTGAAATGGGCTGTATGGGCATTAATTTACCGGAAGCCTATGGCGGGTTTGGCGTCAGTAGCGTGGCGATGAGTCAGGCGGTTGAAGCGATTGCCGCGTCTTGTGCCTCCACCGCATCTGCGTTGACCGCCCATTTTTTAGCTACTGATTCCATCTTGATTGGTGGAACCGAAGAGCAAAAAAACAGTTGGTTGCCTCGCGCCGCCAGCGGTGAGCTATTAGGGGCTTTTGCCTTAACTGAACCGGCGGCGGGCTCTAACCCCGCGGATATGCGCACGGTGGCGAAACGTGAAACCGACGGTTGGCATATTCAGGGCAACAAACACTACATTACCAACGCCCGCGAAGCCGATTTTATTGTGCTGTATGCCAAAACAGCGCCTTCAGAAGGCCATAACGGCATCAGCGCTTTTATTATCCCTAAGGGGACGTCCGGTATTACGTTTTCCAGTCCGGAAAAAACCATGGGGCTACGGGGAAGTACCATCTATGAACTGGCATTAGATTGCTGGTTACCAGACTCAGCGTTATTGGGTAAAGAGGGGCATGGATTTGCAACGGCCATGGAAGTTTTGGATCGAGGTCGCGTTGAGGTCGCCGCCATGTCTCTTGGCATTGCTCGTGCCGCCATGGAAAGCAGTTTGCAATGGGTACAAGATCGGCAAATTGGTTCAAAGCTGTTAATGGCCTATCAAGGAACCCAGTGGTGCCTGGCGGATATGCATACTCGTTTACAGGCCGCGCGCATGTTGACCTGGCAAGCCGCTGAAAAACGCGATAGTGGCCAACGCTTTAGCCTTGATTCAGCGACGGCAAAACTGTTTGCCGCAGAGTGTGCCGGGTTTGTTACCGATGCAGCATTACAGCTACACGGTGGTTATGGCTACATTCGTGATCTACCTTTAGAGCGTTATGTACGCGATGCACGCATTCTACGTATCTTCGAGGGAACGTCTGAAGTACAAAAAATCATTATTTCCCGTAGCTTATTGAACAGCCGATGAGCGGCGTCATTCACTACGTCATCATTAGATGACGGACGGTGAGTGTGCTCAACGCTTTCCTGAGCTGGGTAATACAATAAGAAAAGGCAACATCACCCGAGTCTGTTAGATAACGAGAGGAAGCATATATCATGGCCATTGTTGAGAATTCACAACAAGAGACAATACTCCCATCTCAGGGAGCCCCATTGATTGAGTCACGTTCCATTGACTATATTCCTGAAGCTGAGCGACACGGCAGTCTATTCAGTCAGTTTACCCTATGGTTTGGCGCTAACTTGCAGATTACCGCGATTGTTACCGGTGCATTGGCGGTGGTACTCGGCGGTGATGTGTTCTGGTCTTTGATTGGGTTATTGATCGGCCAGATTTTAGGCGGATGTGTGATGGCCTTGCATGCGGTACAGGGACCGAAGCTCGGCTTACCGCAAATGATCTCAAGTCGCGTGCAGTTTGGTGTTTACGGCGCAGTACTGCCGATTATTTTAGTCTGTATTATGTATGTTGGTTTCTCCGCCGGTGGTACCGTGCTGGCGGGACAGGCCATTGCTCAACTGGTCAACGTCAGTAATTGGTTTGGCGTGCTGATTTTTGGTGCGGTAATTATTGGCATCACCATTTGCGGTTATCGGGTGATTCATATTTTAGGTAAAGTCGCCAGCGTAGTCGGGATAGTGGTTTTCTTTTATCTGTTTTTTAAAATCCTGTATGGATATGACATACAAGCGCTACTCAGCAATCGTCACTTTACACTGGCTAACTTCTTATTAGCGATGTCTTTATCGGCCTCTTGGCAAATTGCTTTTGGCCCTTATGTTGCGGACTACTCACGTTACCTGCCGAGTAAGACTTCCACCGTTAAAGCTTTTCTGGCGGTAGGGTTAGGTACGGTGATAGGCACCCAGGCTTCAATGGTGCTGGGCGTATTTGCTGCGGCATTGGCCGGCGATCGGTTTTCTGGTCATGAGGTGACGTACATCGTGAGTCTTGGTAGTACCGGATTAATTGCGGGATTGCTCTATTTTGGCATTTTCTTTGGCAAAGTAACGATTACTGCACTGAATGCTTACGGTAGCTTTATGTCTCTGGCCACGATTGTTAGCGGATTTCGCGGTAAACCAAGCGTATCACCTAAGCTACGCCTGTTTTTTATTATCATGATGGTGGGATTTTCTACCCTGTTAGCGTTGCTAGGACAGCATTCATTTCTCAAGATTTTTACCGCTTTCCTCCTGTTCCTGCTGGCATTTTTCACGCCATGGAGCGCCATTAACCTGGTGGATTACTATCTGGTGACCAAAGGTCGCTATGACTTACCGGCTCTGTCAGATCCAAACGGTCGTTATGGTCGCTGGAATATGCCCGGCATTATTACCTACCTGTTGGGGCTGCTCATTCAATTACCGTTTATTGCCACCAGTTTTTATACCGGTGCGCTGGTGGATGACCTTGGTGGTACGGATATTTCCTGGATTGTCGGTTTAGTGGTCACCGGTGTGATTTATTACTTCGTCACCAAGATCTGGCCTCCATCGGTAGCACCGGCACTGATATTGCCTGACAACCGTTAGCCGTATTGATGTTATCGAGCTCTATTTTTCATCGTTCTTTGACGACAGTAAAAATGAAGGGGTATTAAATGAAAATATTAGTCGGCGTAAAACGGGTTATTGACCATAACGTTAAAATACGTATTAAAGCGGATGGTTCAGGCGTTGAACTCGCCAATGTCAAAATGTCCATTAATCCATTTGATGAAATCGCACTGGAAGAGGCGGTACGCCTGAAAGAAGCTGGGGTAGCGACTGAAGTTATCGCTGTATCGATCGGCGATAAACTCACTCAGGAAACATTGCGCAGTGCACTTGCGCTTGGGGCGGATCGCGCTATCTTGATCGACAATGTGAATGGGATACCCCTTGAGCCGTTAGATATCGCTAAACTGCTGAAAATCGTCAGTGAGCAAGTTCAACCTCAACTGATTTTATTAGGTAAACAAGCGATTGATAATGACGCTAATCAGACCGGTCAAATGCTGGCGGCACTATTAAAATGTGGTCAGGCAACCTTTGCCTCGAAACTCAATATAACGGATAGCCAACATATTGAAGTAACTCGAGAAATTGACGGCGGACTGGAGACGCTGGCTCTGACATTACCTGCCGTAGTCACTGCTGACTTACGCTTAAATCAGCCTCGTTATCCCAGCTTGCCGAATATTATGAAAGCCAAGAATAAGCCATTGGATGTCCTCCCTCTGGATTCGCTGAATTTTGCGCCAATTAATCAGCTAACAACCTTGAAAGTATCAGAACCAGTGAAACGTCATGCGCAATGTGAGTGGTTAGAAAATGCGGGACAGTTGGTTTCTGTTTTAAAAGAACATAAAGCGATTTAACTCAAGAGGGCACTGAAAATGAGCAATTCCATGATTTTAGTGATCGCTGAACATGACCATAAAACATTAAAAAGCAGCACATTGAATGCAGTTATCGCTGCGCAACAAATAGCAGCAGCGGAAAGCGCCAATATACAGCTGTTAGTGGTGGGTTATCAGTGTCAGGCTGCGGCAGAAATGGGCCGTAGCATTGCCGGTGTGAGTCAGGTATTAGTTTGTGATGCAGCACACTACGCCAGTCAATTGGCGGAAGAGGTCACCGAAGCCATTGTGCCATTGGCTACTGGCTTTAGTCATATTATTTTCCCGGCCACCAGCTATGGCAAAAATATTGCGCCACGGCTGGCGGCGACGCTGGATGTGGCGCAGATATCTGATATTACCCAAGTTTGCGATGCACAAACCTTTGTACGCCCAATTTATGCCGGCAATGCATTGGAAACGGTACAGAACAATGGGCATCAGTTAGTGATTAGCGTTCGTTGCTCCGCTTTCTCTCCGGCGAAATATAGCGAACAGAATGCGCCAATAAAAAGCGTCAATGGCGCTGCCGTTTTTGGGGTATCACAGCACATTAGTCAATCATTAACGCCGTTTTCCCGTCCTGAGTTGACCACCTCAAAAATCGTTATCTCCGGTGGACGCGGCTTGAGCTCCAAAGAGAATTTCCAATTGATTGAGAAAATTGCCGATCAATTAGGGGCGGCGATTGGTGCCTCAAGAGCCGCCGTCGATGCGGGTTATGTACCGAATGATTATCAGGTTGGACAAACTGGAAAAATCATTGCGCCTGATTTGTATATTGCCGTGGGGATTTCAGGGGCGATTCAGCACATCGCCGGAATGAAAGAAAGCAAACTGATTGTGGCGATAAATAAAGACAAAGATGCACCGATTTTCCAGATTGCAGATTACGGTATTGTCGGCGATCTATTCCAGATTTTACCCGAATTAGAAAAAGCACTGGTTTAGCACCGGGGTGGCTTTAACGGCAGCAGATCATTTTTTGTCAGGAGGAAATATGAACTTGAGTCAACAGCCCCTTGCTAATGAGCCTGAACGAGAATCAATGGAGTTTGATGTGTTAATCGTTGGTGGAGGGCCGTCTGGATTAGCTGCAGCCATTCATTTAAAACAACTGGCTGCACAACATCAACATTCCCTTTCAGTCTGTCTGATTGATAAAGGTGCCAGTATTGGCGCACATATTTTATCGGGTGCCGTTATCGATCCTATTGCTCTGAATGAACTATTACCTGACTGGCAGCAGATGCTGGCCGTTCCTCTAACGCCAGTGACGGAAGATCGGTTTCTCTTTTTAAACGACCGACGAGCAACCCGCATTCCGCAAAAACTATTGCCTGACTGCTTTACCAATCACGGCAATCTTATCGGCAGTTTAGGGCTGATTTGTGCTGGTTTGGCTGAACAGGCCGAACAGTTGGGAGTGGAGATTTACCCCGGTTTTACCGGTAGTGATGTTTTATATAATGATGAAGGGGCAGTGATTGGCGTAGTCACCGGTGATCAAGGGGTCGATAAATCCGGTCAGCCAACCGCCCAGTATCAGCCGGGAATCAATTTACTGGCTAAAACCACCTTGTTTGCTGAAGGGTGCCGTGGCCAATTAGGCAAAATGCTGATTGAGAAGTTTGCCTTAGATAGCCAAAGTGCCCCTCAGACCTATGGTTTGGGGCTAAAAGAAGTTTGGCAAATTCCCGCTGAACAACATCAGCCAGGATTAGTGATCCACTGTGCCGGCTGGCCTTTGGGCCATGATACCTACGGTGGCGGTTTCCTTTATCACTATGGCGATAATCTGGTTTCTGTTGGCTTAGTCGTCGGACTGAATTATGCCAATCCTTATCTGTCGCCGTTTGAAGAGTTTCAACGCTTGAAAACTCACCCAGCGATTAGCGCCTTTTTACAGCATGGACAAAGGTTGAGTTACGGTGCCAGAACAATGGTTGCCGGTGGACTCTCCTCATTGCCATTGCTGAGTTTTAAAGGCGGTGCTTTGTTAGGGGACAATGCCGGGTTTCTTAATGCGGCACGAATTAAAGGCAGCCATTGCGCTATAAAAAGTGGCATGTTAGCCGCGCAAGCGACCTTTCAGGCGTTATTGGAAGCTCATCAGCAAAACCAAGATTCAGTCGATGAAACGACGCTATCGACGCTTTACCAGCAGGGCTTTCAGGAAAGCTGGTTGTATAAAGAACTGTACCAAACGCGAAATTTCAAACCTTATATGAAAAAAGGGCTCTATTGGGGTTCTATGTTGTTTGGCACCGAACAATTGCTGTTTAAAGGCCGTGTTCCCTGGACGCTGAAACTGACTGAACGCGATCACCAAGCCTTACAGTTGGCGGTGAATGCTAAACGGATACATTATCCTAAACCCGATGGTGTGCTGACTTTTGATCGTTTGTCATCGGTCTTTTTGTCAAATACCCATCATCAGGAAGACCAGCCTTGTCACCTAAAGCTAACGGATAACAGAATTCCCATCGCCGTTAATTTAGCCGATTATGCCGCGCCGGAAACCCGCTATTGTCCTGCGGGGGTATATGAGATTGTTGAAGATCAACAACAGCCCTATTTACAGATTAATGCGCAAAACTGCCTGCACTGTAAAGCCTGTGATATTAAAGATCCGACCCAGAATATTACCTGGACCGCGCCACAGGGGGGAGAAGGGCCTATTTATCAGGGAATGTGAGTATTGTTGTACCCTCGTGTGTAGGGGCGGAGAACTGAGATTTTAGACATAAAAAAGACGTCAATTGACGTCTTTTTTACATTCTATGGTACCGAGAACGGTCGGCCGATTTTCCTGCGGCAAGCATAGCCAAATAAACATGCGGCAGTATTCGGAATAGATATTAAAAAAACAATTCATCAAAAAATGATATTTATTATTTATTATTTTTAGGTGTGATAATTCATTTTTTAATATTTAACCTATCAACACGCCTTTGAATTTAAAAAATATCAGAAAATAAATATTATTTAATAATTAATGTTTAATGGCGTTAACTAATAATGGAGCTAACTAATTGGTGAATTGATGGTTATTAATGGACCATAAGTAAATACATATATTTCTTTATTTTAGATCTTTAATTTTGATTTTTATCTTTTTGTCGATCGATTAATTTGATTTATTGCTGTTTTAAGATTAATGATTCTGTTATTTGTATTATCTCGATCTATTATATTGGGCGCTTTGGTTTTGGTGATATTATATTCCAAATACTCGTAAGTGTGAGCCGCCTGTTTTATTAGGTGAATAGTACCGCGCTGAATCATTACTTATCTTGAAAATATTAATCCAACAGATTAGTTGGCTAACCAATATAAATAACCAATATGAAAAGGAATTAAATTGGCATGAATAAAATTTATCGTATTATTTGGAATAGCACGTTGGGAGCGTGGGTGGTGACCTCTGAATTAGGGCGCGGAAAAATAAAAAGTGCGACCTCGAAAACATTAACGGCATTAGCACTTACCACCCTGTTAGCTACATCGGCTACCGCCAGCCAGTGTAATTCCGCCTCATTGCTCTGTGATTTAGATTCAGCGTGGTCATTTGCTACCAATAATCGTGGCGCTGGTTCGGTGACGATTTCGGATGGTCAGACTTATCGCGTTAATGGACCTAAGTCTTATCGTTCTGCGCCTGGGAGCTATATCACTTTTAGGACTGTCAACGAATTGATTAATGCAGGCTACATTAATGCTGCCCTGTTGCCTGACGATGACACCTATGTTGAACTGGGAGTAAAGAGCCAAAGCGTCACCGTGATTGACCCCATCACTAACGCCAGTAACGTGGTTTCCGTCTATAACTCCGGTAACCTTCAGGAGTTTGAGAGTGGTCATTCTATTGGTGGTTATGGCGTCGCTCGCACCGGGCCGTTAAGTATCTATTATCAGACCCGACTGGTGACTGTGAACTCTGGCACGGCGGATATTTATGCCGATGGGCTGACTATCAGTAGCGCCCATCGGGATAGTCAGTTGGTGTATGCAGACAGTACAGTGACTAATCAGGCGGCGACCGCCAATTGGCACTCAAAAAATACGATAAATTTACCTTCCGAGCCTGACTATGCCAGTGCGTCAACTCAAACCGCGACAGCGAAAAAAACCACTTATGCCGGTAGTTTTACTGCTTTTAACGGAGGGGCTACCACCGTTACGTCGTTAAGCGAACTACAGCGTTATAACCAATGGTTGATTGGTAAAATGCAGTCCGGTGAGTTGGCCCCGTCCCGCTATGATAGCGAGTTGGCGAAAGCTTATACCACCGCATCCAGCTACTACCAGATTAATCGAGTCCCCGTCGGGGTTGACCCTATTTTAACTCAGCCGGTCGGGGTGACCACGGTATTTATGGCTAATGGTGATAAGGCCACGGTACGTTTGGCGGCAACCGGGCGGATCAGCGGCGATATTCGTGGTGCAGGTTCTGAAAATGCGGGGGTCTTTCGACTCACCAACGGCGCGACGGGAATTAACGACGGTGAAATAGATACCTCTACATACACAGCAACGGTGCTTTCAGGTTCTCATTTTATTAATAATGGTTCGTTAACGACAGGTTTAGCTAACGGCGTACCAGGATATGGTGTACGAATATTAGGTCTGAATAGTGTCTTTACTAATAACGGAACATTAAATATACGACCTCAATTCTGGTCAAGTACCTCCTCTGGTAATAGTACAGCCTGGGGGGTAACAGTCATTCACTATGCCAGTGCTATTAATCATGGCACCATGAATATCGGGATAACTGAAGGTAATAAGGGGCGAGAGACCGTTGGCAGCGTGTATGGGGTAAGGATTGAGCCTAAGGGTAATTTTACCAACAGTGCCAGCGGTGTCATCAATATCGGTCGGGCGGTGGACGGCAGTGAGGTGTATGTCAAACCTGGATCTTCTGCCATTCGGATTAATACCGGTATCAGCGGCAAGGTGGAGAATCAGGGGCACATTGTCTTAGGCACCAAGGTTGAAGGCTCTGCGGGCATCCATGCCTTGGTAGCCGGTACGCATGACGTGACCAACAGTGGGACCATTACCCTGTTGAGCAACGGTGATAACGGCGCTTTTACCCCGCGAGAGAACATCGGTATCTATGCTCAGAATAATGCCCGGGGCATCAACAACACCGGCCTGATTGATATTCAGGGCATCAATGGCATTGGGATTAAAACCCTCTCTGGGGGGCAGGTATCGTCCAGCGGTCAGATTAACGTGACCGGCGGTGCCGACCCCTCAACCGGCTTGCGCAACTATGGCGTCTGGTCGCAGGGATTAAATTCCCTGATTGATATTTCCGGCAGCGTTAATCTCAAAGGGAATGGCGCCATTGGTGTGCATGCCAGAGATAAGGGCGCCATCAGTTTATCGGGTCAGGGTAAAGTCAACTTCTCTGACGGTGAGAATCAGATTGGTTTCTACATTTACGGTACTGGCTCGAAAATCAATAACACCAGTACCGGTACTCAGGACGTCACCACCAACAACTCCACCCTGATGCGCCTTGACGGTGGTGCGGCCTTTACCGGTGCCTCGGGGGCCACCTCGACCATGTCCGCTTCTGGCGATAATGCCCAAGTTATTGTGGCGACCGGCAGCGGGACTACCGTCGATTCCGGGGGCATGACCGTCAAGGTTAACGGTAAAAATGCCACCGGATTTTTAATCGAAGGGGGGGCGACCGGCACTATCAGCAACACGGCCAACATTAACCTGTCCGGCGAAGGGGCGATAGCCGGTATTGCGGATGGACAAGGGTATGACCTGACTGGTGCCAAGAAGAGCATAACGGAGGCGGAGAAAAAGGCCACTTCGCTGACGGCTGGTGCCAATCTCCATTCTGCGTTAGACGGCGTTGTCGGCTACATTGCGCGTAATTTAGCCACTTTAACTAACTCGGGCAATATTACCTTTAGCGGCGACAACACCACGGGTATTCAGGTTGAAGAAGGGGCCGTGGGCGCCAATAGCGGGAATATCACGTTAGCGGGTCAAGGCGGGGTCGGTCTGAAGGCCTCGGCGCGTACTCTGGAGACCAAACTGAGTTCAACCGGTAACCTGACCTTAAACGGCAGTTGGGATGGAGTAAATGATGCTACTCGAACCACTGGCGTATTGGCCGATGGTCATCAGGTGTCTGTCACCATCGGTGATGGCATCAATACGGCGGCGATGAATCTAAAGGGAGCCGGTAGCGTAGGGGTTCAGGCGACCGGGGGCAGCACCGTGACGCTGGATGATAAGGTGGCGGTGAATTTTGACAGCAATAACACCGATCAGGTGGCTTTCTGGGTCGACGGCAGCGGCTCTCAAATTATCACTCAGGCTGGCGGCACGGAGACGCAGGTCAATGGCGATGGCGCGACCATGTTCTATGTGACGAACGGGGCGACCATGGATGGGGTGCTGAATCTAAACCTGTCGGGCAAAGCAGGCAGTCATAAAATCACTTCAGGTATTCGGGTTAAGGGCGCAGGGTCAGAGGCCAAACTGGCGTCGGGCAGTCAGTTGACTATCGGCACCAACGCCACCGGTGTGCTGGCTGAAAATGCCGGTAAAGCGGTCATTGCTGCCGGGGCGGCTTTTCATCTCAGCGGTGA
Source organism: Pragia fontium DSM 5563 = ATCC 49100 (assembly GCF_900112475.1). Classification (GTDB taxonomy): domain Bacteria; phylum Pseudomonadota; class Gammaproteobacteria; order Enterobacterales; family Enterobacteriaceae; genus Pragia; species Pragia fontium. The sequence goes on along the minus strand of NZ_FOLW01000001.1, from coordinate 358,696 downwards.
TCAGGCGATTGTGGGTAAAGCGACCGGCCAGGGTAGCCGGGTGGAAAATAACGCCACCGTGACGTCGGTGACGGACAGCCGCGGTTCAACTGCGTTCTTAGCGGAAAACGGCGGGGTAATAGACAATAACGGAAATATTAATTTATCCGTCGGCAGCGAGCATACGGCAATAGACTTAAATAACGGTCACGTGGTGAATCGCGGCAATATTCAGGCCAACGGGACGGCCATTCATATTCAAGGTCGTGACAGTACGATAGTCAATGCCGGCACCATTGAAGCGGTTGACGGTAAAGCGGCGATTCATATCGATGCGGGGGCGGGGTTGAACCTCAGTGCGGTTTCCGGCGGCACGGGCACCATTAAGGCTGACCGTACGGCAGACGGTATTTTGCTGAGCGAAGGCGCGTTAAGCCTGAACGTAGCCAATAGCCTGATTGATATGAGCGGGATTAACGCCAGCGGTATTGGTATTCATAACGTGGCGGGCATTCAGGGCATTACACTGGATAACACCCGGATTAAGTTGGGTGGAACCGGTATTGGTATCAAAACCGGCGCGTCGTTGGCGAAAACCAATTCAGGCGCGATTGATGTGACCGACGGCATCGGTATTCTGTATTTAAATGAAAACGGCAGCGCGGTGGCCTCGGATATCGACTTATCTGATTCGGCTAACTTAGTGATGAATGTCGCGGGCCAGGGCGTGGGGATGAAGGCGACGTTGGATGGTCAGCAACGTTCCGTGAACACGGCTATCGGCGTGAATGTGACCAGTGCGACGGGTGGTTCTGCGATAGACGTCAGCGGAGCGAAAAGCGTGGAGAACTCAGGGCAGTTAATCTCTGATTCCACGGTAGCCAACGGCAATGTCCTGAATGTGCATAATGCGGACACTATTAGCAATAGCGGCACCATTCAGGCTTCCTCGGCCGAGATGACCGCCATTGCCATGTCCCATAGCGGCAATAAAACCTTAACTAACACCGGCAAGATACGGGGTCTGTTGGATTTTGCCCTCGGTGATAACCAGATAAATCTGACCGGCGGTCAACTGACCGGCAATATCAAGGCGCACGGTGGGGCGAATATCCTGACGGCATCGGCGGGCACAGTACAGCGCGGTGAGATTAGTCTGACCGGAGATAAGGCTCAGACGGTGACGGTGAAAGGGGCGTCCACGGTGGGCCACGTGACCTTAGGTGACGGCAATAATGTGCTGACGGTTGACGACTCAACCACTGGTCATATCACCACCGGCGACGGTCACAGCGAGCTGACCTTCCGTGGTGAAGCGGTGGCAGGGAACATTGCGTTGGGTACCGGTAATAATCATCTCATACTGTCCGACAAGGCTCACATTGACAATATGACGGCGAGTGCGGGTGGTAATAATTTTGTGGTGATTAAAGACGTCGCCACGTTTGACAAACTGGATGCGGGGAAGGGGGGCGAGGATGACCAGCTGACTTTTGACGGTGCTAAGTATGCGCTGGACAATACCGCGGATATCCAACATTTTGACCAGCTGAACCTGATACGTGGTGCGAGATTTATTACAGGACACGCGATCCAGATGGGGGAGACCGCAACCAGCGTGGGGCATATTGCCATTGATGGTCGTTCGTCACTGGTCTTGACGCCGGCAGGTGCCTATACCCTGAATCATGCGCTGAGCGGCAGTGGTCTGGTGGAGGTGACCTCGGGGACGAGGTTTGATTTTGGCAGCGATGTGGGCCATCAGTTCACCGGCCGCGTTCATATGAACAGTACGGACTTTGCGTTGTCCAGGTTTAACACCACCGCACTGACTCAGGCCATGCTGTCGGTGATGGACAAGAACACCACGATCGTGGGAACCGGCAATCAGGTGATTGGCGGCCTGTCCTTTAATGGTGGTACGGTTGATTTTGGCGTCAGTATTCCCAGCGATACGGTGTCGGCTAACCGTATTCAGGTCGAGACGTTAAATGCCCGCGGCAAGGGTAAGGTGCAGGTGAAGCACCCGCTTATCGACAATGGCATACCGCCAGTGGTACCGCCTGCCGAGGGGCAGACGCGGGGACTATTAGACCAGCAAACCGAGACTTTGGTGCAGTTAGTGACCGCAGCTAGCGTAGTGGGTGGGGCCGGCAATTTGGTGCTCATCGATGAAAATGGTGAGGTGATTAGTCATGCCACCGGCACCACGATATATCAGGACGGCATTCAGGCGGCGAAGGGGCATTACAACTACCGCTTAACCACCACGGATAATGAGGGGCAGGCCAATGGTCTGTACGTTGGTTACGGTCTGACCCAGTTGGATTTATTGAGTAGCGGTGCTGATAAACTGGTGATTAATACCGATCACAGTACCGAGAAACAGCTGTCCGCTAAAGTGACCGGTAGCGGCGACTTGGGTATTCAGGCCGGTAACGGCGCAGATGCGTTGACGTTGAGTAACTTAGACAATAGTTACACCGGTGTGACTGACCTGAAAAGCGGTACGGTCAAACTGGGGACGGATAACGGCTTCGGGGCGACCTCTAAACTGTCTTTAGCGAATACAACGACTGCGGATATCAACGGCAAGACGCAGACCATCGGGGCACTGGACGGGCAAGCGGGCTCAACCCTGAACCTGAACGGCGGTGATTTAACACTGACCGACGGCGGCATGGCGTCCGGTACCTTAACCGGCGAGGGTGACTTAACCGTATCCGGGGGGACGCTGACAGTCACGGTGGCCAACGCCAACCTGAGTGCGACTACCACGGTGAAGGCCGGAGCGCAGGCGCTACTCGATGATGTGCTGGCACTGGGTACTGGTCAGGTGCTGGCCGACGGAAAGGTCACGCTGAACGCGGTGAACGGCACCTTTGCCAATGAGCTTTCCGGTAGCGGACAACTGAACAGCCATAACGGCAGTGAAGTGACGCTGAGCGGGAATAACCGTGACTTTGCCGGTGTGATGGACATTGATGCCACCTCGACCTTAACCGTGAATGAGACTCAAAATCTGGGGGCGACCACGGAGGTGAAGAACGCCAATCAGGTTATCGTTAATAATAGTGCCGCCATGACACTGGCGGCTATCGTCAGTGGAACGGGGGAGCTGATTAAACAAAACAGTGGCACCTTAACGCTCAGTGGCAGCAATCGTTATACCGGCCAGACGGATATTCAGGGCGGGACAGTGGCGATATCGTCCGATGCCAATCTGGGTAGCACCGACAACCTGACCCGATTGAACGGCGGCGATTTACAGATCACCGCCGACTTAACCTCCACGCGTGATGTGACGCTGGTTCAAGATGGCCGCGTGATCGTGGACAGCGGCGTGACGGCGAGTATGGGCGGCTGGGATGACCAAAGTAGTGGTCTTTCTACCCTCAGCAAAGCCGGTGACGGCACCCTGATCTGGACCGGTGACAACAGCGCCAATACGGCCAACGTTAGCGTGACTGGTGGGACGTTACAGGTGGCGAGTATAGATAACCTGGCCAGCGCTAACGGTGAGGTGCATCTGGGGGCGAACGGGAGGCTGTCTATCCTGCAATCCGTGGATACGGCGGCGGATGTGGACTTCAGCCGTCAGCTGAGCGGTAGCGGTGAACTGTGGGTGAGTCTGGCTGACAAGGCGCAGGCATTGACCTTGAATGCCTCTTCTGCCGGTGGTGATTTTACCGGTCAACTGACTCTGGATAACGGGCACTTTACGCTGAATACCGAGGCGAGTCAGACTCTGGCGCAGTCCACCTTACAGCTGAACGGCGGGGCGGGTAAGCTGGGCAGTGCCCGACTGGTGGGTGAGCAAATCCTTGGCGGACTGACCATGAACGGCGGTCAGTTAGAAGTGGCGTTCAGCAGCCTGAATCACCGCCCGGAAGGGGTGCTGACGGTGAAGACACTGGATGTGACCGGCGGCGGTAACCTTGCCATCCTCACCCCCGCTAACTTACCGAACCCTATTCCGGTTACCGGGGATTCGTTGTTTGATCAGGATGATGAGGTGATTGATGTGGTGGTGAATGCCACTGACCGCGTTAACGGCGTTGGCACGCAGATTGAACTGACCGACATTAATGGGGCTCTGGTGGCGCCGGATACCACTATTGGTCTGGTGAATAATGGGACAACGGTTGGCAATGCCCACTATAACTACTTTGGCTCGGTGAAAGAGGACGGCCTGTATCTGGGCTACGGTTTAACACAGATAGACGCGTTTGCGGATCAGTCGGTGATATTGACCAATGCCTATGCGCTGGATAATAGCTTAGGGGCCAAGTTGACCGGCGATGGCGGCTTTACCATCAATGCCAACGGCACCGCCAGAATCGGTAATGCCAGCAGTGATTATACCGGGACGACTCATCTGAACAGCGGTAACGTTGAACTGATCACGAACAACGGTCTGGGTCAAACTCGTTTACTGAATATGCAAAGCGGAACTGGACTGGACTTGAATGGTAATCGCCAAACTCTGGGCTCACTGGCGGCGATGGTCGACAGTGTGATAAACCTGGACGGTGGTGAATTAACGATCACCGATGGCGGACAGAGTGACGGCACCTTCACCGGACAGGGAGACCTTATCCTGACGGGCAGTACCTTAAGCTTGAACCAGAACAGTAGCCAGTTTACCGGAATGACCACCATTGACAGTGGGGCGACGGCGCGATTGACTCAACCGCAGGGCTTAGGTCAGGGCACCATTCATCTTCAAGGCACGCTGAACTTAGATAGCGCTAAAGGTACGTTGTTGAATAGCCTGAACGGTGATGGTGAAACGTTACTCACTAATGCCGCAGATATGTATTTGGGTGGCAATAACACCAACTACAGCGGTACCTTTATGACCCAAGCTGGCACCACCTTAACCGCGACAGAGAAAAACCAGTTAGGCACCGCCACCATTCATAACAGCGGCACCTTTGCTATCGATACCGCTGGTTTGTGGACGCTGGACAGTACCGTGAACGGCAGCGGTACCGTGGTGAAAAAAGGCAGCGGTACGCTGCAACTGGAGGCGAATAACGTTACCGCCGGTTTGACCCGTATTGAGAACGGCCTGCTGTTAATTGGCGGTGAACAAAGCGCGGCCACAACTGCAAATCTAAACAGTCATGTCACGATTGAAAAAGAGGGTGCGTTGGGTGGCTACGGTAGCGTGACCGGGAATGTGACTAACCGCGGTAATCTGATTATGGGTCACGCCTTAACGGGCGGGGGGCATGGTGAGTTTACGATTAACGGTGACTATATCGGTACCGATAACAGCACAATTATCTTTAATACCACACTGGATGATGATGCATCCGCCACCGATATGTTGCGCATTACCGGCAACACGGCAGGAACGAGTCATATCATGGTGAGAAGTGCCCGCGGTGAAGGGGCTCAAACGTCCGATGGAATTAAGCTGATTGATGTCGCGGGGACTTCTAACGCGCAGTTTACCTTAAGTGGGCGTGCGGTGGCCGGAGCCTATGACTACTTCTTGTATCAGGGTGCGATTAGCACACCGGACGATGGAAACTGGTATCTGCGCTCATCATTAAGTTCGCTTAATCCAGACCCTTCTATCTATCGCCCGGAAGCCGGGGGTTATATGGCGAATATGGCCGCGGCGAGTCATCTGTTTAGCCTGCGGTTAGCGGATCGTGAAGGTCGGGCAGAAAACTCCAGCCTGTGGTTACGTCAGGTGGGTTCACGCAATAAACATCGCGACAGCACCGGCCAGTTACAGACTGCGACAAACAGCTATGTGGTGCAGGGCGGGGGTGAAGTGTGGAGTACGCAGTTTACTGACGCAGACCAATTCGGTTTAGGTGTGATGATGGCGTACGGTAAAGCGGACGGCAAGACGCACAGCAAGAAAACCGGTTACAAAGCTAACAGTACTCTTGACGGTTACAGCACCGGCCTCTACGGCACTTGGTATCAGGATGCGAAGACCCTGAACGGGGCTTATGTTGACAGTTGGCTGCAGTACAGCTGGTTGGATGCAGAAGTGAACGGTCAGAGTATGGCAAAAGAGTCCTACAAGATGGATGGCTTCAGTGCTTCGTTGGAAGCGGGTTATCGTTTATCGGTATATCAGGGTCTGAACAGCGAGGTGTTTATTACGCCACAAGGTCAGATTAGCTGGAACGGGATTAAAGCCGATGACCATATTGAAGCGGGCGGCACCAAAGTGGCGTCGTCGGGTCATGATAATGTGCAAACTCGCCTGGGCCTGAAAGTCTCCCGTGACGGTGTGAGTGACGGGGACAAAGGCACTGACAAACTGTTTACGGTCTATGCGGAAGCGAACTGGCTGCACAATAGCCAACAAGCAGGGGCGGTATTAGACGGTGTTGAAGTGAAACAGTCCGGCAGCCGCCATGTGGGTGAGTTGAAACTGGGTGCTGAAGGTCAAGTGAACCAGAATCTTAGCCTGTGGAGTAACGTCGCGCAGCAGTTGGGTGATAACGGTTATAGCGATACCTCCGTGACGCTGGGGGTAAAAGTTCATTTTTAATTAGGGTTATAATAAGAATAAGGGGTGTGGCCTGAATGGCTACGCCCCTTTTTTTTAGGTTTTAATGGGGTGGGGGAAGAGGGGGAAGATTAATGTGAGTGAGTTAAGGGGGATTAGGGGGATGGAATTGGGAGTTTAGACATAAAAAAGACGTTTAATGGTACTGAGGCCGGACTCGATATTTTAAATAAGATATTGATATATAATAAAATTAAATTTATAAAAATATTTAAGACCCCTTATTTGCCCCTGTTTTTGCTAATTGTATCTGAAGGTTACTTACTGAATTTAATGGATTTTAGTAAATTTGCATTAAAAATCAATTTACCATGTGAATCGCTGCTTTTCGTGATTTTTAAAATTTATCCACGGAGTTGTTGTAACTTGCCCTGCTGAACTTTCCATGCTGATCTTATTAAGTCGCTCTTAGGTTTAAATCGTGACATATGCCTAATGCCGACAACTGGTACATGTAAATCTCCAAATCTTGCGAGAAAGCTATAGGTTGTATAGTAGGAGGATGATTGCTCTTCATGAAAAGTGTCTTTTAACCCAAAGGTATCAAGAAGTATTTTAGTGGCAGAAAGTGAGCTAAGGCCATTGCTGTAAGCAACTATGAGCTCTGGCTGGGATAGTGGAATTGTTACTTCAGAGAAAAATTTCATTGAGCCGTCAATGAGGCCGTTTAAGTCACCTAAAATTTTCCCTTCGGCCGCTCTTTTTATTTCATAAGCATTTTGGGAACAGAGTAGCAGAGCATTTGTATAGATAGTGTTTTCGACATCAAAGCCTAAACATTCTGTTAAGGATTTTAATCTATTAGCAAGAGTTTTAGGCCCCCAAGCGCCATTTAATCCATTTTGAATATTTGATAATTGAGGTTCATGAAAGGAATCTTGTATTGCCTTAGCATTTGTTTGTTCCTTGTCTGCTAATGAGCCATTAAAACCAACCATGATAAGACGTTTTCTTTCTTTTGGAGCTGCAAGTAATTCAAACGAACAGTCATAGGGGCGACCTTCAAGATTGCTTAGCCCTAAGTTTTGTAGTTGGGATAGAATGTTCTCTCTAATTTTTATCATGAGCAGGTACTTAATAGCTTAATATGAATAGCAAAGCTTAAACCCTGTAACATTTGTCTATTGATGGGCGTTGATTTCATAATCAATTGATTTAAATTGATATTTTTAGTCTTTCATAGACTAGTATACCGTTAGAAAGACCCAAGGATAATACTTTATTAGAGTCAACTTTGCGTAATAAATCGTTCTAATTTATTAAATATGATTTATTTATCATAAAGATAGCGTGTGAAAAATAAGCTATCATTGAGGGGCCTATATTTATAGGTGTAAAAATAATAAAGCTTGTATCACATAAGTAACACAAACTTTATCGTAAAATTAATTTTCTAAAGTACCAATGAGTGATGGATTTGGTGTTCTTGATCATATTTCAATTTAATAATATCAAATAATACTTTTGAGAATTGGTTACTCTGTGAACTTAACTCTTTATATATGCTGGAATTATATCTTTCTGATTTATCAGTAATTGATTCAAGCTGTTTTCTATTTTCAGGGTTTTCTATCTTTTCGAGAAAAAAATTGTAGATATGAAATAATTCGCGTAATTTTTCTTTTATTTTTTCTTCTTCATGGTTACTTAATTCAAAAAATAATCTGAATAATGCTGGTTTCTCCAATGATGTTAATATGTGGTCAATTCTCTCATTTTCATTTTTAGCTTTCGTACTCTCAGCAACGGTAATTATTCCTGCAAAATAAAGTATTTTTCTTGAAAAACGAAGTTTAATGTTTCTTAGGCCCCAAGGCTTATTGGCTTCAGATACTTTATGTTGAAAATCGGTAGCTATAGTTCGATAATACCTAATAATATCATTAAGTAAAAATTTAGGTAAGGCTTGTCTTTTGCTTTTGATTTTTATATATGTTTTGGCGATAGAATGTCTAAACTCATTGAAGTAGCTATCACCATATAATGATTTTCCTTCTAATAAAAATAGCATTCTTCTTGTCAGGCTTTGATTGGAATCGGATGTACCACCTATATTTCTACGTAGCTGGTTAATTGTAACAATAGCTTCACAACCAAAGGTGCCTGTATCACCTTCAGATTTTTTAATGTGTTTTTTTATTATATTTTCTATATTCTTGGAATGTGATTTTTCTAATTCGGTAGAAATAGGTTCTGTTTTACAAATTATAAAATAATCAAGGTCTGACTCTTCGGAAGCTTCATTTCTGCCAAATGATCCTGTGGTAATTATAGCGAATTCTTTATTTGATATGTTTTTATTAACATAATCTTCTAATTCTTTTCTTAGGATGTCTATTTTATTTAGGCTGTAAATATTTGCATTGTTAATTGACTTATATTCTTTTATAAAATTATTGTAACTTATGTTCATTTATCTATCTCCCTTCATAATTTAGCATAAGTTCTAAATTGAGTTGTACATTGTTATTGTCAGTGGGGGCAATATTTATCTCAATAGACTTTGATAACTTGGTATAAGAATATCTATCTGAAAATTTATATTCATCAGGATGTACGGTGTATTTTCTTGATGTTATGTCAAATTTTTGACTCAAAATACATTCGGGTATTTCATTATTTTTTATTTTTTTGAATATATTAAACATCCGACTATATTTTCTTTTCCATATTGACTCATTAGAAAACATATCATCAATAGTTATTTCTACATTATTTTCATCTTCGAAAAATAATTGGCTAAACTTATCTGATATAATTCCAATGTCAGTGTTAATGAAGCTGGAATATATCCAGTCTTTTCCCTTCCAAAAGGTATCAAGCTCATTAAATGATGAATTTTCATTCGTCAGATCTAAAAATGCAGCTTTAGCTATTTTCATTCTATTAATATTTAAGTTATTATTACTTTTGTATTCTAAGCATCTCAAGATGCCATCAATAGTATCAATATTAATCTTATTGCTAAAAAGATCTCCGCCATCGATATAAGAGATATTATTATTTAACAGGCTCTTAATGAAACTTGAACAACAGTACTTATTCAGTATTAATTTTAATTCATTCGCAATTTTTACTTCGCCATTTATTATTTTTTCTCCACACTCATGATGGCCATAACCAAACATTTTTTTTACATATGGCTCAGCACTGTGAGATAAGGGAAGGTGTCCTATATCATGTAATAAAGCAGCTACAACTATGTTTATACGTAGGTCGTCATCATAATTTCTATTTGTTGCAATATAATTTGCTAATGATGCAACGTAGATTGAATGTGTAGCCCTATTTCTATTTTCTTTGGACAATTTATTTTTAAATGTATAGTCAATGGCACCTAAAAATGAAATGTCATAGAGACGTTCAAATGCAGGGGTATCAATTATTTGTTTAAATATGAAGTCATTTCTCGTTTTTTCAACCCAATAAGCCATGCCGATTTCATCAGAATCGTCTAACTCTGACTGCCATAACTGCATGTTTTTATTATGTTTCATGATATATTGTCTCATATTTATCAAACTCACTTTTATAGTTTAGCATTTCTGGTTACGGGCGTAAAAGATAAATGTAAGTGTTTTCTACGGATACTTTATTAAAATATCTATTTATATGATATATCTATATGAATTTAAAATTAATATTTATTCTTCTATATCAAATAAGATTTCCATTTTCATTTCCACTGGTACTTTTATATTTCTATTAATAATCAGAAGTTCAGTACCTTTTTTCTTATCTGCTGCGGAGTAACTTAAATTAAAATTATATTTCTCAAATTCATTATATAGTGCTTTGATTTTTTTTGAATTATCATATGTTAATATCCATGGGCGACTTAGTTTTCGAATAGAATTAGCTAATAAACTATGGTCATTAGGTTTATAAAAATTTGTATATAATGATTCGCCCTTTTCATAGTATGGAGGATCGATACAGAATAACCCATTATTTTGAGTCAGTTTTTTATCTAATAACGTTATGAATTGAGTTGCATCTAAGTTATGCAACTCAATTTGGTTTTTATGAGCAACAACTTTTAATATTCTTTTTATGAGGTTTTCTTTGTTAAATCGACAATCTATATCATAATTTCCATTCTGTTTAAATCCACCTATTGGACCAGCTTTTAAAATTATTCCAGATCTATTTGTTCTGTTTAAAAAGAATGAAGAAAAGCCTAAGTCAAGTTCATTCTCCGTCATTTTATTTTCTTGAATATGTTTCTGGCAGTACCATTCATCAAGAGTGATTTCTACTTCCCTGATTCTATCAATAAACTCTTCCGTATGATTTAAGATGGAGTACCAAAAGGACCATATAGAGCGGTCAATGTCATTTAAGTATATTTTGTTAACATTTCCACTGAATAGCAATGACAAGGCCAGCCCCGCCCCACCTGCGTAAGGTTCTGCATAATAGCCATTATTTAGATTATTATGCTCTATAATCCTCGATACCATCTTGAATATCGAGGATTTTCCTCCAGGGTAACGTAAAGGTGACGCTATTCTTGACATAGATATAGTGTAGCTTATAAAAATTGATAGATTATATTGTATATTACAGTTAAATCATGTAGATAACCATAATAGCTGTACTTTTTAATTGCATTCTTTATTACACATTAGCACTAATGGCTCAATGATCAACCATATAGCAGTTAGCATTTCTTTATCTGGGATTGTAAATTCCCCATGTACGTAACGATTTAATGTTTCTAAAGAAACCCAGCGGGGACTATCCTTGGCTATAAATGATAATAAATCATTAAGATGAGCTTGATTTTGGAACCATTGTGGCCGGTTAGTTAAGGATTTTATGTTTTGAGATAAATTGTGCGTTCTTTGCCTATCATTAAGACAAATTTCAAGTTTACCTTGAGATTCGAAAATTCTTAATATTGTCATTTCCAGAATAGTACGCAACAAAAATGCAGATGAATACATATATTTACCTGCTTGAATCTTTTGTCCTTCATTAATAAGGATATCAAGTTTTATATTACCCGTTTCATAGATTTTACCCTTAGGTATTAACATCTCTGTTTTTGAACGAGTTTTTTTAGGCTGAGGTGTAGGTACTGGAGGAGAATTTCCTTTATATAAAGAAAAGCTTACTGGTGTGATATTTTCACCTGTTTCCGGTAATAAAGTAGATATCTTTTCTATATATGATGAAATTGCTTCTTTATCGTTCAATACTCGTGAGTTAATTTTCTTTTCAATGATATCTGTGACAATTTTCTTCAAGAGGCTATTAAACTTAAATGTAGGAATATCTGTTTTTAGTGTTGTCCCTTCAATGCGCATGCCTACAAATTCAAGAAATGTAGAGTTTCCAACGATTCTTCCTAAAGTTGATATATGAAATTTTTCTGAGAGGGCTTTTTCCTCTATATCAGATGGTAAGTCCAATTCAATTAAATAACTGCTTAAATAATGTTCAGTTACAGCAGCTTGTATATCTGTCACATTAACATTGAATCTTTCAGCGATCTGCTCTATGGTCTCACCTTCTTGAACTGCTGCCCTCGCTATAAATGCATTTTTTTGTAGCCTACTCCATTCTTTTTTTCTTTCTGTATGTAATTCAAATAGAACATCTTCAGCTTCTTCTCGCGACGGGGCAACAATAACATCTATTTTTTCTATAGGATTTCCGCTCATTAAATTATGTAATCGTTGGAAATACCTATGTTGAGAAGACGGGGAAAGTAATGGATCCAATAAGCATTTAAGTGCTGATACTCTACGGTTTCCCTCCAAAACCACATAGCTATCCTTCTCTTTAGTTACATAAATTGGTTCGTGAGGAATGAATCCTTTATGTACTATCTTGTCCGCTATGTCTTTAACTTCCTGATTTTTAATTAGATATTCAAGAATTTCTTTCGTGGTTCGGGTAGGGATATTAGGCGGAATACGAGGATTGTTTCTATCTAATTTTAAATTAGATACAGATAGGGACATTTTTGGCCAAGAAAAATAATCTACACGGCTCATCTATTTTCCTTAATAATTAATATAGTATCTTTAAGGCTAAATCCAGAATATAAAAATATTCTTTTAATTTTATTGCAATTATAAATTTATATTTGGTTATATTTTTTAGAAAACTCAATGATTCTATACTATTTGATATTTTTTTAAACTGTCACATATGACAGTTTTTGATAGTAAATACCATCCTTTTTAAAACTCTTGCCGCATGGTTTGCAGACCATTTTTTTTGAGTTGAGTGCCATCTTCTTGCGATAACTTCGAAAGAATTATCTATATTTTGTGCTTCTTTTTTATCTTGACGAACGGCATTAGGATTAATATCTCTTGCCAAGAGGGCTATATCAGCATCACGCATTTTTCTTGCATCAGCTAAAGAGATTTGGGGATATCGACCATAGGAGGCTCGAGTTTCTTTTCCTTGAAAAGAATACTTACGATACCAATGTTTTGAACCGTTAGGATTTACTAGGATGTAGAGGCCATGACCATCAGCTCTCTTATATAATTTTTCTTTAGGCTTGAAATTGCGAAGTTGAGTATCGTTTAGCGGCATGTAGAACACTCCATGATCATATTATCCTGACCCCTAATATGACCCCCAAAAAGAATGGTTGTCAATAGACGTAGTCGGACGCTAATGGAATGTACCTATGATTTTTACTCTACTTTTCATTATGTTATAGACTTATTGAGACATCTATAGACATTAAATGGTGCCTGAGGCCGGACTCGAACCGGCACACCCGAAGGCGGTTGATTTTGAATCAACTGCGTCTACCGATTTCGCCACTCAGGCACAGAGTAGAATGCGGAAAACGTTGGCATTATACCTGCCCAAGAACACCGCGCAAGCGTTATCCCTTAAAAATCACCTGATTGGTGGGAAAATAATCACTAAAAGGGTGGCCTTGCGGCCACCGCTGACTACGGTACGACTTTGGTAACATCGGCACATGCATTGCTGGTAACAAACAAAGTAGCTTCAGTTACTACGGTACAGCTTACGACAACATCAACAAACACGGTGTATTGCTGGTACGCCGGTCTGTTTACTACTCTGGCTCAGCATCGGTACTGGGCCAGTACAACATCGATATAAGAAGGCGTTATTGGTATTTAAAAAATTATAGTGCTGCACTTAGGCGTTTTTTCATTTCATCGACAAAGTTTTTCGCCAATGGGCGAACCACTCCCGGGCGTAGCGGTTGACACCAAACCGGTTCTGGAAAGTGGCTGTCGTCTTCATTTCGAGGAATGATATGCCAGTGTAGATGAGGGAGGCCGGTACCCAGACTGGCGAGATTGATCTTTTTCGGTGCCATCAGTTTACGGATATTGTGTTCTACTTCAGCAACGACTTGCATGATACGGTGACGTTGCTGCTCATCTAGATCGCTTAATTCAGCCAGATGCTGATTCCACACTACGCGGCACCAGCCGGTAAAGTCGGTTTGCTCTACCAACAGTACCCGACACTGTTCGTCGCGCCACAGTACAAACTCATTTTCAGGATGACAATAACTGCAAGAAGAGGTTGTCATAATTAGCTCCACGCTAAATTTAGGTCATACAAACCCCGGCTGATAAGAGGAAAATATCGGCCTGGATATCCGGTTTACTGCTGTTTAATCGCCGTGAAAAGTTCACATTGCCCGTATTGGTGGGCGTTGAGCGATAGTTTATTCGTTTCGTTTAATCACTGAATCTCTAATGACTAACGTTGGGGTAAATAAAAACTCTTCAGCATTTGTCTGCGGCGCATTTAAACGGGTAATTAGCCGTTCCACCATGGTATTGGCCATATCGGCCAGCGGTGGGGCAACGGATGTTAGCGCCGGATGAATGAGCCCCGACAGTGAAATATTATCGATACCTACGACCGAGATATCTTCAGGAACCCGCACGCCTAAGCTACGCAAACCAGCAATCAAACCAATCGCCAACACATCATTGATGGCAACGATGCCGTTAGGTCGTTTCTCCAACCGACTGATGGTTTGCGCCAGATGGTGGCCTAGCTCGGCCATCTCCGTATCGCCATAGGCGGTCAGCGCTTTGCCCTCAATAACCTGACTATGATCTTTCAGGCCATTTTCGGCGGCTGTTGCCAGAAAGCCTTCAATCTTATGGGAGCGACTGACGGTGCGACTGGCCTCAGTGACGAAGGCAATTTCCCGGCAGCCCTGATCGATCAGATACTGGGCTGCAATACGCCCCGCCTGTCGGTTATCCATGGATACGCTGTCATACAGCATGTCGTTGGTTGCCGATCCGCTAACCGAGCTACCATCATAATTGACCATGGTCAGACCGCGTTGAGCCGCTTCGGCAAAGTGGGATTTTTCAATCGAGCTGGATACCACAATCACCCCGCGTACGCCGTGGGACATCAAATCGTTCAGAAAAGCCTGTTCTTCATCTTCCTGACGATAAGTATTTCCCAGTAGAACACGGTAGCCATGATTGTTTTTGGCGGCCAGATCGACTTCTCGCGCCAGCGCAGCAAAACTAGGGTTAACAATGGAGGGAACCAGCAGACCAATCATTTTAGCCTGCCCGGTTTTCAATTGCTGGGCAGCACGATTGGGGTGATAGTTCAGTTCAACCATGGCGGCTTCGATACGCAGCAGGGTCTCTTTACGCATCTGATCGGTTCGCCCATTAAGAACGTTGGAGACTGAACTGACCGATACGCCTGCGCTACGTGCTACATCCCGAATATTTGCCATGATATTTCCCACTACCGATCCATTTTGATCAATGATTCTAAAGGTTTTTTATTTGTAAGTATCTTATATTTCCGACCGTTCCGTTTTATAACTCAACGGTCGGGACAATGTGATGGCTATGGTGCCATCTGGCCGCCGTTTACGTCGACAATTTGGCCGGTGATATAGCCGCTGAAGGCGTGCGTTGCTAAAAACAGATAGGTTGGTGCCACTTCTTCACTGGTTCCAAAACGCCCCATCGGGATTGAATTACGCATAGTAGCAAGTACTTCTTCACTCTTACCGTGATGGAAGGCGGTATCAATGCTGCCGGGAGAAACGATATTGAAACGAATATTGTCTTTAGTAAACTCTTTAACCCAGTTACGGTGAATGTTATGAACCCAGGCTTTAGCGCTGCCGTAGATGCCTGCGCCAATTCCGGCACCGTCGCGCCCGGCAATAGAACCGGTACTGAGTACCGTGCTAGTGATACCGCTGGTTTTAGCGGCTTCCCGCAGGTGTGGAATGGCGAATTTGGTGGTCATCAGTAGCGAGCGCACATTGAGATCCATCACTTTGTCATAAAACTCATCGTCGATATTTTCCAGATTGCTGCGACCACCGAGGCCACCAGCGTTGTTAATCAATACATCCATACCACCAAAGCGATGAACGAAATCATTGACCAGTTTTTCACAGTTGGCGGATTGAGTGAGATCGGCAGGGAAAATGGCATACTCACCCGGTAGTTTATCCAGCTCGGTTAATGTTGTTTGGCTTAGAACGGTGGACAGCCCGTTGATACCAACTTGAGCGCCATATTGTAAAAACAGTTTTGCGGTGGCCAATCCGATACCGGCGGTAGAGCCAGTGATCAGAACGCGTTTGCCGTTTAATTCATTTAACATGGGTAAACCTCTATTTTTTATTAACGTATTGAAAACATTTCTATTTGTTGATAACGCGGTATATTCCAGAACTAGTAGCCCATTATTCTTGGTAACCAAACGGTTATGATTGGCAGTAGCGCCACCACGATAATGCCGACCAATACCACCGCCAGATATTTTGCCATTGGCTTAATCACGTTCTTCATCTCTACACCGCAGATGGCGCAGGTGGTATAAAGCCCGAGGCCAATTGGTGGTGAGAACAAGCCAAAGCCCATGGCCAGAATCATCACGATGCCGAAGTGCAGCGGATCAAAGCCCAATTGGATAGCGATGGGCACTAAAATCGGGGCGAAAATAATCAACGCTGGCGCACCTTCCAGCACGGCACCAAAGATAATCAGAATCACGATAGTCAGTATCAGGAACAGCCATGCGCCGTAGCTGAAACCAATCGAGACCAGCAGTTCAGCGATCATTTGTGGGATCATCTGAATCGTTAGCACATAGGAGAGGCTGGTGGCACAGGCCACGATAAACAGCAGCACGCCAGACATGGCGGCAATATCCACAAACAGCTTAACCGTAGCCTTTAGCGTCAACTCACCAAAGGCTAATCGACCAACGACCAGCGCATAGACCACGGCAAAGGCGGAGATTTCGGTTGAAGTGGCAATACCTGCTACCACACCGCGACCGATCATCAGGATCATAATCAGGCCAACGGCTGCGCCTAACAGCAGCTGTTTACGTGGTCGCAGGATGGGGTAGGCTGCTGAGATATCAATCCGATGGCCAAAGATATTGGCAGCGATCAGTAACAGCACCAGTAGACAGGCGGCAGGAACCAGACCGGCGATAAACAGGGCACCGATAGAAATATTGGCGACAAAGCCCAGCACAATCAGGTTGACGCAGGGAGGAATGGTTTCAGCCATGACGGCGGAAGCGGCAAATACGCCAGCGGCTTCCTCTCCATCCTGCTTAGCGCGTCGCACTGCCGGCATGAGTACACCGCCGACGGCGGCAACATCGGCCAGTTTCGACCCAGAGATCCCGGAGAAGAAGGCCATGGCCAGCACGGTCGTCATATTCAGACCACCGCGGAATTTGCCCATGCCGCGTACAATCAACTCTACCAGACGGGTCGACATCCCATTGACTTCCATCGCTGCTCCAGCCAACAAGAAAAAGGGGATAGCCAGTAAAACAAAGTGGTCAACGCCAGCGGCAACCTGCTGGGAAAAGAACACAAATGGTAAAGAGGGATCGCAAATAAAGAACACCATGGCTGACATACCCAGAGTGAAGGCAATAGGCACCCCGGCCAAAATACCGACCACAAAGCAGAACAGCATTAGAATAGCGGCAGCGGAAGACGGATCGTTCATTAGCGATAACTTGATGTAGCCTGCCACGGCCAAACCGGCGATAACCAGTGCGCTGATCAGTACCACTCGTGCTCTTTCACGGAAAGCGTGTTCCAATGCCGCAACCAGCATCACTGCGGAACCTATAAATACTGGTGCAACATAGATCACCTGTGGCAGACCGGTTTCAGTGGTTTGTAGCAGTGATGCTTCCACCAGACTAAAGCTCGATACGACTAAGCCAACGGAGACCAGAACCAGTATCCAGCGACTGGCATGCACCACGTAAGGGCGCGCATAGTCGGGCAGGAAGCGTAAAAACAGATCGACGCCAATATGGCCACCGCGTCCGGTGGAGGTGGCCACGCCAAAGAACACCAGAGCAATCATCAGGGCGCGAGCCACTTCTTCCGCCCAATGCAGCGGTGAGTGCAGCGCATAGCGCCAGATAACCGAAGTAAATACCACGACGACGTTGATAAACAGCACCAGAGCACCAGCGCCGGCGGTGATTTTTGTCAGACATCGACTGAGTTTGCTTAACACGATAATATCTTTGGATGGCATTTGAGGTTTGCTCTCCATCGCATCATGTGTCCCGTGCTGACCGATGTCTTTTTCGATAATCGAGGATTCGGACATAATGTACCTCTTGTTGGCGAAATAACGGCGCAGGCATGCTCGAAGCGATAGATATACGGTACATCTATGCCTGACCGTTGTTTCTTACATGACGGTGTTTGGTTAATTACTTATTTTCGGCAGCGGTAATATCATCAACGATGGCCTTAGTATTCGGATATTTAGCCATATAGCCCTTCCAGACCGATTGAACCTGTTGGCGGAAGTAATCTCGGTCGGTAGCCTTAAACACCACGCCCTTGGACTCGAGTTCCTTAATGGCTTTCTGCTCCATAGACTGTGACTGCTTTCTCTCGTAATCCGTGGCTTCTGCCGCGGCAGCCAGAACATCGGCGCGTAGCTCGGTCGGGATCCTTTCAAAAGAGGATTTATTCATGGCAATCATCACCGGGTTGTAGATGTGCTGGGTCAGAGTGGCATTTTTGGCTATTTCATAATATTTGCTGGCAAATACCGTGGCGGCATCGTGTTCTACACCGTCAATGACGCCCATTTGCAGGCCGGAGTAAACCTCACCACCGGGCATAGGAATCGCTACGGCTCCCATATGATTTAGGGTAGCGATGAAATTTGGTACCGGTAACACTCTAATTTTTAGATTTTTCAGGTCGTTCGGAGTATTGACTTCTTTTTTGGTATAAACGTTGCGAGCACCCAAGCTGTAGCCATAGCCGAGAACCATAACGTTGGCTTTATCCATCATCATATCGGACAGGGTTTTCCCTGGTTTTCCGTCCAACGCTCGGCCAACATGGTCATAGTCTTTAAACAGATAGCCTAAATCCAACACACCGACTTCCGGTACCAGTGTGGCCCAAATTGAGGTGCCAGAAATCATCATATTAATGGCACCAATGCGTACTTGTTGAGTGGCATCCGCCTCTTTACCGAGCATTCCATTAGGAAAATAGTTGAGTTTGATTTTGCCCTTGAGTTTGTCGTTAGCATCAATATTGTTTTGAAAACGCTGGTACCAGACATAGTGGGCTGAGTTTTCATCCGCCGGTAATGAGGAATAGACGCGTAAAGAAAGGGTCGGCGCAGCATGGGCAATATGGGTAACAGCGACGCCAGCAGACAGGGTTAACCCCAAGCAGGTACAGGTTATGATTTGGGGTAAAGAGCGATGAATTTTATGGTTCATGATAATTTACCTTTAGTCTTTATTTTATTGATTTATAAGTTTTATTTCTCTCTAAAGGTTTGTAGGGTCAGAGAGAGTGGTGCTGATTCTTTAATATTTTTGTGATGATAAAAATTCTTCTGTAACGTTTTAGTGAACCGTTACAGAAACATATAAGGAGACAGTCAATAATTCAACTGTTATTCGGGAAATTGATTGTTTTTTGACTGAACTGTGAGGTGAATCGAGAAAACGGCCGGAGGAATATTTCAATAACAGCTGAAAGAAAACCCCCGAGGATTATCCTTCGGGGGCTCTTTAATTTAACCAAACTGATGTCGGTTAAATCACATTTAACTGTCCCATCATGCCTAGCGTTTCATGTTCCAGAATATGGCAATGGTACATGCGCAGTCCTTTATGGTGTTGAGCTATTTTGATACGCACCCTCTCATAAGGTTTGAGGTTAATGGTATCTTTATGGCCGATGTATTCCGGTTGGTGAACTTGTCCATTGAGCTGATGGTTGATGATGGTAAATTGCGTTCCATGGATGTGGAAGTTGTGATCCATATGGGAGTTATTAAAGATTTCCCATTCTTCTACTTCACCTAATTTACTGGTGAGATCGATCCGATTCATATCATGCTTTTTACCATTAATCAGGAAATTCATACCTTTACCCATTTCCATGGTCTCGGTATATTCCAACTTCTTCACTGCGGTTGGTTGACCGAGGAGCGGTAATGCTCTCAACTGTTCTGGCAGGGTAGGTAGGCTATCCTGAGTCATCACAATAGAGGCCAGATCACGGGTGACTTCTTCCGGTACGTTGCCCATTTTGCCTCGATTGTAGGCCAGAGCCTTCAGGTTTTGTTGGGTCGATTTACGTGGAACGATAAGAATTTCTGCACGCTCTCCCGGGCTCAGTAGCAGTGACTTCACCTGATGTGGCTTCAGCAGCAGGCCGCCGTCGGTACCGATGACGTAGATATCGGCATCATTCAGGGCTAAATCCAGATAACGGCCGGAGCAGGCATTCCAGATACGTGCCCGAGTGGCTTGGTTCAGGGTAATTTGTGGCTTGGATGCGCCGTTAATCAGCACAAATTGGCCTTCGCGGCCGTTCATCCAGTCCATCATTGAGTTATCTGCAATTTGGCCATCGCTTGATAGTTTTAGATCGGACATCAACCAGTTTTGCACCGGAATGTGCGCCAGCGGATCCTGTTTAGGTTTGACGATAAATACGCCGGCCAGCCCACGAAATGCCTGTTCTGCCACGGTGTTATGACCGTGAGGATGGTACCAATATGTTCCGGCACAGCCTTCAGGTAAGGTGAACTTATAAGTGTGGGATGCGCCAGGTGCGATTTCATCCTGAGGATTACCGTCCTGATCGGGAGGAACTGGCAAACCATGCCAGTGTATGGTTGTTGCCTGAGGGAGCTCATTCTTGAGGGTAATTTCAACGGTGTCCCCTTCAAATACTTCAATCGCCGGGCCGGGAATTTGATCGTTATAGGCCCAGAATTCAGTATTGAGTTCCGGCGTAAGCTGTAATTTGACCGGTTTTGCCGTCAGGGTAGCGCTAAAATAATTAGACTGACTGCTGGTGTTAATCAGTTTCTTCAGATCGGGCAGCGGCAGGTTTTGAGGTAGAGCCGACTCAGGAAGCAGGCCACCACCGTGCATTTCGCCCATCTTCATATTACCCATATTATGGCCTGACATATTCATATTACCCATGTCGTGACCAGCCATATTGCCCCCCATATTGTGGGTTTGGGCGATGACTCGGGTAGCGGCAAGGGTACCAACGGCGGCGGCCAGTTTTGTTAAGAAAATTCTACGGTTCATTATTTAATCCTCTCATCATATCCGCGTTATAAAGCGGATATGCATAACGCTCTCTGCTGAGCATTACGGTGCTGAAATCATCGAGCTATTATTGGCACAGCCAAATTTTGGTTGTGCTCCAGCTCAGTCATTTTTCACTGCTGCTAAATTGAGTTTAGACCAGATGATTTCTGGGAGGATGGGGTTCGGGCTGAGGTGATAGTGACAGCCAACGGTTAAACAGGGTGTTATAGGATTCATGACCAACGGACTTGGCCACCGATAGGGTGATTGAGGGAATAACGGAAAAACACAGCATACATACGCAGTGAGAAGTACTCATACAGTGCTCAGCGGCGGTGTCTGGCTGTTGTTGGGTTACCGAATGATGTTCTTCTGATGCTGCGGAAACTGAAACCGGCGCTGAACATGCATCATGATTTGCTGACATCGCGAAACCGGGCGCGCTAATCAGCACCGCCAGTATTAGAAATAGTCTTTGCAGCAAACGTAAATTCATGATGATTGTATGAAACTGTCCTTACTTCGTGAGTCAGTTATTCAGGCATGTTAACTGTGGAATAATTAAGTTTCAATCGAGTTTAACATTCTTTAATAATCTGCAGATTATTAAAATTATGGCAGCCCTGAAGGCTGCCATATACCGAATGCCAATGTTTAACGCTTCTGCTTAAGCAGGAACAGACTAATCATCAGGAACAGCAGGCTTGGCAAGAGTGCACCAATCATTGGCGGTACGCTATAAACCAGACTGAGTGGCCCGAATATTTGGTCGAGTACATAAAAGATAAAGCCAAAACTGATGCCAGTAACCACTCGGATTCCCATCGGAACGCTGCGTAACGGGCCAAAAATAAACGACAGGGCCATTAGCATCATCACGGCAACAGAGATAGGGGAGAAAATCTTATTCCAGAAAATCAGCCAATAGCGGTTGGCTTCCTGACCACTCTGCTTCAGGTAACGACTATATTCATACAGACCCGAGGCAGAAAGGGATTCCGGGTTCATGGCAACAACGCCGAGTTTGTCCGGGCTGAGGCTGGTTTTCCACTCTTCATTCAGGGTTTGGCTACCAACAATTTTGTTGGGCTGGGTCAGGTCGGACTGATCGACCTGAGAGAGTATCCAGGTCTTATTGTCTTTATCGTAGATAGCGGAACCCGCATAGCGCACGGTCAGTAACCTACGTTGTTTATCAAATTGATAAATGCTGACGCCGGACAGCTCGTCTTCTTTAACCACGCTCTGAATATAAATGAATTCGTTATTGTCTTTCGCCCATATGCCATCGCGAGTGGATAACAGAGAACTGCCATACATCATTTGCGCCCGCATATTACGAGCGGCCTGTTCACCGGCTGGTGCGACCCATTCACCAATGGCCATAGTCAGCAGCACCAGTGGAATGGCGGTTTTCATCACCGCGGAAGCCACCTGCATACGAGTAAAGCCGGAAGCTTCCATGACCACTAACTCGCTGCGAGTCGCCAGTGCACCTAAACCAAGCAGGGCACCCAGCAAGGCGGCCATGGGAAAGAAGGTTTCAATGTCTTTGGGCACGCTGAGTAAGGTATATAAACCGGCTCCCAGAGCGTCGTAATCCCCGCGACCGGTTTTTCTCAGCTGTTCGACAAATTTAATAATCCCGGACAGGCTAACCAGTAAGAACAGGGTGCTCATAATGGTATTGAAAATAGTACGGCCAATATAACGGTCTAATACGCTAAACATAATTAAGCCGCTCCTCTCAGCCGCGCGCGTATACGGCGTGACGGAATGCTATCCCACAGGTTTAATAGAATGCCAATCGCCAGATAGGAGAGATTCACTACCCATACCCACATCATAGGATCAATTTTTCCTCTACTGGCGTTTGATCTAATCGAACTTTGCAGTAAGAAATAGATCAGGTATAGCAGCATCGCTGGCAGCATACTGACTACGCGTCCTTGACGCGGATTCACTTCGCTTAGCGGCACCACCAAGAAAGCCATTAACGGTACCGAGATAATCAGCGTCAGGCGCCAGTTCAGCTCGGCTTTAGCCTGATGGCTGTCGGTTGTCATTAAAGAGGCGAAACTGGCCTGATCGACATCGGTATCGTCGAGAGCCGCTTCCTGATGGCCGATAACCGCCTGATACTGGTTAAAATCAGTAACGCGGAAATCCCGTAGCATGGCGGTACCTTCGTAGCGGGTACCGGTATCTAAAAAGATACGCTGGGCACCGTTAGGATCTTCAACGATATGCCCTTTATCCGCGACGACCACGGAAGGGCGTTGATTGCCGGAGGTACGCAACTGAGCCAAAAATACGTTGGTAAACTTATTGCCTTCGACGTTACCCACAAATAGCACGGCATTGCCGTCTTTAGATGGCTGGAACTGGCCTTCAACCAGCGCTCCAAGACTTGGGTTAGCTTTGGCTTCAGCCAGAATTTTCTCTTGGTTAGCGGCAGATATTGGCCCCAACCAGATTGAGTTCACGCCAGCCACAATACCGGTAAACAGGGAGAGCATTAGCGCTGAAATCAGCAGCACATTTTTACTCAACCCACAGGCATACATGACGGTGATTTCACTTTCTGCATACAGCTTGCTAAAGGTCATCAAAATGGCTAAAAACAGGCTAAGGGGTAGTATTAACTGGGCCATCTCGGGAATACCGAGACCAAGCAAAGAGAACACTAAATTTGTCGGGATGTCTCCCTCAACGGCCATCGACAAAATGCGAACCAGCTTCTGACAGAAAAAGATCAGTAGCAGGATAAACAGGATTGCGATTTGACTTTTGAAGGTCTCGCGGATCAGATATCTAATGATTATCAAGTTAATTACGCCTGTGAAAACTTGTTTTTTTACAGGAAAGCCGATACTTTCATCGTTAATTCGCCATTTTTACTAACATCTACCATAATGGCAGCCAATATTTGCTAATAATAGTATTAATGAGTAGAAATATTAACACTATTTGTGTTGCGCTAATAAAAATCGCAAGGGGCGTTATGGAATGCTCTATTTTATCCATAATTTGCCTACCTTGTCTCTTTAAGATTCAGGAGAGTGCATGGAGTTCAGTGTAAAAAGTGGTAGCCCGGAAAAACAACGTAGCGCCTGTATCGTCGTCGGTGTTTTTGAACCTCGTCGTCTGTCACCCATTGCTGAACAGCTGGATAAGATCAGCGATGGCTATATTAGTGCGCTTCTGCGTCGCGGCGAACTAGAGGGTAAAGTTGGTCAAACTTTGTTGTTACACCATGTACCAAACATATTGTCAGAAAGAATTTTACTTATTGGCTGTGGTAAAGAGCGTGAGCTTGATGAGCGCCAATATAAGCAAGTGGTGCAGAAAACCATCAATACGTTGAACGATACCGGTTCCATGGAAGCGGTCTGTTTTCTGACGGAGCTGCACGTTAAAGGGCGTAATACCTATTGGAATGTGCGTCAGGCAGTTGAAACCACTAAAGAAGCGCTTTATACGTTTGATCAGTTAAAGAGCAATAAAGTTGAGCCCCGTCGCCCATTGCGCAAAATGGTGCTGAGCGTGCCAACCCGCCGTGAGTTAACCTGCGGTGAGCGTGCCATTCAGCACGGTTTGGCCATTTCTGCCGGTATTAAAGCGGCGAAAGACTTGGGTAACATGCCGCCAAATATCTGTAATGCCGCGTATTTGTCTTCTCAGGCACGTCAACTGGCGGATGCTTTCAGTGAAAATATTGTTACCCGAGTGATCGGTGAACAGCAGATGAAAGAGCTGGGAATGAATGCTTATCTTGCCGTAGGGCAAGGTTCTCAGAATGAATCGCTGATGTCGGTGATCGAGTATAAAGGTAATCCGGTTGCGGATGCCAAACCGATTGTCTTAGTGGGCAAAGGGTTAACCTTTGATTCTGGTGGTATCTCTATCAAGCCAGCTGAAGGCATGGATGAGATGAAATACGATATGTGTGGCGCCGCTTCGGTTTATGGTGTGATGCGCGCCGCAGCGGAACTGAAACTGCCGTTAAACATTATTGGTGTGATGGCCGGCTGTGAAAATATGCCGGGTGGTCGGGCTTATCGCCCGGGAGATGTATTAACCACCATGTCAGGTCAAACGGTAGAAGTGCTGAATACCGATGCGGAAGGGCGTCTGGTGCTGTGTGACGTATTAACCTATGTCGAACGTTTTGAGCCCGACGTGGTTATCGATGTAGCCACCCTGACCGGAGCCTGTATTATTGCCTTGGGTCATCAAATCACCGGCTTGATGTCGAATCATAATCCTCTGGCGACTGAGCTGGTGGGGGCATCTGAGCAGGCGGGCGATCGGGCATGGCGTTTACCGCTGGGTGACGAGTACCAAGAACAGCTAGAATCGAATTTTGCCGATATGGCTAACATTGGTGGTCGTCCAGCTGGTGCCATTACTGCTGGCTGCTTCCTGTCACGGTTTACCCGTAAATACAGCTGGGCGCACCTGGATATCGCCGGTACCGCATGGCGTTCAGGTAAAGCTAAAGGCGCGACCGGTCGTCCAGTGGCGCTATTGACTCAGTTCCTGCTTAATCGTGCGGGTCAAAGCTACGAAGAGTAATCGCCTGAGCTTGATAAGGTATCATCCTTATTTCTGCCGCTCGGGCAACATGCTATGATAACGTCACTTTATGTGATGAGTCAGGGGCACGCATTGCGTGCCCCTAGCCATTAAATCGAAACGCTATCCGACGGTTATGATGAAGAACGCGACATTTTATCTGCTTGACCACAATAACACGTCCGACGGGCTGTCTTTCTGTGAGGCTCTGGCCTGTACCGTTGCCGCTGAACGTTGGCGTGCGGGTAAACGGGTGTTGATTGCCTGCGATACTCAGCAGCAGGCGGAGCAGTTGGATGAAGCTTTATGGCAACGGGATACCGAACAGTTTGTTCCCCATAATTTGGCCGGAGAAGGGCCGAAGTATGGCGCTCCGGTTGAACTCTGCTGGCCCGGTAAGCGCAGTAATGCACCGAGGGATCTGTTGATTAATCTACAGGTTCAGTTTCCGGATTTTGCCACTGCTTTCTATGAAGTGATAGACTTTGTGCCACACGAAGATACGCTGAAGCAGCTGGCGCGTGAACGCTATAAAATTTACCGCAGCGTCGGTTTTAATCTGTCTACGGCAACGCCGCCAACCATTTGAATGATATAAAAAGACCATGGAAAAAACATACAACCCGCAAGAGATTGAACAGTCCCTTTATCAGCATTGGGAAGAGAGCGGCTACTTTAAGCCGCATGGCGATACCAGCAAAGAGAGCTATTGTATCGTTATTCCTCCTCCCAATGTGACCGGTAGCCTGCATATGGGCCACGCATTCCAACAAACTATTATGGATGCGATGATTCGTTATCAGCGTATGCAGGGTAAAAATACCCTGTGGCAAGCAGGTACCGACCATGCGGGAATCGCCACTCAAATGGTGGTTGAGCGAAAAATTGCGGCGGAAGAGAATAAAACTCGCCATGACTATGGTCGCGAAGCCTTTATTGACAAAATTTGGCAGTGGAAAGCGGAGTCCGGCGGCACCATTACCCGTCAGATGCGTCGCCTTGGCGCTTCTGTAGATTGGGATCGCGAGCGCTTTACCATGGATGAAAGTTTGTCCAACGCGGTAAAAGAGGTTTTCGTTCGTCTGCATAAAGAAAACCTGATTTACCGTGGTAAGCGTTTGGTTAACTGGGATCCAAAATTACGTACCGCTATTTCCGATCTGGAAGTGGAAAACCGTGAAACCAAAGGTTCGATGTGGCATCTGCGTTATCCGTTAGCGGACGGCGTTAAGACGGCCGAAGGTAAAGACTATTTGGTAGTCGCCACCACGCGTCCGGAAACGGTGCTGGGCGATACCGGTGTTGCGGTTAACCCGGAAGATCCACGCTATAAAGATCTGATTGGCAAATATGTGGTGTTACCGCTGGTGAATCGCCGTATTCCGATTGTTGGCGATGAACATGCCGATATGGAAAAAGGCACTGGTTGCGTAAAAATCACTCCAGCTCATGACTTTAATGACTATGAAGTTGGTCGCCGCCATAGCTTACCAATGATCAATATTCTGACCTTTGACGGTGATATCCGCCAGAGCGCAGAAATTTTTGATACCAACGGTAAGCCAAGTGAAGACTACGCGGATGAATTACCCGCTGATCTGCGCAGTCTGGAGCGTTTTGCTGCTCGTAAGGCAGTGGTTGCTGCTTTCGATGCTCAGGGTTTGCTGGAAGAAATTAAACCTCACGATTTAACGGTGCCTTACGGCGATCGCGGTGGTGTGGTGATTGAGCCGATGTTGACCGATCAGTGGTATGTGCGTACTGCACCGCTGGCTAAAGTGGCTATTGAAGCGGTTGAGAACGGCGATATTCAGTTCGTTCCTAAACAGTATGAGAATATGTACTTCTCCTGGATGCGTGATATTCAGGATTGGTGTATTTCCCGTCAGCTATGGTGGGGACACCGTATTCCAGCTTGGTATGACGCTGAAGGTAATGTTTACGTTGCCCGTAATGAAGAAGAAGTGCGTAAAGAAAACAATATCCCGG
This sequence comes from Pragia fontium DSM 5563 = ATCC 49100, assembly GCF_900112475.1. Lineage (GTDB taxonomy): Bacteria > Pseudomonadota > Gammaproteobacteria > Enterobacterales > Enterobacteriaceae > Pragia > Pragia fontium. Next base: position 331,002 of record NZ_FOLW01000001.1, on the reverse strand, counting down.
CAGATGTGGTGCTGACTCAGGATGAAGACGTATTGGATACTTGGTTCTCCTCTGGCCTGTGGACGTTCTCCACTTTAGGCTGGCCGGAAAATACCGAAGAACTGCGTACTTTCCATCCAACCAACGTATTGGTGAGTGGCTTCGATATTATCTTCTTCTGGATTGCCCGCATGATCATGTTGACCATGCACTTTATTAAAGATGAAGATGGCAAACCGCAAGTGCCATTTAAGAATGTGTATGTTACCGGTCTGATTCGCGATGACGAAGGCCAGAAGATGTCTAAATCTAAGGGTAACGTTATCGATCCGCTGGATATGATCGATGGTATTTCTTTGGATGGCCTGCTGGAAAAACGTACCGGTAATATGATGCAGCCGCAGCTGGCTGAGAAGATTCGTAAGCGCACCGAGAAGCAATTCCCGGGGGGTATTGAAGCTCACGGTACCGATGCATTGCGTTTCACCCTGACGGCGCTGGCTTCCACCGGTCGCGATATCAACTGGGATATGAAGCGTCTTGAAGGTTATCGTAACTTCTGTAACAAGCTGTGGAACGCCAGCCGCTTTGTACTGATGAATACAGAAGATCAGGATTGTGGTCAGAACGGCGGTGAAATAGTTCTTTCTCTGGCGGATCGTTGGATTCTGGCGGAGTTTAACCAGACAGTAAAAGCCTATCGCGAAGCGCTGGACGGTTATCGTTTCGATATGGCGGCGAACATTCTGTATGAATTCACCTGGAACCAGTTCTGTGACTGGTATCTGGAGCTGGCTAAGCCTGTGATGAATTCAGGTTCAGAAACGGAACTGCGTGGTACCCGTCATACGCTGGTGCACGTTCTGGAATCACTGTTGCGTTTGGCTCATCCGATTATTCCATTTATTACCGAAACCATTTGGCAGCGGATTAAACTGCTGAAGAACATTACTGCCGATACCATTATGCTGCAACCGATGCCGGAATATGAGGCTGCGTTGGCGGATGAAGCTGCACTAGCAGATCTGGAATGGATTAAGCAGGCGATTGTTGCGGTACGTAATATTCGTGCTGAAATGAATATCGCACCGAGCAAGCAGTTGGAAGTCTTGCTGCGCGATGCTACTCCGGCAGCACTGCGTCGTGTAGAGGAAAACGAAACCTTCATTAAAACGTTGGCGCGTTTATCTTCAATCACTATTTTACCTGCTGGTGATAAAGGTCCGGTTTCAGTAACCAAACTGGTTGAAGGTTCTGAGCTATTAATCCCGATGGCCGGTCTGGTGGATAAAGCCGCCGAGCTGGAACGCTTATCGAAAGAAGTGGCGCGTATTGAAGATGAAATTGCGCGTATCGAGAGCAAACTGGCGAACGAAGGCTTTGTTTCTCGAGCACCGGAAGCGGTAGTGGCAAAAGAGCGTGAAAGACTAACTAGCTATGCCGAAGATAAAGCGAAGCTGTTAGAGCAGAAAGCGACGATTGCTGCATTGTAGTTTTGGTTTTACTTAAGTTGAGAAGGCCGCCGTTAGGCGGCCTTCTTATTTCTAATCGATTAAGTGCTTGGGTTAATAAAACTAAATAACCCAATAAGCCAATTGAACTACGCCCAGTGCGGCTAGTCCCGCAGCCACATCATCCATCATCACGCCAAAACCGCCGGAGCAGTGTTTATCCAGCCAACCGATAGGGCCGGGCTTAAGGATATCGAAGAAGCGGAAGGCAACAAAAGCGGCGACCATCCACCATAAACCTTGAGGCAGGGCGATACAGGCGATCCACATACCGACAAACTCGTCCCAGACCAGAGCGCCATGATCTTCAACGCCGATAGCATTACCGGCGACCTGACAGGCCCAAACGCCAATCACGAAAGCGAAAACCAGAAACGCCAGATAGGCTGGCATCGAGAGTAGCTGTAGCAGGTAAAACAACGGGATTGCCGCCAGTGAACCGACAGTACCCGGAGCCTTGGGTGAAAGGCCTGAGCCGAAGCCCGTGGCAATCCAATGCAGCGGGTTAGTGAGTGACAGACGATGTAGTTCGGGTTTAATCATTATAGGCAATTCAGCAGTTTTATTGATTGGTGGCGGCCCGTTTGATTTGGGCCGCATCTGTTTTAGTTAACCGGGGAATAACTCAGAGCATTTCCAGCGGTTTTTTTCGGCTTGGTGGTGGAAAAGCGGTATCGAGCGTCACATAGTCTTCATGTTGCAGCTCAATGCTTAAGCTACCAATGTTCTCAACCATATGTTCAATGGTTGAGGCTTTGGGAATGGTAATGATGTTATGGTCGCGCAGTACCCAAGCCAGTGCAATTTGGGCAGCGGTAGCTTGATGACGCTTTGCCACTTCCGTTAATGCCGGATGTTCCAGCAAACGGGCCTGTTCTATGGGGGAGTAGGCCATGATTGGCATACTGTTGCTGCGGCACCACGGTAGCAGGTCATATTCAATGCCGCGGCGCGACAGGTTGTACAGAACCTGATTAACGGCAACCTGCTCATTTTCTGCCACGGTCATTAACTCATTCAGGTCATCAACATCAAAGTTGCTAACGCCCCATTGACCAATTTTCCCCTGCTCCACCAAGTCTTCCATGGCATTGGCGGTTTCTTCCAAAGGAATATGACCTCGCCAGTGCAGTAGATAGAGGTCGATATAGTCGGTGCCGAGACGTTTTAAACTGGCTTCACAGGCGGCGATAGTACCGGTGGAACTGGCATTACCGGGAAGCACTTTACTGACCAGAAACACGTCATCGCGGCGACCTTTAATGGCCGCACCAACCACTTTTTCCGCTCCTCCGTCAGCATACATTTCGGCGGTATCAATTAGCGTCAGACCGCGTTCGATACCGTGCTGTAGAGTGTGTATTTCGCGTTGGATATCGGAGCTGCGCTCCCCCATAAACCAGGTGCCTTGCCCGAAAACTGGGGTGTCATCCCCGCTGGGTAAAGCGATATAACGCATATGTTGTCTGGCCATGCAATCAACCTCCCGTTAATAAAAACTAATGGCGAGTTCCGTTATCTTCTTCATCAATCGGATGTTCATCATCGTCTTCATCATCATCGCTGCCGTTAGGGTCTTCATAGTAGGTACCCCAACCGTCGTAGTTAATGTCGAAGCGGTCTGCCAGCTTAATCAGCTGCTCGACCTGCTTATCGATGATCTCCGCATTCAGTGAAACCTCACTGATTACATCACAACACAGAACGATTAAACTGTCTTCGACTTCCAGCTCTTCCGGGTCGGTGACTTCATAACCCATTCTGAACGCTTCTATTGCTGCTTTTTCCAGCGCTGAGAAATCTTCTGCTGAAAAGTGATGCTCAATCGCATACAACGCATCTGGATCGCTCCCGTCTTCCAGCAGCTCTTCAATAATCAGTCGAGTTTCTTCGCGTTGCTCTTCCAACAAGGCATTCAGTTCGTCATTAGACATAATATTTTCTCACCTATGATAGTTAGTTAGCGTTATTCTCACACAGTGCAACCGGTAGCTCCACAGGAAAGGCAAAGTTTTCTTCACTGTTGGGTTGATTGTGAATATTAATTCATATAAATTGATTTTTAATTCAAATTTGTTTATCAAACACCACTCGGGTTTAGGGAGACTGCGTTATGTCCCAATTTTATCAGCGTCATTTGCTGCGGTTACTTGATTTTAGTCCAAATGAGATCTGTGCATTACTTTCACTATCATCCAAATTAAAAAAAGATAAGAAAAATGGTCGTGAGAAGCAAAAGCTGATGGGTAAGAATATTGCACTGATTTTTGAAAAAGACTCAACCCGCACACGTTGTGCGTTTGAGGTAGCAGCTTTCGATCAGGGGGCCAGAGTGACTTATCTTGGCCCGAGCGGCAGTCAGATCGGACATAAAGAGTCTATTAAAGATAGCGCCAGAGTATTGGGGCGCATGTACGATGGTATTCAATACCGTGGTTTTGGACAGCAAATAGTCGAGACGCTGGCGCAATATTCAGGGGTACCGGTGTGGAATGGGCTGACCAATGAGTTTCACCCAACGCAGATTTTGGCTGATTTATTAACCATGCAGGAACATTTACCGAATAAGGCGCTGTCGGATATGAAGCTGGCCTATTTGGGGGATGCCCGTAACAATATGGGCAACTCGTTATTGGAAGGTGCGGCCCTGATGGGTATAGATTTACGTTTAGTGGCCCCTAAAGCCTGCTGGCCGGAAGCTTCTTTGGTGGCTGAGTGCCAAAAGATCGCTGATACCACCGGTGCGAAACTGACCTTGACGGAAGATATCGGGCAGGGTGTTGATCAGGTTGACTATTTATATACCGATGTTTGGGTGTCGATGGGGGAGCCTAAAGAGGTGTGGCAAGAGCGTATTGCGTTGCTGAAAGCCTATCAGGTGAATCAACAGATGATTGAACTGACCCATAATCCGCAAGTGAAGTTTTTACACTGTTTACCGGCGTTTCATGACGATAAAACCACCATGGGTAAACAAATGGCTGAGCAGTATGGATTGCACGGTGGCATGGAAGTGACTGATGAGGTGTTTGAATCAGAGCACAGCATCGTATTCGATCAGGCAGAAAATCGCATGCATACCATTAAGGCTGTGATGGTTGCTTCGCTGGCTAAGTCTTAACAAGTAGGCCCCATTGCTTTATCCGTTACGATGGGCAAAGAGCGTGGGGCGACGTTAAGGTGGGTGTTTTACAGCGCACTCACCAGCATTTTGATGACGGCTTTGCGTACCAGCGCTGGTTTGCCCACGGCACATAATGGCTTATGAACTTCATTGGGATAGAACACCACAAAGTCACCCTCTTTTAAAATGATCTGTTTTTCTTGTTCACTTTCTCCAGCGGGTAAGAAAGCAATGTCTTTATCCGCCAGCCAGTTATCGGTGGGTTTGCCAGCCGGTAGGTTGCTAAATCCCATGCTTTCTTCGCCTTGCAGAACGATTTGAATATCCAGATAGCGTTGATGATATTCCGCTCGGCGGTTTTCAGCCGCTTCAGTGCTGTCATTGAAAATCAGAACGAAAACGTTATTGCCATCAATATCATGTTTGCCTAACGGCGTGTCAGGATGAATATTTTTCTTAATATATTCGATGGCGTCTTTTAGTTTGGCGGGCAGGTAAGGAACCAACTCCAGGTGGTGAATGTTTCCGGTAATCATAGGGACTCCTTTATGAAAATGAAAAGCTGTTTCATATTCTATAATGGCGGTTCAATAAATACATCGAGTTTTATCATGTACATCGCGACATTGGTCACGTTAGCTTGATATACAGCTGCATGGATCTCATTGGATTGACGTTGTTTGTCATTTTATGGTGCATCTTAGCGTAAGCGCCTTATAATAAGCGGCGTGATTGATTCGAAATACTTAAAAACAACATTGAAAAATAACAGGTAAAAATCAGGAGAATCCATGTCCCATATTATTCATACAGATAATGCACCGGCAGCCATTGGCCCATACGTACAGGGCGTTGATCTGGGCAGTATGGTTATTACTTCCGGTCAGATTCCGGTTGATCCTAAAACAGGTGATGTTGCTGATGATGTTGCCGCTCAGGCGCGCCAATCTTTAGAAAACGTAAAAGCCATTGTTGAAGCTGCTGGCCTGAAAGTGTCAGATATTGTGAAAACCACGGTATTCGTTAAAGATTTGAATGACTTTGGCACGGTTAATGCGACTTACGAAGCTTTCTTTACTGAACATAAAGCGCCATTCCCGGCTCGTTCATGCGTTGAAGTTGCACGCTTACCTAAAGATGTCAAAATAGAAATCGAAGCGATTGCGGTTCGTCGCTAATCGTTTTCTTTCTACTATAAGTAAGATTCCAAGGTTCAGATTTGGAATCTTACTGTCAGTTCCCCGCACTTATCGCCTTTAGTATTTATTCGCGACCGATGTATCTGCTGGAAATTTTACCCCAGTCAGGGCTCGTATGTTAGTTAACAAACGGGATGTACTGCGAGAAAGGGTCAGACCGGCATGATAGATTTCTTGGTTACGCACTAATTCAGCAAACACATCCGCTTCATAGTACATGGTATTTTCATGCTGTGGCTGTGATATCTCCTGCGGTTGTCCGCCGCGTGGGGTGAAGATGATGTTTCGACACTGCGAAATCTTATCTATCACCAAGGTTCCTTCTTCTCCCTGAATTTCGCTGGGAATATAAGAATCACTGATTTTTGAGTGGAACAATACCGCATCAAAACCGTTGTAGCTCATCCAAACGCTACCATGCCCATCTACGCCGGATTTTAACAGCGTGGCGCTGGCGTCCAGACTCATCGGTTCACCAAATAGCGCAATAGCGCTGGCCAGACAGTAATAACCAATATCCATAATTGAGCCATTAGAGAAGGCCGGATTGAAGGTATTCGGATTTTCTCCGTCCAAGTAGCGCTGGTAGCGTGATGAATACTGGCAATAATCAATAAAGACCTTACGTACTTTACCGAGCTGCGGGAGCGTTTGTTTTAGTATTGAAAAATTGGGCAGATAGGCGGTCTTAAATGCCTCAAATAAAACCACCTGATGTTTCAGGGCGCAGGCAATTAGACTTTCCATTTCCTGAATATGTGAGGTCATCGGTTTTTCACAAATAACGTGCTTGTTGTGCTGTAGCATCAACAGGGCTTGTGAATAGTGCAGGGAGTTTGGACTAGCAATGTACACCGCATCGATTTGGTCACAGTCGGCCAGTGCCTGTAGATCGTCAAAAAACAGCTCGGCCTGATTGGGTTTGCCAAAGTCATGAGCGGTGTTTAATGATCGGGAGTATACGGCGGTGAGTTTTAGCTTTCCTGTGGCATGGGCAGCATCAATAAACTGTTGAGTAATCCAGTTGGTACCAATAACGGCGAATCGAATCATAGGACAGTTCCTCGAAAGGAAAAGAAGGATATCTTATAGACTAGCACAGCTATTGTTGCAGATTCAGTTGGATAGCATTATTGGTAACAGACCTGCATGGTAGTGCAGGTCTGGGAACACCTAGTTTACTCGCTGACTTTTAGCGTCTACCTTTGGCTTTTTTATCTTTCGCTGGGCTGGATGGACGCGCCATTACTGATTGGTAAACCTTGAAACGTCCGGTTTGAGCCAACACTTCATGGCTGCCGAAAGTGGCATCCAGAATATCCGGATAAGGCAGGAATGCGTTGGCAACAATGCACAGGCGACCGCCCAATTGCAGATGTTTGGTTGCCCCACGGATCAGCGATTCAGCGGCACTCAAGTTGGTTTGCAATCCATCGTGAAACGGTGGGTTGGAAATAATGAAATCAAAGCGGCCTTTAATATCAGAGAACACATCGCTGGCGATGACTTTTCCTGATAAATCATTGGCAGCCAGCGTGGCTTTACTTGATTCAAGAGCAGCAGCGCTGACGTCACTTAATGTCAGTTCCAGTCCATCAACGCTTTTAGCCAGTATCATCGATAGCACACCGGCACCACAGCCAACATCCAGAACTTTGCCTTTGACATTATCCAGGACTGAAAGCAGCAGTTGGCTGCCGACATCCAGGCCATCACGGCTGAATACGCCGGGCAGGGTTTTAATCGGTAAATCATCCAGCGTATATTCATCCCACCACTTGGTCAGATCGAACTGAGCCTGACGTTCAGAGCGGAAATGGTAGAGGCTACAACGGCGTGCGCTGTCAATTTTAGCAATCGCGCCGAACTCCGCCAGTAAGGTTTCTGCGCTACGAACTCCACTGCGGTTTTCACCAACAATAAACAGCTCGGTGCCGACGGGGAGGAGGCTGAGCAGTGACTGAAGCTGGAATTGAGCTTCCTGCTTGCTTTTGGGCCAGTAAAAAATCAAGGTATCACAGCCAGCGGTGAGTTCTGGTTGTGGCAGTAGATTAAACTGCGCTTTGTCACCTAAAGTTCGGCTAAGCTGGCGCCAATGGTGATATTGGGTACAGTGAACCCGGATATCCTGCGCCTCAAGCTGACAGGCGAGGTCGTCTTGTAAATCACCGGCAAACAGCACCCGGCGTTGAGTAAATTCATCAGTGTGCCGTAGTATTACTTCACTAGCGGGGCATAAAACGGACATATTATTCTCCTGTGAAGCAACAAGCCGCTGCCTCAGATAGTATTCGGCCAGAATTATAGAGCTTTATTGGCGGAAGTTCGATGGGTTTGCTAGCATAGCGCGGCTTAACCGTGTAATTTCATCCTGGCGGCAAAGGTAAAGAGTAACAGCGGAGAACCATGGCAACATCACGACGTGACTGGCAACTGGAACAAATGGGCATCAAGCAGTATCAACTGCGGCGTCCAACGGCGCTTCATGGTGAAGTGGCTATTGTGATACCTGACACCATCAAGCTGGTTTTATTGTCCGAACAACTTCCCGCGTTATCATCGCCGTTGATGTTGGATATTTTACGCGCCATGCAGCTAACGTCGGAGCAGGTTTATGCTCTGATGCCTGAGCAGGCGATGATGATTCCAGAAAATATACGCTGTGTTTTGTGGCTGATCGGGTTGAATGAACCGCCGTCATTACCAACCGCGTTAGCTGAATTACCTTTATTGACCAGTCCTTCCTTGGCTGAATTGGCCAATGATCCTGATGCGAAGCGCATCCTATGGCAACAGATATGTCGTGATGAATACTATTTCTTCCCTCACTCCGAGTGATTTAACCTCGGTTTATCAAATTGAACTGGCTAGTCATGCTTTCCCCTGGACGGAAAAAACGCTGTTGAGTAATCAAGGGGAACGTTACCTTAACCTCAAATTGTGTGTTGATCAGGCTATTGCCGCTTTTGCTATTACTCAGGTGGTATTGGATGAAGCCACCCTGTTTAATATTGCGGTACACCCTGATTATCAGCGTAGAGGGATAGGGCGAGAATTATTGCAGGCTTTAATTGATCAATTGCTGGAGCGGAATGTGATGACGCTGTGGCTGGAAGTCAGGGCTTCAAATCACGCCGCTATTGAACTGTATCGTTCGTTTGATTTTAACGAAGTCACCGTGCGGAAAGGGTATTATCCAGCGGTGAACGGCAGGGAAGATGCCATTGTGATGGCTTTAACGTTGTAGTGATTAGTTGTAAATAGATAATAAAAAACGCCGATGACATTAAATCCATCGGTGTTTGATACCACAGACAAATATTTTCGAATCGGATTCAGTGAACATTTCGTCCGTAAAAAGAACGTCAGAATATTAGCTTTTCTTCACGGACGAGGAGGAATGTTTTTGAGTTCAACGGGCGTCAGGCCTAGGCTTCTTAGGGGCGCTCCGGCTGGCAAGCCAGCTACGACCCCAACAGAACCCTCTCCTTCCGTTTTGGTTAACGAGCCCATTCATATTTTAGAATTTTGTTATCAATCTGAAACGCCGATGATATTAAATCTATCGGCGTTTTTTATGGAGAAATATGACAAAGTCACTACTTAACGAGCAGTGAGTTTTCAACGGAATGGACGCCAACCACGGTTTTTGCTGCATTAACAGCGGCCTGAGCTTCTTCAGCGGAGCGAACAAAACCACTTAGCTGAACTTTACCTTTAAAGGTAGTGACGCTGATTTGAGTTGAACGAATATTTTTTTCACCTAACAGCGCAGTTTTAACTTTGGTGGTTAACACTGAGTCATCAATATAACCGCCGGTACCTTCGGTTTTAGCCGTTGGTGAACAACCTGCGACGGCTATAGTCATCACAATAGCGCCAAATAGGGTTGTTATTAACTTCGCAATCTTCATTCCCATACTCCTTAATGATTGATGAATATCTCTGGTGAAAACGGTTAATGAAAACCGTCGCGCTGGTTCATCCAATCTCCAATCTATTGGTGATATCGCGCTAAAAACACTCTCTTAATATAGAGATTAAATAGCTAGACGGCTAATTTTTTAGTGCTGACGGGTATCGTCAATGGGGATATAGGTTAATTGAGGAAGAGATGAAGAAAATATAGACGGTCTTATTCATCATGCTTGTCAGTTAAGAAAATGCAATCGGTGAGTTTTATCTTTTGACCTTTCTATTGAGCGCTGTCATTAAGCTTAACTGACAAGCGCTATAGTTATAGCGGGCTTTAATTCATCATAATCGGCATTTATCCGATGGCGTTATTTTGCCTGTTTTCTGTTTTAGCATGGGCGATAAACAAATTCTGTTTGGATAAAGAAAGAGGGCGACGGTGAATGCTCTTCTTTTATAGTGTGCTTTTTGTTCCAGCCGCTTTGAGCATCTTTTGAAATGCCGGGCATTGCATATGATTGGGAGCCGGACAGTTTGCCGCATGGTTTAATCCATCACGTATTGCACTAAGGCGCTGTATGGTTTTACCTATCTCGTTAGCTTTTGCCGCCAGCATTTCTCGATCGAGGGCCGGTTCCCCTTGTTGATTAAACATGCCAGCGATCTCCGTCAGAGAAAAACCGGCGGACTGACCTAAAGCGATCAGCGCCAGTCGTTGTAGTACATTCTCATGGTATTGCCGACGTAAACCTTTGCGGCCAATGGATTGAATTAGCCCCTTCTCTTCATAAAAACGCAGAGTTGAAGGGGGCAAACCACACTGTTTCGTCACTTGTGCAATATCCAGCTGTTTCATACTTGACCTCAAGTGAACTTTAAGTAGTAGGATGTTTGATACCTTACATTAGCCGAGGGGCAGATTAAACCAGCAGGATTGACTATTCTGTGTACTGCTGGATGCTGAATATTATGAATGACTTTATTGATATCTTAATACGCATCGTTTTTATTGGCGTTGGAGCCACTTTGTGTATGGATCTTTGGGCGCGAATACAGCGGGTTTTATGGGGTATTACGTCATTAGATTATGCGCTGGTCGGTCGTTGGCTTGGTTGGATAGCACGCGGTCGATTTTATCATACGACGATTCTGACCAGTGGCAGAATTACAGGTGAGCATATTATTGGTTGGGTCGCTCACTATTTGATTGGCGTCATGTTAGCCGCTCTACTAACTATTGTGGTCGGCTCGAAATGGCTCTATCAGCCAACGCTGATTCCAGCGCTCATTACTGGCATAGTCAGCGTAGTAGCGCCTTTTTTTGTTATGCAGCCGGCCTTTGGTTTTGGGATTGCTGCTGCAAAAACGCCAGCACCAAATATCGCTCGAATTCGTAGCATGATAACGCATTTGGTGTTTGGTTTAGGCATTTACCTAGCGGCGAAAGTATCGCTATGGCTATTAGGATAATATTTTGATGCAATAGGCGCTTTAAAGCCCGCAACGATTCCCGTTAGCGGGTTTTTAGTATCCTTTCGATTCTCATCTGTGTAAAATCCACCCCCATTGCACCCATTCGAACATGGTTTTATGTACACAGGTTTGTACATATCTGAGATTACATAAATGAAAGAAACTTCAAGAGCCGCGGAAATAGCGTGCCGACGCACGTTTGCTATTATTTCCCACCCCGATGCGGGTAAAACGACCATTACTGAAAAAGTATTGTTATTTGGACAGGCAATCCAAACGGCGGGAACGGTTAAAGGCCGTGGTTCCAACCAGCATGCTAAATCTGACTGGATGGAGATGGAAAAGCAGCGCGGTATTTCTATTACCACCTCGGTGATGCAGTTCCCTTATAAATCATCGCTGGTTAACCTGCTGGATACTCCCGGACACGAAGATTTCTCGGAAGATACCTACCGGACTTTAACCGCGGTTGACTGCTGTTTAATGGTGATTGATGCGGCCAAAGGTGTAGAAGATCGTACCCGTAAGCTGATGGAAGTAACCCGCTTGCGCGATACGCCGATTTTAACCTTTATGAACAAGCTGGACCGTGATATCCGCGACCCTATGGAGTTGCTGGATGAAGTGGAAAACGAACTGAAGATCATGTGTTCACCGGTCACCTGGCCAATTGGCTGCGGTAAGCTGTTTAAAGGGGTTTATCATTTATATAAAGATGAAACCTATCTGTATCAGAGCGGTAAAGGGCATACGATTCAGGAAGTCCGTATAGTTAAAGGATTGGATAATCCTGAACTGGATACGGCCGTTGGTGAAGAACTGGCCGCTCAGCTACGTGAAGAACTGGAGCTGGTAAGAGGTGCATCGCCGGAGTTTGAGCTGGAGTCATTCCTTGCTGGTGAATTGACGCCGGTATTCTTTGGCACCGCTTTGGGTAACTTTGGCGTCGATCATATGCTGGATGGGTTGGTTGACTGGGCTCCGGCACCTATGCCGCGTAAAACCAATGTGCGTGAAGTTATCGCTTCAGAAGAGAAGTTCAGCGGTTTTGTGTTTAAAATTCAGGCCAATATGGATCCTAAACACCGAGACCGTGTGGCGTTTCTGCGTGTCGTTTCGGGTACCTATGAAAAAGGCATGAAACTGCGTCAGGTACGGATTGGTAAAGATGTGGTGATTTCTGATGCGCTAACCTTTATGGCTGGCGATCGCTCTCATGTTGAAGAGGCTTATCCGGGCGATATTATCGGATTACATAATCACGGTACTATCCAAATCGGCGATACCTTCACTCAGGGTGAAGATATGAAGTTCACCGGTATTCCTAACTTTGCCCCAGAGCTATTCCGTCGTATTCGCCTGAAAGATCCATTAAAGCAGAAGCAGCTATTAAAAGGCTTAGTACAGCTATCGGAAGAAGGTGCGGTTCAGGTTTTCCGTCCTATTGCCAATAACGATCTGATTGTTGGAGCGGTGGGCGTGCTGCAGTTTGACGTGGTGGTTGCCCGTCTGAAGTCTGAATATAACGTTGAAGCGATTTATGAATCCGTGAACGTATCTACCGCTCGTTGGATTGAGTGTGATGATGCGAAAAAGCTGGAAGAGTTTAAACGTAAAAACGAACTAAACGTAGCATTAGACGGTGGTGATAACCTGAGCTATATCGCACCAACCATGGTTAACCTAAATCTAACGCAAGAGCGCTATCCGGATATTATGTTCCGTAAAACCCGGGAACATTAATGGGTTTTATCTTCTGAGTTAGTTCCTGACTGACCAGCGCAATTTAATCATTAAACGCCTGATGTTTTACATCAGGCGTTTAAGGCTGCTGACAAACTTTTTAATCAGCATCAATGGTTGTTCCGGCTGTAAAAATCTTGAGTGAATATCACCTAAGTGCTCAGCCGGAAGGACATCAGTATTCAGCTTTAGCGTGCGTCGTGCCTAGCCGGGTTACGGGCACTCCGGCGGGCAAGCCCGCTACGCCCCCCACACCCGTCTCTCCCGACGATTGCGTATATTAGTACTTTATCAACAATCTGAAACGCCTGATGTTTTACATCAGGCGTTTTTTTACGCTATGGGCAAAATAAAATAGCTTCCTGGTGTGTGACCGAGCGGTTTTTCATCGATTCTCTTCCATAATTTTTGCTGCAACACTGCAACACTGCAACACTGCAATTTCTCGTGTTCCTTGGGGTAACCAACATCATTAGCACCCTAATCCGTCATATGACTTAATCAGCTTGGCTGGTGAGGACTCTTGGTGGATAGAGAGGCATAAGTTACTTGGTAGAGCCTATTTTTATCTGGCCTTTAGGTTGGTTTAAGGCGGTAGTTCATTATCCATAGCTTTGAACTGGCGTTGTTAGATAAACATTAAATTGATTAAGGGTATAAACGTTCTGACGGGGATTCGGTAATAACGCTATTTGGCCCGTTCCAGCTGGTTTTGCATAGTAATATGTTGATTTAATCATCGGTTTATAGGTGAAATAATATTTTTGTTTTATTTTTAATCGGTTGGTTTTTTGTTTTTTGTTTTTTATTTTTTGCGTGTATTGTTTTGCTGGATGTGTGTTTTTTTGATTTTTCATCTTGTGTTTTTAAGAGCGAGAGAATCTTTAATTAAGGTTTTTTATTATTTCAAATGTTGTTTTTCATGGTTTTTCTGTTTATATGCAATTGATTATTAATGATTTTATTGGTTATTTTGATTTTATTACATAGCCTCTTTATTTATGTGGATAAATTCTTGTTTTGTTTTGATCATATATTTTAACAAATCAAAATGAGTTGAAATTATAATATTTTAAAAATGTTCAGTATATTATGCCCTCCAATTCTGCTTATTTCGATTTAAAACTCTGCTCTTATGTTGTTTTCTGGTTTTTAATTGGTGTTATGTCTTGTAATTGTCACATATATAGATCATTCGATCGTTATAAGTGTTTATAGTGGTTTTTTATTCTTATTCTTTATGTATAATGCCGGGTATGGAGAAGGTGTTGTGATAAAATTCATTTTCTTTCCAATGATGATATTTAAATACCACCTTAAACTGTGTGTGTTTAATGCCTGGTTTATTTTTAGTGCGTATTTCACACCGATTTTATTTCCAAGTTCTTATTTGTAAAGGGTGTTTAATAAAGGGTTTTAGCCTGGTTTCGGCATTTTTTAACGTAAAGGTTCTATAAAGGATCTTTATATATGGAGGCGCAGATTGAACCTGTGCCGTTGTTAGCTAGAGGAAAAGGAAAAAACTATGAAACTGTCTCAAATTGCCATGGCAACTTTACTGGCGAGCGGTATCGCATTTGGCGCGCAGGCTGCTGGTAACACCGGCACTGTAACGTTCTCCGGTGAGGTGGTGGATTCACCATGCGATCTGGCGGCGGGTCAAGACGGTGCGGATATTAAAGTGGACTTTGGTCAGCTGTCTGTTGCTGGGCTAAATGGTGGCCGAGTGGCAACTAAAAACTTTGAAATCAAGTTAAAAAACTGCGTTATTGATAAAAAAACTGCGGCGATTACTTTCACCAGTACTGACCAGATCGCGGGTAAAAACCTGCTGAAAACCAATGGTGATGCAACTGGTTTAGGTATCAAACTGAATAATATTACTTTTGGTACCGCGCTGGAACTGAATGGCTTGGCCAACGGCGATCAGACTTTGACTTACATTGCCGGTGTTCAGAAAGCCGATGAAGCCACCGATGTTACTGCGGGGGCATTTACCGCCAGCGCTAACTTCGAAATTGCTTATAAATAAGCGACATCTTTAACCGTAGCGGAAACGCTCGGTCAGAAGAACTCGTTTGTATGGCAGGACATCACACTGTCCTGCCATTTTATCAGCACCACGCGTGAACGTTACTTACCGCAGAGCTATAGCAAAAAGTTGTCCATGACGGTTACCCATGTTGGCTCAGGTTTTTGCTATGACTCTTCAGTGATTTTGAGTACTCACAGAATAAAAGGATGTATTTGTAATTCGGTTTACCACGAGATGTAAAAGACATGATGTATTGCTGGTAAAAAGGACTTTGAATAAAAGATGACAACTCAGCCCCAGTTTATAAAAAATCGTATTACGTTATCGATATTATTGATGCTAGTGACGGGAAATGCACAGGCTGTCAAATTCAATCTCGATATGCTCAATGCCGAAGATAAAGCGAATATTGATTTTTCAAATTTTTCCCAGACCGGCTATGTGATGCCCGGTGAGTACCAATTACAGGTCAAATTGAACGGGGAAAGTCTGGGCAATGAGATGGTGATACCGTTTTATCCCTTTCAATCCGCAACGGATCTGACTTCAGCTTCAGACTCGGATGAACTGCCTCAGGCCTGTTTAGCACCTGAGATGGCGGAAAAACTGGGGTTGACCAATGCTGCCCGCCAGAAATTGACCACCTGGCATGATAATCAATGCATAGACTTTAGTGCCCTGCCAGGAGTAATGCTGACCCCAAATCTGGGGGCCGCTGCGTTGGAAATCAATTTGCCTCAGGCCTGGCTGGAGTACAGCGATGCAACCTGGGTGCCACATTCCCGCTGGGATAACGGTATTGCCGGCGGGCTGCTGGACTATAACCTGAATACCTCATTTAGCCGTTCTAAGGACGGTCAGCGCCAACGGGACATCAGCTTTAACGGTACCGCCGGATTGAATGCCGGTGCTTGGCGTTTACGAGCAGACTATCAGGGCCGAGATAGTCAGGTTTCCGGGCGACAGAGTTATTCTCAACGAAACTTTGATCTGACCCGAGCCTATTTGTATCGCCCCTTGCCGAGCCTGCAGTCCACGCTGACGCTGGGGGAAGACTATGTTAACTCCTCCCTGTTTGATTCCTGGCGCTACACCGGGATGAAGCTGGCCAGCGATGAGCGGATGTTACCGCCGCGCTTGAGGGATTATGCGCCGGAAATTATCGGCGTGGCTAATACCAATGCTCGAGTAACGGTCACCCAGCAGGGCCGAAAAGTATATGACAGTGTCGTACCAGCAGGCCCGTTTCGTATTCAGAGCCTGGACAGTGCCATTCGCGGCACGCTGGACGTCACTATTACTGAACAGAATGGCGAAGAGCGTAAGTTTAGTGTGTCCACTGCATCGGTTCCCTACCTGACTCGACCTGGGCAGGTGCGTTATCAGTTGATTGGCGGGCGACCGAGTACCTGGGATCACGACCTGCAAGGGCAGACGTTCGTCGCCGGCGAAATCAGTTGGGGAGTCAGCAATGCCTGGTCAGTCTACGGTGGCGGCACGGTCTCGCAAGACTATCAAGCGGCTGCATTGGGGGTGGGACGCGATTTGTTCATGTTGGGCACTGTTGCACTGGACGTTACTCAGACCACCGCGAGGTTCCCTGATAAAGAAGAACTGAAAGGTAAATCCTGGCGGCTCAGTTACTCCAAGTTTTTTGACCAGATGGATGCGGACGTGACGTTTGCTGGCTATCGCTTCTCGGAGAAAAACTTCCTCAGTATGCAGGAGTATCTGAATAAGCGTTATCAGGGTGGCGATCGTGGCCGGCAGAAAGAGCGCTATCAGGTGAACGTGAATAAGCGTTTCGATGCCTTTTCGCTGGGGCTGAACTATGAGCGCCAGACCTACTGGGATCGGGGAGATACCGAACAGTTTGGTGGCAGCGTAGGCACATACTTTAACCTGCCATCGCTGGATTTAAGAAATTTATCGGTGAGTGGTTCGGTGACCCGCAGCCAGTATCAGGGGCGTCAAGATGACATGGTTAGTGTGATGATATCGGTGCCGTTGGGTAGTGGAACAGTGAGCTATAACGGTAGCCGTAGCCGTGGGCGTTATAGCCAACAGATGGGGTATTACGGATTAGTTGGTCAGGACAGCTACAGCATGAATGCCGGCATTGACAGCGGCGGGAATGACTCAACCACGGGGCAATTTAATGGCATGTACACCCACAATGGCGATTTGGCCAGAGTCAGCGGTAATGTGGCTTTTGCCAGCCGGGGAAACTCATCATTAGGTCTGAGCGCCAGCGGTGGTTTGACGGTGACTGGTCAGGGCGCGGCATTGCACCCGGCCGGGTATAACGGTGGTACCCGGCTGATGTTGAGTACCGATGGGGTTGCGGGCGTGCCGTTAGACGGACTGGGTGTTAAGAGTAACGCCTGGGGGATCGGGGTGCTGGGGGATGTGAACAGTTATTACCGCACCACCGCCCGAATAGATTTGGATACCTTGCCGGATGATGTTGAAGCGATGCAGGGCGTGGTGGAAGCGGCGCTGACGGAAGGGGCGATTGGCTTTCGCCGTTTTTCGGTGTTGCAGGGCGCCAAGGTTTTTGCAGTGTTAAGGCTGGCGGACAGCAGTTATCCGCCGTTTGGCGCCAGCGTCAGAGACCACCGGGGACGTGAAGTCGGTCTGGTGGGAGAGCAGGGACTGGCATGGCTCAGTGGTATTTCACCAGAGGGTATGCTGACGGTGGAATGGGCTGGAAAAGTGCAATGTCAGGTTAGCCTACCGGCACAGATAGGGGAATCGAATCTGTTATTACCTTGTCCGGTGACGGCATCTAATTAAGTGAATGATAAGTAAATGATAAGTGAGTTAATTAATATGAGAAATAAACAGATTACAGCCCGACTTGTTGGATTTTTTATCACCTTGCTGATCTTACCTTTATCCGGTCAGGCTGCAGTGACGCTGGATCGCACTCGGGTAGTTTTTGATGGTGGCAGCAAGTCCGTCAGTTTGAATATCAGCAATGATAATCAGCAGCAGCCTTATCTGGCTCAGGCTTGGCTGGAAGATGCACAGCAAAATAAGTTGTTGACCGGCCCTTTGGTGATCACACCGCCGGTCCAACGGCTGGAGCCCGGGGCGAAGAGTATGATCCGCATTACCGCGGCATCCGGTCAATTACCACAGGATAAAGAGTCTCTATTCTATCTGAACCTGCGGGAAATTCCGCCGGTGAGCGACAAGCCAAATGTGCTGCAGATAGCGCTGCAAACCAAAATTAAACTGTTTTATCGGCCAAAGGCGCTGAAGCGCGATCCCGGTTCAGTTTGGCAAGATCAACTGGTCTTGCATACTGAGGGTGGCGGTTATCGGATAGAGAATCCAACGCCGTATTACATCACGGTGATCGGACTGGGTGGCAGTGAGAAGCAGTCACTGGAAGGGGACTTTGAGACGGTGATGCTGTCACCAAATAGCAGTGTCAAAGTGAAAAGTGCGGCTTATGGCAAACCCTATTTAACTTATATCAATGATTACGGTGGGCGTCCTACGCTGGCATTTCGTTGCAACGGTAGTCGGTGCGTGGCTCGCTAAACAGGGGGAGAGGGCTGATGAACAGGAGATGGATGGGATTAAGTGTCTGCCTACTTTTGCTGCTCTCTTTAGCGAGCCGAGCGGACGACAATCTGAATGTGGTCTTTAACGGGAGGTTGCTGGCGCAAAGTTGCGAATTTGATTCGGTGGGTGGTTATCAGGAGATCCCCTTACCCACTAAAACGCTACATTTTTTTGATCGCCAGACACGTACCGAAAGCACGCCGTTTACCCTTGGTTTGATCGGCTGTACCTCAAGCACAATGGGAAAAGTGGTGAAATTGACCTTTAGCAGTGCGCAGACTCAACTGGTGAATGGGGTGGCTATGTTAGCCACCAGCGGCAATACCGGTCTGGTGATTGGTTTGGAAGACGGTGCCGGTCAGGCAATAACGCTGGGTCAAGCGGTAAACGTTGGAAGCATTAGTCAGGTTGGTCCGGTGGGGGTTAACCGATTCCAGTTTGCTGCATATGCTCTGGCTCCGGGGGCGGTGAAGGCGGGTAGCTATAGTGCGACGGTTACATTTGAAGTGGATTATCAGTAGGAGAGAATCATGCGACTAAATAGCCAGCGATATGGATTATATGGCCTGCTGAGTTTGATGTTAGCGAGTGGCGCAGTACAGGCGGATGTGCCTGTTACAGTAAAAGTGACGCTACTGGAACCGGCGTGTCAAGTATCGGGTGAAAACGGAGAAACCCAGCTGGAGATGCCATTTGGCGATGTCGCATTTCAGTATGTGGGTACTGCCAAAGCGGAACAGTCGGTGAATATCAGGGTCACGTGTAGTGGCGGCCCACCAGCGGGTAAGAGCTTGAAAATGTATTTTACGCCAACGTCCTATGGAATTGTGCCAGCTCTTGGACAGAATGTGCTGGGTACGTCAATGACTGGAGTGGGTATTGCATTAACGAATGCTCAAAGACCGTTCAATATTGGTCAAGGACTGCCGATACAAGCCGGACTATTTAGGCTCACCGGGCAGTTGGTTATGCAAGATGGCACTAATGTGGAAGTCGGTGGGGAATTTAGTGCCAGTGCGTCATTGTTTGCCACCTATATGTAGTGAGCCGGTGGAAAGGGAGAGGTTAAATGTATCTGGAGAATGAACAAATGGGCAGAACAAGCAAAATAAGATACTTCACAGTGTTGGGGCTCTGGGTATCCATCGGTTTGATGGCGATGAGACCGGCTGTTGCTGCCTACAATGCTGTCGCTGACAGCGCTATTTCCAGAGTAACTATTAAAGGCAATGTTTCGGCGGGTGTTGGCTATATATCGAAGTTTATTATCGATGCATATACGGTGAGTGGCATAGTAAATTGTGGACCAGCAAATGGGGATGCGTATAAGGCATGGCACTATACCTTGATTGATTTACCGAAAAATAGCGCAGGCCGCTATATGATTAATAAAAACTTATCCTTTTCTGCGACGGCGGCTAATAATTCATTAGGTCAATGGATAAATGCATATGCAAGGGGGTGTTCTAGCGATATGGGGCCGGGGATCGTAGCAAGTGTCGAGGCCGATTACATGTCGGTTGCTTTTCCTATTGAATTAAACTTTTATCTCGAAAGTCGCCCTATTGATAATGTGATTACCTTTCCAACAATGATTTTAGGGGGGTATCTTCGCAGTTTCGGTGGGCCACAAGGACTCGAGTCGAAGAAGTATGCCATTCCAATTCGGTTGGAGGGGGGCACACTGCAGTTAAAAAATAGCTGTACCGCGAATCCGACTGCGTTGGTAATAGACCATGGAATATTGCCGAGTGGCACACCATCCCATCGCACCTCGACACCTATTACTTATACCTGTGATTCACCTGTGGATGCGACATTATCAATAGAATATGAGGCTAACGGGGATGGTTATTTGCCGTTGAAAGATGCGAAAGGGCTAACTGGCGCAGTGTCCAAGTTGACCATTACCGATCCGCAAACCAATGCATCAGGCACCACCATTAAAACAAAGATTCAGACTGAGAAGACTTTTACAGTTAGCAGCGAACTTTCTCAAACTATCGGCAATGGTGCATTCACGGGCAGCGCCTGGTTAACTGCGGTGCATAATTAATCAATCAATATATAGCGATATGCCTCTGGCTGATATCTATAGGCATGATGGCATAAGGTGATGGGATATTGTCAGGCTAAACCTAATTTTTATTGGATGATGGGTAAGATGCTACAGTCAAAAAAAAATACTATTTGCCAATTCTGTGGTTCAGGCGCACTAGTCAGAAAGCACGGTAAGTCAAGAGCGGGTATACAACGTTTTTGGTGTTCATTCTGTAGCCGGACATTTCAGAATGATTATATTTATACCGGTTGGGAGCAGCAGGCTAAAACCATGATGGTTGATTTTTTAAGTCAGGGGCTGTCAACCGATGAAATCAGTAAAAAATCGGGTTGGCCTGCACGACGGGTGAAGAAAATGATTTCAAGTCTTAAGTTAAATAAAGATTAACTGGCGTAAATAGCCCGTCTCTTCTCTATTTTCACGTTAATCGTTGCTGATTATCTCAGCTAAGCAGCGTTTTCTCGCCGTTGTGATTGGTTAGACGCAAGGCTTATCGGTATCGCCTTTAAGGTGTATTGATAGCTTTCCGGCATTAACATGCATTTGTTGTCAGCCTTGCTATTATTCCTGTAGCTGTTCATTCCTCTCGATCTACCGTCAGGCAAAACGTGATTTATCTTATTCCACGTTTTGCTCTAGTCTCGTTTGAAAGCCTGCTAGTCAGGTTAAGCATTCCTTTTAATCCCCATAAGTGAGCTTACTTAACGTATCTATTGCTTGTTGGATGGAGAGTGGCAATAGGAAACGCTGGAAGAGTTTAAGCGTAAGCACTAACTAAACGTAACCATTAGACGGTGGTGATAACCTGAGCTATATCGCACCAACTATGGTTAATCTAAACCTAACGCAAGAGCGATATCTGGATATTATGTTCCGTAAAACCCGGGAACATTAATGGGTTTTATTTTCTGAGTTAGTTCTGGACTGACCTGCGCAATTCAATCATTAAACGCCTGATGTTTTACATCAGGCGTTTGAGGCTGCTGGCAAACTTTTTAATCAGCATCAATGGTTGTTTCGGCTGTAAAAATCTTGAGTGAATATCACCTAAGTGCTCAGCCGGAAGGACATCAGTATTCAACTTTAGCGTGCGTCGTGCCTAGCCGGGTTACGGGCACTCCGGCGGGCAAGCCCGCTACGCCCCCCACACCCGTCTCTCCCGACGATTGCGTATATGAGTACTTTATCAACAATCTGAAACGCCTGATGTTTTACATCAGGCGTTTTTTTACGCTATGGGCAAAATAAAATGGCTCAGCGGTGTGTGACTGAGCGTTTTTCATCGATTGTCTTCCATCAGTTTTGCCGTAACACCGGTATTTCCTTCGTGAGGAGGGATAACCGATATCGGCAGAGCCTTTCTCAATACACTAAGGCTGCAAGCCTATTGTTATCTGGTATTCAGGTCGATTTGAGGCAGACAGTAGCGTTAACCAAGAATTGGTTAGAAGAGAAGGCGGTTTTGATCATCTGGCCTGTAATAATGTTACTTAACCTGTTTTGAGTGATATTTGTATGACAATGTGTTGGTTTGTTCGGTAAAACATAGATATAAAATAATTAAAAAATTGCTTTTCCTGTACGGGTTGCTTGTCATGATTTTTCTATTTTAGGTTTTATAAAAGTTACTTTTTATCTGTTTTTTATTTCACTAATCATAATAGGATTGGTGAGTTCGTTATTATCAGGGTGCTAATGAGTTGGTGGTTTGGTTCTTTTTGTGTGTTTTTTGTTTTTTTATGTGTTGGCTTTGATTTGTTTTTTTATTTCATAAGGGTTGTTTTTTTATATTTTTAATGATTGAAGTGATTTTCATTGAGTTTTTAGTGTCTTTTTAATTTAATGCTTCATGAGTTATTCTTATTTATCTATTTGAAATTTAATGTATTTATTTATTTTATTCATTATAGTTAAATAAATTTTAATAATAATGGTGTTTTTTTTAGATAAATATTGATTATTTTTATTGTTTGTTTTTTATAGCTATTTAATAACTTTAAATAAGTTGATCGAATAATTTTAAAAAAAATTTAGTATATTATCGCTGTTATTCTTATTTATTTCGATCTAAAGCTCTGCTTTGTTGTTGATTTTTAGTGATTATTGGCTTTACCGTCTTTGTTTTTTGACTTAAATAGATCATTCGATCGTCAAAAGTGTGTTTAGTGGTTTTTTATTCCTGTTTGTGTGTATAATGCCGAACGTAGGGGAAACGGCAGGATACTATCCATTTTCTTTCCAAAAATGATGTTTAAATACTGTCATTCCTTATGGGTGTTTAATTTCTCATTTGTTTTTTGTGCGAGATTTATACCGATTTTATTTCTCATCCTTAATTATTAAAGGGTGGTTGTAATAAGGCATTTAGCCTGATGATGTCATTTTGACGTAAAGGTTCTACAAAGGATCTTTATATATGGAGGCGCAGATTGAACCTGTGCCGTTGTGAGCTAGAGGAAAAGGAAAAAACTATGAAACTGTCTCAAATTGCCATGGCAACTTTACTGGCGAGCGGTATTGCATTCGGCGCTCAGGCTGCCGGTAACAAGGGTACTGTGACGTTCTCCGGTGAAGTGGTGGATTCACCATGCGATCTGTCGGCGGGTCAAGACGGTACGGATATTAAAGTAGACTTTGGCCAGCTGTCTATGGCGGGACTAAACGGTGGCCGAGTGGCAACCGAAAACTTTGAGATCAAGTTAAAAAACTGCGTTATGGGTAAAAAAACCGCGGCTATTACTTTCACCAGTACTGACCTGATGGCCGATAAAAACCTGCTGAAAACCAACGGTACTGCTACTGGTTTAGGTATCAGCCTGAAAGGGATTACCTTTGGTACTGCGTTAGACCTGACTGGTTTAGCCGACGGCGACAACACCCTGACCTATACCGCAAGCGTTCAGAAAGCGGATGGTGAAACCTCAGTTACTGCCGGTACTTTTACCGCCAGCACCAACTTCGTGATTGCCTATAAATAAGCGACGTGTTTGACCAAGGGGAACATTCTCGGTCAGAAGAACTCGTCTGTATGGCAGGGCATCACACGGTCCTGCCATTTTTATCAACATATAACATGAATGCTTCTTATCAGTAGAACGATAGCAAAAAGTTGTCCATAACGTTTACCGCTGCCGGGACAGTCTTTTGCTATAACTCTTCGATTATTTTGAGTTTTCGCAGAATAAAAGGATGCGTTGGTAATTTGTTTTACCACGAGATGTAAAAGACGTGATGCACTGCTGATGAAAAGGACTTTGCATAAAAGATGAAGATTCAGCCCCGGTTTATAAAAAATCGTATTACGTTATCGATATTGTTGGTGCTAATGACAGGGAGTGCACAGGCTGTCCAATTCAATCTCAATATGCTCGATGCCGAAGATAAAGCGAATATTGATTTTTCAAATTTCTCCCAGACCGGCTATGTGATGCCCGGCGAGTACCAATTACAGATCAAATTGAACGGGGAAAGTCTGGGTAATGAAATGACGATACCGTTCTATCCCTTTCAATCTACTACGGATGCGGTTTCAGCTTCAGATCCTCTTCCGCAGGCCTGTTTGGCACCGAAGATGGCGGAAAAGCTGGGGCTAACTGAAGACGCTCTTAAGAAACTGACCACCTGGCATGATAATCAATGCATAGACTTTAGCACCCTGCCGGGGGTGACGCTGGTGCCTGATTTAGGGGCCGGTGCGCTGGACGTCAATCTGCCTCAGGCCTGGCTGGAGTATAGCGATGCGACCTGGCTACCACCTTCCCGCTGGGATCACGGTATTGCCGGTGGGCTGTTGGACTATAACTTGAATACCTCGTTCAGCCGTTCTGAGGATGGTCGGCGCCAGCGGGATATCAGCTTTAATGGTACCGCTGGGTTGAATGCCGGTGCCTGGCGATTACGGGCCGACTATCAGGGCAGCGACAGCCAGGTTTCCGGGCGACAGAATACTTCTCAACGAAACTTTGACCTGACCCGGGCTTATTTATACCGACCTTTACCCAGCTTGCAGTCCACGCTAACGCTGGGGGAAGACTATGTGAACTCCTCCTTATTTGATTCCTGGCGTTATACCGGGATGAAGCTGGCCAGTGATGAGCGGATGTTACCGCCGCGTTTAAGGGAGTATGCGCCGGAAATCATCGGCGTGGCCAATACCAATGCTCGGGTGACGGTGACCCAGCAGGGGAGAAAAGTGTATGACAGTACTGTGCCAGCAGGCCCGTTTCGTATTCAGAGCTTGGACAGCGCCATTCGAGGGACGTTAGACGTCACCATTACTGAACAGAATGGGGAAGAACGAAAGTTCAGCGTATCTACCGCATCGGTGCCGTACCTGACCCGACCGGGACAGGTACGTTATCAGCTGATTGGCGGGCGCCCCAGTACTTGGGATCACGATCTGCAAGGGCAGACGTTCGTCGCCGGTGAAATTAGCTGGGGGGTCAGCAATGCTTGGTCGGTATACGGTGGTGGCACCGTATCGCAAGACTATCAGGCGGCAGCACTAGGGGTGGGTCGCGATCTGTTCCTGTTGGGCACCATCGCGCTGGACGTTACCCAGACTACCGCGCGGTTCCCTGATAAAGAGGATCAAAAAGGCAAATCCTGGCGGCTCAGTTACTCCAAATTTTTTGACAAGTTGGATACCGATGTCACGTTTGCCGGTTATCGCTTCTCGGAGAAAGAATTCCTCAGTATGCAGGAATATTTGGATAAGCGTTATCAGGGCGGCGATCGGGGTCAGCAGAAAGAACGCTATCAGGTCAACGTGAATAAGCGTTTCGATGCTTTTTCACTGAGTTTGAACTATGAAAAACAGACCTACTGGGATCAGGGTGAGACCGAACAGTTTGGTGGCAGTGTGGGCACCTATTTTAATTTGCCATCGCTGGATTTAAGAAACCTGTCGGTGAATGGCACAGTGACCCGCAGCCAGTATCAGGGACGTAAGGACGACATGGTCAGTGTGATGGTGTCGGTGCCGCTGGGTAGTGGCACGGTGAGCTATAACGGTAGCCGTCGCAGCGGGCGCTATAGCCAGCTGGTGGGGTACTACGGTCTGGTGGGGAAAGACAGTTACAGTATGAATGCCGGCATTGATAGTGGTGGCGGAGAGTCGAGCGACGGTCAATTTAATGGTATGTACACCCATAACGGCGACTTGTCCAAAGTCAGCGCTAATGTGGCGGTAGCCGGGCGGAGCAGTTCCTCAGTGGGGCTGAGTGCTAGTGGTGGTTTGACGGTGACTGGTCAGGGCGCGGCATTGCACCCGGCCGGGTATAACGGCGGTACCAGGTTGATGCTGAGTACCGACGGGGTGGCAGGCGTACCGTTAGATGGTCGGGGAGTTAAGAGTAACGCTTGGGGGATCGGGGTGCTGGGAGATGTGAACAGTTACTACCGTACCACCGCCCGGATCGATCTGGATACCTTACCGGACAATGTTGAAGCGACTCAAGGGGTGGTTGAAGCCTCGCTGACGGAAGGGGCGATTGGTTATCGCAAGTTTTCAGTATTACAGGGCGCTAAGGTGTTTGCGGTGTTAAGGCTGGTGGACAGCAGTTATCCGCCATTTGGTGCCAGCGTCAGAGACAGCCGAGGACGTGAAGTGGGTCTGGTCGGAGAACAAGGACTGGCTTGGCTTAGCGGTATTTCACCAGAAAGTACGCTGAAGGTGGAATGGGCTGGAAAAGTGCAATGTCAGGTTAGCCTGCCGGCGCAGATAGGGGAATCGAATCTGCTATTACCCTGTCAGGCGTTGGAATCTAATTAAGTGATTAATAAGTGAGTGAATGGATATGAAAAACAAACAAATTACCGCCCGCATCGTTGGGATTTTTATCACCTTGCTGATTTTACCTTTATCGGGTCAAGCAGCGGTGACGCTGGATCGCACTCGGGTGGTGTTTGATGGCGGCGGCAAGTCCGTCAGCCTGAATATCAGCAATGATAATCAGCAGCAGCCCTATCTGGCACAGGCTTGGCTGGAGGATGAGCAGCAGAATAAGTTGCTGACCGGTCCATTGGTGATCACGCCGCCGGTACAACGTTTGGAGCCGGGAGCGAAAAGTATGATCCGTATTACCGCGGCGGCGTCGAGTCAATTGCCACAGGATAAAGAGTCACTGTTTTATCTTAACCTGCGGGAAATTCCGCCGGTGAGTGACAAGCCAAATGTGCTGCAGATAGCCCTGCAAACCAAAATCAAATTGTTTTACCGACCGAAGGCGCTGAAGCGTGATCCTGGTTCGGTTTGGCAGGATCAATTGGTGTTGCATGCTGAAGGTGGCGGTTATCGGATAGAGAACCCAACCCCGTATTACGTGACGGTGATTGGTTTGGGTGGCAGTGAAAAACAGTCACTGGAAGGGGATTTTGAGACGGTGATGCTGGGGCCGAACGGCAGTGCTCGAGTGAAAAGCGCGGTTTATACCAAGCCCTATTTAACCTATATCAACGATTACGGTGGTCGCCCTACGCTGGCATTTCGTTGCAGCGGTAGTCGATGCGTAGCACGTTAAACAAGGTGGGCGAATTGATGAACAGAGGATGGTTAGCAGGAAGTTTCTGTTTGCTTTTAATGCTCTCTGTAACAAGCAGGGCGGCTAAGCACTTGGATGTGAGGTTTAACGGGGTGCTGTTGATGGAAAGCTGTCAATTAGAGCAGGAAGGCGGCCATCAGGAAGTTATTTTGCCCACCAAAACGTTACATTTTTTTGACCGTAACAGTCGTACGGAAACCTCGCCCTTTTACTTTGGCTTGAAAGGGTGCACGCCAACCATGATGGGCAAGACGGTGAAACTGACCTTTAGCAGTGCACAGACTCAACAGGTAAACGGGGTAGCGATGTTAGCCACTAGCGGCAATACCGGTTTGGTGATTGGTCTGGAAGATGGTGCCGGTCAGGTAATTACTCTGGGTCAAGCAGTGAAGGCCGGACCCATCAGTCAGGTCGGTCCGGAAGGGGTTAACCGATACCAGTTTGGTGCTTATGCCTTGGCACCGGGGGCGGTGAAAGCGGACAGCTATAGCGCGATGGTCACAGTCGAAGTTGACTATCAGTAGGAGATGATGATGCGAAATGGATGGCGATATGGGTTAGGTCTGTTAAGCCTGATGCTGACGAGTGCGGTAGTCCAGGCGGATGTGCCTATTACCGTTAGTGCAGTGATCGTCGCGCCAGCGTGTCAGGTGAGCGGTGTAAACGGCGAAACAAAGCTGGAAGTGCCGTTTGGTGATGTACTGGTACAGCATGCCGGTACGGCGAAAGCCGAGAAATCGGTCGGGATCAGGGTTAAATGTACTGCCGGAGCACCGGTGGGTAAGAGCTTAAAAATGTATCTAACACCCACCTCCCATGGGGTGATGCGTAGCATGGGACAGAATGTGTTAGGCACCTCAATGAGCGGAGTCGGTATTGCGTTAACGGGTAATCAAACACCGTTAAATATAGGTCAATGGGTTCCGATGAAAGCCGGGGTATTGACGCTAACCGGGCGGTTGGTCATTCAGGATGGGATCAGCTTAGAAGGCGGGGAGTTTAGTGCCGACATGTCATTATTTGCCAGTTATATGTAGTGAGATGCGCTAAACATATCCTTGATCAAATGCGGAAGAATAATTAGATGGATAGAACAGGCACAATAAAAAGTTTCATCATGTGGGGGCTCGGGTTATTCATCGGTTTGATGTGTATCCGGCCAGCTGCTGCTATTTATAATGTTACAGCCACTACAGCTATCTCCCAGGTAACTATTAGTGGCAAGGCGACAGTGGATACCGGGCTGATAACGACGTTTGTTATCAGCAGCGCTACGGTATCGGGCGAGGTAAATTGTGGTGACCGTAATGAGCCGCCTAATATGGCGTATCAGTATACGTTGATTGATTTGCCAAGGGATACCGACAATTATAGTCGTTATCGGATCAATGACAATTTATCCCTGTCGGCGACGGCGGCGAATGGTTCACTAGGAACATGGATAAATAATCAATATTCAGCGGTTTGTTCTAACAATAACTCAGCGAAATTTGAGCCTGCCTCGAAATTGGCGAATGCTTATCCTATTACCCTGTCTTTTTATGTCAAACATCGTCCCATTGATAATTTGATTACTTTTCCTGCCATGCCGTTGGGGGGATATATTCGTAGTTTTGGTGGCGCAAGAGGGGTAACGGATAAGGTTTATGCTATTCCCATTGTGTTGATGGGGGGAACCATACAATTACCCAGCACTTGTACCGTGAATCCAACGGCTTTGGTCTTAAACCATGGGACAGTGCCAGTTGGTCTGGCCTCTCATCGCGTGTCCGTCCCTATTACTTATACCTGTGATTCGTCGGTAAGGGCGACTTTTAAACTGAGCTATGACGCTGACGGAAATGGCGCGCTGCCGTTAAAAGACTCGGCAGGAAGAACCGGTGCTGTATCTAAGCTGACCATTACCGATCCGCAAACTGGCACCTCAGGACGAACGATTAAAGCGGCTATCCAGAAAGAAAAAACCTTTACGGTCAGTAGCGAACTTTCCCAGATTACCGGCAGCGGTGCAGTAAGCGGCAGTGCCTGGTTAATTGCGACACATGATTAATAAAGAGATGGAGCAATGCTGGTGCCATATAGTCATCGGTTTTCCTGAATACGGTGATGAGGGATGCCTGAAGGTGCCAGGTTGTCAGGTTAAACATAATTTTTTAATAGGTGATTGATGAGATGTTACGGTTAAATAAAAATATTATTTGTCAATTCTGTGGTTCGGGCGCATCGGTCAGAAAGCATGGTAAGTCAAAATCAGGTATGCAGCGCTTTTGGTGCTCATCCTGTAGCAAGACGTTTCAGAATGACTATATTTACACCAGTTGGGAACATCAGGTTAAAACCATGATGATGGATTTTTTAAGTCAGGGACTGTCGACCGATGAAATCAGTAGAAAATCAGGTTGGCCGGTACGTCGAGTGAATAAAATTATTTTAAGTCTGGAATTGGATAAAGCTTAACCGGCATAAACAGCCGGACAGTTCTCTATTTTCGCGTTAGTTAATAGTTGCTGATAATTTCAACTAAGCAACGTTTTCTCGCTGTGGTGATTCACTCAATGCCAGGCTTATCGGTATAGCATTTAAGCTGTATTGATGGTTTTTCGGGTAAGCGGTTATTCAGGATGGCACACTGTCGTGGCGGGCTGAGAATTTAGCGCCGGTGTATCGTTATTTGCCTGTTGTATGTAGTGAGATGTAGTGAAAATATTCCCGATAAAAGGGATATGGAGAATAAACAGATGAATGAAACAGGCAAAATAAAATACCTCACCGTGTGGGGGCTAGGGTTTATTGCTCGGCTTACTGAGTTTTAGGTCAGCTTTTGCCAATTATAACGTTATCGCTAAGACGGCTATTGCTAAGGTGACTATTAGTGGGGTGGCAGAGACGGATACTGGGCTGATATTTCAGCACGTAATCAAAAGGGATACGGTCTCTGGAACCATGGATTGCGGACCTGGAAATTTGCCTGCTGGTGATGCATATCACTATATGTAGATTGATTTGCCGATAGATCTTGAAAGCGGAGTTATCGGATTAATGAGAATTTATCCATGTCGGTGGTTCTGACGAATAGTAATTCACTGGGTAATTATGAAGAGAAATATTCAACAATTTGTTCCAGCAGTGTAGTACAGGAGCGTTATCGAGAAGCCAATTTACTGTGGTGGGCTTTTCCCGTTACCCTGTCTTTTTATCTCAAACATCGTCCTATTGATAATTTAATTACTTTTCCTTCCATGCCATTGGGGATATGTTTATGGTTTTGGCGCACCGAAATGGTGCCCGCCAGAAGGCTTATGCCATTCCGTATATGCTGATGGGGGGAACGATAGCGTTATCCACCTCGTGTACTGTGAATCCGACAGTCCTGACCTTAAATCATGGTACAGTGCCGGTTGGTTTATCATCCCATCGAACGACAGCGCCGATTACTTATACTTGCAATGCGCCGGTTAAGGCGACGTTTACGTTGAGCTATGAGGCTAACAGTAATGGTGCATTACCCTTGAAAGATGCAGCAGGAAAAACGGGGGCGGTGTCTAAGTTGACCATTACCGATCCGCAAACCGGTGCTTCCGGCCGAAGTATTCATGCAGAGATTCAGACATCAAAAACCCTTACGGGCAGCAGTGAACTTTCCCAGATTACCGGCAGCGGTGTCGTCACTGGCAGTGCTTGGCTAATTGCAACACACGATTAATAAGAGATGGAGCAATGCCGTTACCATATAGTCAGCGGTTTGCTGGAATACGGTGAATCGTTGCTGATAGTCTCCATTAAGCAACGTTTTTTCGCTGTTGTGATTGATTAGATATAAGTCTTATCGGTATAGCATTTAAGCTGTCTTAATCGCTTTCCGGCATTAATATGCATATGTTGCCTGTCTTGGCGTCATCCCTTCTTTGTTTGTCCCTGTTGACCTCTCTTCTGGCAAAACGTGGTTTCTCTTCCTCCACGTTTTGTCCCAGCTTCGTTTGAAAGCCCACTTTTCAGGTTAGGCCTTTCTTTTAATACCAATAAATTTAATAAGGTTATTTTTAATGTAAAGATTCTACAAAGGATCTTTATATATGGAAGCGCAGATTGAGTCAGTGTTGTTGCGAGCTAGAGGAAAAGGAGAAAACGATGTCATCGTCTCAAATTGTCATGGCAACTTCACGGGCGTTTCGAGCCGAATTATTCAAGTTGCTATCCAGACCGTAAAAACTTTTACGGTCTGCAATGAACCTGCTGACATTACCTGTAGCAGGGTATTAACCAGCAGTGCTGGGCTCATTGCAACACATGATTAGCCAAACGATAGTGACAAGTGGGTCGTGTTTTGTTGTTTTATTCGTGCGGTGAGTGAACTGACATTATTAGACATTTCCTCAGGGTCAGGATAGTTAGTTAACCTACATTATATTGTTAGTGAGACTCTCTGGTTAATAGATTGGAATAGGAAAAGGCGATGTCATGGATTGATATTATACCCATATTTATTCACGCTGAGTTTATCAGGGGCTTTAGCCTGTCTTTGTTAGTTATCATATGAAAATGCGTGGGCTGAAAGAATCAATCCCTGATTGTAAAGTTATATAAATTATTCGTTAATACAGGATTTCATGGTTTTTATAAAGTTTAATTTTTTATTTTATTTTCTATTTGTTTTTATTGTTTTTTGTTTATCAAGGGTTGATTTTTTTGTTTTTTTATTATTTTGAATGATTTTTTATCGATGTCTTTTGCTACTACCGTCTTATTTTTAATAATCGAATTTCTATTATCATATTGATAAATAATGATTATTTGTGTTTTGTTTCTTTTTGTTAAACTGAGATTAATGATTGTTATTTTTTTTAAAAAAATAAATTGATTGTATTCTTATGCTTGTTTTTTTATGGGATTTAATATTGTCATTGATTTTAAATATATTGCTTAATTAAGATTTTAAAATAATTTAGTATATTACTTTGCATTATTTGATTTTTTTCGATCTAAAACTCTGTGTTTCTGTTGTTTTTTGGTGTTTGTTGGTTTTAATGTCTTTTCAATGCACCATAAATAGATCTTTCGATCGTTAAAAATGTTAAAAGTGGTTTTTTATCCTTAGTTTTTATGTATAATGCCGAATATGGAGAAAACGGCAGGATACTATCCATTTTCTTTCCAAAAATGATATTCAAATACTGTCGTGATTTATTGAATCTTAATTTCGTCATTGGTTTATGACGAAATTAAGATCGAATTCTTGCCAACTTTTGATTTAAAAAAAGGGTGGTTGGAATAAGGTATTTAGTCTGCTTGGATTATTTTTTAACGTAAAGATTCTGCAAAGGATCTTTATATATGGAGGCGCAGATTGAACCTGTGCCGTTGTTAGCTAGAGGAAAAGGAAAAAACTATGAAACTGTCTCAAATTGCCATGGCAACTTTACTGGCGAGCGGTATCGCATTTGGCGCGCAGGCTGCTGGTAACAAGGGCACTGTAACGTTCTCCGGTGAGGTGGTGGATTCACCATGCGATCTGGCGTCGGGTCAGGACGGTACGGATATTAAAGTAACTTTTGATCAGCTGTCTGTGGTTGGTATCAACGCTGGCCGAGTGGCTGCCGAAAACTTTGAAATCAAGTTAAAAAACTGCCTGTTGAGTAAAAAAACGGCACAAATTACTTTCAATAGTACCGATCAGATCGCCGGTAAAGAGCTGCTGAAAACCAACGGTACTGCGAATGGTTTAGGTATTAACCTGAAGGGTATTAAATTTGGTACCGCGTTAGACCTGACTGGTCTGGCCGACGGCGACAACACCCTGACTTACACTGCAGGCGTTCAGAAAGCTGATGAAGCAACTGTGGTTACTCCTGGTACCTTTAGCGCCAGCGCCAACTTCGTGATTGCTTATAAATAAGCGATGTCTTTGACCGAGGGGAATATTCTCGGTCAGAAGTACGCGTTTGTATGGCAGGGCATCACATTGTCCTGCCATTTATCAGCGCCCTGAGTGAATACGTCTTACCGCAAAACTATAGCAAAAGATAGTTCATAGCTGTTACCGATGTCGGGACTGGCTTTTGCTATGACTTTTCGGTGATTTTGAATCTTCACAGAATAAAAAAGGAATGCGTTTGTAATCAAATTTATCGCGAGATGTAAAAGACGTGATGTACTGCTGGTGAAAAGGACTTTGAATAAAAGATGACAACTCAGCCCCGGTTTATAAAAAATCGTATTACGTTATCGATATTATTGATGCTAATGACAGGGAGTGCACAGGCTGTCAAATTTAATCTCGATATGCTCAATGCCGAAGATAAAGCGAATATTGATTTTTCAAATTTTTCCCAGACCGGCTACGTAATGCCCGGTGAGTACCAATTGCAGATCAAATTGAACGGAGAAAGTCTGGGTAATGAAATGACGATACCGTTCTATCCTTTCCCATCCACCTCTGATTCAGCTGCGGAAACGAATGAGCTTCCGCAGGCTTGTCTGGCGCCAGAGATGGCGGAAAAGCTGGGGCTGACCGAAGATGCTCTCAAGAAACTGACCACCTGGCATGATAAGCAATGTATAGATTTTAGCGCCCTGCCGGGGGTGATGCTGGTGCCTAATCTGGGTACTGGCGCGCTGGAAATCAATTTACCTCAGGCCTGGCTGGAGTACAGCGATGCGACCTGGCTGCCGCCTTCCCGCTGGGAGAACGGTATTGCTGGTGCATTGCTGGATTATAACCTGAATACCTCGATCAGGCGCAGCGAGGACGGTCAGCGACAGCGGGATATCAGCTTTAACGGCACCGCTGGTTTGAATGCCGGAGCCTGGCGGTTACGGGCCGACTATCAGGGGAATGATAGTCAGGCTTCCGGACGACAGAATACTTCTCAACGAAACTTTGACCTGACTCGAGCCTATCTGTATCGCCCTTTGCCCAGTCTGCAGTCCACGCTGACGTTGGGGGAAGACTATGTGAACTCCTCCTTGTTTGATTCCTGGCGTTATACCGGGATGAAACTGGCCAGCGATGAGCGAATGTTAGCTCCGCGTTTAAGGGATTATGCGCCGGAAATTATTGGCGTGGCCAATAGCAATGCTCGGGTGGTAGTGACCCAGCAGGGACGAAAAGTGTATGACAGTATCGTACCAGCAGGCCCGTTCCGTATTCAGAGTCTGGACAGCGCCATTCGCGGCACCTTAGACGTCAAGATTACTGAACAGAACGGTGAAGAGCGTACGTTTAGCGTGTCTACCGCATCGGTGCCTTACTTGACCCGACCGGGACAGGTGCGCTATCAGCTGATCGGCGGTAGGCCCAGTACCTGGGAGCATGATCTGCAAGGGCAGACGTTCGTCGCCGGTGAAATCAGTTGGGGGGTCAGCAATGCCTGGTCGGTATACGGTGGTGGCACCGTATCACAAGACTATCAGGCGGCGGCGCTGGGGATAGGACGCGATTTATTCCTGTTGGGTACCATGGCACTGGATGTCACCCAGACCTCTGCTCGGTTCCCCGATAAGTCAGATCAGAAAGGCAAATCCTGGCGGCTTAGTTACTCTAAGTTTTTTGACAAGTTGGATACCGATGTCACGTTTGCCGGTTATCGCTTCTCGGAGAAAGATTTCCTCAGTATGCAGGAATATTTGGATAAACGTTATCAGGGCGGCGATCGGGGTCAGCAGAAAGAGCGCTATCAGGTCAACGTGAATAAGCGTTTTGATGACTTCTCAGTAGGGTTGAACTATGAAAAACAGACTTACTGGGATCAGGGCGAGACCGAACAGTTTGGTGGCAGCATCGGTACCTATTTTAGCCTGCCGTCGCTAGATTTAAGAAACCTGTCGGTGAATGGCACGGTGACCCGCAGCCAGTATCAGGGGCGTCAGGACACTATGTTCAGTCTGATGGTGTCAGTGCCGCTGGGCAGTGGAACGGTGAGCTATAACGGCAGTCGTTATAGCGGGCGCTATAGCCAGCAGGTGGGGTATTACAACACAGTGGGTCAAGACAGCTACAGCCTGAATGCCGGTATTGACAGCGGTGGGGAAGGGTCGAGTAATGGTCAATTTAACGGCATGTACACCCATAACGGTGACTTGTCCCGAGTCAGCGCTAATGTGGCGGTGGCCGGGCAGGGCAGTTCATCCGTGGGACTGAGTGCCAGCGGTGGCTTGACCGTGACCGGACAAGGGGCGGCGCTGCATCCAGCGGGATATAACGGTGGCACCCGACTGATGTTGAGTACCGACGGGGTTGCGGGCGTGCCGTTAGATGGTCGGGGCGTTAAGAGCAACGCCTGGGGGATCGGGGTGTTGGGGGATGTGAACAGTTATTACCGCACCACCGCCAGAATCGATCTGAATACTTTACCGGATGATATTGAAGCGATGCAGGGAGTGGTGGAAACCTCGCTGACGGAAGGGGCGATTGGCTATCGTAAGTTTTCAGTATTGCAAGGGGCCAAGGTGTTTGCGGTACTGAGGTTGGCGGACAGCAGCTACCCGCCGTTTGGTGCCAGCGTCAGAGATCACCGGGGACGTGAAGTCGGTCTGGTGGGAGAGCAGGGACTGGCATGGCTTAGCGGTATTTCACCAGAAAGTATGCTGAAGGTGGAGTGGGCTGGAAAAGTCCAGTGTCAGGTTAGCTTGCCGGCGGAGATAGGGGAATCGAATCTGTTATTACCTTGCCAGACGGCCAATTAATTTAATGATAAGTGAGTGAAAATAATGAATAAATCTATTAAGGCCGGTGGGTTATGGCTGTCAATAATGTTGTTGTCAGCGCCGCTGATTGGACACGCGGCGGTAACGCTGGATCGTACTCGGGTGGTATTTGATGGGGGGAGTAAGTCCGTCAGCCTGAATATCAGCAATGAGAATCAGCAACAACCCTATCTGGCGCAGGCCTGGCTGGAAGATGAGCAGCAGAATAAATTGCTCAGCGGTCCATTAGTGATCACGCCGCCGGTACAACGGTTGGAGCCGGGGGCGAAAAGTATGATCCGCATTACCGCCGCGTCTGGTCAACTGCCACAGGATAAAGAGTCACTATTCTATCTTAACCTGCGGGAAATTCCGCCGGTCAGCGACAAGCCGAATGTGCTGCAGATAGCCCTGCAAACCAAAATCAAGCTGTTTTACCGGCCGAAGGCGCTGAAGCGTGATCCCGACTCGGTGTGGCAGGATCAACTGGTATTGCATGCTGAAGGTGGCGGTTATCGGATAGAAAATCCAACACCGTATTACATCACGGTGATCGGGCTGGCTGGCAGTGAAAAACAGTCACTGGAAGGGGATTTTGAGACGGTGATGCTGGCGCCAAACAGCAGTGCTCGGGTGAAAAGCGCAGCGTATGGCAAGCCCTATTTAACTTATATCAATGATTACGGTGGTCGTCCTACGCTGACGTTTCGTTGCAGCGGCAGTCGGTGCGTGGCGCGCTAAACAGAGTGAGGGGCTTATGAACAGAGGATGGATAGGGGGAAGTGTCTGTCTGCTATTAGCGCTGCTCTCTCTTGAGAGCAGGGCGGCCAAGCATCTGGATGTGACGTTTAAAGGGGTGCTGATTATGGAAAGCTGCAAGCTTGAGCATGAGGGCAGCATTCAGGAAGTCCCTTTACCCAATAGTAGGTTACATTTTTTTGAGAACAACAAGCGTACAGAAAGCACGCACTTTTACTTTGGTGTGAAAGGGTGTACGCCGACCATGATAGGAAAGATGGTGAAGCTGACCTTTACCAGTACGAAGACCAAACTGGTGGATGGGGTGAGGATGTTAGCTACCAGCGGCAAGACTGGTCTGGTGATGGGGCTGGAAGATCGTTTCGATCAAGCAATAACGCTGGGTCAAGCGGTGAGGGCGGGAACCATCAGTCAGGTCGGTCCTACCGGCCTTAACCGATACCGGTTTGGTGTTTATGCGCTGGCACCGGGGGCGGTGAAGGCGGGTTCCTATAGTGCAACGGTCACGGTTGAGATGGATTACCAGTAGGAGAAGACGATGCGAAATGGATGGCGATATGTGTTAGGGCTGTTAAGCCTGATACTAACGAGTGGCACGGTACAGGCGGATGTGCCCGTTACGGTTAGAGCGGTGATAGTGGAGCCGGCGTGTCAGGTCACTGGTATGAACGGTCAATCGGAGTTGGAGGCGTCGTTTGGTGATGTGCTGGTGGAGAAAGCAAATACCGCCAAAGCATCAGCGGTTATCAGGGTTTTCTGTACTGCAGGGGCTCCGGTGGGTAAGAGCTTAAAAATGTATCTGACGCCTACCGCCCATGGAGTGATACGCAGTATGGGACAGAATGTGTTAGGCACCTCGATGATCGGTGTGGGTATTGCGTTAACTGACAATCAAACACCGTTAAATGTTGGCCAATGGCTGCCGATACAGACCGGGCTGTTTGTGCTTACTGGTCAGTTGGTTATTCAGGATGGGATTCAGTTAGAGGGCGGGGAATTTAGCGCCAGCGTGTCGTTGTTTGCCACCTATATGTAGCGATATGCGCTAAAAGGATCCTTGATAAAGGGATGTGGAGAATAAGCAGATGAGCAGAACAGACAAAATTAAATACTGCACCGTGTGGGGGCTGGGGTTATTGATCGGCTTGCTGGCTATCAGGTCGGCGGTGGCTGATTATGTGCCTCCTTATAATGTTAGACCATATTATGGGATTGAGGGATCTCCCGCTATTTCCAATGTGCGCATTAGCGGTCAGGCGACGGCGGATAAGGATCTTATAGCGACTTTTACTATCCTTGCGAGTACGGTAAGTGGTTTGGTAAATTGTGGCCCCCGCAATCAGCCGCCTGGCGCAGCATATCACTATACAATGATTGATTTGCCGCGAGAAAGTAATGGGCGTTTTCGTATCAATGAAAATTTATCCATGTCCGCGTCGTCGAAATTTGGTGCAGTGAATACATGGACAGATACAATATCTTCAACGGTTTGTTCTAATCAGAATTCAAAGGCAAATGAACCCGCTGAGAAATTGACGAATGCTTATCCTATTAAGCTGTTCTTTTATGTTAAACATCGCCCGATTGATAATTTGGTTACCTTTCCTTCCATGCCATTGGGCGGTTATATTCGCGCTTTTGGTGCACAAATAGGCGAGACTGGTAAGGTATATGCCATTCCCATTGTGCTAACGGGGGGAACCATATCGCTAGATACTGCCTGTACTGTCAGTCCCCAATCCCTGACGATCGATCATGGAGGGGTGCCTCGAGGTCTGACCTCTCATCGTATGTCTGCCCCTATTACTTATACCTGCGATACGCCAGTTAAGGCGACGTTTACGCTGAGCTATGAGGCTGACGGGAATGGTGCACTGCCGTTGAAAGACTCCTCAGGAAGGGTTGGTGCGGTGTCTAAGCTGACCATTACCGATCCGCAAACCGGAGCTTCAGCCCGAAGTATTCATGCGGAGATTCAGACATCAAAAACCTTTACGGTCAGCAGTGAACTTTCCCAGATTACCGGCAGCGGTTTAGTCAGCGGCAATGCCTGGCTAATCGCGACACATGATTAATTTAATTAAACGATAGCGCCGTACGGGCGCCAACTAGTGACAGGCGTGATGACGTAAGGCGATGAGATGTTATCAGGTTAAAACTTATTTTTTATTGGATGATGGTTAAAATGTTAAAGTTAAGAAGAAATATTATTTGTCAGTATTGCGCTTCAGGCGAATCAGTTAGAAAGCATGGTAAGTCAAAATCAGGCATGCAGCGGTTTTGGTGTTCATCCTGTAGCAAGACCTTTCAGAATGATTATATTTATACTAGTTGGGAGCATCAGGTTAAAACCATGATGGTGGATTTTTTAAGTCAGGGACTGTCGACCGATGAAATCAGTAAAAAATCCGGTTGGCCGATACGGCGGGTAAATAAAATTATTTTAAGTCTTGAGTTAGATAAAGGTTAATCGGCATATTTTTTCCTATTGCTAATAATGATCTGATAGTAGGGTCAGATATGATAACTAAAGCATATATTATGCCAATTAGGGTCAATCTGAATTTAACTCAGTAATTTTATCGGGATATTACCTATCGTAATGCTCAGCAATATTAATTTTTTTATTTCTCCTATAATTAAGATAGCTCAGTGATGTATGGCTGGGCTATCTTAATTAATTCTTTTCATTAATCCTTCTCATTAATTCCCTTCGGTGGCTTTCTTTTTGATACCGATGTTTATTTATCGTCATTTGGATTTTTACTAAAATTTATATAAGTTTAATAAAGGTTTTGTGGTTATGAAAATGTTTACATTATTTTCATAATACTGCTTTGTTATGGGCTAATTAAAACTATATTTTTGTATATTCTGAGGTTTTTTTCACGGTTCTATATATTATCTAGATTAGTGATTTAATTTCATCTCATTGATTTTTATGTTTTTTATTTTTTGTGATTTATAATGGAATTATATATTTAAATAGTTTGATTAATTAATATTTTTGAATGAATTGATACATTAAGTTGGTTTTTCTTATTTATTTCGATCTAATATTCTGTTTTTTTATTTCATGTTGGTTTTTTTGGCTTTTGCTGTCATTTTTTCGTCATTTTCCAGACTATTAGATCGACAAGCTAAATAAAAATGGTTTTTTGTCCTATCATTTTATGTATAATGCTAATTGTAAATAAACGGCAGGATACTCTCTGCTTCTTTTCGAAATAAATGATATTCAAATACTCTTTGGTTTGTGCTTGATTGGTTTTTTATTACAGGGATAATACTGATTTCATTTCTTTTATTTATTGATGAAGGGTTGTTTGAATAAGGTATTTAAACTGACATTGCCATTTTTAATGCAAAGGTTTTAGGGTGCGTCTTTATATCGATGCGTAGATTTATCCTGATTTATCAGGATAACGAATGCCAATGTCTGGAGCACGGTGATTTGGCAGAAATGGAAAGTGTATGGCAGTGATATATGCAGAAAGGATCCTTGATAACAGGGAGATGGAGAATAAACAGATGAATGGAACAAACAGCATAAAATACTGTATCGTGTGGGGGCTCGGGCTATTGATCGGCTTGATGGGAAGCAGGCCAGCAGCGGCTGCCTATAATGTTCTCGCGGGTACGGCGAAGTCTGTGGTGACCATCAGTGGTAACGCGAAGGTGGATACCGGACTGATAACGACGTTTGTTATTAATAGTAATACGGTAAGTGGTGATGTAAAGTGCGGTGCCCAAAATCTGCCCCCTAACACAGTAAATCACTATACGCATATTGATTTGCCAATGGATTATAACCTCAATCGTTTTCGGATTAATGAAAATTTATCCATGTCTGCCACGACGACGAGTAAGAATAGTCCAGTGAATGCTTGGTCATACGAGTCGTCAGTGGTTTGTTCTAATAGGGGGGGAACGGATAAACCACCTGCCAGTGATATGATGAATGCTTATCCGATTACCCTGAGTTTTTATGTTAAACATCGCCCGATTGATAACTTGATTACCTTTCCTGCTATGCCATTGGGTGGCTATATTCGCGCTTTTGGTGCAAAAATCGGAGTCACTGGGAAGGCCTATGCTATTCCTATATTACTGGCGGGGGGGACCATATCGTTACCGACTAGCTGTCGTGCCTTTCCTAACTCTCTAACTATCGATCATGGTACGGTGCCCCGAGGTCTGTCCGCTCATCGTATGTCTACCCCTATTACGTATGCCTGCGATACGCCAGTCAAGGCGAGGTTTACGCTGAGTTATGAGGCTGACCGAAATGGTGCTCTGCCATTGAAAGACACATCAGGAACAGTTGGCGCGGTGTCTAAGCTAACCATTACCGATCCGGATACTCTAGCTTCAGGCAGAAGTATTCATGCGGAAATTCAGAGATTCAAAACCTTTACGGTCAGCAGCGAACTTTCCCAGATTACTGGCAATGGTGCTATAAGCGGTAGCGCTTGGCTAATCGCAACACACGATTAATTTAGCTATTCCTATTGATCTACCGTCAGGCAAAACGTGGTTTCTCTTTTTCCACGTTTTGCCCCAGTCTCGTTTGAAAGTCCCTTATCAGGTTAGGTTCTTCTTTTAATACCCGTACATTGAATTGGTTAAATATAACGTTAAGTCGTTTGTGCTCCCGTTAACGTTCCTATCGCTCGTTGGATTGAATGCCATGATGGGAAAAGAAAGACGTGATTAAGCACAAGCGTATGTATTGTCGGCGCAGGTAACCGATGTTTGGATATGTGGGTTACACATGATTATTAATCCAGTGGCCTGGGTAAGCCAATTTTGGCGATGCGCTGGCGAGTAAAATAGATATCTCTTTCATATTCATCTGCTTCATCCATAGTTTCTTTTACCACGACCGAATATCCCCAGAATACATCGCCAAGCGGGCATTTCTGGCGATAAAGACAGAAGTATCCATTCATTTGAACCTTCTTCAGCCCCTGCCTTTTATCATATTCTATTGTGGCTGATGTTTCACAACGGGTTTGATCACGCGTTGTGAGACCGCTTAGCCGTTATAAATTCGTCTCCAGCCATCAACGTTACCTGATATTGCCGTATTCCACGGCATATTACTCAGCTGAGTACAGAATAGTGAGATGCCGATAATGGAATAATAAAAGTTAAAAGCACTGGTGATGACGAGTTAAACAGCATTACCGATTTACCCCTGAATAGCTGTTATCTCAGCCTCCAGCCTATACGGCAAGCACCCATTGGGGCGGTATTGGATGGTGGTGATCATCTATGTTGCGCCACTATGGTTACCCTTTCAATTTAACTTTCTCTTTTTATTCAATTGGTTGAGTTAATTTTCGTATCGGTAAGGTGAGTTAACCGACATCGTGAATACCTTAATCCGTTACCAAAACCGTTATATGAGCTACTCATTCTTGAGGCGATTTGCTGAATCGATAGAAAGAGGCTATGCCATAGACGGATGTTATATCCATCGTTATTTACACTGATTTTACCGGGCTCTTTTAGCCTGTTTTTATTGGTTTTTATATGAAAATGCGTGGGTTTAGGCGGGTTTTTTTGGGGGATAAACAGTATATGTTATTTTTTTGATACCACTTTATATTGGTTATATAAAAGTTGTTTTTTATCTCTTTTTGAAATTTTTTTTGGGTTTTTTTTGATTTTTATAATCGTGATTATATGTGTTTTTTTACTTATGTTTTTATGAAAAAGGGTGGTTTTTAATGGTTTTTATTTTCGTTTTTGTTTTTTTATTTTCCTTTTTGATTTGTTGTTTTTTATTACATAAGGGTTGTTTTTTTACTGAGTTAATGTTGTTAACAGTTTTAGTTTAACAAGATTTATCTTTTTCATTTTATTTTACATATTTATTACATTTTTATTTTATTGATATTTAATGATTATTTTGTTTTTCTGCTTTAGGTTAAATTTATTTTAATAATTATTTATTTTTTTTAAAAAATAAATTAATTATGTTTTTTTATTTGTTTTAATGTGGTTTTAATCTTTTAAATAAATAAATTAATTAATTTTATTTAAAATATTTAGTATATTAAGTTGGTGTTTTCAATTTATTTCGATCTAAAACTCTGCTATCTCATTGATTTTTGGTTTTTAATAGTTTTATGGCCTCTTAAATTTAGCTCAAATAGATCATTCGATCGTTAAAATGGCTATTGATGGTTTTTTATTCTTATGTTTTATGTATAATGCCGAACATGGAGAAAACGGCAGGATACTATTCATTTTCTTTCCAAAAATGATGTTCAAATACTGTC
Source organism: Pragia fontium DSM 5563 = ATCC 49100 (assembly GCF_900112475.1). Classification (GTDB taxonomy): domain Bacteria; phylum Pseudomonadota; class Gammaproteobacteria; order Enterobacterales; family Enterobacteriaceae; genus Pragia; species Pragia fontium. The sequence continues at coordinate 288,112 of NZ_FOLW01000001.1, read as the reverse complement.
TTGATTTATGGAGGTTTAATTTCGTCTTGGTTTTTATGACGAGATTGAGACCAAATTCATTCCTCACCCTGATTTAAAAAGGGTGGTTTGAATAAGGCGTTTGGCCTGATTAAGTTATTTTTTAACGTAAAGGTTCTGAAAAGGATCTTTATATATGGAGGCGCAGATTGAACCTGTGCCGTTGTTAGCTAGAGGAAAAGGAAAAAACTATGAAACTGTCTCAAATTGCCATGGCAACTTTACTGGCGAGCGGTATTGCATTCGGCGCTCAGGCTGCCGGTAACAAGGGCACTGTAACGTTCACCGGTGAAGTGGTGGATTCACCATGCGATCTGGCGGCGGGTCAGGACGGTACGGACATTAAAGTAGACTTTGGTCAGCTGTCTCTGGCAGGACTAAACGGTGGCCGAGTGGCAACCAAAAACTTTGATATCAAGTTAAAAAACTGTGTCATGGATGGTAAGAAAGCAGCTATTACTTTCACCAGTACTGACCAGATGGCCGGTAAAAACATGCTGACAACCGTCGGTACTGCGAATGGTGTAGGTATCACCCTGAAGGGGATTACCTTTGGTACGGCGTTAGACCTGAATGGCCTGATTGATGATGAGAACACCCTGACCTACACGGCGAACGTTCTGAAAGCCAATGAAGGAGAACAATCAGCGGTTACTCCGGGTACCTTTAAAGCCAGCACCACCTTCGTGATTGCCTATAAATAAGCGACGCCTTTAACCGAGGAAAATATTCTCGGTCAGAAGAACTCGTCTGTATGGCAGGGCATCACACTGTCCTGCCATTTTATCAGCACCACGTGTAAACGCTTCTTGCAGCAGAACTATAGCAAAAGATTGTCCCGTCCTGTTAGCGGTGCCGGGGTAGGTTTTTGCTATGACTCTTCAGTGATTTTGAGTCTTCACAGAATAAAAGGAACACGTAGGTAATCGGATTTATCGCGAGATGTAAAAAACGTGATGTACTGCTGGTGAAAAGGACTTTGAATAAAAGATGACAACTCAGCCTCGGTTTATAAAAAATCGTATTACGTTATCGATATTGTTGATGTTAATGACTGGGAGTGCACAGGCCGTCCAATTTAATATCGATATGCTCGATGCCGAAGATAAAGCGAATATTGATTTTTCGAATTTTTCTCAGACCGGCTATGTGATGCCCGGTGAGTACCAATTACAGGTTAAATTGAACGGAGAAAGTCTGGGTAATGAAATGACGATACCGTTCTATCCTTTGCCGTCTGCTACGGATCCCGCAGCGGAAAAGGGTGAACTTCCGCAGGCCTGTCTGGCACCGGAGATGGCAGAAAAGCTGGGCTTAACCGAAGAGGCCCTGAAGAAACTGACCACCTGGCATGATAATCAATGTATCGATTTTAGTGCCCTGCCGGGGGTGACGCTGATGCCTAATCTGGGTACCGGCGCGCTGGAAATCAATTTACCTCAGGCCTGGCTGGAGTACAGCGATGATACCTGGCTACCGCCTTCCCGTTGGGATCACGGTATTGCTGGCGCACTGCTGGATTATAACGTGAATACTTCGTTTAGCCGTTATAAGGACGGCCAGCGCCAGCGGGATATCAGCTTTAACGGCACCGCCGGGCTGAATGCCGGTGCCTGGCGTTTACGGGCCGACTATCAGGGTAGCGACAGTCAGGTCTCCGGGCAACGGAAGTATTCTCAACGAAATTTTGACCTGACCCGGGCTTATTTGTATCGCCCTTTGCCCAGTTTGCAGTCCACGCTAACGTTGGGGGAAGACTATGTGAACTCCTCTTTGTTTGATTCCTGGCGTTATACCGGCCTGAAACTGGCCAGCGATGATCAGATGTTAGCACCCCGTTTAAGGGATTATGCGCCGGAAATTATCGGCGTGGCCAATACCAATGCCCGGGTGACGGTCACCCAACAGGGGCGAAAAGTGTATGACAGTGTTGTGCCAGCGGGTCCGTTTCGTATTCAGAGTCTGGACAGCGCCATTCGTGGCACCTTAGACGTCACCATTACCGAACAAAATGGCGAAGAGCGCACATTTAGCGTATCCACGGCATCGGTGCCCTACCTAACCCGACCGGGACAGGTACGTTATCAGTTCATTACCGGGCGGCCCAGTACCTGGGAGCACGATCTGCAAGGGCAGACGTTCGTCTCCGGTGAAATCAGTTGGGGGGTCAGTAATGCCTGGTCAGTCTACGGGGGGGGCACCGTCTCGCAAGACTATCAGGCAGCGGCGTTGGGGGTGGGGCGCGATCTGTTCCTGCTGGGCACCATGGCACTGGACGTCACTCAGACCTCCGCGCGATTCCCGGATAAAGCGGATCAGAAAGGCAAATCCTGGCGGCTCAGTTACTCCAAGTTTTTTGACCAGATGGATGCGGACGTGACGTTTGCAGGTTATCGCTTCTCGGAGAAAAACTTCCTCAGTATGCAGGAATATTTGGATAAACGTTATCGGGGCGGCGACCGGGGTCAGCAGAAAGAGCGCTATCAGGTAAACGTTAATAAGCGTTTTGATGATTTTTCACTGGGGCTGAACTATGAGCGTCAGACCTACTGGGATCAGGGTGATACCGAACAGTTTGGTGGCAGCGTGGGTACCTATTTTAACCTGCCGTCGCTGGATTTAAGAAACCTGTCGGTGAATGGCACGGTGACCCGTAGCCAATATCAGGGACGTCAGGAAAATATGTTCAGTGTGATGGTGTCGGTGCCGCTGGGCAGTGGCACGATGAGCTATAACGGCAGTCGTCGCAGCGGACGCTATAGCCAGCAGGTGGGGTATTACGACACGGTAGGGCAGGACAGTTACAGCCTGAATGCCGGTATTGATAGCGGTGGGGACGAGGGAAGCAATGGTCAATTTAATGGCATGTACACCCATAACGGTGACTGGTCCCGCGTCAGCGGCAATGTGGCTGTTGAAGAGCGGGGCAGTTCTTCCGTGGGGCTGAGCGCCAGCGGTGGTTTTACCGTCACCGGACAAGGGGCGGCACTGCATCCTGCGGGATATAACGGTAGCACCCGTCTGATGCTGAGTACCGACGGGGTCGCTGGCGTACCGTTAGACGGTCGCGGTGTTAAGAGTAACGCTTGGGGGATCGGGGTGCTGGGGGATGTGAACAGTTATTACCGCACCACCGCCAGAATTGATTTGGATACCTTACCGGACGATGTTGAAGCGACTCAAGGGGTAGTAGAAGCTGCGCTGACGGAAGGGGCGATTGGCTATCGTAAGTTTTCGGTATTGCAGGGCGCCAAAGTGTTTGCGGTCTTAAGACTGGCGGACAGCAGCTACCCGCCGTTTGGTGCCAGCGTCAGAGACAGCCGAGGGCGTGAAGTGGGTCTGGTCGGAGAACAAGGACTGGCTTGGCTTAGCGGTATTTCACCAGAAAGTACGCTGAAGGTGGAATGGGCTGGAAAAGTCCAGTGTCAGGTTAGCCTGCCGGCGGAGATAGGTGAATCGAATCTGTTATTACCTTGCCAGACGACTGTGTCCAATTAAATGAATGATAAGTGAGTCAATCAATATGAAAAACAAACAAATTACCGCCCGCATTATTGGGATTTTTATCACCTTGCTGTTGTTACCTTTATCCGGTCAAGCAGCGGTGACGCTGGATCGTACCCGAGTGGTGTTTGATGGCGGCGGCAAGTCCGTCAGCCTGAATATCAACAATGATAATCAGCAACAGCCCTATCTGGCGCAGGCCTGGCTGGAAGATGAGCAGCAGAATAAGTTGATGACCGGTCCACTGGTGATCACGCCGCCGGTACAGCGGTTGGAGCCGGGGGCGAAAAGTATGATCCGCATTACTGCGGCGGCGTCCAGTCAACTGCCACAGGATAAAGAGTCACTGTTTTATTTGAACCTGCGGGAAATTCCACCGGTGAGTGACAAGCCGAATGTGTTACAGATTGCCCTGCAAACCAAAATCAAACTGTTTTATCGGCCGAAGGCGCTGAAGCGTGCTCCCGATTCTGTGTGGCAGGATCAGTTGGTGTTACATGCTGAAGGTGGTGGCTATCGGATAGAGAACCCCACTCCGTATTACATCACGGTGATTGGTTTGGGCGGCAGTGAAAAACAGTCACTGGAAGGGGATTTTGAGACGGTGATGCTGTCGCCAAACAGCAGTGCTCGGGTGAAAAGCGCGGCGTATGGCAAGCCTTACTTAACCTATATCAATGATTACGGTGGCCGTCCTACGCTGGCGTTTCGCTGTAGCGGCAGTCGGTGCGTGGCACGTTAAACGAGGTGGAAGAGACGATGAACAGAGGATGGATAGGGGGAAGTGTCTGTCTGCTATTAGCGTTGTTATCTCTTGAGAGCAGGGCGGCTAATCATCTGGATGTGACGTTTAACGGGACGTTGCTGTTGGAAAGCTGTGAACTTGAGCAGGAAGGCGGCCATCAGGAAGTGATTTTACCCACTAAGACGTTACATTTCTTCGATCGTAATAAGCGTACGGAAACCGCGCCCTTTTTCTTTGGTTTGAAAGGGTGTACGCCGACCATGCTGGGGAAAACGGTAAAACTGACCTTTAGCAGTACGCAGACCCAACTGGTTAACGGGGTAGCCATGTTAGCTACCAGCGGCAATACCGGTCTGGTGATCGGCCTGGAAGACGGTGCCGGTCAGGCCATTGTTCTGGGGCGAGAGATGAGCGCCGGAACCCTCACTCAAATCGGCACCGGAGGGGTTAACCGCTATCAGTTTGGTGCGTATGCGCTGGCGCCGGGGGCGGTGAAAGCAGACCGCTATAGCGCGACGGTCACGGTCGAAGTTGACTATCAGTAGGAGAAGACGATGCGAAATGGATGGCGATATGGCTTAGGTCTGTTAAGCCTGATGTTGGCGAGTGCGGCTGTACAGGCGGACGTGCCAGTGACGGTCAGCGCAGTGATAGTCGCACCGGTGTGTCAAGTCACCGGTGTAAACGGTCAGTCGCAGTTGGAAATGCGGTTTGATGATGTGCTGGTACAGCATGCCGGTACGGCGAAAGCCGAGCGGTCGGTCGGGATCAAGGTTAACTGTACTGCCGGAGCACCGGCGGGTAAGAGCTTAAAAATGTATCTGACGCCCACGGCCTATGGGGTGATGAGAAATATGGGGTCAAATGTGTTGAGCACTTCGATGACTGAGGTGGGCATCGCGTTAACCTACAACAAAAACCCATTAAATATTGGCCAGTGGCTACCGATACAGGCCGGTTTTTTTACGCTGACCGGGCAAGTGGTTATTCCGGATGGTATCACAGTGGTGGAGGGCGGGGAGTTTAGCGCCGGTGCGTCGTTGTTTGCCAGTTATATGTAGTGAGATGCGCTAAATATATCCTTGATTAGATGGGGAAGAATAAACAGATGAGCGAAACAGGCAAAATAAAATTTTTCACCGTGTGGGGTCTCGGGTTATTGATCGGCTTGCTGGCTATCAGGTCGGTGGTGGCTGCTAATGAGCCTCCTTATAATGTAATACCATATAAATATAATCGAGCTATTTCCAAAGTGATCATTAGCGCTGATACGAAAGAGGATACCGGGCTGATAACGACATTCATTGTCAGGGCGGGTACGGTAAGTGGCCAGGTAGATTGTGGCCCCAGAAACCTGCCGCCTGGCGCAGCATATCACTTTACTATGATTGATTTGCCGCGAGAGAGCAACGGACGTTTTCGGATTAACGACAACTTATCCATGTCAGCGTCGGCAAAGGATGGTACAGCAGTGAATACATGGTCAGATGATATATATTCAGCGGTTTGTTCTAATAAGGGTTTATATCAATATGAATCTGCTCAGGCTTTGGCGAATGCATATCCTATTACTCTGTATTTTTATGTCAAACATCGGCCGATTGATAATTTAATTACTTTTCCTTCTATGCCATTGGGCGGCTATATTCGCGCTTTTGGGGCACAAATTGGCTCGCGTGAGAAGGTTTATGCCATTCCCATTGTGCTAACTGGGGGAACCATATCGCTAGATACTGCTTGTACTGTTAGTCCCCAATCCCTGACGATCAATCATGGAACGGTGCCTCGAGGTCTGGTCTCTCATCGTATGGCAGCCCCGATTACTTATGCCTGCAAGACGCCTGTTAAGGCGACGTTTACGCTGAGCTATGAGGCTGATAGAAATGGTGCGCTGCCGTTGAAAGACTCCTTAGGAGGAGTCGGTGCGGTGTCTAAGCTGACCATTACCGATCCGCAAACCGGAGCTTCAGGCAGAAGTATTCATGCGGAGATTCAGACAGCAAAAACCTTTACGGTCAGCAGTGAACTTTCCCAGATTACCGGCAGCGGTTTAGTCAGCGGCAGCGCCTGGCTAATCGCGACGCATGATTAATTAAACGAGAGCGCTGTGCGGGCGCTAGCTAGCGACCTGCGTAATGAAGTAAGACGATGGGATGTTATCAGGTTAAAACTTATTTTTTATTGGGTGATGGCTAACATGTTAAATTTAAGAAGAAATATTATTTGTCAATATTGCGGTTCAGGAACCGCGGTGCGGAAGCACGGTAAGTCAAAATCAGGTATGCAGCGTTTTTGGTGTTCGTCCTGTAGCAAGACCTTTCAGAATGATTATATTTACACTAGTTGGGAGCATCAGGTTAAAACCATGATGGCTGGTTTTTTAAGTCAGGGACTGTCGACCGATGAAATCAGTAAAAAATCCGGTTGGCCGATACGCCGAGTGAATAAAATTATTTTAAGTCTTGAGTTAGATAAAGGTTAATTGGCATATTGTGTTCTATTGCTAATAACGATCTGATGGTAGGGGCGGTATGATAACCAAAACTATGTCATGCCAACGAGATCAATCTCAATTTAACTCAGTAATTTTATCGGGATATTACGTATCGTAACGTTCAATAATATTAATTTTTTACTTTGCCTGAAATTAAGATAGCCCAGTGATGTTTCACTGGGCTATTTTTCATTAATCTCTCGATGATTTTCTTCATAATGCCGATATCTGCTGGGTGCTATTTGGGGTTTTTTTAATGAGTCTTGTATGAGAATGTGTTGGTTTAATGAAATTATTTGTAGAGATAGGTATATTCTTATTACTTCGTTATTACACTGAATACTTATTTTTTCATATGGTTGGTATTTTTTGATATTTATTTTTATATCGAATTGTTTTATGTTATAAATCTTGTTGAAATTTATTTATCTAATTGATATTTAATGCATTTTTATTTTTTTGAGTGATTTCATTAATTAATATTTTTGAGTCCATTGGTATATTTTGTTGTTTTATTCATTCATTTATATCTAATATTCTATTTTTTGGTTTAATTATCATTTAAATTATTTTTATTGGTTCATTTGATCGTGTAGTTGTTTTTTATTGATTTTTTATTCTGGCTATTTATGTATAATGATAAATGTAGATAAAATAGCGGGTTGTTATCTGATTTCTTTCGATTGAATGATATTTAAATACTGTGTAGATTTGTATTTTATTATTTTTTTTCTGGTTTAATACCGGTTTAATTTGTCATTTTTATTGGTTAAAGGGTTGTTTTTTGATTTATTTGAAGTGGTTTTGTCGTTTTTTAACGTAAAGATCTTAGGAGGTATCTTTATATATGGAGGCGCAGATTTAACCTGAACTGTTTGTATTACTTCTTGCTGAGTCAGCAGTCAATGCTGACTCGGGGGACAATGATATTAATCCCTTTCTGTTTGATTTTTGGCGTGACATCGGGCTGAGGCTGACCAGCGATGTCTGATTGTTACCACTCTAGCGAAGGGGGGATGAACCGGAAATTATCAGGGGAGAATACCAATGTTGAGTCACAGAGGTCCCAGCATTGGCGGAAAGCGTATGACAGTGATATGTCAATAAATGTGCTGAAAGACTTTTGGATAATAGGGATATGGGGCATAAACAGATGAATAGAACAAACAACATAAAATACTGCGCTGCATGGGGGCTGGGGTTATTGATCGGCTTGCTGGCTATCAGGCCAGCGGTGGCTGCTTATAATGTTACGGTAGATTCTAAATACCCAGCGAAGTCTGAGGTAACCATTAGCGGTAAGACTGATAAGGATAGCGGCCTGATAACGACATTCACTGTCAGTGCTAGTACGGTAAGCGGTATGGTCAATTGTGGCCCCCAAAATCTGCCGCCTGGTGCAGTAGGGCATTTTGTGCAGATTGATTTACCGCGAGGTTCTGATGGGCGTTTTCGGATTAACGACAACTTATCCATGGCTGCATCGGCGGCTAACGGTGCCATTCACACATGGTCACATAAAGAGTCAGATGTTTGTTCTAATCGGGGGGTAGCGGCAAATCCACCGGCCCAGCATTTGGCGAATGCCTTTCCGATTACCCTGTTCTTTTATGTCAAACATCGGCCGATTGATAATTTAATTACTTTTCCCTCTATGCCATTGGGCGGCTATATTCGCAGTTTTGGTGGAGACATCGGGGAGACAGGGAAGACTTATGCTATTCCGATAGTGTTGAAGGGGGGAAACATAGAGTTATCCACCACCTGTACTGTCAGTCCCATAGCCCTGACGATTAATCATGGAGTGGTGTCTCGAGGTCTGGCCTATCATCGCATGTCTGCCCCTATTACTTATGACTGCTTGACGCCAGTCAAGGCGACATTCACGCTGAGCTATGAGGCCGATGGGAATGGGGCTCTGCCATTGAAAGACACATCAGGAAAAGTCGGCGCGGTGTCTAAGCTAACCATTACCGATCCGCAAACCGGAGCCTCAGCCAGAAGTATTCATGCGGAGATTCAGACATCGAAAACCTTTACGGTCAGCAGCGAACTTTCCCAGATTACTGGCAATGGTGCTATAAGCGGTAGCGCTTGGCTAATCGCAACACACGATTAATTTAGCTATTCCTATTGATCTACCGTCAGGCAAAACGTGGTTTCTCTTTTTCCACGTTTTGCCCCAGTCTCGTTTGAAAACCTGACCCTCCGGTCACATATCTTTTTTATACGCTTGAGTTTCCTTTGCTAAATATAAACATGCTTACAAAGTTTTTGTGCGCTAGACGGCAGTTTACTTTGGCTGTTTTATAGTTAAGCCAAGCGTGAATCGTTTTTTTTGTTATTTTTCCCGATGTTTTTTCTGCCGTGTTGCCAATAGATGACATTAAGTATTCAACTAACTCAATAAGTTATTGCGCGACGTTATTAGATTGTTACTGATATATGAGGTTTTGTCGTCTTAAGGCGACGTTTTAGGTCAATACTGCATAGGGTTTGGGCGTAACTTATTGGTTTTCATATTAATGAAAATATTGGTCTGGCAATTGCATGATTGAAGTTTAATCGCTGATTCTATCGGTATTTCACCCGCTAAGTTGCGGAGCGATCGCGGTTTGCAGGCAATAATTCTGCTTAATCCTTAACAATGATTCAAGGTGGTTATGAATGAAAAATATATCCTTCACACGTTGTTGTATTGCCGCCATTTTTTCCACCGCGGTGATGGGTAGCAGCGCATTTGCTCAAGAGACCATCGCCACTAAAGCTGAGAATGTTGCAGAAAAAGTCGGTACATCTATTGATAAATCCGTTGATAAAGTCGGTGAGTCAATCGATCACTCGATGAAAAAGATCGATGGTTTCATGGATGACAGCACCATCACCGCTAAAGTAAAAAGTGCCTTATTGGATCAGAAAAGTATTCAGAGTACCGATATTTCTGTGAAAACAACGGCGGGTGCCGTGACCCTCAGTGGTTTTGTCAGTAGCGATGCGCAATCAACTCAGGCAGGCGAGATTGCCAAGCAGGTTGCGGGAGTAAAATCGGTGAGTAATAAACTTCAGGTACAAACCGACAAACGTCACTCGGTTGAAAACTATGTAAATGATTCGGTGATTACCAGTGAAATTAAGACTAAATTTTTAGCCGATAAAATAGTCCCTGCGCGAAAAATTAAAGTGGACACCAGTCAAGGCGTGGTTCTGTTAACGGGAACCGTAGATAAAGTGACCCAGATAGCACAAGCGGAAAGCATTGCCCAGCAGGTTAAGGGGGTGAAAAGTGTGAAAAACGATCTGGTCATCAAACAATAACCGGTAAGATAAACGGGTCTGACTCGGAGGCTGTGACTATGAATAGTGATATTATTCTAGGCAGGTTAAAACAGTGGAAGGGTTCTGTCAGATTGTGGTGGGCAGAACTGGCTGGTATCGAAGATGAGTTCTTTGCTGGGAACAGCGATTGGCTGTCGGGAATCTTACAAGAAGATTACGGAAAAGAGCAGGAAAGAGTATCCTCTGAATCCAGAGTTCATCATTAAGGATAAAAAATTGGGTAATAGAATACCTGTCACGTTGGGATGTCTGGAACCGTTAACCAACCGGCCAGAGCCACCGGGCAAAATTGCGCTGGTGTGCGAGGGCGGTGGTCAGCGAGGGATTTTTACCGCGGGGGTTTTAGATGAATTTCAGCGGGTAGGATTTGACCCATTTGATATCATGCTTGGCACCTCTGCCGGTGCCCAGAACTTATCCGCTTATGTTTGTGGTCAACTGGGCTATGCGCGCCGCATTATTGTGCGTTATAGCACTTCGCCTCAGTTCTTTAATCCCTTGCGCTTTGCCAAAGGCGGCCATCTGATTGATATTGATTGGTTGGTTGATACCGCTTCCGACCAGATGCCGCTGGATATGGACTATGCTATTCAGAAAATGGCAGGTGAGCGAGAGTTTTATATGTGCGCTTGCCGTAGCGATGATTTTACGCCGACCTATTTTCCTGCCCGAAAAGAGAACTGGCTACAGGCGCTTAAGGCATCCAGCGCGATTCCTGGGTTTTACCGCACCGGCGTTGATATCGATGGCGTAACCTATATGGATGGCGGCATCAGCGATGCGATTCCCGTTGAGGAAGCCTACCGGCGCGGGGCTGATACCATTGTGGTGATCCGAACCGTTCCGTCTCAGTTTTACTATACCCCGGCATGGGTGAAACGGATGGAGCGCTGGTTTTCGGAAAGCTCGACCCCGCAGATGCTGCGTATTCTGCAACAACATGAAGCGACCTATACGCGTACTCAGCAGTTTATTGAGAATCCTCCGGATGGCGTGCAGATTTTGGAAATTTTCCCACCCAATCCCCTGACCAGTAACGCGCTGGGTAGTCGTGTTGCGGCGCTAAATAAGGATTATCATTTAGGTAAACGCTGTGGGCGTTACTTTATGGCAACTATTGGTCGTTCTCTACTGCATCATAATGAACGGCAACAGCGAAATAAGGTTAACGTTCAGTCTAAGGTTTTTCAGCCTGATATGATTGAGCAGCCGTAACCTTGATTATCCTTGCATAGCGGAGGTGGTGTGAAGCCGGTGTTTATCGATACCCATTGCCATTTTGATTTCCCTCCTTTTGTTGAGCATGAGGAAGAGAGCCTGAGTCTGGCGGCGCAATCTGCGGTTGATCGTATTATTGTGCCGGCGGTCACGTGTGACAGGTTTGAGGGGATTGTGCAACTGACGCAGCGCTTCCCGATGATTTATGGCGCGCTCGGACTGCATCCACTTTATATTGCTTCTCATCAGGATGAAGGGCTGGATAGGCTACAACAGTTGTTAAGCCAAAATAACGGCAAGCTGGTGGCGGTAGGGGAAGTGGGTCTGGATGAATATATGGACACACCGCAATCCGACCGGCAGGTTTGGCTGCTGTTGGAGCAGCTTAAACTGGCTAACCGATTTGAATTACCGGTGATTCTTCATTCCCGCCAAACCCATGATAAGTTAGCCAAAATTTTGCGCCAGACCAAACAAGTGCGTACCGGGGTGGTTCATGGCTTTTCCGGTAGCTTGGCGCAGGCGATGGCTTTTGTGCGCTTGGGTTATGCGATTGGTGTGGGTGGAGTGATTACCTATGAGCGAGCACAGAAAACGCGACAGGTTATGGCGGCGCTACCTTTGGAGGCGTTGGTGTTAGAAACTGACGCGCCGGATATGCCGTTGGCAGGATTTCAAGGGCAACCTAATCGACCGGAACGATTGACGCTGATTTTTGAACAGCTCTGCCGCTTGAGATCTGAACCAGCGGAACAGATTGCCCGACAGCTTTATGCCAACAGTGTGGCGCTGTTCTCGCTGTAGTTATCGATAAGGCTTCTTTTTGTGCGGGCGTTTCTTTTTCTGTACTGCTTTTGTTGATTCAACAGAGTCTGCCGTCGCATGTTTGCTATCACTTGCGGTTAATGGATAAGGAGACTTTTTCCCGTCAGTGTTTTGCCGAGTCAGCAGCGTTCGGGCCAGAATAATGCCGATCACCATTGCCAGCAGTAACATCAGCCGCAACATATTGGTGGTATTATCCACTTGCTCAGTTTCAGTAGCCAGTACATGTGTGTCGAGCGTGAGGCGAATAAACCCAAGCGGCCCATCTTTCCCCGCTATCATTTCCACGACTTGCTGATTGAAATCGCTTCCCGGTCGTTGACCGTCGATCGCCAGCCGATCTCTAACGCTGGTTTTATCACCAACCTGAGCGACCAGTGAGCCATCTACGCGATAAACCGAGGCATCAAGTATCCGGCTATGTTGCGTCAGATGTTGTAGAATGGCTTCAATTTGTTGGTCATCAGTACCATTAATCGCGCTTTCCAGCAACGGAGATAAAGTAAACGTCACCTGCTTGGCCAAGGTGCGAGCCAAATCCTGCGATTGTTTTGCTTGTACTGCCTGATTGTTTAAGCTGAAATAAGAGACACCCTGCATCAGAGCGACTAATAAAGCCAGACAAAACAGGATGATAACAATCCGGTGCAGATTAAATTTGAATTTAAGCCGTTTGGTCATGCAACTACCTTATGTGCTGAAGATGTTTTATGTTGCCAGAACTCTATCCATTAGGATAGCTTGAAACGCTGTTTTGCCATTGAATCTCTTTTTTGGCCGATAAGCCTCGTATTTAAGGAGTTGTAGTATGCCGATTAGCCTGACCTATAGCGATTTGCCCGCAGAAATAGACGGCTGGCCAGGATTGCCACTGTCATTGAGTGGTGATGAGGTCATGCCATTAGACTATTGGGCTGGACATACGGGCTGGTTACTTTATGGCAAGGGGCTGGATAAGCAACGTTTGTCTTCGTTTCAGCGCCGATTGAATGAGCCTTTAGTGGTGGTGTCAGCCTGGACGGTGGATAAGTATCAAGTGATCCGCCTGGCCGGGGTGCTTGCCACCAAAGCCAAGAAAATTGCCGAAGAGTATCAGTTGGACGTCGCCCAGATGGGCAACCTTCCTTCTTTGCGTTCGCCGGGATTGCTGGTAATGGATATGGATTCTACCGCCATTGAAATTGAGTGTATTGATGAAATAGCCAAGTTGGCCGGCGTAGGCGAGCAGGTTGCTGAAGTGACCGAGCGGGCCATGCGTGGTGAGTTGGATTTTGCCGCTAGCTTGCGTCAGCGGGTCGCGACGCTAAAAGATGCCGATGCGGCGATTCTTGAACAAGTCAGAGAAAACTTACCGCTGATGCCAGGGTTAGTTACGCTGGTAGAAAAACTACATCAGGCTGGCTGGCATGTCGCCATCGTGTCCGGTGGGTTTACCTATTTTGCTGACTATCTGAAAGAAAAACTGAATCTGGTGTCGATTTCTGCTAACCAGTTAGGGATTAAACAGGGTAAGTTGACCGGCAGAGTGACCGGCCAAATTGTTGATGCCAAATTTAAAGCGGTGAAGTTACAACAGTTGGCGGAAGAACTGTCGATTCCTATGGAGCAAACGGTGGCTATCGGTGACGGTGCTAACGATTTAAAAATGATTAAAGTAGCTCATCTGGGAATCGCTTATCATGCTAAGCCGAAGGTGTATTCAAAATCGAAAGTGGCGATCCGTTTTGCTAATTTGCTGGGTGTCTTGTGCATTCTTTCCGCAAGTCTGAATCATGAAGGTAAATAGCAACGAGGCAGGTTTTCGGCTGATGTGTAAGCCAGAAGCCTTGCCGAGCCTGTTGCTGTTTCGCTGTTAATAGTTACCGTTTTAACGATGTTGATATAGGTTGAGGTTACCATGGCTAAGCCGGCAAAGCGTGCTTTTGTATGTAATGAATGTGGTGCGGATTATCCGCGTTGGCAGGGGCAGTGTAGCGCTTGCAACGCGTGGAATAGCATTACTGAAATTCGTCTGGCGGCGGCCTCCTCTTCCCGAGTCGATCGTTTCTCCGGCTATGCCGGAGATGCTGGCATCAGCCGAGTACAAAAGCTATCGGATATTAGTCTGGATGAGCTACCGCGCTTCTCTACCGGTTTTAAAGAGTTTGACCGTGTTTTGGGCGGCGGGGTGGTACCGGGCAGCGCCATTCTGATTGGCGGTAATCCGGGTGCGGGTAAAAGTACCTTATTGCTGCAAACCATGTGTAAATTAGCCGGGCAAATGAAGACGCTGTACGTTACCGGCGAGGAGTCTTTACAGCAAGTTGCCATGCGCGCTCACCGTCTGGGTTTACCCACCGAGCATTTACAGATGCTGTCTGAAACCAGCATTGAGCAAATTTGCCTGATCGCTGAGCAAGAACAGCCGCGTCTGATGGTGATTGACTCTATTCAGGTGATGCATATGGCCGATATTCAGTCATCTCCCGGTAGCGTGGCACAGGTGCGGGAAACGGCGGCCTATCTGACCCGTTTTGCCAAAACCAAAGGCGTAGCGATTATTATGGTCGGTCACGTAACGAAAGATGGTTCTTTGGCTGGCCCCAAGGTATTGGAACACTGTATCGACTGCTCGGTATTGTTGGATGGGGATGCCGACTCCCGTTTTCGCACATTGCGCAGTCATAAAAACCGCTTTGGTGCCGTGAATGAGCTGGGGGTCTTTGCCATGACGGAGCAAGGGCTAAAAGAGATCAGTAATCCTTCCGCCATTTTCCTCAGTCGAGGGGATGAAATTACCTCCGGTAGTTCAGTTATGGTGGTATGGGAAGGTTCTCGTCCGTTGCTGGTGGAAATTCAGGCTTTGGTCGATCACTCCATGTTGTCTAACCCACGCCGGGTGGCGGTAGGGCTGGAACAGAATCGTTTGGCGCTGCTGCTGGCGGTGCTGCACCGTCATGGCGGTTTACAAATGGCCGATCAGGACGTGTTTGTTAACGTGGTGGGTGGCGTTAAAGTGACGGAAACCAGCGCTGACTTGGCGTTGTTGCTTTCTCTGGTCTCCAGTTTACGTGACAGGCCACTGCCAGAAGATTTAGTGGTGTTCGGCGAAGTGGGGCTGGCCGGTGAGATTCGCCCGGTACCCAGCGGTCAGGAGCGTATTTCTGAAGCAGCCAAGCACGGCTTTAAACGCGCTATCGTGCCGCATGCTAATGTACCGAAAAAAAGCTTACCAAATATGCAGGTGTTTGGTGTGAAAAAGCTGTCTGATGCGTTGAGTGTGTTGGAAGATCTTTAACGCGTGCTGAATTTTTACAGCACGCGATTGGCATCAGAATCAGTAAACGATAGCTATCTTGCCGGTCATATGGCCTTCGAGCTGTTTTTTATGCGCTTGAGAGATGTTTTCCACACTTAAACCGTGCAGCGTTTCATTCAGGGTTCCTTTCAGTTCACCCTTATCAATCATATCGGCAACGCGCTGAAGAATCGCGCCTTGTTCGGCAATGTCTGGCGTTTGGTACATGCTGCGGGTAAACATCAGTTCCCAATGTAAAGCGACGCCTTTAGAACGGATTAATGCCTGTTCCAGCGGCTGCTTGTTTTCAACAATCGAACAAATATGGCCAAATGGCGCGATCACTTCAGCCATCGCTTGCCAGTGACCGTCGGTATCGTTCAGACAGAAGATATAGTCCACCTGTTTGATATCGTGCTTCAGCAGATTTTGCTTCAGATCTCGATAGTCTACGGTGAGATCGGCACCGCGATCCAAACACCATTTAGCTGATTCAGGTCGAGATGCGGTGGCAATCACCCGTACTTTGCTGCGCAGTGCTGCCAGAGAAATGGCCAGCGAACCAACGCCACCAGCGCCACCAATAATTAATAGCGTTTTATCACTGCCGGCGTCCTGAATTTTCAGGTGTTCAAACAGGCCTTCCCAAGCGGTGAGTGCCGTTAGTGGGATTGCCGCTGCTTCGGCCCAAGCTAAAGATTTAGGTTTATGGGCAGTGATTCTGGAGTCTATCAACTGATGTGTGGTGTTACTGCCCTGGCGAGTAATATCACCTGCGTACCAAACTTCATCACCAATGGCGAATCCCGAGGCTTTTGGGCCAACGGCGGTGACAATACCTGCGGCATCCCAACCCAATATCCGAGGCTCCTGTAGGCCATTTTGCTTTAATCCGGCATGAACTTTGGTATCTACCGGATTCATGGCAATCGCTTTAACCTGAACCAACAGATCAAAACCTTGTGGGGCCTGTTCGGGTACATCAATTTGGATAAAGTTTTGCGGGTTTTTAGGGTCAACAGCAATGGCATATTTAGACATAAAGGCGTTCCTTTCTGGAGAGTGAATACGGACAGTCTAGTGGTTGAGGTAGAAAGTGATAAGATAACCTTTA
Source organism: Pragia fontium DSM 5563 = ATCC 49100 (assembly GCF_900112475.1). Taxonomy (GTDB): domain Bacteria; phylum Pseudomonadota; class Gammaproteobacteria; order Enterobacterales; family Enterobacteriaceae; genus Pragia; species Pragia fontium. Next base: position 271,581 of record NZ_FOLW01000001.1, on the reverse strand, counting down.
ACAAACACACTGTTTATATAAGATGAACAATCATGTTTAGACAATTACAGGATATGGCGCTATTTGCGCTGGTGGTTGAGACGGGAAGTTTTACCGCTGCCGCTAAGCGTGCCGGATTACCGAAGTCGAGCGTTAGTCAGCGTATTAGTCAGTTAGAACAGCAACTGGGATTGCGTTTATTAATGCGAACCACTCGTCAATTGAGTTTAACCTTTGCCGGGGAGCGTTATCTGGTGCATTGTCAGGCAATGGTTCAGGCTTCAGAACAGGCCGGGCAATCATTACAGATGTTGAAAGCGTCACCGAGCGGAAGAATTCGTATTACGGCTCCGGGGGGATTGGCTATTGCGTTATTGGCGCCGATAGTGACTGATTTTCAGCAGCGGTATCCGGAAGTATCCGTTGAGGTTTATGTTTCCGATACGGTAAAAGACTTGGTTGCCAGTGGATTCGATCTCGGTATTCGTACTGGGAAACCGCAGGACTCAAGCCTGATTGGTCGTTTTCTTGCTCACTATCCGCGTTATTTATTGGCTGCACCAGACTATCTTGCTCAGTTTGAACTGATTACTCAGCCAAGCCATCTGCTTCAACATCGCTGTATTACTCATCGGGCTTGGTCAGAATGTCTGCTGCGTAAAGGTGATGAAACTTTCCGCTGGTTACAGCCGGGGCAGCATGTGACAGATAATTTATTGTATGCCCGCCAGTGTGCGATCGCCGGTGGTGGCATTACGTTTCTGCCGGCTTTTCTGACCGCCGAGGTGATTCAGCGGGGTGAGCTACAACAGGTGCTGCCTGACTGGCAGGCGGAAGGCAATGAACTGTATTTGGTCTACCCCAGCCGTCAGTTAAATATGCCAGCGCAGGAAAGATTTATTGAAACGGTAATGAACCATCCGCTGGTTGCCGATTATTCGGTTAAACCTTCCCTGTTTGGTTAAACGCTACAGGGAAGAGTAATGCTTGTCAGTTAAGAAAATGCGATCGGTGAGTTTTATCTTTTGACCTCTCTATTGAGCGCTGGAATTCAGCCGACAACAGAGAGAGGGAGCACGCCCATCAGGGATGATGGGCGAGGCGCTGCTTCGTTGGGAACGAATCAGCGCCGGTGCGTTAACCCGAGCGAAGGCGGAGGGGAGCCGCCGTAGGCGGCCTGGATTCGGGGGCGAAGGCGCGGGAGTGCAGAGGGCGTTCGCCTAACGCCCTTTGCTCGGCCACGTGTACCAACGTTAATTGATACTCTGCACTGATAGTGGACGAAACTTTCGCTGTCATTAAGCTTAATTGACAGGTATTACTACAGGGAAGAGGCTTTTTTCCGCAGTTGGTCGGACTCAATAATGTCGACGCTGGATGCGCTAGGGGAGAACGCTTCTTGCCACAGGACATAGGCAACATCTCTGGCGGGAATTGCTTTCCATTTTCCCGGTAGTAAGTGAAACAGCGGGGCGGCTAATAGCTCCGGGGTACGCGGTGTATCTCGCTTACCGATTAGCATGGAAGGGCGGGCTATGGTCAGGTGCGGCCAGTTTTGCGCGATAAGCGCCTGTTCCATTTGGCCTTTGGTTTTATTGTAAAACACCCATGATTTGGCATTGGCTCCCAGTGCACTGACCACCAGATAGTGGCTTGCGCCAAGGCGTCGGGCGGTTTTGCCACCGTGTACCGGCAAGGTAATATCGGCAAAGCGGAAGGCTTCCCGGCTACCGGCTGTTTTTTGAGTGGTGCCCAAGCAACAGAAGACGACATCAACCGGCTCTGTCAGAGTATCAAGCAGAATTTGTACATCGCTGCCGACCGGATTAATCACTTTATCGCCGATGTTGGCCAGTGGGTGGCGGCTAGGGGCATAAATATGGGTAATACGGGGATCGGATTGCAGCATGTTTAAGAGCTGGCTGCCGATGAGTCCGCTGGCGCCCAGTAATAGTGCTGTGGTTGGCATCATCTTCTCCCATGTTTGTGGTGGTAATGAATAAAGTGCCCTGAATATTAGGGGGAGTGCCGTTTACTTAAGCGTTTCATTCCATTTAACCCGTCATTCCGGTTTTCACCGGGATGATGGAGTTGATGAGTCATCACATACAAAGTGTAAACGCTTAACTGACCAGCGCCCCCTTATTTAAGGAGGCGCTGATACTGCTGTTTATAAGAATAGACCAGTATTATTTGGCAATCTTCTTATATTTGATGCGGTGTGGTTCAAGGGCTTCGGCACCTAGCGTGCGTTTTTTCCACTCTTCGTATTCGGTAAAGTTACCTTCGAAGAACTCCACTTTGCCTTCATCGCCGTAGTCGAGAATATGGGTGGCAATACGGTCAAGGAACCAGCGGTCATGGGAAATAACCATGGCGCAGCCGGGGAATTCCAAGAGGGCGTTTTCCAGTGCGCGCAGGGTTTCAATATCCAGGTCGTTGGTTGGTTCATCGAGCAGTAACATATTGCCGCCAACCTGCAATAGTTTCGCCAGATGCAGACGACCGCGCTCACCACCGGAAAGCTCTCCAACGCGTTTACCCTGATCGGTGCCTTTGAAGTTAAAACGACCAACGTAAGCTCGGCTTGGCAGTTCAAAGCTACCGATCTTCATCATGTCCTGACCGCCGGAGACTTCTTCCCATACCGTTTTACTGTTATCCATGCTGTCACGGAACTGATCAACGGAGGCGATTTTCACCGTGTCACCTAACACAATGCTGCCGCTATCCGGCTGTTCTTGCTGGGAGATCATCCGGAATAGGGTTGATTTACCCGCGCCGTTAGGGCCGATAATACCGACGATAGCACCTTTAGGAATCGCGAAGGACAAGTCTTCAATCAGCAGGCGGTCGCCGTAGGATTTTTGCAGGTTGCTGATTTCCAGTACTTTGTCGCCAAGGCGTGGACCCGGTGGAATAAACAGCTCGCTGGTTTCATTACGTTTTTGGTACTCAACGCTGTTAAGCTCATCAAAGCGGGCAAGACGAGCCTTGCTCTTAGCCTGACGGCCTTTAGGATTCTGACGAACCCATTCCAGCTCTTTCTCAATCGATTTACGACGGGCAGCTTCGGAAGAGGCTTCCTGTTCCAGACGCTTATCTTTCTGTTCCAGCCATGAAGAGTAGTTGCCTTCCCACGGAATACCTTCGCCGCGGTCAAGTTCCAGAATCCAGCCGGCCACGTTATCCAGGAAGTAACGGTCGTGGGTAATCGCCACCACGGTGCCTTCGTAGTCGTGCAGGAAGCGTTCTAACCAAGCGACGGATTCGGCATCCAAGTGGTTGGTTGGTTCGTCCAGCAGCAGCATGTCTGGTTTTTCCAGCAATAGGCGGCACAGGGCGACACGGCGGCGTTCACCACCGGACAGGTGCTCAATTTTGGCATCCCAAGGTGGAAGGCGCAGGGCATCAGCGGCACGCTCTAACTGGTTATCCAGGTTATGCCCGTCGTGGGACTGGATAATGGCTTCCATCTCGCCTTGTTGCTTAGCCAGCTTATCAAAATCGGCATCCGGTTCTGCATAGGCGGCATAAATTTCATCCAGACGCGTCAGCGCGTTTTGCACTTCGCTGACTGCTTCTTCAACCGCTTCTTTAACGGTTTGTTCTGGGTTGAGTTTCGGTTCTTGCGGTAAATAGCCGATCTTGATACCCGGCTGAGGGCGTGCTTCCCCTTCAATATCGGTATCAATACCCGCCATAATGCGTAGTAAGGTTGATTTACCTGCGCCGTTTAACCCCAGTACGCCGATTTTGGCACCGGGAAAGAAGCTGAGAGAGATATTTTTTAGAATATGTCGTTTCGGAGGAACTACTTTCCCGACACGATGCATAGTATAGACGTATTGTGCCATAGTCTTACAGGTATCCATTACATTGGTAGAGTACAGAATAGTCGCCTATTGTATCGTTTATCCGAGGGAAGTCTAATTTCTCCTTTATGAATAAAAATGAAGAGTTTGTTGTCTTATTGGTATTGTAGATTTTCAGGTTTTAACCAGCATAACGTTAGGTATAGAGATATACTATTGTCAGTATGTGTGTGTAACGCTAAACAGGTTTAGCCTGAGGCGCAGAGCGTAAAACAACAGGAAAAGTGAGGAAGCTTGTGACGGATAATCAGCGTAATTTGGGAAAAAGTAACTTAATTAATAAGTGTGCCCTAATGGTTGGACTAATCATGGCGGTAACAGCCCAGAGTGTATGGGCTGACTCACTCAACGCCCAGCGCGATCGCTATCAGCAGGTTAAGCAAGCGTGGGATAATAAGCAGATGGATGACGTTGCTCGCTTGATGCCAACGTTAACCGATTACCCGCTCTATCCTTATTTGGAGTATCGCCAATTGACTCAGGATTTGAGTGCATTGACGGTGGAACAGGCGGAAAAATTTACCGCGCACTATCCGACTTTACCGTTGACGCGTAATCTGAGAAATAATTTTATCAATGAGCTGGCTAACCGTCAGGATTGGCAAGGTATTGTTGATTTTTCTGCCGAAGCCCCGTCTTCTGTAGCATCTCGCTGTAACTTTTATTATGCCAAATGGGCTACTGGCCATAAACAGCAGGCCTATGATGAAGCGAAAACTATTTGGTTAAGCGGCCAGTCTCTCCCAGCCTCCTGTGACAAATTATTTAGTGAATGGCGTAATGCCGGTCATCAGACTCCGCTGGTTACCCTGGAGCGTATTCGTATGGCCAGTCAGGCCGACAATACGTCTCTGGTGACATCGCTGGTGAATCAACTGCCAGCCAATTATCAAACGATTGGTGAAAGCGTTGGCAAACTGCAGAAGGATCCGATGACGGTTGAATCTTTTGCGGCGAACCTGTCACCAACCGATTTTACCCGTGAAGAAACCCGCCTGGCTTTTGCAAAAGTTGTCCGTAAAGACGTAGAGAAGGCGCGCTCTATTTTGCCGCAAATTGTACGTCAGCAAAAAATGAGTCAATCCGAACGGCAGGCGTTGGAAGATATGATTGCTGGTCGACTGATTAACAATAATACCACTGATGAACAGGCGAGATGGCGCGATGCCACCCTTGCTCGCAGTAGCAATGGCGATTTAATCGAGCGGCGGATTCGCTTGGCGCTAAGTAATGCCGATAAATCGGGCGTGTCTCAATGGATTAGCCGCTTACCCGCTGACGCTGCGGCAAAAGAAGAGTGGCGTTATTGGAAGGCCGATGCGTTACTGGAAAGAGGTCAGCGTGCTGAAGGGCAAGCCATTTTGCGTGAGTTGATTAACACTCGTGGTTTTTATCCGATGGTGGCCGCTCAACGTTTAGGGATTCATTATCCGGTCAGAGTGGAAACTGCGGTTAAACCAACTAAAGCATTGACTCAGCGCTCTGAAGTGAATCGCGTGCGCGAACTGATGTACTGGCGTCAGGATAATCTGGCACGAACCGAGTGGCGTAACCTGATCCAGAGTTTATCCAAACCGGATCAGGAAGCGCTGGCACGTTATGCTTACGATCAAGACTGGGCCGACCTTAGCGTACAGGCCACCATCGTTGCGAAGCTGTGGGATCATATTGAAGAGCGTTTTCCTTTGGCTTATCCAACGTTGTTTAAAACCTCAACCAATGATAAAGAAATTACAGTTTCGTTTGCGATGGCCATCGCTCGTCAGGAAAGCGCCTGGAATCCTCAGGCTCAATCACCGGTTGGCGCACGAGGGTTAATGCAATTGATGCCGGCAACGGCTAAGCAAACGGCAAAAAGAAATGACATCAACCATTACAGTAACGTTAGCCAGCTATTTGATCCACAAACCAATATTCGGTTAGGTACCAGCTATTTGGAACATACTTATCAAACGTTTAACCGTAACCGTATCTTGGCCGCTGCGGCTTATAATGCGGGGCCGGGTAGGGTAAATAGTTGGTTAAATAATAGCGCCGGGCGCTTGGATGCGGTGGCTTTTGTGGAAAGCATTCCGTTTAATGAAACCCGGGGTTATGTGAAGAATGTGTTGGCATATGATTTGTTTTACCGCAGCTTTATGAGTCAGCCAACGGTAGTCATGACCGATGCGGAATGGAAACGCAGTTACTGATAATGTGCTTAGTTCTGCATTTTTTCCCCGGCTTATGATATTGTACTAGTGAGATAGTTCGTTAGCCGGGGTTTATAGAATGTCAGAACAACATAAGCAGCAGGATTGGCAAAGCTTTGTCATGCTATTACAACAAGCATTTACCGATGGTCACCAGCAGGCGCTATTACAGCTTTTAATGACGCCGGATGAACGTGAATCATTTGGTACTCGGGTAAGAATTGTTGAAGAGCTAATGCGCGGCAATATGAGCCAGAGGGAATTGAAAAGTGAATTAGGGGCAGGTATTGCCACTATCACCCGCGGTTCCAACAGTCTGAAAATCGCTGAGCCAGCATTTAGAGCCTGGTTGGAAGACGCGTTGATTAATGAGAAAAAATAGTCAGCTCAGCTTGAATAATGTTTTGAGTTAACTCGCATTATTCAAGCTGGTTTTTATTTGGTATGTACCTGATAGATTTCGTTATGGAAAGGTACAAATGCCAGCAGTAGGGCCTGTTGATAAACGCTAGTGCGTGAAAGTTTACCGCCGGTAAACAAACCGATGGCTCCACCCTGCTGTTTAATATTACTGACGCCGGTCAGCTCAGCCATTTCGTCACCCAGCTCTTTTCCTTCGTATAGATTTTTTAAAATAACTGGGGGCAGCGTCAGGCTGGCGGAACGCGCTTCGCCACGACAGCGATTATTTTCAATGACAATCCAGGCAAAAGTCATATCATCATCAATACCTGCTTCTATGCCGATCCAGAAATCAGCTTCCGGTCTTACCTGACGTGCAGACATCACACGATGACGGGCACCGGTTCTGGTTTCTTTATCACCCATAGGTTGATTAGGAACGCCGCTATTAACTTCAACGCTTTCGATACGACAGCTGTCAGGACCGAATAGCTCATCAAAGGCTAGACGGATGGCGTTTATTTTGGCAGGGTTAGTGGTTGCAGCAATTACGTGATACATAGTTAAATCAAGATAGTAAGAAGACAATTCCCACAGTATAACGGATAACAGGCATGACACAGGTATACTTAATTCGACATGGTGAAACAGAATGGAACGTAGCCCGCAAAATTCAAGGGCAAACGGACAGTAATTTAACCCAAATGGGTGAGAGTCAGGCTCGACAAGCCGGGATGCGATTACAAAATATGGGGATAACTCATATTATCGCTAGCGACTTAGGTCGAACGCGTCGTACCGCTGAGCTTCTGGCTGAATACTGCCAGATTGAACCCACCTTTGATGCCCGCTTGCGTGAGCTTAATATGGGTATTTTGGAACAGCGCTGTATTGATTCGCTGACGGAAGAAGAAGAACACTTACGCCTGCAGATTCTGAACGGCAATCCTGATGGACGTATTCCTGAAGGGGAGTCATTAAGCGAATTAACCGCGCGTATGCGTGCGGTATTGGACGATTGTAAGAAACTTCCACAGGGGAGTCGCCCGGTGCTGGTTAGCCACGGCATCGCTTTGGGAAGCTTGCTGGGTAATGTGTTAGGGCTTCCGCCTTATGCAGAGCGTCGTTTACGTTTGCGTAACTGCTCACTCTCTTTGGTAGAGGGCCAGAATAGTCCCTGGCTCGCTCCGGGTTGGGTGGTGGAATTTGCCGGCGATACACAGCATCTGACGGCAAATGCCCTTGATGAAATCCAGCGTTAACGCTGGATTGGTATCATATATTCACCGCTAATCACCGCAGGGGTCGCGTCACCGACCTTCCCCTGTTTGGGGTGAAATATCTCAATATCATAACCCTTACGGCGCGTCAGCTTCAGTAACGGCAGACAGGTTCCGTAAAGGGTCATGACAAAGTGTTGTAAGTCTTCTGGCGGCCCATTATAGCGAAACAGGGCATATTCTCCCGACTGTAGCGTAATCGGGTGACCTTCTACGCCTTGAGGAACATGCTGTGGTTCTAGCGCGGTGGTATAGAACACTTCCTGCTCATCGTCTTTTTCCTGACTTGGACGAGAGTGATTCAGACCATACAGAATCGGCGGAATATCTACCGGCAGTGTGCCCAGATATTGTTTCCAAAACTGAGTGCGGATCTGCGTTTTGGATTGAAAGATATCTTCCAGTCGACAGGTGTAGCTTTGGGTTACGCCGATAAGCTGTTTCTCTTCCTGCATAACGTATTCAACCGGGATTAAGTTATTGTCGGACAACTTAATGGGTGGACACATGCCGATGGCACTCCATGAATCGGCGCGACGATAAAATGCGGGGGTTTGGGCAAACTGTTTCTTAAAAGCTCGGGTGAATGTCTGTTGGGAGTCAAAACGATATTGTAATGCAACATCCAATATAGGGCGGGCTGTTAATCTCAGAGCAACAGCGGCTTTTGATAATCGGCGAGCTCTAATATAAGAACCAATCGCTTGTCCGGTAATGTCTTTAAACATCCTTTGCAGATGCCACTTAGAATAGCCTGATTTGGCGGCAACATTATCCAGCGATAATGGTTGATCTAAATGACTTTCTAGCCAGTGAAGGAGATCGTGGATAATACTGGCTTGATCCATAAAAAACTTCCTCATCATTGGGGCGCATTATCTACAATGAGTACCGCTATGTTGGCTTGTAACACGGGTTGCCAGTACATCATGGAAAATGCTTTTAAGCAATTTAATGATATTGGCGTAATATTGAGCTTGAAACAAGGTATTACTGTCCGATATGACGACAATTTTTTCATAAGGTTAATTTTTGTTTACGTGGTTTCACGTTTATTGTTATTGATAAACAAAGTGAGCAACATGGTCTGGATAAGAGATGATTTAACGTATAACTTAACGATAATTAGGCTAATATTTTGATTGTTATACCGTTTACCGGAGAAAATTAATGAGTAAGGTTATGCTGGTGGTTTGCTCTTTGGCGCTGTTCTTTTCTGCCACATTGAGGTCAGAACAGATTGGGTCGGTCGATACCGTATTTAAGCTATTGGGGCCGGATCATAAAATTGTCATTGAAGCGTTTGACGATCCTGAGGTCGACAATGTGACCTGTTATTTGAGTAGAGCGAAAACCGGTGGAATCAAAGGCGGCTTGGGGTTAGCTGAAGATACCGCTGATGGCGCTATTTCTTGTATTCAGGTTGGGCCTGTTACGCTTAGTGACAAGGTGAAAAGCCGTAAAGCAGATGGCGAGACGGTATTTCGTAAGCGAACATCCATCATTTTTAAAACCATGCAGGTGGTGCGTTTTTATGATGATAAGCGTAATACGCTGGTGTACTTAGTCTATTCCGATAAAGTGATTGATGGTTCACCGAAAAATGCGTTAAGTACCGTGCCGATTATTCCATGGGGAACGGAAGCTTTAGCCAAATAAGAATTGTTGGATTAAATCAGACAATAAAAAACCAGCTTTAAAGCTGGTTTTTTTATTCGGGATGGTTTGAATTACTCTTCAAGATCGCCACAGAAACGATAGCCTTCACCATGAATGGTGGCAATGATTTCCGGCGTGTCTGGCGTAGATTCAAAGTGCTTACGGATACGGCGGATAGTGACGTCAACCGTACGGTCATGAGGTTTTAATTCACGGCCGGTCATTTTTTTCAGTAGCTCTTCGCGGGACTGGATCTTGCCTGGATTCTCACAAAAATGCAGCATCGCCCGGAATTCACTGCGCGGTAGCTTGAACATTTCACCAGCAGGATCGATCAAAGAGCGGCTGTTGATATCCAACGTCCAACCGTTAAATTTATAGTTTTCAACCAGCTTGCGTTCTTCGCCGCTGACGGCACTTAAATTCATGGTACGGGATAGCAGATTACGCGCACGGATAGTCAGTTCGCGAGGATTAAATGGCTTGGTGATATAATCATCAGCACCAATTTCCAGCCCAAGAATTTTATCAACTTCGTTATCTCTACCGGTTAAGAACATTAAGGCAACGGCTGCCTGCTCACGAAGCTCACGAGCCAGCAATAGGCCATTTTTACCGGGTAGATTGATATCCATGATGACCAGATTAATATTATGGTCGGATAAAATCCGATGCATCTCAGCACCATCATTGGCTTCAAAGACAACGTATCCTTCCGCCTCGAAAATGCTTTTTAATGTGTTACGAGTTACTAGTTCGTCTTCAACGATCAGGATATGCGGGGTTTGCATGTCTGTTACCTAATTTGCCAACAAAATCAAATTTAATATTACAGCGGCTGCATTTAACTTTATAGTGTTAAAATAAGCGACTGCAGTATAAGGGACGAATCCCCAATTAATTTTTCAAATTTCAACATAATCGTAGGTTCGGCTAAGGTAACGACTTAACATACCGCTGATTTGTTAAAATCAATCGTTTATTACTGTTTATTGTAGCAGTAATATAACAGGAGTCTCGCTTTTGCCGATCAACAAAATTGTTGCTTGTTGATATATATCAATAATAGTTATAGCACATTAGCCGGTTTGTGAGAAAAATCTACAAAATTAGCTCATTCCCGCTACCATTTATTGACGTTTTTTTTACATCTTAGCTCAATAAACACGCATTCAGTTGGGTGCCTAAATGACGTTTTTTTCTAATGTTATTAAAACATAAGCAATGAAGGCTGGATTTTCTCCTGTTTTGTTGGAAAAGAAAATAATTTTTAACAAATATTTTTCAATTATAACCTTTATTAAACCCTATTAATATAGGGGATAATGGAGGGATATGCTGGCTAAATTCATCTCTGGAGATGCTAAGATATTTAGGGTAATCATTCATTGCACGATATCTTTTGTTATATAACGCTTTAATTTTGTAGAAAAAACGTACAGCAAGCGGTTGGGGAGAAGGTACTTCATTCTTTTTTAAATGAATGATTTATTATCCAATTGATTATTAATAATATTTTTTTGATTTTTTACGTTGAGTACAGAGGTCGGTGCTTAATTAATTTCAATAAAAAACAAAAAAAAATTGACTCTTAATCATAATTGCTTTAACCGTATATAGCGTTAACTGAATATTTTTATTTATTTCTGAGACAGACAGATTATGAAAAGCATCGGCAGCCTGATTATTACAACCACCATCACCGGTACAATTGGTAGCGGGGCGGGCTGACGCTTAAACAAAATAAAAAAGCCCGCACCGTAAATCGAGTGCGGGTTTTTTTTTGCTGATTTTTAATAATGATTTAAATCTTAAGGCAGGAGAGGCCAAGAAATGCGAGTTCTGAAATTTGGCGGTACATCAGTAGCGAATTCTGAACGCTTTTTACGCGTAGCAGATATCATCGAAAATAATGCACGTCAGAGTCAGGTCGCTACGATACTGTCTGCGCCGGCAAAAATTACTAACCATTTGGTTGCCATGATTGAGAAAACCGTTGCGGGTCAGGACGTGGTGACCAATATCATGGATGCAGAACAGATTTTTGCCCAACTGCTAAAGGGATTGGCAGAAGACCAACCAGGGTTTGAATATAGCCGGTTAAAAAGTGTAGTTGAGCAGGAGTTTGCCCAGCTTAAGCATGTTCTCCACGGTATTTCGCTGTTAGGCCAATGCCCTGACAGTGTGAATGCGTCGATTATCAGTCGCGGTGAAAAGCTCTCTATCGCGATTATGGAGTCAGTATTCCAGGCCAGAGGATACGGTGTGACCGTGATTAATCCGGTCGCTATGCTGTTGGCTCACGGTCATTACCTTGAATCGACTGTCGATATTACTGAATCCACTCGCCGACTGGTGGAAATGGGTATTCCTAAAGATCACGTGATCCTGATGGCGGGCTTTACTGCCGGTAACGAAAAAGGTGAATTGGTGGTGTTAGGGCGTAACGGCTCGGATTACTCCGCAGCGGTGTTAGCCGCCTGTTTACGTGCTGATAGTTGTGAAATCTGGACGGATGTTGATGGCGTCTATACTTGTGACCCGCGCTCGGTGCCTGACGCGAAGCTATTAAAGTCGATGTCTTATCAAGAGGCCATGGAGCTGTCCTATTTTGGCGCTAAAGTTCTCCATCCTCGCACCATCGCTCCTATCGCCCAGTTCCAGATTCCTTGCCTGATTAAAAACACCTCTAACCCACAAGCCCCCGGAACCTTGATTAGCCGTGAAAGTGGTGACGATCGTTATCCGGTGAAAGGCATCACCAACCTGAATAATATGGCGATGATCAATGTATCGGGCCCAGGCATGAAAGGGATGGTGGGGATGGCGGCTCGGGTGTTCTCGGTGATGTCTCGGGCGGGGATTTCTGTGGTATTGATTACCCAATCGTCTTCAGAATACAGCATCAGTTTCTGTGTGCCACAAAGTGAATTGTCCCGCGCCAGAAAAGCGCTGGAAGATGAATTCTATCTGGAACTGAAAGATGGTTTGTTAGATCCACTTGATGTGGTTGAGAAGCTGGCGATCATTTCGGTGATTGGTGACAACATGCGTACGTTACGCGGCATGTCTGCGCGTTTCTTTAGTGCACTAGCCCGGGCAAACATTAATATTGTCGCCATTGCTCAAGGTTCGTCAGAGCGCTCTATTTCTGCGGTAGTTAACAATGATTCTGCAACAACGGCGGTGCGTGCCAGCCATCAGGTACTTTTTGGTACCAGTCAGGTGCTGGACGTATTCTTAATTGGCGTTGGTGGTGTCGGTGGGGCGTTGTTGGATCAGATCTATCGTCAGCAGCCGTGGTTAAAGCATAAAAATATTGAACTGCGAGTATGTGGGATTGCTAACTCTCGCGGTATGGTGACCAACACTTTGGGTATCGATTTAACCAACTGGCGTGAAGCGTTAGCCGCGGCAGAAGAGCCGTTTAATCTGGGCCGTTTGATTCGTTTGGTGAAAGAGTATCATCTGTTGAATCCGGTTATTGTGGATTGTACTTCCAGCCAGGAAGTGGCATCACAATATGCTGATTTTCTGGCCGATGGTTTCCATGTCATCACGCCTAACAAGAAAGCCAATACCGGTTCGATGAACTATTATCATCAGCTACGTCAGGCTGCCAGCGTGGGTAACCGTAAGTTTCTTTATGATACTAACGTTGGTGCTGGATTACCGGTTATCGAAAATTTGCAAAATTTATTGAATGCCGGTGATGAATTAATGCGTTTTTCCGGTATTCTTTCCGGCTCATTATCGTTTATTTTCGGTATGCTGGATGAAGGTTTAAGCTTATCTGAAGCGACTAAACTGGCGAAAGAGAAGGGCTATACCGAGCCGGATCCTCGCGATGATTTATCCGGTATGGACGTTGCTCGTAAGCTGTTAATTCTGGCGCGTGAAGCGGGTTATGCGTTAGAGCTCGACCAGATTAATGTGGAGTCCGTCCTGCCTGCTTCGTTTGATGCCAGTGGTGATGTTGATACCTTTATGCAGCGCTTGCCTCAACTGGATAGTGAGTTTGCTCATCGGGTTGAACTGGCGGCTAAGCAGGGTAACGTGTTACGTTACGTTGGTTTGATTGAAGATGGCCAATGCCGAGTGAAAATTGAAGCGGTGGATGGTAACGATCCGCTGTTTAAAGTAAAAAATGGGGAAAATGCGCTGGCGTTTTATACCCGTTATTATCAGCCGTTGCCGTTAGTCTTACGCGGTTACGGTGCAGGGAATGATGTGACTGCTGCTGGCGTGTTTGCCGATATGTTACGTACGCTGTCAGGAAAGCTGGGAGTTTAAAATGATAAGAATATATGCGCCTGCCTCAATTGGTAACGTCAGCGTGGGTTTTGATGTGCTGGGCGCGGCGGTATCGCCGGTGGATGGCACCCTGCTAGGGGACTGCGTCAGTATTCAGTCTGCCGATCGGTTTAGCCTGAGCAATAAAGGGCGTTTTGTCAGTAAATTACCGACTGAGCCTAAAGAAAATATTGTTTATCAATGCTGGGAGCTGTTTTGTCAGCGTCTGGGGCGTGAATTGCCCGTTGCAATGGTGTTGGAAAAGAATATGCCGATTGGATCCGGACTCGGATCCAGCGCTTGTTCTGTGGTTGCCGGTTTAATGGCGTTGAATGAATATTGTGACAATCCATTTAATGAAACAGAATTGCTTGCCATGATGGGAGAACTGGAAGGTCGAATTTCCGGTAGCGTCCATTATGATAATGTTGCTCCCTGCTATTTGGGTGGCATGCAACTGATGTTGGAAGAGAATGGTATTATTAGTCAGTCAGTGCCAGGTTTTGACGACTGGTACTGGGTGATGGCTTATCCGGGCATTAAAGTCTCGACCGCGGAAGCGCGGGCGATTCTACCAGCACAGTATTTGCGTCAGGATTGTGTTCGCCACGGTCGTTATCTGGCTGGCTTTATTCACGCCTGCCATACGCAGCAGCCTGAACTGGCCGCTAAGCTGATGCAGGACGTGATTGCTGAACCCTATCGTACCCGTTTATTACCCGGTTTTGCTGAAGCTCGTAAAGCCGCTCAGGATATCGGTGCACTGGCCTGTGGAATTTCTGGTTCTGGCCCAACGCTGTTTGCCGTCAGCGATTGTTTGGAAACCGCTCACCGTCTGGCTGACTGGCTATCCAAACACTATGTACAAAATGATGAAGGCTTTGTTCACGTTTGCCGTCTGGATACCGCCGGTGCCCGTAAATTGGATTAATGGAAAATAGCGACACAATGAAACTGTATAACTTAAAAGATCATAATGAACAGGTTAATTTTGCCCAAGCGGTACGTCAGGGATTAGGTAAACAGCAGGGGCTATTCTTCCCAGCGGATCTGCCGGCGTTTGATAGCTCGGAAATTGATGAACTGCTGGCTATGGATTTTGTCAGCCGCAGTGCTCGTATTCTGTCGGCTTATATTGGTGAAGAGATTGCTGCTGCTGATGTTGCTAAGCGCGTTGCGAATGCATTTCAGTTCCCGGCACCCGTGGTGCCGGTAGAAAAAGATATCGGCACGTTAGAGCTATTCCATGGCCCAACGTTGGCATTTAAAGACTTCGGCGGGCGCATTATGGCGCAGATGTTGACGCAAGTGGCTGGCGATACGCCGGTGACCATTCTAACCGCTACTTCCGGCGATACTGGTGCGGCGGTTGCCCACGCATTCTATGGCCTGAAGAATGTACGAGTCGTTATTCTTTATCCGAACGGTAAAATCAGTCCATTACAGGAAAAACTGTTTTGTACGCTGGGCGGTAATATTCATACCGTTGCGATTGATGGGGATTTTGATGCCTGTCAGGCGCTGGTTAAGCAGGCATTTGATGATGAAGAGCTGAAGGTAGCGTTGGGTCTTAACTCCGCCAACTCAATCAATATCAGTCGGTTGTTGGCGCAAATCTGTTATTACTTTGAGGCGGTGGCGCAACTAACGCCAGCACAGCGTGAGCAACTGGTGATTTCAGTTCCAAGCGGTAACTTCGGGGATTTAACCGCTGGTTTACTGGCTAAATCCATGGGCTTACCGATTAAACGCTTTATCGCCGCGACCAATGCGAATGATACCGTACCGCGCTATTTGGATGAGGGGAAATGGCTGCCGAATAAAACCGTGGCAACCTTATCTAATGCGATGGACGTGAGTCAGCCAAATAACTGGCCGCGCATTGAAGAACTGTATCGTCGTAAAGAGTGGTCACTGAAGTCGCTTGGCCATGGTGCCGTTAGTGATGAAACCACCCGTGAAACCATGCGTGAAATGGCTAAGTTAGGCTATACCTCAGAACCACACGGTGCCATTGCTTATCGTCTGTTGCGTGATGAATTGCAAGAAGGGGAATATGGTCTGTTCCTTGGTACTGCGCATCCAGCGAAGTTTAAAGAGAGCGTGGAAGAAATCTTAGGCACAACCTTGGCATTGCCTCAAGCGTTAGCTGAGCGTGCGGATCTGCCGCTGTTATCCCACAATTTACCTGATGGATTTGCCCCGTTACGTGCATTCCTGATGGCATTACCTAAGTAGTTGATTAGGGGAGAGGACATATCATATGGCTCGAGAAAGGGCCATATGGGATTGTTGACAAGATCGTTTAATTTGATCTCAGTGAATATTTCGTCCGTAAAAAGAACGTTGAAATATTCACTTCGTCTTACGGACGAGAGGGGATGTTTTGGAGTTCAACGTGCGTCGGGCTTAGCCGGACTACGGGCGCTCCGGCAGCTAAAGCTGCTACGACCTCCATGCCCGTCTCTCCCTCCGATTGAGTGTATGAGAATTTTATCATCCAATCTAAAATGGCTCCCACGGGAGCCATTTTTTTCGAGCAAAGAATCCATCACTAGGCTTGTTCGGCGCGTTTAAATACCAGTTCATTGCCCTGAGAGGCGGACTGTTCGAACTGATAACCTTCCAAATCAAAATCAACCAGCTGTTCAGCGCGAGTTAATCTGTTTTTGATAATAAAGCGGCTCATTAAACCTCGGGCTTTTTTGGCGTAGAAACTGATAATTTTATACTTACCGTTTTTCTCATCTAAAAATACCGGTTTAATGATGGTTGCGTTTAAATTTTTAGTCTGCACCGATTTAAAATATTCATCGGAAGCCAGATTAACCAAAATATCATCGCCCTGATCTTTCAACGCTTGATTCAGCTTATCGGTGATGCGTTTCCCCCAAAACTGATACAGATCTTTTCCACGGGCGTTTTCCAGTCTGGTCCCCATTTCAAGGCGGTAAGCCTGCATCAGATCGAGCGGGCGTAACACGCCGTATAAGCCTGATAGCATACGCAGATGCTGTTGAGCAAAATCAAAGTCTTGCTCATTGAAATCTTCAACATGCAGGCCGGTATAAACATCACCTTTAAAGGCCAGAATGGCCTGGCGAGCATTTTCCGGGGTGAAATCCGGCTGCCATTCGGCAAAGCGGGCTGCATTCAAACCGGATAATTTATCACTGATGCTCATCAGGCTAGCGATTTGAGCTGGCGTTAATTTACGGCAGGTTTTTATTAAAATTTTTGACTGATCCAGCAGCTCCGGTTGGGTGTAGCGCTCGGTGATCAACGGGCTGGTGTAATCTAAAGTTTTTGCCGGAGAGATAGTAATCAGCATAATCAGATCCTGTGATAAATATGTTTTTGCTACTTTAGCAGAAAGTGACAGAGGAAAAAGCGATGGATTTAATAGGGGTAGAGCACAAGGGATTGTTTGCTGTTTTTTTCTTTTATTTATCAATATATAACTGATGAATGGTGTGATAAAAAACCACGGCTTTTACTCTGAATCCACGTTACACCGTTGCGCCCTTGTTAAGTCATGTTATCATCAGTTGAGCCCTTTAATATAATGATGCCAACTCGCTTAACAATGAGACCTATCCATGACAGATAAACTGACCTCTCTACGTAAAATAACTACCGTTGTGGCTGATACCGGCGATATTGCAGCAATGAAGCTGTACCAACCTCAGGACGCAACCACTAACCCTTCACTGATTCTAAACGCCGCACAGCTACCGGAATACCGCAAGCTGATTGATGATGCGATAGCTTGGGCAAAAAGCCAGAGTTCCGATCGTGCTCAGCAAATCGTGGATGCATCCGATAAGCTGGCGGTGAATATTGGTCTGGAAATTCTAAAACTGATTCCAGGACGTATCTCTACCGAGGTTGATGCTCGCCTGTCATACGATACTCAAGCTAGCATTGTTAAAGCTAAGCGTTTAATCAAACTGTATAACGATGCAGGTATCAGCAACGATCGTATTCTGATCAAGTTAGCTTCAACCTGGCAGGGTATTCGTGCCGCTGCTGAGTTGGAAAAAGAAGGCATCAACTGTAACCTGACGTTACTGTTCTCTTTCGCTCAGGCTCGTGCCTGTGCTGAAGCGGGTGTTTATCTGATTTCCCCGTTCGTAGGGCGTATTCTTGACTGGTATAAAGCCAACGGCGATAAAAAAGAGTTTGCTCCGCAGGAAGATCCGGGCGTGGTTTCTGTTACCGGTATTTACGAATACTATAAACAGCACGGTTTTAAAACGGTTGTCATGGGTGCCAGCTTCCGTAACGTTGGTGAGATTATTGAATTGGCCGGTTGCGATCGCCTGACTATTGCTCCGGCATTGCTGAAAGAGCTTTCTGAAGCTTCGGGTGAAGTTGAGCGCAAACTGTCTTACAGCGGTGAAGTGAAAGCTCGTCCGGCGCCGTTGACTGAAGCTCAGTTCTACTGGCAGCACAATCAGGATCCAATGGCGGTAGATAAACTGGCTGACGGTATCCGTAAGTTTGCTGTCGATCAGGAAAAACTGGAAAAAATGATTGCAGACCTGCTGTAATTTGCTGCTGTAGTTTACTGATGTGTTTTAAATACCGGCTAATGGCCGGTATTTTTTTATCTTCGACTAAAGATTAGTTGGTATAATACCGTACCATGACCTGAACCTATGCTAAACGCAGTTTGGGAAGCTATCTGATTAAATATAAAAGTAAAAAACAGCGCTTAGGCGAGGACAAGATATGAATAAATTACGCATTGGTTTGGTATCGGTATCCGATCGTGCATCTAACGGCGTTTATCAGGACCAAGGTATTCCGGCGCTGGAATCATGGTTAAAAACCGCACTAAAAACTGAATTTGTCACCCAGGCTCGCCTGATTCCCGATGAGCAAGCGATGATAGAGGAAGCATTGTGTGAACTGGTGGACGAACGAGGATGTCATTTAGT
Organism: Pragia fontium DSM 5563 = ATCC 49100; assembly: GCF_900112475.1. Classification (GTDB taxonomy): domain Bacteria; phylum Pseudomonadota; class Gammaproteobacteria; order Enterobacterales; family Enterobacteriaceae; genus Pragia; species Pragia fontium. Next base: position 252,958 of record NZ_FOLW01000001.1, on the reverse strand, counting down.
ATTGACCACCGGTGGTACTGGCCCGGCGCGGCGCGATGTGACACCCGATGCGACCTTAGCCATTGCCGACCGCATTATGCCCGGTTTCGGTGAGCAGATGCGCCAGATCAGCCTGTATTATGTGCCGACCGCCATTCTGTCTCGTCAGGTTGGTGTTATTCGCAAGCAGGCGCTGATTATTAATCTTCCGGGACAGCCTAAATCTATTAAAGAAACGCTGGAAGGGGTAAAGGATCAGGATGGAAAAACCGTTGTAGCCGGTATTTTCGCCAGCGTTCCTTACTGTATTCAACTGCTGGATGGCCCGTATGTTGAAACCCATTCGGACGTTGTCGCTGCGTTTCGTCCCAAGAGTGCCATTCGTCATATCGATATTTAGTTTACTACTGTCAGCAAGATATCGCGGTGAACCGCACAGGATGTGCGTAAGTTATTGACTAGTAACTGAATGGTTGATGGCGTTTATGGTTCACAGGCCACTCCGTTAGTTTAATCAAAATAATACATTGCTGAACCCGGTGTGATGCCGGGTGCATGGCATGTACTTTTTCATTCATGCAGGGTTCACCTCTCATTTTAAATTTAGCCGATGGCGTTATGGCTAAGTTAAATACCAACTTTTTACCAAATTAAGATCCCCATCTATTTGTGTATTGTCTGGATTACGATATAGTAAAAATTAGTTTACAAGGACTGATTTAATTTTTTATATCCACCTCTAGATATTGATGGAATTTTATGATTCAGCAAGAAAATCGCCAATTAAATAAACAAGACTATAAAACGTTAACGCTGGCGGCATTAGGCGGTGCGCTGGAGTTTTATGATTTCATTATTTTTGTGTTCTTTGCCGTGGTTATCGGTCAGTTGTTCTTCCCGCCGGGGATGCCTCAGTGGCTGGTATTGATGCAGACCTACGGTATTTTTGCCGCAGGTTATCTGGCTCGTCCGCTGGGGGGCATTATTATGGCTCACTTTGGTGACTTGGTGGGGCGTAAACGGATGTTCTCATTGAGCATATTACTTATGGCGGTACCGACATTAGCGATGGGAATGTTGCCGACCTATGAATCTATTGGGATTGCCGCTCCATTGTTACTGCTGTTGATGCGTATTTTTCAGGGCGCGGCAATTGGTGGTGAAGTTCCTGGCGCCTGGGTATTTGTGGCAGAACACGTACCTAAAAAGCGCATTGGTCTTGCCTGTGGCGTGTTAACCGCCGGTTTAACCATCGGTATTCTGTTGGGATCGTTGGTGGCTACCGTCATTAATTCGATGATGAGTTTGGAGGCCATTCATAATGGTGGCTGGAGAATACCTTTCTTTCTGGGCGGTATTTTTGGCCTATTCGCTATGTATTTACGCCGCTGGTTAAAGGAAACGCCAATCTTTATTGAAATGCAGGCGCGTAAAGCGCTGGCAAGTGAATTACCGTTAAAGTCAGTGGTATTTAATCATACTAAAGCAGTCAGCGTTTCTATGCTGCTGACTTGGTTGTTGTCCGCTGGTATCGTGGTGGTGATACTGATGACGCCAAATTACCTGCAAACTCAGTTTGGTATTGAGCGAGTGATTGCGCTGAAGGCTAACAGTATTGCGATTATTGCCCTCTGCGCCGGTTGCATTATCGCTGGGGTATCTGCTGACCGATTTGGTGCCAGCAAGACGTTGATTTTCGGTAGCATCTTGCTGGGAATAGCCAGTTGGACTTTTTATCATTCAGCCACTAACGTCGATTTGTTGTTTGTGACTTATGGTTTAGCTGGGTTGAGTGTTGGCGTGGTGGGGGCGGTGCCGTTTGTCATGGTTAGAGCTTTCCCTGCTGAAGTGCGATTTTCCGGGCTCTCTTTCTCTTATAACGTGTCTTACGCCATATTTGGCGGTTTAACGCCGATTTGTGTCACCTATATGATGAAATTTACTCCCATGGCTCCGGCGTATTATGTGTTAATACTGTCGATCATTGGCTTATGTTTGGGTCTGTATTTGCGTAATGATATTGATGCAACGGAAGATGTGGCTGAATTGGAGCCTGTCGATTTGCAGAAGCAGACGGTATAGATGGGGAATTAAGTGAATGCTCGGAGTAGGTATTAATAACAAAGATAGACTGCTCATAAACCTTTTTTAAATGAGGTGCAGTGGATATTCCGGTCGTCATTAATGTAGAGAAAATATAACCATCGAGTGCGACCGGACAGGTAGGTTTTCGACTATGACGTGTGTCGGGCCTACCTTTCCTATGGGCACTTCGGTAGCTAAAGCTACTACGACCCAAACGGAAAGGTTTCCCTCCGATTGAGTGCAGAAGATAAGAACTTTGTAGCAATTAAAAAAGCCTGCATTATGCAGGCTTTTTTATTTCGGGCGGGCGAATTACTTCGCTTTAGGCGCACCAATTGGCAGAACGGTTCGGCCAAATTGTTCGTTCAGTACTTCGGCCATGGCCAAGTAGATAGCGCTGGCGCCACAAACGATGCCTTCAAAACCGGCAACGTTCAGTAGTGCTTTATTGCCGGTGATATTACCAACCGACAGCATAAAGAACAGCACGGTCAGGCTGGCAAAGACAAACTGCAGTCCGCGGTTGGCACGTAGGGTTCCGAAGAACATAAACAGGGTGAAGATACCCCAGAGGGCTAAATAGATGCCCAGGAAGGTGCTATCCGTGGCTTCAACGTGGCCAATTGATGGAATTAACCAGATGCCAACGAGCGTCATCCAGAAGAAACCGTATGAAGTAAAGGCGGTGACGCCAAAAGTATTGCCTTTTTTGAACTCTAAGATACCTGCAATAACCTGAGCCAGGCCGCCGTAAAAAATACCCATAGCGACAATAGCGGTAGTGACCGGGAAGAAACCGGCGTTATGTATATTTAATAAGATAGTGGTCATTCCAAATCCCATTAATCCTAACGGACCTGGGTTGGCTAATTTATTCGCGTGCATAAATCCTCTGTACTCATGGGATGCTTGATTAATAAGTAAATTTTATCCGCCAATAACGATCTTCACGGACAATGACCACTTGTAAATAGTCTATTGGTATTACAAGTGACCGCGCATGATAATGAGGGTGAGGCACCGAGACAATGGTTTAGATCAGGATTAATGTAAAATTTTTTTTATTTCCCCCCTTGATGCCAGACTTGCCGCCCCCATCTTATGTACAACGGTAAAACAGGCCTATGGATGTATAACTTAAAACAGCAGTTGAAAAGTTATTTTACATCCCCATATAGGTGAGTATGTGAACGAATATAGTTTTTAAGGGGAGAACATCTGATGGGTAAAATTATTGGTATTGACTTGGGTACAACGAACTCATGTGTTGCTGTTATGGACGGCACGCAGGTTCGCGTAATTGAGAACGCGGAAGGGGATCGTACTACTCCGTCAATTATCGCCTATACCCAGGACGGCGAAATTCTGGTTGGTCAACCTGCAAAACGTCAGGCAGTGACTAACCCACAGAATACGCTTTTTGCAATTAAGCGTCTGATTGGTCGTCGTTTTGGCGACGAAGAAGTACAGCGCGACCGCGACATCATGCCTTTCAGCATTGTTGGTGCTGATAACGGTGATGCATGGGTTGAAGTTAAAGGTCAAAAAATTGCGCCACCACAAATTTCTGCTGAAGTTTTGAAAAAAATGAAGAAAACAGCGGAAGATTTCTTAGGTGAGCCAGTGACTGAAGCGGTTATTACCGTTCCAGCTTACTTTAACGACTCACAGCGTCAGGCAACGAAAGATGCTGGTCGTATCGCTGGTTTAGACGTTAAACGTATTATCAACGAACCAACCGCAGCCGCTCTGGCTTACGGTCTGGATAAAGAGATGGGTAACCGCACTATCGCCGTTTATGACTTAGGTGGTGGTACATTCGATATCTCAATTATTGAAATTGATGAAGTTGACGGTGAAAAAACCTTCGAAGTGTTAGCAACCAATGGTGATACACATTTGGGTGGTGAAGACTTCGATAACCGTTTAATCAACTATCTGGTTGATGAGTTCAAGAAAGAGCAAGGTTTTGATCTGCGCAATGACCCGCTGGCAATGCAACGCCTGAAAGAAGCGGCTGAAAAAGCGAAGATTGAGCTGTCCTCTGCTCAGCAGACCGACGTTAACCTGCCGTATATTACTGCAGATGCAACCGGTCCTAAGCATATGAACATCAAAGTGACGCGTGCAAAACTGGAGTCACTGGTAGAAGATTTAGTTAATCGTTCTTTAGAGCCGTTAAAAGTTGCGCTGAAAGATGCAGGTCTGTCAGTCACTGATATTGACGATGTTATCTTGGTTGGTGGTCAGATCCGTATGCCACTAGTGCAGAAGAAAGTATCAGACTTCTTCGGTAAAGAACCGCGTAAAGACGTTAACCCGGATGAAGCAGTAGCTATCGGTGCTGCGGTTCAGGGCGGCGTGTTGGCTGGTGATGTGACTGATGTATTGTTGTTAGACGTAACTCCACTGTCTCTGGGTATCGAGACCATGGGTGGCGTAATGACTTCATTAATTTCTAAGAACACCACTATCCCAACTAAACATAGCCAAGTGTTCTCAACGGCGGAAGATAACCAGTCTGCGGTAACAATTCATGTTCTGCAGGGTGAGCGTAAACGTGCGGCGGATAACAAGTCACTGGGTCAGTTCAATCTGGACGGTATCCAATCTGCACCACGCGGTATGCCGCAAATCGAAGTAACTTTCGATATCGATGCGGATGGTATTCTGCATGTGTCAGCGAAAGATAAGAACAGTGGTCGTGAGCAAAACATCACCATTAAGGCATCTTCTGGTCTGAATGAAGAAGAAATCCAAAAAATGGTGCGTGAAGCAGAAGCCAACGCCGATGCTGACCGTAAGTTTGAAGAGTTAGTACAAACTCGTAACCAAGGTGACCACCTGTTACACAGCACGCGTAAACAAGTGACCGAAGCAGGTGACCAATTACCAGCTGATGATAAAACGGCTATTGAGTCTGCATTAAGCGCGCTGGAAACTTCGCTGAAAGGTGAAGATAAAGCCGATATCGAAGCGAAGATTCAGGCACTGGTTGAAGTATCCGGTAAGCTGATGGAAATGGCACAACAGCAGCACGCTGAAAGTGCTTCCGCAGGCGCCGACGCTGGCCAGAGCAAAGACGACGATGTTGTTGATGCAGAGTTCGAAGAAGTTAAAGACAAAAAGTAATCGCCCTTGAGCGGGCACGGTAATGATACTGAAAATATGGTATTGTTAACGGAACTTGGCACGGGCGTTGAGGAAACTCTACGCCCGTGTACGCATATATAGGGTAAAGTCCACAGATGGCGAAGAAAGACTATTACGAAATTTTAGGCGTAAGCCGTGACGCGGATGAGCGTGAAATTAAAAAAGCGTATAAGCGTTTAGCGATGAAACATCACCCGGATAGAAATCAGGGTGATAAAGAGTCTGAAGAGAAATTCAAGGAAATCAAAGAAGCCTATGAAATTCTGACCGATGCGAATAAAAAAGCAGCCTATGACCAATATGGTCACGCAGCCTTTGAACAAGGCGGCATGGGTGGCGGCGGAGGTTTCGGCGGCGGCGGCGGTGATTTCAACGATATCTTTGGTGATGTGTTTGGTGACATTTTCGGCGGTCGACGTCAGCGCGCAAGCAGAGGGTCTGACCTGCAATATAATATGGCGCTAACGCTAGAAGAGGCTGTCCGAGGCGTAACCAAAGAGATCCGTATTCCGACACTGGCTGAGTGTGATGTATGTCATGGCAGCGGTGCCAAGGCAGGAACGTCCTCAACCACCTGTTCGACCTGTCATGGTGCTGGTCAAGTGCAGATGCGCCAAGGGTTCTTTGCGGTTCAACAAACCTGTCCTACCTGTCATGGACGCGGCAAAATCATTAAAGATCCATGCACCAAATGTCATGGTCAGGGTCGGGTAGAGAAGACCAAAACGCTATCGGTTAAAATTCCTGCCGGAGTTGATACGGGCGATCGTGTACGTTTATCCGGCGAAGGTGAAGCGGGTGAGAACGGCGCACCAGCGGGCGATTTATACGTTCAGGTTCAGGTTAAACAGCACCCAATTTTTGAACGCGATGGCAATAATCTTTACTGTGAAGTACCGATTAACTTTGCTATGGCGGCGTTAGGTGGCGAAATTGAAGTCCCAACCTTAGATGGTCGGGTTAACCTGAAAGTCCCTGCGGAGACCCAAACTGGCAAACTATTCCGTATGCGCGGTAAAGGTGTGAAGTCGGTGCGTGGTGGAAGCCAAGGCGATCTGCTATGCCGTGTAGTGGTTGAGACCCCAGTTAAGCTAAACGACAAGCAAAAACAGTTGCTGCGTGAGCTTGAGGAATCTCTCGGTGGAGATAAAGGCGCGAAGAATAGCCCGCGTTCTAAATCCTTTCTGGACGGCGTGAAGAAATTCTTTGATGACCTGAAAGGCTAACGACCAGACGCAATCGCAATATACTGAAAAATACCCAATCAATGATTGGGTATTTTTTTGTCTTGGCGATCGCAATAGATAACAAATGCTATTCTATAGTTGTAGGGCGTTTTTTATTTGGTTGGGTGTTTTTTGATGTTATTGAAATGACTAATTGATTATTAAGAAAAAATTTAAATTTCGTTCATGAATTCACGCTGTCTATTGGCGATTTACTGCTGAGTTTTACTTGGTTTTTAGTTTTTTACTTTACTTTAATAAATTAACTGAGATTTTATAGTATTATTGCGTGATTCTATATCAAACAATAACAGTCATGTACCTGATCTCAGGTATTGAAGGAGCCGTAATCACTATGACTCACTATCTACGCCAATTTCTTAAATTAGAAGCCTCGGGCGGTATTTTATTAATCATTGCCGCACTTATTGCCATGGGAATGGCTAACTCGCCTTTACAGACCGCCTATGAAGGATTTTTGCATCTTCCGGTGGTGATTCAATTTGCTTCTCTGGATTTAAGTAATTCGCTGGCCCATTGGATTAATGATGGCCTAATGGCGATTTTTTTCTTGGTGATTGGGCTTGAGGTTAAAAAAGAGCTAATAGAAGGCTCTCTGGCCGGAAAGGATAAGGCGTTATTTCCTGTAGTTGCCGCCGTCGGTGGGATGATTTTACCCGCTGCGGTTTACCTGATGTTTAATTTCAATGATCAGGTGACTCGTACCGGATGGGCGATTCCGGCCGCGACCGATATTGCTTTTGCCCTTGGTGTGATGGCATTGCTGGGTAGCAGAGTACCGACCAGCCTGAAAGCTTTCTTGATGGCGTTAGCTATTATTGATGATTTAGGCGCCATTATTATTATCGCTCTGTTTTACACCAAAGAGCTGTCTATGGTAGCGCTGGCAGGAGCCGCTCTGACCATTGTGGTTATGGCAGTGATGAACTGGCGTGGGGTGGGTAATAAACTGGCTTATATCATCGTTGGTGCCGTGCTATGGGTATTTATGCTCAAGTCTGGCATACATGCAACGCTGGCTGGAGTGATTACCGGGTTCTTTATTCCATTAAACGGAGCAGAAAAGAGTAAACCGCTGGATAGTTTGATCCATCAACTGCATCCCTGGGTGACCTACTTTATTTTACCGGTGTTTGCTTTTGCTAATGCAGGGGTTGCTCTGACCGGCGTTACGCTGAGCTCTCTGGGCGGTATATTGCCGCTGGGTATCATGCTGGGTCTGGTGGTGGGTAAACCTATTGGTATTTTCGGTTTTTGCTGGTTAGCGCTAAAAGCAGGTTTGGTTCGTATGCCTGAATCTATCAACCTGAAACATATTTTTTCTGTGTCGGTGTTGTGTGGTATTGGTTTTACCATGTCGATATTTATTTCGTCATTGGCGTTTGAAGGGTTGTCGGATGAATATATTACCTACTCGCGCTTAGGTATTTTGATCGGTTCAACAGTAGCGGCTATTTTGGGCTACTTCTTGTTAAAGCTATCGTTAGGCAATCGCCGAATCGTTGAAGAAGATGCGTAACAGCACGAAGTTTTAACGAAAAGTATCATCAATACGTCTGGTTAACGTGAAGGTTAGTCAGGCGTTTTTTATTGTGGCAGGGAATTGATATCTAAACAGGTTCTAAATCGCAGGCATAAAAAAAACCGGCATAGCCGGTTTTTTTTAGAAACGCTCAACGATTACTGCATAGCGTTGATTTGTGCAACCAGGTTTGACTTATGACGCGCAGCTTTATTCTTATGAATTAAGCCTTTTGCTGCCTGACGGTCAACAATAGGTTGCATGTCATTAAATGCTGCTTGCGCGGCTGGTTTGTCACCTGCTGCAATCGCCATTTGTACTTTCTTGATGAAGGTACGCATCATAGAGCGACGGCTTGCATTATGCTTACGGCGCTTTTCTGACTGGATGGCGCGTTTCTTAGCTGATTTGATATTAGCCAAGGTCCAACTCCCAAATAGTTTCTTGAGGACATTCTAAAGGCGAAGGAATATGCCCTTTCGACCTTCTTTTGTCAACGGATTTGTGCAAATTAGCGCCGCCATTTCCCATTTTTTTACAAAAAAGAAGCGACGACACCGCGGTTATCGATGGCGCAGAATTCTAACAGCTTTGCCTGACGGAATACAGTAATTAACGCGTTTTCTTTAATGCATCCGTTGAAGAGGGCTATGTTACCACTTATTGAGCGGCAATATTCATAACAAATTTGCCTGAGAATCAGAAAATAGTGGAAGATTTTCGCTTATCTTGTAATCGCTGGTTAACCTTAGCCGCCGCAGTTGCTATAATCGGCGACTTCCACTAGTACAGATCCCAGAGCTGAGTTATGGAGCTGATTCGCGGCATACACAATATCCGACCTCGTCATCACGGATGCGTTTTGACAATCGGTAACTTTGATGGAGTTCATCTTGGTCATCAGGCGCTGCTACGTCAGTTGAAACGGGAAGGAAAGCGATTGGGGCTTCCTACCATGGTGATGATTTTTGAACCTCAGCCTTTAGAGCTATTTGCACCAGAGCAGGCGCCGGCGCGGTTGACCCGGTTGCGTGATAAATGTAGATATCTGGCGCAGGCGGGTATTGATTATCTGCTGTGCGTTAATTTTGACGCTGATTTTGCGGCCAACAGCGCAGAAGATTTTATTTCTCAGTTGCTGGTTGATTTGTTGGGTGTTAAGTTTTTGATGGTCGGCGATGACTTTCGCTTTGGCGCTAAGCGGCAGGGGGATTTTTCACTGCTGCAAAAAGCCGGCGAAAAATATGGTTTTTCCGTTGCTGATAGCGAGAGTTTCTGTGAATCAGGTAAACGCATCAGCAGCACTATGATTCGCCGTGCTCTGCACGACGATGAACTCACATTGGTCGAGTCTTTATTGGGGCGTCCATACAGTATTTGTGGACGCGTCGTTCATGGCGATGCGTTGGGACGAACCATTGGTTTTCCAACGGCGAATATACCGATGAAACGTTTAGTGACTCCGGTTAAAGGGGTTTACGCCGTTGAAGTGTTGGGACTGAACGATAAACCATTGCCCGGCGTAGCCAATATTGGAACTCGCCCAACGGTTTCAGGGGTTCGCCAACAGCTTGAAGTGCATTTATTAGACGTTGATATGGACCTGTATGGTCGCCATATTGATGTAGTAATTAGAAAAAAAATACGTAGTGAGCAGCGTTTTACATCGCTGGACGCTTTAAAACAGCAGATTGAAAATGATGTCGTGTCCGCCCGCCAATATTTTGGACAAACGGTACGAACTTAATTTCTAGCCGAGATATGGAACAGAGAATCGAATGACTGACTATAAGAATACGTTGAACTTGCCGGAAACCGGGTTTCCGATGCGTGGCGATTTAGCCAAGCGCGAACCGGATATGTTGAAACATTGGTACGAATCCGATCTTTACGGTGCGATTCGTCAGGCTAAAACCGGGAAGAAAACCTTTATTCTTCACGATGGCCCTCCATATGCCAACGGCAGCCTTCACATTGGTCATGCGGTTAATAAAATTCTCAAAGACATTATCATTAAGTCAAAAACCTTGGCTGGCTACGATGCGCCTTATATTCCTGGTTGGGACTGTCATGGTTTACCGATTGAGCTGAAAGTTGAGCAGTTGGTGGGTAAACCTGGCGAAAAAATCAGTGCGGCGGAATTCCGCAAAGCTTGCCGTGATTATGCGGCAGAGCAAGTTGAAGGTCAGAAAAAAGATTTTATCCGTTTAGGGGTATTGGGTGACTGGGATCATCCTTATCTGACGATGGAGTTTAAAACTGAAGCCAATATCATTCGTTCTCTGGCAAAAATTATCGGTAACGGTCATTTGCATAAAGGCGCTAAGCCGGTTCACTGGTGTATTGACTGTCGTTCTTCTCTGGCTGAGGCCGAGGTGGAATATTACGATAAAACGTCACCATCGATTGATGTGCGCTTTGCGGCCGTTGATCCGGCTGCGGTAGCGGCCAAATTTGGCGTGAGTGATATCAAGGGGCCGGTTTATTCAGTTATCTGGACCACCACTCCGTGGACTTTACCAGCAAACCGCGCGATTTCTTTGCATCCTGAATTTGAATACCAATTAGTTCAGGTTGGCAATGAGTCGCTGATTCTGGCTGCCGATTTGGTTGATAGCGTGATGAAGCGTGCCGGCGTTGAAAGCTGGAGCGTATTGGGCAGTGCCAAAGGTAGCGATCTTGAACTGATGCGTTTTAAACATCCGTTCCTGAATTTTGATGTGCCGATTATTCTGGGTGAGCACGTGACTCTGGATGCCGGTACTGGTGCAGTACACACCGCGCCAGGTCATGGTCCTGATGACTATGTGATCGGTCAGAAGTATCAGTTAGAAGTGGCTAACCCGGTTGGCCCAGACGGCTGCTATCTGCCGGGAACCGGTGCCGGTCTTGATGGCTTAAACGTATTTAAAGCCAATGACGTGATTGTCGAGATTTTACGTGACCACGGTGCTTTATTGCATGTGGAAAAAATGCAGCATAGCTATCCGTGCTGCTGGCGTCACAAGTCACCGATTATTTTCCGTGCGACACCGCAGTGGTTTATCAGCATGGATCAAAATGGCCTGCGTAAAAAATCGCTGGAAGAAATTAAAGATGTTCGCTGGATCCCTGACTGGGGTCAGGCACGTATTGAGACCATGGTAGCGAATCGCCCTGACTGGTGTATTTCCCGTCAGCGTACCTGGGGTATGCCAATGTCTCTGTTTGTGCATAAAGATACCGATGAGCTGCATCCTCGCGCATTAGAGATTATGGAGCAGGTGGCGCAACGTGTTGAGCAACACGGTATTCAGGCATGGTGGGATTTGGATCCTAAAGATGTGTTGGGTGAAGAAGCTGCCGACTACGTTAAAGTGCCTGATACGCTGGATGTGTGGTTTGACTCGGGTTCAACTCATGCCTCAGTGGTTGATGTACGCCCTGAATTCCACGGTCACAGCGCGGATATGTATTTGGAAGGTTCCGATCAGCATCGCGGCTGGTTTATGTCATCGTTGATGATTTCAACGGCGATGAAAGGTAAAGCGCCTTATCGTCAAGTTCTGACCCACGGTTTCACCGTTGATGGTCAAGGACGTAAGATGTCTAAGTCGATCGGTAATACCATCAGCCCTCAGGATGTGATGAACAAACTGGGGGGTGACATCCTGCGTTTGTGGGTGGCTTCAACGGATTATACCGGTGAAATCGCGGTATCTGACGAAATTCTGAAGCGTTCCGCCGATGCTTATCGTCGTATTCGTAACACCGCTCGCTTCTTACTGGCTAACTTAAACGGTTTCGATCCGCTTAAGGATATGGTGAAGCCGGAAGAGATGGTGCTGCTGGATCGTTGGGCGGTAGGTCGTGCTTTAGCGGCGCAAAACGAAATTGCTGCCAGCTATGATAACTATGACTTCCATTTGGTCACCCAGCGTCTGATGCAGTTCTGCTCCGTTGAGATGGGTTCCTTCTATCTGGATATCATCAAAGACCGTCAATACACCGCTAAAGGCGATAGCCTGGCGCGTCGCAGCTGTCAGACAGCGCTTTATCATATTGCCGAGGCTTTGGTTCGTTGGATGGCACCGGTGATGTCGTTTACCGCCGATGAAATCTGGAACTATTTACCGGGAGAGCGTGATCAGTTCGTGTTTACCGGAGAATGGTATCAGGGGCTGTTTGGTCTGGCCGAAGGCGAAAGCATGAATGATGCCTATTGGGATGAACTGCTGAAAGTGCGCGGTGAAGTTAATAAGGTGTTGGAGCAGGCGCGTAATGACAAACTACTGGGCGGTGCATTAGAAGCGGCTGTTACGCTGTATGCCGATCAGGGACTTTCCGATAAGTTGAATGCGCTGCAAAACGAGTTGCGTTTCGTGTTGTTGACGTCTGGTGCCAAGGTTGAGCCAATTGCTCAGGCTAGTGCAGAAGCACAGCAGAGCGAAATGATTAAAGGCCTGAAAATTGGTCTGGCGAAGGCTCAGGGGACTAAGTGTCCACGCTGCTGGCATTATACTCAGGACGTTGGTCAGAACGCCGAACACCCTGAACTCTGTGGTCGTTGTGTGACTAACGTTGCCGGTCATGGCGAAGAGCGTAAGTTTGCATGATGAGTAAATCTATTGGTTCGACAGGACTCCGCTGGCTTTGGCTAGCGGTTGTTGTTCTGGTTATTGATTTGCTGAGTAAGTTTTGGGTCATTAAGAATTTCAGATTGGGTGAATCGGTAGATTTACTGCCTTTCTTTAATTTTTACTATGCGCGAAATTACGGTGCGGCATTTAGCTCTTTTATGGGACAGCGCTGGGCGTTGGCCGCGGTGGCAATTACCATTAGCATTGTGCTAATGGTAATGATGTATCGAACTGTGGCTAAGGACAGATGGAGTAATATTGCTTTTGCGTTAATTATTGGTGGCGCATTGGGTAACCTGTTCGATCGCCTTTATCATGGATTTGTCGTCGACTTTTTTGATTTTTTCATTGGTGACTGGCACTACCCAACCTTCAACGTTGCTGATTGCGCTATTTGTATCGGTGCGGTGATGGTGGTATTGGAAGGCTTTATCTTCTCGAAAAAGAAAGAGAAGCCTGAATCCTAATCGTCACGTAAACGCTTTATCAGTCTGTTCGGCATGAGCCCGAACAGACATGAGTACCATTTGGAGAGTAAACATGCAGATATTGTTGGCCAATCCACGCGGTTTTTGCGCCGGGGTAGACCGGGCCATCAGCATTGTTGAGCGAGCGCTGGAAATTTATGGTGCGCCAATTTATGTGCGTCATGAAGTGGTTCATAACCGCTATGTGGTGGATAGCCTACGTGAGCGTGGGGCAGTATTTATTGAGCAGCTAACGGAAGTGCCGGATGGCGCGATACTGATTTTCTCCGCTCACGGTGTTTCACAAGCGGTTCGAGCCGAGGCTAAAGCCCGCGATCTAACGGTATTTGATGCAACCTGCCCGCTAGTGACTAAAGTGCATATGGAAGTGGCTCGCGCCAGCCGTAAAGGCCGTGAGGCTATTCTGATCGGTCATGCCGGACATCCTGAAGTTGAAGGGACAATGGGGCAGTACAGTAATCAGGAAGGCGGTATGTATCTGGTCGAGTCACCGGAAGACGTCTGGGATCTACAGGTTAAGAATGAAAAAAACCTGTGCTTTATGACTCAGACAACCTTATCCGTTGATGATACCTCCGATGTTATTGATGCGCTGCGTAAGCGTTTCCCGGATATTATCGGCCCTCGCAAAGATGATATCTGCTATGCCACTACCAATCGTCAGGAAGCCGTACGTAATCTGGCTTTAGAAGCGGATTTAGTATTAGTGGTTGGTTCCAAAAACTCCTCCAACTCTAATCGGCTAGCTGAATTAGCGCAGCGAATCGGTAAGCCGGCTTATCTAATCGATACTGCTGAAGATATTCAGGAAGAGTGGGTTAAAGGTCTTAACTCTGTTGGTGTCACAGCCGGTGCTTCTGCTCCCGATGTGCTGGTTCAGGCGGTGATCGCTCGTTTAATTTCATTGGGTGGCTTGCCTGCGGTAGAAATGCATGGCCGTGAAGAGAGCATTGTGTTCGAAGTTCCCAAGGAATTACGCGTTAAGCAGATTGACTGATATTCAGCGACCTTATATCCAATTCTTTTTAATGGGCCGATTTATTCGGCCCATTATATTTTGGTGATAAAACTCTATCTTAGCGACTGCTCTTTTTATCTGTTCCTGTCTGGTTCAGAGCATTGTTACAGATATTGCAGTAGCAAATACATTGGCGGATTTTGATTAGCTTTGCTGTTTTATCATGAATGATTATAAGTAAATAAATTTGTCAGAATTGAAGGTGAACGCTACCCTGATACGTAAAAGGTAGCTTTGCACAATAGAATAAAAATTCAGAGGAAAATTATGACCAATAAGCAGGTTAGGATTGCCATTGCTGGCGCTGGTGGGCGTATGGGGCGTCAGTTGATTCAGGCCGTTCATCAAGCGGATGGCGTAACGCTGGGGGTCGCTTTGGAACGTCCGGGGTCTTCGCTGGTTGGTGTTGATGCCGGAGAACTGGCGGCTATTGGTCAGGTAGGGATTCTTGTAAGCGATAATTTGCAGGCGATCGCTAATGACTTTGATGTATTTATTGATTTCACCCGTCCGGAAGGCACGCTGGAACATATTGCATTCTGTCGTCAGCATCATAAAGCGATGGTGATTGGCACCACCGGTTTTGATGAGGCGGGTAAAGCCGTTATCCAGCAGGCTTCTAAAGAGATTGCTATCGTCTTTGCTGCCAACTTTAGCGTAGGGGTAAATCTGGTGCTTAAGCTACTGGAACAGGCGGCTAAAGTGATGGGCGACTATACTGATATTGAGATTATCGAAGCTCATCATCGGCATAAAGTTGATGCTCCATCAGGTACCGCACTGGCCATGGGCGAAGTTATTGCCGACACCCTCGGCAGGGATTTAAAAACCTGCGCAGTATATGGCCGAGAGGGACATACAGGTGAGCGTGCTCGTGAAACTATTGGGTTTGCTACCCTAAGAGCGGGAGATATTGTGGGTGAACATACCGCCATGTTTGCCGATATTGGTGAGCGTGTGGAAATTACCCATAAGGCCTCCAGTAGAATGACCTTTGCCAATGGTGCAGTAAGGGCGTCCGGATGGATAGTTCAACATAACTCAGGTTTATATAGTATGCGAGATGTTTTATCGCTGAATGATTAATTAATTTTAGTTATCTTAAGGTTAACTTGATTTTCTAATTGAGTTAGCCTTTATTTTTATTTAATTATTCATTTGATTTTAAATGAATTTGTTGTTGGATTTATTTGTTTTAATTACTTCGGTTTATTTTTTGAATTTTATTGGTGTTTTTTTGGTTTTTAATCGTTTTTTTTGTCTTTTAGTCTCATTTTCATCTCCACCTCTCTCCTTTTTGCCCTATATAGCATAAATTTCTATTATGTCTCTTAGTAATCGTTTTCTAATTGAGTTTTACTTGTCTTTTTGGGTGTTAAGTCTCAATTTTCATGCTGGATGGTTAAAATTGTAATAAAAATGTGTATTTTTATAGACAACGGACTATTCGATCATTAAAATGCGCCCAATTTGCCCAAAATATGTCAATAAGACTTTTTTTGTGCTTTTTATCAAGGTATAGTTGTGAATTAATATGCATGTAATGTGACTTTTTATTCTAGGAGGGCGTTTTGAGTAAGACAGCGCTACTGGTTCTTGAAGACGGAACCCAATTTCACGGTCGGGCCATTGGGGCCAACGGAACGGCAATTGGGGAAGTTGTTTTTAATACCTCAATGACCGGTTATCAAGAAATCCTCACTGACCCATCTTATTCCCGCCAAATCGTAACGCTTACCTACCCTCATATCGGCAATGTCGGCACCAATACTTCAGACGAAGAATCCACCATGGTTCACGCTCAGGGGTTGGTTATCCGCGATCTTCCGTTAATTGCCAGCAACTTCCGCAATCAGGAAGGACTGTCCGAATACCTTAAACGTCATAATATTGTCGCTATCGCTGATATCGATACGCGTAAGCTGACCCGTTTATTACGCGAAAAGGGGGCTCAGAATGGCTGCATCATCGTTGGTGATGTGGTTGATGCCCAACTGGCGCTGGAGAAAGCCCGCGCTTTCCCGGGTTTAAAGGGAATGGATCTGGCAAAAGAAGTCACAACAAAAGAAGCATATCACTGGGCTCAGGGAAGCTGGACACTAGAGGGTGATCTACCCGCAGTAACCGATAATAGCGAGCTACCTTATCATGTGGTGGCCTATGACTATGGAGTGAAGCGTAATATTTTAAGAATGCTGGTGGATCGCGGCTGTCGCTTAACGGTTGTTCCGGCGCAGACGCCGGCTGAAGACGTATTGAAGCTCAATCCTGACGGTGTTTTTCTGTCAAACGGCCCGGGAGATCCGGCACCTTGCGACTATGCTATTCAGGCCATTAAACAGCTTTTAGACACGAATATTCCGGTGTTCGGTATCTGTCTGGGGCACCAACTATTGGCGCTGGCCTCTGGTGCACAAACCATCAAGATGAAGTTTGGCCACCACGGCGGTAACCATCCGGTGAAAGACCTGGATGGTAACTGTGTGATGATCACCGCACAAAATCATGGTTTCGCCGTGGATGAAACCACGCTGCCAGCGAATCTACGTCCTACGCATAAATCATTGTTTGACGGCTCTTTACAGGGTATTCATCGCACCGATAAAGCAGCATTCAGTTTTCAAGGGCACCCGGAAGCTAGCCCTGGCCCGCATGATGCGGCACCGCTGTTCGATCATTTTATCGAACTGATTGAATCTTATCGTTCTACCGCTAAATAAATCAGGAGCCCATAAACCATGCCAAAACGTACTGATATTAAAAGCATCCTGATTCTTGGTGCTGGCCCTATTGTGATCGGCCAGGCCTGTGAGTTTGACTATTCCGGTGCTCAGGCGTGTAAAGCGCTGCGGGAAGAAGGGTACCGAGTGATTCTGGTTAACTCCAATCCGGCCACCATCATGACTGACCCTGAAATGGCCGATGCCACCTATATTGAGCCCATTCACTGGGAAGTGGTGCGCAAGATTATCGAAAAAGAGCGTCCGGATGCGGTGCTGCCAACCATGGGCGGACAAACTGCCCTTAACTGTGCCCTTGAACTGGAACGTCAGGGCGTGCTGGCTGAATTTGGCGTGACCATGATTGGAGCCACCGCGGATGCGATTGATAAAGCAGAAGACCGCCAGCGTTTTGACAAGGCAATGAAAAAGATTGGGCTGGATACTGCACGTTCCGGTATCGCCCATAATATGGAGGAAGCTTACGCCGTTGCGGCGGACGTTGGCTTCCCCTGTATTATCCGACCTTCATTCACCATGGGCGGAACCGGCGGCGGGATCGCCTATAACCGCGAAGAGTTTGAAGAAATCTGTGAGCGCGGCTTGGATCTGTCACCCACCAAAGAATTGCTGATTGATGAGTCGCTCATCGGTTGGAAAGAGTATGAAATGGAAGTGGTGCGGGACAAAAATGATAACTGCATTATCGTTTGTTCGATTGAAAACTTCGATGCCATGGGAATTCATACCGGCGACTCGATTACGGTCGCTCCGGCACAAACCCTGACCGATAAAGAGTATCAAATCATGCGTAATGCCTCGATGGCGGTACTGCGTGAAATTGGGGTGGAAACCGGTGGTTCTAACGTGCAGTTTTCTGTCAATCCGAAAAATGGCCGCCTGATTGTTATCGAGATGAACCCTCGGGTGTCCCGATCTTCGGCGCTGGCATCGAAGGCGACAGGTTTCCCGATAGCCAAAATAGCCGCCAAACTAGCGGTAGGCTACACCCTCGATGAACTGATGAATGATATTACCGGTGGTAGAACGCCGGCCTCGTTTGAACCTTCCATTGACTATGTTGTGACTAAAATTCCGCGCTTTAATTTTGAGAAGTTTGCCGGAGCCAACGACCGCTTAACCACGCAAATGAAGTCGGTGGGGGAAGTGATGGCCATTGGTCGCACTCAGCAGGAATCGTTGCAAAAAGCGTTACGCGGTCTGGAGGTTGGCGCGAATGGCTTCGATCCTAAAGTGAATCTGGACGATCCGGATGCACTGACCCGCATTCGCCGTGAACTGAAAGAAGCCGGCGCTGAGCGTATTTGGTACATTGCCGATGCTTTTCGGGCTGGCATGTCCGTTGACGGTGTGTTTAATCTGACTAACGTTGATCGCTGGTTTCTGGTACAGATTGAGGAACTGGTACGCCTGGAAGAAAAGGTGGCCGAACGCGGCATTACCGGTCTGGATGCTGATTTTATGCGCTTGCTAAAACGTAAAGGGTTTGCCGATGCCCGGCTGGCTGAGCTGGTTGGCTTCTCTGAAGCGGAAGTGCGTAAACTGCGTCATAAGTACAATCTGCATCCGGTGTATAAGCGAGTGGATACCTGTGCGGCTGAATTTGCTACGGATACCGCCTACATGTACTCAACGTATGAAGATGAGTGTGAGGCTAACCCGACCAACGATCGGCCAAAAATTATGGTGCTGGGCGGAGGCCCGAACCGTATTGGTCAAGGGATTGAGTTTGACTACTGCTGCGTACATGCTTCGCTGGCGCTGCGTGAAGATGGCTACCAAACCATTATGGTGAACTGTAACCCTGAAACGGTTTCCACCGACTATGACACCTCCGACCGTCTCTACTTTGAACCGGTGACTCTGGAAGATGTGCTGGAGATTGTGCGATTAGAACAGCCTACCGGCGTTATCGTGCAATACGGCGGGCAGACGCCACTGAAGCTGGCTCGCGCATTGGAAGCGGCTGGTGTACCGATTATTGGCACCTCTCCGGACGCGATTGACCGGGCTGAAGACCGTGAACGTTTCCAGCAGGCGGTGCACCGACTAGGACTAAAACAACCGGCTAACGCCACGGTATCAACCATTGAAATGGCGGTGGATAAAGCGGTTGGTATCGGTTATCCGCTGGTGGTACGCCCTTCCTACGTGTTAGGGGGCAGGGCGATGGAAATTGTCTATGATGAGATGGATTTGCGCCGTTACTTCCAAAACGCGGTAAGCGTGTCTAACGATGCACCGGTATTGTTGGACCATTTTCTGGATGATGCCATTGAAGTGGACGTTGACGCCATCTGTGATGGTGAAAGAGTTCTGATTGGCGGCATTATGGAGCATATCGAACAAGCTGGCGTGCATTCCGGTGACTCCGCTTGTTCTCTGCCTGCTTATACTCTGAGTCAAGAGATTCAGGATGAAATGCGCCGCCAGGTTGAGAAGCTGGCTTTTGAGCTGTGCGTTAGAGGATTAATGAACGTCCAGTTTGCAGTAAAACAGAATGACGTTTATCTGATTGAGGTTAACCCGAGAGCAGCGCGTACCGTGCCTTTCGTCTCTAAAGCCACCGGAGTGCAGTTGGCGAAAGTCGCCGCACGGGTGATGGCCGGTAAATCTCTGGCGGAGCAGGGAATAACTAAAGAAGTGATCCCGCCTTACTACTCGGTAAAAGAAGTGGTGCTACCGTTTAATAAATTTCAGGGAGTAGACCCGATTCTGGGGCCAGAAATGCGCTCCACCGGTGAAGTGATGGGAGTGGGTCGTAGTTTCGCTGAAGCCTTTGCCAAAGCGATGTTAGGCAGCAGCCCGAATCGTATTCCCCGTGGACGCGCATTACTGTCGGTGCGTGAAGGCGATAAATCCAGAGTGGTGGATCTGGCGGCTAAACTGCTGAAGCAGGGTTTCGAACTGGATGCTACCCACGGTACAGCGATTGTGCTGGGGGAGGCGGGTATTAATCCACGCTTGGTTAACAAGGTGCATGAAGGTCGTCCGCATATTCAGGATCGCATTAAAAACGGTGAGTATAACTATATCGTTAATACCACTGAAGGCCGTCAAGCGATTGAAGACTCCAAACTGATTCGCCGCAGTGCGCTACAGTACAAAGTGCACTATGACACCACCTTGAACGGCGGCTTTGCCACCACCATGGCAATGAACGCGGATGCCACAGAGAAGGTGATTTCAGTACAGGAAATGCATCAAATGTTGAAGTGATAAGGATTGGTGTTGTCACTGCTTAAACCCACAAATGGTTTTTTATTTGTGGGTTTTTCCTTTTCCTGACCAGCATCAATAAAACCCTAATCCTCAATAGCGGGCATTTGAAGCGGGTTAAAATTAAGTGTTATTCTAGTCGGCGTTTTGTAATATCGTGGTTGACGGTAGGGTTCTGACCGTTGTCCCCTTTCTCTGATTCGCTCAGGTAAAAATAACGTGGAATCTGATAAAATTCATCAGCGCCAGCGAGAAATTACTCGCTTGTGTATCCAATGTGCTTTGCTACTGTTACAGCACGGAGCAGAGAGCATGTTGGTGGAGCAACTCGCTCAACGGCTCGGTAAAGCGCTCGGGGTGGATGAGGTGGAAAGTTCGCTGTCGGCTAATGCAATTGTGTTGAGCACTATCTATAAAGGCCACTGCGTTACCTCTACCCGTAAAAATATCGATCGCGGCATAAATATGCATGTTGTGACGGAAGTTCAGCGTATTGTTATTCTGACCGAGCACCGTTTATTAGACATCGATGACGTTCAGAAACGACTCAATAATATTAAGCCGTTGCGCTATCCGCGTTGGTTAATGGTACTGATGGTCGGGTTATCCTGTGCCAGTTTCTGTAAACTGGCTGGTGGTGACTGGGATGCGGTGCTGGTAACCTTATTGGCCAGCGGTCTGGCAATGTACGTCCGCCAGATTCTAACCTCACTACAGATGAATCCATTAATTAACTTTTTTGCCACCGCGTTTGTGGCGACCACGGTCGCCGGCTGGCTGGTGAACTGGATGAATATTCCGAGCGCCTCCGTTGCAATGGCCTCCAGCGTACTACTGTTAGTTCCCGGTTTCCCGCTAATTAATTCCGTCTCGGATATGTTTAAAGGCCATATAAATATGGGGATTGCCCGCTGGGTGATGGCCAGCCTGTTAACGCTATCGACCTGTATTGGTGTAGTGGTGGCGATGGCCATTTGGGGTTTCAGGAGCTGGCTATGAGTTTTATCATGATGCTAGTCGGCAAGATGTGTCTGGCTGCAATACCGGCAGTTGGCTTTGCGTTGGTATTTAATGTACCGGTTAAGGCCTTAAAGTATTGTGCTTTGCTGGGGGCAATTGGTTACGGCACAAGAACCATTCTGATGTATTACCAGTTTCCTCTGGAATGGAGTACATTACTCACCACTATTTTGATTGGCAGCATTGGTATTAGCTGGTCGCGTCGTTTTTTGGCACACCCTAAAGTGTTTACCGTTGCCGCCGTTATTCCGATGTTTCCCGGCGTTTTTGCCTATAAGGCAATGATCGCGCTGGTTGAGATTTCGCATAAGGGTTACTCTCCGGAACTGTTGGAAACCCTGATTACCTATTTTCTTCGGGCATCGTTTATTGTTGGTGCTTTATCGATTGGGCTGTCTTTGCCCGCACTTTGGCTCTATCGCCGCAGACCCAGCGTGTAATGGCAACGTTTAGCAGGATAATTTGATGATAATTAGTTTAATTGCCGCCATGGCGGCCAACCGGGTGATTGGTGCTGATAACGCTATGCCATGGCATCTTCCCGCCGATCTGGCTTGGTTTAAGCAAAATACTTTAAATAAGCCGATTATTATGGGACGCAATACCTATGAATCGATAGGGCGGCCGTTACCCGGCAGATTGAATATTGTGATTAGCCGTCAGCCGCAAACCGATGAGCGGGTTACTTGGGTGACTTCGTTAGAACAGGCGATTGAAGCCGCTGGTCAGGTTGATGAAGTGATGATTATTGGCGGTGGACGGGTTTATCAGCAGGCTTTATCTTGTGCTGACCGACTGTATCTAACCCACATTGATGCCGAATTGCAGGGGGATACCCATTTTCCTGACTATCAGCAATACGCATGGCGTCAAACATTTTCTCAGCAACATCCTGCCGATGAACGTAATCAGTATGATTATCGGTTTGAGATTTTGCAGCGTTCGTAAGAGCCAATAAATCCGGTATTTATCATGGATAGATACCGGGTCGCATCGGCAGTTAGTTATCCAGTTCGGCTATTTGAGCTAATGAATCTTGCTGAAAGTAGCGCTTATCTTCCCATCTCAGCATAGTCAGTTTACCTCCCCAGCAGCATCCGGTATCCAATGCATAAATACCTTCTGGAGTTCCTTGGCCTTCCAGTGACGCCCAGTGACCGAAGGCAATGGAATAGTGCTCTGTTACTGAACCCGGTAAATCAAACCAGGGTTTTAACGGTGCCGGTGCTTTCTTGGGAACGTCTTTGCAAATCATATCCAGACAGCCGTTGGGATAGCAAAAGCGCATTCTGGTTAGGGCATTAGTGGCATAGCGTAATCTCGGCAGCCCTGACAGCTCATCGTTCCAGCAGTTGGGTAAATCACCGTACATTGAATCAAGAAACAGTGGATAACTATCGCTGGAGAGAATGGACTCCACCTCCCGAGCACAGCGTTTAGCGGTTTCAATTGTCCACTGTGGGCTGATTCCGGCATGTCCCATCACCAGCGCTTTTTCTTCATCAACCTGAAGGACTGGCTGACGGCGTAGCCAGTTAATTAATTCGTCACAGTCAGGGGCTTCAAGTAACGGCGTTAGGTTATCTTTTGGTTTATTGCGACTGATACCGGCGTAAATGGCCAGCAGGTGAAGGTCATGATTGCCCAGTACAAGACGAGCGGAGTCCCCTAATGAACGCACATAGCGCAGGACTTGTAGTGAGTCAGGCCCGCGAGCAACTAAATCGCCGGTCAACCAGAGGGTATCGACGGTGGGGTTAAAATCGGCCTGAGCCAGAAGGGCCTGTAATTCGTTAAAGCAGCCGTGAACATCACCAACTAAAAGTGTAGCCATAGACAGGAACTAGCCTTTTTATTATTCAATATTGATCAGTGAATCAGCGATGGAATCGCCAGACGAAACACTGGAATCACAATTTGGAATGGCTGCCCCAAATGATCGATCATATTGTAGTGGCCTTCCATTGTCCCCAGCGGTGTTTCCAGAATAGCACCGCTGGTGTACTGATATTCACTGCCGGCGGCAATAATCGGTTGTTCACCGATTACGCCTTCGCCCTGAACTTCAGTATGTTTACCATTTGCATTGGTAATTAACCAATAACGTCCCAGCAGTTG
Source organism: Pragia fontium DSM 5563 = ATCC 49100 (assembly GCF_900112475.1). Taxonomy (GTDB): domain Bacteria; phylum Pseudomonadota; class Gammaproteobacteria; order Enterobacterales; family Enterobacteriaceae; genus Pragia; species Pragia fontium. Next base: position 229,749 of record NZ_FOLW01000001.1, on the reverse strand, counting down.
AACCTGTTCTCGCCCCAGATTGCGTACTGTCATGGTATAAGCAAAGACAAAGCGCTCTTCATCCGGCAAAGATTGGGTTTCAACATAGAAACTTTGTGCCTGAATAAAAATCCGGGGTTTGTTGATCATGGTACAACTCCTGTTCAGCCTCCGGTCTTATACACTTTATCTTTCAAGCTGCCTGAACGTATCTTGAATGACTTAGTTTATATACCCTTGGTTGATAACCAATTCGCCATTTTACAATATAGCTCAACGGAGATATTTTCTGCCCGCATGTTCAAATCTAAACCTAAGTCAGTAAGCTGTTCAGCGGTGAACAGATGACCCAGGCTATTGCGGATAGTTTTTCGCCGTTGGTTAAATGCCTCAGTGGTCAGACGGCTTAAGATGCGGATGTCTTCCACAGGATAAGGAATATTATCGTGTGGAATCAGCCGTACGACTGCCGAATCAACTTTTGGTGCCGGGCGGAATGCCGTTGGCGGCACTTCCAGCACTGGAATCACTCGGCAATAATATTGCGCCATCACGCTTAATCGGCCATAAGCCTTGCTGTTAGGCCCGGCAACCAGTCGGTTAACCACTTCTTTCTGCAACATAAAATGCATATCGCTGATAGCATTAGTATAGCTGAAAAGGTGGAACATCAGCGGCGTTGAGATGTTATAAGGCAGGTTGCCAAACACTCTTAACGGCTGGCCGATTTCTTTGGCCAGCGCAGCGAAATCAAAGGTCATTGCATCTTGCTGGTAAATCGTTAGCTTATCTTTCAGCTTCGGGTTTACTTCCAGACGGGCGGCCAAATCCCGATCCAGTTCAATTACCGTCATATGATCCAAGCGCTCAGCTACGGGTTCGGTTAACGCGGCTAAACCTGGGCCAATCTCCAGCATTGCCTGACCCGGCTGAGGGTGAATGGCGGATACGATACTGTCGATCACATAGGGATCGCTTAAAAAGTTTTGCCCAAAACGCTTACGGGCGAAGTGGCCTTGGTGAACACGATTATTCATTACGATTATTTATCATTTTAATAGCAAGATTGAGCGCTACGGTAAAACTGCCCACATCGGCGTTTCCTGTAGCAGCAAGGTCCAGCGCCGTACCATGGTCGACAGAGGTCCGGATAAAAGGCAGCCCCAGCGTGATATTCACCGCTCGGCCAAACCCTTGATATTTCAATACCGGTAATCCCTGATCGTGATACATGGCTAATACTGCATCAGCATGCTGTAAGTATTTGGGCTGGAATAGGGTATCGGCAGGCAATGGACCAACTAAGTGGATCCCTTGCTGACGTAATTTCTCCAGCGTAGGGGAGATAGTGTCTATCTCCTCATGTCCCATATGCCCGCCTTCGCCAGCATGAGGGTTAAGTCCGCAAACATAAATTTGTGGTTGGTGGATACCAAACTTGGTTTGCAGGTCATGATGTAAAATAGTGATGGTTTCCGTCAGGCTCTGTGGCGTAATCGCAGCGGAAACTTGTGATAACGGCAAATGGGTGGTCACCAGCGCAACCCGTAACTCTTCCGTCGCCAGCATCATAACCACACGTGGTCGCTGGCTTCTTTCGGCAAAAAATTCGGTATGACCGCTAAATGTATGGCCGGCATCATTAATAATACCTTTATGCACCGGACCGGTTATCAATGCGGCGAATTCACCGTTTAAACAACCGTCGCAGGCGCGAGCCAGAGTCTCTATCACATATTGCCCGTTTTTTATTTCAAGCTGACCCGGTTTGACCGGTGCTTTTACAGGAACGGGAAGAATAGTGAGTGAGCCTTTTTCCTGAGCGCGCGGCGGCTGTAAGGGATCGTAGCTGCGCAATTGTAAAGGCAGCCCAAGTAGGGCTGCTCTTTGCTGTAGTAAGTCAGGATCTGCACAGGTCACTAACTCAACCGGCCAAGCCTGCTGAGCTAACTGAACCGTTAAATCGGGGCCGATACCAGCCGGTTCACCCGGTGTGATAACGACCCGCTGGGGATTACTGACCATCATTGCCGCTGTTATTCATAATCTTAACGTAAGCACTGGCGCGAATTTCTTGCATCCAGCTTGGCACTTCTTCAGAGAACTTACGGTTGAAAATCATGCGGTAAGCGCGATCTTTCTGGGCCACATCAGTTTTATCAACCTGACGGGTATCCAGCAACTGAATCAGATGCCAGCCAAAGGAAGAGTGTACCGGCGCGCTGGTTTCATTTTTCTGCAAACGCATTAAAGCATCGCGGAAAGCGGGATCGTAAGCTTCAGGTGATGACCAACCCAAGTCGCCGCCTTGTTGGGCTGAACCTGGATCTTCAGAGTATTTACGCGCCATTTCTTTAAAATCAGCTTTACCACTGCGGATATCGGCGGCAATAGATTCTATTTTGGCTCTGGCCTGATCATCCGTCAGGACAATCGATGGCTTAATCAGAATATGACGGGCGTTGACTTCCATTACGGAAATGGCTTTTTGCTCACCGCGAATATCGTTAACTTTCAAAATATGGAAGCCGACGTTGGAGCGAATAGGCCCAACAATGCTGCCTTTTTTCGAGGTTTGTAGTTCATTGGCAAAAATGGATGGTAGTTCCTGCATTTTACCCCAGCCCATCTTGCCGCCTTGCAGCGCCTGAGGATCGGCTGAATAGGTTACCGCCATCTTGCCGAAGTCGGCGCCAGCTTTCAGCTGCTCAACTAAACCCGTGGCTAACTCGCCAGCCTTATTCATCTGATCCTGCGTTGGGTTTTCTGGCAGAGGAATCAGGATATGGCTTAAGTTAAGTTCAGCACTGCCGCTAAGCTGATTAGAGATTTGGTTAGCCAGCGTGTCGACTTCCTGAGGTAACACCGTGACGCGACGGCGTACTTCATTACTACGCACTTCGCTTAACAGCATCTCTTTACGGATTTGCTCACGATAGCGGTTGTAGTTGATACCTTCAGTAGCAAGGCGACTTTTAAGCTGGGCAACGCTCATGCGGTTTTGTTGAGCGATATCAGCAATGCCTCGGTCAAGCTGCGCTTCATCAATTTTAATACCCATTGATGTGCCTAACTGACTGATAATGCTGTCCATTATCAGTCGTTCAGTAATCTGGGTGCGCAGGGTTTTGTCATCCGGCAACTGCTGTCCTGCCCGACGGGCATTGCTTTTAACCGAAGACATCAAATTATTGACGTCGCTTTCCAATACCACGCCATTGTTGACGATAGCGGCGACGCTATCAACATGTTGCCCTTGAGGTGCAGCAAGAGCGGTATGCGATGCTAAAGACATTGATGCGAGCGATGCGCAGATCGCTAAACTTGCGGTCAGCGATCTCCAGTTTTTCATTACTTTTTTCATATAGTCCATCCGCTTTTGGCGGTTTAGGGTAAAAATTTTACTAACGTTTAAACGATTAGCATTAGAAAGCTTGCTGATACGGCAGAATACCGGAGCGTAACATTTTGCTTCCGCCCAGGCTGTGGTTACTACTTAAACCACGCAGCTCAACGTTAAAGGATACTTTGTTGTCATAATCGCTCTGGAAGTTGCCTTTGGAGTTCCAACCAACAATTTTACGTTCGTATCCGACACCGACAGCCCAACAGCAGGTATTGTACTGAACGCCTATTAGACTATCGGCAGTCTGATTTAGTTTCGTATCATAGAAATATGCGCCAGTAACAGACCATCTGTCTGCAATTGGCCAGGTTGCAATACTACCAACCTGTGAAATATCCTGATTATAGGATGTTCTACCATTAGATATGTTGGTGGTCATGGCTGAGACATACTCTTTACTGGCGTAACGGTAGCTCAATTGTAGCACTCGCTCGCTGTCTTTGCGGTATTCTGCTACTGCGTTACCAACCGCTATCGTATCCAGACGGGCATCATATTGCACACCGCCGCGCAGGCCAAAATTGGAGTCAATTTTCCAGTAACTGTCCCCGGCCCAGACAACGCTACCGGTGTCTCTGCTTTTCTCGATCTTGTTGGTGTAAAAATCTTCATTGCCAGTACGAGATTTTTCAAAGAAATAAATCTGACCGAGCGAGGCATTAAACCGCTCGTTTTGGCGTTCATCATATACTCGGGTTGTCAAACCGGTAGTGAACTGGTTAGCTGAAGCAATACGATCTAATCCACCATAGGTGCGATCGCGGAATAATCCGGTGTAATCGCTTTGCAGTAGCGTTGAGTCATAAACATAAATATCGCTCTGATCTTTATAAGGTACGTAGAGATATTGCACGCGAGGTTCCAGCGTTTGTGTATAGTCCTGCCACATATCCATCGGGCGATCGAAAATGACTTTGCCTGATATTTTATATTGTGGTAACACCCGGTTAACGGAGTCTTGTAGATGAGGAGCTAGAGTACCGTAATATTTGTAAAAATTATCCGAAAAATCCTGCTCATAGTGAGTGGCCATCAGCTTTACTTCGGTATCCAGACTACCCCAGCGGTTGGCGATAGGGTAGTTTAGCGTGGGCTCAAGATGGGCACGAACCGCCGTTGGATTACTTGGATTTTCACTGGAAAACTTGGCGAGTTGACCATAGGTATGCAGATCAAAACCGAAGATATTGTTTTGGTAGTTATTAATATCGATTTGTGGTTCGGCGCGATAGGCATTAGCGTTACCAAAACCGGCGATAATCTGAAACTTTTTCATCGCCACGGTCGCGTCCCAGTTTTGGTTGGCGTAGCCTACGCTATATTTCTGGGTGGCATAACCATCGGTGCTGGAGCCGTAATCGCTGTCAAAATCGCTTAAGTAACGGCCATCACTTAACTTGGTGTAGTCAATATTAAAGCGCCAAAACTTATCCATGACCCCATTGTGATTCCAGTAGAACAGCCAGCGGTCGGTATTGCTGGCGTTAGGGAAATCGGAAGCGTATTGGTCGTCGCTTTTTAACCAATCAAATTCCATAATACCGGCACCCGGTGCCAGTAAATAACGGAACTCGTTCTGAAACTGTGTGCCGCGCTCACTGATATAGTGTGGCGTCAGCGTAGCATCGAAGTTAGGGGCAATATTCCAGTAATACGGCAGCATAAACTCGAAGCCGCTGTTATTACTGTATTTAGCGTTAGGCAGTAGGAAACCGGAGCGGCGTTTATTACCGGTCGGCATCTGTAAATAGGGGCTATAGAAAACCGGTACGGGGCCGATTTTAAAGCGGGCATTCCAAATCTCAGCCAGCTCTTCTTCATTATCGTGAATAATTTCGGAACCCACGATACTCCAACTGCTATCGCCGGGTAAACAGGAGGTAAAGGTACCGTTTTCCAGAATCGCATAGCGGTTATCTTCACGCAGTTTCATCTGATCGGCTTCACCACGGCCTTGACGGCCTACCATCTGATAGGTTCCCTGATACAAGTCAGTATCTTTGCTATTCAGGTTTGACCAGGCTTTAGGACCGCTAAGCTTGATCATATCATCATCATACTTAACGTTACCGGTTGCAGTCACGGTACGCAGTGGATCGGTTTGACCTTCTTGAGGTGTTTGGGTGACCTCGGCTTCATCAGAGACCAGCAAACGATTACCTTGCTCTATGATAACGTTGCCTTTAAATATGGCACTGGCAGGGTAATTGACTTCACTGTCATCCGATTGAATGTTAACCGGTAACGAGTTCGGATCGCCCGAAACTAATGGACGTTCATACATTGGAATGCCGAGTCGACATTGTTCCGCTAAAGGGTTAGCCAGTGCACTTTGGCTGTATAACGCCATCCAGATGGTGGTGGCAAGCAGTGTGGGATAACGTTTTTTCATTCGGTTATTCTTGGTATTCCGTCAGTTGCGGCGATTTATGCAGAAGTAAATATGTTGAGATTATATCACTCATCTCGGTTACACCAGCGTTAAATCTTACCATCACCGTTAGGTGGTTCAATATTTGACGGGTATGATAATGCAATTTACGGCTAACGGCATTGTCAATTGAGGATCATATGCAGTATTGGGGAAAAATCCTTGGCGTTATTTTAGGTGTAGTATCCGGCGGAGGCTTCTGGGCGATACTTTTGGGGCTATTCGTTGGCCATATGGTTGATAATGTAAGAAATGCTCGTCGGGGTGGTTTTTTTGCCAATCAGCAGGCTCGTCAGGATCTTTTTTTCCGTACCACTTTTCAGGTGATGGGGCACTTAACCAAATCGAAAGGTCGGGTAACGGAGGTAGATATTCAGAATGCGTCTATGATTATGGATCGTATGCGTATTCACGGTACGCGCAGAGAAGATGCGCAACAGGCCTTTCGCGAAGGTAAACAGAGTGGATATCCGCTGCGTGAAAAACTGCGTGAACTGAGAACAATTTGTTTTGGCCGTGCCGATCTGATCCGTATGTTTCTGGAAATTCAGCTTCAGGCGGCGTTTGCCGATGGGGTGTTACACCCTAATGAACGGCAGGTATTGTACATTATTGGTGAAGAGTTGGGGATTTCCCGCGCTCAGTTAGATCAACTGCTCAGCATGATTGACGGTGGCAGACAGTTTGGCCAGTCCGGTGGATGGCAAGGACAGCAGCAAGGATATCGCCCGGCATCAGGGCCTACCTTAGCGGATGCCTGTAAAGTTTTAGGTGTCAAGCCGGATGATGAGGTGGCTACGATTAAGCGCGCTTACCGTAAGTTGATGACTGAACATCATCCGGACAAGTTGGTGGCAAAAGGATTACCACAGGAAATGATGGAAATCGCTAAACAGAAAGCGCAGGAAATTCAGGGTGCCTATGATTTGATTAAGCGAGAAAAAGGATTTAAGTAGGCCTACTTTCAGTTAATCAATCAGTGAACAGGGAACCATTGCTCAATAAGGAGTGTTCAAATGAAACGGTTATTGGTCGGTATCAGTGCGCTGTTGTGTTGTTCATTGGCTTCAGCGCAGTCGGTGAAGGTCAGTGAATTGGTTTATCAAACCGACAGCTATAACAAGTACCGTTTACCTTGGGTGACTCAGTCAGATAATCCTCAGTCAGCACAACGAATTAATGACGCTATTTTTAGCCGCTCTGTGGCGTATCTTCCTGGCAATGATCCCCAATTAACCCTGAATAATGCGGTGAAGCAGGGCATTGATGGTGTCGCCAGTCTGGATTATGGTTTAGTTGAGAGTAACGACAACTTTATTACTCTGGCCATCTTTACTGAGTTCTGCGGTGCTTATTGCGAAAGCGATACCAGCCAATTTAGTTTTGATCTCAAACACGGTACCGGCATTTTACTCACCGATATCATTCGCCCTGAAGCGTTAAGTTCAATCAACGATATGATAAAGGCTAATATTCGGGGGGAAATTGATGCTTTGATTAAGCGGCAAAATAAATCCCCAACGCCAGTTGAAAAACAAGACGAAGACTATGTTGATTATCAGGCATTTTATGGTGATTGCTGGGTAATGAGGGATGAAGACGACATTCGTTTCACCAATAGTTTTTCGTTGGAAAAAGGCAAACTGGTATTTTTCAATGACCGTTGCAGTAACCATGCCAACCGCGCTTTGGATGAGTTAGGGGAATTTACCACTAAAATCTCAGTGAGCAAAATAGCCGATCTTTTAACGCCTTATGGCCGCAGTCTGTTATCTGGAAAAAAGGATGGGGTGATATCACCGCCGGCTCAGCTATTTAATCGGATGTTATACGGCACGATTGGCAATAAAACGTCTATTGCGATCAACGCTAATTGCTTATCCAAGTCGGTTAATGGCGCTTATTTTTATACTAAATATGGTCAACCTATTGAGCTGAACGGTTCTTGCCTGAGTGCTAATGCTCAATCGGTAGTAATGACCACCTCCTCCGGAGATACCGCAGCTGAACGTATTGAACTGACCTTAAAAGAGGGAGAGTATCAGGGAAGCTGGATATCACAGGGAAAAACCTTGCCGATCACAATTTTACTGCCGTAATACTGGAATAAGTAAACGGAGACATAATGTTAATTGTATTCAGTGGATTACCTGGCGTGGGTAAAAGTACCCTTGCTAAAGCGCTGGCAAAAAAGACCTCGGCCATTTATTTGCGCATTGATTCCGTTGAGCAGGCGATTCGCAGTGCCAAGGTGCTAAGGGATGATATTGGGATTTCAGGATACGCTGCCTGCTATGCTTTAGCGAAAGATAACCTATTGCTGGGGCAAACGGTGATCGCTGACTGCGTTAATCCGGTGAGTTGGTCGCGGGATGCCTGGATGCGTGTTGCCACTGAAGCTGAGGTGCCGGGGTTAGAAGTGGAGATCGTTTGCTCTGATTTAGTCGAGCACCGCCAACGGGTTGAAACCCGAAAAGTGGATGTTCCCGAGCTCACATTGCCCGACTGGGCAGCGATTATGAGCAAAGAGTATCAGCCGTGGCAACGAGCAAGAATAGTGATTGATACCGCAGGTAAAGAGATTGCCTGCTGTGTTGATGAGCTACTGGCTCATATTCATGTCTGCGAGTAATTCACACTAAAGCTGATGATTTTATGGCTGAAAAACCAGATTTTAGAAATCCGGTTCACAACGAAAGTGCATCGGTGTGCCAAAAGCCGGATGAGTAATACAAAGCTCTTGAGCATGAAGCTGGAGCCGGGAAGCCATCGCTTTCGCTTCCGGATGGGCATAAAAACGATCGCCTAAAATCGGGTGATCCATTGCCAGCATATGTACGCGTAACTGATGGGATCGCCCGGTAATCGGCATAAGCTTAACGCGAGTGGAACCATCCTCATCACGCTGAATAACCTGATACTCCGTTTGAGCACTTTTACCGGTGTCATAGCATACTTTTTGTTTAGGCCGATTTGGCCAGTCGCAAATCAACGGTAAATCGATTAATCCCTCATCCTTCTCCAGATGCCCCCACACTCGGGCGATATAGGATTTCTTCGGCTCACGTTCACGAAACTGGCGTTTTAGCTCGCGTTCCGCCGCTTTCGTTAGCGCAACGACCATCACACCGCTGGTGGCCATATCCAATCGATGCACCGATTCTGCGCTGGGAAAATCACGCTGAACGCGCGCCATAATGCTGTCATGGTGTTCTGGTGCTTTACCCGGAACGGAAAGTAATCCACTGGGTTTGTTGACCACCATAATGTGTTCATCCTGATAAAGGATATATAGCCAAGGATCGGTTGGGGGATTATAGGCTTCCATCATGGGGGTTTTCTCCGGTGATGTTCAGGTTTGAGTCAGTATTGATGCCAATCATCGTCAGACAATGATTGGCATCCTGAATCATCATTATTGGTGACTAACCACAATCATTCGTAGCGCGTCCAGTCTCCAGCTTGCCTGTTGCAAACAGGCGAGGATCTGCTGTCGGTTATCTTCGATAGCTTCTACCTCATCATCGCGAATGGTTGGATTAATCGCTTTCAGCGCATTCAGGCGATTGAGCTCCAGCGTTAGCGTATCATCCGCTTCCTGCTTGGCGGCATCGATGATTGTTTGCGCTTGTTTAGCAATCTCAGCTTCAGACATTTGCAGTACTTCATGGATGTCTTTCTGTACCGCATTAACCAGCTTGCTGCCGGTATGGCGATTTAACGCATTGAGCTGACGATTAAAGCTTTCAAACTCAACCTGAGCGGCCAGATTGGTACCTTTACGATCCAGTAACAATCTGATCGGGGTAGGTGGCAAGAAACGGGTAAGCTGTAAGTTTTTCGGTGCCTGAGCTTCAACCACATAAATCAGCTCCATTAGCATGGTGCCAACGGGTAATGCTTTATTTTTTAGCAGGGAAACGTTACAGCTACCGGTATCGCCGGACAAAATCAGATCCAGACCATTGCGCACAATTGGATGTTCCCAACTGATAAACTGGGCATCTTCTCGTGACAGGGCTTTATCGCGGTCAAACGTAATGGTACAGCCATCCTGAGGAATTCCCGGGAAATCAGGTACCAGCATATGATCGGACGGGGTCAGAATCATCAGGTTATCAGTATCATCTTCCTGATTGATACCGATAATATCAAACAGGTTGATGGTAAAACCGATCAGATCAACGTTGTTATCCTGTTCGGCGATAGTCGCTACCAGCTTTTGTGCTGGCTCCCCACCGTTAGAGTTCATTTCCAGTAGTCGGTCACGACCGTTCTCTAACTGCGCTTTCAGCGCGTTATGCATAGTACGACTACGATGGATAAAGTCGTCGAGCCCGCTCTGCTCTGAGGGTTCTGCCAAATAGGTCATTAACTCATCATGTAGCGCATCATACACCGGACGTCCGGTAGGGCAGGTGTGTTCAAAAGCATCCAACCCTTCGTGGAACCAACGGATCAGAATCGCCTGAGCGGTATTTTCCAGATACGGTACGATGATTTGGATATCATGGCTTTGGCCAATACGATCCAAACGACCGATGCGCTGTTCCAGTAAATCTGGGTTAAATGGCAGATCGAACATAATCAGACGGCTGGCAAACTGGAAGTTACGGCCTTCAGAACCGATTTCCGAACAGAGCAGTACCTGAGCGCCGTTTTCTTCTGCGGCAAAATAGGCGGCAGCGCGATCGCGTTCAATAATGGATAAACCTTCGTGGAATACCGCTGCATGGATAGCTTCCCGCTCGCGCAGGGTTTGCTCCAGTTGCAATGCGGTGGCAGCCTGAGCGCAAATGACCAAGACTTTCTCATCGCGATTTTGCTTGAGGTACTCCATTAGCCATTCAACGCGGGGATCAAAGTTCAGCCAACTGACGCTATCGCCCTCAAACGTTTGGAAAATTTGCTCTGGATAAAGCATGTCATGGGCGCGTACGCTGAATGACTTTTTGTCATTCATTAACTTCGCCACTTTAAAGGCGGTTTGATACTGTGATGGCAGCGGTAGCTTAATCTGATGCAGATAGCGCATCGGGAAGCCTTTAACCCCTTGGCGGGTGTTACGGAACAGCACGCGGCTGGTACCGTGGCGATCCATCAACATATTCACCAGCTCGTTACGGGCGGACTCGCTCTCTTCACCGTCTAAATTGACCGCTTTAAGCAGCGGTTCAATATCTTGTTCATTAATGAGATCGCCCAACGAATTTAGCGCGTTGTCATCCAGCTTGTCTCCGCTGACCAATAAACTGACGGCATCGGCAACCGGACGATATTTCTGCTGTTCTTCAACAAATTCGTGATAATCATGGAAACGGTTGGGATCCAGCAGGCGCAAACGGGCAAAGTGGCTTTCCTGACCTAGTTGCTCTGGGGTCGCGGTTAACAGTAATACGCCGGGAGTGTTTTCAGCGAGTTGCTCAATAGCCAAATAGTTACGGCTCGGCGCTTCTTCGCTCCAGACCAGATGATGGGCTTCATCGACTACCAGCAGATCCCAGTCCGCTTCAACCAAATCGCTCAGGCGTTGCTTACTTTGACAGACAAAATTCAGCGAACAGATCACTAATTGCTCGGTTTCAAACGGGTTGCTGAAATCGAGGCGCGCTTCGGCATAGCGTTCTTCATCAAACAGGGAGAAATGCAGATTAAAGCGGCGCAGCATTTCCACCAGCCACTGATGTTGTAGGGTTTCCGGCACCACGATTAAAACACGGTCAACACGACCGGCCAGCAACTGCTGATAAATGATCATGCCGGCTTCAATGGTTTTACCCAAACCCACTTCATCGGCTAATAACACCCGAGGTGCATGGCGATGGCCGACTTCATTGGCAATGTGTAGCTGGTGCGGAATTAAACTGGCGCGTACGCCAGTCAGGCCACTCCACGGCATACGATATTGTTCGCTCTGATATTTTCTGGCGCGATAGCGCAGGCAGTAGCGATCCATACGATCGAGCTGGCCGGCAAACAGGCGATCCTGTGGTTTGCTGAAGGTTAGTTTACTATCCAACATCACTTCACGCAGGGTGACATTGGCTTCATCGGTATCTAATCGATGACCGACATAAGATAGAACTCCGTCTTTCTCTTTAACTTCTTCAACCAAAAGTTGCCAGCCTTCATGACTGGTTACCGTATCGCCAGGGTTAAACATGACGCGAGTGATAGGAGAATCTTGCTTGGCATACAGGCGATTTTCGCCAATAGCAGGAAATAATAAAGTTACGGTACGTGCATCCGTTGCAACGACTGTTCCCAGTCCTAAATCACTTTCAGTGTCACTAATCCAGCGTTGGCCTAGAGTAAAGGGCATATGTTTATCGGCTTCTTTTTTTAATTAATGTTTACCATAACAATCATAAATCGTGGTAACGGCGTTACGACACAATAGTTTTATGGTTATGTTTTTCAGGGATGTGGAATAAGGGCGATATGGTAATGATCGGCGGCAGTTAAAACAACCCCATCTGACCAGTAATCAACGAATCAAAATTATCGTGCATAAATGGCAAAATTGCATCCGCTATCGGCTCTAATTGGCGGGAAATATAGTGCTGGTAATCAATAGCAGATTGTAAGTTCTCCAGTGGCTGCGGGCCCTGCAAGGTAATTAGATAACGAATAGTGCCGCCATTTTGGTACTGTAACGGCCTGCCGTGGGCGTGATTATATTCATCAGCCAGCTTGGCTGCTCTGGCGTGTGGTGGAATATTACGCTGATATTCGGATAAACGACGACGTAAGCGTTTACTATAAATTAAGAGATCGTCGAATTCGCCATTCAGGGTTTTGGCAACATAATCACGAATAAAGTCCTGATAAGGCTGATTATGGAATATTCGTTGATAAAGCTGTTGCTGAAACTGTTGTGCTAGCGGTGTCCAGTCGGTGCGTACCGTTTCCATTCCTTTATAAATCATCTCATCACCACCGTCATCACTAAGGATTAAGCCGGCATAACGCTTTTTGCTTCCTTGTTCGGCTCCGCGAATAGTGGGCATCAGAAAACGGTTGAAATGGGTTTCAAACTCCAGCTCCAGAGCCGATTCCAGCCCCATATCCTGCTTTAAGGTTTGTCGCCACCACTGATTAACGTGATTGACCAATGCCCGGCCTATTTGGCTAGCCTGTTCATTGGTGTGGGCTTGTTTCAACCAAACAAAGGTTGAGTCGGTATCGCCATAAATAACCTGATAGCCCTGTTGTTCTATCAGCGATTTGGTTTGCAGCATAATTTCATGGCCGCGCAGGGTAATGGAAGACGCCAAACGGGGATCGAAAAAACGGCATCCGCTGGAGCCTAATACCCCATAAAAGGCATTCATAATAATCTTTAATGCCTGAGACAGCGGCTTGTTAGCGGTTCGCTTGGCCTGCTCACGACCCTGCCAAATTTGCGCCACGATATCCGGCAAGCAGTGGACGGTACGTGAGAATCGAGCCTGACGAAAACCGGCGACAGAATCTTGCTCTTTATCTTTTAACGAGCCTTCAATCAGCCCGACTGGATCGATAAGGAAGGTGCGGATAATGGCGGGATACAGGCTTTTATAATCCAACACCAGCACGGAGTCATATAAACCAGGCGTAGATGACATCACATAGCCGCCGGGGCTGTGTTCTTCCGGTAAGGTGCCAAGATTGGGGGCAACATAACCAATACGGTGCATTCGAGGCAAATAGAGATGGGTGAAAGCAGCCACGGAACCGCCGCTACGGTCTGCTGCCAGCCCGGTTACGGTGGCTCTCTCCAGTAGAAAAGGCATCAGCTGAGTTTTGGCAAAAATTTTGGCAACCAGTATACAGTCCATCAGGTTGTAATGTGCCAGAGCCGGCTTATCTTCACGGAACATGCGATTGATTTCATCCATCCGCTGATAAGGGTTATCAATGGCTTTTCCCTCATTCAATAGCTCTCTGGCAACATTTTCAAGACTGAACGAAGCAAAATTCCAGGTGGCACTTTTCAGCGCTTCAATGCCATCAATAATTAATCGACCGCTGGCGGCGGCAAAAAAGTGACCTTGCTTAAAACCGTGTTCTCGCCACTCCAGCGCACTACCGTCTCGACCGAACGTCAGCGGTGTTTGATAGCGTTCGGCGTGCTTTTGCAGCACCCGCAGGTCAAACTGCACCAGATTCCAGCCGATAATTGCATCGGGGTCGTGTTCTGCTATCCACTGGTTAAGTTTTTGCAACATTAATGGACGGCTGGCAACGTATTCCAACTGAAAATCACCGTGCTGTGGCGTGCCATTTTCTGGCCCCAACATATACACCTGATTCTGGCCACAGCCGTGTAGGCCAATGGAGTAGAGTTCACCGTGTTCAGTGGTTTCAATATCCAGCGATACAAAACGCAAAGTAGGACGATAGTCCGGTGCCGGTTTTATCCGCGCATTGATTAGGCTGCCGTTAGGCCCAGGCTCACCCTGAAACCAGATTGGGGCGGTAATAAACCGCTCCATTAAATAACGTTCCGGTGGTCGAATATCCGCTTCGTATACGGTGATTCCCGCTTCGTTTAAGTTTTTCTCTATGCGTTGCAGCTGGCGATATTGTCGACAATACAGTCCGTCAATGGATTGGCAGCGAAAGTCCTGCATGTCCAGCGATCGCAGATTCCAGCCGCGTTCGCTGGTGAGCAGTGAGCGGATTCGGGATTGGCTGGCCGAAGGGGTGAAAGCAACGGCTTGCTGTAAAGGTAAACGAATACGCTGTGGGCCATTGTCCGTTGCCAGCCAATAGTCGATCTCAATGCCGGAAGGGGTATCGCGCCAGTGTCGAGTCAGGATAAAACCTTGTTGTATCACCGTCACCGTATGTTTACCTGCGTTGGTTATGCTCAATGAAATGTTGGGGTTATTGGATCGCTTACCTGTAAGGACGCGGATTATCCAATGATGACGCTGATATTCTGCGAAATAATATGGGGTCTATTATAGACTGTGTATCCATACAGGTGTTAGCGGTTTTATCCATAAATGGCGTTTGGTGATTTTCAGCCAAGAATAATAGAGAAAAATGTGTGGCTTAGCCGGTGACAGCCTGATGATGAAAAGATGAATCAGATAACGGGTGATTGAGGCGCCGGCTGGTATCAGTTTTCATGGCTTTTTTTTTAATAATTTTACCTTAGTCAAGGTTCTCAGCAATATTGGGTCATTATTTGGGGTGTGGCGTGTTTTTGTTCTATCTTTAAAAAGTAGAGATGTGTTTGTTCATCGCCATTGTATCCTATGCGCATTTCCTTAAAATCAGTTTTTATAGATATATCAATCGGATTAAGGCTTTTAATCCGAACGACTCAATAACTTCAGCATAAAAGCGCCAAACTGTGTTTTTATCCGCTCGTTAATTGATCGGAGAATTTTCTGGATCCGCGATTTACCGATCTGTTGTAAGGAATAGAGATATTATGAAAATACAAATATGGTCCGATTTTTCCTGTCCGTTTTGCTATATCGGTAAGCACCATCTTAATAAAGCGATGGCGTCTTTTGCCGGGAAAGAGGGGGTTGAGGTGGTTCTACGCAGTTTTGAACTCGATCCCGATGCGCCAAAGCAGAGCCAGAATAATATATATACCAACCTGTCGGAAAAATATGACATGAGCGTGCAGGAAGCCAGAGAGATGACGCAGCATATTAGCCAACAGGGTAAACAGGCTGGGCTGGATTTTCATTTTGATACCTTGGTTCCTACCAATACCTTTGATGCCCATCGGCTACTACATTATGCGGCCGAGCAGGGTGCAATGGAGGCGATCGGTGAAATGCTATTTAAGGCGCTGTTTACCGACTCGGCTAATTTAGCCGATCGTGAAACGCTGGTGAATTTAGCGGTGCAGGCTGGTTTGGATGGGAGCGAAGTCACAAACGTGCTGAATTCAGACCGCTATGCGGACAAGGTTCGGGAAGATGAGTCCTTGGCTCGTCAGCTAAAAATTACCTCGGTCCCTTTTTTCGTGTTTGATAATAAATATGCGTTATCAGGCGCGCAGCCAGTAAGTGCCTTTAGTGAAGTGTTGGTAAAAGTTCAGGAAGAGGCGCAACGCTTGTCAGAGGTGGAGAGTCAGCATTATGGTCATGGACCGTCGTGCTCCGATGGCGAATGTAAAAGTTAAGGGCGACAGTCTGATTGTGAGTAGGGCTTGAGTGAATTTGAACGGTTGCCATTCTGGCATGCCATTATTACGTTATTTCGGTGAAAACCGAAATCCAGTTTTTAGCTTAATATCCACACTGGGCTGAAGAACGAGGTCCCCGCTTTCGCAGGGATGACGGTATAAATGCGGGAATGACAATATAAATAATCGTCAGAAATTCATGCTTATTTTTCAGGGGAAGCCATTCACTCGGTGAATATTTGCTACTCCTGCGGCTACGCGTGCTGGGATGGCGGGGGTAAAGACGCCATCAACAGTCAACGCTGACAAATTATCCTTTTAACCCGGCTAACTCCGCGCGTGCTTCGGTGAGTTCGGCTTCCAGTTCAGTGATATCACCTTTTTTCTGCGCAATTTTTTTGTCGTATTTAGCGACTTTCTTGCTATTGCCTGCTGATTGCGCTTGTTGCTTGTCGGCTTCAATCTTAGCGATATCTTGCTGTTTTTCAGCAATCTTCTGTTCTAATTTAGTGGCTTTTTCCTGTGCACTCTTAATTAAACCTTCGGTAGTGCAGTTGGCGCCTAACTGCGCTAATGCCGTTTCCAGGCCGGCAACACGATGGCTATTGTTATGTGCTTTTGCCTGAACAATTTGGTTTTCTATTTCTGCGCGTTTCGCCGCACAATCGTTACCTGCGGCACTGGCGTGACCTGCACTAAAGGCGAATACTAAAGGCAGTACGGTTAATTTAGCCAACGTTTTTACGTTCATTGTCTTTCCTTATCAATGTATCAAACAGGTATGTGATGGGTAGGCTGAACATTGCTGCTTCTGGCCTATACCGGAAACGATTCTATTGCTGCAATACGCCTAAAATTCTGGCTGCATCGGCTTTTCCTGCCAGTAAATCTGTGGTTGAGCCGTCATAGGCAATATTTCCATCCACAACCAATAGGGTTCTGGCGGCAATTCGTGTTGCGTCCTCCAGATTATGTGACACCATCAGAAGCGTCAATAATTGTTCGTCACAGACCTCCTCCAACAGTGACAACATATCGTAACGCAAAGCTGGATCGAGGGCTGAGAAAGGCTCATCCAGCAGTAAAATCGGTTTATCACGCACTAAACAACGAGCCAGTGCTGCTCTTTGCCTTTGTCCGCCAGAAAGTTGGGAAGGTAAGCGATCGAGGTAGTCAATTAAGCCAATGCGTTGGCAGATCGCCAGACGCTTTTGCTGTTGTTCAGCGCTGAGCCTTAGACCGGGGTCTAACCCCAGCCCAATATTTTGCTCAACGGTAAGATGAGCAAACAGATTGTTCTCTTGAAACAGCATCGATACCGGGCGTAGTGACGGCGGAGTATGGCTATGATCCTGATTATTCAACAGCAGGGTTCCACTTTCAGCCATGACAAAGCCGGCGATCAGATGAAGAAGGGTGCTTTTTCCTGCCCCGCTAGGGCCCAGAATCGCCACCCGTTCACCAGCGCTCACCTTAAGGTCGAAGCACATCGCCAGTGGGGGATAAAGATAACTTAGTTTATTCAGTGTGATCATGGCGTCCGGGTAATCGTTCAATCAGAGTAAACAGCAAAAAGCACAGTATCAGCAAAATTAGCGCAGTCACTGCGCCTGATTCGCTACGATAGTTGCCCAACTGCTGATAAAGATAATAGGGTAATGTACGGAATTGTTCATTGCCGAATAGGGCAATAACCCCAAAATCCCCAATTGATAACACGCTGGCAAAGGCAAGAGCCTGAGCAATGGGGCGTTTCAGGGCTTTTAATTCTATCCAGCGCAAACGGTTCCAGCCGCTGAGGCCAAGAGACTGACTAAGTAAAGTATAGCGTTCAGCCAAATCGCGCATTGGGTTTTCTAATACTTTTAATGCGTAAGGAATAGCCATCAGGGCGTTGGTGAATATCACAATGCCATCGGCGGATTCAGGCAAGCCAACGCTATTATTGAGCAGAAGAAAGAAGCCAGTGGCTAATACAATCGCGGGCATTGCTAAAATAGCCATGCCACTAATTTCCAGTCTGGCGCCCCAAGGGTTATGGCGCAGTTTTAGTTCACGACTGCTCCATAACAGCATCATGGTTAATATCAGGCTAAGTACCCCGGAACCGGCAGCAATGCGTAATGACGTAGCTAATGCTTGCCAAAGAGCGGGCTGGCTGAGTACGTTACCGATGGTACTGTTGATGCCATCGATAATGACCGCTAATAAAGGCGGCATTAATAAACACAGGGTAAAGGCAATCAGCAGACTATCAATGATTTTTCCCATTGCAGAGTCCTGAGGATCTCGCCACTTTTGACCATAGGTGGTTCCCACTGGCAGTGAAGGATTCAGACGTTGACTAAGCAACACGATTCCCAGACAAAAGGTTAATTGAATCAGACCGAGCAGTGCTGCCCGTTGCGGATCAAAATCATAATGTAATGATTGATAGATAGCCAATTCAATAGTGGTCGCTTGCGGCCCACCGCCCAGAGAAAGTACGGTAGCGAAGCTGGCAAAGCACAGCATAAAGATTAAGGCACCGGTAGGTAGAATCTGTCGCCGTAATGCTGGCCATTCCACAAAACGAAAACGCTGCCATGTATTCATGCCTAACTGTGCGGCTAATTGTCGTTGTTCAACGGCAATGGTTTCCAGTGATTGAAGAAGTAGACGGGTAGCCAGCGGCAAATTAAAGAACGCGTGGGCTAATAAAATGCCCTGTAGCCCATAGGGTGAGAATTGGTAATCAAGGCCAATAAAATGACATAGCTGCGCCAACCAGCCTTGACGGCCATAAACGCTTAACAACCCAAAAACGGCCACCAATACTGGCAGAACCAACGTCATAGCGCACAAGCGTAGCAAGATGGCTCTGCCCATAAAGCGGCGGCGATACAACGCTCCGGCAATAAATATCGCCGGAATCAAGGAAATCATCGCGGATAAAAACGCTTGCCAAAAGGTAAAACGAATGACGTGCCATAAATAGCGGTCATTCAACAGTTGGCCGACATTACCCGGAGGAGAATAAACCCAGAGCGCGATAAACGCCGAGAGCGCGATGCCAAGAATCAGCATCGCAGCAATCAGGCCAGGCCATAGCCAAGGTGCGATTAACGGCTGACGGCGTTCTGCCATACCTGAATCCATGAGCGACGAGACTGAGCCACTTCTTGAGGGCTAAATTCCAGCGTAGTGACGGGTTTGGGCGTCTCAATAAATGCTTCTGGTAATGGGATATCAATCACCGGATACATCCAATTGGTGGTGGGAATTTGGCTTTGGAATGCAGGCGTAGTGATAAATGCCATAAATTCGGCAGCCAGTTTAGGTTGTTTGCTGCTGGCCAGCTGTCCGGCAATCTCAACTTGCAAGTAATGGCCTTCACTGAATGGTGCAGCGACATAACGATGATCTTTTTCTTCAATCACATGATAAGCAGGAGAAGTGGTATAACTGAGCACCAGATCGGCTTCTCCTTTTAAAAACAGGCCATAGGCGTCGCTCCAGCCTTTGGTTACCGTGACCGTTTTTTTAGCCAGTTGCTGCCAGGCTTGTGGCGCTTGATCGCCATAAACTTTTTGTATCCACAGCAGTAAACCCTGGCCGGGGGTACTGGTGCGCGGATCCTGATAAATTACTCGCCACTTTTCC
Source organism: Pragia fontium DSM 5563 = ATCC 49100 (assembly GCF_900112475.1). Taxonomy (GTDB): domain Bacteria; phylum Pseudomonadota; class Gammaproteobacteria; order Enterobacterales; family Enterobacteriaceae; genus Pragia; species Pragia fontium. The sequence goes on along the minus strand of NZ_FOLW01000001.1, from coordinate 210,153 downwards.
GGGCTTTCAATTAACTCATGCAGGCTTTTAGGTGGATTTTTCAGAGTTTGCTGGTTATAAACAAAAGCGAAGTAACCGTAATCATAGGGAATGAACGTATCATCTTGCCAGCCGCCGGGCAGGGTCAGTGAGTGGGTATTCACATTCTGCTGATGTGGAGCAAACAGGCCGGATTGTTTTGCCGCAGTGAGTAAGTTGTTATCCAACCCTAGTACCACGTCAGCCGGGCTATTTTTCCCTTCCATTCTGAGTCGGTTAAGTAGCGAAACGCCATCGGCCAAAGCAACAAACTTCAGATTGCACTGGCACTGTTGTTCAAATATCTCTTTGATTTTAGGTCCCGGGCCCCAATCCGAAGCAAACGAATCGTAGGTATAGACCGTCAGCGTGGGTTTGCTTTGCTCGGCATTCGCCCATACCTGTGTGGTGATTAACAGCAGGGTTGCAGCAATCAGTTTCTTCAACACGTTGTGCTCCTATACAGCAAAATAATGGGTCAGGAACAAAGGTCTTTGAGCGAGGAAACCATTCAAGGGTAGCGCGGATGATGAATGGGTTCTCAAATCCCTCCGCCGGTATTAACCGGATCAGGTTCTACGGGTATGGTTCAGGATTTATCAGCCCAAATGCATTCTCAGCTTTAACAAGCACCCCGTTGAGAAGGGGCTATTGTAGAGACTCTTGAGGTTAGGTGAAAGGATATTATGACGGTGAGTGAATACTGACATAGGACGGATTGTTATTTGATACAGATTAGTGTTATTTAGAGGGAAACGCCCGTCTTCTGAGTAAGTAGGAAAACCGTGATGAATAAAGCCACTCTCAATGTTGTAATGCTGATTTATCCTAATATGACGCAATTGGATTTAACGGGCCCATTTGAGGTGTTTTCCAGTTTTAAAGAGTTACAGATTCATTTGGTGTGGAAGGATATGGCACCGGTCAGGGATGTTAACGGTTTGGCGATTTTGCCCACGGTGAGTATGGCGCAGTGTCCGCAGGCGGATATTTTGTTTGTCCCGGGAGGGGCTGGTCAGTTGCCACTGATGGAGGATGAGGAAGTACTAACTTTCTTACGAGGCCAGGCGCAAACGGCACTGTATGTCACTTCAGTGTGTACCGGTTCACTGATTCTGGCGGCGGCCGGATTACTTACCGGCTATCGTGCGACTTGTCATTGGCTTTCTCTGAATCAGCTGGCTTTTTTTAACGTTGAGCCGGTTAATCAGCGGGTGGTTATCGATGGTAATCGGGTGACGGGGGCTGGGGTAACGTCGGGCATTGATTTTGCTTTGTCACTAATGGCGGAAGTGTTTGGTACTGAACGGGCTAAGTTGGCGCAGCTCAGGATGGAATATGACCCGGCTCCACCGTTTATTGGCGGTTCGCCGGCTAAAGCAGAACCAGAGTTAGTGGCTCAGGTTAGGGATTTAACCTGTTCTTTTCAGCAGCAGCGTGAGCAGATAGCTAAAAAGGTTGCCGCTAAACTGATTCAACCTTAAGTCGGGGAAAGAGAACTCTCTTGTTATGTCATCCCATAAATCTATGCCAATACAGAGATATGGGAATAATAATCAGCAATGCTGGCAAAAAGTTAACCACGGCGAAGGTCTTAATTTGGGCGATGCGCAAGCCAACGGCAATCATAATAATGCCACCGCAGGCTGAAAAGTCTCCCAGCGTGATCTCGTTCATATAGGGCATGATAAGACGGGCGGAGAAGTAGAGCAGGCTTTGGATGAGTAACTGGGGGAAGGCGATTGACATCACAGCGGCACCCAGCGTGGTAGCGAAAATCATGGCGGTAAAGATATCCAGCAATGATTTGACCAGCAAGAGCTGATAGTTACCGGTCATCCCTTCGGTTAATGCACCAACCACGCCGGTTCCTCCGGCACAAAACAGCACGATCAGAGCGGTAAAGTTTTGGCTATAAAGTTCAGGCGTCATATTATGATTGCGCACCGGCAGAATTCGAGCCAACACGCGTTGAATAAAGCTGCCAAATCGTTGAACGCCTTTTTCCATAAAACACAGTTCACCAATAGCTAAACCGAGTATTAGCGCCAGAGCGACGGCGGGTAATTGTTGCACCTTAATCGTCATCACCACCCCCATGGCGATGGATATCATGGCAAAAGCGGCAGGTAGGCCATCTCTTAAACGTTGGGGTATCACCGGGGCTAATAGCAAGCCAAGCCCGCCACCGATAAAGACGGCGGCGCTATTTAGTAACGGACCTGTCATTTATTCTCCTTAAATTGGTTGAAGGTGCTCACCTTGCCTTGTTAGATGCTGTTGTTAAGTCAGGTGATGGTATCATCGTGCTCGACAATCGTTTGTTTTTATCGCTGACGATATCTATATGGTCGACCATAGCGAAATGCGCGATGTTGGGTTGTAAAGAGAAGAAATGATACTCCGTTTAGGCCAGGGATTTATATCGTAATATGGTGAGGTTTTTGTTTAATGCGATAAATAAAAAACTATTGGCATAGGATTATTTGTGTATATACATTGTTATGGTTATATTTTTATTTAATTATTGTTTTTCCATGGTAATTGAAAATAATGATTTCTTTCACCATTTAAATTTTAATACTTATTTTTATTTACCCTTTTGTTTTTCGGGTTTATTATTTTTCCTTATTGTTGGTAAAATGGATTTGATGCGAATTTTTAGCATTATTGTTTTATCGTTGTTAATTTCTTTCTTTTGATTTTTAAGGTTTTTGTTTAATTCCCTTATGTTTTGATAAGTAAATTCGTTTTTTTGATAAATGACTTTATGCTGAAGCTAAAACGAATGCTTAATTATTCTTGTTATTTAAATAAATAAAATAAATTCTAATAAAACAAAATAATTTTATATGGTAAAAATAGAAATTGGTCGGTCTTGTTATTAAGTCGTCCTATAACAGATGTCTAATTATATATATTTGAGAAGGGATTTTAATATGCGTGAATTACAAAACAATGAAGTTGAAATGATCAGCGGTGGTTGGACTGCTAGCGTTAATGACACTATCGAAGGTGCTGCTTGGGGCTTAGGTGACGGCCTGACTACCGGTATCGCTATTGGTGGAACTGCAACTTCTTCTGGCGGTTTAGGTTTTGGTACTCTTGCTCAAGCCGTTGGTGGTCTGTTAGTTGGTCCTCTTGTTGGCGGTATTTTTGGTACGCTGGCTGGTGCGATCTTTGGTAAAGATGAAGTGAAAGCCACTCTGGCTCACTATCGTGAAAATATCCACGGTTAATTAACTGTTGGTGTATTTGCCAATAGGCATTTTGTTTTCAGGATCCGGATAAACGTGTTTATCCGGATTTGATGATTTGTTTATTCATTAGGGATAATAACAATGCGTGAATTACAGAACAACGAAGTAGAAATGGTAAGCGGCGCCTGGACATCTGGTATTACTGATTCTATCGAAGGTTTTCTTTGGGGAGTTGGTGATGGTGTAACAACCGGTATTGCTCTCGGTGGTACTGCAACAGCTTCTGGCGGTTTAGGCTTTGGTACTCTTGCTCAAGCCGTAGGTGGTTTATTTGTTGGCCCAATCGTGGGTGGCATTTTCGGTGGTTTAGCCGGTCTGGCGTTTGGTAAAGATGAAGTGAAAAACACCTTAGCCCACTACCGTGAAAATATCGGCAGAGGCAAGGCTAGCGGACAATCAATTATCTAATTGTATTGATTAATCGTATGCAGATATTCAAACAGAGGGAATTCCCTCTGTTTTTTTATGATGAATTTTTACCGTTAAATTCCTATCAGGCTAGTGAGCCGACAATACTCAGTTCACTCTCATCCGGGACTTCATTGTAAGATAAAACGTGTAAACCGGGAGCAAACAACCGGGCATAGCGTGCCAATATTGGCCTGAGCTGTGGCGTTACCAGTAAAATAGGTTCACATCCCTGGGCTTTCATTTGCTCTTTAATCACCGGCATATTGGTTTGTAATTGAGTCAGAATATTCGGATCGACCGGGAAACTGTCCAATGCGACTTTACCGGATTGCTGCGCCTGATTTAACGAACTCAATAACATATTTTCCAGTGCATTATCGATGGTATAGGTCGCCAGTTTTTTGCGATCCTGATTCAGTCCATAGACGATAGCGCGACGTAAGGCATAACGCACATCCGATGCTAACAGAATCGGATCTTTGGTGACGGTAGAACTCTCCAACAGGGTTGAACTAATGGTCACAATATCTTTCAGGGAAACCTGTTCGACCAGCAACTGGCGATAGATTCGTAACTGCTGACTGAAATTTAGCGCAGCGGATAAGTCTTCTGCCAATTTGGGTGCGATGGAAGATAGACGCTCATGCAAATGAGTAATGTCATCGTAGTTAAACAGGTCCGGCAGGCATTGACGTGCCACTTTATTAACATGAGTAGCCACGACGCTGGCGCAATCTACCACCTGATAACCGAGGTTCAGGGCTTTGGGTTTTTGTTCTGGCGTAATCCACGTAACGGGCATACCGTAAGCCGGATCGTTATCCAGTACACCATCGATTTCACCGTAAGTTTCCGTTGATGGAATAGCCATCATCTTGTCGGCATGAACCTCACCGGTAGCCACTTTTACGCCATTGATATGAATGGCATATTGCGCGGGTTTGAGCCGGAAATTTTCGCGAATTCTTACTTCGGGTAATAACACTCCGCAGGTTTCTGAAATGACCTGACGTACCCCGCGAATTCGCTGAGTGAGTGGATCACCCTTGGATTGATCCACCAGCGTCACCAGTTTATAACCCAGATTCAGACCAATCGGCTCAACAATGGGAATGGTATCCCAACTGACCGTTTGCGCGGTGTCCTCGGTCATGGCATTGGTAATCGCGACAAGATCTTCAACCGGGGCGGGTTTTTCTATGGCTTTACTGCGTTTCCAGGCGACAAACAGCAATACGCCAGTAAACGTTAAGAAAGCCATATGTGGCATGCCCGGCACAATCGCCAGAATAAACATGACTCCCGCAGCGGTATATAACAGCGATGGTGATGCCAGCAGTTGAGTTTTAATCTCATCGGACATATCACCGCTGTCACTTACGCGAGTAACGATGATCGCTGCCGCCGTTGATAGCAGCAATGATGGGATCTGGCCGACCAAGCCATCACCGATGGTTAACAGCACATACTGTTCAAATGCGGTGCCAGCATCCAGATTATGTTTGAAAATACCAATTAAGATACCGCCGATGACGTTAATTACCAGGATCATGATCCCGGCAATGGCATCACCGCGCACAAATTTGGAGGCGCCGTCCATTGCCCCGTAGAAGTCGGCCTCATTGGACACATCTTTACGCCGTGCTCTGGCCTGCTCTTGATTGATCAAGCCTGCGTTCAGGTCTGCGTCAATCGCCATCTGTTTACCGGGCAGGGCATCCAGTGTAAAGCGTGCAGAAACTTCAGAAATTCGCTCGGCACCTTTGGTCACCACCACAAAGTTGATGATCATCAGAATCACGAACACCACGAAACCAACCACGAAGTTGCCGCCGATCACCACCTGACCGAAGGCTTCAATCACCTTACCCGCGGCACCAACCCCTTCATGACCATTGAGTAGTACCACACGGGTTGATGCGACGTTCAGGGTCAGGCGCATCAGCGTGGTAATCAGCAAAATGGTAGGGAAAATGGCAAAATCCAGCGGACGTTTACTGTTCACGCTCACCAGCAGAACCAAAATGGCCAGCACAATATTAAAGGTGAACAGGACGTCCAGCACGATAGGCGGAAGCGGCAGAATAACCATCGCCAGTACGCACAATAGCAGAATTGGCACCCCTATGTGCCCATGCCTTAATGCGGCAAATATTCCTTTTAATGAAAACTTACTCATACTGCTTCAATACCTCGTTAGGAATGGAGATCCCAGTGTTCAGTTTGGGTTTATCAGCTTTGCCGGCTCGCCATGACTTTAATTGCAAAACGTAAGTCAATATGTAGGCGATAGCGCGATACAACTGTGCGGGAACCTGTTGATTCACGCGGGTGGTGTGATAAATCGCGCGGGCCAGCGGGGGTAACTCAACAATTTCAATTTGGTTGGTTCGGGCCACTTCACGAATATATAAAGCGACCTCATCAATACCTTTGGCAACGACGTAGGGCGCACTGGCTTTCTCCGGTTCATATTTTAATGCCACGGCGAAGTGAGTGGGGTTAGTAATAATGACATCGGCTTTGGGCACGGTTTTATTGATTTGTCCCATAGCAAACTGGCGCTGTAGCTGACGAATGCGGTTTTTAACTTCAGGTTTACCTTCACTGTTTTTATATTCGTCTTTGATTTCCTGCTTGGTCATTTTCATTTTTTTGGTAAACAGATGCTTACTCAATGGAATATCAATAAAGGCAAACAGCGCGATAGTAATCACAAAGTAGATCATGATGCTGTAGTATTCCTGAAATCCTTTCTTAATAGCATCATTCAGAAACAGTCCCTGTAGCTGCATCATGTCGCCAATCGAGCTTTGTACCATGACGTACAGCAGATAAATCAAAATGCCACATTTCAGTAGCATCTTAATCACGTCAGTCAGATGACTAGCGGAGAACAGGCGCTTAACGCCGCTGATTGGACTGAGTTTCTTAAAATCAGGAATCAGCTTGTTGGGGGTAAAGAGCCAGCCGCCGGGAACCAGCGAAGCAACAAAACAGGTCGCCGGGATAGGCAGCAATGTGGCAATAAATTTAATAATGATCATCACATTGGCCATCAAAAACTGGGCCATGGCCTCGGTGTCATCCAGCTTACCGGCCATTTTGGCAATGGTATGAAATGACTCTTCAATCAATTTACCGTAATAAGGGAAAAAGCTGGTGATGGTGAACAGTGATGCCACCAAGCCAGCCGCCATCGTCACGTCTTTTGAGCGGGGGATTTCCCCTTTTTCTCTGGCCTTACGCAGTTTTCCTGCGGTAGGTTTTTCCGACTTTTCGCCGCTGCTTTGCTCAGCCATGATTAATCCTTAGCTTATCCAATTGGTCGAGCACCATATTGGTTAGGTTGAGATAGTGGTCCGGAATATTACCGGCCAGCAACATCAGGCAAAACAGGCCAAATAACATGCTGATGGGAAAACCCAGCGAAAACAGGTTCAAGGTTGGTGAGACGCGATTAAGCAGGCCAAATACCCCCTGAACCACCAGCATAATCAGGGTGGTGGGCAGAGACAGCAATACGGCGGAGGAAATGACCCAACTCAGACCCAACACTAAAGTGTGTAGTGAAAGGTCGTTGATTGCCTGGCCAATTGGCCAATAGGTGAAGCCTTTAAACAGAATCGTGATAAATAGCAGGTGCCCATCCATCGAGAGGAACAGCAGGGCGGAAAAAATAAAAATAATCTGAGAGATAACGGTGGTTGATGCGCCGCTGTTTGGGTCGTTCATGATCGCCATACCCAAACCCATATTGAAAGACAGAATATGGCCAGCGGTTTGCAGAGCGACGAAGACAAACTGTAGCAGCGTGCCGAAAATAAAGCCCCAGATAATCTGTTCGCCAATTAAGACTAAACTGCGCACGGTGAGTAAATCGTTGAGCACTACGTTACTGGCTATCATTGGCGTCATGACAATCGCTAATACCAGCGATAGGGCCACTTTAGCCTTAAGCGGAAACGATCGTTGATCGAAAATTGGACAGAAATGGAAAAACGCCAAGATACGCACAAATGGTAGCCAGATGGCTAACATTGGTGTGATCAGCGTATTAATATCAATGCCCATTTTTCGTGTTACCCGACATACTGCGCGGCTTGATGAAACATTTCAATGGTGAAGTCGCTGAGCTTCAGCAACATCCATTTTCCACCAATGATCAATACCACCAACGTCATGACCAGACGCGGCAAAAAGCTGAGCGTCTGCTCATTGATTTGCGTGACCGCCTGAAAAATACTGACGCACAGGCCAATAAGCAGGCTGGGGATAATCGCCACCGCACAAACAATTAAGATCAGATAAATACCGCGAGAAACGATATCGGAAGCCAGATCGATCGTCATCATAGCTAAGTCGCCTGTATGCTGGCGGTGAGAGTGCCTACCGTTAATGCCCAGCCGTCACAGAGCACAAACAGCATTAGCTTAAACGGTAATGAGACAATCAGCGGTGATAGCATCATCATACCCATGGCCATCAAAACGCTGGCCACAATCATGTCGATAACCAAAAATGGGATATAAATCATAAACCCAATCTGGAAAGCGGTTTTTAGCTCACTGAGAACAAAAGCGGGAATGATAACCGACAGGCTCTGATCCTTTGGTTCGCCGGTAACTTTGGCAATATCCATGATTTGGCTTAAGGCTTTTTTACTGGTTTGAGCCAGCATAAAGGTCTTCAGTGGGGATTCGGCATTGCTCAGCGCTTGATTCAGGGTGATTTGATCGTTCTGAAATGGCTCAACCGCAGTGGTATACACCTGATCCCAAACCGGACGCATAATCAGCAGGGTTAATGCCAGAGCAATACCGGTTAGAATTTTATTCGGCGGGCTTTGTTGTAATCCCAGCGCCTGACGTAAGATGGCCAGCACAATAATAAAACGGGTAAAGCAGGTCATCATTAACAACATGATAGGCAACAGACCTAGCAGGGTCATTAAAATCAAAACCTGAATCTTTACGCTATATTCCTGACCGTTGGCCGTGGTGTTACTGCTAAATAGCGTTAGATCGCCTCCGGCAGCAAAGATTTTGCCAGAAAATAGCGCAGCCGCCAGTAAAAGCAGTAACAGCAGCCCGGTACGAAACCGGCCTGATAATAGCGTGTTTTTCCTATTCACACCGGCGAGCGTGCCAGAAGAGAGCGCTATCATAATGACAGATCACCTAAATTCTTATTGTTAAACTCAATGATGCGCAAACCGTATTTATCATTTAGTACCACCACTTCGGCTTTACCAAACTGAATACCGTTAACTTTAATATCCAACGGCTCTCCCGCGAGTTTATCCAGTTCGATAACGGAGTCACCGGTGATAGACATCAGTTCAGCCAATGAGATTTCGACCGAAGCCACTTCCAGCGTCATGGTGACCGGAATACGACTGAACAGTGACATGTTGCGTTTTTTCTCCGCCTGCGCCAGCTCTTCTGCCGATTGTCCTGCGGTGGCTAACAGCGCGTCACTGTCGGGGGACAGCATGTCATCGTCCAGATTAAAGTTAAAATCTAAATCGTTGTGATCGTCGTTGTTATCAATCATGTTTTGTCTCGTTGCTATTGTCGTTAAACTCAGAAAAGTATAATTTGCCCCGATCTTCGGCTATCACGGCGTTAAATAGCTGTTCTTTTCCGATTAACAGAGGGAAACGGTTAGGTAATGAAACCGGGATAATATCCCCGGCCGTTAGCGTCATTAATTCCGCCACGGTGAGCTGTGAGCATGACAGTCGACCAACAAGGCGTACCGGTAAACAATTAATCATGCGTTCAAGCTGCTCGTTAGAGAGGTTTTCGCTCTCTTTACGATCTTGTTCATTAGGGCGGCGTAAGGTAGCCAGCAAGCGATCGACGTGCTGATTATCCAACAGAATATGGAACTGCCCCTGATCGTACCCTTCCAGCGAAAAGGTAATTTTGTAGGACCATTTATTGATAATGGTGGAGTAATCGTTTTTGATTTCCAGCTCATCACCAAAAATACCGGGGTGTAATACCAATGATGACAGCTCAAGCCCCAGCTTGTTTTTAAGGCGTTCTTCAGTTTTAGTGATCGGTGTTTGCAGATCGGGGTGGATCTGCACATTGTCTTTACCTAATCCATAATAGTCATTAAGAATGTTAAGTAATAACATCCGATCAATATCAAAAGCGATATTACCAAACGGAGTAGAAAAGATTTGAGCATATTTATGCTCTGAATCCATATGAAAAGTAATATCATCAAGCGCGACATTGACACGATACTTTTTCAAAAAGTACGTGCTAATTTTTGCATCTAATATATCGAAGTTGTTGGTGAATATTTTAGGAACCTTATGATACGGTCGTCCTAATTTATTAACTTCCAACTTCATTATCTGAGGCAAGTCATGAATGTGAAAAATTCTACTCTTTTGCCGTTTGCGTAACATCGTTTTATCCAATAAGGGTTGCAATATATTGTTTGCGTTCTTCTCATTTCTTCCTGAATTTTTAAACAGCGAAAACAGACTGAGAAAGGTGTCTGCTGCACTTTAAGCGTTATTTTTAGATATTTTTAAATAAAAGATAGAAGAATATTTAAGTTTTCACCACACTGTGTCGTTATCAATATTTAACGGCGGTAGTGAATGCAGATTCCTTCTCTTTTATTACATTCCTGCGTAACGCCCGATATTAAACTCTCTATTAAGTCCCCGATCAATAGCATGGGACTTATTAATCTATTATTAATCCTCGCGAAATAACCATTAAAAAAATATTAATCATATAATATTCAATGACTTATTATTTAATATTTAATTAATTGAATAAAATTTGAATACTATGGTTATAATTCTGTCAATTATGTGAATATTGATTGGCTTAACTGGCATCAAAAGTTTTTTTTAAAATATTTACTTTTAGTTAAATAGAAAATATTTATATATATTCTATTTATTGTTGTTGCCTAGAGCTAAGTAATTTGGATTACAAACGGAATTGATTTGAGTCGGGTGAAATAAATTATGCATCTAAAATCAGCTATCTCAGTTAATGAGACAACTTTTGTTGCGAGCGCACCTTCAACGATTAGTCTGTTTTCTCTTGCCAAAAAAGTTGCAAAGTACAATGTCCCGGTTTTAATTACTGGTGAGACAGGAACGGGTAAAGAGTGTATTGCTAAATATATTCATCACCACGCTTTTAAAGATAATGCAGCACCTTATATTGGTGTTAACTGTGCAGCTATTCCAGAAAGTATGCTGGAGGCCATGTTATTTGGTTATGAAAAAGGCGCATTTACCGGTGCAGTGAATAGCGTAGCCGGTAAATTTGAACAGGCGAATGGCGGTACCTTATTACTGGATGAAATTGGTGATATGCCACTTTCTCTACAGGCTAAGCTATTACGTGTATTACAGGAACAAGAAGTAGAACGCTTAGGTAGCCATAAAAGAATCCCGCTGAATATTCGTTTAATTGCTTCAACCAATAAGAGTTTGGAAACTGAAATCGAGGAAGGTCGTTTCCGGCAGGATCTCTTTTATCGCTTATCCGTTGTTCCCATCCATATCACGCCGTTACGTGAACGCAGTGAAGATATCCTGCCTCTGGCTAATCGTTTTATTCGTAAATATGGCATGTTCTCTGCGGGTGGTATTCATTTATCCGAAGAGGCACAGCACCAGCTACAGCGTTATGAATGGCCGGGAAACGTACGTGAGCTGGAGAATGTGATCCAACGCGGCATCATTATGAGTAATGACAGCGTTATTCAGGTCACCGATCTGGGATTGAAGATCAATGAGGAAATGCCAATAGAAAGTGATGCAGCTCCTCAAGTCATCGTGACCCAACTGAACGAACCGGCCAGACATCTTAAAGTGCGCGGTCGCATTGCAGAGTACCAATACATTGTTGATTTATTGAAACGACATAAGGGCAACAAATCAAAGACGGCACAGTTTCTGGGCATTACGCCACGAGCGCTGCGCTATCGTTTGGCGTCTATGCGTGAACAGGGCATCGATGTGGAATGCTTTTCATAAAATCAGTTTTACTACCGGCGTTGATTAAAGCGCCAAAGATTTGCTTTATATTTCACAAAGGAAATAACCAGAAATGGATAAAATAGATTCAGTGGGTATCCAACGCTCCCAGTTAAATATGATGCAGGAAATGCAGCGCATGTCGGCCATGTCCGGTGCCGAAATTCTGCCGGCTGCGAATGTCGGTAGCGCCAGTCAGACTCAGGGTGTGGCGTTTTCCCAGGTGTTTAACGGTGCCATCAATCATGTTGATGGTATGCAGCATAAAGCCAGTGAAATGCAGACTGCCATTGACATGGGTACCAGCGATAATCTGATGGAAACCATGGTTGAAAGTCAGAAAGCCGGGATTGCTTTTTCCGCGATGATGGAAGTTCGCAATAAGTTAACCCATGCACTTGATCAAGTGATGAATATCTCGTTGTAAGGCCATCAAAGTGCTAGAACAATTTAAACAGAAAATTACCTCATTAAGGCTCAGTAAGAATCAGGGCATGATGATTGGCATTGCCACCGCGGCTCTGATTACCGGAATTATCGTTTTCTCACTATGGCGCAGCACGCAAGGCTATGTGGCTTTATTTGGCGCTCAGGAAAATATTCCAGTTTCTCAGGTCGTAGAAGTCTTGGGCGGCGAGTCGATTAGTTACCGCATCGATCCGAACGGCGGTCAGATTTTGGTTCCTGAAAATAGTTTGGCGAAAGCGCGTATGGCATTAGCCGCTAAAGGAATCACCGTGATGGTGCCATCCGGCTATGAGCTGATGGATAAAGAGGCACTGCTTGGCAGCAGCCAGTTTATTCAGAACGTACGCTATAAACGGAGTCTGGAGGGAGAGCTAGCTCAGAGTATTATGGCGCTGGATTCCATTTCTCAGGCCAGAGTGCATTTGGGCATTAGCGAAGCCAGTTCCTTTGTGATTAATAATAAACCGGAGAATAGTGCTTCGGTTATCGTGCGTTTACGATATGGTCAGCATCTGAATGAAGAACAGATTGGTGCGATTATTCATTTAGTTTCTGGCAGCGTACCGGGCTTGAACCCGAGTAATGTACAGGTGATTGATCAGGACGGCGAACTGCTGTCGGGAAGCTATCAGTCCAATAATCCGGGGCTGGCCAGTATGAAGAGCCGCTCCGATATTTCAGGCCGTTTGCAGGCGGAAATTGAGAAAAACGTTGCCCATATTTTGGGGCCGTTGGTTGGCACCGGCAATTATCGGGTTAGCGTTATGCCGCAGCTTGATTTGAGTAAAATAAATGAAACTCAAGAGCGTTATATTGGTGATCCTCGGGTTAGCGATGAAAATGTTAATCAGGAAAATGCGTCTGATGATGCGGCACAGGGAATTCCTGGCGCATTGAGTAATCGACCGGCTAATCAAGCGAATAATAATGCTACTGCCTCTACTTCAATACGTAGCCAGTCGCAGCGTAAATATGCTTACGATCGTGATATTCGCAGCATCAATCATCCGGGCTTTAAGCTGGAGAAAATGACGGTCGCCATCATCCTGAATAAGGATGCGCCAGCCGTTGCCGGTTGGAATGATGAACAGATTGCTAAGCTCAATAAGCTGGTGGACGATGCAGCAGGTATCGATCGTCAACGCGGTGACTCGTTAACCCTGAGTATGATGGCATTTACAGCGCCATCGCCAATCGATGATGTGGCGTTGCCGTGGTGGCAGGATCCAAGCATTATTCGTTGGGCTGAGATGGGCGGCATTGGTTTGCTATCTCTGCTGTTCCTGTTCTTTGGTATGAATCCGTTAATTAAACGGTTAACCAGAAAAGAAGAGAATGTCCCGGCGTTAGCCGTTCGCCGAACAGGTGAAGACGGCGAAGAAGAAGATGATGAGTCAGAAAGCGGCAAAGGGCTTGAGCTACCGCGCGCAAGCTTCCAGGGTGAGGATAATCTCCCACCGCTGAGTTCTGGCCTGGAAACAAAAGTTGAATACTTACAGCTGTTAGCGCAGAGCGAAACGGACCGCGTAGCGGAAGTAATTAAACAGTGGATAAACAGTAATGACCGAAGCAACACAAACGCCAAGCAAGAGCAGTAAGTCTGCCAGCAGCGCCAACAACTCGCGTAATCGTCTGGAACAGGCGGCAATTCTGCTGTTGAGCGTGGGAGAAGAAGCTGCTGCTACGGTAATGAAAAAACTGACTCGTGAGGAAGTTATTCGACTGAGTGAAACCATGGCCAGACTGCACGGTATCAAGATCACTCAGGCCAGACAGGCGATGAATAGCTTTTTCCAGGACTACAGAGAACAGAGTGGTATCAATGGTGCCTCACGTTCCTATTTACAAAGTATTCTGGATAAAGCGCTGGGGGGCGAAATCGCTACCAGCGTGATTAACGGCATTTATGGCGATGAAATTCGCCATCGTATGGCACGCTTACAGTGGGTTGATACTCGCCAACTAGCGGCACTTATCGATCAGGAACATTTACAGCTTCAGGCGGTATTCCTGGCATTCTTACCGCCGGATGTGGCTGCGACTGTGCTGTCGTTCATTGAAGCGGAACGTCAGGATGAGATCCTGTATCGCATTGCCAAACTGGATGATGTTAACCGTGATGTGGTGGACGAACTGGATCGTTTGATTGAACGCGGCGTTGCCGTGCTTTCTGAACATGGTTCTAAAGTCAAAGGGATTAAACAGGCAGCGAATATCGTTAACCGTATTCCGAATAATCAGCAGCAGCTATTGGATCAACTACGTGAGCGTGATGAAGCGGTAGTGGATGAATTGAAGGATGAAATGTATGAATTCTTTATTCTCAGTCGTCAGACCGAAGCCACCATTCAGCGGTTGTTAGATGAAATTCCAATGGAAGATTGGGCGGTGGCATTGAAAGGCACTGAGCCGGTACTGCGCCAATCCATCTACAACGTAATGCCAAAGCGTCAGGTTCAGCAATTACAGCTGAGTACCACCCGTTTGGGTCCGGTACCGGTCAGCCGTATTGATCAGGTGCGTAAAGATATTATGGCGACGGTACGTGAATTGGCTGAGGATGGTGAGATTCAAATTCAGCTGTTCTCGGAACAGACCATGGAGTGATGTGATGAGTGACGGTCGCGAAAAGCTCAATTTATTAACCCAGAAAAATAGCCGTAATGCGGGAAAGTACCGCGTGCATCAGTTTCCACCTCTGCGTAAGCGTTGGGAAGTTTCTCTTAATGAGTCCCAAACGTTGGAACCGGCTGAATATCAGCAACAGCTGATGAACGGTTTTCAGGAAGGATTGGATAAAGGATTTGAACAGGGTGTTAATCAGGGTAAAGAAGAAGGCTATCAGGAAGGATTACGCCTTGGCTTTGAAGAAGGGCTGAAAAAAGGCAACAAAGAAGGCTCTCTCGAAGGCCGGGCAATGTTTGAGCGAGCAGCCGATCCTCTGGATGGTATGGTTCAGCAGTTTCAGACATTTCTGGATAACTATGAAGTTCAGCGCCGTACAGAACTGCTACAGTTGGTGGATAAAGTCACTCGGCAGGTTATTCGCTGTGAACTGGCGTTACAACCAACGCAGCTGTTAGCGTTGGTTGAAGAAGCGCTGGCAGGGCTACCAGAACAACCGAAACAAATTCGGGTACACGTTAACCCGGAAGAGTTTTCCCGCTTGAACGATGCCGAACCGGAGAAAGTCCGCGAATGGGGACTCACGCCAGATGCCAATATGGAGCACGGCGAATGCCGAGTAGCGACCGATACCACGGAAATTGATGTGGGCTGTCAGCATCGGTTGGATCAATGCATTGATGTGTTAAAAGAGAATTTGTTGCCGCCGGAAGTTGAACGCGAAACGGGAACGGGAACGATCGATGACTGATTTCTCCTCTTTGGATAAGGCGCTCAAGTCAATTGAGAGTATTAATCTGGCTCGGGTGGCCGGGCGTCTGGTACGGGTAAACGGCATTCTGCTGGAATGTGTAGGATGTCGGCTGGCTATTGGCCAGCGTTGCCGTATTGAAGGGGCAGATCATACGTTAATCGATGCGCAGGTCGTTGGTTTTGACCGAGACGTTACCTTTTTAATGCCGTTTAAATCGCCGATGGGTTTAATTGCCGGAGCACGGGTTTTTCCCTGTGAAAAAGAGCAGGATATCCAGATTGGCGATAGCTGGTTGGGTAGGGTGGTCAATGGACTGGGGGAACCGATGGATAACAAAGGTAAACTCAGCGGTGATACCCCTCTGTCTCCTCAACCGACGCAAATTCATCCGTTGACCCGCCAACCAGTCATTGAACCGTTAGACGTGGGAGTTAAAGCGATCAATGGTTTGCTGACCATTGGTAAAGGTCAGCGCGTTGGCTTGATGGCGGGTAGTGGCGTCGGAAAAAGCGTGTTGCTGGGTATGATTACTCGGCAGACTCAGGCTGAAGTGGTTATTGTTGGCTTAATTGGTGAGCGTGGCCGAGAAGTCAGAGAATTTATTGAGCACTCCCTGAAAGCTGAGGGCATGGCTAAATCCATTGTTATTGCCGCCCCAGCGGATGAGTCTCCGCTGATGCGTATCAAAGCAACTGAGCTTTGCCACACGATTGCTGCTTATTTTCGTGACAAAGGTAAGGATGTTTTGTTGTTGGTAGATTCCCTGACCCGCTATGCCATGGCTCAGCGGGAGATTGCCCTTTCCTTGGGGGAACCTCCAGCCACCAAAGGTTATCCGCCTTCAGCATTTGGTATTATTCCTAAGCTAGTGGAGAGTGCGGGTAACAGTGCCAGTAACGGTTCAATGACCGCGATCTATACGGTATTGGCCGAGGGTGACGATCAGCAGGATCCGATTGTTGACTGCGCCCGTGCGGTACTGGATGGACATATTGTTCTGTCGCGTAAACTGGCTGAATCCGGGCACTATCCAGCGATTGATATTGGTCAGTCGATTAGCCGTTGTATGAGCCAGATTACCGATAAAGATCATCAGAAATCAGCCCGGACCATGAAGCAACTGTATGCCACCTATATGGGCATTAAACCACTTATCCCACTGGGAGGCTATGTGCCTGGTGCCGATCCTGACGCGGATCGCGCAGTAAACCTGCATCCGGCGATCAGTCGTTTTCTGTGTCAGGAAACTGATGAAGCTGCGCCGCTGGGGAGTGTGGTGGAACAGTTGGGGAATATTAGTCGGGGATAATCCTGTTTTTGGTTTTGCTCTTTTTACTCAGCGTCTGAAATTTATGCGGTATTAAATTAGGAAACCTTGCATCATGGATCAAACCATCAAAACGCTGCAACTGCTAAAGCAACTACGTAGTCGAGCGGTGTCGGAATTGACCGGCCAGCTTTCCCAACAAAAGCAGCTTTGTCAGCGTTATCAGAACAATATTGATGCCCTGACTTCCCTGAATGACGATACCCAGGTTAAGCCGGGCGATTCACCGATACTGATGAATAATCAATCCCACTATAAAAATCATCTGCGTTATTTGATTAACTGGCAGCAGCAGGAATTTGCCATGGCGGATAATCAGGCCAAAGTTTTACAGGAAAATTTGGTTAAAGAAGCCTGCCGTGAGAAAACCGTTGAGCTGGTGTTGGATGAGCAAAAATCGGATATTGCACTGGAAGAAGATCGTAAACAGCAGAAAGTGACTGATGCACTATCGGCACAGTGTTGGCTGCGCGGACGTTAACTGCTTCATATTCTCCAAGTCACTCGATGTTGCCGAGTGATGATCTTTTCTACTGGTTTTGCCAGAGATATATTTATTTACCATATAAAAAAACAACGCTCAGCATAAGCTGAGCGTTGTTGGTTGATTGCGATAAGTTGGGGTTACCAGCTGTATTTCACGCCAATCTGGCCTGATACATCACGCTGCTCGCCAGCGGAAAACTGTTTACCTACGTTACCCCAGATACCGAAGCCTTTATTTAGCGCAACTTCAGCACCCACTTTTGCCTCATAGACGTTCTTGGCACTATTGAGTTTCATCGTACTGTTGTTAAAGGCAATACTATTATCACCTGCCTGATGCCACCAGTTAGTTTCCACAAATGGCTGAATGCTAACTGTAGATTGAGTCACTGGGCGTATGTAGGTACGCGCACCCAAACGGGTAGTGACATCCTGTGAATCTTTAGTTGTGACTAGGGTGCCGTTCTTTTCACGGTGTTTATCAGCGTCAAAGCTGGTGTAGATAACTTGAGCCTGAGGTTCGATAAACCAAGCGTAATTTTCGCCACGAGCCGCTTCGAAGGCATAGCCAGCCTCAACGGAAGCGCTGAAGGTTTTGCTGTCATACTCCTCTGTTGCCAGCCCATCACCTTTCACACTGTTGTTATAGCGGCCAAATTGTAGCCAGGTATCAATATAGGCACCGGTAGGTTGGCTGGCGCTCTGATACCAAGTACCGTAGAGTCCGGCACTATAACCATCCACGTCACCTTTGGCTTTGTAGCTCAGTACGTTAGAGTTAACGTCGGTTTTTGCGTGGCCGATACCCGCCATCACACCTAAATGGTAGCGGCTATCACCGTTGCTCCAGCGCGCCAGATCACCGCCCAACTGCAGAATATCGGTGGTGGTATCGACATCGATCTGTTTTGAGCCGGTATCCGCGGTGAAGTCATTACGCTGTACGCGCAACCAGACTGAGCCCGGGGTACCTTCTGAAGTACGCTGTGCTTCACTGAAATCCAGCTCACCTAAACGCTGATGCAGGGTATGACGGAACATATTGGTCGCTGCAAGCTGGTTACCCAGGTAAGCGCCGATCTCTGGACGGTAAAGGCTGGATGGTCGCACCGGCGGGCGTACTTTTTCCGGTACCACGGACCCAGGTATTTCAGTTTCGCCAGTCTCCGGTTTTTCAGGCTCGGTAGGCTTCGGTGGGACGATAACCGGTGCAGGCACTTCAGAACGCAGGTACCAGTTACCATCATTTGCCGTACTTTTTCCACCCTGAAATAACAGGTACTCATTAGTACCTGCGACTACACGCTCAGCGAGTGAGAATACACCATCAGAAGCGCCATTCACTTGAATGACCTGAATGCCGTCATTATGGGTGAAGTCACCGGTACCGCCGTTGTTATTGACCTGTAGGTAAGTATGACCAGATGTGTTGCCGTTAACGATCACTTTATCAGTCAATGAGTCATCGCTGCTTAACTGAGTTCTGATTCTTAGGGTGCCATTATCTGACAGATAATCACCATTAACAGTTAATGTATTAAACGTATTATCCAAACCGGTAAACATAATAGAACTGCGCGAGTTATTTAAATTGCTGATGTTGGAGTCACCGGCTAGCATCCATAAAGAACCATCCAGTAGCGTCACATTGCTGGTACCATCCGCAGCAGTGCGTACCGAACCATTTAGCTGGCTGCCATTTTCAAATAGAATATTTAACTTGCTGTTTGACAAAATATCCAGTGCAAGACCGCTCTCACTTACGCCAACTAACGAACTGGCATTGCGAACATCAATATCTGCTTCACCGTCTATAATTGCGCCAATACCGTTGTTAGAAATGATATGACTGTCGTCAAGCAGTGATAGCTGGTATTTGGTTGCTCCAGTATTGCCGCTATTGGGACCCATTAAGACAAATCCTGTTGCTTCCGCACCGTGAGTAGTAATTTTACTTCCTGTTAGCGTCATCGGCAGGGCATTCTTAACGACCAAACCATGGGCAAGCTCACAGTCGGTGGAAATGTTACTCTGCTGTAAGTCTATATTTGCACCATTGAGGGCATAAACGCCATAAGCGCTAACGCCAGAGGTATTGATGCTGCTTTTGTTCGCATGGATGGTACCGTTAGTGTCGGCGGAGAGCCCATAAGCGGCTGTGCCCAGAGTATATATTGCATCATTGTCGAGAGCGATATGACCACTGCGAGCGTATGCACCTGTACCATCAGCATTCATGGTTATAATCTGTGTCGTAGAGGTGTCAGAAAGATCAACCCGGCCGTTAGTCCCGCTAGCGTAGAGGCCATACCCGTTTGTGAGCATTGAACCGCCATTAATAGATATGGTTGTACCTGTGGTGGCCTGAGCACCAACTTGGGCTTCAATTTTGGTATTACCAGCGACGATCTGAGAACCAGCATATAGGCTAGCTAACCCGATCCCCGATGTTTTGATGGTACTATCAGTGATATTCAGTTGTCCCTGGCTGACAGCGTATACACCATATGCTGAGGTTCCCGTGCTTTCGATTTCACTGTTGGTGATATTTACCGTAGCACCAGCATATACGGCTTGTGCACCAGCAGCAGATGCGCCTGTCGCGATTAGCTTTGCGCCATTGACATTAACTTGACTCTGATCCCCTGATGCGACAACGGCATGTCTGTTGGTGCCCGAACTCTGGTAGAGACCACCAATGATATTTATTGCACCACCAGCGCTGGCGTATCCGGCAGAACTACCGTTACTGGTTGCCGATACGTTGGTAGCGTTCATAATGGTATTGGCTCCGCTAGCCTGTAGCGCAGAGTTTGTCGATGCTATACCAGAAGACGTAACGGTTACTGATTCAATCGTACAGCTGTTACCTGCACTCACGGTAACGGGGCCGGTACCGGTACAGGTATTGGTGGCGGCGCTGGCAGTAAAAGGCAGCATTAATAATAATGCGGCCGTTATCATACCATTTGATTGTACTGATTTTTTTCCGGATCTTGTCAGTTCAGATACAGCGATCCAAGATTGCAACGTGGTGTTCCAGACTAATGAATATATCTTGTTCATACTTTAACTACCTTAAATAAAAATAAAAAATATAGAAAAGTTGTTTCTGTTTGGTTTGGTAACAAATAAGCTTTTTTATTTGTTTGGAATTTTTAAATCATAATTTTAAATCCTCTGGATAAATCATGATGAAATAATTCTGTTTTAGATTAATTTGAATTAACCTATTTATTTGAAATTTATTTATATTGGCTTGAGGCTATGTATTACATTGAATCTTTTCGTTGTAATATATTGGCATGATAAGCTCAGCCCTTATGGTGTAACCTTTATTGCCAGACTTGGTAATGAAGTCATAAGGTACTCCTGTTGTAATTAGCTTAAGTTTCAATAGATTAATTACCTGCCATAACCGTGGTGAAGAAGACTTTAGATTAAAGTTATCCCAAACGTTGACTAAAATATCATTGTTTGATATCAGTTTGTTATCGGCATTCTCCAGCAAGTAAACCAATAGTCTCATCATGGTGCCTTTTAATTTAACTGTCCTGATTAACCTTTCGTTATGAGAGGCGGTTAAGTTCATTAAAATGTTATGATGAATATCTAAAAGTACATCTTTCCCGATATAATAACCGGAGGCTTTCTTTTCCATTTTATCCGTATAAACCATTTATTTATTTTAGATGACTTCAGGGC
Source organism: Pragia fontium DSM 5563 = ATCC 49100 (assembly GCF_900112475.1). Lineage (GTDB taxonomy): Bacteria > Pseudomonadota > Gammaproteobacteria > Enterobacterales > Enterobacteriaceae > Pragia > Pragia fontium. Next base: position 189,073 of record NZ_FOLW01000001.1, on the reverse strand, counting down.
TAAATATTCTTATGAAGATTCATCGCTAATTTACACATGTATATAAAAACTATCAAACATGCAAAAACATAAACATAAAAATGTGTTTTTATTTCCTGCTTGATATTTAATTTTGTATATAAAAATTATTGAGAGTAAACATTCAATAAGATACTTAGGCTCCTTTCTGGTGTGGCTGTGTTTTCACTACAAAATAAATAAGAATTAAACGCTAAACTTTTACTTATGAAAGAGTATAAATCTATATAGTCATCATTCTTTAGCTCCATATTTAACTTGTTTGGCTGTTTTCTGTTCTAATGCTATGACTAGTAAACAGTTATATGTGTATTTTCTTGCTTTCTTCATTATCAACATCATTTATGCTGACGAAGAGAAGTAAGAGGGGGAGTATGCGTTATTTGCATCTTCCCCGACCTGACTGACAAACTGCTTACTGCCTGTCGGGATGCAATAAGATTAAGCTGCCAGTGCGCTTCTGGGTAGTGAACTTTGCTTAAGTAAGGAATAAAAAGAGTGGCGGGCTGAGGGATAATATTAATGCAGAGTAAGAGGTAAGTAGAATGGCGTATGTTTATCGCCGCTGAAAAAATCTTAATAAGATAAAATAACCTATCCACTGTGTCTTAATGACATTATTGATCTAGACTTAAATATCTTAACTGAATCTTAATCGTAAAATTGTTTTTACGTAAGTGGCTGTTAAATGGAAAAATCTTATCTAATTAATAATACAATCCTGTTCTATCCAGAACGTTCATTACTGGTTTCGCGTGATGACAGCAGTTCTGCTGTGACACTCAATATGCCTGCCAGCATGTGTTTTTTGTTATTGATTGAACGTCAAAATGGGGTGGTGACGCAGCGAGAGTTCTTTAAAGAAGTATGGGAAAACCACGGTAGCTATGTCACAGCCAATACCTTTTACCAGAATATTTCAATATTGAGGAAGGGGTTAAAGGCAGTCGGATTGCAGGAGGAATTGATAAAAACCGTACCAAAAATAGGGCTTACGCTATCAAAATCTGTCTCAGTCGTTGCGTATGAAGGCAGTCATGATACGCATGTCGCTGAGCCTGTTTCAACTGTAGAGTCTGTAGTTTCATCACCGATGTTGCCTCAGAGCAATATGATTGTTGGCCGGCGATTTCTTTGGTTATTAACGTGTTGTGCGGTATTCATCTTTTTCGGGTTATCTTGGTGGTCGTACTCAAGCTATATCGGTGAGGGTGAATATTTTTCCGATTATCAATATCTGGATAAGATAGGCGATTGTACTTTCTATGCCCGGGGGAAAAACACCAATAATTACATCACGTTTATTCAAGAGAATAAGGTAACCTGCCCCCCTGGCCACTTTTCTTATCTGACAATATATCGGACTGCGCCAAGAGTATCGGTGATAACTTGTGACAAAGCTATCTCTACTCACGGGGTCTATTGCGAGTCTAAATATTATATGAAGGCAGAAGATGATAACTAAACGGCAGGCTCTTACTCTCATTCTGGTGATAATGCTGGTGTTATCACCGTTGTTACCTAAAGCATATTATTGGTATCAGAACGACCATTTCTCTTGCGAAAGTAACCTCCAAGTGCTGTATAAAAATAATTTATTGAATGTTGTTTTGCATTACTCTTTCGAGGGAGGGGATGGGGAATTAGAAGTGACGGGAAATTTATCTGAGTCTGGGAAGGTCGCTGCCAATATTAATCGGAAAATTAATTTTTCATATCAACATGAAAATAACGTTTTTACCTTTTCGTCAAAAGAATCGTTTGATAATAATCCCCGGTTGGTTGAGCTATTAAGGCCTTTAGTACTGGATTTCTTCTTGCGAAAAGATACGGGGTATAAGATAAAGATCCATCGACTTAAAACGGGCGATTATATTTTTGAAAGTAATAACATACCGAACTATTACTGTGCGAAATCCTAAGCAGATGACTGATAGATATGAACGGCGGAGGCGGTAAATAAGCTTATGTCATCGTTAGTAAAATGACGATAAGCTTTTTTAGCCATGTAGCGGTAAACATGTTTAATGACCTATCAATCGGGAAACTATTTTTCCCTCATCAGATTAGCGCTGATAAATCGGATCTGGTTCATGACCTAAAATGGTATTCACAATATCCTGTTGCATTGTCAGGATATGGGCATTGCGCTCGTTTAGCTCTTTACATTCTCGTACTCGTAGCTCCAAATCATCCCACAGCGCTTTGGCTTGAATATGATGGGTGGCCGGTAGACGAGAAAACAAAAAGCGCATTCCTTCCGCATGAGGCGGGATGCACAGGTTTTTTAAAGTGGCCATACGTTTTTTAGTTGATTCAGCAAGCAGGTTATAAATCGTGGTCATATGCTGATTCAGCTCGTCGATCGCATCCGTTTTGCGTTCGATGATCATCGTATGTTGCTGCTTAAGCAGGTGAATAAGCTTGATATAGTACTTCCGATCGCTTTGGATCTCGGACAGTAGCTCTTTCACCTGCTCCTGTAATGTTTTCACTTAGGTTATCCCCGATAATATTTTTGTATTGCCGCAGCCAGTTCATCCGCGTCAATATTGATTTTGCCATCCTGAATAGCGGCTTTGATCTCGGCAACTTTCTGCAAATCAACTTCTGGCATACTGGCCAGCTCTTTTTGAGCTACCTTAACGGTTTCCGATAACGCTTCGTTAGCCTGTGATGCCACATTGCGTTTCTGAGCCGTTTCTGCGGTCGGCTGAGCCTTTTGATTTTGCGCTGTTGTCAAATGCTGGTGATTCATTTGAGTATGGGTGATTTTCATAACTCTTCCTCTGGCGTTTTTTCGCATAGTTTTGACCACGTGTTGCATTAAATGTTGTGAACATTTGCCTGGACATTGGCAACCCGAAAAATTTCACTTCATGTATATGCAACGTAACGCGCTTATTAATTATTTAAGCATGGCATAGTGCATAAAGCACTATACGTTTTGTTTCGGCTGTGGGTGATGTCCTCGCACCTGTTAGGTGTCGTTATCACTAGTCGCATGCCTTGCGTCGCACATATGAATCGAAACTATTTGGTGGAAGCCCCCCATATTTAAGGAAGATTTCCTTCATACTTTAGTTAAGCGACACGCCGTATTAAAAACTTTAATCCATCTTTACTCTTTTTCACCAAACTGATGGATTAATGGTTTTGATGCAAAATTATCAGATAATATTTTCACCTGATACAAACGGCCAAAATTCTGATTACTGCCCGGGTGCATACAGCATTCTGACTACGCCCATACCATCAACCACTGCGGTGACCACTTTCTTACTGCTAAGATTTTTGACTTTAATCATGTCGCCTTTACGGCCATTTTTCATTGCTTCGCCCATGGTACGCGCTTCAATACCGTCTTGAGAGGCAATCATAATAACCCGCTGACCGCGATTAACCAGTATAGGCTGTTCAAGCTGAGAAGGAATAATGGGCTGCAAGGGACGAATTCGGCGCTTGACCGTTAGGCCTACCGCTTCATCAGGGTTACTAATAAACCCATTGCGTGAGCTGCTGATATTGCGCTTTTTCATCTCAATATCTCCCGCGGTAATTTTTTCTCCGCGTTCGATAGTGTTTTTAGCCACCAGTACAGGCAGATAAATATCAGGCTTGACGGTAACGGCGACTTCCCATCCACTGCCATCTTCACAGCGAATATCGTAGCGAAGACGCGACAGCTCCATCTTGTTACCGGCCGGTGAAGAGGCTTTGAGCGGTGTCCGACACGCTTTATTACGACTCACATCGTTAGGAATGAAGACGTTAACTTTGCTGTTATATCCCTTCCAGCCTTTACGTTTGGCTATTTGAGCAATATCCGAACCCGCTTGTTCAACCGCGAGTGCGTAAACCTGTTTACGCGCTGAGTTGGATGATGGTGCGGCGCTGGCGGATGAAGCCATAGCGACAATATATAGCACCAGACTGAAGGTGATAAAAGTGGAAAACAGGAAGCGGTTTGCGCTGTCTGCTTTCTTCCTTTTAGGGAGGAAGCAGGCCTTCCCCTTTAATGATGGCATATCCATAAAACTCCTACTATTCACGCAGTTAAAAATGTGGCACGCATTTTGCTTAATGTATGCCTGTCCGTTGCAATAAATAACATCTACAGGAAGTTTCTTATGGGTATAAGTTTTGATAAAGCGTTGGGAGTTCATCCGTCGGCATTACAGCTTCGTCTTGCGAGGGCCGAGTTGCTGTCTGCGAATTTAGCCAATGTGGATACGCCCAACTTTCAGGCTAAAGATATAAATTTTGCGGCCGAAATGCAACGTACAAAATTTTCAACCGGCATGCACCGATCGCCAGAAACGATGTATCGCGTGCCGACCCAGCCGTCGAAAGATGGTAATACGGTTGCATTAAACGTTGAGCAGGCTGCTTTTTCTGAAAACAGTCTGGATTATCAAACCAGTTTAACTTTTCTCAATATGAAATTGAGTGGGTTAAAAAAAGCGATTGAAGGGAAATAACGATGTCCTTTTCCTCGATTTATCGAGTATCCGGCTCGGCCATGACGGCTCAGACTATTCGTCTTAATACCATTGCCAGTAACTTGGCCAACGCCGAATCACCCGCTGCATCTGAAGGTGCAGTTTATAAAGCGCGCCGTCCGGTATTTTCTGCCATTTACCAAAGCAGTGAATTAATGGCTAACCGGGCATCTGCGGGTGCCAGCGTTCAGGTCACTGATGTAGTGGAAACGGGTGGGGCGGTACAACGTTACGAGCCTGGTCATCCGATGGCCAACCAAAAAGGGTATGTGTATTACCCGGACATCAGCGTTGTGGAAGAAATGGCCGACATGATGTCGGCATCACGTAGTTTTGAAACCAATGTTGAAGTCTTGAATAACGTGAAAAGTATGCAGCAAAGTTTGCTGAAACTAGGAGAGGGATAATGTCGATCAACGTCGATAATACACGAAATTATAGCGGTTCAGGTAACGATCCCGGCGTGCAGAAGAACGACGGTAGCGATCTGAATAGCTTGTTTATGACGCTGTTAGTCGCCCAAATTCAGAATCAGGATCCATTGAATCCGACCGATGGTACTGAATATGTCAGCCAACTGGCGCAAATGACTCAGGTTCAATCAATGGAGACTATGTCTCAATTGATGAAGAACAATTCAGTCCTGATGGATAACCTTCAGGTGTTGTCTACCGCCGGTCTGGTAGGGCAATCCGTTATGGTGCAGACCGACAAAGTTCAGTTGGAAGATCAGCCGATTAACGGACGTATCACGCTAGGGCAGAGTGCTAATACGGTTAACATTATTGTTAAAGATTCAGCCGGAGTGGAACGCAAAGTTGAACTGGGGAAACAGGCTTCAGGACAGGTTGAGTTCACCATTGATCCGAAAGAGCTGGGTCTGGCCCCGGGCGAATATTCTCTGAGCGTTGTCACTGACGTAGGGGAAAAGAAAGTTCCGCTGGAAGTTGCCGGTACGGTTAACAACGTACGTATTCCGCTTGAGGGTGGTTCTGCATTGGTTAACGTTTCAGGACTGGGAGAAGTTCCTTTCTATAACGTCAGTCAGTTCGGCCCTAACGGCAAAACATCACCAGATAGTTCAAAACAAGGAGTTTAACGTTAAATGAGCTTTAATATTGCAAACAGTGGGCTGAATGCCGTCACTGAACAAATGAATTCAATCAGTAACAACATCGCTAACTCAGGTACCGTCGGCTATAAATCTTCACGTGCCGAGTTTTCCTCGATTTATGCTCAGTCTCAACCACTGGGTGTGTCCGTTAGCGGTGTAACGCAAAGTATTACCCGCGGTGGTGATATTACTGCCGGAACTAATCCACTGGATTTAGCTATCAGCGGTAATGGCTTTTTTGTGGTACACGATTCTTCCGGTGCTACCAGCTATACCCGTGCTGGCTATTTTGGCTTTGATAAAGAAGGCTATATCGTTAACAACACCGGTATGAAAATTCAGGGTTTCCCGGTTGATGGTAGCGGCAATTTACAGGTTGGTACCGTTTCCGATCTGCAAATCAGTACCGGTTCTATTCCGGCAAAAGCCACTGATAGCCTGAACTTTACCGCGAACTTTGATGCACAGGCTAAAGAACCGGTGAAGTCGCCTTTTGACCCGGCAGATAAAGATTCCTATAACCATTCTTATACGACTCAGGTTTTCGACTCTCTGGGACGTGAACACACCATGACTCAGTATATTGTTAAAACCAATGAAAATGAGTGGCAGGTTCATTACAGCGTTGACGGGACTTCTGTCGGTTCGCCGGTAGACATTAAGTTCGATCAGAATGGTGCGATGCTGGAGCCACTAGGCAATGTGATGGTTGATTGCCCGATTGCTGGTGCCCAGGATCTGAATATTGCCGTTAACTACGGTGGCAGCAGCCAGTATGGCTCAGGTTTCAGCGTTTCTAACAATTCCAGTTCTGGTTATGCTTCTGCAGAACGTACCGGTGTACAGGTTGATAAAGACGGTACTATTTATGCAACCTACAGCAACGGTGAACGTATGCTGCAAGGGCAGTTGGTATTAGCTAACTTTACCAATCCTAACGGTTTGTCACCAAGTAATGGTACTAGCTGGACTCAAACATCCGCTTCCGGTAACCCAGTACTGGGAACTCCAGGCAGTGGTTTATTGGGTGCAGTTCAGTCCTATGCGCTGGAAGGCTCTAATGTGAATCTGACGGCGGAGCTGGTCAATCTAATGACAGCACAGCGTAACTATCAGGCGAACACTAAAGTGATTTCAACCAATGACAGCATGATGCAGTCGCTGTTCCAGGCACTTTAACGAGTAAGTTATGGATCCATTAATTTATACCGCAGTGAGCGGCGCTAATCGTACGCTATCTCAGCAGCAGATTAGTGCGAATAACTTGGCGAATGCCAATACTCAAGGGTTTCGTGCCGATCTGGAGCAGGCGAACAGCCGTCAGGTCACCGGAACCGGTTTTGATACTCGCTATTTAGTGCAAGGGCAGAACGGCGGCGTTGATATGACGCCGGGTTCTATCCATCAAACCGGTCGTGAACTGGATGTGGCGATTCAAGGCAATGGCCTGATTGCATTACAAAATGGTGGTCGTGAGGTTTATACCCGTAACGGCGCCATTGAGATCGATCCGGATGGCAACTTAACTGTGGGTGGTTTGCCGGTATTAGGTGATGGTGGACCGATTGTCCTGCCTCCGTACTCTTCTGTCGCTATCGGGCGTGATGGCACCATTACCATTACGCCGGATGATGGTGATATGTCCGCTGCGATGGACGTTGATCGGATCAAACTGGTGGATATTCCAGCCAATCAACTGAACAAAAACGAGACCGGGCTGTTGATTTCCAACAACCGTGCCGCTGCGCGCAGTGAAATGGTGCAGGTAGTGGGTAAGCATCTGGAGAGTAGCAACGTGTCAGCCATTACCGAAATGGTGTCTACCGTTTCGCTCAATCGTCAGTTTGAAGCACAAATCAAGATGATGAAGGCCGCGGAAGAGTTGGCTCAGGCCGGTAATAAACTGTTGCGTAATAGCTAAATATCGGGTGATGGCGTTTCAGATTAAGAGAAACGTAACGGTCACCATAGATTAAGGAAAGTAGATATGAATCCTGCATTATGGATTAGTAAAACAGGTTTGGCAGCGCAAGATGCCAAAATGAGCGCTATCTCCAATAACCTGGCCAACGTGAATACCACCGGCTTTAAACGGGATCGCGTGATTTTTGAAGACCTGTTTTATCAAACGGCTCGGGCACCCGGTACCCAAATGGATCAGCTTAATGTTGCGCCATCAGGTATCCAATATGGTAGCGGCGTTAATATCATTGGTACCCAGAAGCAGTTTACCGTCGGTAGCATTCAAACCACTTCACAAAATCTTGATGTGGCAATCACCGGTCAGGGTTTTTTCCAGGTGGAAACGCCGGATGGCGATATGGCCTATACCCGTGCGGGGAACCTACAGGTTAATGCTGACGGGACTATTGTTACCGCTCAAGGCTTACCGATTGTTCCTCAAATCGATCTGCCGCCGAATACCTCGTCAATCACCATCGGTACTGACGGTACGGTTTCTGCCATTGTGGCCGGTGATACCGATCCGGCTGAACTCGGGCAGATTACGCTGGTGAACTTTATTAATCCGGCCGGTTTGCAGGCGATTGGCGGCAATATGTACAAAGAAACTGCCGCCAGCGGTGAAGCTACTGAAGGAGTGCCGGGTGAAGAGGCATTTGGTCAGTTGAAACAGGGTGCCTTAGAAGGTTCCAACGTTCAGGTGGTTGAAGAAATGGTGGATATGATCACCGTACAACGCGCCTATGAGATGAACGCCAAAATGGTGTCAGCATCGGACGATATGTTGAAGTTTATTACTCAGACGCTGTAATCCTGTGGATTTAACATATGGCGTACTGAGGTACGCCTTCCCTTACGGAAACAATGCTGTCGTTAATATGATGAAAAAAATAGTTTTTTTACTGTGTGGTCTACCTCTGTTACTGGTTCTTGCTGGCTGTGAAAGCCCGGCAATGTTGGTGAAGAAAGACGATGCAGAATTTGCACCACCAGAGAATTTCTCCACCCAGTTACCGCCGGTGAGCGGTGGTGGGCTCTATCAGACCGGTTATAACTGGACGCTGATGCAGGATCGTCGCGCCTATCGCGTTGGCGATATTCTGACGGTGAAACTGGATGAGTCGACTCAGTCCAGCAAGCAGGCCAAAACCAATTTTGGCAAGAAAAACGATGTCACTATCGGTGCACCTGAAGTATTCGGTAAGACATTCGATAAGTTAAGTGGCTCGGTATCCGGTGACCGTAACTTTGGTGGTAATGGCGCCAGCCAACAACAGAATATGTTGCGTGGCTCAATCTCCGTAGCAGTGCATCGGGTGATGCCCAATGGCGTGTTAGAGATTCGCGGTGAGAAGTGGCTTACCTTGAATCAGGGTGATGAATATATGCGCGTTACCGGGCTGGTCAGGGCCGAAGACGTGGAGCGGGATAATTCTATTTCATCGCAGCGTATTGCCAATGCCCGTATTTCTTACGCCGGGCGTGGGGCGCTTAGCGACGCGAATGCCGCTGGATGGTTCACTCGTTTCTTTAACCATCCGCTGTTCCCGATTTGATTATTTATCTGACTAAACAGAAAACAGGTACACACTATGTTAAGGATTAAACGCTCGCTGTGGGTAGCAATGACCGTTTTGGTGATGGTTTCACCAACGGCATTCAGCCAGACGGTTGGCAATTTGGTAGACATTCAGGGGGTTCGTGGTAACCAACTGGTGGGATACAGTCTGGTGGTGGGTCTGGATGGTACTGGTGATAAAAATCAGGTGAAATTTACCAGTCAGTCCGTCACTAATATGTTGCGTCAGTTTGGCGTGCAGATGCCAGCCAAGATTGACCCGAAAGTGAAAAACGTCGCGGCGGTAGCTATCAGCGCGACACTGCCACCGATGTATGCGCGTGGTCAGTCGATTGATGTGACGGTTTCATCCATTGGTGATGCCAAAAGTTTACGCGGTGGAACGCTACTGTTAGCACAGCTGCGCGGTGCCGATGGTGAAGTTTATGCGTTGGCTCAGGGTAATGTTGTGGTTGGCGGCGTTAGTGCACAGGGCAATAGCGGTTCCAGCGTGACGGTGAATACCACCACTGCGGGTCGCGTACCCAATGGTGCCAGCATTGAACGTGAAATTCCCAGCGACTTTCAGAGCAACAATCAAGTCATGCTTAATCTGAAGCGTCCAAGCTTTAAAACAGCCAACAATATTGCCGTGGTGATTAATCAAGCGTTTGGTGAGAACACCGCAAAAGCGCAAAGCGCGACCAATATTGCGGTGACTGCGCCGATGGATCCTAGCGCCAGAGTCTCTTTTATGTCGATGTTGGAAGAGTTGAAGGTTGAATCCGGTCCGCAGAAGGCGCGCGTGGTGTTTAATGCGCGTACCGGAACGGTTGTGATGGGGGAAGGTGTTGTGGTACGGGCTGCGGCTGTGGCACACGGTAATCTTTCCGTCACCATTAATGAGCGTCAGAACGTTAGTCAGCCGAACTCTTTTGGCGGTGGTCAAACGGCAGTCACGCCAGAAAGTGATGTTAACGTGACTCAGGGCGGCGCGCATATGGTTACGGTTCCTGCCGGTACCAGCCTGAAATCTATCGTGAATACCATTAACAGCTTAGGTGCTACCCCAGATGACGTGATGTCGATTCTGCAATCGCTGCATGAAGCTGGTGCGTTGGATGCTGAGCTGATCGTTATTTAAGGAGAGCGGAATGGTTAATTCAATATCAGGTTTCGGCGCGGTAAATAATACGATTGCCGGTGACCTTAGCGGTACAGCTCGGCCAGAAAGTTTGGAGCAGGCGGCTCAGCAATTTGAAGCGTTATTCTTGCGTTCTATGTTACAGCAGATGCGTAAGGCTGCCGATGTATTAGCGGCTGATGATGACCCATTTAACAGCAAACAACAGCGGATGATGCGTGAACTTTATGATGATACGTTAGCGACATCGCTGGCGTCTCAGCGCAGTGGCGGCATTGCTAATATGTTGATTCAACAGCTCGGCAGTAAAGATGTTAAATAAGGGATTTAAGTTCAGTGAAATTTTGTCGCTCTAATTAAGCGACAAACTGAAAACGATGCGATGACCCGATTGCTGCTGCTGGCTCAGGGAACGATATAACGTAGGATAACAGTATGAGTATGATAAATATTGCTTACAGTGGTGCTCAGGCTGCGCAGTCGCAGTTGAATACCACGGCGATGAATACGGCCAACGCCTATACGCCAGGCTATAGTCGTCAGCGGGCGGAACAGAGCGCACTGGTTGGATATGGTATGTCGGCGGGCAGTGGTGTCGAAGTGACCAGCATTCGCCGTATTTCCGATCAGTATCTGGTTAATCAGCTATGGCGTTCTCATAGTGAGAACGGCTATTACTCCATGAACCAACAATATGTTGGTGCGTTGGAACAAATTATTGGTTCTGAAAGTACCGGTCTGGGCTACGGACTGGATAAACTCTTTGCATCTATGAATTCAGCAACCAGCAAGCCGGATAATCGTGCACTGCGTGAGCAGGTGATTAATGAAGCTAAAGCCACGGCAACCCGCTTTAACAGCATTAATGAGTTTATTAATACTCAGCAGCAGGGGATTACTACTCAGCGCGATGCGACGATGACCAGCATTAATTCCATGAGCAGCAGCCTTGCGGAGTTCAATAAGCAAATCAGTGAGCTGGAAGCTAAGGGATACAACGCCAACGCGTTGCGCGATGAACGTGACCAGATGATTAATGAGTTAAGTAATCTGGTTGAGGTTCGTGTGACGGAAGCGGGTGATGGTACGTTGACCATTGCGTTGAAAGACGGCCAACCGCTGGTGAGTGGCAGAAACTCATCTACCTTACAAATGGGCGTTGATGGCAGCGGTAATCCTGCCATGCAGTTAACTTTCTCTGGTACGACATTTGGTGTCGATATGTCTACCGGTGGACAGTTGGGAGCACTGCACGACTATGAAACAGGTACGTTGGCAGAAATGCAGTCCACCGTAGCCAGCATGGCGAAAAGCATCGCTGAAAATTTCAATGCGCAGTTGGCAAAAGGCTATGACCTGAATGGACAACCGGGTAAGCCACTGTTTACCTTCGATCCGAATAATCCAAAAGGCATGCTACAAGTTACTGACATAAGCTCAGATGAATTAGCTTTTTCTTCGGCAGATGATGAAGAAGGTAACGGTGAAAACCTGCAGGCGCTGATTAATATTAAAAATGAAAACATGCCGATTGATGGCTTGGGCAATATGAGCCTGAGTGACGCCAGTGCCGCTTTAGTGAGTAAGGTCGGTATTGCCAGTCGTCAGAATCAGGTTGAACTCAGGGCTGCTGGTGCGGTGCTGCATGAAGCTCAAACCCAACGCGATAGTCTGAGTGCGGTAAATTTGGATGAAGAAGCGGTTAATCTGTTGGTTTATACCCAGGCTTATCAATCGAATCTGAAAGTTATCGCCACTGGCGATCAGATTTTTTCTGATTTACTGGCGTTGTTCTAAGACAGTATTAAGCCCTTGTTTTGTCAGGTGTGGCTGACGACATAAGAGCAGGAAATAGCTCAGCAGTCACGGGAGCCTGAAATGAATAATAAAGGAATAATTAAATGAGAATCAGTAGCTTACACACATCATCAGCGATGCTAAGAAGTATCAATAATAACTCAATCGCGCTGAATAAAACCATGGAGCAAATGTCCCAAAAGAAACGGGTGTTGGTGCCTTCAGACGATCCTATTGCCAGTACGCGTTTGGTTCAGTTAAGTCGTGAACAGGCGGCGATTGGTCAGTATAAGAGCAATATTACTGCGGTTTCCGGTAGCTTAGCGCAACAAGAAACGCATATGGATGCGATAAATAAACAGCTGCTTTCTTTGAGAGATAAGCTGCTAACCGCTTCTAATGCCACCAATACCGCTAAAGATATGGATGGCTATGCCAGTGAAATGCAGGCGATGTTGGACTCGGTTGTCGCAGAGCTGAACACCAAAAGCGAAGATGGACGTTATATTTTCTCTGGTACTAAAACTGGTGTGCAAACCGTAGTGTTTGATGAGGCTTCCGGTAAGTACGTTTTTCAGGGCAATAATAGTCAGCGTGAAACCACGGTAGCTAACGGCATTGATATTAAAGAAAATACCACCGTGGGTGATGTGTTTTTCGATGGAAGTCACGACCTTCTCAATGATCTTAATTCGTTGGTTGGCAAGCTAAAAGATCCAAATACTGACTTCAGTTCTGAAGAGTTTTCCGATGCAATGAAGAACATGATTGATACGGTTGATGATGCTTATGATGCCGTGAGTTCAAAAGTTACCGAGCTGGGTGGGCGTCAGAATACGCTGAGCATGCTGGGTGATGCCCATACTGATGTGGCGACTTCAAATGAGCTGGTTCAAAAGGATCTGTCCGAGTTGGATTATGCTGAAGCCTCTATCAAGTTAAAGGGTTATATGGTCGCGATGGAAGCTACTCAGGCAACCTACGTACAAATTACCAGACTATCGCTGTTTGATGCGATTTAACCGAGCGGGTTATGCAAGTAGCTTTACAATCACCCAATAGTTTTAGTTCCACTTCCCCGCTTTCGCGGGGACAGGTTTCTCGTACGGCTGGCGTTGGGCAAGTTACCGGAAGTCGCCCGTCAGACTTTCCCGATTCCCCCTTTATTTCTACTCGGCCATTACGCTATAACGTTCAGCTTAATGAGCAGCTAACGTCTGTCCAACAAGCGGATAATTTTTTGCGTAAAGTGGAGAATCATCTGTTGGCTTTGCGCCAAGGTGTGTCGTCCAACGGTGCCGTGAGTGCCGCTAAGCTGCAAAAGCATGCTGATAGCCTGACATCGCTGATGGATAAGCGTAATGCATATTCTGGTGGCACAGTAGACCGTCGGTTGAATGCGGTATTGGGTGAGAAACAGCCTCAAGTGAATTTCTCGCTACAGGGAATTGGCAATGTGTTGCAGAAGCCAGAGGGAGAAACGTTAATTTTCTCATTGGCGGGTACCAAGCGCGATATTGCCGCGGTGACGATTCGAGAGAATAGTTCACCTTCGCAGGTACTGAGAAGCCTTAATCTTGGATTAGGTAAGTTTGGCGTTCAGGGAAAATCGGTTGATGGTAATCAGGTGGTTTTTGCAGTTAATGAGAGCCAATGGGAGCGGGTATCTGAGCATTTAAGCGTCAGAGGTGAAGGACAGCGTTATCCTGATGGGGTCTTTTATCCGCTGAAGGCCGTGGCTGAACCTGCACCGGAAGATACGATTCGTAAGGTTAGCGATAACCTGTCTGGTGCCCGATCTCAGTTGAGAGATATCCAGGGCATTTTGGAGCAGGTGAATGGCCAGCGTCGACAGCTTATGCAAATTAAAGACAATGTGCGTTCGCGTATTGACGGTATGGCAACCTTTCAGAATGAGGGAGCCGCGTTGCAAGCTTCAGCGATTCTGTCTGATAAATTGAGTTCCGGAAGTAATGATTTTAGCACCGTCACTCAGGCACTTGGTGGTCAGGCTAATGTTCGTAGCCTAACGGTAAGAAACTTGTTGGGTTAAGGGAATAACAAGCTAAAACAACCTCCGTTATTCCGGTGAAAACTAACCCCCTTCGTCATGCTGGTGAAAACCAGCATCTAGGTTTTAGATTAATGACAACGTTTGGCCTAAGGGTGAGATGATTCGCTGCGCTCCCCCTTCGGGCCATCACTATGTGAATGTTTACTTCGCCTACGGCTATGCGTTCCAGCTTTCGCTGGGATGACAAGATTAGTGATGGGATCTCGAGGTAACTAACAGATTTACAAAGTAAATATTGAGATGACAGAGTGAATAAGTCATTACCTATAAAGTGAACATACTCAAGTAAACGGTATTATCCCATCAGATTGCTTTTTTCTTACCGATTAACCATTTTTATTGCTAGCTGGTGCTGCTAGTGGCTTGGGCGCAAGTACTTGTAATATATTGCTTCCTTTAGGATGAACAAACAGCAGGCCATTTTGTGTTACAACCAGTTGATCGGTTTCAGTTGCGTAGCTATTTATTAGCAGTGGCTCCCGTTTTGAGCTGTCCATTACACTATCAATGAGCTGGTCAGGCATCGGATTGTAGTAATAAATGGTGGAAAATTTAAAACTGTTATTTCCACTAACCTGAGTATCCAGAACCATTCTTCCTTTGATGATTAGTCGGCTGTTCTTTGGAGTGGTCACGTTAACCAGAATATCCTGCATACCAGGATAGAGCCGAACGTCATAAACCTCTTCTTTTTTTGACAGCAGATCGTAGAAACCAAGTTGCGACTCAAGATCCATATCTTTTAGGATTTCACTATCCTGCACTTCTGGTGAATTAGCGGAAGCTATATTAACCAGCGATAGGCTAATTGCTACCAGACCAGACACAAGTACCAGGCCTTTAATTATTACACGTAGCAAGCTCATTAAGTTTTCTCTCTGTTTCATGGTAAATCAGTGTATTCAGTCGTTCGTTATTAATACGCCAGTGGTAAATATTCATGCTGAGTTCTTTGTGTTCACAACTGGTCTTTATAGAAATAGTGTAATGCAGTATTGAATCAGTCGCCCGATAATAGACATCGAGTGTTGCATTACTTTGGCGTAACTTACCATTTATGTTGTTCAGCGATTCTTTCAAACGTTCCGGTACGCTGTAAGAAGCCTGACTCAAAGGTATTGAGCTTTTCGACACCTGATAAAGATTAATGTGATCGTAGGGCTGATTGACTTCTTTATTGATCACCATCCCCTGAGGTGGGGATATCGGCGCGTTGGGATTAAAGAAAAATACGCCAATAGCAAAAGCCAGTGCCGCCATGACAACAGCACCAATATAAAACGGATATCTTCTACGTCTGCTTGGTATTTTGCTGATGATGGTGGCAGTCGCGGATGAATTAAGATTGCCCGCCTGATGCTCGGTGCTTTGCTCTTCTCCCTGATGGTTTTCCAAACATTGCTCAAGTTCCATACTTGTCGCTTCAGGAGCGGGTGTATCACTCAATGTGTTAGAGAGTGGTTCATCATCAGCGATATCCGGATTACTTGGGGCTTCCTGCTCTTGATATTTGCAGAACTCTTTTTCCAGTAAGTAACCTTTCTTGGGAATGGTTTTGATGACTTTTTGATTTTTGCCATCATCGTCCAAAGCCGCTCTTAATGCATGGATAGCATTTGGCAGGCTATTGTTACCAATAACGCGTTTTTCCCAGACCAGACTGGTAAGCCGCTCTCTGGAAAGAACGACGCCAGCATGCTGGGCTAATGTATCCAATAATTTCAGTTGGTATTCACCAAGGCGTTTAACTTCCTTTGTTTCCTTGTGGATGATGGAACCCGACTCATGATCGATTAGCCAACCATTGACGAAGCAGTGCATGTTATTATCTTTCATGTTTAATGAGGTAAAAACCTTTTTTGTCGCGTCTTAATGATGCTCTATCGTTAATAATTAGAACTAAAACGGCAGGAAAGAGAAAAATAGAATTCTTTTATAGCCATTTTAATATCAGTTTATTTACCGGTGAGTCCGTTCTGAAGGAGGAATAGCAGGGGTTATAAAAACTCTTACAGAGATAGATGTTAAGCGTTATGAACAATCAATGTAAGATTAATGCTGGTTTTTCCTAAGCTGAATCCTATAGCCGTTATGTCTATATTTTTACTTTAAACCTTTGAAATAATCAACCTGACTCAAATAATATTTTATTAATAGTTGTAACTAAATAATATTCTCATCATTAATCTTCGCGATTTTTATATCTAAAAACATTGATTTTTAATTTATCATCTTGAAAAAAAAGGATATTAATTATTAATTAATATGTGTGATGATTGTTGTTGTCATTTGGCGGAATGTTTTCTGGATGTTCTTTTTTTGTTAAAAATATTTTTTTTGAAATTAATGTGAAAATTAATATAAAAAATAAATCGATTTTATTTTATTTGAGCAAGACTATTTCTATGATAAAAATCGAATAAACCATATAAAAAGTATGGTTATTTTAACTATTTATAATGGAAAAATACGATTTTCACCTAAATATGAAGCTACTTATTTGCCAGAGAGTAAATCTTTTTTTATCTTTTTATCGGCTTTAATTTGGGTAACGATTTTTTCGTAACGTTATGACTGGCGATTATTAGTGTTAGTTTACTAACTGCTTAAATGTTCTTATTTCTTGTTTTTTTATTGTAGATTCTACTGGTTATTTTTTTGCTGTTTTTTATACGCTACATTGTGTATTAAGCTCGTCAAATAACGTGAATACATTAGAATTTGTGGGCTTACTGCTCCAAATACTTGGTTTGCTGGTGAGTTATGCTCATTTTTCTACTGTAAAGTGAGTTGATATGATCGCGGTGAGTGCTCACTGTTTTTCCAATTTACCTCTTACCGTTCTTTGAATGCGGTTACTTCAATACTTCCTTGTTTTCCCTGTAAAGATAATGTTCCTTTTTAAGTGCAACTTAAATTATTTATGCGTTGATTGTTTCCATTGTGTTGCGATTTATCGGTGATTGTTTTTTTATTGTTTCTATTTAGTGTCGGTATTTTACTTTTAACTGGAATTATTTATTAAATAATAATAATTAACGTTGGTTTATGGCTTTCAAATATGTTGTTTTTAGATTTATAATATCCCGCCTAATTTTTAGGTGTGGTTGTTTGTTTTGGTATTCTGATGGAATTCAACACTAGATGTTGCGTTAATGTATTTTCATGGAGGAAGTGTGGCTCTCAGAGAGAGTGTAATGTTAGCTAATTTTAATAATGGTATTTAAATGAAAGTCTGTAAAAGTACGGCACTGTTTCTTCTTTTTGTCACTTCCACATGTTCCCTTTCTGCTATTGCGGCTGAATCTGCCAGAATTACTGTAAAAGGCACATTGGCTCCTTCTGCGTGCGCTATTTCTATTGATGGTTCAGCGGATTATGGCAATTTGAAAATTGGCGAGCTGAAAGAGCAAGGCCCAGAGCAAAATGGATATCAGCTGAAGCATAAGCCTGTTAATTTTAATATCCAATGCAGCACTCCGGCAAAAGTGGCGATATCTGCACAAGCGGATAGCCAACCAGCGACCAAGCCTGGTTTTGGTATCAGAAGCTACTTTAGTGATACGAGCACGATGAATAGTGAGCAACAGCAACTCGGTATTTTGGGCATGGTTGGTGAGCAAGAGCTCGGTTATTTTACCGCTATTCTGGCCAGTGCAACGGTAGATGGTGACGATGCCGAGCTGATATATTCCGATAATAACGGAAGTACTTGGGCGGCGGACAGTAAGAACGTTAACTCATTAATGAATCAAGATGGCACTAAATGGCATACCTGGGGAAAAGGCCTGGTACCACAGAGCGCTTCTAATATCGCTGGAATTATCAATATCTCTGCTGCCGTTGATCCTAAAGTCGTGGATGAGGCGAAAGACGCTATTAACTTTAGCGCCAACACCACTATAACCCTGCAATATCTGTAAACCATCACCATATTGTCTGGCAGTCACCTGCCAGACAATACTTATCCGCCGTTCTTTTTATCAAGACCATTTTCTATAAAGTGTATTTGTATGAATTTTCAATTGTCTGCTTATTTACTCTTGGTTAAGCGCGACCGCTTGAATAAGTTATTCTCTGTCGCGCCCCCTCATTTGGGCCATAAAAGATCAACGTTGTTGTCCTGTTTATTATTGGCGGTGTTATCAATTTTTACTGTTGGAGCACATGCATCCGGAGTATTACCGGAGTCTTCCGCCGTTATTATTAACGAAGCACAGAAAGGCGGCAGCATTAATGTAAAAAATACTGAAAGTGTTCCGGTGCTGTTGTATACCAAAATTGTTGAGCTATCTGACGATCGTGAACCTCGCCTGATTGTGACCCAACCTGTGGCGCGTTTAGAACCCGGTCAGTCTCAGCGAGTACGCTTTGTCTTGAACAGCAATACACCGCTGCAGCATGAACATATTAAGCGCGTTTATTTTGAAGGGGTGACTGAACAAACCTCTGATAATAGTCAAATATCTGTTTCAGTGCGTCAG
This sequence comes from Pragia fontium DSM 5563 = ATCC 49100, assembly GCF_900112475.1. Taxonomy (GTDB): domain Bacteria; phylum Pseudomonadota; class Gammaproteobacteria; order Enterobacterales; family Enterobacteriaceae; genus Pragia; species Pragia fontium. The sequence goes on along the minus strand of NZ_FOLW01000001.1, from coordinate 170,420 downwards.
GACTTACCGGTGATTATTGTGCCGAAAGGACTGAGTAATAAACGCGATATGTGGGTCGATCTGGACTGGTCTGTGAGTGCTGATCGTCTAAAAGTGACCAATACCGGGCGTCATGTGGTGCGTCTGACACCGCAGATCACGTTGCAGCCAGCAGGGAAAGTTCTGTCTCTGAGCAAAAACTATATCCTGCCTGGTGAAAGCCTGTTTGCTACCGTGCCTAACGGTATTCGTCTTAGCAGTCAGCAACAAGTCGTGTTTTCCCCAGTGACGCGTTACGGGTTTGATGTGGGGGAACAAAAAGCCCTTCTGAGCGGGAAATAATTGCTCAGTATTATGAAAATACTTCACCGCTCATTACTGATTATGGCTATTACGCTAACGGGTTTCTGTTGGGCGTATTCTGTGCAAGCTGAAGGTTCCCGACCGACACGCTTCAATGAGAGTCGGTTGAAGGCTCTCGGTATTGATCCATCCACTGCGGCTTACTTCTCTGAAGGTGCTCGTTTTACGCCGGGTATTATGGAAGTGGCGTTACAGATAAACGGTGCCAGCCGGGGTATGCAGAGGCTCAATTTCGGTCGCCGTGGTGAGATGTGTGCGGATGAATCATTTTTTACGTTAGCAGGTATTCAGCTTACCTCTTCCCTGCCGCGGGATTCGGCGCAAGCCGACGCGTGCCCGGCGTTAACCGATGTCTGGCCAACCGCGACGATCTCTTTGCTGCCAGCGACTCAGGAAGTCAAGATTGTGGTGCCGCCTGAAGCGCTGGAGAAGGAAAATAATCAAAAAAATTATCAACAGGGCGGTACCGCCGGCCTGCTAAATTATTCGGCTTATCATTCACATTTTACCTCTGATTTTAGCCGTTCAGATTTTAGTTACCTGAACCTGGAAACTGGCCTTAACGTCGGTGACTGGATGGTTCGAGGTACTCATAACCTGCGCCAGAGCAGCGCAGGTGGATTCACTTTCGATAATGCTTATATATACGCACAAAAAACGCTGGTGAATAGAAAGCAGTTGCTGCAGGCCGGGCAGATAAACTTTTCCAATAATCTACTGACTGGTGCGGCGATTGATGGCATGCAGTTGGTGCCGCAGACCGCACTGAACCAGTTGGGTAGCGGTGTGCAAGTGAATGGGATGGCCAGAGCCGACCAGTCACGAGTGGACATTCGTCAGAATGGAATCCTGATTTATTCTACGTTGGTACCGGTTGGCCCCTTTACGCTGACCGATATTCCTGTCTTGAACACTACCGGCGATTTACACCTAAAGGTGATAACGCCGAGCGGGCAGGAAGAAGCGTATACCGTCACTGCGGCATCATTCCGTAGTCTGGTACCAAAGGCACCAGAAAGCTGGTCTTTGGCGTTGGGTCGCCTGAGAGCTGATGATGTCAGCCAAGACTATCAGCGCCCTTGGGTGGCCAGCCTGTCTGATGGTTGGGGGCTTTCCCGTCAGGTATTACTGGAGGCGGGGGCTATCACCGCTTCTGATTATTTGGCGGGCGGTGCAGGTTTGACCGTTAGCCCACACCAGAAAATATCGATGGGTCTGTCTATGGCATTGAGTCAGGATCGGAACCACGATCGGCGGGGAGCAAAGAGTACCGCCTCGGTGAACTGGCAAGCGCCGATGAATATTGGCTTTGGTGGGGATATCACCCGGTATTCACCCGGTTATCGCGAGCTAACAGATTCAGTTTCCATTACCGATTCTCCTTACAATCGAACCAGTGCCGGTCTGAGAATGAGCTGGCACCAGAGGATGCTGGGTAATGTTTCGATCTCTGCCAGTCAGATTCGTCAAGGGAATAATAGCGGGGACACCCGCCGCCTGATGGCTACCTGGAACCGTAACTTTGGTTTTATGAGTGCATCAGTAAACTGGCAGCGCCAGAGTCGGCATCTGCGCGACTGTCACGAGTCTTATCGGTGTCATGATACCGATCGTGACAGCGTGTTTGTTAACTTTAGTTTTCCGCTGGGTGGGCAGCAGGTCAGCAGTTATTACCGTCATTCATCGGATTCATCGGTGGCGGGTATGCAGGCGAGTGGCAGCATGACGCAAAATAGCAACTGGTCGCTAGCGGCAGAGCACAATTTAAAACAGGAACGTAATAATAGCTTATCGGGTAATTTGACCGGCAACCTGCATTACACCACTGCGGGGCTATATGGCTATGCAGAGGATAATAATGTACGTAACTACTCCGGCACCTTATCCGGTGGTGTGGTGCTACATCAGCAGGGGATTGTGTTTTCACCGCATAAGATTCACGACACCTTTGGCGTGGTAGCGGTGGAACCTGCCGTCAGCGGAGTGGAAATCAATACTCCGCAGGGAACGGTATGGACAGATTGGCGGGGGAAAGCGGTTGTGCCTGGTTTACCAGCCTATGCTCCCGGTAAAATTGAGTTGAACACCGAACAATTGCCGGAAAATATCGACGTCAACAATGGCTATCGACAGGTGGTTGCTGGGCATGGTGCCGTGACCGATACCCGCTTTCTTCTACAGCAAACGCGTAATGGGCTGCTGACGGTAACGATGGCGGATGGAAAACCCTTGCCGAAGGGCAGCGCCATTACCACTGAGGACGGTAGTTATGTGACTACGGCAGTGGATTTTGGGACGGTGTTTCTCACTGACTTAAACGGCCAACGTCCGCTTATGGCACGTTGGCAAGAGCAAAGCTGTAGCCTGCATTATTCTGTGCCTGAAAAAGCAGGGAAGGGTGAGGCATATGAAAGTATCACAGCGACATGCAGTTAATCGCATAATAAAGGTGGATGTGTGCAACGTAACATAAATCAATTATTTCAGTTTGTTAGCTTGGCATTAGTGTTATGGGGTGTTGCTGCACACAGCATTGCACAAGGCTGTCAGGTGGTGGCGGCACGCCCGGAAATAGCGCTGGGTAGTCAGCGTTATTCTGCCGATGCGGACATGCTGTTTACCCGTCAGGAACTGACTGTGACGGCAGAGTGTGCGGAGGAGGGGCCGATAACGTTGCTGATTGACGGTGAGTCGGATGTTAGTGGCCAGTATTTCCGTTTTGGCACCGCGGGTAGGATGTTAGTGTCGCTGTTATCGATGCAGTATAACGGTAGGGATACCGAATTGAGGCTCAGTGCTGCGCAACAAGAAGAGCGGCGGGTATCATCCGGGCAGTCAGTCATATTGTCACCAGGGAGCCAACTGACGACCTTAGCGTCAGAATATGCCGGGGACGATCGTCATTTATTGACTCTGCAACTGCGTTTAGATTTTCCGGCAACAGGAAATGAGGGACGGGTTCGTGATTTGACCGAGTTGGACGGCCAGATAAGGTTTGAGGTGTATCAATAGCATTGAGTTTTTTCGGCGTCAGATAACCTATTTGCTCCATTCGACATAGTAGAGCGGTGATTAGAACGGTTATATCCACCATTCTGTTGCGATTAATCTTTTTATTGAAATGTTGCTAGTGTTATTAGCTGTATTTATTCTTTTAATTAGACTTTTTATCTTATTTTATACTTTGAATTTAATTCTGGAAGAATTTGTGCCGTTTATCTCAAGTACTAACCACACTATGGATAGAAATTGAATCTAAACTTGCGGAGATATGGAACATGGCACTATCAATTTATACAAATGCTTCATCAATGGCTTCTACCAATTCATTGAATAAATCTAATAATGCTCTGAGTACTGCAATGGAGCGTTTAGGTACTGGTAAACGTATTAACTCTGCAGCTGACGATGCTGCTGGTCTACAAATTGCTACTCGTCTTCAGGCGCAGTCAAACGGTATGAGCGTTGCTCAACGTAACATTTCTGATGCAACAGCAATGCTGCAAACAGCTGAAGGCTCATTTGATGAAGTTACAAACATTCTGCACCGTATGAAAGACCTGTCTACTCAGGCAGCTAACGGCACTAACACCACTAAAGACTTAACCTCTATGCAGTCTGAGTTTGGTGAGCTAAGTAAAGAGCTGGACAATATCATGACTAACACCTCTTACAGCGGTGACAAATTGTTCACTAAGCTGGGAGCGGCTGTAGATTTCCAAATCGGTGCTTCTTCATCTGAAAAAATGACTCTGGATATCAGTGCCGATCTGACTAAAGTTACCGATCGTGTTACCGCGCTGAAGACCGGTACCATCGCAACAGGTACTGATGCAAACGCCATGATCGATACATTGAATACCGCTCTGGACGAAGTCAGTGGCGTGCGTTCTTCACTGGGTGCCAACATTAACCGTCTGGGCCACACAGCGAACAACCTGTCTAACATGAAAGACAACACTAACGTAGCTATCGGTAACATCATGGATGCAGACTTCGCTTCTGAAGCTTCTAACATGAGCCGTAACCAAATGTTGGCACAAACCAGCATGTCAATGCTGAAGCAATCTAACAGTATGTCTGGCATGGTGATGTCTCTGCTGGGTTAATTTTATCGTTGAAATAACGCCCGGATATGGGCGTTATCTCTGATATTTCATTGCTAATAAAATTATTTAGCAAAAAAGAATAAAAAAAGTGACTGGAGGACTTAATATTACGATTGATTGTGTCGTTTATATTAAGTACTAACCACAACGGATAGAAAAACAGGTTTATATTTAGGAGATAATATAATGGCACTATCAATTTTCACTAACGCTTCTGCAATGGCTTCTACCAACTCTCTGAACAAATCTAACGGCGCACTGAGCACCGCTATGGAACGTTTAGGTACCGGTAAACGTATTAACTCAGCCGCTGATGATGCTGCTGGTCTGCAAATTGCGACTCGTCTTCAAGCACAGTCAAACGGTATGGGCGTTGCTCAACGTAACATTTCTGATGCAACAGCAATGCTGCAAACAGCTGAAGGTGCGTTCGATGAAGTGACTAACATCCTGCACCGTATGAAAGATCTGTCTACCCAGGCAGCAAACGGCACTAACACCGCAAAAGACTTAACTTCTATGCAGTCTGAATTCGCCGAGTTAGGTAAAGAACTGGGTAACATCATGGAAAACACCAGCTACAGCGGCGACAAGCTGTTTGGTGACAAAAAGTTAGGCGCTGAAGTTAAGTTCCAAATCGGTGCAAGCTCTACCGAAACTATGACATTAGACTTAAGCACTAAATTAACAGCGCTGGATACTGAGCTAAAAACCACCGTTGGTGCAGCTGATATCAGTGTTGCAGACAAAGCAAACGGCATGATTGATACCATCAATACTGCATTAGATAACGTGAGTGGTGTTCGTTCTACTCTGGGTGCCAACATTAACCGTCTGGGCCACACAGCGAACAACCTGTCTAACATGAAAGACAACACTAACGTAGCTATCGGTAACATCATGGATGCAGACTTCGCTTCTGAAGCTTCTAACATGAGCCGTAACCAAATGTTAGCACAAACCAGCATGTCAATGCTGAAGCAGTCTAACAGCATGTCTGGTATGGTTATGTCACTGCTGGGATAATTTTCCCACAGAATGTATAGATAAAAACACTGCCTTTATGGCGGTGTTTTTTTTACCTCTCAATTCCGCCTTAATCTGACACTTTTCCCATCTAAATTATTTCATCCTACATATTTTCTATTTGTTATTAAGTTTTCACTGTTTTGTACCGCTCTAGATTAGTGGGATTACGCCATAACCAAGGTGCTAATGGTCTTAATCCGTTAGGCATGGGGAAATAGCGGAAGAATACGGTCTATTTCCCAATGGTCGAAAAGGAAGGTTTCCTTCCGCATCTTGTTTATTGATTTGTTTTATAACGAATTATTTTTTGGCATGGAACTTGCTAGATAAGAAGAGAGGAGAAGGTGTATGTCAGATTTTTTAAATTTAGATCCACAGGGTACCGCTGAGAAACTTGCGTATTACGACATCTTGACGATGAAGACGCAACTTGTATCACAACAAAAACAGCTGGCTTCTCAACAGGCTGCTTTGAAATCACTAAGAACATCGTTAAGTGATTTCCGTACCGCAATGAACGATCTAAATAAAACTAATAACGGTATGTTGCAGACTTCGGCAAAGGCCAGTGTTGAAGGGATGGCGAATATCACCACCAATTCAAACGCGGCTAAAGGCAACTACTCCTTTTTTGTTTCACAACTGGCAAGTGCACATCAGTCGGCGCTGACTAACATCACCGATGATGATATTGCCAACGGTAGCGGAACGCTTTCTCTGTCGATGAATGGTAAGCAGCTTGATATTGATATGACCGATATCAACAGTATTGAAGAGCTAGCTGTAGCCATTAACGGTAATGATGATAATCCAGGAATGACCGCTTCCGTTATCCGCTCTAATGGTGAGATTTCGCTGATGTTAAGCAGCGATGAAACCGGAGCGAAAAACCAAATTGATGTAACGATGAGCGGTAGTGCATTTGTTAACGCTCAAGAAACTGAAATTACTAAGGCTCAAGATGCCGAGGTGTGGATTGGTGAAGAGGGTAAAGGTATTAAAGTTACCAATGACTCCAATACCTTCACCAACCTGATCCAAGGTGTAACGCTTGAGTTTAATCAGGCGAGTAAGCCTGGTGATGCTGCACTAAGAATCAATGTTGGCACCGATGATACGGTGACCAAAGAGAAGATGCAGTCTTTTATCGACGCCTATAACAAGCTGGCGACGGATTTAGGTACGCTGACTAAGAGTGGTGGCAACCGTTCAGATCGCGGTCCTTTTGCCGGTGACTCGGGCATTATGGCGCTGGAACGCCAGTTGAACAGCATTATCCGCGCTGACTTTGGCGGTCATCAGTTAACTGAGTTTGGTATTACCGCCGATCGTGAAGGTAAGTTGAAACTGGATAGCGATAAATTCAGCAAACTCCTTAAGTCAGAGCCTGCCGCATTGACCAATTTCTTTAACGGCAACGATGGGCTGATTAAAGGTGTTGATAAATTAATGGATGGCTACCTCAGTTCTTCTAAAGGCGAACTGAAAATGCGTCAGGAAACGCTGGATCGTAAAGAGAGCCAGTTGACCGATCGCGAAGCCTTGATTGAAACGCGCTATAACACATCATATAGCCGCTATCTTAAGCAATTCAGTCAGTTACAGAAAGTTATGGCACAAATGAACTCAACGTTGAGTATGTTTACCACAACAAAATAGACCGGCTGGTGAGTTAAATAAGGACAATTATGTATAGCAATCAAACAGATGGATACTCGCTGTATCAGGAATCCGATTTGGCAATGCAAGCGGCAGCGGCAACGCCTTATCAATTAGTGATTATGCTTTTTGACGGCCTAATGGATGAATTAGTGCGGGCAAAAAGCCATATTGAAGCTAAGCGCTATGAGCGTAAGGCTCACAGTATCAATAAATGTATTGATATTCTGAACGCCTTAACCAGTGCGTTGGATTTTGAAAAAGGCGGCGAGCTGTCTATTAATTTAGCCCGCTTGTACGATTACAGCGTTTATCGTCTGTACGATGCCAGCGATAAGCTGTCAATTACTCAAATTGAAGAAGTTGAAGCTATTTTGGCCAATATCCACGATGGCTGGAAGAATCTGGGTACCAAAAGTGAATGAGGTTAATGAGGTTAACGCCATTCGCGAGTTAGGTATTGAATTAAAGCGCGTAGCTTCGCTGCATCAATGGGTTCGATTGCTTGAAGTTGATCAGAAAGTGGCTCAGTTATTACTGACATTTCGTCAGCGGGATGATCTCTCACCTGAAACGCTGGAAGCGCTTAAGCGCCTCCAGCAGTTGCATTTGAAAACTATCGAATATTGTCGTCGTGAACAAGTCATACTCGAAAGCAAAATGCGGCATCATCGGAGTAATCGCGAGGGCATGGCAGCCTACGCCTCGGTTGGATTTCATGAGGAAGAGTAGCTAAATGAATATTAACTCTTTTGCCCAGTTTTCTTCTCCTGCGTCAGGACAATCCTCGGCACAGGCAAGTCCACTGGAGAATCTGATGGGCTTATTATCCAGCGCTAGTCAAGGGCAGGATGGAGCGACATTCTCACTGACGGATTTATTGCCGGCATTAACCGCGCACGTCAATGAAATGGCCGATAAAAACTCGGATTTAACGCTACCGGAGTCTGGTAGTGAAGTGCAAATCGATCCTGCGTTGCTGTTGGAGAATCTGTCTGCAGGTAATCCTCAGGAAGGTATTGCGGCATTGTTGGCCTATCTGGTGAATGGTGAAGTTCCCAAGCCGAAGACGGGGGATGTCAATGCTCAGCCGCAAGACGCATCGGTAAAGCAAACTACGCCAATGAACGGGGCGACGCCGGTGATAACACCGGAGATGAGACAAAGTTTATTGTTAAATAATGGACTGGTGGCTCAAGGTCCGGCGATGCCTGCGGCAAACGTCAATTTGACCGAGTTACTGAATCCGACGCCGATGTTACGCACTGAGAACACTCAACCTGAAGTTGCGGCAACAACGACACCATTGACGATGGTGAGATCGCTGCTGGACAAGACCGAAGGTTCATCGACGGTGTCATCAGCATCGTCATCGACATCTCTGGCGTCAATAATGACGGGGTTGCCAAATAGTTTATCAACGGAAGACCAGACGGTTGAGCGTACTGCTAACTGGTCTACGGTAAAGATGCAGCCAAGACAGGAAAATTGGTCGCAGCAGCTGCATTCAGTATTAAGCGATAGGTTACAAATCCAGAGCGATAATCGAATTCAGCACGCCACTATTCGCCTTGATCCACCGGATATGGGCAAGATTGATATTTCGCTTCATATGGACGGCGGCAAGCTGCAAGTGCAGATCAATGCCAATCAGAATGATATCTATAAGGCGCTGCAACAAATTAGCCATGAGTTGAGACAGACTCTGGTTGAACAAAATTTTACTCAGGTTAGCGTACAAATTACCTCAAATGGACAGCAGCAACAGCAGGGGCAGCATCGCCAAGCGAATGGGCAGCCTCAGGAACCTGAAATTGCCAAACAGTCCGAGGCTGAAGAGTCAGCAAAACCGAAAGATGACACCATCTTAACGACAGCTTAAGGGATTTTGAGCGGATGAAAAAAAATATAGTACTGGCCTTAATTGTAGCGATTTTTAGCGCCTCTTTAACGGGATGCGTCATGTTCTTTGCCGGTAATGGTATGGCGACAAAAGAACAAGATAAGGAAGGATCCGGTATTAGCAGCCTGTTTTCCTCCAAAGAAAAGGAAACTGAGGTTCACTTCGTCACCATTAAAAATATTGTTATCACTTTGAATTCTGATTTATCCGGTAATAACGCCAGCGGATATGAACACTATTTGTTACTGGATTTAGCGTTGACGGCCAAAGATACCGACAGTGTGAAAAAAATTGAAAGTGCTATACCTTTAATACAGAGCTCAACGGTGAACCTGCTGACCAATATGAAGTACTCCGATATTCGTAACACCAACGTATCGGACTTAAGAAAAAAGTTGTTGGCTGAGTATCAGAAGGCCTATAAGGGCCTGAATATGACAGTCACATTCAATGACGTATTGATCAGCAAAATGGTTTTCCAATAGCGGGGAACTGGATACGGAGTAATGAGCGAAATGCATACTACAACGCATGGGATAGCGGAGTTTCAAGATGTCGCTCTGATGAGTGCGCAGGAAGAGGAGGCACATCTGAAAAGCTACCTACCTCTGGTCAAGCGCACGGTGAACCAGCTGGCATTTCAGGCCAGTAGCGTTATGGATCGTCAGGATATGGAACAAATTGCGCTAATGGGATTATTGGACTGTTTAAGACGTTACGGTCCGCCAGATGAGCAGTTTGCCGCTTATGCGATTCATCGGGTCAGAGGGGCAATATTGGATGAACTGCGTCAGCTTGACTGGCGGCCACGGCGTTTACGTCAGAAAACGCATAAGTTAAATGATGCGATTCGTGAACTGACTAAAAAGCTGGGTAAAGAACCCAATTTTGACGAAATTTCTCAGGCACTGGGCATTTCCGCTGAGGAATATCAAGAATATTTGCTGCTGGATAGTGCCAGAGCAATGGAGAGTCTGGATGAATTGTTGATGCCAGAATCTCAGACGGACGTATTGCAAAGCCGTTCTATTGAAGATGAAGAGATCGCCCGGAGAATGTTAGCCACGGCGATTAAGTCGCTGGATGAGCGTGAGAAAGTGATTTTGAGTCTCTACTATCAGGAAGAGATGAGTTTAAAAGAAATTGCATTGGTTATGGACCTGACTGAAGCGCGTATCTGTCAGATGAACAAGAAAATTTCTGAAAAAATTAAGTGTTTTTTCTAGTTTGAGGAAGTTATGCAGAAATTATTAGGCATGCTAATTGTATTTGGTTGCGTTTTTGGTGGATATGTTGCCGCCGGTGGTAAAATTGTTTCGATATGGCAGCCTGCTGAAATTATTATTATTTTGGGCGCTGGATTTGGTGCTTTGGTGATTGCTAACCCGAAGCATGTGCTAAAAGAGATTTTTGCTCAGAGTAAAGCCTCATTTAAGAAAAGCGAATATACCGCAGAATTTCAACGTCAGTTACTAATGATGCTGTATGAGCTGCTGGAAATGGTACAGGATGGCGGCTTAAAAGTACTGGATCAACATATTGAAGTACCGGAAGAGAGTACTTTATTTCAGCGTTACCCTTTACTGCTTAAAGATAAAAAATTGATGACCTTCGTATCAGATAACTTCCGACTGATGGCGATGGGCAAAATTAATGAGCATGAGCTTGAAGGGATCCTTGAGCAGGAAATTGAAGCGGTTGAAGATGAAATTTTAATTCCTTCCCGTTCAATGCAGCGTATTGCTGAAGCGATGCCTGGATTTGGTATCTGTGCTGCGGTTTTGGGTATTATTATTACCATGCAGTCTATCGATGGTTCCATTGCGGTTATCGGTTTAAAAGTTGCTGCTGCACTGGTGGGAACTTTCCTCGGCGTATTTTTTAGTTATTGTCTGTTAGATCCATTATCTAATGCAATGGAGCAGCGCTCACGTATTCAGCTTTCACTGTTGGAATGTGTTCGTACCGTATTAGTCAATCACGTTGCCGGTAAGCCAACGTTGTTGGCGGTGGATGCCGGACGCAAAATGCTGCCGTTAGATACTAAACCGACCTTTGCCAAGCTGGATGCCTGGGTTAATGAGATGATGGAAGCGGCATAATGAAGAGGGCTGGAAAGTCGGGTCATACCACGATAATTAAACGTTCGTCTAAACGTGGGCATCATGCGCTGCATACCGGCGCATGGAAAGTGGCCTTTGCTGATTTTACGTTGGCAATGATGGCGCTGTTTATGGTGCTGTGGATTGTTAACTCAGTGTCTCAGGAAGAGCGTGAAGAAATTGTTTCTATGCTTAACCGTCATTCCATTTTTGACGGTAATCCTTTTTCACCGATTAGTTCATTTGATGGTTTACCCGCGAAGCCGATGCCGGTGAGAGCGCCGGTGAGTTCGGGAACGATTCCGCTAGAGAAAACCTCAAATATTGCTCCCCATCGTTCGATTCAGCCACCATTACCACAGATTCCTAATCCTCGGGTTTCTTTGGCGGCAGCTTTAAATAACTCCAAAATGGAAATGGAAGAACTGGCTCGGGTGATTTTAAAAATCACCGAGGCGTTGGACGCTGGCTCTAACCTGAATATTGAAATTGTGCCGCAGGGGTTACGTATTTTAATTCAGGATGATAATTCTCGGGAAATGTTCCAGCGCGGTAGTGCGCACTTATCACCTTTTTTTAATGACTTGCTGATGCAGCTTGGCCCGGTGTTTAATGAAATTGATAATCCAATGATTATCACCGGCCATACCGATGCGGTGCCTTATAAGAGCCGAGAAAATTATAATAACTGGAATCTGTCCGGTGACCGGGCGCTGGAAGCACGGAGAGTGTTAGAGAAAAGTGGTCTGGACGAAAGCAAAGTGCTGCAAGTTAATGCCATGTCTTCTCAGATGCTGCTGGATAAAAACGATCCTGACGGTGCACAGAACCGCAGAATTGAAATTATGGTTCTGACCAAAAGTGCGGCGGATGCCCTGTATCAGTTCTTTGGCGATCACGGTGAGAAAGTGGTGAAGCCAGCGGCGGATAAACTTACGCAGAATGCCGCAGGTTAATGTTAATGGGGGCATTTAGTCCTAATGCTTGTCAGTTAAGCTTAATGACAGCGAAAGTTTCGTCCACTATCAGTGCAGAGCATTAATCAACGTAGGTGCACGTGGCCGAGAAGAGGGCGTTAGGCGAACGCCCTCTGCACTCCCACGCCTTCGCCCCGAATCCAGGTCGCCGTTGGCGACTCCCCTACGTCATTCCAGTGAAAATCTATGGCTACGCATTCCCACTTTCGCGCTGAGGAATCCCCAGAAAAATAAACATGAATTCTTAACTATGATTTATATTGTCATTCCCACATTTATACCGTCATCCCCGCGAAAGCGGGGATCTCGTTCTTAAGCCAAGCGTTGTCGTTAAGCGAAAACATTAGATGATTCGCTGCGCTCCCCTTCGGGCCATTCGCTATGCGAATGTTTGCTACGCCTGCGGCTACGCGTTCCGGTTTTCACCGGAATGACGAAGGGGGGGAATGCGATCATATTCTGACTGAGTCACTAATAAGTGGAACAAATCGCTCACAAAACACCCACTTTAATCCTTTGAATCCCCAAAGAAAAAATTTGTGGGGATTCCTCAGCGCTTTCGCGAGGATGACGGCATTAATATTATTAATATGGCCTACTCAGTACCCTTCGTCATGCTGGTGATAACCAGCATCCAGGTTTAGCTTAATGACAACGTTTGGCTTAAAGATGAGATGATTCGCTGCGCTCCCCCTTCGGGCCATTCACTATGTGAATGTTAGCTTCGCCTGCGGCTACGCGTTCCCGCTTTCGTGAGGATGACGGCATTAATATTGCCGATATAACCTACTCAGTACCCTTCGTCATTAAGCTAAAACCAGCATCCAGGTTTTAGCTTAATGACAATGTTTGGCTTAAAGATGAGATCCCCGCTTTCGCGGGGATAATTGGGATGACGAGAATTGGGATGACGGTAAGGGAGAAATACCTTAATCAAACCATCAACGCAAAAACGCCGGTTGTTTAGCTTCATAGGCGGCGATAGCATCACCGTGTTGCAGGGTTAAGCCAATGCTGTCCAGACCGTTAATCATGCAGTGTTTACGGAATGCATCAATATTGAATGCATAACGCTTACCGCCGGCCATAACCGCTTGGTTTTCCAGATCAACCGTAAACTCGACGCCTTCCTGACTTGCCACCAGATTAAACAGTTCATCAATTTCGGTTTCGCTCAGAATCACCGGCAACAGCTGGTTGTTAAATGAGTTACCGTAGAAGATATCGGCGAAGCTTGGCGCGATAACTACTTTAAAACCATAATCGGTTAAGGCCCATGGCGCATGCTCACGGGATGAACCACAGCCAAAGTTTTCACGGGTTAGCAGAATCGAAGCGCCTTTGTAACGCGGTTTGTTCAACACAAAGTCAGGATTCGGCTGCTGGCCGGCATCGTCCAAAAAGCGCCAGTCGTTAAACAAATGCTGGCCGAAACCGGTGCGGGTGACTTTCTGCAAAAACTGTTTCGGAATAATGGCGTCAGTATCAACGTTTGCTGCATCTAACGGAACCACAATGCCGGTATGTTGAGTAAATTTAGTCATGCTGGGTGTCTCCTTAGCTCAGCTTACGGATATCGGCAAAGTGACCGCTGACGGCAGCGGCGGCTGCCATTGCCGGGCTCACTAAATGAGTACGGCCACCGCGGCCCTGACGGCCTTCAAAGTTACGGTTACTGGTTGAAGCACAGCGCTCACCTGGGTTTAAGCGGTCATTATTCATGGCTAAGCACATAGAACAACCGGGTAAACGCCACTCAAAGCCCGCTTCAATAAAGATCTTATCCAAACCTTCTTCTTCAGCTTGCGCTTTAACCGGGCCAGAGCCAGGTACCACCATAGCGACCACGCCAGGGGCGACTTTGCGGCCTTTGGCGACTTCTGCCGCTGCGCGTAAATCTTCAATACGCGAGTTAGTGCATGAACCGATAAATACTTTATCAATGGCGACATCGGTTAATTTGGTACCGGCTTTCAGATCCATATAGGCTAACGCTTTTTCTGCTGAAGCGCGTTCTACCGGATCGGTGAAAGAGGCGGGTTCAGGAATGACTTGATCAATCGCCATAACCTGACCGGGGTTAGTACCCCAGGTTACCTGTGGTGCGATATCAGCAGCATTTAAGCTGATTACCGCATCAAATTTGGCACCGTTATCTGATTTCAGGGTGCGCCAGTAAGCGACCGCTTCATCCCACTGATCTGCTTTAGGAGCAAACTGACGACCTTTAACGTAGTTGAAGGTGATGTCATCAGGTGCAACCAGACCGGCTTTAGCGCCCATCTCGATCGCCATATTACATAAGGTCATTCGACCTTCCATGGATAAGGCTTCTATCGCGTTACCGCAGAATTCCACCACATAGCCGGTACCGCCAGCGTGGCCGATTTTACCGATGATGGCTAAAACGATATCTTTCGCGGTGATGCCGGTAGCGACATCGCCCTGAACCTCAATTTTCATGGTCTTGGCGCGCGACTGCTTCAGCGTTTGGGTTGCCAGTACATGCTCAACTTCTGAGGTACCGATACCGAATGCCAAAGAACCAAAAGCGCCGTGAGTGGCGGTATGGGAGTCACCACAAACAATAGTCATGCCCGGCAGGGTCATCCCTTGTTCAGGCCCGATTACGTGAACAATGCCCTGATAAGGGTGATTCAAATCGTATAGGGAGACATTGAACTCTTTGCAGTTTTTCATTAACTCCTGCATCTGAATTCGTGCCATCTCGCCGCAGGCATTAATGTCTTTAGTTTGAGTAGAGACGTTATGATCCATGGTGGCGAAGGTTTTACCCGGCTGACGCACTGGGCGCTTCATCGCACGCAAGCCATCGAAGGCCTGCGGCGACGTCACTTCATGGACTAAGTGACGGTCAATATACAGCAGCGGTGTTTCATTGGGTGCTTCGTAAACCACGTGAGCATCGTATAATTTTTGGTACAGTGTCTTGGCCATGGTTATGCCCCCTGTGCAACGAACTGAGCGATGATATCGCCCATTTGACTGGTACTGACGGATTTACCATTACCGGCTAAGTCAGAGGTACGGTAACCCTGTTCTAATGCCTGATTAATGGCTTTTTCAACGGCGTCGGCAGCATCACCGGCATTCAGGCTGTAGCGCAGTAATAAGGACAGGGAAAGAATTTGGGCAATTGGGTTAGCAATGTCTTTTCCAGCAATATCCGGAGCGGAACCACCAGCAGGCTCGTATAAGCCAAAACCTTTTTCGTTCAGGCTGGCAGATGGCAGCATTCCCATCGAGCCGGTGATCATGGCACATTCATCGGACAGAATATCGCCAAACAGGTTAGAGCATAACACCACATCGAACTGAGATGGCTCTTTCACCATTTGCATGGTGGCGTTGTCGATATACATATGATTCAGGGCTACGTCTGGATATTGCTTGGCCACTTCACTGACCACTTCACGCCATAAGATGGAGCTTTGCAGTACGTTTGACTTATCGATAGACGTCACTTTATGGCGGCGTTTACGGGCCGATTCAAACGCGATGTGAGCAATACGTTCGATTTCAAAGCGATGATACACTTCGGTATCAAAGGCTTTTTCCTGAGGACCGGAACCTTCACGGCCTTTTGGTTGACCGAAGTAAATACCGCCGGTCAGTTCACGTACGCATAAGATATCAAAGCCCTTATGGGAGATATCGCTTCTTAATGGACTGAAATCTTCCAGACCCTGATACAGTTTAGCCGGACGCAGGTTACTGAATAACTGGAAGTGTTTTCTTAATGGTAATAACGCGCCACGTTCTGGTTGTTCGGTAGGGGGCAGATGCTCCCATTTTGGCCCGCCAACCGATCCAAACAGGATCGCATCAGCCTGTTCACAGCCTGCGACGGTTTCCGCTGGCAGCGGCATACCGTGGCGGTCAATGGCAGCACCACCGACATCATATTCTTTGGTCGTGATATCCATATTAAAGCGCTTGCGCAGCGCATCTAATACTTTTGTCGCCTGCTGCATAACTTCTGGGCCGATGCCATCTCCGGGCAGAACTGCAATGTGATAAGAACGCGTCATATTTGCTCCATACTTTATGATTTATTTTGTTATTGCTAATGTGTTTTAAAATTATTCAACTGATTGGGCCAAGCGCTGTTTTTGTTGTTCAACCTGCTGCGCCCGCCAAATGTGGTTCAATACGTGAACTAATGCCAAGGCAGAAGACTCAACGATATCCGTTGCCAGACCAACACCGTGGAAGCGGCGACCTTCATATTCAGCCACGATATCCACCTGACCTAATGCATCTTTACCCTGACCTTTTGCGGTTAACTGATACTTCACAATAGAGATCGGGTAGCCAGCAATGCGGTTAACGGCTTGATAAACGGCATCTACTGGCCCGTTACCGGTAGCGGCTTCTGACTTGATTTCATCACCACAGGCTAAACGCACTGAGGCTGTTGCCATCAGATTGGTACCTGACTGTACGCTGAAATAGTCCAAAGAAAAATGATCCTGCTCTTCCTGCTGCTTACTAATGAAGACTAAAGCTTCCAAATCGTAATCAAATACCTGACCTTTCTTATCGGCCAACTTCAGGAAGGCGGCATATAAATCGTCCAGCGAGTAATCATTTTCGCTATATCCCATGGCTTCCATACGGTGCTTCACGGCGGCACGGCCAGAGCGGGAGGTTAAGTTTAACTGAACCTGGCTGAAACCGATGGATTCTGGCGTCATGATTTCGTAAGTTTCACGGTTCTTCAGCACGCCATCCTGATGAATACCGGAAGAGTGGGCATAGGCATTGGAACCGACCACGGCTTTATTCGCCGGTACTGGCATATTGCACAGTTGGCTGACCAACTGGCTGGTGCGGTAAATTTCCTGATGATTGATATTGGTGTGCACGCCCATGATATCCTGACGCACTTTAATCGCCATAATCACTTCTTCCAGCGCACAGTTACCGGCACGTTCGCCGATACCGTTGATGGTGCCTTCTATTTGACGAGCACCGGCCTGAACGGCGGTAATGGAGTTGGCTACCGACATGCCCAAGTCATCATGGCAGTGAACCGACAAAATGGCTTTATCAATGTTAGGAACGCGTTGATACAGACTTTCGATAATGCCGCCAAACTGACGTGGAACGGTATAGCCGACGGTATCAGGAATGTTAATGGTGGTAGCACCGGCATTAATAGCCGCTTCGACAATACGGCACAGATTATCGATTGGGGTACGGCCTGCATCTTCACAGGAGAATTCGACATCATCGGTGTGATTACGGGCTCTTTTCACTGAACGGATAGCCATTTCCATCACATCTTCAAAAGAGCGCTTCAACTTGGATTCAATATGTAAGGTGGAGGTAGCTAAGAACACGTGAATACGGAAGGCTTCGGCTACGCGCAATGCTTCTGCGGCTACATCAATATCTTTATCTACGCAGCGGGCTAAAGCACATACCCGGCTGTTTTTAATTTGGCGAGCGATACTTTGCACTGATTCAAAGTCACCGGGGGAGGAAACCGGAAAACCGACTTCCATCACGTCTACGCCCATACGCTCCAGGGCTAACGCGATCTGCATTTTTTCTTTGACGCTCAGACTGGCCTGTAATGCCTGTTCGCCGTCCCGCAGGGTGGTATCAAAAATAATGACTTGCTGGCTCATATTGTGTTCCTTCTACTTTTAGACCGGTTTATCGGGTTGAAACGCCCTGCGAGGTCAAAAAAAAACCCGCGCAGGCAGCGCGGGTTTCTTGTGTTTTGTCTGAATCTGATCAGTTCGAGTTCCACAAGCCAGCCGCGCAACGAGATGCGAGGAGGAGGAGGCTGAGGAGACGAACAGTTTTAATCATGTGATTCAGTGCTCTTAATGTCATAAATTAGCAATGGGGTAAATTGATACTGGATTGACGTTGGTTTGTCAATAATTGTTTTGGATTTGAATGAAAAAAACCACCTGCTAATTCAGTTGATTGACAGGTAAATAGCGTTTTTTCCAAAATCCAAATCTGATTTGATGCATGTATTAAGTGAAGGTCGCTATTTAGAAGGCTATATAGTGACATACTATAAAGTCTGTATTTTCAATGAAATTATCGTACTGAATCAAAATATTTAGTTTCTGCCCCTTGGATGATTGGACGAATAAGATCGTTTGCTCATTAATAGGGTGAGTTTTTTCTGTACGACTTACTTTATTTCCAGAACAGCTACACTATATTATTGCAGTGAAAATAAAATAATTTTATTAATAATATAATTAGGAGCATGTCATGAATAAATGGTTAGCGATGCTGATTGGTATGACGTTGGTATCCGTCAGTACACTAAGTCAGGCTAATGAAGTACAAGATCAGATGATGGTGATTGCTAAAAATTACGGCACGATTCTAAGCACCAACTCTCCTGATGAGTTTAAGCAGGGATTGGCTGCAATGAAAGACGCCGCCACTAAAGCTCAACAGGGCGTACCGGACAAGCTGAAAGGTCAGGATAAAGATAGTGCCAGTATGAAAGACTACCGCCATGGATTAGATGTATTGATGGGGGAAATTGACGGTGCTAAAGCATTAGCCGATGCGGGTCAGTTAGATAAGGCCAAAGAAGCGGCGCAACAGTTCAAAATGACGCGTAACGAGTATCACCAGAAATATAAGTAATCGTATTGCGTGAAGAGACACCGCCGTTTCTGTGAAAGTATGGCGGTATCTATACCTGAAAGCGGTTATTCAGGGGTTAATATGTATGCTTATCCTGATTGCCGCTATATTGTCTGAAAGATAAACACCCCTTCCATTTTTTCTGAAAAATTTCCCCGGACTGACTTTCTTCTATCTCTGTCAACTTAGTTAAAGTTTGTTACTGCTTTTGCATATTCAATGAATTTTCATTGACCCATGAGAAAGAAAATGTAGACTGCCCATCATAAAAACAGCGAACAGCTGTAAGCTGAAATGAGAAACAACTTTATGAACCAAACTCTTGAGCAATTTCATCCTGTCGCACGGGTACAAGATCGTATTCAACAAAATCCGGACAGGATTGCTTTCAGGGAATGGCACCAGCATCAGGAAAACGCTCTGAGCTGGCAACAAATTGGCGAACGCATTTCCTTGATTGCCCGGGCTCTGTTGAGTACCGGTGTACAGGTTCAGGATCGTGTTGCTATTTTTGCTACTAATAGTATGGATTGGGCCATCACGGATTTATCTATCCAGCATTTACGTGCTATCGGTGTGCCGATTTACTCAACTAATACCCCTGCCCAGTCTGCGTTTGTGATCAACGATGCACAAGCGCGTACTCTGTTTGTTGGTGCGCAGGCTCAGATGGATGCGGCGTTAACCATCCGTGAGCTTTGTCCTCAGCTAGAGCGTATTATTGCCTTCGATAGTCAGATTGATTTAGGTGATTGCGATATCGCTATTCATCTTGATGATTTTTGTCGATTAGCGGATGACAGTCATTTAGCCGAATTGCAGTCGCGTATTGACGATCGAAATATTGACGATCTGTTTACCCTGATTTATACCTCCGGCACGACTGGCGAGCCAAAAGGCGTGATGCTGGATTATCGCAATCTGGCTACCCAGTTTTGCCTGCATGATGAACGTCTGACGGTGAGTGCTGAGGATGTCTCTCTTAGTTTCCTACCTCTTTCTCACGTATTTGAACGAGCGTGGAGTTTGTATGTGATGCACGCCGGGGCGCAGAACGTGTATCTGCGTGATACGGCGGCAGTGCGTGAAGCCATGTCGGATGTCAAACCAACGGTGATGTGTGCGGTTCCTCGTTTCTATGAAAAGGTGTTCTCGGCGATTCATGACAAAGTTGCTCAGGCGCCGTGGCATCGGAGAGGCTTGTTCCGCGCAGCGATTTGGTGTGGCCAACGTAAATTCTGGGCTCAGCATCAGGGTAAAAGTTTGAACCCACTGCTGTCAGTCTGTCATCGTTTGGCCGATAAGCTGGTGCTAACCAAGCTACGGGGTATATTAGGCGGTAATGTGCGCTTTTTACCGGCTGCCGGGGCAAAACTGGATGATAATATTATTCTGTTTTTCCACGCGGTTGGTTTACATATCACCTATGGTTACGGCATGACAGAAACCTGTGCAACGGTTTCCTGCTGGGAAGAAACTGGTTTCCGCTTTGGCTCGATTGGTCGACCGTTACCAGGCGTTGATGTACGCATTGGCGAAGAGAATGAAATTCAGATTCGTGGCCCAATCGTGATGCGCGGTTATTACAATCGTCCACAGGCTTCCGCCGAGGCATTCACTAGCGATGGTTGGTTAAAGACCGGTGATGCCGGCATGATGGATGAATGTGGTAATTTGTTTATTACCGAACGAATTAAAGATTTAATGAAAACCTCGTGCGGCAAGTATATTGCTCCACAGGCGATTGAAGGGGCGTTAGGGCAGGATCGCTTTATCGACCAAATCGCTGTTGTCGCAGATGCGCGTAAGTTTGTTTCAGCGCTGATTGTGCCCTGTTTTGCCAGTCTGGAAGAGTATGCCCATTCAATGAATCTGATTTATAAAGATCGTTTGGAGCTGCTGCGCAATAGCCATATTGTTGAGCTGTTTGAAAAACGGCTGAATGAATTGCAGAAAGAGTTGGCACGTTTTGAACAGGTGAAGCGTTTTACGTTGCTACCTGATGCTTTTAGCATGGAGCAGGGGGAGCTTACCCCAACGCTTAAACTGCGTCGCAAAGTGATATTAAACCGCTATCAGAGCGAAATAGAGAAGATGTATCGGGAATAATCACGCCATTCTTTAGCATCGGTTGGGGAAGTTCCACCGATGGTAAGTGCGGTGTTGACCCGTTCTTTGTTTATGCCCATTCCCTATAGAGCCGTTAAAGCGGCTCTTATCCTATCTAAAATTCAATTGCTTCAATAAACAATCTGTTAGCTTTCAGATAAACTTTCTTGCGTCGGACATAAAATTGCCTTTGCCAGCGTGGGAAAGCAACGGTATGGTAATAAGCTGTCCGTTGGCTATTTTTTATCTGACGTTATCGCGGTTTATACCGGGAAATGATTTATCAGAATGACTGCTCTTGATTGGCAGACCAACGGTCATAATTCAATATAATCATGGGTAAAACCCTATAAATAATTCGATGGCGATAAATCGCCAGTGAACACAACATAAAATAACCTGGAGGAGAGCCCCATGGAGTCGTTGTCAGGAGCTGAGATCGTTGTCCGATCGCTGATCGATCAAGGCGTTAAACATGTATTTGGTTATCCGGGGGGCGCGGTACTGGATATTTACGATGCGCTGCATACGGTGGGTGGCATCGATCATATTTTGGTGCGTCATGAGCAGGCTGCGGTGCATATGGCGGATGGTTTTGCACGCGCGACCGGTGAGGTGGGCGTGGTGCTGGTGACATCCGGTCCGGGCGCCACCAATGCGATAACTGGTATTGCAACGGCGTACATGGACTCTATTCCACTGGTGGTTCTTTCCGGGCAGGTTCCGACGTCGCTAATCGGTAACGATGCTTTCCAGGAATGCGATATGGTGGGAATTTCTCGCCCAGTGGTAAAACACAGTTTTCTGGTGAAGCATGCGGAAGATATTCCAAGCGTGCTGAAAAAGGCGTTTTACGTTGCGAGTACCGGTCGACCTGGGCCTGTGGTAGTTGATTTACCGAAGGATATTCTTAATCCGGCGATTAAAATTCCGTATTCTTACCCAGAACAAATCTCAATGCGTTCTTATAACCCAACGATACAAGGTCATCGCGGGCAGATAAAGCGTGCGCTACAGATGTTATTGGCAGCCAAGAACCCGGTGGTTTATGTTGGCGGTGGGGCGATTACTTCGGCCTGTGATGTGGAATTGAAAGCGCTGGTGGAAAAACTCAATCTACCGGTAGCCAGTTCGTTGATGGGGCTGGGAGCTTTTCCTTCAACCGATAAGCATTTTGTCGGGATGTTAGGTATGCATGGTACCTACGAAGCCAATATGACCATGCATCATTGTGACCTGATTTTTGCTGTTGGAGTGCGGTTTGATGATCGTACCACCAATAATTTAGAGAAGTACTGTCCGAACGCGACGGTTTTGCATATCGACATTGACCCAACATCGATCTCTAAAACGGTTAACGCGGATGTTCCAATTGTTGGTGATGCCAAGCAGGTATTAAATCAGATGTTGGACTTGCTGAAGCAGCGCGATGCATCTCAGCAATTTGAAAATCTGGATGGTTGGTGGGCGCGCATTGATGAATGGCGCACTAAAAACTCATTGGCCTACGATAAAGGCGGCGATCGCATCAAGCCTCAGGCGGTTATTGAAACCCTGTATCGTTTAACCGAAGGTAAAGCCTATATCGCGTCAGACGTTGGTCAACACCAAATGTTTGCTGCGCTTTACTATCCATTCGATAAACCTCGCCACTGGGTTAACTCTGGTGGTTTAGGCACCATGGGCTTTGGCTTACCGGCAGCTCTGGGGATCAAACTGGCACTGCCGCAAGAGACGGTGGTTTGCGTGACCGGTGATGGCAGTATTCAGATGAATATTCAGGAGTTATCTACTGCGCTACAATATGATTTGCCGGTTGTCGTATTGAACCTGAATAATAAATTCTTGGGTATGGTTAAGCAGTGGCAAGATCTGATCTATGCCGGTCGTCATTCCCATTCTTATATGGATTCGTTACCTGATTTCATCAAGCTTGCAGAAGCTTATGGTCATATCGGTATATCCATTAGCAAGCCGGAAGAATTGGAAAGTAAACTGGCGGAAGCATTAGCGGTTAAAAATAAGCTGGTGTTTGTTGATGTTGCCGTCGATGAAAGAGAACACGTCTATCCTATGCAGATTCGCGGCGGGTCGATGGATGAAATGTGGTTAAGCAGAACGGAGAGGAGCTGATCATGCGCCGTATATTATCGGTATTACTGGAAAATGAGTCAGGAGCTCTGTCTCGCGTTATTGGTCTGTTCTCCCAACGTGGCTACAACATTGAAAGTTTGACCGTTGCGCCAACGGACGATCCAACGTTATCTCGTATGACGATTCAAACTAAAGGGGACGCGAAAGTTCTCGAACAGATTGAAAAACAGCTACATAAGCTGGTTGATGTGTTGCGAGTCACTGAATTGACGGAAAGCGACTGTGTGGAACGGGAAATCATGCTGGTGAAGCTGCGGGTTTCCGGTGAAGGCAGAGAAGAGGTTAAACGCTGCGCGGATATCTTCCGTGGGCAAATTGTTGATGTGACCTCATCCCTGTATACCGTCCAGTTAGTCGGTACCAGCGGTAAGCTGGATGCGTTTTTAGCTGCCATTCGTGAAGCGGGAGAGATTGTTGAAGTCGCTCGTTCTGGTTTGGTGGGCGTTGGTCGCGGTGAGCGGATTATGCGTTAGGTTGAGGTGTGTTGGGGGCGAAGAAGTAAAAAAGTAGTCTACTGACATACACTCAATCGGAGGGAGGGAATGGCGTGGGGGTCGTAGCAGCGAAAGCTGCCGGAGTGCCCGTAGCCATTCCAGGCCCGACGCTAGTCGTTGCTGAGTACTGATGGTTTTCCGGCTGAGCACTTAGGTGATATTTATACAGGTTTTTACAGCCAGAATACTCGTTAGGCCCAATTTGAAAAAGTCCCAAGCTCTACCCGGTGTAGAGCTTTTTATTTTGTATTAAACTGACTGAATGGATTAAGCCCTTGCTCAATTGTTATATCTTGGGTTAGATCTACCTTGTTGAAAGTTATTTGTATTAGTATAGCTATTCAGCCTCCAATGACAGGGCGAAATAATACTTAAGGGGTTAATGTGAAACTGGATGAAATTGCGCGTCTCGCTGGCGTTTCACGCACGACTGCTAGCTATGTAATTAATGGCAAAGCTAAACAATACCGTGTGAGCGATAAAACAGTTGAGAAAGTCATGGCGGTAGTCCGGGAGCATAATTATCAACCCAATGCCGTTGCCGCCGGTTTACGTGCCGGTCGTACTCGTTCTATCGGCTTGGTTATTCCAGATTTAGAAAATACCAGTTATACGCGGATTGCTAATTATCTTGAGCGTCAGGCGCGTCAGCGGGGCTATCAGTTATTGATTGCCTGCTCGGAAGACCAACCCGACAATGAAATGCGCTGTGTGGAACATTTACTGCAACGTAAGGTTGATGCATTGATTATTTCGACGGCGTTACCGCCGGAGCATCCTTTCTATCAGCGTTGGATTAATAGCCCATTACCGATTATTGCCCTTGACCGTGCGTTAGATCGTGAGCATTTCATTAGTGTGGTCGGTGCTGACTATGAAGACTCCGAAATGTTGGCTTCAGAATTCCGGACTTTTAAAGCGGAAACCGTTGCCTATATCGGGGCATTACCCGAATTATCCGTTAGCCAATTGCGTGAGCAGGGCTTCCGTCAGGCATGGAAAGATGACAAACGCCCAGTAAGCTATTTATATGCTAACAGCTATGAGCGCGAATCAGCTGCTGAAGCATTTGGCCAATGGCTGAAATCTAATCCGATTCCTCAGGCGATCTACACCACGTCATTTGCTCTGTTGCAGGGCGTGATGGATGTGATTCTGCAAAAGCAGGGGCACTTACCCTCGGATCTGGCTATCGCCACCTTTGGTGATAATGAACTATTGGATTTTCTTGAGTGTCCGGTCTTGTCCGTAGCCCAGCGTCACCGGGAAGTTGCTGAGCGGGTACTTGAGCTGGTGTTGGCAAGCATTGATGAAACTCAGAAGCCAAAGCCGGGATTAACGCGCATTCGTCGTAGCCTGTTCCGACGTGGTTGTTTAAGCAGGGTTCAGTCATAAAAACCTCAAAAACAGCCTGATTATACAATTTTTGATAGATTTACCGCTTAAAGTTATTAATAAAACAGAGAGTTAGTGATTAACTCTCTGTTTTGCTTTTTACGATATTGCCATAGGATCGGCGAGTAATAGACTGGCGTTACTTTATGTTACGATTAAACGCTAAAGCCAATGATTCATCCCCGATTAGAATAACGCACCTAATATATTCTCCCTCGTTCACTTCATTCAGATAGCATTGTGGTTGTTGAGGCATATTTTTTGAATTAACGGAAATTTTATTAATTGATTGCCAAAATGTATCACTGCTAACACTTCGTTTATCACTCGAATAAAATAAACATTACTATTCATAGAGTTATTTATATTTATTTTAAATAAACACGGTTTTAATTTATTTCTGGTGACAAAATTAGCCTCTATTTGAGGAAAAGTATTGGTACTTCGTCTTGACAATCTTTTAATACCCTCCGTAAACTCTATTCAAGTGGGGATTTGTGGGGTAAAGTGGTAAAACTTGTCGCTAAGGAGTGACCAGCCCATGTTTCGTGGAGCAACAACGGTAAATCTTGATAGTAAGGGGCGTCTGGCAATCCCTACTCGCTATCGGGATTCATTGCTGGATGGATGTGAAGGCCAATTGGTTTGTACCATTGACCTCCATCAGCCGTGCCTGTTGCTTTACCCCTTACCTGAATGGGAAAAAATTGAGCAAAAATTATCCAAGCTTTCCAGTATGAATCCGGTTGAGCGTCGCGTGCAACGCTTGCTGTTAGGTCATGCCAGTGAGTGCCAGATGGATAATGCCGGTCGTTTGTTGATTGCTAATACATTGCGGCAACATGCGGACTTGGTAAAAGAAGTGATGCTGGTTGGTCAATTCAATAAGTTTGAATTGTGGAGTGAAGACAACTGGTATCAACAAGTTAAACAAGATATTGAGGCTGAGCTATCTGCCAACTCACCTTTATCAGAGCGGTTACAGGATTTTTCATTATAACTTATGTTGAATAACTATCAGCACACCACGGTGCTTTTGGATGAAGCAGTTAACGCCTTAAGCATTCGGCAAGATGGTATCTATATTGACGGTACTTTTGGCCGTGGTGGACACTCGCGCCTGATTCTATCTCAACTGGGGCCAGAAGGGCGCTTGATCGCCATTGACCGTGATCCTCAGGCCATTGAAGCCGCTTCAACCATCAACGATCCCCGTTTTTCCATTATCCACGGTCCTTTTTCCGATTTAGCTGAATATATGCGCGATTTGCATCTGGAAGGCAAAATAAATGGCGTGTTACTCGATTTAGGGGTTTCTTCGCCGCAGCTGGATGATGCCGAACGCGGTTTTTCTTTTATGCGTGATGGGCCGTTGGACATGCGTATGGACCCGACCCGCGGTTTGTCTGCGGCGGAATGGTTGATGAAAGCGGAAGAAGAAGATATTGCCTGGGTATTAAAAACCTTTGGTGAAGAACGTTTTTCCAAGCGTATCGCTCGCGCCATTGTGGAGCGTAATCGCGAACAGCCGTTAACCCGAACCCGTGAACTGGCCGAATTAATTGCCACTGCCACACCGATTCGTGACAAGCATAAACACCCGGCGACTCGAAGCTTTCAAGCTATTCGTATCTACATCAACAGTGAGCTGGAAGAGATCGAGCGTGCACTGGACGGGTCTCTGGATGTATTGGCAGAAGGTGGCCGACTGTCGGTTATCAGTTTCCACTCGTTGGAAGACCGGATGGTTAAACGCTTTATTCGTCAGCATAGCAAAGGGCCACAGGTTCCGGCTGGGCTGCCGTTAACGGAAGAGCAGTTGAAGCAGCACGGCGGTAGAAAATTAAAGGCGCTGGGCAAAATGATGCCGTCAGAACGTGAAGTCGCCGATAATGCGCGGGCACGTAGTTCGGTGCTACGCATTGCCGAAAGGACGGCGGAATGATTCCAAATGAGCGCCATAACTTAGTCAGCATTATTGGTGATGACCTGTTACGTCACGCTAAATTGCCGCTGATTTTTATGGTGTTGGTTTTAGTTTCAGCGATGGCCGTGGTGTTATCCAGCCATCGTACACGTTTACTCACTGCCGAGCGGGAGCAGCTGATTTTAGAGCGTGAAGCGTTGGAAATTGAGTGGCGTAACCTGATTTTGGAAGAGAATGCCCTGGGCGACCATAGCCGAATAGAACGTCTGGCTAATGAAAAAATACAAATGCAGCACGTTACGCCCGATCAGGAACAAATTGTTATCCAGAAATAGAGTAGCTGGAGTCAGTAAACGTTAATGGATGAATATTTATCCGATAAACGAAATGATAAATCACGGTGGCTAATAAACTTACATGAAAACAGCACGAACCAATAAAATTAAGATCAAGCGTCCAGAGAACGAAACCGGCTTTGTAAGCTGGCGTTTTGGTTTGCTTTGTCTGTTTATTCTATTGGCGATGTTTGGCCTAATGGCTCGGGCTGCCTGGCTACAAGTGATTGAACCGGATAGATTGGTCAAAGAGGGCGATATGCGCTCTTTGCGCGTTCAGGAAGTCCCTACCGCTCGAGGCATGATTTCTGACCGCTTTGGTCGTCCATTGGCGGTAAGCGTACCGGTTAATGCTATCTGGGCCGATCCGAAAGAACTCAATGAACGTGGCGGTATTTCGCCGGATATGCGTTGGAAAGCGCTAGCGGATGTCACGGGTATGCCGTTAGAAAAACTTAGCGAACGCATTAACGCCAATCCAAGGGGGCGTTTTGTCTATTTAGCACGCCAGATTAATGCTGAAACCGCAGAGTATGTTCGTAAACTCAAGCTGCCCGGTATCTATCTAAAAGGTGAGTCACGTCGCTTCTATCCCGCTGGCCCGGTAACCGCTCATATTGTCGGTTTTACCAATATTGATGATAGCGGCTTGGAAG
Organism: Pragia fontium DSM 5563 = ATCC 49100; assembly: GCF_900112475.1. Lineage (GTDB taxonomy): Bacteria > Pseudomonadota > Gammaproteobacteria > Enterobacterales > Enterobacteriaceae > Pragia > Pragia fontium. The sequence goes on along the minus strand of NZ_FOLW01000001.1, from coordinate 142,578 downwards.
GCATTGAAAAAAGTTTTGAAGATAAACTGGTGGGTAAATCCGGTGAGCGTACGGTACGTAAAGACCGTTTTGGCCGAGTGATTGAAGATATCTCCTCGGTTGACAGTCAGGCTGCCCACAACCTGACCTTAAGTATTGATGAGCGTTTACAGGCACTGGTTTATCGTGAGTTAAGTAATGCGGTTGCTTTGAATAAGGCCGAGTCGGGTACCGCGGTATTGGTTGACGTGAATACCGGTGAGATTCTGGCTATGGCCAACAGCCCGTCCTATAACCCGAATAACAGGGTCGGTACGCCGGAGGATTTCTTCCGTAACCGGGCGATTACCGATATGTTTGAACCGGGTTCAACGGTTAAGCCGATGGTGGTCATGACCGCGTTGGATCGGGGCATTATTAAAGAAAACTCAGTATTGAATACCCGACCTTATCGGGTAAACGGCCATGAAATTAAAGACGTGGCGCTTTATCCTGAGTTAACCATTACCGGTATTCTGCAAAAATCCAGTAACGTCGGGGTTTCCCATTTAGCGTTAGATATGCCATCGGACGCGTTAGTGGATACCTACTCTCGTTTTGGCTTGGGCAAACCAACCAATTTGGGATTAGTCGGCGAAAGCAGCGGTCTGTTTTTACAAAGAAAGCGCTGGTCTGATATTGAAAGAGCGACTTATTCATTTGGTTACGGGCTAATGGTTACGCCATTACAGTTAGCGCGTGCTTACGCCACTATGGGCAGCTTTGGTGTTTATCGCCCTCTCTCCATTACTAAAGTCGATCCACCGGTACAGGGAAAACGTATTTTCCCTGAAAGCACCGTGCGTACTGTGGTGCATATGATGGAGGCCGTAGCCTTACCGGGCGGTGGTGGTACCAAGGCAGCAATCAAAGGTTATCGTATTGCGATTAAAACCGGGACCGCGAAAAAAGTTGGTCCTAATGGCGGCTACATAAATAAATATATTGCCTATACTGCTGGAGTCGCTCCGGCCAGTAAACCACGCTATGCACTGGTTGTTGTCATCAACGATCCAAGTGCCGGTCAGTATTACGGCGGTGCTATTTCAGCGCCGGTTTTTGGTGCCATTATGGGCGGGGTTTTACGGACCATGAACATCGAACCCGATGCATTGCCCGTGGATGATAAAAACGAATTAGTGATTAACCAGAAAGGAGCTACCAGTGGCCGATCTTAATTTAAGCGATCTGCTCGCTCCGTGGAATATTCAGGTTCCTGAGCGCAAGTTAAAAGAGATGACCTTGGATAGCCGAACGGCCGCCGCCGGCGATCTGTTTCTTGCGATTAAGGGGCATAAAGTTGATGGGCGTCGTTATATCGCTCAGGCCATCGCTCAGGGCGTTAGTGCGGTGATTGCTGAAGCGGAGGGCGAAGCAACCGATGGTTCTGTAGCCATGTCCCACGGCGTACCGATTATTTACATTGCACAGTTGAATAAACATCTGTCCGCGTTGGCCGGTCGTTTTTATCAGCAACCGTCGGAAAAAATGCGTTTGGTTGGCGTAACCGGAACCAATGGTAAAACTACTACCACTCAGCTATTGGCTCAGTGGGGGCAACTGCTGGGTGAACGCAGTGCGGTGATGGGCACGGTGGGTAATGGTCTGCTGGGTCATGTGATACCGACGGAGAATACCACTGGTTCAGCGATTGATGTACAGCATGAATTAAGCGATTTAACTCAGCAGGGCGCGACGTTTACCGCCATGGAAGTGTCTTCCCATGGTCTGGTTCAGAACCGCGTTGCTGCACTGAAGTTTGCCGCTGCTGCTTTTACCAACCTTAGCCGCGATCATCTTGATTATCACGGCACGATGCAAGAATACGAAGCGGCTAAGTGGCTGCTGTTTAATCAGCATCAGGTGGGTGAAGCGATTATTAACGTGGATGATGCAGTTGGATTACGTCGTATTGCCGATATGCCCAATGCCATCGCAGTGACCATGGAAGATAATCTTCCTGTCGGTTGGCAAGGGCGCTGGTTGCGTACCTTGGAAGTGTCTTATCACGATAATGGTGCAACGGTTAAGTTTGATTCCAGTTGGGGCGGCGGTGTGATTGAAAGCCGACTGCTGGGGCAATTTAACGTCAGTAATCTTCTAGTGGCATTAACCACCATGCTGGCTTTAGGTTATGAATTAAGCGGTTTAATTGAGACTGCATCGAGTTTACAGCCGGTATGTGGTCGTATGGAAGTATTTACTGCACCGGGAAAACCGACGATTGTGGTGGATTATGCCCACACTCCAGATGCATTAGAAAAAGCGTTGGAAGCGGCGAGACTGCATTGTAAAGGTCAGCTTTGGTGCGTGTTTGGCTGCGGCGGTGACAGAGATCGCGGTAAGCGCCCACTGATGGGTGGTATTGCTGAGCAGTTTGCCGATCGAGTGATTGTCACTGATGACAATCCTCGTAGCGAAGATCCACAAGCGATTGTGGCAGATATCTTGACCGGATTTGTTGATGCTGGCCATGCTCATGTGATTCATGGCCGTGCTGAGGCGGTAACCAGTGTGGTGATGCAGGCTAAAGCCGATGATGTTGTGGTGATCGCCGGTAAAGGTCACGAAGACTATCAAGTAATCGGTAATCGCCGTTTAGACTATTCCGATCGCACAACGGTCGCTAATCTGCTGGGGATAGCAGCAGGAGTCATGGCATGATTCCAATAACGCTGACTCAACTGGCTAACGTGGTGGAGGGTAAATTAATTGCCTCTACCACCGACATTACCGGCCGTCAGATAACGGATGTGATTACTGATACCCGCAAGATCGTTGATGGTTGCCTGTTTATCGCATTAAAAGGTGAGCGTTTTGATGCTCATGATTTTGCTGCTGATGCGCTTAAAGCCGGTGCCGGAGCGCTATTGGTGAGTCAGCATTTACCGTTGGATGTCTCGCAGATTGTTGTGAGCGATACGCGTATTGCCTTAGGCCAAATAGGTGCTTGGGTCAGACAGCAAGTGACGGCCAGAGTAGTGGCGCTGACCGGTTCATCCGGTAAAACCAGCGTTAAAGAAATGACCGCGACGATTTTGCAACAGTGCGGTAGCGTGCTATATACCGCCGGTAATCTTAATAACGATATCGGTGTTCCTCTCACGCTATTACGCCTGACGAAAGCACATAAGTTTGCCGTGGTTGAGCTGGGTGCCAACCATGGTGGTGAGATTGCCTATACTACCGCGTTGACTCATCCTGAAACTGCGCTGGTAAATAACTTAGCGTCGGCGCATTTGGAAGGGTTTGGTTCTCTGGCTGGCGTGGCAAAAGCTAAGGGTGAGATTTTTCAAGGATTACCGCCCCATGGCGTAGCGATTATTAATGCCGACAGCAATGATTTAACCGGTTGGCAGTCTTTGCTGGCGGATAAGCAAGTATGGCGTTTTTCTGCCGGGCAGACCGCAAACGTTGAGTTTTATGCCACGGATGTGGTGGTCAATCATCAGGGAACGGATTTTGTACTGCATTCTCCCATGGGCAATATCGCGGTACAGCTGCCTTTGCCGGGTAAGCACAATATTGCAAACGCCTTAGCCGCGGCGGCATTAGCCCTATCCGTTGGTGCCACATTAGAGAATGTTAAACAGGGGTTGTCCCTGCTTAAAGCGGTTCCAGGCCGTTTGTTCCCGGTTCAGTTAAGTGAAGGCAAGCTATTACTGGATGATACCTATAACGCTAACGTGGGTTCGATGACCGCGGCCGCACAGGTGCTGGCTTCCATGCCGGGCTATCGTGTGATGGTAGTTGGCGATATGGGGGAATTAGGTGATGAAGCTGAAGATTGCCACCGTCAGGTTGGTGAGGCAGCGCGTCTTGCTGGCGTCGATAAAGTATTAAGCGTTGGTCAGTTAAGTGAAATGATAAGTATGGAAAGCGGTAATGGTGAGCACTTTAGGGATAAAGAGGCTGTCGCTAAACGTCTGGGTGAATTGCTATCTGAGCATGCGGTCATGACAATTTTAATCAAAGGTTCACGTAGTGCCGCAATGGAGCAGGTAGTACGCAGAGTACAGGAGATAGCACAATGTTAGTATGGCTGGCGGAACATCTGGTTTCATTTTATTCCGGTTTTAACGTTTTTTCTTATTTGACGTTTCGCGCTATCGTGAGTCTGCTGACCGCGTTATTCCTCTCTTTGTGGATGGGGCCTCGCTTGATTGCCTTCTTGCAAAAACTGCAAATTGGTCAGGTTGTACGCAATGATGGTCCGGAATCTCATTTCAGTAAACGTGGTACGCCAACCATGGGCGGTATCCTGATTCTGGTATCGATCACTGTTTCTGTGCTGCTGTGGGCTAACTTAAGCAATCCTTATATCTGGTGTTCGTTGTTTGTCCTGCTGGGTTATGGGGTAGTTGGTTTTGTTGATGACTATCGCAAAGTGGTACGTAAAGATACCAAAGGGTTGATAGCGCGCTGGAAATATTTTTGGCAATCCGTGATCGCCTTAATTGTCGCGTTTACCATGTATGCCATTGGTAAAGACACACCAGCAACGCAGCTGGTGGTTCCGTTCTTTAAAGATATTATGCCGCAGTTAGGCGTGCTTTATATCCTGCTTTCTTACTTTGTTATTGTGGGTACCAGTAACGCAGTTAACCTGACTGATGGTTTAGATGGTCTGGCTATCATGCCAACGGTGTTTGTAGCCGCCGGTTTTAGTTTGGTGGCTTGGGCGACCGGTAACGTCAATTTTGCTAACTATTTACATATTCCCTATATTCGTCACGCTGGCGAACTGGTGATTTTCTGCACCGCGATTGTCGGGGCGGGGCTAGGTTTCCTGTGGTTCAATACTTACCCGGCGCAAGTATTTATGGGCGATGTGGGTTCCCTTGCTTTGGGTGGTGCGTTGGGTGTGATAGCGGTACTGCTGCGTCAGGAATTCTTATTAGTGATTATGGGTGGGGTATTTGTCGTTGAAACCCTGTCGGTAATTTTGCAGGTGGGATCGTTCAAACTGCGCGGTCAGCGTATTTTCCGCATGGCGCCGATTCACCACCACTATGAATTGAAAGGCTGGCCAGAACCGCGAGTGATTGTGCGTTTCTGGATTATCTCATTAATGCTGGTATTAATTGGCTTAGCTACGCTCAAGGTGCGGTAATAATGGCGATCGACTATCAGGACAAGCAGGTTGTTATCATTGGATTAGGTTCTACAGGATTGTCCTGCGTCGATTATTTTATTGCCCGAAATGTTTCTCCTCGGGTTATTGATACCCGAGCTACGCCACCGGGACTGGATAAGCTACCAGAAACCGTTGAATGTCATACCGGAAGCTTTCATCGCGAATGGATTTTGGCCGCAGACTTAATTGTGGTCAGTCCCGGTATTGCGCTGGCAACGCCGATTCTACAAGAAGCGGCTGAGGCGGGAATTGAGATTGTTGGTGATATTGAGCTGTTTTGTCGAGAAGCTCAGGCTCCGATAGTAGCAATTACCGGTTCAAACGGTAAAAGTACGGTGACCACGCTGGTTGGAGATATGGCGAAAGCCGCAGGCTGGAATGTTGCACTGGGCGGTAATCTTGGTCAGCCAGCATTATCGCTGCTTGACGACAATTGCCAACTGTATGTGATGGAGTTATCCAGTTTTCAGTTAGAAACCACCAGCAGTTTAAAGGCGGCGGCAGCAACGATTCTCAATGTAACTGAAGATCATATGGATCGTTATCCGTTGGGTATGCCGCAATACCGCGAAGCAAAACTACGAATTTATAACGATGCTAAAGTTTGCGTGGTGAATGCCGATGATGCTCTGACCATGCCGTTGCAAGGTGCTGATGCACGTTGTGTGAGTTTTGGTGTGGATGTGGGCGATTATCACTTGAGCCACCAGCAGGGCGCAACCTGGCTGCGGGTATATGGTGAGAAGGTTCTCAATGCTGCGGAAATGAAAATGGTGGGGCAGCATAACTATTTGAATGCACTCGCTGCACTGGCATTAGCGGATGCAGTTTCATTGCCACGAGCTTCCAGTTTACAAGCGCTGACTCAATTTACCGGGCTGGAACATCGTTTCCAACTGGTGTGGGAAAATAACGGAATACGTTGGATTAATGATTCTAAAGCCACCAACGTGGGCAGTACCGAAGCAGCATTAAACGGCATTCAGGTTGATGGCATTTTACATTTGTTACTGGGCGGTGATGGTAAATCTGCGGATTTCTCACCGCTGTTGACCTATTTGCAGGGCGAGAATGTTCGTCTTTACTGTTTTGGTCAGGATAAGCAGCCGCTATTTAATTTGCGTCCGGATGTCGCGGAGATGACCGATACCATGGAGCAGGCAATGAGGCATATTGCTCAGCGAGTGAAGCCCGGCGATATGGTATTGCTGTCGCCTGCCTGTGCCAGTCTGGATCAATTTAAGAATTACGAGCAGCGCGGCCATGAGTTTGCTCGACTGGCGCAGGAGCTTGGCTGATGAGCGTATTAAGTTTAGCTAAACCTATCCAGTCTTTTACTCAATGGGTAATGGGTACACGCTCAGGCAGTGATGCCGCTGATAGCGGTGTGATGTATGATCGGACCCTGCTGTGGTTAGCTTTTGGCTTGGCGATTGTCGGCTTTATTATGGTGACTTCGGCATCGATGCCGGTTGCTCAACGTTATACTGATGACCCGTTTTTGTTTGCTAAGCGCGATGCGATTTATATCGGATTAGCGCTGGCAGCGGCATTGGTAACTCTACGTATTCCTCTGGCGATGTGGCAGCGTTATAGCCCGATTATTCTATTAATCGCTATTGTGATGTTGCTAATTGTTTTGGTGGTCGGTAGCTCGGTTAACGGGGCATCGCGTTGGATTGCTTTCGGCCCGGTGCGTATTCAGCCAGCAGAATTATCGAAATTAGCACTATTTTTCTATTTAGCCAGCTATCTGGTACGTAAGGTGGATGAAGTTCGCAATAATTTTTGGGGCTTCTGTAAACCGATGGGTGTGATGGTGGTGCTGGCGGTGTTACTGCTGGCTCAACCAGACTTAGGTACTGTAGTGGTTTTGTTTGTGACAACGCTGGGGATGCTGTTTTTAGCCGGCGCTAAGCTGTGGCAGTTCTTAGCCATTATCGGTTCCGGTGTATTTGCGGTAGCACTGTTGATTATCGCAGAACCCTATCGTTTACGCCGGGTGACCTCGTTCTGGGACCCATGGGCCGATCCGTTTGGCGCTGGCTATCAGTTAACGCAATCACTGATGGCGTTTGGCCGTGGAGAGTTCTGGGGACAAGGCTTAGGTAATTCAATTCAAAAGCTGGAATACCTGCCTGAGGCTCATACGGACTTTATTTTTGCCATTATTGGTGAAGAGTTGGGCTATTTTGGTGTGGTTTTAGTGCTCTTAATGGTATTCTTCGTCGCTTTTAGAGCAATGCTCATTGGACGTCGTGCATTAGAGGCTGGTCAGCGCTTCGCTGGTTTTCTGGCGTGTGAGATTGGAATCTGGTTTAGTTTCCAGACGTTAGTTAACGTTGGCGCCGCAGCAGGTATTCTACCCACCAAGGGATTAACCTTGCCGTTAATCAGTTACGGTGGCTCAAGTTTATTGGTGATGTCGACGGCGTTGGTGTTATTACTCCGCATTGATTATGAAACGCGTTTGGCCAACTGCCAGGCGCACGTAAGAGGTACACGATGAAGCAGAAGCGTTTAATGGTGATGGCAGGTGGAACCGGCGGGCACGTTTTCCCCGGATTGGCTGTTGCTCATGACCTGATGGCGCAAGGCTGGGAAGTTCGCTGGCTGGGTACTGCCGATCGTATGGAAGCTGAATTGGTACCGAAACACGGCATCGAGATAGATTTTATTACCATTTCAGGTATTCGCGGCAAAGGTTTGTTTGCCATGCTGCTGGCACCAGTACGCATTTTTCGTGCAGTGCGTCAGGCGAAAGCCATTATGCGCAATTATCAGCCGGATGTGGTACTGGGCATGGGCGGATATGTATCCGGCCCGGGCGGTTTAGCGGCATGGTTGTGCGGTATCCCGGTGGTGCTACATGAACAAAATGGTATTGCTGGTTTAACCAATCGCTGGTTGTCTAAAATTGCTAAGCGCGTATTGCAGGCTTTTCCCGGGGCGTTTCCCCATGCAGATGTGGTAGGGAATCCGGTTCGTACCGATGTTCTGGCTTTACCTGCTCCTGAAGTGCGTTTATCTGAACGCAGTGGCCCAATCCGGGTATTGGTGATTGGGGGGAGTCAGGGAGCAAGGATCCTGAATCAAACGATGCCGCAGGCTGCTGAGCGCTTGGGTGATAAAATCACCATCTGGCATCAGGTCGGTAAAGGTGCGCAGGAAAGCGTTCAACAGGATTATCAGCAGCGCGGTTTAACCGGGCATGATATTACCGAATTTATTGATGATATGGCTTCGGCCTATGCTTGGGCTGATGTGGTGGTATGTCGGTCTGGCGCGTTGACGGTGAGTGAGATTGCCGCCGCAGGCTTACCTGCGATTTTTGTGCCCTTTATGCATAAAGACCGTCAACAATACTGGAACGCGCTGCCGTTAGAGAAAGCCGGCGCAGCGAAAATTATTGAGCAACCTCAGTTTAATGTCGATTCATTGACTGAGGCATTAGAAGCGTTGAATCGTTCAGGATTACTGGCGATGGCGATGGAAGCAAGAGCGATTGCCATACCGGATGCTACCGAGAGAGTATCGGCGGTAGTGAAAAGCGTCGCTTTATAGATAATTCCTGATATTGAATGTTAAAAGTCACCGAAATTAACAAGAGTAAATAGAAAACCGTGAATGAGCATGTAGATATAAAAAGATTGGCGAAACTTCGTACCATGGTGCCCGAGATGCGTCGCGTTCGGCATATCCACTTTGTGGGTATTGGTGGCGCGGGTATGGGCGGGATCGCCGAGGTTCTGGCGAATGAAGGATATCAAATCAGTGGTTCCGATTTGGCGCCAAATGCCGTCACGCAACAGTTAAGTGAATTAGGTGCGGAAATTTATTTTAATCACCGTGCTGAAAATGTGCTCGGTGCCAGTGTGGTGGTCGTTTCTACCGCAATTCCTGCTGAGAATGCGGAAGTGGTTGCGGCGCGCGAAGCGCGTATTCCGGTGATTCGCCGGGCTGAAATGTTAGCTGAACTGATGCGTTTTCGTCACGGTATTGCTATCGCCGGCACCCACGGTAAAACGACCACGACCGCGATGGTGACTGGAATTTATGCCGAAGCCGGTTTAGATCCAACGTTTGTTAACGGTGGCTTGGTTAAAGCCGCCGGTACGCATGCTGCGTTAGGCTGTAGCCGTTATTTGATTGCTGAAGCAGATGAGAGCGATGCCTCCTTCCTACATTTGCAACCCATGGTTGCAATAGTGACCAACATCGAAGCCGACCATATGGATACCTATCAGGGCGACTTTGAGAATTTAAAGCAAACGTTTATTAATTTTTTACACAACTTGCCGTTTTATGGACGTGCAGTGATGTGTATTGACGATCCCGTAGTGAGAGAGCTTATCCCTCAGGTTGGACGTCAGGTGATTACCTACGGCTTCAGTGAAGATGCTGATGTGCGAATAAAAGATTATGAACAAAAACGCTCGCAGGGCTTTTTCACTATCTGCCGTCAGGATAAGAGTGAGCTGAAAGTGATGTTGAATGCACCGGGTCGCCACAATGCGTTAAACGCGGCGGCAGCGGTCGCTACGGCGACGGAAGAGGGAATTGATGATGAATCGATTACCCGTGCATTGGCTAACTTTCAGGGAACCGGGCGTCGTTTTGATTTTCTGGGTAAGTTTGAGCGCGAAGATGGTGGCGACATCATGTTGGTTGATGACTATGGTCATCACCCAAGCGAAGTGGATGTTACCATTAAAGCGGCGAGAGCCGGATGGAACGAACGTCGTCTGGTGATGATTTTCCAGCCGCATCGTTATTCGCGTACTCGCGATCTGTATGATGACTTCGCGAATGTGCTGTCTCAGGTTGATGTGCTGTTTATGTTAGACGTTTATCCTGCCGGTGAAGCACCGATTCCGGGCGCAGATAGCCGTTCTCTATGCCGTACCATTCGTGGGCGCAGTAAGTTAGATCCGATTTTTGTGTCAGATGTCGATGCATTACCTGCCATGTTAGAGCAGGTGTTACAAAGCGGCGATCTGGTTCTGACACAGGGTGCCGGTAATATTGGCCGGGTGGCTCGTCGATTAGCAGAATTAAAATTACAAGCAATGAATACAAATGAGGGAAATCATGGCTGAGAAAGTAGCGGTACTCCTTGGTGGAACATCGGCAGAACGTGAAGTATCACTGAATTCAGGGGCTGCGGTTTTAGCCGGTTTGCGTGAAGCTGGCGTTGATGCGCACCCTATCGATCCTAAAGAGTATCCGGTCGCTCAGCTAAAAGCGGACGGTTTCAATAAGGTATTTATTGCATTGCACGGTCGCGGTGGCGAAGACGGCACCCTGCAAGGAATGTTGGAGTTCCTGAATTTACCTTACACCGGTAGCGGTGTGATGGCTTCAGCGCTGACCATGGATAAGTTGCGAACTAAATTGTTATGGCAGGGCGCTAAGTTGGCGGTGTCGCCTTATGTTGCCCTGAACAGCAATCAATTGGCACAGGTGAAGGCAAATGAGATTGTTCAACAGCTGGGTTTACCGCTAATTGTTAAGCCAAGCAATGAAGGTTCCAGCGTAGGTATGAGCAAGGTTGATACGGTGGAACAACTGCAACCGGCTCTGGAAGAAGCATTTAAACATGATACCAGCGTATTGGTTGAAAAATGGTTAAGCGGACCTGAGTTTACCGTTGCGATTTTAGGCGGTGAAGTTTTACCTTCAATTCGCATTCAGCCTGCCGGAGTATTCTATGATTATCAGGCAAAATACTTGTCTGATGAAACACAGTATTTTTGTCCAAGCGGTTTAAGCGATGAGCAGGAAAAGCAGATCCGTGAATTGGCTCTGGCGGCTTATAACGCAGTAGGCTGTAGTGGTTGGGGACGTGTAGACGTAATGATGGACAGCGATGGTCAGTTTTATCTGCTGGAAGTGAATACTTCGCCGGGTATGACCAACCATAGTTTGGTACCAATGGCGGCACGCCAGTATGGATTGAGCTTTTCTCAGTTAGTTGTAAAGATTCTGGCATTGGCTGACTGATATGTCCCAGGCAGCACGCAACGTCCGTGAAGAAATAGAGAAGAAGCGTTCCGGACGTAGTAATGGCACTCAGTTGGTTGGCGTTGTCTTCCTGCTGATGGTGATTGGAACGATTGTCTGGGGATGCTGGGCGGTTATCAGTTGGATGAATGACGCGCAGCGCTTACCACTGTCTCGATTAGTGGTGACCGGCGAAAGACATATTACGACCAATGATGATATTCGGCAGACGATTTTGTCATCGGGTGAACCGGGGACTTTTATGTCTCAGGATGTGGATGTTCTGCAACAGCAGATTCTGCATTTAAAGTGGATCAAGCAGGCCAGCGTGCGTAAACAATGGCCGGATGAGCTGAAAATCCACATTGTTGAGTATGTACCGTATGCCCGATGGAACGATCTGCAATTGATAGATAAAGACGGTAACGTGTTTAGCGTACCGGCGGAAAGAGTCAGTGATAAGACCCTTCCTCTTTTATATGGCCCTGAAGGGGGCGAAAAAGAGGTCCTGGAAGGATACAACAGCATGAGCCAAGCGCTGGCTGCCGGAAAGTTTAAGCTGAAAACGGTAGCGATGAGTGAACGGCGTTCATGGCAGCTAGTATTAGATAATGATGTGCGTATTGAGCTGGGAAGAGAGAATAGGACTCAACGGTTAGACCGATTTATTTCTCTCTATCCTATATTGCAGCAGCAGGCGCCGGCAGACAAACGTATTGCTTCACTGGATATGCGTTATGACACTGGGTCAGCGGTTGGTTGGGCTCCCGCATTTATTGAGAATCAGACAATTTTGTCTGATTGGGTTAAACAACAGGGTCAGGCAGATTAATAATGATCAAATCGACAGACAGAAAACTGGTAGTAGGACTGGAAATTGGTACAGCAAAGGTTGCTGCGCTGGTTGGAGAAGTGCTGCCTGACGGTATGGTTAATATTATTGGTGTCGGTAGCTGTCCGTCTCGCGGGATGGATAAGGGCGGGGTTAACGACTTAGAGTCGGTAGTGAAATCCGTTCAGCGGGCTATCGATCAGGCCGAACTGATGGCGGATTGCCAAATTGCTTCGGTGTATTTAGCGCTTTCAGGGAAACACATTAGCTGTCAAAATGAGATTGGTATGGTACCAATCTCAGAAGAAGAAGTGACTCAGGAAGATGTCGAAAGCGTTGTTCATACCGCTAAGTCGGTACGGGTTCGCGATGAACACCGGATTTTACACGTTATTCCTCAGGAATACGCGATTGATTATCAGGAAGGCATTAAAAATCCGGTAGGCCTTTCAGGCGTGCGGATGCAGGCCAAAGTTCATCTGATTACTTGCCACAATGATATGGCTAAAAATATTGTTAAAGCGGTAGAGCGCTGCGGTTTGAAAGTAGATCAGCTGATTTTTGCTGGTTTAGCCGCAAGTTATGCGGTTTTGACTGAAGATGAACGTGAGTTAGGCGTCTGCGTTATTGATATCGGTGGCGGTACGATGGATATTGCTATTTATACCGGTGGCGCTCTACGTCATACTAAAGTCATTCCTTATGCGGGTAACGTTGTGACAAGTGATATTGCTTACGCTTTCGGTACTCCGCCAACGGATGCCGAAGCGATAAAAGTACGTCACGGTTGTGCATTGGGTTCTATCGTCAGCAAAGATGAGAACGTTGAAGTACCAAGCGTAGGTGGTCGACCACCGCGTAGCTTACAGCGTCAGACTTTAGCGGATGTCATTGAACCTCGTTATACCGAGCTACTGAATTTAGTCAATGATGAGATTTTGCAGGTTCAGGAACAGTTACGGCAGCAGGGTGTTAAGCATCATTTAGCTGCGGGTATCGTGTTAACTGGAGGCGCAGCTCAGATTGATGGGCTGACTGAATGTGCTCAAAGAGTATTCCATACTCAGGTACGAATTGGACAGCCGTTAAATATTACTGGACTAACGGATTATGCGCAGGAGCCTTATTACTCAACGGCAGTAGGCTTGCTGCACTACGGTAAAGAATCTCACTTACGCGGTGAGTCTGAAGTAGAAAAAAGAACATCTATGCGTAGCTGGGCACAACGCTTGAGTGGCTGGTTACGTAAAGAATTTTAATCAGTAGTGCAATTAGCGCATTTTAAGCGATAATTCATTGCGTAAGAGTTAAAAACGGAGAGAGAGATTATGTTTGAACCAATGGAGTTAACCAACGATGCGGTGATTAAAGTCATCGGCGTCGGTGGTGGTGGTGGTAACGCCGTCGAACACATGGTCCGTGAGCATATTGAAGGTGTTGAATTCTTCGCGATCAATACCGATGCTCAGGCATTACGTAAAACAGCAGTCGGCCAGACGATTCAAATCGGTAACGGTGTCACCAAAGGGCTAGGTGCTGGTGCCAACCCTGAAGTGGGTCGTAATTCTGCAGAGGAAGACCGTGAACAATTGCGTGCTGCTCTTGAAGGCGCCGACATGGTGTTCATCGCAGCTGGCATGGGTGGCGGTACAGGTACTGGTGCAGCTCCGGTTGTTGCCGAAGTGGCTAAAGAATTAGGCATTCTGACCGTTGCGGTCGTTACCAAGCCATTTAACTTTGAAGGTAAAAAGCGCATGACGTTTGCTGAGCAAGGCATTGCCGAGCTGTCCAAGCACGTTGACTCGCTGATTACTATTCCTAACGATAAGCTGCTGAAAGTGTTAGGTCGCGGTATCTCTCTATTGGATGCATTCGGTGCAGCGAATGATGTATTAAAAGGCGCAGTGCAGGGTATCGCTGAACTGATTACTCGCCCTGGCTTAATGAACGTTGACTTCGCTGACGTACGTACTGTGATGTCAGAAATGGGCTATGCCATGATGGGTTCCGGTATTGCTCGTGGTGAAGACCGTGCTGAAGAAGCGGCTGAAATGGCTATCTCCAGTCCATTGCTGGAAGATATCGACCTGTCTGGTGCCCGCGGCGTTCTGGTCAACATTACGGCAGGTTTTGACCTGCGTCTGGATGAGTTTGAGACTGTCGGTAATACCATCCGTGCATTTGCTTCTGACAATGCTACCGTGGTTATCGGTACGTCATTAGATCCGGATATGAGTGATGAACTGCGTGTAACCGTAGTTGCTACCGGTATTGGTATGGACAAGCGTCCTGAAATTACGCTGGTATCTAAATCTCCTGCGTCTCAGCCAGTCGATCATCGTTATGCTCAACATGGTTTGGCGCCTTTGCAACCGCAAGAGAGTAAACCTGCGGCAGCGAAAGTAGTCAACGATCAGGGTGTTCAACCGAATAAAGAACCTGATTATTTGGATATTCCGGCATTCCTGCGTAAGCAAGCGGATTAATCAGAATTATTAGGTCTAATAGACTGAATGATTTTGATTCTCCGCTCTTTATGCTAAACTATCGCGGAGACCGTGGTTTAAACTGCGGTAAGTTGGATCAATATTGCGAGATAATACGATGATTAAACAGCGGACACTAAAACGCATCATTCAAGCTACCGGCGTCGGTCTTCATACCGGACGTAAGGTTAGCCTGACTCTGCGCCCAGCCGCGGCGAATACGGGTGTCATCTATCGTCGTACTGACTTGAATCCACCGGTTGATTTTCCGGCAGATGCAAAATCCGTGCGTGATACCATGCTATGTACTTGCTTGGTTAATGAAGATGACGTGCGTATCTCTACCGTAGAACACCTTAATGCTGCTTTGGCAGGATTAGGCATCGACAACATTATTATTGAAGTTGACGCACCAGAAATTCCAATTATGGATGGTAGTGCGGCACCTTTCGTCTACTTATTATTAGACGGCGGAATTGAAGAGCTGAGCGCACCTAAGCAGTTTTTGCGCATCACTCAACCTGTTCGCGTTGAAGATGGCGACAAATGGGCTGAATTAACACCTCACAATGGTTTCAGCTTAGACTTTACGATTGATTTCAATCACCCGGCGATTGATTCCGGTTCACAACGTTATCGTATGGATTTTTCCGCCGATGCGTTTGTTCGCCAGATTAGCCGTGCCCGTACTTTTGGGTTTATGCGTGATATCGAGTACTTACAGTCTAAGGGACTCTGTTTAGGTGGTAGTTTTGACTGCGCTATCGTAGTAGATGACTATCGCGTGCTGAATGAAGATGGTTTGCGTTTCCAGGACGAGTTTGTCCGCCATAAAATGCTTGATGCAATTGGTGATCTGTTTATGTGTGGCCACAATATTATTGGCGCGTTCACCGCGTTCAAATCAGGTCATGCGTTGAACAACAAGTTATTGCAGGCCGTTCTGGCTAAGCAAGAAGCTTGGGAGTACGTAACTTTCGAAGACGAAGCAGAAATGCCGTTGGCATTCAAAACGTCAAGAACAGTATTGGCTTAAGGCCTACTTCTTATTACGACTCGCTGTGCTGGTAACTCTCTCTCCTGCCAGTGCAGCCAGTCGTTCTAGTTTCTCCTTTAATTTCCCCGGACTTCTCGCTGCTAATTCCCTTAACTGCTGTGCACTTTGTTCACTGAGTTGACGCACCGGTGTTTCTTCTTTTTGGCTGTCGGGCGAGTAGCGGTGGACTAAATTTTCAGCAGTCGAATTATTTGTGCTTAACTTTGGATTAATCTTTATGTCGATTGAGACTAAAGATGGTAATATTTCACTTCTAAGCGTACTTAGCAGCATTTGTTGTTCATAACGCAGGCGAGTTAACCAACTGGCATTTGCCACCTCAAGGATTAACATTCCCTGACGGTAGTTAGAAACACGACAAAATGCATGCATTTGCTTAGGTAAAAGGGCCTTAACCGCCTTGTTGAGTTTGATGAGTGCTATCGCTCGTTGCTGAATATTTCGCAATAAGTTTGCATCATCGAATAGTGTATCTAATAATAATGGGCGACTATCGCGCATAAACAAAATTCCAGCAGATAAAATAGTTAATTGATAATGGGCATTCTAAATCGTTGGCGACAATTTGGCAGGCGTTATTTTTGGCCTCACCTCTTACTCGGGGTAGTTGCGGCCAGCATTGGGGCGCCCGTAAGTCTCAATGGCTTACCACAACAGGTTTCGCTATCAACGGTTCTGGCCAGCGCCAATCATATTAATCCTGCGGTACCGGGCGTTGGGCAATTAGCCCTGTCTGGTGAAATTAATAATCGCCCGCTGCAAAATCTTAATCCGTGGCAGCATTTCGCGATACGCAACTATCTTACTCGCCTGACAGTTTCCCTCGCTAAAGATGAGGCGACACCTGATACGGCCAAAGCCGATGCAGACGAGAATCAAAAATTAAGCCTTAGCCATCTTGCGCTGTTGGATTCACTTTCCACACAGGCTACGGTGGATATCAAATCTCCATTCACAGTAACACGTCTTGTCCAGATTGATACGGGTTTTATACAACATCCCGTCAGATTCTGGCTATCTAGTATTCAAGGCATTCGTGCCGGCCCTTCCTTATACGCATAATTTCCCCGTAACAATGTCTTTCCTTGTTATTTATGGGGTATGTATTGGTAATTTTTATTTGATTCCCTCTGCCTGAAGGGCAGTACACAAAGAGATATAGAGACGTATGTTAACTAAGTTAATGACAAAAATTTTCGGCAGCCGTAACGATCGTACACTGCGCCGTATGCGTAAAAGCGTTGAAGAAATCAACCGCCTTGAACCTGAATATGAAGCATTGTCTGATGAGCAGCTGCAAGGGAAAACCGTTGAGTTCCGTGCTCGTCTGGAAAAAGGAGAGTCGCTGGACTCTTTAATCCCTGAAGCTTTTGCGGTGGTACGTGAAGCCAGTAAACGCGTATTCGGTATGCGTCACTTTGACGTACAGATGATCGGCGGTATGGTGTTGAACTCTCGCTGTATCGCAGAGATGCGTACAGGTGAAGGTAAAACGTTAACCGCAACGTTGCCTGCTTATCTAAATGCTCTGTCAGGCCGTGGCGTACACGTGGTAACCGTGAACGACTATCTGGCTCGACGCGATGCGGAAAATAACCGCCCGTTGTTTGAGTTCCTGGGTTTAACCGTTGGGATCAACCTTCCTGGCATGCCGCCTCCGGCTAAGCGCGAAGCTTATGCTGCTGATATTACTTACGGTACCAATAACGAGTTTGGCTTTGACTATCTGCGCGATAACATGGCATTTAGCCCTGAAGAACGCGTGCAGCGTAAGCTGAACTATGCACTGGTGGATGAAGTTGACTCTATTTTAATCGACGAAGCGCGTACTCCGCTGATTATTTCCGGTCCGGCTGAGGATAGCTCTGAGCTGTATAAGAAAGTCGATAAGATTATTCCTAAGTTGCTGCGCCAGGAAAAAGAAGACTCAGATACTTTTGAAGGTGAAGGTCACTTCTCCGTTGATGAGAAAAGCCGTCAGGTTAACTTAACCGAACGTGGTTTGGTGCTGATTGAAACGCTGCTGATGGATGCAGGAATGATGGAAGAAGGTGAATCACTGTATTCACCAACGAATATCATGTTAATGCATCATGTTACAGCGGCACTGCGTGCTCACGCGCTATTTACCCGCGATGTTGACTACATTGTTAAAGACGGTGAGGTTATCATCGTTGATGAACATACTGGTCGTACTATGGAAGGTCGTCGCTGGTCTGACGGTCTGCATCAGGCTGTTGAGGCCAAAGAAGGTGTGGACATCCAGAATGAGAACCAGACTTTAGCATCGATTACTTTCCAGAACTATTTCCGTTTATATGAAAAACTGGCTGGTATGACCGGTACGGCTGATACCGAAGCCTTTGAATTCCGTCAAATCTACCGTTTAGATACTATCGTGGTGCCAACCAACCGCCCAATGATCCGTAACGATATGCCTGATCTAGTCTATATGACTGAGAAGGAAAAAATCGATGCGATTATTGAAGATATCAAAGAGCGTAGCGTTAAAGGCCAGCCAATTCTGGTGGGTACGATTTCAATTGAAAAATCTGAAGTGGTTTCCAACGAACTGAAGAAAGCCGGTATTGTGCATCAGGTACTGAATGCTAAATTCCACCAGAAAGAAGCTGAGATCGTTGCTAACGCGGGCCAGGAAGGAGCAGTGACCATTGCTACTAACATGGCTGGTCGTGGTACGGATATCGTATTGGGTGGTAGCTGGCAGACTGAAATTGCTGAGTTGGAAGAGCCGACTGAAGAGCAGATTAAAGCCATTAAAGAAGCATGGCAGGTGCGCCACGATCGCGTATTAGCTGCCGGTGGTTTACATATTATTGGTACTGAGCGTCACGAATCACGCCGTATTGATAACCAATTGCGCGGTCGTTCTGGTCGTCAAGGGGATGCGGGTTCATCTCGTTTCTACCTGTCGATGGAAGATGCCCTGATGCGTATTTTCGCCTCAGATCGCGTAGCTGGCATGATGCGTAAACTGGGTATGAAGCCGGGTGAAGCTATTGAGCATCCATGGGTAACCAAAGCGATTGCCAACGCACAGCGCAAGGTAGAAAGCCGCAACTTCGATATTCGTAAACAGCTGCTGGAGTTTGATGACGTGGCTAACGATCAGCGTCGTGCTATCTATAGTCAGCGTAATGAACTGTTGGATATTAGTGATATCAGCGAAACCATTGATAGCATCCGTCAGGACGTATTTAGCGCGGTTATTGATAACTACATTCCACATCAGTCTCTGGAAGAAATGTGGGATGTGCCGGGGCTGGAAGCGCGTTTGAAAAATGATTTTGATCTTGAGTTGCCGATTGCCCAGTGGTTGGATACTGAGCATGAACTGCACGAAGAGACCCTGCGTGAGCGTATTCTGGAAGAATCCATCAAAGTTTATCGCGATAAAGAAGAGGTTGTTGGCGATGAAATGATGCGTAACTTTGAGAAAGGCGTGATGCTGCAAACGCTGGATACCATGTGGAAAGAACATTTGGCCGCAATGGACTATTTACGTCAGGGTATTCACTTGCGTGGTTATGCTCAGAAAGATCCGAAGCAAGAATATAAGCGCGAATCTTTCTCCATGTTTGCCAGCATGCTGGAAGCGTTAAAATACGAAGTGATTAGCGTACTGAGCAAAGTTCAGGTGCGTATGCCGGAAGAAGTTGAAGCCGTTGAACAACAGCGTCGTGAAGAGGCCGAGCGTTTAGCGAGCCAGCAACAGTTTAGCCATCAGGAAGAGAATTCACTGATGGAAGAGTCTGACGGTAGCAATAAGCCAATGGTACGTGAAGAGCGTAAAATAGGTCGTAACGATCCATGCCCATGTGGTTCAGGTAAGAAATATAAGCAATGTCACGGTAGCCTACAGTAATCGTGATACTGAGCAGATGATGACAAAGGTATTTATTTGTCAAACGACAGGAGAGAGTTCCGTTGGGGTCGTAGCGGGTTTACCCGCCGGAGCGCCCCTAGGGACTCTAGGCCTGTCGCTCTCTGTAGTTAAGTACCGATGATCTTCCGGCTGAGCACGAGGGTGATATTCTGCCGTTTTTTTTACAGCCGGAACATATACTGTAGCTAATTTAAAAATGTTTGTTAGCTGTCTAAGAGCGCCATCTGGCGCTCTTATTGTATGTATGGTTTATCCATTAAAGCTGAATAGGGATAACGATGAGCGTGAAGCGTATTGAAATTGCAGTTGGTATTATTATCGATTCGAAAAAATCGATTTTTGTTACCCGTAGAGCCGAGGGGAGTCATCTGGCGGGCTATTGGGAGTTTCCCGGCGGTAAAGTGGAAACAGGCCGTGGGGAGTCGGTTGAGGCGGCTCTCAGTCGAGAATTACAAGAAGAGACCGGAATTCAAGTCATAGATGCTTCGTTGCTGAAAACCTTAGAATATGATTACCCGGATCGTCAGTTGAAGCTGCATTTTTATATTGTTAATGGCTGGCAGGGAACGCCTGAAGGGCGAGAGGGGCAGCAGTCGCGCTGGCTTAATGTTTCTGAGTTAATTGACGCTGAGTTTCCTGAGGCCAATCAACCCATTATTACTGAACTAAAGCAGCGCTATCATACCGCTTAAAAATGGCGCTAACTTTTGCGTTATATCGAGTTGAGGGGGAAGTTGGAACGATTCACGGCCAGTATTATGCCGGTAGTTACTCCTGTTCCTCACTCCATTCATCGTTGTCGGATATTTCGCCTGAACTTGGAATACGTTTTTCTTCATCGGCCCACTCGCCTAAATCAATCAGCTGACAACGTTTGCAGCAAAATGGCCGGTAAGGGCTCTCTTCATTCCAGGTAACAAGTTTATTGCAGGTAGGGCAGTTAACCTGAAGAGGGCTGCTACTCATAAAATTCTCCAAATTTAATCTATTACTGATGTCGGACAACGATAAATAGTAAGTATCTGCCGCGGTATTAACAGCAGGCTATCTTAAAATGAAATCGTTCTGGTGTTTCTCCTCGCTCGCTGTCGAACGGCATAAAGCGTATGGC
Organism: Pragia fontium DSM 5563 = ATCC 49100; assembly: GCF_900112475.1. Taxonomy (GTDB): domain Bacteria; phylum Pseudomonadota; class Gammaproteobacteria; order Enterobacterales; family Enterobacteriaceae; genus Pragia; species Pragia fontium. The sequence continues at coordinate 122,027 of NZ_FOLW01000001.1, read as the reverse complement.
AAAGCGTGTTTTATGGCCAGAAACTTGCGGATAGATTTGATGGCTAGAATCTATCTGGATGCGTAGGATATCACAGTCTTCGGCGTTATCCTGATAGAACCCATTCAGGCTGGTTTGTGTTTGAAATTCACCTGACTGGCGAATCATATTAAGGCAGGTATTTAAGGCATTATGTAATGGTGTTACGGTTGCCAACCATTCAGCCACCTGTTCATCACGTTCCTGTTTAGGATTGTTCAACCACATATGCAGAACTGGCAAGTCAAAGCTACAGCAACCGCCGGGAATGCTTAAGCGTTGGCGCACCATACTGATTAAACGGTCTTCTTTCAGAGCTTGGCCCAGACGCGGCGCGGCCAGTAAAACGCTTGATTGCTCTTTTAACGTATGACGCAAAGTATTCAGACGCTCGACGTCGACACCGGGAACGTCTATCCATTGCGCCAGTTTTTGTTGTTGGCGCTCCAGTTCTTTTACCAGTTCAGTGCGCACATCACCGCGGTCGATAATATCCAGTAGTTCACTGGTGGTACGGAAAAAACTTAGCGTATCAGTTAAGTTAGTTAAGGTGCGGTTGTCTTGTAACTGTTGTAGTAAGAATTCAAGGCGTAACCAAGTACGGACTTTTTCATTAAGCGGATGTTCAAAAAGTATGTTATGGGATAAATCACTCATATAGACAAATCCTGCTTGTTGAATGTATTGGCTAGGGCTAAATATTTTTGATGTAGCTGCTGTATCTTAGGGAGTAACGCTTCGGGAGTGTCATCATTGTTTAACACGTCATCCGCGTAAGACAGCCTGATTTCACGGGAAGTTTGGGCGGCTAATATTTGCGTGGCTAAATGTTCGCTGCTGCCGTCCCGCGCCATGATTCTATGTAATTGGGTTTCTCGAGTGACATCCACGACTAAAATCCGATTAGCTCGAGAGCAGAGATTATTCTCAATTAATAATGGCACAACCCAAATAACATAAGGAGATATTATAGCAGCTAACTGCCGCTGGGTTTCACGTTGAATGAGTGGGTGCAGTAAACTATTTAACCACAGTTTTTCATCTGAATCGTTAAAAATGCATTCTCGTAATTTTTGTCTATTTAGTGAACCGTTTGGCTGTAGGATTGATGGTCCGAAATGCTGAACAATGGCAGCAAGGGCTTCTGTTCCCGGTTCAACCACTTGGCGGGCAATAATATCGGCATCTATTACAGGAACACCTAATCGGGAAAACGCATTAGAAACGGTTGATTTTCCGCTGCCAATTCCGCCGGTAAGTGCCACGATATAATTCATAATAAGGCCTGTAATAATATTGATAGATCAATCATAAAGGGATCTTTCAGAAGTGCAAGCCACCCGGCAAACGCCAGAAAGGGGCCAAAAGCAATTCGTTTGTTTTTATTCTTTTTATTTCTCTGCGTTATCAAGATAAACAGCAGTGCTGAGACACTGGCGACTAATATAACGATGGGTAAGATATCTAATCCCAGCCAGGCACCCAATCCGGCCAATAATTTCATATCTCCTCGACCTAATCCCTCTATTTTTCTAATCCCTTTGAAAACGATGGCTGGTAACCAAAGTAATCCGTATCCAAAAAGTGTTCCTGCTAGTGATGTTGATAATGTGACCGGAGAAACTTCCAGGCTGGCAGCAATCAGGCCACTACAAATTAACGGCAAAGTTAAGACATCGGGCAGCAGTTGGTGGGCGATATCAATCAGTGCTGCTGTGATTAGTAAGCAGGTAATCATCAGTAAGATGATTAACCATAATAGATTCTGATTAGATGAGGCCAACACCATAAATAACAAGGCGACGGTGAGTTCCGTGAAGGGATAAGTGCAACCAATAGTTCGATGACAATCTCGGCAGCGTCCTTGTTGGTATAGCCAAGATAGGACAGGAATAAGTGAGGCTAAAGTGAGCGGTTGATGGCAGTGTGGACAACCCGAAGGGGAGAATAGTGATAAATAAAATGGATGTGGTTTATCGAGGGATTGAACGATGCTTGGACAACATGCTAATTGCCAGCGGGAGATTAAGATTAGGGGAAGTCGGTATGCAAGGTGAGTAATCAAACTGCCAATAAACAGGCCAAAAAGGCCAAACCAAACGACGAAAAAGGCATTTTCCATGGCGTGCCCTAATCTGCGTTTTCGCAGATAAATTTATGGGAGTATAGCTGAAATTTTTTGAAAATCTCAGACTTGTTCATTAATTATTCATGTGTATGATAACGTCACTGGACATGGCCAACATACAGCTTATAGTTAATTTGCGATACGTCGCCAAAAACCAGGAAACCAATCGATATGCGTATTGAAGAAGATTTGAAGTTAGGCTTCAAAGATGTTTTGATTCGTCCTAAGCGTTCCACACTAAAGAGTCGCTCAGAAGTAGAGCTTGAGCGCACCTACACCTTTAAACACTCAGGTCATCAGTGGTCAGGTATTCCGATTATTGCCGCGAATATGGACACTGTTGGTACCTTTACTATGGCAGAAGCATTGGCCTCTTTTGGCTTGCTCACTGCCGTCCATAAACACTATACCGTTGAGCAGTGGCGCGAGTTTGTTGCCAGAGTGCCTGAGTCGGTGTTACGTCACGTGATGGTGTCTACCGGAACCTCTGAAGCTGATTTCACTAAGTTAAGTCAGATCATGTCATTTTCCCCTGCGCTGAAGTTTATTTGTATTGATGTTGCCAATGGTTACTCTGAACATTTCGTTGGCTTCCTGCAAAAAGCGCGTGAAGCCCATATGGATAAAGTGATCTGTGCCGGTAATGTTGTGACAGGTGAAATGGTGGAAGAACTGGTTTTATCCGGTGCAGACATCGTTAAGGTTGGCATTGGCCCAGGTTCAGTTTGTACCACTCGAGTTAAAACCGGCGTTGGCTATCCTCAGCTATCTGCGGTCATTGAATGTGCTGATGCTGCTCACGGTCTGGGTGGTCAGATTGTCAGTGATGGTGGCTGTACTATGCCAGGTGATGTGGCGAAGGCTTTTGGCGGTGGTGCCGACTTCGTTATGCTTGGTGGCATGTTAGCGGCTCATGAAGAGTGTGAAGGCAAAGTTATCGAAGAAAACGGTAACCAATATATGCTGTTTTATGGCATGAGCTCGACCTCTGCGATGAATCGCCACGTTGGCGGAGTTGCTGAATATCGTGCTGCTGAAGGTAAAACCGTTCAATTGACCTATCGTGGGCCGGTTGAGAATACCGTGCGTGATATTTTGGGTGGCCTGCGTTCAGCCTGTACTTATGTGGGGGCTGAGCGTCTGAAAGAGTTGACCAAACGCACTACCTTTATCCGCGTGGCGGAGCAGGAAAATCGAGTGTTTGGTCAGTCTTAATGAAGTAGAAACGTGCGCCAATAATGTAATGTTGATGAGTTAAGAAAGTTTTATAAGTTGGTTTTATTTTTTGTCCTTTTATTGAGCGCTGGAATTCAGCTGACAACTGAGTGAGGGAGCACGTCCAGCATGGATGCTGGACGAGGCGCTCGCCTTAGCGCTTCTGCTCGGCCACATGCACTAACGTCGATTTATTCTCTGTACTAATAGTGGACGAAATGTTCGCCGTAATTAAACTTAACTAACAACCATTAATACTCACTGCGGACTTTTATCATATTTTACCCTACGCCATCACATTCCCCAGTTGAAAAATGGGTAAATAAATAGCAATCACCAGCCCACCGATAATTACTCCCAGTATCATCATGATTAACGGTTCAATTTTTGCGGACAGATTTTCCGCCAGAGTTTCCGCTTCGGTTTCGTAAATATCCGCCAGCTTATTCAGCATATCGTCTAGCGTGCCTGACTCTTCACCTACACGGATTAGTTGATGTGATAGTGAAGGAAACAGTGTCTGCTGACGTAGGGCTTCACACAAAGGCGATCCCTGTTCAATTAACTTGAGTATGGTCAGCAGTGCATTCAGGTATTGAATATTACCCGATGCGTTGGCGGCTGATTTAATGCCGGCGGTTAGCGGAATGCCTGCCTGTTGAGTCATCGCCAGCGTGCGGAATATTTTGGCTAATCCATTGGTCTGGATCAGCTTTCCGCACAGGGGTAAGCGCAGTAATAACCTTTGTTCTCTCTGCTGCCAATTTAGCTGGGGACGTAATTTTTTAACATAGTAGCCAATGGGAATAGAGATAAGGATTAACATAAGTAGTCCGAAGTCTCTGATGATGTCGGATAAATCAATCAACGACTGGGTAAACCACGGCAGGGGAGCATTGAAGGATTGGTAGATTTCCGAGAAGGCCGGGAGTACTAAGGTTAACATCAGTAGTACCACCAGCAACGCGACAGCCAGAATAAATATCGGATAGCTGAGCGCCTTACGGACTTTTTTCTGTAGTTTGATGAGCTTGTCTTGTTGCTCGGCCAGTAACCAGCAGCATTGCTCCAATTTACCGGTTAATTCACCCGTTCTAATTAGCTCGCAGAATAAGGGGGGAAAGGCGTCAGGGTATTCAGATAGTGCCAGAGAGAATGCCTTGCCCTGAGCTATCTGATTTTGTAGCTCTTTTAGCAGATAGCGCCATGCTGGTTGCGGATGTTCGGCGGCAATCAAACCAAGGCAGTGGGAGAGGGTAAGCCCAGCCTGTAGCATTGTGGCTAGCTGACGCGTAACCAGAGACAGCGCGCTTAGCGGCCAGCATTTCCGGCTTAACTTTACTCCGGCTTTTATTCTGACCGGAACCGTTCCCTGAATAATCAGGAGCTGTTTAGCATGGTTTCGTGTGCTGGCTGGGATTTCGCCGGTTTTACCATCAATGTCTTGCCAGATAAACAGGGTTGAGTATTTCATGGTGATATTGCTTGGCCTGAAAATGAACCAAGGGTTCTATACAGCTCCGATAGTGAGGTAATATCTTGTTCTACCAGCGATAAACCGGATTGAAACAGCGAGACCATACCTTGCTCACAGGCTAAGCGGTGTAGTTCACTGACCGGCTGTTTGGTTAATAGCCCTTGTTTTATGGCATCATTGATGACCAGCATTTCATAAATTCCTACTCTGCCGTAGTAGCCACCGCTACAGTTTTCACAGCCTTTGGCTTCGCTGGTGTAGAGCGTGATGGTTTTACTTGCTGTGTGCACCAGCTCCGGTAATAGCCGTTTTTCTTTGCAGTGGGGGCAGAGGCGGCGGATCAACCGTTGGGCCACAACTAACTTCAGGCTGGCGGCTAACAGATATTCAGGGATACCCATCAGACTTAGGCGTAATAAGGTTTCAGTGGTTGAGTTGGTGTGTAGCGTCGCCAGAACTAAATGCCCAGTTTGAGCAGCCTCAACGGCTATCTCTGCGGTTTCTTTATCCCGAATCTCTCCAATCATCAGTACATCAGGATCCTGACGTAATAAAGCTCTTAATGCGCTATTAAACGTGACTCCTGTTTTGGTGTTTACTTGAGTTTGGTTGATGCCATCCGTTGGGATTTCAATCGGATCTTCCACGCTACAGATATTACGAGAAGCATCATTTAACAGATGTAATCCACTGTATAAGGTCACCGTTTTGCCGCTGCCCGTTGGGCCGGTCACTAATATCATTCCCTGAGGCTGTTGTAGCATCGCGCTATAAAGTTGCTGCTCACGTTGACTCATTCCCAATGATGAGATGGTGTGCTGACGGTTGTCGGACTCCATTACTCGCAATACCGCTTTTTCGCCGCCGTTGACGGGAATGGTGGCTATGCGTAGTGCTCGCGGTTGGTGTTCATAATGAAAGATAAGCTGTCCATCCTGAGGAAGACGGCGTTCAGCAATATTAAGTTGGGCCATTATTTTTAAGCGTGCGATCAGCTGAGGGGCTAATGCCAACGGTGGTGATAGGGTTTCCTGTAAGGCACCATCAATGCGCAGTCGTATGCGATAATGCTGACTGTATGGCTCAAAATGAATATCTGATGCTCTACGCTGAAGCGCTTGTCGGATGACCTGATTAATAAACTGCACTACAGGTTCATCGTCATGATCTTTTCCTGATAACTCATTGATGCTGCTGGTCTCTGTATTTTTCTGCTGTGCGGCTTCTATTAAAGCGGTGTCAGGACAAGCATGGTTTAACCGCTGAAGATGTTGCTCGATTTTGATTGCCGGCCAGTCGATAACTTTAATGTGTCGACCGCTGGTAAATGCCAGCTCGGAGATGGCCTGTGCCGGTAAACTATCGGCAATTGCGGCAATGGTTAATTGCTGGGTATCTATTGCTATGGGCACCACGCGATGACGCAGGCATTCAGTAATGAGTTCCGGAGTGAAATCTTTGCCGGCTAAATCACGTCGATTCATGATTCACTTGCCTCATCAAAGCGGAAAATATCATGACAGGCCTGAATGATTTTTTCATTGGCATTAGATGTGCTGCAACTGCGCTGCCATAATAGGCCTCCGGCTGCGTTATCCATTGCTGACGTTAGGGTGACACTGAGTCCCAACAGGGCGTTTTGGCCAGTTAGGGAAATCGAGCCATTAGCGACGGTTATTTGAGAAACGTAGCGGGTGGTTTTACTGGCAGGAATACCATGGCTATCGTTATTACATTGGCTGAGCTCACCTTTTTCCAGCGCGCACAGTTCTACAGCGGTTTTATACGGTACCATCGCCTGTAGCATATCGGTTAATGCGGCTTTTTGGATATAGCCTTGATAGGCGGGCAGTCCTACGGCACTGAGAATGGCAATGATAGTAATGGCAATCATTAGTTCAAAAAGGGTAAATCCTGCTTGCTGATTCATAGTATTGGTTCCTGATGGTATGGCGAGGTAATACGATGTTCAGCAGCTTAAGTATCCAGATAAAAAACAAAATATTTAATCCAGAGTTTTGGGAATAGGGGCGCAGTTATTTTCTGGCCGTTGGGATCATTACTCAGGGAGTGCGAGATGCTTAGCAATGATCCAAGATAGTATGATGACATTGGATAAACCATTACGCAGATACCATGGCCCGCCTTATAATCATGGCAATTGTTGTTGAATACGCAGAGGCATTGGATGGAATTAGTTCAAGGGTGGATTGATGGTGTGAAGCGTGTGCCATCGCCTCATTTTGATGAGAGACCAGCGGGGGAAATTCCCTCTTTGCTGGTGATTCATAATATTAGCCTGCCACCGGCTCAGTTTGGTGGTCCCTACATCGATCAGTTGTTTACTGGCACCTTGGACGCCAATGAACATCCGTATTTTGCTGAGATTTGTCATTTGCGGGTATCCGCTCACTGTTTAATCCGTCGTGATGGTGAAATTATTCAATATGTCCCGTTCGATAAACGGGCCTGGCATGCCGGCGTTTCTCTGTTTCAAGGGCGTGAGCGTTGTAATGATTTCTCAATCGGTATTGAGATGGAGGGAACGGACGACTTGGATTTTACGCCACAACAGTATCAGAGCCTGAATCAGGTGACCCGGCTATTGATGGATCATTATCCGATTACCTCGGAGCAGATCACGGGTCATAGCGATATTGCCCCGGGCCGCAAGACCGATCCGGGACCGCACTTTGATTGGAAACGGTATAAGGCATTGATTGCCGGATGACGGCGATCATATTTGGATAAAAAAATGCCCGTCAGGTAATCCAAACGGGCATTTCACATCAGGCTAATTACTTTATGGTGTTACGCGTAATGGCGTAGCCAATTCCCAGAATAACCAACCATACCGGGATCAGGAGAACAGAAATACGGATGCCGGGAGTTAAATACATAATGACCAGTACACCTGCTAAAAACAGTAAACATAGATAGTTACTGAATGGGTAGAGAATCGACTTAAACTTGGGGGTAACTCCTTCACGGTCTTTAGCTGCGCGAAATTTTAAATGCGACAGGCTAATCATCGCCCAGTTAATGACAATACTGGATACCACCAGCGACATCAGAATGTTGATGGCTTCTTTAGGAATTAAATAGTTAATTACGATGCCAATGGCCGCTACGGTGCTTGAGAAAATGATCGCATTCACCGGTACGCCGCGGCTATTGGTCTTAGCCAACGATGCAGGGGCATTTTTTTGCAGTGCCAGACCATAAAGCATACGGCTATTACTGTATACGCAGCTGTTATATACTGATAAGGCGGCGGTTAGCACCACGATGTTGAGCGCGGTAGCAACAACAGTACTGTTTAAGTCATGGAATATCATCACAAATGGGCTGCCGCCTTCGACAACTTTAGTCCATGGATAAAGGGATAGCAGCACTACCAGAGAACCAATATAGAAAATCAGGATGCGATAGAGGACCTGATTAATGGCTTTAGGAATGGTTTTTTCCGGATTGTCCGCTTCTGCTGCGGTAATACCGATCAGTTCCAGACCACCGAATGAAAACATAATAATCGCGGTAGCCATAATTAAGCCCTCGGTTCCAAACGGCATAAATCCGCCTTGAGACCAAAGGTTATCAATACTGGCGTCCGGGCCACCGGTACCGGTGATTAACAGATAGGAACCAAAGGCGATCATGCCAATAATGGCTGCGACTTTGATAATGGCAAACCAGAACTCTAGTTCACCATAGATTTTGACGTTGGTTAGGTTAATGGCATTGATTAATACAAAGAAGAATGCTGCGGAAACCCAAGTTGGGATGTCAGGCCACCAATAGTGAACATAGAGGCCAACGGCCGTTAGTTCAGCCATACTGACCAGAACGAAGAGCATCCAGTAGTTCCAGCCAGACAGGAAACCGGCAAAAGGCCCCCAGTATTTATAGGAGAAGTGGCTGAACGTGCCGGCAACCGGTTCTTCAGTGATCATTTCACCAAGCTGGCGCATGATCAAAAAAGCAATGATACCGCCGATAGCGTAGCCCAATATGACTGAGGGCCCCGCCATGCTAATGGTTTGCGCGCTGCCAAGAAACAGGCCGGTACCAACGGCGCCGCCGAGTGCAATTAATTGGATATGGCGATTTTTAAGACCGCGTTTGAGCTCATCACTCATTGTTGTTCATTCCTCACAGACTGTTGTCAGGCTTTTTATTGCTTTGAAAGTATGGCAATAGCATTATTTTGTTCGGTGTTTCTGGTCAGGTAGAAAATAGCGGTTAGCTGTGTGTATTAAAAAATTTACAGCTATCAATAAAAAGATTTTTGATGCCATCTACCGAAGCGGCAAGAATAGTGGTAAATAGCAAGGTTTGCATTAATTTTCTTTAGTTCAAGCTTTTTTCCTTTTTTTTTAATGTAATCAAACGGCAACGGCGATTATAAAAAACATTACTTTTCAAATTATTACTTTAGTGCAGCACTGATTGTTCCTAACTCATCGGCGATGTTTTTTCCATTAGCGGGATGCGGATAAATTTATTTTTGAACCGGATGTTTTGTGTGAGAGGTGATTTCCCACTGCACATTAGGCATTTCCACAGATTTTTAAGAAAAAAATTGGAACCGATAGCTCACTTTCATCCATTTCGACTATTCAAATAAAGTGAATTTAAATGCTTAAATTATATATAATAATTTATCAATTGGTTTGCTGATTCGCTTCAGTTTTATTTTTTATTCGTTTCATAAAGGTTAAATATCCAATGGTTAGCTGAATCGTTTTTATTTCAGTGATGATTTGAATGTTAACGATATTTTATGGAGAGCGCGGTGGTCATTGGCGTTGCGTGATTTTGATTAACGGCCATGTGGACATAAGGTGAATATTTTGTTACTTTAGCGTCACATATTTGATATTGGTATTACCAATTGACTCCAGAGCGTTTTGAGAAGCATTATGGTTTACAACAAGGTTCGCCAACCCAAGTTATCTGACGTTATTGAGCAACAGCTCGAAACGCTGATTCTTGAAGGAACCCTTCGTCCAGGAGAGAAACTTCTGCCGGAGCGTGAGCTAGCCAAAAAATTTGATGTTTCACGTCCTTCATTACGCGAAGCTATTCAGCGTTTAGAAGCAAAAGGCTTACTGTTACGTCGTCAGGGGGGAGGGACTTTTGTACAAACCAACCTCTGGCAAAGCCTCAGCGATCCGTTAAGCGAACTGTTGGCGGAGCATCCTGAATCTCAGTTCGACCTATTAGAAACGCGTCATGCTCTGGAAGGAATTGCCGCTTATTATGCTGCTGTGCGCGGTACTGATGAAGACTTTCAGCGTATTCGTGCCCATCATAAACAAATTGAAGTCGCTCAGGCTTCCGGCGATAAACAGAATGAAGCCGAAGCGGTAATGCAATATCAAACGGCCGTTACCGAAGCGAGTCATAATGTAGTACTGCTCCATTTACTGCGTTGTATGACTCCGCTGTTGGAACAAAACGTGCGTCAGAATTTCGATTTACTCTATTCTCGCCGAGAAATGCTGGAAAGAGTGAGTAACCATAGGGCTAGCATATTCGAAGCGATTGTTGCACGTGAACCAGAAAAAGCACGTGAAGCTTCGCATCGTCATTTAGCCTTTATTGAGGAAGTGTTGCTGGATCTCGATAGAGAACACACCCGTCGCGAGCGATCGCTGCGCTTGTTACAGCAACGGAAGGATTAAGGGCTGTTACAGCTCACTACAACACCGAGCCTGTCTTAATAATGTTTTGCGTCAGTTCTGGAGTAAGACGTTATTAGGACAGGCTTTAAATAACTAACGTAAAGAAAGAATAAGGAAACAACCATGTCGGAAATTGTAAATCAAGACGTGGATCCGATTGAAACCCGCGATTGGTTGCAGGCGATCGAATCGGTCATCCGTGAAGAAGGCGTTGAGCGTGCTCAATATCTGATTGATCAGGTTATGGCGTCTGCACGTAAGGCCGGCGTTAATTTACCGTCAGGTGCATCATCTACCAGCGATTATATTAATACCATTGCACTGGCTGATGAACCTGCGTATCCGGGTAACCTCGATTTAGAGCGCCGTATTCGTTCTATTATCCGTTGGAACTCTATCATGACCGTACTGCGCGCTTCCAAGAAAGACTTGGAACTGGGCGGTCACATGGCCTCTTTCCAGTCATCTGCGACCATCTATGAAGTGTGTTTTAACCACTTCTTCCGTGCTCGTAATGCGAAAGACGGCGGTGACTTGGTGTATTTCCAAGGTCACATTTCCCCAGGAATCTATGCCCGTGCCTTCCTTGAAGGCCGTCTGACTGAAGAGCAGATGAATAACTTCCGTCAGGAAGTTCACGGTAAAGGACTGTCTTCTTATCCGCACCCTAAACTGATGCCTGAATTCTGGCAGTTCCCGACCGTTTCCATGGGTCTGGGTCCAATCAGTGCGATTTATCAGGCTCGCTTCCTGAAATATCTGCATCACCGTGGCCTGAAAGATACTTCTGCACAAACCGTTTACGCGTTCCTTGGTGACGGTGAGATGGATGAGCCAGAATCTAAAGGTGCAATTACCATTGCTACCCGTGAAAAACTGGATAACCTGGTCTTCATCATCAACTGTAACCTACAGCGTTTAGATGGTCCTGTAACCGGTAACGGTAAAATCATCAATGAACTGGAAGGCATTTTCAGCGGTGCTGGCTGGGATGTTATCAAGGTTATGTGGGGCAACCGTTGGGATGAGCTGCTGCGTAAAGACACCAGTGGTAAACTGATTCAGTTAATGAACGAAACCGTCGACGGTGACTACCAGACATTTAAGTCTAAGAACGGTGCTTACGTTCGTGAACACTTCTTCGGTAAATACCCAGAAACAGCTGCATTAGTCAAAGATATGACTGACGATGAAATCTGGGCATTAAACCGTGGTGGTCATGACCCAAGAAAAGTTTATGCAGCACTGCAGAGAGCGCAGGAAACTCAGGACAAACCAACCGTTATTCTGGCTCACACCATCAAAGGTTATGGTATGGGTGAGACTGCGGAAGGTAAAAACATTGCGCACCAGGTTAAGAAAATGAATATGGAAGGGGTTCGTCAGTTCCGCGACCGCTTCAATGTGCCTGTGGCCGATGCAGACATCGAAAAACTGCCATTCCTGACGCTGGAAAAAGATTCTGAAGAGTACAAATATCTGCATGAGCGTCGTGAAGCGCTGCAGGGTTATGTACCAACTCGCTTACCAGCATTTACCGAAGCGCTGACGATTCCTGCACTGGATGATTTCAAAGGTTTGCTGGAAGAGCAAAACAAAGAAATTTCTACCACTATTGCTTTCGTTCGTGCATTGAACGTGATGCTGAAAGATGCCTCTATCGGGCCTCGTTTAGTACCAATTCTGGCTGATGAAGCGCGTACTTTCGGTATGGAAGGTCTGTTCCGTCAAATCGGTATTTATAGTCCTAAAGGCCAGCAGTACGTTCCTCAGGATCGTGAGCAAGTTGCCTACTATAAAGAAGATGAGAAAGGTCAGATTCTGCAAGAAGGTATTAACGAACTGGGTGCTGGCGCATCATGGTTGGCTGCTGCCACATCTTACAGCACCAACGATTTACCAATGATTCCGTTCTACATCTACTACTCCATGTTTGGTTTCCAACGTATTGGCGACCTGTGCTGGATGGCAGGTGACCAACAAGCGCGTGGCTTCTTGGTTGGTGGTACTTCTGGTCGTACGACGCTGAACGGTGAAGGTTTACAGCACGAAGATGGTCATAGCCATATTCAGGCGCTAACCATCCCTAACTGTATCTCTTATGACCCAACTTACGCTTATGAAGTCGCGGTCATCATGCATGACGGTTTACAGCGCATGTACGGTAATCAGGAAAACGTTTACTACTACATCACTACGCTGAACGAAAACTATCATATGCCAGCCATGCCTCAGGGCGTTGAAGAGGGTATCCGTAAGGGTATCTATAAGCTGGAAACGGTGAAGGGTAAAGACGGTAAAGGCCATGTTCAGTTAATGGGCTCTGGTTCTATTCTGCCTCACGTACGTGAAGCGGCTCAGATTCTGGCAAATGACTACGGCATTACTTCTGACGTTTATAGCGTAACGTCATTCACTGAACTGGCTCGTGATGGTCAGGATTGTGAGCGTTGGAACATGCTGCATCCGCAAGAAACTCCGCGTGTGCCATATGTTGCTCAGGTGATGAATGATGCACCAGCGGTTGCTTCTACCGACTATATGAAGCTGTTTGCAGAACAAATTCGTAACTTTATTCCAGCCAGCGATTTCCGCGTACTGGGTACGGATGGCTTCGGTCGTTCCGACAGTCGTGAAAACCTGCGCCACCACTTTGAAGTAGACGCATCTTATGTTGTGGTTGCTGCTCTGGGTGAATTGGCTAAACGTGGTGAAGTGAATACCAGCGTTGTGGCTGAAGCGATTACCAAATTTGGTATCGATGCAGACAAAGTTAACCCACGTCTGGCATAAGAGGTAAAGATTAAATGACTATTGAAATCAAAGTGCCGGATATTGGTGCTGACGAAGTAGAAGTAACCGAGCTTCTGGTGAAACCAGGTGACAAAGTTGAAGCTGAACAGTCACTGATCACCGTTGAAGGCGACAAAGCTTCGATGGAAGTACCTTCACCGCAGGCCGGTGTAGTAAAAGAAATTAAAATTCAGGTCGGTAGCAAAGTGTCTACTGGTTCACTGATTATGATTTTCGAAGCTGATGCGGCTGCGGCTGCACCAAAAGCAGAAGCTCCAGCGGCGGCTCCAGTAGCCAGCGCGCCAGCGGCTTCTGCTGCCAAAGATGTTCAAGTTCCTGATATCGGCGGCGATGAAGTGGAAGTGACTGAAATTTTGGTCAAGGTTGGCGATACCGTTACAGCGGAGCAGTCACTGATTACTGTTGAAGGCGATAAAGCCTCAATGGAAGTGCCAGCACCGTTTGCCGGCACGGTAAAAGAGATCAAAATTCAGGTTGGTAGCAAAGTGTCTACCGGTTCACTGATTATGGTATTCGAAGTGGCGGGCGCAGTGCCTGCTGCGGCGAGTGCACCTGTTGCGGCACCATCAGCTCCGGCAGCATCAGCGGCTAAAGATGTTCAAGTACCGGATATCGGTGGTGATGAAGTTGAAGTCACTGAAGTGATGGTGAAAGTCGGCGATAAAGTTGAGGCTGAACAATCACTGATCACCGTTGAAGGCGATAAAGCTTCAATGGAAGTGCCAGCGCCATTTGCCGGTATCGTAAAAGAAATCAAAATTCAGGTAGGCAGTAAAGTGTCTACCGGTTCACTGATTATGGTGTTTGAAGTGGCTGGCGCGGCCCCTGCGGCAGCAAGTGCACCAGCTCCGGCTGCCGCGCCAGTTGCAGCGGCTAAACCTGCTGCCCCAGCTTCTGCCGGTAGCAATGAGTTTACTGAGAACGATGCCTACGTGCACGCAACGCCGGTTATTCGTCGTATTGCGCGTGAATTCGGTGTTAACCTGGCAAAAGTTAAAGGTACGGGTCGTAAAGGCCGTATTCTGAAAGAAGACGTTCAGGCTTATGTGAAAGATGCGGTTAAGCGCGTTGAATCTGGTGCAGCTGCCGGTGCTGGCGGTTCTATGCCAGGTCTGCTGCCTTGGCCGAAGGTTGATTTCAGTAAGTTCGGTGAAGTTGAAGAAGTTGAACTGGGCCGTATCCAGAAGATCTCTGGTGCTAACCTGCATCGTAACTGGGTGATGATCCCGCACGTTACGCAGTTTGATGAAACCGATATCACTGATGTAGAAGCATTCCGCAAACAGCAGAACGCTGAAGCAGCGAAGAAAAAATCAGACCTTAAAATCACCCCGCTGGTGTTTATCATGAAGGCTGTGGCAAAAGCGCTGGAAGAAATGCCTCGCTTTAACAGTTCACTGTCTGAAGACGGTCAAAAACTAACGCTGAAGAAATACATCAACGTTGGTGTTGCTGTGGATACGCCAAATGGCTTGGTTGTACCGGTGTTCCGTGACGTGAACAAGAAAGGGATTGTTGAGCTGTCTCTTGAGCTGGCTGAAATCTCCAAGAAAGCACGTGCAGGTAAACTGACGGCCTCTGATATGCAGGGTGGTTGTTTCACGATTTCTAGCCTGGGTGGTATTGGTGGTACGGCATTTACACCAATCGTTAATGCCCCTGAAGTGGCTATTCTGGGCGTATCTAAATCGTCTATGAAGCCAGTTTGGAATGGTAAAGAGTTTGCTCCGCGTCTGATGTTACCACTGGCACTCTCTTACGATCACCGCGTGATCGACGGTGCTGATGGTGCTCGCTTTATCAGCTTCATTAATAACGCGATGTCCGACATCCGCCGTTTAGTGATGTAATTTGAGGGCCGGCGGTGAGCCGGCCTTTTAATTGTTGCCTAGCTCAGAATTATCGACACTCCGGTTTGCAGAATTGTTATGTTTCTGTAAACTAAAGTGGTTGTAGAGGTTCCGGCAAAGCAAGCTATGATGAAACGAAACCAACGCCGGTTGCCCGGGAAAATAATTAAGAGGTCATAGATGAGTACTGATATAAAAACTCAGGTTGTGGTACTTGGGGCAGGTCCCGCGGGTTATTCAGCAGCTTTCCGCTGTGCGGACTTAGGTCTGGATACCGTTATTGTTGAGCGCTATTCCACGTTAGGCGGTGTGTGTTTAAACGTAGGTTGTATTCCTTCAAAAGCACTGCTTCACGTTGCTAAAGTGATTGAAGAGGCTAAAGCCTTAGCGGTACACGGTATTGTTTTTGGTGAGCCAAAAACCGATATTGATAAAGTCCGCGTTTGGAAAGAAAAAGTTATCGATCAACTGACCGGCGGTCTGGCTGGTATGGCTAAGATGCGTAAGGTTCAGGTGGTTAATGGTTACGGCAAATTTGTCGGTCCAAACACCATTGCGGTAGAAGGCGAAAACGGCATAACGAATATTAATTTTGATAATGCGATTATCGCTGCCGGTTCTCGTCCTATTCAATTGCCGTTTATTCCTCATGAAGACCCACGCATTTGGGATTCTACTGATGCATTAGAGCTGAAAAGTGTGCCTAAGCGTCTGTTGGTGATGGGTGGTGGTATTATCGGACTGGAAATGGGTACCGTTTACCATGCTCTGGGTTCACAAATTGACGTAGTAGAAATGTTCGATCAGGTGATCCCTGCTGCGGATAAAGACATAGTGAAAGTTTTCACTAAACGCATTAGTAAGCAGTTTAATCTGATGCTGGAAACCAAAGTGACTGCCGTTGAAGCGAAAGAAGACGGTATCTATGTCACGATGGAAGGTAAAAAAGCACCGGCTGAGCCTCAGTGTTATGATGCCGTTCTGGTTGCTATCGGTCGCACACCTAACGGTAAGCTATTGGAAGCAGGTAAGGCTGGCGTTGAAGTTGATGACCGTGGCTTTATCCATGTTGATAAGCAAATGCGTACCAATGTACCGCATATCTATGCTATTGGTGACGTTGTTGGTCAACCGATGTTGGCGCATAAAGGCGTTCATGAAGGTCACGTTGCTGCCGAAGTTATTTCTGGTAAGAAACACTATTTTGATCCGAAAGTGATCCCATCCATTGCTTATACTGAACCTGAAGTTGCATGGGTTGGTTTAACCGAGAAAGAAGCGAAAGAGAAAGGGATTAACTATGAAGTATCCACTTTCCCATGGGCGGCCTCCGGTCGTGCTATTGCTTCTGACTGTTCAGATGGTATGACTAAGCTTATTTTTGATAAAGAATCTCACCGTATTATCGGTGGTGCCATTGTTGGTACTAACGGCGGTGAGTTGCTGGGTGAAATTGGCCTGGCAATCGAAATGGGCTGTGATGCGGAAGATATTGCACTGACTATCCATGCGCACCCAACGTTGCATGAATCAGTTGGTTTAGCTGCTGAGGTTTATGAAGGTACTATTACTGACCTACCAAACGCAAAAGCTAAGAAAAAATAATAGCCTGTTGTGCTAGATGAATAAAAAAAACCGCTTCGGCGGTTTTTTTATGTCGAAAATTTACGTCATATATTTCTACTATTCCTATCCTATTTAATTCCCTTTCTGTTGTTTATTGTTAAAAAGATATGACAGTATCATTTTTTGCAATGAAAAATATGATGCCGGGTTCCGTAATTATTTTTAATTGAAAATTATCTTTGTGATAACAATGTTGTTTTTTAATGATTTCGATGCGTTGTAGATAAAAAATAAATTAAATAAAAAACAATAAATTAAAAAAAGATAAGCCAAGGCGTCACATTATGGCTATTTTTTATCATTTTGTGCCATAGGTCAAAATTTTAACATTTAGTTAATTTTTGATTTGATAATTCGCGACGCGAAAAATATGCTTAAACTGACTAAACATTACAAAAACCCACTCAGTAAGGATTTCAGAATGGGTTTACTTAACGAAGTATTATCTTGGAGGCGGCTAGGATGATGGTGAAGAATTTTTTTAAAAGAAAATATTTAGCATATGTTATCGCCGGTGCCACAATGGCTTCCGGTCAGTTCTTTGCCCCAGCTGCTTCAGCGGAAGAAGGTAAGGGATTTATTGAGGATTCTACCTTGACCGGTGGCATTTACTATTGGCAACGCGAGCGCGATCGTAAAGATATCTCTACTGGTCACTATGAAACCAACCTGTCTCATTCTACCTGGAACGCCAATCTGGATTTTAACTCCGGTTATGCTGCCGATATGTTTGGTCTTGATCTTGGGGTGTTTACCGCTATTGAAATGGGTGAGGCTCATGATAGTGGTCACCCGAACGAAATTGCCTTCTCTTCCAAAAACAGAACCTATGAAGAAGATTATTCCGGGGATAAGAGCGGAATCAGCCTGTATAGAGCGGCAGCTAAATTTAAGTATGGCCCGGTTTGGGCAAGAGCAGGTTACATTCAGCCAACGGGGCAGACGCTATTAGCGCCACACTGGAGTTTATTACCGGGTACATATCAAGGTGCCGAAGCTGGCGCTAATTTTGACTACGGTAGCGCAGGTGCGCTGAGCTTCTCTTATATGTGGGCCAATGAATATAAGGCTCCATGGCATACGCAAACTGATAATTTCTATCAAAACGATAAAAAGACCAAAGTTGATTATTTGCACTCTCTCGGTGCGAAGTATGATTTTAAAAACGATTTTGTGCTGGAAGGCGCCTTTGGTCAGGCACAAGGTTATGTGAATCAGTATTTTGCTAAAGGTTCTTATAAGTTTGACGTGGCGGGTCATCCGATGACCACCAGCTACCAGTTCTACGGTACCGAAGATAAGGTCAGCGGCGGTGGCGTTAACGATATTTATGATGGCTTAGCTTGGACTCAGGCATTAACCATGGGCTACAAAGTTGACCAGTTTGATTTCCGTCTGGAAGGTACTTGGATCAAGGCGGAAGGTAATCAAGGTTTCTTCCTGCAGCGTATGACGCCTACCTATGCCTCATCTAACGGTCGTTTAGATATCTGGTGGGATAACCGCTCAGACTTTAACGCCAACGGCGAAAAAGCCGTATTTGGCGGTGTAATGTATGACTTAAGTAAGTGGGATCTGCCGGGATGGGCGGTTGGTGGTTCTTACGTCTATGCCTGGGATGCAAAACCGAGTACCAACCCGATATACGATCAAAGCCAACGCTTGAAAGAGAGTGCTTACAGCTTAGATGCGTTGTACACCATACAGGAAGGGCGGGCAAAAGGGACGTTATTTAAACTGCACTTCACTCAATACGACAATCACTCAAATAATCCTAGCTGGGGCGGCGGTTACGGCAACGTCTTCCAGGATGAGCGCGATGTTAAATTTATGGTGATTGCACCGTTTACTATTTTCTAATGTTTCTATGCCCCATTTAGCCATAGCTAAGTGGGGCTTTTTAACAGGAGTTGCTGTATGAAAAAGCTATTACTTATTGTTGCTATGACCGTTGGTTTAAGTGCTTGCGCATCTCAGTCAGAAAATACCCAAGAAGAATCAGATTTGAAGCAGGCCTACAGTAATTGCATTAAAACCGCAGAAGGGGCAGTCGAAAAGGTTCAGGCCTGTCAGTCTATTTTAGCGGTGCTGAAGCAGGACGAAAAGCATCAAGCATTTGCTGAAAAAGAGACAGTCCGCGTACTGGATTATCAAAATTGTATTCAGGCCGCAGAGACTGGGAACGGTCAGGCTTATGCCAAGCAGTGCGGAAAAATATGGCAAGAAATTCGTGCGAATAATGAATAATTGAAATGGAGCAAGTTAAGCATGCAAAAGTTTAAACTCAGTACCATTGCCGCATTAGCTGCCAGCTGTAGCTTTATAGGTGCCGCTAATGCCGATCAGAAAACCGTCGATCAACTCAGCCATTTTAAAGTTAATTACCAAATCGTCGACAATCAGGCCGCCGATCACGGCGTCGATTGCAGTGCGTTGGGTGCTGACTGGGCATCCTGTAATAAAGTCACCATCACTTTAACTAACCCATCAGCGGAAGTGAAAGGTAAAGACTGGGCTATCTATTTCCACAGTATCCGTCAGATCTTACGCGTTGATAATGACCAATTTAAAATTACTCACGTGACCGGTGATTTACATAAGCTGGAACCAACGGATAAATTCACTTCATTCCCGGCCAATAAAGCGGTTGAAATTCCGATTATTGTTGAATACTGGCAAATCTTCAAAACTGACGTGATGCCGCGTTGGTACGCGGCTTCTGAAGGGGCTAAAGCTAAAGTAATTACCAGTACTGATACTGAAGATTTGAGCAAATTCAGCGGGCCATTAGCCGGCAATAACTTTGGTGATACCTGGAAACGCACCAAAGACGATCACAACATTTTGATGAATACGGAAAACCGTTTTGCCAAGAATGCTGATGTAAACGTGCTACCGGCCACAGAGTTACGCGGACAAATCATTCCTACTCCGATGGAAGTGACGGTACATGAGCAAGATGTTGATCTGAGTAAAGGCATCTCTCTGGAAGCCAAAGACTTGGATAAAGCGGCTACTGAAGCGGTATTGAAACACTTTAAAGCTTTAGGTGTTGCTTCAAACGCATCAGGCTATCCAATTAAAGCTACCGTTTCAAAAGAGGCTTTCAAAGGGCCAATGGCCGCATCAGGCGCATATGAGCTGAACATCGGTGAGAAAGGGGCTGAAATTACGGCCTACGATCAAAGCGGTATTTTCTACGGCCTGCAATCAATGCTTTCCCTATTACCAGCTGATGGCAGCAAGAAAATTGCTACATTAGATGCAAAAGATGCGCCGCGCTTTGAGTACCGCGCTATCTTCCTTGACGTTGGGCGTAACTTCCATTCTAAGGCAGCGGTACTGCGTTTATTGGATCAAATGTCGGCCTATAAGCTAAATAAATTCCACTTCCATCTTAGTGATGATGAAGGTTGGCGCATTGAGATTCCGGGGCTACCTGAGCTGACAGACGTCGGCAGCAAGCGCTGTCATGATTTAACTGAGAAAAGTTGTTTGCTACCACAGTTAGGTTCAGGCCCGGATAGCAATAATAATGGCTCTGGCCACTTCAGTCGTGCTGACTATATTGAGATTGTTAAATACGCCAATGCGCGTCAAATTGAAGTGATTCCTGAAATCGATATTCCTGCCCATGCCCGCGCTGCTGTAGTATCGATGGAGGCACGTTACGATCGCTTGCATAAAGAGGGTAAGGAAAAAGAAGCCAATGAATACCGTCTGTTGGATCCAACAGATAATTCAGTGACGACCTCGGTTCAATTCTACGATCGTCATAGCTATCTGAACCCATGTCTGGACTCGTCTAAGCGCTTTGTTGATAAAGTGATAGGCGAAATTGCTACTATGCACAAAGAAGCTGGTCAGCCGCTAACGACCTGGCATTTCGGTGGTGATGAAGCGAAAAATATCCGCTTAGGTGCGGGTTATCAGGATATCAACGCTGAGAAGAAAGAAGCCTTTAAAGGCACCATTGATCAGAGCAAAGAGGACAAACCTTGGGCTAAGTCTCAGGTATGTCAGACGATGATTAAAGATGGCAAAGTGGAAGATTTTGAGCATTTACCAAGCCACTTTGCATTAGAAGTGAGTAAGTTAGTTAATGCTCACGGCATTGAAAAAATGCAAGCATGGCAGGATGGATTGAAAGATGCCAAAGACGCCAAAGCCTTTGCTACCAAGAATGTGAGCGTGAACTTCTGGGATACCCTGTACTGGGGTGGATTTGACTCCGCCAATGACTGGGCCAATAAAGGTTATCAGGTCATTATCTCCAACCCGGATTATGTCTATTTTGATTTCCCTTATGAGGTGAATCCTCAAGAGCGCGGTTACTATTGGGGAACTCGCTTCAGCGATGAGCGTAAAGTCTTTGCCTTTGCACCAAATAACCTGCCGCAAAACGCTGAGACTTCCGTTGACCGTGATGGCAACGCCTTTAGCGCTAAGAGCGATAAAGAATGGCCGGGATCGTATGGTTTATCCGGACAAGCCTGGAGCGAAACGATACGTACCGACGATCAGATGGAATATATGCTTTACCCTCGTATATTACCGCTGGCAGAACGCGCGTGGCACCGTGCGGCCTGGGAACTGGACTACCAGAAAGGGAAAGAGTTTAAAGGTGGAGAGACGAAGTTTGTTGATCAAACTGCTCTGAACAAAGATTGGGTATTGTTCGCCAATATCGTTGGCCAGCGCGAACTCGCGAAGCTGGATAAAGCCGGCGTTGCTTATCGCTTACCTGTTCCTGGAGCTAAAGTGGTGGATGGCAAGCTGGAAGCCAACATTGCTCTGCCGGGCATGATTATTGAATACTCGGCTGACGGTGGTAAGAGCTGGAAACGTTACGATGATAAAGCTAAGCCTGCTGTGAAAGGCGAAGTTTGGGTTCGTAGCCAAAGCCATGATGGTAAGCGTTTTAGCCGGGCAGAACCGGTAAGTGTGAAATAGCATTACCATTCCTGTTCCGGCCGATTTATTGCGCCGGAACAGGGGACATAATGATATTGCAAACAGATCGTTACACTCTGCGTCCATGTCATAATTTGTCTATCGTTGTTCTCTGTTGGAGTTGTGATTGGTTTCCGGATACCCTGTTTTACTCCGTTTTATGGGTATTATGCGTTAGGGAGGTGAGTATCAAGCGGAGCATAGTTTACTGATTTATATTGGATACTGTGGTTTATCGTACTCTAATCCTGACGGGAACAGCCTCTGGTATTTTTACCAGAGGTTTTTTTATTTATGGGCGCTGAAACCGCAGGGGAAAGGTGAGTTTTGCCCGCTAGCCTTGACTATTTTCATCACGAAAGCCGATAAATAGCAGAGTACAAAAAGCGATAGAGATAGGAAATAGCGCTAACAGGATATATTTCAAACCAAACTTTAATGATGAAATAAAGGGATCCCATTCCAGCTCTGTCATACTGTTATCGGTAACGTGCGGATAGATATCAGGGTGAAAGTCGTAGCTAACAATATGGTTAACCAGCAATAAAGCGAGAGCAGAGATAACGGTAAAGATAATGCAATAGGTATTTGAGCGTTTTTTATGCTTCATTCTGGCATCCTTGCATGAATGATGTGATAGCCTTCTAATATAACTGATTTATAGGCTAAAAACGAACGCTGTTTTTATTGCAAAATTGTAATCAAAATGTAATAAAATGCTATGTGAGATGGGCTCTGATAATATAGTCAAAACAGCGAGTCTATTTGCGTCATAAAGACCATAAAGTGTATATAGACTTTATGTGATTGAACTAACAAAATCTCCGTATATCGCTAGGTTAAATCAGCGCTCTGATGCAATTTACTCTCAGTCCGAATATACCGCAGATAAGCAAGGTTATGGCGATCAAGGCCATAAGTTTGGCTGCTTAAATATAACAATGATCGTGGGGGAAGTCGTCGTGCTAGAGGAATACCGTAAACACGTTGCCGAACGTAGCGCCGAAGGTATCGTGCCAAAACCATTAAATGCAGAACAGATGGCGGGTTTGGTGACATTATTAAAGAATCCACCGGCCGGAGAAGATGCGTTTCTTCTCGATCTTCTGATTAACCGTGTCCCGCCGGGTGTAGATGAAGCTGCTTATGTTAAGGCCGGCTTTCTTGCCGCCTTGGTGAGTGGCGAGGCCAAATCGCCGTTAGTCTCCGCGGAAAAAGCCTTGGAATTACTAGGTACTATGCAGGGCGGCTATAACATTCAACCAATGATTGATGCGCTGGATAATGAAAAGCTGGCACCTATTGCGGTTAAAGAGCTATCTCATACGTTGTTGATGTTCGATAGCTTCTATGATGTGGAAGCGAAAGCCAAAGCGGGCAACAAGTATGCTCAGCAGGTCATGCAATCATGGGCTAATGCAGACTGGTTCTTGTCTCGCCCTGCGCTGGCCGATAAGCTCACCATGACGGTATTTAAAGTCAGCGGTGAAACCAATACCGATGACCTGTCGCCGGCACCAGATGCCTGGTCACGTCCTGATATTCCTTTACATGCGATGGCGATGCTGAAGAACCCTCGCGATGGGATTGTTCCCGATCAGCCTGGTCAAATCGGACCGATCAAAAAACTGGAGGAGCTGAAACAGCAAGGCTTCCCTCTGGTTTATGTGGGGGATGTGGTCGGTACGGGTTCATCACGTAAATCAGCCACTAACTCCGTGTTATGGTTTATGGGCAACGATATCCCTTACGTGCCGAATAAGCGTAGCGGTGGCGTGGTTCTGGGTGGCAAAATTGCACCTATCTTCTTTAATACTATGGAAGATGCGGGTGCCTTACCCATTGAAGATGTCGATGTTTCTAAATTGAATACCGGCGATGTGATTGATATTTACCCGAGAAAGGGTGAGATCCGTCGTCATGACAATAATGAACTGCTGGCAACCTTCTCATTGAAGACCGATGTATTGATGGATGAAGTGCGTGCCGGTGGCCGTATTCCATTAATTATTGGTCGTGGTTTAACCTCAAAGGCCAGAGAATCACTCGGTTTAGCCGCCAGCGATATCTTTGTTCAGGCTCAGTCTGCCCATGCTTCTAGCAAAGGTTATACGCTGGCGCAGAAGATGGTAGGTAAAGCCTGTGGCGTGAAAGGTGTACGCCCTGGTGAATATTGTGAGCCAAAAATGACCTCGGTTGGTTCTCAGGATACCACCGGCGGTATGACGCGTGATGAACTGAAAGACTTAGCCTGTCTGGGATTTTCAGCAGATTTGGTGATGCAGTCCTTCTGTCACACTGCGGCCTATCCAAAGCCGGTAGACGTGCAGATGCATCATTCCCTGCCTGATTTTATGATGAACCGCGGCGGCGTTTCTCTGCGTCCGGGTGACGGTATTATCCACTCATGGCTGAACCGTATGCTGTTACCGGATACCGTTGGTACTGGCGCGGATTCCCATACCCGTTTCCCGATTGGTATTTCCTTCCCGGCCGGCTCAGGTCTGGTTGCCTTTGCTGCTGCGACCGGGGTGATGCCTCTGGATATGCCAGAGTCAGTATTGGTTCGTTTTAGCGGTAAAATGCAACCGGGGATTACCTTACGCGATCTGGTTCATGCCATCCCTTACTATGCGATTCAGCAGGGTTTACTCACCGTTGAGAAGACCGGCAAGAAGAACATTTTCTCCGGTCGAATTCTGGAGATTGAAGGTTTACCGGATCTGAAAGCGGAGCAGGCGTTTGAACTGGCGGATGCTTCAGCGGAACGCTCTGCGGCAGCTTGTACCATTAAGCTGAATAAAGAACCGGTGGCAGAGTATCTGCGCTCTAATATCGTGATGCTGAAGTGGATGATTGCCGAAGGTTATGGTGATGCTCGTACTCTTGAGCGCCGCATAAATGATATGCAAGCTTGGTTGGCGAATCCACAGCTGATGGAAGCCGATTCCGATGCAGAATATGCTGCAGTACTGGATATCGATCTGAATCAGATTAAACAGCCAATTCTGTGTGCGCCAAACGATCCGGACGATGCCCGTTTACTGTCGGATGTCACCGGAGACAAGATCGATGAAGTATTTATTGGTTCCTGTATGACCAATATCGGCCATTTCCGTGCGGCAGGTAAACTGCTGGAAAACTTCAAAGGTAAGTTACCAACTCGCTTGTGGGTAACGCCACCAACCAAGATGGATGCAACTCAGCTCAGTGAAGAAGGTTATTACAGCATTTTTGGACAGAGCGGGGCACGTATTGAAATGCCGGGCTGTTCATTGTGTATGGGTAATCAGGCTCGGGTTAATGAAGGTGCCACGGTGGTTTCAACCTCGACGCGTAACTTCCCTAACCGTTTAGGTAATGGTGCCAATGTTTATCTGGCTTCGGCTGAACTGGCGGCAGTAGCGGCTATACTTGGTCGTTTACCAACAACGGAAGAGTATCTGGCTTATATGGTTGAGGTGGATAAAACCGCTGATGATACCTATCGTTATCTTAATTTCGATCGGTTGAATGAGTATACCAAGAAAGCGGAAGGCGTGATTTTCCAGTCCGCCGTTTGAATGGTTGAAAGGCAATCTTATCCTGTTGCTTAGCAATTGATAATTTTGTCATCAAGTTAACCACGCCAATTGGCGTGGTTTTTTTATTCACGTCAGCATAAACAAAAAAATAAGATAGTCTGGTGGGGTAAGAAGTGCTTATCATGTGTCAGGGTAAGCGCATGGACAATGCTGTGCGTGGGTAGACGTTACATTATGACAGGAGCGTAATATGGACTATGAATTCAGAACTGACGTTACCGGTCAGGTATTTGCCAGTTTTTCGATGGGGCATGAAGCCGTAGGTCATTGGCTCAATGAAGAGGTTAAAAATGATCTGGCGCTGTTGGATGAAGTGGAACAGGCGATAAAACACGTTCAGGGCAGTGAACGGCAATGGCAAAAGATTGGACATGAATATACGTTATGGTTGGATGGCGAAGAAGTGATTGTTCGTGCCAATCAGATGGATCTGGAAGGTGATGAAATGGAGGAGGGGATGTTTTATTACGATGAAGAAAGCCTGTCTCTATGTGGTGTAGAAGATTTTCTGAGTGTATTACAGGCATATCGTCGTTTTTTAGCGGAACGTTAATTACTGTTGGCTTTTGGGCTGGCAGACCAACACAGTAAAGAGCCAATGATAACTAGCGCAACACCTGACCAGAATGCGCTCCCCGGCCAAGTGCTGAGCCATAGGCTAGCCATTAAAATAGAGAACAACGGGGTAAAATAGGATAGCGCAGCCACCAGCGTAACATTACCTTGTCGCATGGCTTTATCCCAGCAGACATAGGCAACCGCCGTAGTGGCTCCCATCAGCAGTAATTCTAATAGCGTATTCGATGACGGTAGCGTATCCGGCATATGGGAAAACAGCGCAGTCATTAGCCATAAGCAGGCTGAGGTGACCAAGAGGAATAGGGGGAGTGCACCCTTACCGCGGCAGTAAATTCTGACCAGATTTGAATAAAGAGCCCATGAAATTGCCGCCGTCGCTGCAAGTAGATAAGCGAGGGGATTTTGTCCGGCATGAGTCACAAATTCAGAGAGGTTTAACGCCCCTCCGCTAACCACCCAAACGACGCCTGCAAAGGCCAAAATAATGCCCGGCCATAGCCACCAGCGTGCTTTAATATTGAGTAATGGTAGCGCCAAGGCCAGCGTTAGACTGGGCCACAGATAGTTGATTAACCCTATTTCCAGCGCCTGAGCCCGGTCGGTCGCCATACCGATAGCCAGCGCAAAGCACACCATATAAATGACAAACAGCGAGCCGCAGCCCCAAATATACGCCGGGCGCTGTTCCTGTAATTTGGGTAGGCCTGTTACGCATAAAACTAATATGCCGCTCACGCTGTAAATCGCTGCACCGGCGCCGAAGGGGCCCAACACTTCTGAAATACTGCGGGTAAGGGCGACGCTCATACTCCACAATAAAATGGCAATGATGCCTGACAACGTTCCGATTCTGGTCATTGAATAATTACACTGACAAAGGTTAAGCCAGAGTTTAACACTATCTTAAGACTTTAGAATCTTGAATATTGTTCAATGAGTTAAAGCTTTTCTAATATGGAAAAGTTGGAAATTAATCCAGATAAATAGGCTTTTACCCCACTTTGGTTCTGGTCTTTTTGGCTAAGGGGGTGAAATTTGCTGTTGGTGATTGGATGAATAAGATAAGTATCGGGATGGTCGGTGAATAAAAACCGGCTACATCTTCAAGGTAGCCGGTTTTTCATTGACGATTACGCTAGCTTAGCAAAGCTACGTTCAGCGGCATCGATGGTGCGCTGAATATCTTCTTTTGAGTGAGCCAGTGACATAAAACCTGCTTCAAAAGCGGATGGTGCTAAATAAACGCCTTCTTCCAACATCAAGTGGAAGAATTTCTTAAAGCGTTCAACATCGCACTGTACAACATCTTGATAGCAGGTCACGCTGTCAGCATCGGTAAAGAAGATACCGAACATGCCGCCCACATAGTTCATTACCAGCGGAATTCCTTGTCTTTGGGCGGCGTTTAGCAGGCCTTCTGCTAGCTGTTTGGTTCTCTCTGCCAACTGTGAGTAAACACCAACATCGGTCAATTGACTCAGGCAAGCATAACCGGCAGCCATAGCAATTGGGTTACCGGATAAGGTACCGGCTTGATAAACCGGTCCAGTTGGCGCGAGTGCCGCCATTACATCCCGACGACCGCCGAAAGCGCCAACGGGCATACCGCCACCGATGATTTTCCCTAAACAGGTCAAATCAGGCGTCACATTATAATAGGCCTGAGCGCCACCCAAGGCGACACGGAAACCGGTCATCACTTCATCAATGATCAGCAGTGCGCCATATTCATCACAAAGCTGACGTAAACCAGGGAGAAAATCCGCAGATGGTGGAATACAGTTCATATTACCGGCAACGGGCTCAACGATAATACAGGCGATATCATTAAGGTTTTGCTCAAACGCCTGACGTACGGTATTCAAATCATTATAGGTACAGGTCAGGGTGTGTTTAGCGAAATCAGCGGGTACACCGGGTGAATTAGGTTGGCCCAAGGTTAAAGCGCCGGAACCCGCTTTTACCAATAGGCAGTCTGCGTGACCATGGTAGCAGCCTTCAAACTTGATAATTTTGTCACGGCCGGTAAAACCACGCGCTAGACGAATTGCGCTCATGGTGGCTTCGGTACCGGAGTTCACCATACGGACCATATCCATAGAGGGAACCAGTTCGGTGACCAGAGTAGCCATTTCAACTTCCATTTCGGTTGGCGCGCCGAAACTTAAGCCACGCTGTACCGCCTCAATTACCGCATCACGAATCACATCATTATTGTGACCCAGAATCATCGGGCCCCATGAGCCCACGTAGTCGATATAGGCTTTATCGTCTGCATCGTACAGGTAGGCTCCGTCAGCGCGTTCAACAAATAGCGGTACGCCGCCCACCCCAGTGAATGCGCGAACCGGCGAGTTAACACCACCCGGAATCACTTGCTGTGCTTGTGCATACAAACTTTCTGATTTACTCATGAATCGGCTCCTGCCTTGTTATTCTGGAGAGGGAATAGAACTTTCAACTATTGTAAAAGAAGTAGGGATAAATATCAGCTTTAGATTGTTTACCAAACTTTTCTGTTCAGCGAAGGATGAGATAGCGTTGATATGGGGGATAATAAAAGCAACCTAAGAACAATAGACGATGGTTTGATTAAGGTGCCGTCGGTGATGTGTTGTAAAATGGCGTTTATCAGCGTACTTTACACGCTAAATTAGTCCTGAGTATTGTAGCAAAGTGCGGTATAATACTTGAACGTTTTAGTCAACTATTAGATAATTATAGGATTACGGGTTTTGCCAGAGTAGCAGACCTGAAACCAGATCTGAAAAATAAGCTGGAGACAATGAATGAGTGATTCAACTGCTTTGCCGCTGGAGTTTACCGAGGCGGCGGCCAATAAAGTGAAGGAACTGATTGCTGATGAAAGTAATCCTGACCTGAAGCTACGTGTGTATATCACCGGTGGTGGGTGCAGTGGTTTCCAGTATGGCTTCACGTTTGATGATAAAGTGAATGATGGCGATATGCTGATAGAGAAGCAGGGCGTGTCGCTGGTGGTTGATCCGATGAGTCTGCAATACTTAATCGGCGGTGCGGTAGACTATACCGAAGGATTAGAAGGTTCACGCTTTATTATCCAGAATCCAAATGCCAAAAGTACCTGCGGATGTGGCTCTTCATTTAGCGTGTAAGTTGTTGTGGTTATTTGGTAAGAAAGAGATGTTTGTGCCCGTGGGCGTAGGGTCTGGAATGGCTACGGGCAGTTATGAGACACATTTATGTGTCTCACCCTTCAAGCGATTCGTCCGCGCCAGATATCGGTTATTTCTCCAAACTAAAGGTAGGTAACTTCAGGTTCCAGCGTATAGCGGCCAAACGGATGGTCAGCGTAATCACCATTCCCAGCATTCCTGACTCTTCTAACCCCAAATTAAAGAAATAATGTGATGCGGCATGAACCGAACCGCCGATAATACAGGCAGTAGCATACACTTCGGTACGCAGTATCATTGGGATCTCACGAGCTAACACATCACGAATAATTCCCCCACCGACACCGGTAAGGACGCCCATGCAGGTGGCGACTAATGGACCGGTTCCGGCAAGAAACGCTTTGTTTACCCCAATACCGACGAATACCGCCAAGCCGATAGCATCCAGTACCGGTAAAATCCATTTTGGCAGGCTGCGAGGGTGGCGTACCACGGCAATGGTAGCGACGCAGGTGACCAGCGCGACCACTAAATCGGTCGGGTCTTTGACCCAAAATACGGGGCCGTTAGCCAGTGCCATATCGCGGATGGTGCCTCCACCAACCGCGGTGACAACCCCTAATACCAGTACGCCAAAGGGATCCATACGTAGTTTTCCGGCTAATAGCACACCGGAGATAGCAAAAACGGCAGTTCCAAGAATATCCAGCCAATAGACTAACATTTACCCGTGCTCCAAATCCTATTAACTAGATGAAATTTCAGATAATTTTTTACAGATGACTTCAGCAGCCAGCATAATTCTTGGGCCACTACGGTTAAACCAGTTTTCAGGTACCGTGATAATAGGAACATCTAACTGTCCGTGCCAGAAGTCTCTGACGTTTTTTGCTTGCGCTTCTTCACCAGAAATAATAATCACCTGAGGCTTGCGAGTAAGTACCTGCTCTCTGCTTACCTGTGGCCAGGGCACCGGGCTATCGGCAAAAATATTTCTGCCGCCGCATAGGGTAACAATTTCACTTTGTAGCGTACTGCCGGAGGTCGTGAATAATGGCTGATGGCTAAATTGTAAGAAGGCTCCGACCGGTGGCTTACTTTGTTGCTGATAGCGCTGCTTTAAGGATTGCTGTTCATCTAGCAAACGGGCGGCGGCTTGATGAGCCTGTGCCGGATTCGGGCTATATTCAGCCAACAGATTCAAGTTGTCAGCGATTCCCTGAATATTCTGCGGATCGGAATAGAGCACTTTAATACCAAAATTGGTCAGCTGATCCAGCATTTTTTGCGGATTGCCTCCCCGCCAGGCTAAGACTAAATCTGGTTTTAACGCGATAACCCGCTCAAGATTGATGCCTTGCCATGAGGCCACTTGCTCCAGCTTTTTCGCTTCCGGTGGATAATCGGAATACGCGCTGGCGGCAATCAGTTTGTCGCCCATACCTGCGGCATAAGCCAGCTCAGTGGTATGGGGGGATAAACTGATCACTCGTTCAGCAACCGCGGATATCGCCGCGCCGCTATACAGATATAGCGAAGAGACTGACAGTAACAGCCACAGCGCCGTTACTGTTTTTTTCATGAAGGTCCGCAGCAGCATTATTGTTTTTCTGCCAGTGTTTTTAGCATAGTGCTGACCATTAAAGATGATTGTTTAGCCGCTAGAGTAAGAAATTCATCGAAACTCAAATGAGATTCCCGATCGGCAACGTCAGAAATTGCGCGCACCACTACAAACGGTGTACCAAACTGATGGCAAACGTGACCGATAGCGGCTGCTTCCATTTCGACGGCGGCAACATTAGGGAAATTGGCTCGAATACGTGCCAGTGGTTCAGCCCCGTTGATAAAGGCGTCTCCGCTGCAAATCAGACCTCTGACCGCATGAAGGTTGCATTGACTGATACAGTGTTCTGCCAGTGCGATTAAATCTTTATCGGCAGGAAAAGCTGCCGGACAGCCAGCCATTTGACCTGGCTCATAGCCGAATGCGGTGACATCAGCATCGTGATAGCGTACTTCATCGGATACCACAATATCGCCAACGTTGAGTGACGGGGCCAGGCCACCAGCAGAACCGGTATTGATAATCAGGTCAGGGCGACAGATTTCCAACAGTAGAGTGGTGCCCATAGCCGCTGAAACTTTACCGATACCTGATTTGAGCAGAGCGACTTCAATGCCGTTAAGGCGGCCGGTATAGATTTCGCAGCCAGCGCGTTTAAAGGTTTCACAATTGTCGATTTGATCACGAAGTAGAGTAACTTCCTGCTCCATTGCGCCGATAATGCCTATTTTCATCGTAATAATCCGTCAGGTTAGGTACATAAATTGGCGCGTAGTCTATCATGCTAATGGACGGAATGAGTCTCTTCTACAACACAGATTTTTGCATCATTTGATTAATCTTTAATCCGTGAGCGGATAATGTATGATTAACTTGGAAAATATTTTATTAAGATGGAAAAAACCACGTAATTTTTCATCGAGATAGGTTGAAAACAGGCAGGCTGCTGGAAACTGAATGTGACAGCGGTAATCGTAAGCAGAATGGGAAAAGGTTATGTCCGGAATTGATTTTAGCAAAAGAATCATTGTTCAGCGTCCTTTTGGCTCGTCACCAGCTCCGGAAGGGGAATACGAGATTACGCGTCAGTTTGAGAGCGATCGCGGGCGTATCATCAATTCTGCTGCTATTCGCCGGCTCCAGCAAAAGACTCAGGTATTCCCATTGGAGCGCAATGCTGCGGTACGTAGTCGTTTGACTCATTCGATGGAAGTGCAGCAGGTTGGTCGTCATATTGCTAAAGAAATTTTCAATCAGCTCAAAAAAGAAGGGCGAATTGAACAGCTTGGTTTGGATAAAACGTTAGACTCCTTTGAAAGCATTGTTGAAATGGCTTGCCTGATGCATGACGTAGGTAATCCACCTTTTGGTCATTTCGGTGAAGCGGCTATTAACAACTGGTTTAGTAAGAGGTTGAATCCCGGTGCTGGGAAGCTGTGTCATTATCCCTGTTTACGCCTGCAAGATGAGCAGCCGGAATTAAACGTTCTCAGGGTGCGTATTTGTCAGGACTTAAGTAATTTTGAAGGGAATGCTCAGGCTATTCGTTTGGTCCATACGCTGTTGAAGCTTAATTTAACCTATTCTCAAGTTGCCTGTATTTTGAAGTATACCCGGCCAGCATACTGGACAGAGGATATACCGGCGGATCGCAGCTACCTGATGAAAAAACCGGGTTACTATCTGGCAGAGGAAGCTTTTATTAACGATCTGCGCAGTAAGCTGGATATGAAGGAATTTAGTCGGTATCCACTGACCTATATTATGGAAGCCGCAGATGATATTTCTTACTGTATTGCCGATCTTGAAGATGCTGTGGAAAAACGCATTTTAACCATTGAGCAGCTTCACGACCGTTTGAAAAATGCCTGGGGTGAGGTGTCTGATGGCGATCTGTTTGATAAAACCATTGGTAACGCGGTACGGAAAATGGAGCAGGGCAGCGGATATCGTCATCGTGAAGATCAGTTCTTTATGTATCTGCGGGTTTATACCGTAGGCAAACTGGTGCCACGGGCGGCTCTACGCTTTATCAATAATTTACCCGCTATTTTCGACGGTAGTTTTAATCAAGCTCTGCTGGAAGATGGTGATGAGGCGTTTAAATTGCTCAGCGCTTTCAAAGATGTTGCGTTGAAATATGTTTTCAATCACGAAGAAGTGGAACAATTAGAGTTACAAGGCTATCGGGTGATCAGTGGGCTATTGGATATTTATAGTCCGCTACTGGATATGCCTATGGCGGATTTTACGCAATTAGTTCGAGAAAATGCCCATCGCCGTTATTTAATTGAAACGCGCTTATTCCACAAGTTGTCGACTAAACATTGTTTAGCTTATCAGGAAGCCATCAGCAAGCTGGGGCATTTGCCTGAATCACAACAAGAGATTAGAGAGCTGTATTATCGCGCCAGACTTATTCAGGACTATATCAGCGGTATGACCGATCTTTATGCTTATGATGAGTATCGTAAGCTAATGGCGGCAGAGTAGTTGGCTACAGAGTAACGCCTTTCTAGTCGCTATGCTTTTGGTTATTTTAACGAAAAGCATAGCGATACCTGTTTTTATCTCACCGGTTTATTTCACTTATCTGCATTACAGTAATATCTTTCTTATTTTAATGAATAACAAAACCTTCTAAATAGAGAGCAGATTGACGGTAATAGATAAATGTGATTGTTGCCTCAATTTGGATAAATAAAACTCAAGTTTGGGCAATTGCACAATGCATACGGCAATCACTACCATTAATCTTGGCTAATTCGCATTATTCCCGGGATGTTGCCATGCCTTTTTACCATCTTGATGCCAAACTCGCTCAAGACATTGTTAACCGCACCATGAAAATTATTGATAGCAATATCAATGTAATGGATGCGAACGGTATGATTATCGGTAGCGGTGATAATAAGCGAATTGGTGAGCTACATGAAGGTGCCTTATTGGCGCTATCTCAGGGTCGCGTGGTAGAAATTAATGATGCCGTGGCGATCAGTTTGCAAGGAGTTCGTCCGGGGATTAATTTGCCTCTGCGGGTAGAAGGCGAGGTTGTTGGCGTTATTGGTTTAACGGGAGATCCCGATCTGTTACGGCAACACGGACAGTTGGTCGGTATGGCCGCAGAAATGATGTTGGAGCAGGCCCGACTGCTGAATATGCTGGCTCAGGATAGCCGGATGCGTGAAGCGCTGGTGCTGAATTTGATCCGTAATGATGAGTTACCCTCATCATTAATGGAGTGGGCACAGCGATTAGGAATAGACCTCAGTCAGCCGAGAGTGGTCACTTTGATTGAACTGGATAGCCGCCGTCAAGGGGCGGATGTTTCCATGAAAGACTTACAGCAACTGCAAAGTTTGCTGACTATACCGGATCGGGAAAACTTGATTGCGATTGTTTCGCTCAATGAAATGGTGGTATTGCAACCTGCATTGAACAGCCATGGTCGCTGGGATGCGGAAGAACATCGTAAACGGGTCGATAATCTGCTACTGCGCATTTCTGAAAATAGCCAGCTTAACGTCAGAGTATCGCTGGGCAACCATTTCTCCGATCCCGGTTGTGTTGCACGTTCATACAGTACGGCAAAAGCAGCAATGACCGTGGGTAAGCAGCGTATGCCCAACCAGAGCAGCTATTATTATCAGGATCTTATGTTACCGGTGTTGCTGGATAGCTTACGCGGCGGCTGGCAAGTGAATGAACTCAATCGGCCATTGACGAAACTAAAAGCGATGGATAATAACGGATTGCTGCGTAGAACATTACAGGCATGGTTTAAGCACAATATGCATCCTGGAGCGACGGTAAAGTCTCTGTATATTCATCGTAATACGCTGGACTACCGATTAAATCGAATCTCGCAAATTACCGGATTAAATTTGAAAAAATTTGACGACCATATGCAACTGTATATCGCATTACAGTTAGATGAAGAATAATCGTTTGTTACTTAACGTGTTGTTACTTAGTGCATTGCAGTTGTTGATATAACGTGATTAGAATACCTGTGATAGAGGCAATAGCTTATTCAGATAGAATTATCTGGATCCGTTGGCGAGTCGTCACCGGATAATCGATATAGCTAAGTTATGCCAGACCATAAGCTGCTGCAAAGTACCTCAGCACACTTTGTGTGCGACGCCTTCGGTTGACCTCCGGCTGAGTACGTCTCCGCAGCTTACGGTATCGTTTTATAGTATTGTCTCTATCCCTAATTTTATATTGACTATGGTACCAATGGACGGAGATAAAAAAGGAGCATATGCCTGATACGGACGTATGGAAATATTGTACCACGGCGCAAATCAAGCAGTTTCTCGTCTCCCTGCGGCTGTTGGGCAACACTGATTGGAGCGATGAAAAGTATATCGCTTCGCTTTATGCCGTTAGCCGTAATATCAACAACCATTATCAACAGACTACCTTGTTAAAGCGAGATGGCACCCAGCGGCATTTACTGGTGCCGGATAAGCTGCTGAAGAAAATTCAAAAAAACATTCTTCGCAATCTATTGCAGGATGTTCCCCTGTCAGCACATGCCACCGCTTATCGTCAGGGAACGGATATCGTCGCTAATGCGCAAGCTCACCTTGGTCAACGACAGATACTTAAGCTAGATATTGTTGATTTCTTTGGCAGCATTACATTTATGATGGTTTGTCGCAGTGTCTTTCCGTCTCTCTACTTTCCTCCATCCGTTGGTACATTATTAACCAATCTATGCTGTTATAACGATGCTCTACCCCAAGGGGCACCAACGTCACCTGCCATTTCAAATATTGTTATGACGCCGTTCGATAACTACATAGGAAAGTGGTGTCAGGAAAGAAAAATTGTTTATACCCGGTATTGTGATGACATGACCTTTTCTGGCGACTTTGAGGCTAAACAGCTAAAAAATAAGGTTCGGGCATTTTTACAGGAAATGGGCTTTTCATTAAACCAGCATAAAACAAAGCTATTTACCTGTCATACCCGACAATTGGTAACCGGCATTGTGGTGAATGAAAAACTACAGGTATCCAGAGAATATCGTAAACAACTGCGGCAGGAACTTTACTTTTGCCAGAAATTTGGTGTGTTGTCACATTTAACTCAAATCAATAACGGTCTTATCGCTAAGCAGGAAGACGTTGAGAGCTACCTTCAGTCTCTATTGGGAAAAGCCAATTTTATTGTGCAGGTTAATCCCCAAGATGCTTACTTTTTGCAAGCCCAATCTCTAATAAAACAGCTGATTCGGACTCATCGGGCAGAATAATTTCTATTGGTTATTTCGGTTTAACTTAGCCGTAATCGGTGGATTAAGAGTGAGGTACTCACCCTTAACCTTTTGCAATGTAAGTGTTTACTTTATCAAGTCACCGGTGCGGGATTAAACACCGCTAATGCGTTATGTAACCCCCAATGATCTGACCAAGGTTTCTTACGACCGCTGGCAACTTCCAGCAGTAGATGAAATAGTTCCCATCCTACTTGTTCAATGCTGGCTTCCCCGGTTGCAATGGTGCCTGCATCGATATCCACCAGATCGAACCAGCGTTTAGCTAAGGCGCTGCGGGTTGACATTTTTATCACCGGCACGGCCGCCAGTCCGTAAGGCGTGCCTCGACCCGAAGTGAAAACTTGTAGTGTAATGCCGGAGGCTAATTGCTGGGTACCGCAGACGAAGTCACTGGCGGGCGTTGCGGCATAAATCAGACCGCGTTTGGTTGGGCGTTGTCCCGGTGAAAGAACCTCGACAATGGCACTTTTCCCAGATTTAGCAATTGAACCCAACGCTTTTTCCACCACGTTAGCCAAACCTCCTTTCTTGTTACCGGGTGATGGATTGGCACTGCGGTCTGTTTCGCCGCTATTCAGGTAATTATCGTACCAGGCCATTTCGCGCAGTAAGTCTTTACCAACCTGCGGATTAATAACCCGTGGCGTGAGTAAATGAACGGCATCTCGGACTTCGGTGACTTCGGAGAACATCACTGTGGCACCACAGCGCACCAGTAGGTCAGAGGCAAAGCCAACCGCAGGATTAGCCGTTACGCCAGAAAACGCGTCACTGCCGCCGCACTGCATTCCTACCACCAGCTCTGAGGCTGGGCAGGTTTCCCGTTGCCGTTTATTCAAACGCTGTAAATGTTTTTCCGCGACCGACATAATTTCGGCCACCATGGCGCCAAAGCCAACGTGTTGTTCATCCTGCAGACGAATAATCGGACTATCAGTCATGATGATCTTTTCAACGTCAGGGGTGCCTTCAAGCAGTCTTTCCGGCTGAAGCTTTTCACAACCGAGGCCAATAACCATCACTTCACCGCCAAAGTTGGGGTTCAGCGCCAGGTTATGAATGGTACGGATAGGGATCACCGCGGCTGGGGCGTTAATTGCCACACCGCAGCCATACAGGTGGTTTAGGCCGACAACGCCATCGACGTTAGGGTATTTAGGGAGTAAATCTCGCTCAATTAGCTTGACGACATAGTCAACGACACCTGCCACACACTGTACACTGGTGGTAATCCCCAGCAGGTTTTTAGTTCCTACACTACCGTCGGCATTGCGGTAACCATCAAAGGTATACCCTTCCAGCGAAGGTAGCGGTGCAGGAGTCTTGGTCGCCAGAGGTAGGGTATCCAACGCAGGCGCTTCAGGTAAAGCCACCAGCGATTCATCAATCCAGCTTCCTTGGGCAATATCACGTAGCGCATAACCGATAATTTCACCGTAGCGCACAATAGCTTGGTTTTGTTGAATAGGGATTAGGGCAACTTTATGTCCCTGTGGAATATGTTCTGTCAGGACTAAACCGCAGCTAAAACGAGTACCGGCGGCTAGACCGTTGTCATTGACCACAATGGCGACATTGTCTTGTTCATCGACTTTTATATAAAGCGGAGTAGTAAGATTGTTATCTTTCTGCATGATAAATACCTTCAATGTTAAAAAATTTTAACGGGTATCATTTATGGGTGACTATCTATCGTGGCGGCGGAGTGAATTATTTAATTCTGCTATTTTTAGCTATGTCTTATTTCTATTTTTACTGACTATCTTAGGTAATAACAATATCTATTTTTAAGGCGATTTTAAATTCCGCCTAACTCGCTCTTAATCTGTGATAGGTATCAATTTTTCAGACTATTTATTGGAAAGGGGATATCGGTTTTTAATATTTTCAACTCAATGATTTAATTGTGTTTTATTGTTTTTTTTGTTTGTTTTTTATGCGAAAAATGTTCTGGGCTACATAAATTGTTGGGCATCTGCCCAATGCTTTAAACCATTCTCTCCTATTAGTATCTTTCCAGCGGAACAGCGAATTATTAATTTTATATTTTGTTATTTCTTATACAGGGAAATAAAACTGACGGCCTATTTTTATTAGGCAGAAAGAAGACTTTTTTATCCGAATTATTATCACTAACAATATTAAAAAAGATGGATAAGTTAAATCAATAACTTTATCTCTAGGAGAATACTATGGAGTCTATAAAGTCGGCGGCAAGGGGCGGTGAAAAACCCACTCATGTCCGCTTTTGGATTGTTGTCATGCTGTTCGTGGTTACCGCGATTAACTACGGCGATCGGGCAACGTTATCGATTGCTGGTGCCCCGATGTCAACTTCACTGGGGTTGGATGCTATCGGTATGGGGTATGTGTTCTCTGCATTCTCATGGGCCTACGTGCTAGGGCAACTGCCGGGCGGATGGCTATTGGATAGATTTGGCTCCAAGCGCGTTTATTTCTGGAGTATTTTTATTTGGTCAACCTTTACCCTGTTACAAGGCGCAATTGGCTTCTTAAGCGGTATGTGGGCTCTGGTACTGCTTTTCTCTTTACGTTTTCTGGTTGGTTTGGCTGAGTCACCTTCATTTCCGGGAAATAGTCGAATTGTTGCCGCATGGTTTCCTGCACAGGAACGTGGTACAGCAGTAGCGATTTTTAACTCGGCACAATATTTTGCTACCGTTATTTTTGCGCCAATTATGGGCTGGTTAACCTATACCTTAGGATGGCAGTTTGTATTCTACTTTATGGGTGGATTGGGCATCATTGTTAGTTTTGTTTGGCTGAAGGTCATCCATAATCCGAAAGATCACCCGAAAATCAATCAGGGCGAAATTGACCATATTGAACGCGGTGGTGCGCTGACCAATATGGATCAGCAGGGCAAAGGTCAAGATGGTAGTTCAGGTCCTAAATTCCACTATATCAAGCAGTTATTAAGTTCCCGTATGCTGGTTGGTATTTATATCGGTCAGTACTGTATCAACGCATTAACCTACTTCTTTATTACTTGGTTCCCGGTTTATCTGGTCCAGGCACGCGGTATGTCAATTCTGAAAGCAGGTTTTGTCGCTTCGGTTCCGGCGTTGTGCGGTTTTGCCGGCGGTATTTTGGGCGGCATTATCTCTGACTGGCTAATGAAACGTACGGGTTCCATTACTTTGGCAAGAAAAACGCCGATTGTGTTGGGCATGCTGCTGTCTATTTCGATGATTTTCTGTAACTACGTGGAATCAGAAATGCTGGTGGTTGGCTTTATGGCTTTAGCCTTCTTCGGCAAGGGAGTTGGTGCGCTGGGCTGGGCGGTGATGGCAGATACTGCGCCAAAAGAGATCAGCGGATTAAGCGGTGGCTTATTCAATATGTGCGGCAATATCTCAGGCATTGTTACGCCTATCGCTATCGGCTATATCGTTCACACCACAGGTTCATTTAACGGCGCATTGGTGTATGTCGGTATTCACGCGGTGATCGCGGTTGTCAGCTATCTATTTGTGGTCGGTAAGATTCAACGCGTTGAGCTGAAACTGTAATCTTTGAGGTATCAGGCCATGCCTATGCAAGATACCTCCGGCGATAGTGCGTTAATTAACGTTTAACCGAATAACATTATCCAATTAATTAAAGATAACTAAGGTGGATTTACTATGAGTTCGTCAGCATCCCCAATAATTACTGAAATGCAGGTGATTCCGGTTGCCGGACACGACAGCATGTTATTAAACCTAAGTGGGGCTCACGCTCCTTATTTCACCCGTAACATCGTTATTATGAAAGATAACGCGGGTAACACTGGCGTCGGTGAAGTGCCGGGCGGTGAGCGCATCCGTCAGACGCTGGAAGATGCGAAGCCGCTGATTCTGGGTAAAACCCTCGGCGAATATAAAAATGTGATGAATAGCGTGCGCGATCAATTCTCCGACCGCGATGCCGGTGGGCGTGGCACTCAAACATTTGACCTGCGTACGACTATCCATGTGGTCACGGCGATTGAGGCCTCAATGCTCGATCTGTTAGGGCAGCATCTGGGGGTTACGGTGGCCTCTTTATTAGGTGATGGCCAGCAGCGTGATGAGGTTGAAATGCTGGGGTATCTGTTCTTTATCGGCGATCGCAACAAAACGGATTTGCCTTATCAGAGCCAGCCTAATGAACGTTGCGACTGGTACCGTTTACGCCATGAAGAAGCCTTAACCCCGGATAGCGTCGTGCGTTTAGCGGAAGCTGCCTATGAAAAGTATGGCTTTAACGACTTTAAACTGAAGGGCGGTGTGTTGGCTGGTGAAGAAGAGGCCGAATCGATTGTGTCGTTGGCACAACGTTTCCCTCAGGCGCGTATCACACTGGATCCGAACGGTGCATGGTCGTTAGATGAAGCAATTAATATTGGCAAATATCTCAAGGGCTCTTTGGCCTATGCAGAAGATCCATGCGGTGCTGAAGCGGGCTATTCTGGTCGTGAAATTATGGCGGAATTCCGTCGTGCTACTGGTTTGCTCACTGCCACTAATATGATCGCCACTGACTGGCGTCAGATGGGACATACCATTCAGCTTCATTCAGTAGATATTCCTCTGGCCGATCCGCATTTCTGGACTATGCAAGGTTCAGTGCGTGTTGCGCAAATGTGTCATGAATGGGGACTGACTTGGGGTTCTCACTCCAATAACCATTTTGATATTTCTCTGGCGATGTTTACTCAGGTGGCTGCGGCTGCGCCGGGCAAGATTACTGCAATTGATACTCACTGGATTTGGCAGGAAGGTAATCAACGTATTACCAAAGAGCCGCTGAAAATCGAAGGTGGCATGGTTCAGGTACCGAAGAAACCGGGGTTAGGGGTTGAGATCGATATGGATCAAGTGCTTAAAGCTCATGAGTTATACAAAAGCATGGGGCTTGGAGCGCGTAACGACGCGATGGGAATGCAGTATCTGATCCCTGATTGGACTTTTGATAACAAACGTCCTTGTTTGGTGCGTTAATTCACGATTTGGCCGTGCTATCCGCGCGGCTGACAACGTATCACTTAAGAAGCATTACTTAATCATAGCGTGTGGCTATGCGGTAAAAATACAAGGATTCATGATGTCTAAATACAATATTCCTAACCAGTTTCGTCAGGATCTTCGTGATGGTAAAAGGTTGATTGGTTGCTGGGCTGCTTTGGCCAGCCCAATTACCACCGAAGTGTTAGGGTATGCCGGTTTTGACTGGCTATTGCTCGATGGTGAACATGCACCGAATGACGTAAACACCTTTATTCCACAGCTGATGGCGTTAAAAGGTAGCGAGAGTGCGGCTGTCGTGCGCCCTCAGTCCAATGACCCGGTGACCATTAAGCGTTTGTTGGATATCGGATTTTATAACCTGCTGATCCCGTTTGTGGAGTCAGAGGAAGAGGCATTACAGGCCGTTGCGTCTACACGTTATCCCCCGCAGGGTATTCGCGGAGTATCGGTTTCTCACCGTAGTAATGGCTACGGCACCGTTGCTGATTATTTCAGCAAAATTAACGACAGTATCAGCGTAATGGTGCAGATCGAAAGCCAGAAAGGCGTAGATAATCTGGATGCCATCGCTGCCGTTGACGGTGTTGATGGGATATTTGTTGGGCCGAGCGACCTGTCTGCTGCGTTGGGATATTTAGGTCAGGCTGGTCATCCGGAAGTTCAGCAAGTGATTCGCCATATTTTTGAGCGGGCTAAAGCCCATGGTAAAGCATGCGGTATTTTGGCCCCGGTTGAAGCAGATGCTCGTCGCTATCTGGAATGGGGCGCAACCTTTGTTGCCGTCGGTAGTGATTTAGGCATTTTTCGCGGTGCAACTCAGGCGCTGTGTGACAAATATAAGTAATTGATAAAGCGGATTAATCCATTAATTGGGCAGTGCGCTAATAATTTTTTCTCCTACTTATGATAGTGGGCTGGTATACAGACAATGAGGAATGTGTCATGAAAATTGGATTTATTGGTTTGGGGATTATGGGCAAGCCCATGAGTAAAAATCTGCTGAAAGCAGGCTATTCTCTGGTGGTGATGGATCGTAATACTGATGCAGTAGCAGAAATTGTCGCTGCTGGTGCGACATCAGCGGCAACGCCGAAAGCAGTTGCGGAGCTTAGTGATGTGATTATCACGATGTTGCCTAATTCCCCGCAGGTAAAAGAGGTCGTTTTGGGAGAGAACGGCGTTATCGAGGGGGCCAAAAAAGGTGCCGTTGTGATCGATATGAGTTCTATTGCTCCTCTGGCCAGCCGGGAAATTTCCGCGGCGCTGGTAGAAAAAGGTGTAAACATGCTGGATGCGCCGGTTAGCGGCGGTGAACCTAAAGCGATTGACGGTACATTATCGGTGATGGTGGGGGGCGACAAGGCCATATTCGATAGTCATTTTGACATCATGAAAGCGATGGCGGGTTCTGTGGTGCATACCGGAGATATTGGCGCAGGTAACGTGACCAAGTTGGCTAATCAGGTAATTGTCGCGCTGAATATTGCCGCTATGTCAGAAGCGCTGGTATTAGCGACTAAAGCTGGGGTTAATCCGGATCTGGTTTATCAGGCAATTCGCGGTGGACTGGCTGGCAGTACCGTTTTGGATGCTAAAGCGCCAATGGTGATGGATCGTAACTTCAAGCCGGGTTTTCGTATCGATTTGCATATTAAAGATTTGGCTAA
Source organism: Pragia fontium DSM 5563 = ATCC 49100 (assembly GCF_900112475.1). Taxonomy (GTDB): domain Bacteria; phylum Pseudomonadota; class Gammaproteobacteria; order Enterobacterales; family Enterobacteriaceae; genus Pragia; species Pragia fontium. The sequence goes on along the minus strand of NZ_FOLW01000001.1, from coordinate 79,405 downwards.
CGCATTGGATACCTCGCACGGCGTGGGCGCTCAGCTCCCGTTAACCGCCGCCGTGATGGAGATGATGCAGGCGCTAAAAGCTGACGATATGGGCACCTTGGATCACTGTGCATTAGCCCGTTACTACGAGAAGTTAGCTAAAGTTGAAGTGAGCCGTTAATTGCAGCATCCCGCCGTCCCTATGGTGAACGGCGGGCAGACATAACGTTTTATCGTTGGTCATTTAATAATCTTTTATATGGATAGGTTATGAAAATAGTCATCGCACCGGATTCCTACAAAGAAAGTCTTAGTGCACTGGATGTTGCCGTTCAGATTGAAGCAGGATTCCGTGAAGTTTTCCCTGATGCTGAATACGTCAAGTTGCCTGTAGCAGATGGGGGAGAGGGGACAGTAGAAGCGATGGTAGCCGCTACATCAGGAAAAATGATTACGCTCGATGTGACCGATCCATTAGGTGAGCAAGGTTCGGCTTTTTTGGGGTTATCTGGTGATGAACGTTACGCCATTATTGAAATGGCTGCTGCCAGTGGCTTAGAGCGAGTACCCGTCAATAAACGTAATCCGATGACGACGACATCCTACGGCACAGGGGAGTTGATTGTCGAAGCCCTTAATCGGGGGGTAAAACATTGCATTATTGGCATCGGTGGCAGCGCAACGAATGATGGTGGCGCAGGGATGGTACAGGCGTTGGGTGCCAAACTGCTGGATGAAAATGGTCAGTCAATAGGCTTTGGTGGTGGAGCGCTATCGAAGCTGCGGCGCATTGATATCAGCACAATGGATAAGCGGATTAAAGAATGTCGATTTGAAGTCGCTTGCGACGTAACGAATCCGCTCACCGGTGAGCATGGTGCTTCAGCCATTTTTGGTCCACAGAAAGGCGCCACGCCGGAGATGATTGAACAGTTGGATGCCAATCTGTTGCATTATGCCAGTATTATCAAACGCGATTTGGGACTGGATGTAAATGACGTTCCCGGTTCAGGTGCTGCCGGCGGAATGGGAGCCGCATTATTGGCTTTCTGCGGGGCTGATTTGCGGCCAGGTATTGATATTGTGACTGAAGCAGTCGGGCTGGATGCAGTAGTAAAAGATGCCGATTTAGTCATCACTGGTGAAGGGCGGATTGATAGCCAAACGGTGAATGGCAAAGTCCCTATCGGTGTAGCGCGGGTGGCGAAAGCTTATCATAAACCAGTGATTGCTATTGCCGGAAGCCTAAGCAGCGATGTCGATATCGTCTATCAACATGGCTTAGATGCGGTGTTCAGCGTGTTATATAAGATATGTTCTTTGGATGATGCGCTAATGCAGGCGGCGGATAACGTAAGAATGACCGCCCGAAATATCGCAATGGTGTATAAACTAGGATTAGATAAATAGCGCTTAGATATTCCAGTTAATGATAAAACCTTAACCCCCTAAGTACTTAGCGACGGAGTGTATCGTGCCTGGAATGGCTACGGGCACTCCGGCAGCTAAAGCTGCTACGACCCTTACGCCATTCTTTCCTTCCAATTAAGCATTCTAACTGAGCATCATATTGATATTCGCACTAATTTTTACAGCCGGATAAGTTACAGTTAGCTCATATTAATCAACGTATAACTAATGTTCACCACCGCTATGGTGTGCGCCGCCGCCGATAATAAATGGTGGTTTAGCGAACCACACCAGCATAACCAGAACCAGAAAAATCCCACCGCATATCCAGAAGAATTCATTGGCCGACATAATCAGTCCTTGATTGGTGATTTGGTTATTGAGATACGCCGATATTTGTTCTTGCGACATGCCCATTTTACCCATTGAATCATAGGTTTGTTGCGTCAGCGGATTATAAGGATTAATAGCCTCAGTAAGCCGAGTATGGTGTAACGCTTCACGCTGTGACCATGAGGTGGTGGTAATTGAGGTTCCTACCGAACCAGCCAGCGTTCTCAAAAAGTTTGATAGGCTGGAAGCCGCAGCAATTTTAGAGGGTTCCACGTCGGATAGTGTGATGGTGGTTAGCGGCATAAAGAAGCAGGCCACGGCGAAGCCCTGAATAAATTGCGGCCAAGCCACGGCAGAGAAATCCATCGCCGGTTCAAAAGTGTAGGCGCGCCAGTAAAAACAGACGGCATAAACTACAAAGCTAAAGGTAACCAGACGGCGTAAGTCAATTTTAGGACCATATTTACCGATAACTGGTGCCAACAACAGTGGAATAAAGCCTATTGGTGCCGCTGCTAGCCCTGCCCAAGTAGCGGTATAGTTAAATACCACTTGTAAGAGCTGAGGTTGCAAGACAATTGACCCGATATACAGCATAAAGGCCAGGCTGATACACAAACAACCAATGGTAAAGTTGCGTGATTTAAACAGCGATAAATCGATAATCGGGTTATCGTCGGTTAACTCCCAGATAATCAGGAAGGTGATAGCAATTACTGCAACAACCGAGAGCACAATAATCTCGGTGGAGTGGAACCAGTCGAGCTCTTTCCCTCTGTCCAACAGCATTTGGAAGCAGCCGATACCAACCACCAGCAGCACCAGGCCAATGGTATCAATAGGCCGGATTTCTGTTTCAGTTTCACGATCTTTGAGAATGGCCCAAGTAATAACAACAACCGCAATACCCACTGGAACGTTAATATAGAAAATCCAGCCCCAGTGATAGTTATCGCTGATCCAGCCCCCCAGAATCGGACCGAAAATTGGCGCAACGGTTACCGTCATTGACCACAGAGCCAGTGCCATACTTCGTTTTAAGGGCGGGTAGTTGTTCAACAACAGGCTTTGGGAGAGCGGCATAATAGGACCGGCAACCAATCCCTGAATAACGCGGGAAAATATCAGCATCTCCAAACTATGTGACATACCGCATAGCCATGATGCGATGACAAACAGCGTGGTGGATATCATAAACAGGCGGACTTCGCCCACGCGCTTAGCTAACCAACCTGTTAATGGAATCGAGATCGCATTTGCCACCCCAAAAGAGGTGATAACCCAGGTACCTTGAGACAGCGATGAGCCTAGATCGCCGGAAATAGTTGGTATCGCTACGTTTGCAATAGTGGAGTCCAGAATTTGCATAAACGTTGCTAAAGCCAGCGCCAGCGTAATCCAGCCTAATTTCGCGCCCTCAAGGGGTTTTAATGGTGCAGTCATTTCAGCATCAGTTACCGGAGTTAGCCTGAATAATATCGGCAATTAAATGATTAACCGGCGTCAGATCATAAGTTAGCGCATCGGTTTGATAAGCGACCCCTTGCCGAGGTTTTTCAGCCAGAACCAGACCATTTTTGTCGGAAGTATTCACCGTGACATCCATGGATAAGCCGATACGCAGAGGATGTTGGGCAACCTGTTGCGGATCCAGTTCGATACGCACTGGAAGACGTTGAACCACTTTAATCCAGTTACCAGTTGCATTCTGAGCGGGTAACAAGGAAAACGCGCTGCCGGTTCCCATATCCAAGCCGGCGACGGTACCATTAAATTCCACATCATCACCGTAGAAGTCGCTGATAATGGTAACCGGCTGACCTATTCTCATGTTAGCCAACTGGGTTTCTTTAAAGTTAGCATCAACCCAAATTTGATCGGCAGGTACAATCACCATAAGAGGAGTACCCACTGCGATTTGTGAGCCAACCTGCACACTACGCCGGGAAATATAGCCAGTAATAGGCGCCACAACCTTAGTACGTTGTAAGGTTAGCCAAGCATCACGCAATTGTGAGGATGCGTGTAAAACCGATGGATGCTGTTCAACGGGTGTATTTAGCACCAGCGCGTTGTTTGAATTGTATTGCTGTAACGCAACTTCAAGTTCAGCTTTGGCACTGGCTGCCGCATCGCGGGCATGCTGTAACTCTTCTTTACCAATAACTGCTGCTTTACCGAGTGCTTCGCGGCGGGTTAAGTCAGCTTGAGCCTGACTGAGCGCGGTTTTTTTCAGTTCGATATTAGCCTGTAGCTGACGATTATTAATAATCAACTGATGAGTTTGGCGTACGCTATTGGCTAATGAGGTTTTAGCTCTTTCAAAGGCCTGCTGGGCATCAGTTGGATCCAGCGTTAGCAATACCTCTCCCTGCTTAACCAAGTCAGTATTATCGACGTGAATCGTCGTTACGTTACCGGAGATCTGCGCCATAATTTGAATTTGGTTACCGGCAACATAAGCATCATCCGTGGTTTGATGATGACGAAGGGCAACAAACCAATAAATGGCATAGCCGGTTCCGAGCAGAATGAATAGCACAGCGGCTATTGTGAGAGCCATTTTGCGTGTTTGCTTTTTACTTTTTGGTTGCGGGGACATGTTTTCCGCGGACATTCGGTTTCACCTTCAAATCAAATTAAGTTGTGTCTAAATGGGGGAAACAGACCATTTAGCTGATCTGAAATTCAGCGTTATAGTGTATGGGTATTTTATGAAATTGTGCAGAGATAAACTGCTGTAATTTAGCGGTATGCAATGGTATCGCATATATAGCTAAATTACAGCGCGACATTTAGGCGGGATCGATGTCTTCCAGACGGGTGAGTAATTTGCGGTTTAGCATTTCTAACTGTTGGCGCTCTTCTTCAGTAAATACTGACCAAATCTTTAGTAGATTAGCGTGTTGCTGAGGAAAAAGACCACTGAGAAATTCTTCACCGGCTGGTGTAAGAAACAAATGCAAGCAACGGCGATCTTTACCGCTTTCTTTACGTACGATCCAACCTTTTTTCTCCAGATCGTCTGCAATGCGCGTTGCATTGGTTCTGGATGAGCCTAAGGCTAAACTTAACTCAGATGGTTGAATAGATTTGTTTTTTTGTACGTTTAATATAATTAACGCCATAAAAAGCGTTTCATTAATACCCTGAGCCTTAAAATTCTTATTACGAAATTCTAAGAGTTTGCTATGAGTGTGCATACTCAAACGTGTTAATTGAATTTCCTGGTAAGGAAACTCATCTTGTATTGATGAATATTGGTTTAAAATACTTTCGGTAGGCGAAAATGAACTTTCCATGTGCTAGCATCTCCTTATTAGCATGGGGTAATGATAGCGTTGATAATACCTATAAGTAAATATTTTGAGATTTAATGTGAGAAATTATTTATTTATTCTTATCAATTAACTGTATTTAACTAGGTTTTAACAATATTTTTTCATCATGATAATAACTATCAAGGTAACTCATTATGAGTAAGTCAATAGTCATGCAGGGTGCAGGGAAGGGGCTAGCGAGAATGTAGCCTGCCAGAAATGTGGTCTGTACAGGCATTTAATATTAGATTTAGGCTGATTGGCTTACCAAAGAGTGGATGACCAGAATACGCGCCCAATAATATGAATGCGTTGTTCAATCTCTTCCCGAGTTAGATGCTCATCAGGGTAATCGGTACTATTAAAGCTTTTTATAATCACGCCACCATCAGGACGGGGAATGAGTTGTTTTACCCGGATAAGATTACCATCACGAATGGCATATAGATCGCCGTCAATAATCGTTGAGTTGTTGGCCGTATCTATTCCCACCACATCGCCACTGCGCAGCATTGGCGCCATGCTATTGCCAATGACTCTCACTACCCGAGCGTTACGCGCATTGACCCCCATCCGGCGTAGCGTATAGCGGCGAAAGGGCAGTGCATAAACTTCATGTTCATTATCTGGCATCGCGCCATCACCGCAGGCTGCTTCAACGTTGAGAACGGTGACTTCAACAAATTCATCTTTATCATGATTCATCGATTCCCATTCTTCTACCCGCAGGCTACTGGCTTTAATTTCACTATCATAGACATCGACCTGCTTAACCACTGAGGGCTCATCACCGAATAATAGCCACTGAGGGCTAACATCTAATGCCTCGGCCAGTTTATCCAGATTACGTGGTGAGCGGGTCTGTCCTGATTCAATTTTATTGATCGATTGCTGGCTGACGTTGATTTTTTCAGCCAGCGTTTTCTGACTTAAGCCTAATTGTTCACGTCGCTTAGCGACGCGTTCTGCTAACGTCTGCATAGTGATTCTCTTGATGTATAAGGTATATAAATGACAACTAAAGATATCACCACTATAACAACTAATATGTGTTGATCAACCATTAATTTTCAACTACTATACTACCACAACCATTTGTTGTTATTGTCCGGGGGGATAAATGAATAATATTAAGACAACTTTAGAGATGTGGGGTAACTGGGCGCGCTGTAATGTCGGTACCGAATATTCAAAAGTTAATGTCACTTTTCAGGCGGTGTTACCGGATAGTAGTTCATCATTTTTGCGTACTGATGATAACCAAGGAATGGTCGTTGATTCTGCGGTTGCGGGGCTGCGGCATTTTGACCAATTGGCTTATAAGCTAGTGATTGCACACTATGTTTACCGGATTAGCCAATCTAAACTAGCTAAGCAGTTGGGGAAGGCTCAGAGTTATGTTGCGGGTATTTTAAGAGTGGCAGAAGCGTTTATTGCCGGGCAGATTTTTGTTCGATCTGGTGAGGAAGTTGCTGTTTAGTCCAAAATGATTTTTTGTTTTTTTGCCTCTCCATGCCGCCTTTGTGCGGCATGTTTTGTTTAAATACAACGTGATAAATAAAGTTGTAAAAACACCAAAAAGGTGTTGAATTAATCTGATTATCAGGTATAGTAAGCAGTATAAAGTCGCAAAGTTGTATCCAGACAAGCCATTAGATAAAAAGCCTGCATGATGAATGCGGGCTTTTTGTTTTTTAGCTCTAACGCTCTGGTTTTGTGACTTTATTTGATACGTAGCTCTCCATTTTCAGGAGAGACTAAAGGGAGAATGATGTTATTGCTACCGACGGTAGACCGGGTACTTTCTGATTAAAGTTGTTAAACCCAGGAATATCATTATTTAGCAATAGAATTACGTATCAATGTGTCACTTTAGCCCCGCTTTGCGGGGCTTTTTTATTTCTCTTGTATAACTTAATTGGAAAATATACATGCCGATGAAAGAACCTCAAAACTACCTTTCTCTGAGCTATATCCTGGTATTGGTCATGACATTACTGGGCGCCATCGCCAGTTACGCTTACCGCATCCTGAACGGTGAAGAGTTTCGCTGGTCGATTCTGCTATTGCAGGCGACGGTGGCCATTTTTGCCGGAGCGTTAGTGCTACTGGCTGCCAGCTATTATCACTGGGCAGCAGAACTTGCTGGCGGTATTGCTGGCTTGGCGGGATGGTCCGGTGCTGAATTTATTAAGATTCTGGAAAAGCGTTTTTTGAAGCGTATAGATGGAGGACGTGATGATAACTAGCCAAAGTGGCGTAGAGCACATTAAATCCTTCGAATCTTGCCAGTTAAAAGCTTATCTCTGTCCGGCAAAAGTTTGGACGATTGGCTATGGCCATACCTCTGGGGTTAAGCCAAACGATCAAATTAGTGCCATGCAGGCGGAACGTTATCTTAAAGCGGATTTGGTACGCGTTGAACAGGATGTGTTACGGATTGTTAAGGTTCCACTAACCCAAGGGCAGTTCGATGCACTGGTTTCTTTTGCTTTTAACTGTGGCGCTCGAGCGTTAAGTACTTCGACGTTGTTACGCAAATTAAATCAGCGGGATTACAACGGTGCTGCCGATGAGTTTGGTCGCTGGGTTTATGCCAACGGTAAACGGTTTGCCGGTTTAGAACGGCGTCGCCGTTTAGAAAAACGGATGTTTGAATCATGACATTTTCTGCACGAATGATGACTACCGCTTTAACCGGTGTATGCATCGTTTTGCTGCTGCTTTATGCCCGCTGGCTTGGTAATCAACTGAGCCAGTTAAGAAATGAGAAGCAACAGGCAGTGGTGGCGTTAGCAGAGGAACGGGCTTATTCAGCCAAGATCAGGGCCCAGTATAGGCAAATCCAGGAGGTAATGGATGATGTTGCAGAGCAAAAACAAGAGAGCGAAAAACGCACTGTGGCGTTGCAGCGAGCATTGGCTCAAAGCCAACTGGCGAGTCCTTGCGTTGCTGAGCCCGTTCCTGATGCTGTCACTCAGCGGCTGCGCGAACGAGTCGCCGAGGTCAACGCCACCGCTGCCGGTGCCAAAAATGCTGTTCCGCCCGTGCCAGGCACCTGACTATCAGGTCCGCTATTACGGTGATTATCCTGGATATGTCGCTGAACTGCTGGCGGTGATTGAACGGTGTAATGGGCAATTAGAGGGGGTGAGGAAGGTGGTTGAGTCTTATACTTCGTTTGATAACGAAATTTTATCGCCAAATAACAACAAGAATAAAGAAAAACAATTAAAAGTTAAATAAACAACTAAAAGGGGTTGTTTTTATCTGATTATCAGGTATAGTAACTCCCATAAAGTCACAAGATTGTATCCAAACAAAGCATAACAAAAGGCCTGCATTTGAATGCGGGCCTTTTGCGTTTTATTGGCTAACTATCTGGTTTATTGATTTTATTTGATGCTCACTACTTTGTGGTTTGTGGTTTGTGGTTTGTGGGCGTTAGTTATGGATTAATAGTGTTTAATGATGATCAATCACAGCTGAGTTCTTGAGCACTAAAAGTTGTTAATTGACGATTCGTTTATCTATTTCCCTATTTAAGCCCCGCTTTGCGGGGCTTTTTTGTTTCTCATATTCATTGAACCGCTATTTTGAGGTTTTTATGGCAACAATCATTGAACAGCAGCTGAAAAGTCTGCTGCAACCCCTGCTGGACTCCAACCTGATTATCAAAGGGGAAACGGTACCGCAGGAACCTTATGCCGAGTTAAGTACGGTTTCCTGTACTGCGCTGGGGATGAGTGATGAAGTTGATCGAAACGTCAGTGATGACGGTTATTTGATCGTTCGTGGCCAGCGTCGGGCTGAAATTGCTATTCACTATTACGGCGGTGATGTAGTTGAGCAATTAAGCAAAATCAACGATGGGCTGCGAAAAGTATCTGTGTCGGAGAAGTTTCAACTGGCACAAATTGGAATAGAGGGAAGCGCTCAATTAAAAACAGAAATGAAAGAGGATGCCCAATGGACACCGAATTCAGAAACCTATCTGAGCTTTTTTATCCACTATTCCGTGATTATTAAAGACGCTGTAAGCGTCATTGATAATGTTCAGGCTACCTCTGATGGTAGCAAAACTATTTTTAACTTAACGAGGTAAAACAATGGGTTCTCTGAATCAGATTGTGAACGTAAATATTGCATTAAGCACTACCAGTGTACCGCGCGGCGTGTTTGGCGTGCCAATGATTATTGCTCCGCTAACAACGTTTACCGAGCGCGTTCGCGTTTATTTTGACTATAACGCAGCTCAAGAAGATGGCCTGCCAGCCGATGTGCTGAAAGCGCTGAGCGCGGTATTTAGTCAGACTCCACGTCCGCAAATGTGTAAGGTGGGTCGTCTGGAAGCTGATACAGAAGGTAAAGTTGTTGCTACTACGCTGGCTGCTCAGCTAACGGCGATTCAGGCTGAAGATGCCAACTGGTACGGTTTTGCCTTGACTGAACGAACGGCTGCACTGCAAATGGCGGCGGCTGAGTGGGCTGAAACTCAAACTAAAATGTTCTTCACTTCCTGCGCAGAAGCAGCGGTAACTGATGCCAGCAGCAAAGAAGATACTCTGTCTCAACTGGCGGCGAAAAATTACCTGCGTACCGCCGTTATTGTTGATAAACATGCGGCAGAACAGTATCTGGAAATGGCTTGGATGGGACGCTGCTTTACCATTGCTCCGGGTGGTGAAACCTGGGCACTGAAACAACTTTCTGGTGTACAAGCCTCTGACTGGAGTGCTACTGAGCAGCAAACCATTCTGAAGAAAGGCGGGAATACCTTCGAACGTTTTGCTCCGCAAATTTATCTGACCACGCCAGGCAAAGTAGTTAGCGGTGAATGGGTTGACGTTATCCGCTTCCGCGACTGGTTAGCTGATGCTATTCAGACCAGCCTGAGTACGATGATGATCAATCGTAATAAAGTTCCTTATACCGACGGTGGTATTGCTCTGATCGTGAATAACCTGACCGGCTGCCTGATTGAAGGCCAGCGCGTAGGAGGTATTGCGCCGGATGAAATCGATGCTGAAGGTAACAACGTTAAGGGCTTTGTGGTGACTTATCCACGTAGTGTTGATGTCTCTTTCCAGGATAAAGCCGATCGTATTTTGAATTTATCCTTCTCCGCCCGTTTAGCCGGTGCGATTCACTTAACCAATATCAACGGCAATCTGTCGTATGAATTACAATAATAAGGAAAAATATCATTATGGCTGCTGAATTAACGGGTACTTATAAAGGCGATCAGGTTTTTGTTACTGTTGGCCCGGTTCTTATTTCTGGTTTTAGTGACGGTGATGCAATTACGGTAAAACGTGCTGAAGGTCTATACACTTCAAAAGTCGGTATTGATGGTGGTGTGGCGCGTGTACGTAATGCGAATAAGTCTGGTTCGATCGAAATTAAATTATTGCAAACCAGCAAAGTTAACGATGAACTTTCAGATTTGTTTTATGTGGACAACTTTAATGAAGATGGTTCTCCGGTGTTGCCGATCAGTGTGACTGATGGAAATGGCCGCACATTATGCTCCGCTGGTCACGCATGGTTGAAAGCGGTACCTGATGTCTCTTTTGGTAAAGATGTTTCCGACCGCCTATGGGCATTTGAGTGTGCTGATTTAAAAATTTATGTTGGCGGCAACTAATTTTATTCATTAGTTAATCAAAAACTATCGCAAAGTTAAATTAATTTTATTTTTTAGCTGAATAGTCAGACATATTCGGGAAGCTTCGGCTTCCCTTTTTATAAGGAATAGATATGCAAGTTGAAACTTTTATTATTGGCAACAGAGAATATACAGCAAAGAAGATGAATGCATTTGATGCTGGTCGTTTCTTATTGAAAATTAAAAATATAGCGGCACCTGCATTAACTGCATTTGCTCAGGCTGATAATGCGAATGATGTTAATTTATTTGAGCTTTTTTCTGGGCTGGATGAAGAAGCACATGAAAAAGTGATTTTCCCAATTCTTGCGGCTTCAGCCGTTTATTCTATTGAAGATAAAAGAAAAGTCGCATCTATCACTGATATGAATATGTGCTTTAACGTTGATACATTGCTCGATTTTTATCTTCTGGTTTGGGAGGTGTTAAAGATGAATTTTGCCCCTTTTATCGAGCGCGCCAGTACCCACTTTGGTTATCAAGATATAGAGCAAGCGGCCAGCGAGTAGCCAGCGATAGTGCAGGAACGTTGAGAGAAGATCTACAACAGGAGCTTTGGATTTGGCGCCCAATTATGGCGCGCCTGGTGACTTTACAAGAAGTGAAACAAGGTGAAGTCGATACTGATGATTTATTAAAGCTCAATGCACTGTTGGATATGCGCGAAACGATGCAGTTACAAGCGCAGTTGGAGAACCAAACATGAGTAATCAGAATATTGGGGCTATGCAAGTAGCCAATTCATTAGATGGATTAAGAGCATCGTTACCACCACTTAATAAAGTTAATGAAAAAATAGAAGACACGGTTAAAAAAATAGGGGTACAGGTTAATATTAATCAGAGTATTGCTGAAAAAAATATTAGGCATATATCTAATAATGTTAACAATCTATTGAGTGGATTAAGTAAAGTATCGTCAGCGGTATTAACGCGTAATGCTCCCAGTATCAATCAAGCGGTAAAAAAATTCTTTTTTATTTCGAATATTACTGAACGAATAAAAAATGATATTTCAATTAAGATAAACGTTGCGCCCTCTCAATCTAATGAGAAATCTTCTTGCCCAAATGATGGAGAGCGTGGTGGTGATAAAAAAGATATCTGGGACACCATCAAGTTTTTTACTGAATTGGCTGCCGACCTTCTCACTATACTCGATATATTAGGCGGGTTTCGTAAACTGAAGAGAATCTTCAGGTTAATGGGGGGAGCATTTTCAAAGGTATTTTCTCGAATAGGTTCTTTTGCCAAGGGGGTTGGTAGCGCTGTTGGTAAGGCTCTTAAGTCAGCTGCCGGATCTATTACTCGACAAGCCAAGCGTCTTTTTTCTGGTGTCAAACAGATTGCGAGCAGTGTTAAGAGTAAGGTCGGCTCTGGTATTAGAGGCGGATACACTAAAGCCAAGAATTTTCTTTCCTCTGGTGGTAATAAGGTAAAAACGCTTTTTTTAGCCGGGAAGGATAAAGCTAAAAACCTGTTTACTTCTGGGCGAGAAAAGGCAAAAAATTTGCTTTCTTCAGGCAAGGAGAAGGCGAGGAATTTACTTTCTTCAGGGAAAAATAGGGTTAAATCAGTTGCCAACGTTGGAAAACAGCTATTTGGCCGGTTAAGCAATTTTATTAAGCCCGCAGTTTCAAAAGGAAAAGACTTACTCTCTTCAGGGAAAAACAGAGTTAAGTCAGTTGGTAACGTTGGAAAACAGTTATTTAGCCGGTTAGGCAATTTTATTAAGCCTGCGGTTTCAAAAGGAAAAGATTTACTCTCTTCAGGGAAAAACAGAGTTAAGTCAGTTGCTAACGTTGGAAAGCAGTTATTTGGACGATTGGGCAATTTTCTCAAACCTGCGGTTTCCAAAGGAAAAGATTTACTCTCAAAAGGTAAAAACACAGCTAAATCATTGGCTGGAAGAGCTTCTGGCTTAGGTAGCGATATTCTTAAGAGAGGTGGGAGCTTATTTACTAAGATGGCTGGCCCAATGCTAAACATTGGCAAAAGCCTGATGAGTAAAGTTCCTGGTGGCATTAAGTCAGCCATGAAAACAACGTTTACTGCAGGAAAAAGCCTGCTGAGTAATCCGAAGGTACTCCGAACGTTGGGTAGGGTGGCTTCTGTCGGTTTACGCGTTGGTCGGATGGCGACACCGATTGGTTGGGCAAGTCTGGCTGCTGAGGGCGCTATTCGATTAGGCTACCATGCTTATAAAAAGTATCAGGCATCAAAAGAGAATGAAGGAACACCAGGGAGTGGAGAAGGCCCAGGTAAGGATAACTCTGATGTTTATCCACAAACCGTTACCCCAGGAATGGCTGCGGCAGCCAGTGCTGCTAATGCAATGAATTACATGATTAACAGTAATCCTCAGTTTCAAATCAATATATTACCGGGAACTCCTGAACAGCAGATTAATGATATTCGTCAGGCCGCTTTGGATGGCACTAAGCAAGGCGAAAAACAGTTAACTGCAACGATTAATGGGGGTATGTAATGAGTAGTGTTTGGGGGATATTAACAAAACTTTTAAATGATAAGTCATCTGGTGTTGTGCGGTTTCAAAATGCCTATTCAAACATGGAGTTTGATGTCGTTACCAGTGAAAGCCATACATGGACGGCGGATGTGACAACCAATCCAGTGGAAACTGGGGCGGTTATTACAGACCATGTACAGCTAAAACCGGACTCGCTTGAAATCTCGGGGATCATCAGCAATTCTTCTATTGAACGCTGGCGTGGCCGTTTTCTGGAAACGCTGTCTGATTTATTCAATAAAGAATCGAATATACAAAAAGCGTTCGATCAATTAAGGATGCTGTTAGAAAATCGCCAACCGGTGATGGTGTATACCAAATACCGCAATTACCCCGATATGGTGCTAACCCGATTATCCATTCCGCGTAAAGCAGGGGAAGGGGATTCCATTGAGTTTTCTGCGACCTTTACCCATATTCGTCGAGTATCTACGCTCATTGTTGATGCAGAAGAAGCTGGAATTAATCCTAAACAGGCTGATTCTCCGGCGACATCACGTAAGTCGTCTCCAAAAAATAATAAAGGGCCAATACACCCGTCAACCGCAAATGACGAAACAGTTACCCATATTGAAAATAAAGAGACAACGGTTGAAACGAATGTGTCGGTAGAGGTGAATACTTAGAAAATAGCTATTTTCTATTGTAAGGTTTAATAGGTAATTATATGGCAACTGTATTAAAAATACCGCTGGATGCGGGTATTGCCGATCAACAAATGGATATTACTCTGGATAAAAAACCGTTAACACTAAGAGTAACATGGAATGAATACGGGCAATATTGGTATTTTTCATTAAGCGAACGTAATGGCGAGTCTATTATTGATGGGATTAAGATGGTTAAAGATACCTTTCTTCTTAAGCGGTATCAATTATCTTCACCAGAAGGCGATTTCATTTTTATGGATAATTATAGCGGGAAAGAACGTCCTGATTTTTACTCGCTAGGCAATGACCATTTATTGCTTTATCGCACAAAATATTAATTTGCTGATAAACACTTTTTTCCTTATTTAAATAAAAGGGAGCGATATGTTATTTAATCGTGTCGCAGAATTAGTGGTGGGTGAAGCTAATGGTAAAGCGGTTATTATTAACGATCTGCGTTTTTCTTTTGAAATTTCAAAAGATAATGACAAAACCACTAATAAACTAGCGCTTAAAATTTACAATATGAATAACCAAACGCGTAGTTTGGTAGAACGTGTAAATAATAATGTCATCTTAAAGGCCGGTTATGAAGATGATATTGGAGCTGTAACAATCTTTACCGGAACCGTTGTCAGTGCGTGGACGACTCGCGAAGGTAATGACACGCTGACTGAGCTTACCGTTCGCGATGGCGCATTACCTTTGAGACAAACCAAGCTGTCACTGAGTTATGCGCCAAATACATCGGCCTTGGATATCCTGGCCGATATATCCAAAGCATTTGGCCTACCGGTAAAACCCATGCCAGAAAAGATAATGGATAAACCTTATCGTCGTGGATTTGCCTTCTGTGGTAAGGCTGAAGTCGCGATGAAGGATGTGTGCCAATATCTTGGTTTAACCTGGTCAATACAAAACAACGAAATTCAAATCTTGAGTAAAGATAATCCGATCACGGATGAATTGGTTGTTTTAACCCCAGATAACGGATTAATTGGACTACCAACCAGAATTATCGATTCGACCAGAAATAAGTCTCAGGGAGAATCGTCTCCACCTTCAAAGTTAGTTCTTTCTGAAAGTCTTGGCGATAAGAGCCAGTATCAGATCGAGGGATATAACGTGAAGTGTTTATTGCAACCACGTCTGTATCCGGGCTGCTATGTCGGTCTGGAAAGCGACATGTTGCTACTCGATCCGAGTGCTGATAAGGAACGTAGCGAGCGCCCTCGAGCATTCTTCCGTGCCGAAGTCGTAACTCACAGCGGTGATACTTTCGAAGGTGAGTGGATTACCGAGTGTGAACTCAAGGCGATTCCTCAAGGAGGCAAGCGTGGCGGAAAATAATAATCTGATGCAGGCACTGCAAACCCTGATTCAGTCGGAGACCAGTCAGATCAATACGGCGGTGGATGGCATTATTGAAAGCTACGATGCCGGTATTGCCAGCGTTAAACCTATTCCTAAACAGCGTTTTGTTGATGGGACTTCACTGGATTATCCGGTGATACCTAACGTGCCGGTGATGTGGCCACGGTTTGCTGGCGATGTAGCAGGGGTAAAGGGCCCGGTTCGGTCGGGAGATAAGTGCCTGCTGGTGTTTTGTCAGCAAGCGGCGGATGACAGTGATGATGAACGTCGATTCTCCCTGACGGATGCTTACTGCATTGTAGGCGGTTTTGGCGCAGCGAAAGATCGCGCAGCGGAGAACGATCAGATGCAGCTCTATTTTGGTGAGGCGTATATCGCCCTGACCGAAGAGGGCAAGCTGCTGATCAATGCCCCTGCCGGCGTTGAGATCACCACGCCAGAAACTCTGAATAAAGGGTTATTAACCACCGAAGGGCAGCTTAGCTATCAGTCGGGCATGTCAGGAAAAGGTGGGGCAACTATCAACGGCACGGTAAAAGCAACCGGTGACGTTCAGGGAAGCGGGATCTCATTAACTCAACATACCCATCAGGAACACGATGGGCCTTCGACAGGACCCGCAAAATGATTGATTTAAAACTCGATGCAACGGGAGATCTCGATCTGCAGCGTAATGATTTGCTGTGGATTGATGGTGCAGAACGCGTTCATCAGCAGCTACAGATCAAGCTGAAGCTATGGAAGGGAGAGTGGTTTCTCAATACTCAATTTGGTACGCCTTATCTGCAACAAATTCTGGGTAAACAAATTACCTTGAATGGTGCACTGGCTGCGTTAAAAAACAGCATTAATGAAGTCGACGGTGTGCTGGAGATTGAGCAATTTAACTATGATTTTGATCGGCAAACGCGGCAGTTAAGCGTGCAGTTTGCTGTTAAAACCCCTTATGGCTTAGTCAAATATAAAGGTAATCAATAATGGCTTTAACTAAAGATGGCTACACAATCAAACGGTTAGCCGAACTTAAAAAAGAGTATGACCGACTGTTGATTAACCGTTTTGGGCCAATTAATACCCAGCCTGATTCGGTTATCGGTCAGTTGGAAGGCATTTGGGCCGAGGCATTGGCCAATATCTATGAACAGGCTCAGGATACCTATCATGCGATGTATCCTTTTAGCGCTGAGGGCGTGTCCCTTGATGGTGCCGTTTCCTATGTGGGGATTACTCGCTTTGCCGCCTCCGCTACGGAGGTTATCGCTGCGGTTTATGGTAAAGAATCCACTTTATTGAAAAGTGGGGCGCAGGCAACCGATGGCTACCAACGTTATCAAAGCATTTTGGATACGGTGATTAGTCGGGCGAATGCGGTGGATACGACAGTTGAAATTGATGTGCGGGATAACACCCCATATTCCATCAATATCAATGGTGTTCTATTTAGCACTATTTCCGACAAGGGGGAGAGTGCCGCGCAGATTATGCAAAAAATCGCTGATCAGCTGAATCCTAAGGTTCTGTCCTATGAGATAAAAGATAAGGCATTACGCATTTTTTCTGTTGATGGTATGACGCCTTTTGCATTGTCGGTCGGTGAACACCTCAAGCTAGGGCGTATTGGTTCTCCAGCCAGATTTATGGCGATGCAGGAAGGACGTCATGTTCTTCCCTTGGGGGCATTAACGGAAATTGTTACACCACGCAGTGGCTGGGATGCGGTCTATAACTTAACGGAAGGTGTGGTTGGCAGAGAGAGGGAAAGCGATGAACAACTGAGAATTCGCTTTGAACAATCTCGCCAGGCTACCGGTTCTGCGACGGTAAAAGCAATTAGGGCCAGATTAATTCAGGAAGTCACCGGAGTGAGTGAAGTTCATATTTTTGAAAATAGAACCGGTTCCATTTCTGAAGATGGTATTCCACCTCATGCTTTTGAAGCGCTGGTGGTGGGGGGCGATAACCAAAGTGTTGCTGATGCGTTATGGCGCCATAAACCCGCAGGTATTGAAACTTATGGTGCCCATGCCGTGCTGGTGAAAGATGAGAATGGCGATGGTCAGCAAATTTGTTTTTCACGGCCTAACCAGAAGCTAGCCTGGATCAAAATTAACGTCACTGGGCTATATAACGAAGAAAATCTGCCACAGGACGTTATCAGTAATATTAAAAAAGCGGTATTGGGGTATAGCTCAGCGTTGAAGATTGGCGACGATATTATTTTACAGCGCCTGCTCGGCCCTATTTATAGCAATACCAGTGGATTAGCTGAAATTACCATTGAAGCGGCAGTTACCGATGGCCCTGATGATGAGCCGGTTTATCAGTTAGAAAATATTGCCATTGATAAACGTAGCGTGGCCTTGTTTGACGAAGCGCGGCTGGAGGTAATTGGGCTATGACATTTCCCTATAGAAAAACCGCCCTTTCACGGTTGGTAGGGCAATTTCAGGATAAGCCAAAAGTAAAAGCGTTAGCCGAATCTATGGTGGCTCCACTGGAGGCCATATCTACCGATTTGAACGATCTGAAAAACGGGCGTTGGGTGGATAATGCCATTGGCGCTCAGCTTGATGGCTGCGGTTATATTGTGGGTGTTCCTCGCTTAAGTCGAGGGGATGACGAATACCGCATCGCCATTAAGTCGCGGATTTTAAGCAATACATCCCGAGCGCGACCGCAGGATTTAATTGAAGGTGTGCGCTTTCTAACTAAACCAACGGAAGTTCAATATCTGGAGAGCTATCCAAGCTGTGCCATGTTATTTACCGATGGTCGACAGATCCCGGAAGGTAGTCAGGCCATTTTGCAGGATATAGCACCAGTGGCGATAGAAAATGTACCGCTGATGGTGAGCTATGGGCGAGCGAAACCTTTTAGGGCAGGACGCTTGGCCAATCCGATGAATATGCGGGTTGATATGACGGAGAACGGCAATAGTTCGCTGTTAACTAATGATAAACATCTGGTTATTAGTGGCAGTAATCCTGTTGGCTCCGCGCGCTTATCCGGTATGGCACCAGATAAAACACCGTTAACGGCTAATGGCACAAAAATTAGCGTCGGCGTCGGTGTTTTATCCGTAAGCACCACCTATCAGGTATTCGATAACGGATATCACTTACCAGGAGTCTTTCAATGACCACTTTTGCAGAAAATCATATTGTTTTTCCTGACGGGCAGCTTAACGTTGCACCGTTGCCGGAAGCCGTGATGCATAACGGCTTTACCCCAGAAACCCGCGATGCGCCGGGTATGCCATTACCGGCTCAATATCTGAACTGGCTATTTCGTGATATTTATCGTAGATCGCAGGCACTAGAAGAAAAAAGCCAAACCTTAAATAGCCGGGTTATTCCTGCCTGGATGCCGATTGCCTGTCCGATGGAACAACCGCCGCTGGGATATCTGAAATGTAACGGTGCTAAATTTGATAAAGAAAAGTACCCGGAGCTGGCGATGGGTTATCCCTCAGGCGCGTTACCCGATTTACGCGGAGAGTTTATTCGTGGTTGGGATGATGGGAGAGGGGTGGATGTAGGAAGAACATTATTATCAAGTCAAGTGGATGCAATTAGAAATATTACCGGAGGCCTAATAAGAACTTTGCGATCAGGCAGTGCAGTATCTCCTTCCGGTGTATTCCGTGGGGTGTTAGATAATACAATATCAGGAGTTGGGAGCGCTGGTGTTGAGTTATCAACAGTATCATTTGATGCGTCTCGTGTTGTTCCAACTGCAAATGAAAATCGTCCACGTAACGTAGCATTTTTATATATTGTCAGGGCAGCATAATGAAAACAACTTTAGATAATTATGGCTTTGCCATTTCCGACGGTTATGTTCAGGTTTATAACGTCGATCCAAAAAACGGTGAATTTATCAGTGAATCTGAAGAGTTCCTCAATCAAGGGGTAGGGCTACCGGCCTATAGCTATCTTGATAAACCGCTACCAGAAAAACAAGGGTTTGTCGTTTGCCGTCAAGGTGATGATTGGATATATCAGGAAGATCACCGAGAGGCGTTAGTTTATTCTACTGAAACCGGTGAGCAGGTTACCATTACCGAACCAGGGGCGCTGCCAGATAATCTTACTCCGTCTCAACCACAGACGCCGTTTGATAAGTGGAATGGTTCAGCATGGGTAATGGATCTTGATGCTAAGCAGAAAGCTGAGACGGATAAGGTAACAGCCGATAAACAGCGCTTGGAATTACAAGCCAAAGAGATGATTGCCACGCTATCTGATGCCATTGAGCTGGAACTAGCTTTACCTGGGGATGATTTGAAACTGCTGGCATGGCGTAAATATCGGGTGTTATTAAATCAGCTTGATATGAAAAACGCTCAGGATATCGAATGGCCAGCTCTACCTGATTGTTAAACACCTCTATTTAATCGTTTTATAAACCTCCTATTTTTAATTTTTGATGATGCTAAGGAATATTGCTATTCCTTTGGCAGTGCTCTGTATTTTTTCGAGCAGAGCTATATTTATAAGGAAACCCAAATGGCTTTCACGATTGAACAGGAACAGGCGCTATTAGCACTGCTCAATGAAAAGAAAATTACCCTATCAGAATTACCCGCCGCCACAGAACTGGCGGTAGATGACCTAATGTTAATTCGTCAGGGAATTCTCGATAAATCGGTTAATAATGATGTATTAAAGGCATACTTTACTCCTCCTGAGTCATCATTGATTGAATCGGGTATTGTTAAGTTAAGTAATGCCATCAACAGTGATGATGAATATATCGCGGCCACCTCTAAAGCGGTTAAATCTGCCCATAATATCGCCCTAAATGCTAGCCAAAGCGTAGCGGAGCAAGCATTAAGTAAAAGTGCTAATTTATCGGATGTAGCGGATAAGGAGCAGGTTCTTAAAAACCTTGGTTTGTTGGAATGGCAGTTTGGGCGCTTTTTGAATATACAAATTTTTAATGAGTCAGGAATCTACATCCCCACGAAAGGAACGACCAAAATCATTGTTGAGGCTATTGGTGGTGGTGGGGCTTCTGGAGGGGTTGGAGCTACAGGGGTGGGTCAATTATCTATTTCAGGATGTGGTACAAATGGTGCGTATGCAAAAGCATTATTTGATTATGCCTCAACAACAGAAATTACAATTGGTGTCGGAGGTGCTGGAGTTTTGAATTCTCAGGGAGAAAATGGTGGCACAACATACTTTGGTTCGAATTTAATATGTCCAGGAGGTCGCGGTGCCCCTATGGGGAGAGTACTATCTCCAGAAAATCAATTTGGAGCGACAGCAACAAACCCTCATGAGGCTCCACAGCCAACCGTAAAAGATGGAACGATGATAATGACGATGACACCATCAACAACTGTAACATGTGCAATATCTCTCGGTTATGGTGCCGCAATGTTATGTTATCCTCCATTTACACATATGGGAGGTAACAAAGGGGCTGCCGGGAATTCAGTATACATGTTGCAAAACTCTTCAGCTCAAGCTGGGGTTTCTGGTAAACCAGGTCGTGTTATTGTTTGGGAATATGCATAATAAAAGAATGGTGCAATATTGTTTAAATAACTTTATTTCTTAGAAAATCGAATTTGATCTTATGCTTGATCATTAATCTATTTAATTAAAAATTAATTATGTTTCTAAAAGCAATTTTTAGAATACCAGATTCTCCATAGTGATAGACAATTAGCATCAGAGATGTGTCTGAGTACTCACTTGGAAGGCCTATTTTCATTATTAACTAATCACTGTTATGAGCTATTTTTTTTCGATTGGCAGCTGCACTACTCTCTGAGTAGTGAACATAGTAAGAAAAATGATGTATATGACATTATTTTTAATGAGTAGATAAAGTAATATTAGGCGAGCAATAAAAATATCGCTCGCTTAATCCGTAGAATAAAATTTTTTTATCTTGGGTAAGGTCAATATATTTATATAATTTAGCTGCACCCAACATTTACCATGTATATTATTGTGCTATTAATATCCTTCAACTACCCAAGAACCTTTTATTGGAGATAACGGTTCTAGTTTTGTTGCATGTGAAGACGCGGCTGCAAGTGTAATACTAGATAGTTGTGGTTCTGCATAATTAAGCACTTCTGCCCCACCAGTTAGCCTGCCATTAATGGATGTAGTTATGGATAAGATTCGACTTGTTAATGGAATAGGATATGAAACATTGGCACCATATCCAGGATTTGATGCAATCAATGGATTATTATCACCATAAATTTGTCCAATTCGTTTAAATCCATCACTATAAATTTCATACCAACCGTTGGCATTCTCGCCTCTACTTATTAAGAAACGAGGGGATTTTTGTAATCCTAACAAACCAAGGTTTTTAAGAGCCCCTCTATTTATCCCAATAGTTCTTTGAGACTATCTACTCTAAAAAGAGAAGGGAGAAAACAGGGTGTTAATTGGCTATGTTAGAGTGTCAACAAATGACCAGCAGACGGATTTACAGCGAGAATCGCTTAGTCGTGCAAATTGTGAGCTGATTTTTGAGGATAAAATCAGTGGAGTGAAGTCCGAAAGGCCAGGGTTAAAACGGTTGTTAAAAACCGCTAAAGCCGGGGATACGGTTGTGGTGTGGAAGCTCGATCGTTTGGGGCGCAGCGTTAGACATTTGATAACGCTGGTTTCCGATTTGAAAGCCAGAGGCATTCATTTTAGAAGCATTACCGACAGCATTGATACCAGTTCTGCTGCCGGGCGTTTCTTTTTTCATGTGATGAGTGCGCTGGCTGAAATGGAACGTGAATTAATCGTCGAACGCACCCGGGCGGGTTTGGCAGTAGCGCGAGCACAAGGGCGGATTGGTGGACGACCGAGGAGACTAACCGATGAGCAGATACAACAATCCATCAGATTATTAAGCAAGGGGCATAGCCGAAAAGAATTAGCGTTAATTTATAATGTGAGTCTGGCGACTATCTATAAATATATGCCGGCCAGCTCAGTCGTCTCAGATTAACCACATATCGACATTAGACGAGCTATAAGTGGATATAGCTCGCTTTAATCTTGATTAACACTCTCATCTAAACGCCTATTTTTAATTTTATTTTGCTAAGGAGTATCTGTAACTCCTTCGGCAAGGCTCTGCATTTTTTGAGCGGGCATATTTATAAGGAAAATCAAATGGCTTTAACTAATGAACAGGAGCTGACGCTATTAGCGCTGCTCAATGAAAAGAAAATTACCCTATCGGAATTACCTGCTGCTACAGACCTGGTTGCGGATGATTTGATGCTGATTCGCCAGGGAATTATCGATAAGTCGGTGAATAGTAGTGTACTGAAAAAACACTTTATGCCACCGGCATCATCATTAACTGGTGCGGGCATTGTTAAATTAAGTAATGCAATTAATAGTAATGATGAATTAATGGCAGCTACGCCTAAAGCGGTGAGGCAGGCATTCGAATTAGCGATAACCAGAAGTATTGATGCAGTATATCCTGTCGGCGTTGTAATGTTTTTTGCTGAAAATAAAGATCCTAATATGCTATTTCAGGGTACAAAATGGGAATATTTAGGAGAAGAAAGAACAATCCGTTTGGCTAAAAAGGATGCATCCGATCTTAAAGAGCTTGGTGGTGCTGATATGGCCACGCTATCTGTGGCTAATATTCCGGTGCATACGCATTCATTTAGTGGCACTACGTCTAATTTTGATTATGGAACTAAGACGGTAAGTGCGTTTGATTATGGGACGAAAACGACAAATTCTTCAGGAAATCACACACATACTATAAGTGGTTTTATAAGCGGTGACCATAATCAAGCGGGGGGATATCCTCGGTTAGGAAGGCCGGATGCTTCTGCAACGCTGGCTACAAGCTCTAGTGGTGCTCATGGACATACTGTCGGCATTGGTGCACATAACCATACCGTAGGGATTGGTTCTCATAACCACAACATTAATGGAACTACTAGCCCAAGTGGTTCAGGTGCTGCATTTAGTACCACAAACGCCTATATTAAACTAATGGGTTGGTATCGTAGCGCTTAACCATTTAGAAGGGGATCTGTGATATATTATTTTTAGATACATTAATTGATTATGGGGCTTGTTGTGGTTTCTAAAGATGAAGAGTTAGCTCATTTAAAAAAATGTTTACAAAAGGAAGTGATAAAAAACACAGGTGCATTCTCTTGGATATCTGTTATTCATAAAGCGTTAAAATGCCCCGATCGGCGTTTTAACTTTTGGTGGCGTATCGCTAACTATCTTCATCATGTTTCAAATGGCCAAAGTATTATTGCAAAAAGAATAAATTGGAATTTACGAATAAAATATGGTGTAGAAGTTGAACTCGGAGCCGTAATAAAAGAAGGATTAAGCCTAGTTCATCGAGTGGGGATCGTGATTTCTCGACATAGTGTAATTGGTACTAATTTCCATGTTCTGCAAAATGTGACGGTAGGAGTAGTTATCCGGGAAGGAGATAAGACTCCTCGCATTGTTATTGGTGATAATGTAACCGTAGGTGCGAATAGTTGTATTATCGGGAGCGATATTACTATCGGTGATAATGTGGCTATTGGAGCAATGAGTTTTATTAATAAAAGCATTCCTTCAGACTGTACCGTATATACGCCTAAAATGGATAATATTGTTAAAATAAAAAAATCATCATAATAAACTGCGATATTTTACTTTGTTGGTGCTCCCGCGTAGAGATGGTTAGAAGGGATAATTTCTGATCATCTCTACGCTATTAGCTCCGATAAGACTGTTACTATCGCATAGTATTAATACCTTCAGATTAATTACTATGACACTCGCCAAAGAATAAAATTTTATTTTAAAACA
This sequence comes from Pragia fontium DSM 5563 = ATCC 49100, assembly GCF_900112475.1. Classification (GTDB taxonomy): domain Bacteria; phylum Pseudomonadota; class Gammaproteobacteria; order Enterobacterales; family Enterobacteriaceae; genus Pragia; species Pragia fontium. The sequence continues at coordinate 55,323 of NZ_FOLW01000001.1, read as the reverse complement.
AAGGGGATTTCTTCACTTATACTCGCATATAGATATGGAGAGACGTGAGATGTCGCCGATGTTTTATACCCCAATCAAAAATGATGCCCATGAGCATTCCCTTCCCGACTACGTTCACCTATCCTTCCTTGCGGCTTAAACAGAAACGCCAGCGGAATAAACAGTAAACAAATAAACGCCAATAAATAAAAGATATCCAGATAGCCAATCATTCTCGCCTGCGCAAAAACCATTGTTTTAACATTTTCCAGTGTAACGGTCAGGTCGGTGCTTTCAGTCACTCGTTCGCTTAGGCGGCTATAGTGCATATTGGTTCGGCTATGCAGAATATTGGCTACCATCGCAATACCAACGCTTCCCCCAATATTTCGCATTAGCGCGGCAAACGCGGCGGCTTCATTACTTTTATTTTCTGGCAGCCCTTCGTAGGACAGTGTGCTAACCGGTATGAGTAGTATGGGAAACCAAATAACCTGAAATATGCGGGCCCAGACAAAAGTAGTGAAGTCGACGTCCAGCGTCATCTGTGACATATACCAGGTCGACCATGCGGTTCCCAGCAAGCCAAAAGCGATAAGCCACTGTGGATATCGTATTTTCCCGGTTATTCCTCCCATAATAATCATGGAGATCATGACGAAGATACCGCCTATTCCCAGCATCACTCCCGCAATGGTTGCTGTGTAATTAAACAGTTCCTGAGTCATCTGCGGAATGATTTGGGTGGTGGAATAAACCATAAAACCAATCAAAAACATAATAAAACAGCTGACGGCAAAGTTACGGTAGCAAAGCAGGCGAATGTCCATGATGGGGTGAGGGTGGAACCATTCCCAAATCACCAGAAAGCTCAGTGAAACAGCGGCGGTTATCGCCATAATCCAGATGAAAGTGGAAGAGAACCCGTCATTAATTTCATAACGGTCAAGGAAGAGCTGTAGGGTGCCGAAGCCGATAATAACCAGAACAAAACCGATGTAGTCGATATTGGTTTTGTTCTTTTTACGCTGTTTGCGTTCTTCTATCAGCAACGGTGGCTCAGTAATAAGGTAATAACTGAGAATCAGCGAAATAATACCGATGGGCACATTAATCAGAAATACCCAATGCCATGACAGGGCTTCCGTTAGCCAGCCACCGATAAAAGGGCCAAGGGCCGGTGCGACTAAAACGGTAATGCCATAAAGTGCAAAGGCTTGAGGGCGCTTTTCGGGCGGAAAAGAGTCGGTTAGCATGGACTGTTCCAGCGGTGCCAGTCCACCACCGCTGATCCCCTGTAAAATACGGGCAAAGATCAGAAATTCAATATTGGTTGCGATACTGCAAAGCAGAGAGCCTAGGGTAAAACCGGCGATGCTTAACATGTAATAGCGTTTCCGGCCGATGGTACTGGCTAACCAACCGCTCATGGGTAAAATCAGCGCATTGGCAACGATATAACAGGTTAAAACCCAAATAGACTCATTATATGAGACGCTGAGTGAAGCTGAAATATGATAAAGCGAAACGTTAGCAATGGTGGAGTCCAGTAATTCCATAAATGTAGCAATGGAAGCTACCACCGCCATCAGCCAAGGATTACGATCTCCCGCCGCTGAACGGGGGAGGTGCGGGCGCTTAACATTACTTGATGTGGACATTAGGAATAACCGACATACCGGGTGATAACGGATGCTCTGCATCATTAATACGTGGATCGGTAAAGATAATTTTGACCGGTACCCGCTGTACAACTTTGATGTAGTTACCGGTCGCATTTTCTGCCGGTAACATGCTAAAGACAGGGCCAGTGCCGCGCTGAATGCTGTCTATTTTTGCGCTGTATTTATATTGTGGATAGGCATCCACTTTGACTTCGACATCCTGTCCCGGGCGCATATCGGATAATTGCGTTTCTTTGAAATTGGCGGTGATCCAAACTTTATTCGACACCACTGACATTAGCGTTCGGCCAGGATCAATATAGCTACCTAGCTCAACGCTACGCTGAGTAACGTGTCCACTTTGTGGGGCGATGATTTTAGTATAAGAAAGCTGTAGCTTGGCTTTGTCAATTTCCACCTCCAACTGTTCGAGCATGGCGGTATTTTCATGCAGGGCCGCTTTTCCTTTATCTAACAGCGCCTGATTATACAAAACTGCCTGCTGGGCGGCATCCAGACGTGCTGCACTGGCTTTTGAGGCCGCTTTTTGCATGCTAAGTTGGCTTTGACTCCAGGTTTCATGAGACTTTTGATAACGCTCATAATCATCTTTGTCCCTCTGATATTCAGCTTTGGCTGATTGAACGTTGGCCTGAGTTTGTTTTAAATTGGCTTCTAATGCCGTAATTTGGCTGTGTAACTGAGGGGTTTGAGCCAGAGCAACGTTCTGGGCGGCAATGGCTTGATTTAGCAGGTTTTGATAGTCGCGGGAATCCAGTTCAACTAATACGCTACCGACTTCAACATACTGGTTATCTTCAACCAGAATACGTTCCACACGACCAGGAATGGCGGCAGAAACTTTGGCAATATGGGTATCGATAAAGGCATCATCGGTACTTTCGTAATTTTTCAGATAAAACCAATAATAAGATAATGAAATCAGAGAAATACAGATAAGAATAAGCAGATATAGTGCGAAAACTCTTTTTTTGCCTTTTTTTAACTTTTTATTGTTATCGATATCTTCTGAATATTCATCAATATCAGATTGCAAGTCGACGTTATTCCCTGTGTTCAAGACAGAATCCTTTACTTATTATTTTATAAGTTTTGTAAGTATTTACTTATTTTATTTAGGTTGAGTAATTACTCTTAGAGTGTTTATTTACTCACGATATGGTGTTTTTAATTTCAGGCTTCATTAATAATGATAAATAGATGAGATGTCAATCCTTATATTGTTTGGTATTAGATTTTACGAGTGATTTAATTAGATTGGTATCCGTTTTTTATTTCTGCTGGTTTTTGTTTTGTTATTTAATTTCATGTAGTTATAGTTTTTGTTTGATGGTTTCATCCCTTTTTTACTTAATGCGCGCTATCAGTTTTTATGAATTAAATCTTATTGTTTAAGCGTTGTGATATATAAGGTAAGTTTACGCTGTTGATTACTTATATTGTTGAGTTATTGCTTATTTTTAAATAAGTGTTGGCTTAATATGTATCTTAATATCAATATTAATTAATAATGATGTAGCTAATTATTTTAATTATACCGAACAATAGTATTTATGTTTTAATATTGTTAATAAATCAGCCGCAGTATAATAAGTTAACCTAACGTTATTATTGTACTGCGGCCAGATTAAATGACGCTATCAAACTTTGGGTAAATCAAATATCAGAACTTCACTCTCACCGTAAGAGATAATGTTCAGGGATGATTCATCCCAAAGTGCAACCCCATCGCTGGTGGAAGCCTGAGTACCATTAACATCTATATTACCTTTAACAACTTGAACCCAGATGCGTCGTCCTTCTTGGATGTCAAATTGTGCTTGCTCTTGATCATCCAACGCCCAGCGCCAAAGGTCCATATCCTGATACACTTTCAGGGAACCATCTCGGGCATCGGGTGACAGAACTAATTGACGGGCATGCTTTGCAGTAAACGATTTTTGTTCATATCGCGGTGTAATGCCCTGACGATCCGGGATAATCCATATTTGATAAAAATGCAGTGGTTCGCTGGTGCTTGGGTTGTATTCCGAGTGGCGTACGCCGGTACCTGCGCTCATGATCTGAAAATCACCCGCTGGGACATGCTCTTTATTTCCCATACTATCCTTATGTTCAATCGCACCGCTGAGGACATAGGACAGAATTTCCATATCTTTATGTGGGTGAGTTGGGAACCCTTGACCTGACTGCACTCGGTCTTCATTAATGACCCGTAGCGCTGAAAAGCCCATAAAGTTAGCATCATGATAGTCAGCAAAAGAAAATGTGTGCCAGCTATCAAGCCAACCGTGATTTGCATGACCGCGAACGTCCGCTTTACGTAAATAAATCATCTGAAACCTCCTCAACCGTTTTAATCAGTTTAGTCCATAGGGCAGATTAAAAAAGCGGAAAAAAGTCACTCAGATATTCAAAAAAATTGAATTAAATAAGGGGCAGGCATATTCGGTTTTTTAAGGCAATCCGGTAACGTGATATTGATTACCGGATTAGCTTAATAACCAGTGAAATAGCAATGTCTATTGCGCAATGGTATCCAGTAAATTTATCCCGGTAATCTTCGCTATAGCTCTTCGGTAAGCATCAACCTTAGCAGGAAACGTCAAGCCTTTAACAATAGATATACCGCGTAAAACGGGAAACAGATGAATATCATCGACGGATAGCTCACCGTTACAGCTTTCCGCTGATTGAATGAGCTTATCCAATTTGGCTAAATCTTGTTCCAATTGTTTGATTAATTCAGGCGTTTGCTGCATAGCCTGAGAGAAGCTACCGATAAAGGCTTCTTTTTTCTGGATAAAGTATTCACGAGCCGCAGGAGTTTTAAATTCGCAGAAATCAGCTTTGGCATAGCGCGGGATGAGTAGCCTATTAACGTAGGTATAGACCTCTTTTATCCAATCTGCGATGGCTGGATTTGTTTTCCCCGTTAATGCTGGTGTACCGAAATTGTCGTCAACATAATGCACAATATCCATGCTTTCCGGCATATAGCTGCCATTATCTTTTTCCAGAATCGGCGCCATTTTCTGTCCAATCATACGAATTGGCGTTTTTTCATCATCGTTGAGTAAAGTAATTAACTCGACAGGGATTTTTTTTATACCAAAAATCATGCGGGCTTTTACACAGAATGGGCAATGATCGTAAACATAGAGTTTCATATTAGGATCCTTAATTCATCGACAAGGGATAGTATAGGTTTAACTCAGAATGAAGTAGGTTGCTATTACTATCTACCGAATAACGCGGTATTGATTGTATTGATTATGGGTGTGATGGGCTGATTTTGTTGTTTTGATTTAATCAGTAGGATGTTATTTCCGGCAATGAAATGCGGATAATAATGAAAGCAGACCGAGTGGTTAGCCTGCTTTTCGGTTTAAGCCATTGGACTACATAATTCAATTAATATGCCCGATGGGGTGCGAATATACGATACGGTTTGTCCCCAAGGCATCACTGCCGGCGCTTTCAGCTCAGTTGAACCATAAACAATCGCGACATTGTGGGTTTGCTGAACATTTTCAGTGATCAACGCAATTTCAATTCCTAATGGTTTTTCTGATGTGCTGGCGCTGATATAGCCATCCGGGAAATGGCTATTCCCCAAGTCATGAGAGGCAAAAGCCAGTACCGTTTCGCCGGTATCCAGTTCACCATAAGTTCCGGTATCGTGCAGGAAGCGCGTTTTCATATCAAATGCTTCATTAAAGAAGTGAAGGGTTTTCTCCACATCATCAACGTAAACAATGGTGTATCCAAATTTGACCATAATATCATCCCGTTTGCTTATGCCGTTGGTCATAGCATTATGGCTAAAAAATGGGAAAATTCTAGAGTTGGTCGGTAAGAATATATGCTCTGTGATTTGTCTGGTAGTCAGTTATGGAGGTAGGAACCTGAAGTTAGTGTTCAGGCTCCTGATTATATTCACAATTAACGCAGGTGCGCAGGCCGACTACCCCGATAGTGGTTATATCCGTTTGAGCGGTAAGAAGGGCGATAATTGCTGTTATATGATGGATTATATTTAGACGAATTATAACGATATTGGTAACGAACATTAGGATTGTAACGATGGTTATAATAGCGTTTATAGCCGTTGTAGTTTGATCCATTATAATATTTGTATTTATGCGCATTATAATGGCGTTGTTGATAGTTATGGTTGTTGTAGCCACGGTAATCACGGTGATCTCTGGCATTAGCGAATGAACAAAACGACATTGCTAATAAGAAAATAAGCAGTGTTTTTTTAAGCATATCCGTATTCCTCAGCAAGTGGAGCTATAACCAATCATTGCATTTACTAAGAAATCATCAATAGCCAGAAGCGTGTTTTACGCTTTTTTTACGCTTGAGATACGTAAAACTGAGTAATGGTATTACGTCGTACTTATTGTCGTTAGAAAAAGAGTCACGCAAGATATTGAATAAAACATATTGATAATACGGGGGGGGAAAATTACTCCTCATTCCAACATGGCTGAAATGAGGAGAGATAAGTTAAGGGCTATATATCCAGGCGCTTAGCCTGCCATTTTTTTGATTTCCAGCGCCAGGTATTAGTCAGACCGCGTAGCCATTCATCACAGGCAAAGCCAATCCAGATACCGATAATGCCCATTTCCATCTTGATACCCAGATAATAGCCAATGGGAATGGAAACGCACCACATAAAGAACATGGCCGTATACAACGGGAATTTGGCATCACCAGAAGCACGTAGCGCATTGACCATGACAATATTCAGCGTCCGTCCCGGCTCTAAAAATACCGAGAGTAAGAATAGTGGCAACAGCATGTCAATGATACCGGCATCTTTGGAGAGAAAATGCATAATGTTCATATCCATCAGCCAGAATACGGCGACCACAATCACAGTAACGCCAACCCCGAGTTTCAGGCTGCGGAATGTTTGACGGTAGGCATCTTCAAAGCGCTTGGCGCCAACCAAGTGACCGACAAATATCTCATTACCAATGCTCACGGAAATACCAAACAACATCACAAACAGGGCTAGCTGGAAGTAAAGCGTCTGGGCTGCCAAGGCGGTTTCTCCCATCAGACCGATAAAGGCCAGTGCGGTCATGTATTGCAGGATCCACACCATATTTTCGCCGGCGGCGGGTAAGCCGATATGCAAAATCTTTCCTAATAAGTCTTTTGACCAGTTAAAAAATTCTTTTATTTCTAATCGGATACGTAAACCGTAGTTCAGCAAGCAGGCCAAGAGGATGACGCAAATGATACGGCCAAATACCGTAGACCAAGCCACACCAACCAGACCTAAATCGAACACGTATAGCACCAGAATATTGCCGACAATGGTAATCAGGTTAACGATTAAGGTGACATACATTGCCACTTGAGATTTACCATATACCCGTAAACAAGCGGCTAAAATCAGTGAGACGGCTTCAAAAATCAGACAAATGCCGAGAATATGCAGATAGTCAAAACCATCTTCCATGAGGTGTTCAGGCATGTTCATAATATTCAGCGCTTTATAACCAAAGAAGAAAATGGTCGTGGCGCAGAACAGCCCAAGCAAAAAGTTAAACGCAATAGAAATATGGATGGCTTTTTTAGCCATGTCCATTTGGCGAGCACCCAGATATTGAGCGATAACCACGCTACAGCCAACGCTGATAAAACTGAAAATAGTAATACACAGGTCAAATACTTGATTACCCACTCCCATGGCGGCTAAATAGGATTTAGATACCTGACTGACCATATAGGTATTAATCAACAGCGTTGAAAAGTGTAAAAACAGATCGATAAAGATCGGCCAGCTCAGAGAAAACAATGAGCGCTCTGTAACATCATGGTGATGCATTAAAAAATCCTAATACTTTGTATTATCAGATAACGTCAAAATGGACGTTGAAATCAGTAAGAAGGGGTATGGAACCTGGCGTATTGTATCATTATTCAGCGAATAGTCTCTATTCGCGTCAGTTTTTATTAAAATTAATGATTTTCGCCCCGGTCATTCATGACAAGGGCGAAATATAGATACTTTTTATATTGATTGTTACCTGATCATGGCGTTGGTTTTCATAAAATAGATCTCGTTATTGTTTCTGGATTGTTGGTAGCTATCATGTTTGACCGATGTTGAAATGGTGCCAAATTTATCGTCATTTTTCTTTTTGACTAGTATGGCGTTAAATCGCTTATCGTAGGAGAGCCACTCGTAAACACACGGCTGTAGTATTTTTCCCCGAATATCACCTAGGCCAATTAAGCTGTTATAACCGGTAATCCGGTTTTGATTATCCCGTTCAATGCTGGTGGGAATAATTTTACGCAGAGTTAAAGTGTCAGCTCCTTGGGTCACTGGCTGAATGTCAATATATTCGATCGGATAAACGAGTCGTTGTTGATAACTATCGTATAGGCCTTTGTAGACCAGTCCCTGACTTCTATGCGCCACGAAAAGCAGACCATTTTTGTAGTCACTGATCTTTTCGTAAATGTCATCCAGCAATTGTTCTCCTTGATAACTAATAAATCCTTGCTGGTTCATTTGGTTGGTGACCAGATATCCCGAGCGAGTTGGACGTACTTGACGATATTTAGCCGGTATAATCATTTTTCCTGTGGCATCAATGATCCCGCTAATATCGCCGTTAGCGGTAAATATTTTATAATGTTGAAGGTTATCGGGGGTACCTTGTACGGGCTCTACTCGGTAATAGCGGTAGAGATGATCGGCGATAAATTGGCTTGAATAGGGATTGGCCTGAATCGGAGAAAGCAACCTCAAGGAATGAATAAAGTCTATGTGGGCATAGAGTGAACTATCGTCGTAACCAGGATCGAATTTTATCTGATAGGTGAGCCCGCTATCATATATGAAATAGTAACTGTGATAGTTGTTGTAATACGCTTTATCCTCGATGACCAGCGCATCCTGTGAGCGATAAATCAGTTTATAACGGTCATGATTATACTCGGTAGACAATCTATCAATAATGACTTGCTGGGCGGCATTGATATCCCCTTTACTGACTTTTATGGTGGCGTAGCTCATTTCCGACAAGGGAAAATGACTATAGCTAAATTGGCTATACGTATTGTTCTGTACTAATAAATGCGTTAGTTGCAGGCTCTTGGTGATTTCTTGCCGTAGTCGTTGTTCCAAATTCTGAATATTATACAGAGAACCATAACGTTGCTTGAACTGTGTGGGTTCTATCTCTGCCGCGCTAATATTAAATAAGGTACCGGTATTTTCTGGCGATAAGGTACGTAGTACGGCATATTTTTTGGCGATATCAGCCATGTCGTTATGGTCTGGGATGCTGGTTTCAGCAAAGGTATAGCGCTTGGCTTCCTGGCTGTAGGTATAATAAAAAGCGGTTAACTGCCCCTGCGTATTGTAATAAATAGCACCGTTATTTTCGCGATAAATAACCGCCTCGGGCGTGTCAGTTTGCTCAGATAGCCAACTATCAAAGTCGAATAATGATTTCTCACTAATGGTGCTAATTAGACAGAGATCGTCATTATTACTGTGATAAACATGGGTAGTTTCATCTTCAATATCGATATAGACACTATCAAACCAGCGATAGTAAGTTCCGGATTTTTGCTCACGAATACTTTGACCTACCGGTAATTTTATTGACAGCGTGTTCTGATGGGTGAGTTGTCCAACAAAGTCCTGAATCCCCAGGGTTTCTATGGTTTTTTTCCCTTGAGAATAGTCAATATACGGTTGATTCATGTCGAACTGGACGTGCTGAGTATCCGTCGATTTACCGCTAGTGCTATTAACGGACATCCGTAGAAATGTTGTTGAACAGTCAACCGAACTGCAGGTGTCATTCATTATTGGTATCGGTTGGATCTTTGGTGCTTGTTCGTTAAGCGGTTTGACTGTGGTGTGATTTATGGCCTCAGACTTATGCTCAACGTTAGTTTTTTGTGCATTTTCGCTTAAATTTTCAGCAGTGTTTTTGTATCTGTTGTTGATATCCATTTTTTCAACAAAATAGACTTCATCCTGAGTATTAGCCAACCCTGAGGCAGGAAGCGACAGGCTAAATGCTAATGTTATAAGAAATATCAACTGATTAAACATAATTTCTTCCGTAGACGTATTCAATGGTTCAGACATCAAGGTCGGTCCACAGAGCAGTGCTCTGTGAATATAGAATAAAACGCAAGGAGACGTTCTTGATTGTTATTACCGACGGCGGAAGATTAGCATAAAATTAATAAGCCAACTGCTTGAATTAAAATTAATAATTATTCAGGAAAACGAAGTTGGCGTATCATGGTTTTAGGTTTCATCTGAAAGTATTGCCAATGGATGAACAATGATTTTTTTCTTCTGATAAACTGCCATTTATTAGAAGAATAGGGTATTAGTGTTAAAAATTATCAATAAAATAGGGATGATTGTGACTAAGAAAATTAGAGCAGCCGTTGTCGGCTACGGAAATATAGGGCGTTATGCTATTGAGGCGCTGAATGCGGCTGAGGATTTTGAAATAGCCGGCATTATTCGGCGCAGTGCTGGTCCTGTTGCAGCCGAACTGGCCGCTTATCAGGTGGTTGATTCTATTGATAAGTTAGAGAATGTTGATGTAGCGATTCTCTGTTCGCCAACGCGGGCAATTAAAGAGATTGCTCAGCAGATTCTGGCCAAGGGCATTAATACCGTTGATAGTTTTGACGTTCACTCTCAAATTGTGGATTTGAAGAATACGCTGGCGCCGATTGCCAAAACACACAATGCTGTTTCGATTGTTGCTGCTGGTTGGGATCCGGGTTCAGACTCTATTATCCGTACCTTGATGCTGGCGATGGCACCGAAAGGCATTACCTACACCAACTTTGGCCCGGGCATGAGCATGGGTCACTCAGTGGCAGCAAAATCGATTAAAGGTGTAAAAGATGCTTTGTCGATTACTGTACCGCTGGGAACGGGTATCCATCGTCGATTAGTCTATATTGAGCTGGAAGCAGGGGCTGATTTTGCGACCGTTGAACGCACCTTAAAGGCTGATGATTATTTTGCGTCTGATGAAACGCACGTTAAGCAGGTTGACTGTATCGATAGCCTGAAAGATATGGGGCACGGCGTTCACTTAACCCATAAAGGGGTTTCTGGTGCCACGCAGAATCAAATGTTTGAATACTCAATGCGTATTAATAACCCGGCATTGACCTCGCAGTTTTTAGTATCTGCTGCACGGGCAACCACTAAGCTGCCAGCTGGCGCTTATACGGTGATTGAAGTTGCCCCAATTCATTTCTTACAGGGCGAGACAGACAAGCTGATTGAACGGTTGGTGTAACACCGTTTTATAGTGGAATCACTAAAAGAAAAACCCGGGATTTTCTGTCGAGAATTGCGGGTTTTTTATCTTTATTAAATCTAAGCGGTTTTGCATTTAACGAGGAACCCGTAATCCACCCTCAACCCCCTTGGGACTAAACATAATCTGCCAAAGTTGGATATCTCGAGCGCGAAAAGCACCGGCACAGGCGTTCAGGTAATAGCAGAACATGCGTTTAAAACGCTCATCATAGCGATCTGCAATCTGATTCCATCCTTGCATAAAGCGCTTATACCATATCATCAGGGTGCGATCGTAATCAGCGCCAAAATTGTGTAAGTCTTCCATAACAAATAGCCGTTCACTGGTTTGAGCGATATTAGCGATGGACGGTAAGCAACCGTTGGGAAAGATATATTTATTGATCCAGGGATCAACGTTGTCCATGGTTTGCTTAGAGCCAATAGTATGTAGCAGAAATAGCCCGTTAGGCTTCAGATTACGAGATACGACATTGAAGTAGGTTTGGTAATTTTTAGGTCCGACGTGTTCAAACATACCCACGGATACAATACGATCGTACTGATTATGTAAATCGCGGTAGTCCTGCAACAGTATTTCGACATCCAGTTCGCCGCAGCGTTGTTGCGCTAGCTTTTGTTGCTCTTTGGAAATAGTGACACCCTGAACGGAAACCCCATAATTTTGAGCGGCGTAGGCTGATAATCCGCCCCAACCACAGCCGATATCCAGCAATTTCATACCTGGTTTGAACTGTAGTTTTTCACAAATCATCTTCAGCTTGGCTTGCTGTGCCTGTTCCAGCGTCTCTGCCTCTTTCCAGTAACCACAGGAATACTGCATATAGGGATCGAGAATCAGATTGAACAGATCGTTTCCCAAATCGTAATGTTTTTTACCCACCATCCAAGAGCGACGTTTGGACTGACGGTTAAACAGGCGGGCACCGGCGATGCGTAGCAGGTCTTTGAAGCGGTTCGGAATACTTTTATCTAACCCGGCCCGCAAAATACGCTGGAAAAATATATCAAGACGCTGACAACTCCACCAGCCATCCATGTAGCTTTCCCCCAAACCGAGAGAACCCTGCTGTAAGACCCGTTTAAAAAACTGAGGATTATGCACTTCAATATCAAATGGGCGGGGACCGTTAATTTCAATATCTGCTTTTTGCAGTAGCTCGCTGATAATGCGGTACCACGGGTTGTTTTGAATGGTTATGTCTTCTACACATGGTGAGCTCATAGTTTCTCCATTACTTTATTTTGGATGCTGAGATCAGCGGCCATAAGACCTGCATGGTCAGCATACGGATAGCCAATACCGGATGAGTAGTGGACTACCGAATCATTCACATTGGTTTAATTGCCAAAAATAAAGAGAAATACCCGGGAGATGTAGCCAAGACGGGTGAACCGATCCATCAGTTGAACAGGGGCAATATCCATTGCCTGCAAGACGTTTTGTGATAAAAAAGTTTTAGTAATGTTACGTAAGAGTGCTTTTCCAGTATAGGGCTGCTGAAGGGAAGACTCAAGATGTGATTGGGCTCACGATTGGATTTTTTTGCCGATGCGGATTAGCTGAATGATTGATTTAGCATTTTATGCAAAAAATTTTCAATTGATAAGGCGTTTTGCTATGAGACATAGCCAGAGAGTTTGGTTAAATTCCTTTTATTTGCCTGAACCGGCCTGCAACGTTATCTTACCGATTATAAAAAATAAAACATCAGGAGTTCATCATGATCACCATTACCCGGGAAAAGCTGATTTACGCGATGTCTGCCAGCAATCCACCGGTATGTCGGGTGCCGCCTAAGACAGATATCTGCTTCCAAACCTGCGATTGCTTTGAAGATCAGATCGAATCTAAAGATACGCCGTTTAACGGTCTGGATTGGAACCGTATAAACCCGGCAACCGGGCCGGTTTATATTGAGGGAGCTCAACCCGGCGACATACTGAAAGTGACGATTAAAGCCATTACCGTAACGGCCAAGCAAGCGGTGATGGTGACTATGCCCCAATTGGGCGTGTTAGGTGATGAGCTGACTCAGGCTGAGGTTAAAATCGTTCCTTTGCAGGATGGCTTTGCCCATTTACCCGGTGGCATACAATCTCCACTCAAACCAATGATTGGCGTGATTGGCGTCGCGCCAGAGGGAGAAGCCATTTCCTGCGGTACGCCGGATAAGCACGGTGGCAATATGGATAGCAAAATTATCCGTCAAGGAGCAACTCTATGGCTGCCGGTTAATGTGGAAGGGGCATTGTTGGCGTTAGGGGATTTACATGCCGGTATGGGGGATGGTGAAGTCTCAGGCTGTGGACTGGAGGTTGCTGGTGAGGTGGTACTTTCTGTCGAGGTGATTAAAGGTAAACGTTATCCATTGCCAATGGTGATTGATGAGCAGTATGTTTACACCATCGCTTCAGAGTTAACGGTGGATGAAGCCGTTACCAGCGCAACTAAAAATATGACCAATCTGCTGGTGGAACAGGGTAACTTGACGCGTTCTGATGCCATCAGCTTGATGAGCATTGTTGGTGATTTGCAAATCTGTCAGGTAGTGGATCCTTTGAAGACCTGCCGTTTTGCTATGCCGCAGCAAGTGATTCAGCAACTGGGCATTAAGCTGTAGTCGGTACACGGGTCTGTATTCAGGCCCGTCTTTTATGTTCTAGCCAGTATTCAATCACCCTAACTATATACTGCTTCTCCTCTTCCGTTAGCGGCTGACCTTTACCAATACGATGCCACTTTTCTAAACAGCCTCGACAGCAGGTGGCCGTAGCGTGTTGAGCAATAAATACCGGATGGCCTTTCCACGGCGTTTGTTTACCATCTTTAGCCGGAAAAGCCGGAGCAAGACGTTGTTCGACAAAGTCCCGAGCGTGAGAAAGAATTAACGGTATCCCTTTATCCACCAAATAAGCGGCGTCTTTAGGATTAAGATAAAACTTAGCGCGAAAGTTAGAACGCTGTAACTGAGCCATTAACAGATCGAGGTTTTGATACATGATTGGCCTGAAGGTTGGGGTGAGAATTAAGTGCGTATTAATCATCCTCTTTTTGTTCTGGTGATTCAAGGAGGGGCAATTTTCCATTGTTTATTAAGTATGGTAATCAGGCTGACGAGTTAATTAATAAGGATAAGATATGATTAGTATAAGGAAGTTGCTCTGGGCAAGTATTGTTTGCTTGGCTTCATTGTGCAGTTCATTTACATCGGCTTTGGCGGGCGCTCCCGGGCCTTACCGATTGGTATTTCTAGATATATCTGAACCGCCCTATCAGGATGGACAGAAGCTGGCAATAGAATTGCGTAAGTTGGATAAGCTGCCACAGGAGCAGAATAGTACATGCTTTTTGTGTAATGGCGCTCAAGATAATTATGAGATCGGTTCTCTTTATCTCTATTCCATCCCCGTTGGGTTGTCGGTAGAGGAACTGCGAAAAGCGGTTAATGGTGATGATAACGCTAAACGCAGTATGCAAACGGTGCTAGAAAAGTTCGTAGATCATCGGGGCGTTGGTGTAGATGGTATATTGATTTATCTGCATCAGGAAGGGAAAGTCACGATCTATACCATGGACCGAAAAGTTGGCTCTAAGTTGGAAAGCATCAGTAAACCGGTAAAAAGCCATCTGTTGCACTCTAGCTTGGATACTCTGTTGGAAAAGGCTGCTTGGAAGTTGGAACGACGGGTTTGAGAATAGATATAGGGGATATGTATATCCCCGAATATGATAGCCGTATCATTTTTTATAGATATTTTCTCGATGCCAAGCTAAATATTTGGTTGTTTTCTCAGAGAAGCTGCCAACATTACATTTTTTTAGCCCTAACTGTTGGAATATCTCAGGTTTTAATTGTTGGCTAACTAATATATCACCTTTGTTTGTGAAGCTAATCCAACCTTGATCGAAAAGATGATCGACATGAGGTGCGAGCATTAAGCCATTATGAGGATCTAACTTTTCTGTCTTATTCGAGTCACGCCATGGTTTGATATGACTTGCTTTTAAAAATGCAGTATCACGAATTTTAGTAACGCGACAAATGGGCTCTAATTGGATGACACCTTTTCTAAAGTCGCCTTGTCCAATTCGAGCAGAGAGCATGCGTTTTACATCTGTTTCCTTATCGTGCTCCAGTTCTTTTTCCATTCGTTTAAGTTCTTCTTGTTCAGCAATAATGTCATTGCAAATTACAGTATCAGCAAAATGCTCCGATTCAGTTAATGAAAATAAAAGCAGTGCTAAATCACAACTAATCTCTGCTAAATAGCAACTTTGTATGCCATACCCAGTTTTAGGACTGATGGGATAATATTTTGCATTAAGAAGTGGAGCTAATTGATCAATATATTCAGATGGTTTTATTTTATTAGTTACTGGATGAAATTTTACATCTACTTTCCAACCATCGTCATTCCAAACCTCTCCAGCTTTACCAAATTCTTTTGGTTTAGGATTAGAATAAGCAGGGCCTTGAGCTATGCCATATGCTTGAATAAGCGTTGAATAGGAAAATATGATATCTCCTTTTCTTACCTTTAATAGGTTGTCATAGGGAATATTCTGTGCGCCATTCGACTTGGTTTTTGGCGCCCAAATATAACTATTTTCCCGTTCTTGCTTACCTGTTTGTTTATGATTTACCCAGAAAAAACGTTTTTGCATAGGAGAGCCACTCGGACAAGGATGAGGGCTAGTAGTTTAGCTTAGTTGGATGAGTTATTAAAATAAGTAAGTGAATAACAATATTAGCAGCTAATTGAGTCTATCAATTTTAGTAAACATGGTGGGCATAAAATAAAAAACCGTATCGCTCTTAGCAAGATACGGTTTTAATCAGTATGGCTATTAACGGCTTAATTAGGCTGTATGCGTATTAAACTTGCGTAATTTAAAGCCTGCATAAAGCTGCAACAGTCCATAAACCAGTACGATTGCACCAATCCAGATAGTGGTAACAATTAAACCAGTAATAGGCTGAGATATCAGCAAAATCCCTAATAAAATAGCCAAAATACCGCTGAGAATGATTAACCACTCGCCTTTAATCTGATTACGCACCTGAATCGCAAAGATAATCCGATAAATACCGGCGATGATTAGCCAGACAGCGAGGAACACCAACATGACATTGGCGGTAATTGCTGGGTTATAGAGCGTTATGATGCCGAAAATAATCGAAATAACGGCATACAAAATCAACCAACCTTTGGATATGCTGGTTTGGGTGGTAAACAATGAGGCTAAGGTAATAATCCCTTCAACTAAAGCCAGTAAACCGATCGCCCAAGCAATGGCTAATGCTGTAGATAACGGTGCGAACAAGGCGGATATACTGAATAATATCGCGATGATGCCGTACACAACTAATATCCACCAGTTGCGGGATATCTTTCCAATTACGTCTTGATTCATTTTTCCCTCCGTTGATTTGTAAACAACTTGTTCTTATTCAGTATAGTCCTCTGAGGGTGGTTTGATAGAGGTTTGTTAAAAATAGTGAGTAAGTTTTCAATGGGAGTTTAGGGGGAGGGTGAGACTCAACGAACGGTCAACGGTATCGTTTCTCAGGCCTTTCGTGGTAACAGCGGTTTCAAACGGACTCATTACACCTTTATCATTCGTACTGAGCTGTGGTTGTTAACTCTAACTGTGGGTATTAACTTAAGGATGAGTTACAGATATTAAGTAATATAATACTGGACCTCCTACTTAGAGGTAATTTAGAGGTAATAATGACTTGGTATGTGGTTAGCATAATCATGAGTATTTTTAAGAAAAATGAGAAGTAAAAGAAAGCTTTCAGATATAAGGTTTTTTGCTGGTTGAAGGGAAATAAGAAGAAAATGCCATTAATAAAATAGTTAGGTTGATGTATTATAAGAACAGTAAGGGATGTTTACTCTATTTTATAGATGAAATAAGAGGCTATTGGACTCTGGTGAATATTGAAATTATCTCTATTTGGGTTGCTTTTATTGTTGCTGTTACTTTATTAATAAGTATGTTTTTTTGCAGGGGGAAATTAGGCACAAAGGTAAAGGAGTATTTTAAAAAATTATGTGATCTTTTCTGGGGATTAGGATAACCGTTTTTTGAACACGGCTACGGAAATTATTAGGCTTAAATGGACTTACGGGTTCATTGGCATTATCAAGTGAATAACCAGAAGTCTCATTCATCATTTAAGTACCATCTTCAAAACATGCTTTTGGCGATTGTGGTGTAGCCCACCACCAATAGTTCTTTTTATATAATTTAGTCGCGGGGATTTTTCATGAGGTATATGAATAATGATGAAATTATGCTTGGAGATCAAGTAAGTTTGAGTGGCGGAATGACGGGAGTTGTGGTCTGCTGCTTTGAAAACAGACTGTTTGTGCCAGCAGAGTTTAAAATGGAAGATTGGAAAGATTATACAGAAGGTGTAATGGTAAAATCGCCTCAAGCCGGTTTAATTTATTATCCGCATCAAAGTGTGGATATTGTGCTTATTAATAGAGAGTTGGATGTTTAGATGCAGTGGAGTAGAACGTAATTATTTACAGGGTCCGGAAAGATCCCATTGCTCTTTCCGGTGGTTTTAACTCAATGGTTAATTAAACCTGCAACTCAGGCTTCATCGTCAGTTTCTCATTCCCTGTGTTTCGAGCTAGTTGTCTTTAATATTTAATAGCACGGTTATGCCGGATACTTACATCCCCATCTTAATAAGTTAAGAGGAAATAGTTGCCTACTGTTAACTTCCTTTAGATAATCAGTAATTATGTCAGATTACTGAGTATGAAAATATGAGAGATTTATTTTATAATATTACAAACTATCAGGGTGATAAAATATTTAATGATGAGTTAGTTCCTTGGCTTGATGCAAATGAACGTGACTTTTCTAATTTTATCAAGAAAGTAAGTAACTTAACTATAGATGTAAATAATGTTGCCCATATATCTGATGAAACTTCATGGCAGCTATATGCACTCTCAAGAGTTCTCGACTGTTTAACACAATGTTTTCAATATAAAGATAGAGTAGCTATTAATAGCAAGGAGCCTTTCATCTCTCAGGAACAATATATTTCTTTTGCCCAACGTCTTGGATTAAGCATAAAGACTCCTGAGGTATTCAACCCTTTCTTTTATGAAATTATAAGAGCGGAAAGTGGTAAACCAAATTTTGATATTTTAGAAATATGCTACCCTGCTTTAATGCTTGATCATTTATTGATTAATAGAGGTGGTGTCGTTATTTCCATGTCACCGTCAGAATACAATATTGATCTGGTGAATAATGCAGAAATATATTGGGCTTATACAAGAAGTCATCGAGCTTCAAACGATTTATCGCATGGCTGGGGCTCTAATTCTCAATGGCGAACAGGTTTTCGTTTTGATTTTGAGTGTTCCAATGGTTTTATTTATAACTCTCAGGGTTCGGTTGATCTAAATCTGACATCAGACTCAACATTTCAAATACTGCAAGAGGACAGTTTATTATTGTTCGAAGCAAGGGAATTAACTATGTACCGGCATTTTATTACTAGTACAAGAGATGATGACGACCTTTTCCCTTATAACTATAAATTTTTTGATGCTAAAGATGAAAATCTTGAGCTGCTGTAAGTTCAGTATGCCTATGATTATTAGAGTTAACAAGATGTCTTCAGATTATGTCAGACAGAAAAAAGCCCGCAGACATTGAGGTTTGCGGGCTTTTTAGTCTTCTTTAGAACTTAATTTGGTGGAGCTGGCGGGAGTTGAACCCGCGTCCGAAATTTCTACACCGTCGGCACTACATGTTTAGTCTGGTCTTTACATTCGCCTACCAGCTGCGGACAGACACGCCACTAATAAACTAGCTTGATTAGTTTTAATGCTTCAACCCCAAGCAAGGCATCCACACGATCTCTTTTGGTTTTGACCTCTCTTGATCCCCGTCCTAAGAGCGGAGGCTAGGGAGAGAGGGCTCTAAGCAGGTTATTAAGCTGCTAGTGCGTAGTTTTCGTCGTTTGCGACTATTTTTTTGCGGTTTATTAACGAGGCCTACCGCACCTCGACATGCACCTTGGGTTTCGCAAATCCCGTCGAATCCAGAATCAGCCCCAATAGTTTGGTCATTATAGCAAGAAGATGAGTACTTTAACCAGCGTTAGATGAAGGTGAGGTTAATTAGTTATTGGGCAGAGGGTTGGCGTATAAAATATGTTCTATCGGGAAAGGGGGAAAGATGTACTCGGTGCCGCCAACGGTGGTTTAGACGCTGTAGGCGGCGAGTTTGGTTTATTGTTCAGTTCTTATCGAGCGTGAGTTATTTATCCTGCTGGCAATCCAGCTCTTCATCACGTCGGGTCAGATACAGTAAAACCAGAATAATGGTGACGAAGAAACGGAATGCATCAGGTACGCCGTTCCACTGTTTTGACATCCACATGCCGAACCATTCACCACCCACTGACATAAAGCCAACTTGCCATACCAGAAAGCCAAGGGTTAGGCCCAAAATGGCGACGTTTTTCTTTTTATTAAATACAGAAGCTGATGCTTTAATATTTTTTAACAGAATAAAACCACCAATCCAGCATAACAATGCAGTTAGCGTTTCGGCTGCAATAATCGCCACATAGCCAGCAGTATGCATCCAAGGGGTTTCGATACTGCGGTATTTGATGGTGGCATCAGGGAAAATCGTGTCCATGGAAAAGACGTGGTATACAAAGGCGAAGTTAGTATTAAAGTCGGTAATATTGCCAAAAGCCACCAGGCTGGCAAAAAGGGCGATGGCCATAAGCATGGATATTTTGGATAAACGGGTGATCATAAGTCTTTCCTTGGTGTTAATAAGTTAATGCTGATTTTGTTGATGAAATTGATCTAAATTATTACACAATGTTTTTTTATTGTTAATTTTTTAATGATGAGATCAACGTGCCCTTTTAAACATGGGTCAACATAGGTGGTGAAATTGATAGAACAAGTGAAGAGAATGCAATGATTTACAAAGAGGAGATTTAAAATAGTTAGTGAATTGGTGGTATATCAGAGGAGTATCAATAAGCAGGCAAAGTAAAAATGCCTGCTTAATAATATACGCTCAGCAACTGAAGAAAGAGGTTAACGACCTGCATTCTTCATAATTCGCGACTGACTCACTTTCCATTCGCGATCTTTAATATCGGTACGCTTATCATGCAGCTGTTTACCTTTTGCCACACCGATCTTGATTTTGCTCCAGGCATTTTTCCAGTACATGGAAAGCGCCACAATGGTATAGCCATCACGGTTAGACAGGCCGAACAGTTTATCCAGCTCTTTTTTGTTCAGGAGTAATTTCCGTGAACGGGTTGGATCGCAAACAATATGCGAGGAGGCCACGTTTAATGGCGTAATGGTTGCGCCAAATAAATAGGCTTCACCATTACGAAATACTACGTAACTGTCACTGATATTGGCTTTACCGGCGCGTAAGGATTTTACTTCCCAGCCTTGCAGGGCTAATCCAGCCTCGATCTCTTCTTCAATGAAGTATTCGTGGCGGGCGCGTTTGTTCATCGCAATGGTAGCGGAACCGGGTTTGTATGCTTTTTTCTTTGTCATAATGCTTTTATTATACTTAATGCTGATTTGAAAGATATCCCTCAATCCCGCTACCGATAAATTTTTATGTTACTTTTCACGTGATACCAGATATTAACGTAGGTATGGACAGCGGGATTGTTTAATCATCTGCTCAATTATGGTCAGCGCAGCAGGCAAACCCCGGCAAGTTTTTTGGTCAGAAACTGCGAAGGTGGTATGATTTGCGCCGTTAATTTTTTTACCCATTCTCAGAATCATTGATTAGGAAATGTAATGCAGCGTATCAAACGTTCGGCACTGGTCAATTATAGCGCCGGGCAAATGTATAAACTGGCTAATGATGTTCTTTCATATCCGAAATTTTTACCCGGTTGCGTAAGCAGTCGCATTATTGAACAGACTGACACCACCATGACGGCATCCATAGATGTTGCCAAGATGGGGATTCGTAAAACGTTTACTACCAGTAATCAGATGGTGAAAGATTCAGTTATTGATATGACGCTGGTGGATGGTCCATTTCGTACTTTGCAAGGCGGTTGGCTGTTTACTCCGTTGGGAGACGATGCCTGTCGTATCGAATTTAATCTGGAATTTGAATTCAGCAGTAAACTGATTGAAATTGCGTTTGGTCGAATTTTTCAGGATTTGGCGTTGAATATGGTGCAGGCATTTACTAAGCGGGCGAAAGAAATTTATGGCTGCTGATCTCCAGATTGAAGTGGTTTATGCCTTGCCGGAACGTCAATATATCAAGACGTTAACCGTGCCGCAGGGAACCACCGTTGAGCAAGCCATACTGGCTTCTGGCATTCTTGCTGAGCGTAGCGATATTGATTTAGCGGTGAATAAGGTTGGGGTGTTTAGCCGAGGGGTTAAATTGGCTGATGTATTGCAAGATGGTGATAGGGTAGAGATCTACCGTCCGTTAACCGCCGATCCAAAAGAGTTGCGGCGTATACGCGCAGAAAGAGCAAAAAATAAGACGCCTTAAGGCGTCTTATTTATTTGAAATCGATTGTGTAAACGATTAAATCGTTACTCATCCCGCTGTTTCATCATGGATGTATCGTTATTGATGCTGGTCAGCGTACCGCCGCTATTAAACGTTAGGGTCAATGTTTGCTGAGTAACGTCCTGATGTCCTGGCTGCTGACGGAAGACGTAGTACCAAGTATCGGAACCAAATGGATCTTGCATCAGTGGTGTACCCAGAATATAAACCACCTGTTGTTTGGTCATGCCTTTTTGCAGTTTGGAGACTTCAGCCGGCGTTAAGAAGTTACCCTGATTGATATCCGGGCGGTAAACCACTTTTTGAAAGGTGGAGCAACCGGTTAACAGAATTCCAATGGCCACCACAGCGGCAGTCAACAATTTGCAGCGCATAATAGTACTTTCCTTTAAAACACAGGCTGTCGATGATAATAGACCTTGCGACATTTGGAAACCTTTAGTGTTTGTTTATCACGGTCATGTGATAAAAAGTTATCTTCACTTTCCATAATGCGCGTTGGTATGACCCTGATTTTAGCAAAAAGTTAGCACCATGATTTATTTTTTATTCATCGAATCAGGCGGCCAGCAGTTCACGGGCGTTAGCCAACGTATTACGAGTAATTTCACTGCCGCCTAGCAGACGAGCCAATTCCTGTAAGCGGGCGTTTTTGTCTAGTAATAGCATTTGAGTTTCGGTTTCTTCGCCGTCGGTTTGCTTACTCACATAGAAGTGTTGGTGACCGTTGCCGGCAACCTGAGGTAAATGTGTCACGCACATAACCTGAGTCGATTCACCTAACTGGCGTAATAGCTTACCGACGATGGCGGCGGTTGGGCCGCTGATACCGACATCAACTTCATCGAAAATTAACGCTGGGGTATCCATTTTCTTGGCGGTAATGACCTGAACGGCCAAGGCAATACGTGACAGTTCACCGCCGGACGCGACTTTTGATAGTGCCTGTAACGGTTGTCCTGGGTTAGTGCAGACGCGGAAATCTACCCGGTCTGCGCCTTCAGCATTCAGGTGTTCCGGTTGATAGTTCACTTCAATAGTCAATTGGCCGTGTGGCATAGAAAGTGAGTGCATGCTATCGGTAATCAGCGTGGATAGTTCGTTAGCATAATGTGTACGTTGAATATGCAGTCGTTTCGCTACTTCCAGAGCGTGTTTATGATGTTCAGCGACAGCCTCAGTTAGGGCTGCATAATCGTTGTCACGTTGACTGATGAGTTGTTGTTCTTCCAGCAGTTGCTGGTGAAGCTCAGGCAGTTGTTCAGGAGCGATATGGTGTTTACGGGCAAGGGCTAACTGACGTGATAGACGCTGCTCTAATTCATACAGGCGAACCGGATCCATTTCCATCCGCTCGGTGTAGTGGCGCAGTTCTTCACTGGTTTCACTGATCTGAATCGCGGCTTCTTCCAGCATACTTAGTAAACCACTCATTTTATCATCAATGGTGATGAGCTCTTGTAGGCTGTGTTTGGCGTGATTAAGCAGGCTCAATACGTTTTGCTCATCGTTTTCAGCCAGTATTTGTAGGGCTTCCTGACTTAACGAGAGTAGCTGTCCACCGTTAGCCAAACGCTTATATTCTTCATCAATTTGCTCATATTCTCCAGCTTGCGGAGCAAATTCGTTGAGTTCTTTTAGCTGATATTGCAGTAACTGCTGGCGGGATTCCTGCTCCAGACTTTGTTGCTGATACTGAGCCAGTTCGACACAGCTTTGGTGCCATTTTTGGTATGTTTGCTGCATCTCAACGGTTAACTCAGTTTGATGAGCATAGGCATCCAGCAAATGTTTTTGGTGATCGGGTTTTAGCAGGAGTTGGTGCGCATGTTGCCCATGAATTTGAATTAGTAGTTGACCCAGTTCACGCAGTTGAGAAACCGGTACCGCCGTCCCGTTGATAAAACCACGGGAGCGCCCGTCGGCACTGATCACTCGACGAAGTAGACACTCTTGCTGGTCATCAAGCTGATTATCTTCCAGCCAGCGGCGCGCTGCCGGCGTGTCTTTTAGGGAGAAACGGGCACAGATATCCGCTCGATTGGCGCCATTGCGTACCATGGCCGCTTCTGAGCGGCTGCCCAGACACAGCCCTAAGGCATCGATAGCAATGGATTTACCGGCGCCGGTCTCTCCGGTAATGGCGGTCATCCCTGCCTGAAAGTCGATTTCCAATTCACGAACAATAGCAAAATTGCTGATGGTTAACTGTGCCAGCATGATTATCTTCCTGTACCAGACCATAACTGTAATTACATACAGTATAAACTGGTTTTTTATACAGTAAAGTCAGTTATGCAATTTTTAGAATAATTTTTTTGACCATCCCAGCTTGGTGCTTAATGTATTGTAATAGCTATAGTTTTTCGGGTGAATCAGGTTCAGGTGTGAATCACTGCGTTTAATGACCACCTGTTCATCCCTTTGAATTGGCAGCGCGATCTGGCTATCGCAGCTAATTTCAAGGTCGCGGCTATAGTGGGCAAAGCGCAGATTTATCGTACTGTTGCTGCTGATGACCAACGGTCTTGAGGTCAGCGTATGTGGAAACATAGGAACCAGCGTAATGGCGTCCAGTGTGGGCGTCAGAATAGGCCCTCCGGCGGATAACGAATAAGCGGTTGAGCCCGTTGGGGTGGAAATAATTAATCCGTCAGAGCGCTGGGAAAAGGCGAAGTTGTCGTCGATATACACTTCGAACTCAATCATGTGGGCAACTTTACCCGGATGCAGAACCACTTCGTTAATCGCCGTGCTGATACGCGTTGGTTGGTTGGCTCTATGGAGTTGGGCTTCCAGCAAAAAGCGTTTTTCGCTAATGTATTCACCTTCCAGAACTTCGGAAAGCTGCTGATGAAGGTTATCCGGATTGAGATCGGTCAGAAAACCAAGGTTGCCACGGTTTACGCCGATCACTTTGATATCGTAACGCGACAGAACCCGAGCCGCTCCCAGCATATTACCGTCACCGCCGATAACAACGGCCAGATCGGCTTGTTGACCTATTTCCGCCAGACTGCCGGTCACCATACCGTCAAGTTTCAGGTCATTAGCGATTTGCTGCTCAACAATGACCGAATACCCTTTGGTTTTCAGCCATTGGTAAAGCGTTTTATGTGTCGCTAATGCGGCAGGATGGCGAGGGTGGCCAACCAACCCTATGCAACTGAACGTGTTATTATTCATTTAATTTTTCCTGTCAGATGCGACAATGCATCCATACAATGTGAACGACTTCCTTGATTCGTCAATTTTCATCCCCATAATATAAGCGAACAAGTGAGCGTAATGCCAAACTGCGGAGATTGACATGAGTAGTAAAGAACAAAACACCCCTAATGAGCAAGTCTCAGAAGAAACATTAAATGAACATCAGCAAATGGAAGGCGCAGAACAGGCCGCAGAGACAGACGTAAACAGTCAATATATTGAACGTATCGCTAATCTGGAAGCCCAGCTGGCTGAGGCTCAACAGCAAGAGCGTGAAAATATTTTACGCGTTCGGGCTGAAGTTGAAAACGTTCGTCGTCGTGCTGAGCAGGATGTTGAGAAAGCGCATAAATTTGCTTTAGAGAAATTTTCCATAGAATTATTGCCGGTCATTGATAACTTGGAACGTGCATTGGCTTCCGCCAATCAGGAAAATCCCGATATTGTGGCCCTGACTGAGGGAGTTGAATTAACCCTTAAGTCACTGTTAGGTGCAGTACGTAAGTTTGGTGTGGAAGTAGTTGAGGATGTTAACGTACCGTTTAATCCTGAATTACATCAGGCCATGACCATGATGGAATCGGCTGAGCATCAGCCAAACCATGTGATGATGGTTATGCAGAAAGGTTATACTTTAAATGGTCGTTTAATTCGTCCTGCTATGGTAGCGGTTTCTAAATAAAAATAATCACGATATTAATTAGACTCGCTTCTAATTAATTTCTTTATTTGTGTGAGATAAGAATCTTAATTAAGTCTTATCTCACATTTCTTTAAATTCTTTTTGTTATTCATGTCATTAAATATTATTTTCCCCTCATTGATTTATTTAAAGCAACGCATTGGATGCATTTTTTATATTAATAGCTATAACCTATACTAACGATAGGGAATATTATTAGAGAGACTTGATCTCTATCAACTGCCTATTTTATTTACCAGAGATAATCCAAGCGCTTTTCTTTATGAATTTGGATTTTTCATGATATTAAAATTAAGACAGATAATTATGCGAGGGAGCAATGATAAAAAAGTTAATCGTGGGAGCGTGTGCCATAGGTATTGTCGGTTATTTAGGAACCGTAGCCTATCTTTACAACTATGACGCTAAACGTAGTGAGCGTCTTATTAGCAGTGCGGCGCCAAAAGGTGACGCACATATTAGGGAGATTTTTTACCAGCGTGGCTGTGAGTATTGTCATACATCCAATGCTGATATGCCTTTCTATGCATCATTTCCCATTGCCAAGCAGTTAATGGAACATGATGTGAAGATGGGCTTTGTTCACTTCAATCTGACCTCAACAATGAATAGCTTAATCAATGGGACAGCGGCTCCTGAAGCTGATTTAGCAAAAATTGAACGTGTGATGCAGGATCAGGTGATGCCACCAACACGTTACACTGCGATGCATTGGAGCGGTAGTGTCAGTAGCGAAGATCGTACCGCTATTCTTGACTGGGCTAAACAACAACGCGCTAAATATTATGTCACTAAGGGCGTGAGTGCCGATTTCCAAAATGAAATTGTTCAACCATTACCGGAACCCATAGCAACGGATGCTAAAAAAGTGGCTTTAGGTTCAATTCTGTATCACGACAATCGTCTATCTGGTGATAACACGCTTTCTTGTGAAACCTGCCATAAGTTGGACGGTAGCGGTGTTGATAGTTTAGTTACATCAAAAGGTATTAACGGTCAGATGGGGCCAATTAATGCACCAACGGTGTTTAACGCGGTGTATAACGTTGAGCAATTCTGGGATGGTCGGGCGAAAGATCTGCAGGAGCAGGCAGGTGGGCCGCCATTGAATCCGATCGAAATGGGTTCTGAGTCCTGGGATCAGATCATCGGTAAACTGGCTAAAGACCCTGCGTTAACTGCTGCGTTTATTGAGGTTTATCCGGCAGGCTTCTCTGCAGAGACTATCACGGATGCTATTGCCGAGTTTGAGAAGACACTGGTCACGCCAAACAGTCCTTTTGACCGGTATATGAAGGGAGATGAGAACGCCCTTACTGCTCAGCAGAAGAATGGTTTTAAACTATTTAAAGATAATAAGTGTGGTACGTGTCATGTAGGTAAGAATTTAGGCGGGCAGTCGTTTGAAATGATGGGATTAAAAGAGGATTACTTCGCCGGCCGCGGGCATGGAATCACTGAAGTTGATTTAGGGCGCTTCAACTTTACCACTTTTGAACGTGACCGTTTTCGTTTCAAAGTACCAACGTTGAGAAACATCGAGCTGACGGGGCCCTATTTACATGACGGCAGTATTGATACTCTGAAAGGGGCGGTGGATATGATGCTTAAGTATCAGTTAGAAACAACGCTACCAGAGAAAGATGTGGATGATATGGTTGAGTTCCTGAAGTCTTTAACGGGTGAGTATAAGTTGGATCAACCGACTAAGATTTAAGTTTGATTGAGGTTTAGTTAATGATAACCGCGCTATTTAGCGCGGTTATGTTTTATTGGAGCGAAATAGATTTTAATCTGGGAAGTTTTTAGAGGTTATCCAACTGCCATTTAATCGGCGTTAAACCCTGTTGTTCCAGTAGCATATTGGCCTGCGAGAAGTGTTTACAGCCTAAAAAACCACGGTGGGCTGATAGCGGTGATGGGTGTGGTGCGGCTAAAACGTGATGGCGTTGACGATCGATAATGCGGCCTTTTTTCTGCGCATGAGCGCCCCATAACATAAACACAACGCCGTCGCGGTTTTCATTGATAGCCGCAATCACTTTATCGGTAAAGGTTTCCCAACCCAGACTGGCATGGGAGTGGGCTTTGCCTGCTTCTACGGTTAATACGGTATTGAGTAACATCACGCCTTGTTCGGCCCAGCTTTGCAGGTAGCCGTGATTAGGCCGTTGGAATCCGGGGATATCGGTGATGAGTTCTTTATACATATTCACCAGTGATGGGGGAGGCTGGATACCCGGCAGAACCGAGAAAGATAGGCCATGGGCCTGATTTGGGCCGTGATAAGGATCTTGCCCCAGAATCACCACTTTAATATCTGCCAGTTCAGTTGAACTGAAAGCATTGAATACGTCTTTCTGCGGTGGATAAATAACTTTGCCAGCAGCTCTTTCACAGGCAACAAATTTTAGCGTGTCCTGAAAGTAGGGCTGCAGTTTTTCCTGACCGATAACATCATGCCAGGTTAGTTTTTCGCTCATGAAGGGTCTCCTTTCTTCTGGCGGTACGGAGCGGTAAGAGGAACTTATTGATTAATAATACCGTAAGGCGAAGACGAGGAGGATCTTTAAATTGTGCTTAATGCTGCTACAGGACAAAATTATAAAAAAAATTGAAAATTTACAAAAATATTTAAATTCTAAGAAAGGGTGAAAAGTTGATACAAAACAAAAAGCTGCAAAAATAAGTGAATTGTTTGCAAAAGACGAATTGATTTAAGTCAAAGAATTGCGGCTGTTTCACTGTTATATAAGAGGCAAAATAATATTAGTGTGATGTCACTAATGTTACATATTGAATAAATTCAAGATTGTTGCCCTAAAATATCAGGGGAGCATAAATTTTAAAATACTAATGGAGGCACCAATGATTACTGGTATCCAAATTACTAAAGCTGACAACGCTGCACTATTGAACTCTTTCTGGCTGTTGGATGATGAAACGGCTGAAGCTCGCTGTGTATGTGCTAAAGCTGATTATGCAGAAGATCAGGTTGTTCCTGTTGAGCAACTGGGCCAAATCGAGTATCGCGAAGTTCCGATGGAAGTTAAACCAACCGTACGTGTTGAGGGTGGCCAACATTTAAACGTCAACGTGCTGAGCCGTGATACGCTGGAAGATGCAGTGAATAACCCAGAAAAATATCCTCAGCTAACGATTCGTGTTTCTGGTTATGCAGTGCGTTTTAACTCACTGACTCCAGAACAACAACGCGATGTTATTACCCGTACTTTTACTGAAAGTCTGTAATATATCGATATAGCCTATGGGCTTAGCGTTATAGAATGATAAAGGCCGCTGATAATCAGCGGCCTTTTTTACGGCATCGTCTTTATTAAACCAGACTGAACATTATTCGTTGCTGTCGGTTTTATTTGGGGTAGCACTAGTGGCAGCACTTTTACGGCGCTTACCGACATTTTTACTATCCCGATGGCGAACCTTAACTTTGACCTTTTCTTTATTTTTCTCTTTGCGTTTGGTCTCTGCTTTTTCTTTAGCTTTCTTCGATGGCTTACGGCCATTGGTTGGCCCCGGTGCTTTGGTGGACGGGCGTAGTTCATCGATAACGCGCACTTTCAGCGGTTCTTGTAGATAACGTTCGATCTTGCCTAACAGCAGATGATCGTGAGATTCCACTAAAGAAATCGCAATGCCTTTTTTACCCGCGCGTCCGGTACGGCCAATACGGTGTAGATAGGTATCGGCAGTGCGAGGAAGATCAAAGTTGAAGACGTGGCTGATATCAAGAATATCGAGCCCACGAGCGGCGATGTCAGTGGCGACCAGAATGCTAACGGTACCATCTTGTAAGCGTTTGATAGCTTCATTGCGTTTTGCCTGAACCATTTCCCCTTCAAGGTAGAAACAGTTAATGCCGGCATCGCGGATCCACTTAACCAGTTCATGTAAACGTTCACGTTTGCGTACGAATACAATGGCCTTGTGAACATCATCCTGCTTTAGCAGATGGCAAAGCAGGGCGGTTTTATGTTTGACATCGTCAGCGCGATAATACCACTGGTGGATTTTTTTACGTTCACGGCGAGAAGGATCGGCTTCGATTTCTACCGGATCGTTGAGTAAGCGTTCAGCAAAGTCATGAATCGCTTCCCCTTCCAGAGTTGCCGAGAATAATAAAGTTTGCTTGCGCCAGCGGGTTTCGGCAGCGATTCGTTCGATATCCTGAGCGAAGCCCATGTCTAACATACGGTCAGCTTCGTCTAAAATCAGGGTTTCAACGGCGCGGCAGTCAAAATTCTCTTCTTTTATATATTGCAGCAAACGACCGGTGGTCGCGACGACAATATCCTGATTTTCGCTGAACACTTCAGCATGGTTCATATAGGCAACGCCGCCGGTAATGGTGGCGATATCTAAATGAGTATGGGCAGCCAGTTCGCGAGCCTGCTCTGCAACCTGCATGGCCAGTTCACGGGTGGGTGTCAAAATCAAAATACGTGGCGGACCGGACTTCTTGCGCGGATAGTCGAGCAGGTGCTGCAATGCCGGTAACAGGAACGCAGCCGTTTTACCGGTGCCGGTTGGGGCGGAACCGAGAACGTCACGTCCTTCCATTGCGGCAGGGATCGCTGCCGCTTGAATAGCGGTAGGGCGTTGGTAGCCCTTGTCACTTAATGCATCCAGCAATGGCTGGTCGAGATCGAGTGCGGAAAAGTCTAATACGGTCATGTCTACCTCTGCTTGGGGCGCCGATTATAGATGGATTGGCGGCGATCTTCATCTGTTATTGTCGACTATTGGGTATTTATCTTTATTTTCGGCTAGAATCGCTGCTGCATTTGGGGTGTGATAATCGGCTTATCTATTTTTTACCCCAACGATAGGATGATAATAAGCTATTTATGCAGGGTACGATGAAAGATAACGAAACGAAACCTTTACTTCGCTGCGGCGGTTTTACCTTTAAACAATTTTTTGTTGGTCACGATAGATGTGGCATGAAGGTGACGACGGATGGTGTCATTTTAGGCGGGTGGACGGACGTTCATAACTGCCAACGCGTTTTGGATATTGGCACAGGCACCGGATTATTGGCTCTGATGTTGGCGCAGCGCAGTGATGAGCGGGTAGTTTTAGACGCGGTAGAAATCGATGGCGCAGCTTATCTTCAGGCCAAGGAAAACGTGCAGGCTTCTCCCTGGCACCAGCGGATTCAAGTCTTTCATGCGGATATTCAGGACTATGCCGAACAAACCAATGAACATTATGATTTGATTATCAGTAACCCTCCTTATTTTCCGGAAGGGACGGACTGTCGTGACGAGGCCCGTTCCAGAGCACGCTATACTCATATTCTTAGTCATCATAATTTATTGATGTATGTTGATAAATTGCTGCTTCCCCATGGACGATTTGCGGTGATGTTGCCTTGTGCCTCTGGGCAATCATTAGAGCAGCTTGCGCTGAGCATGGGGTGGTTCACCCTACGTCGAACTTGGGTTAGCGATGTGCCTGATAAACCCGCTTATATTGTTTTACTTGAGTTAACCAAGACGCCGAGCATCTGCCATGAACAACACTTAGTGACTCATCAGCCGGGAAGACAAAGTTATACCGAGCAGTTTAAACAATTGGCGAAAGATTTTTATCTGGCACTTTAATGCGGCCTTATCCATCATTAACCGCAATATCATCGTAAATAGAGTGCTGAAGATTTGCCGCCTTGTTTTCAAAGAAACGTTGTAAGATTAAGGTGGTAAAGTAGAATTCATGTTAGCCTACGGTAATCAGGCTAAGCCATTGGTTTTTTAGACTGGGCCGATCGCCGAAATAGACAAATAATTTGCATATTGGTTGAAAAAACAGCTAATGATATTCATACGCGTAAGATCATGGGAACTAATCGTTACTTATGGTCTCTAATGAGTTGCTTGCTCAAATTAGTACCATAATAGAATTGGTTTGGCAGCATGATACGCATCGAGATAGTTGAGGAGATATTACCTCGAATGAGCGAGCAGTTAACCGACCAGGTGTTGGTTGAACGAGTCCAGAAGGGCGACAAAAATGCATTTAATGTTCTGGTTGTTCGTTACCAGAATAAAGTTGCGGGTCTTGTTTCCCGGTATGTGCCACAGGCGGATGTATCGGATGTGGCGCAGGAGTCCTTCATTAAGGCTTATCGTGCACTGGAATCTTTTCGCGGGGACAGTGCGTTTTATACCTGGTTGTATCGGATAGCAGTTAACACCGCGAAAAATTATTTAGTGGCTCAGGGACGTCGCCCACCATCCAGCGATGTTGATGCTGGGGATGCGGAAAATTTTGAGAATGCAGGTGCATTAAAAGAAATTTCGAACCCTGAGAACTTAATGTTGTCAGAAGAGTTGAAAAGAATTGTATTTGGAACCATTGAAGCATTGCCGGAAGATTTAAGAATGGCAATCACACTGCGTGAAATCGATGGTTTGAGTTATGAGGAAATTGCAGAAATCATGGATTGCCCTGTTGGCACCGTGAGATCGAGAATTTTTCGGGCTCGTGAAGCAATTGATAATAAAGTGCAACCGCTAGTACAGCGCTAGTTTTGTATCTGGCTTTTAGGATATTGCAAAAGAAAGGGTATTAGGCATGCAAAAAGAAAAGCTTTCAGCTCTGATGGATGGGGAAAATATAGATAACGAAGTTATCTGGTCTCTGTCTCAAGATAGAACGCTTCAGCAAAGTTGGCATCGCTACCACCTGATTCGCGATACTCTGCGAGGGGATATCAGTGAAGTGGTTCATCTGGATATTGCCGATAAGGTTTCTGCCGCATTAGCGTTGGAACCTGCTATTACAACGACAGCTCAACCAGCTGTATCACAGCCGCACCCAGAGAGCTGGAAGAAAATGCCTTTCTGGCATAAAGTTCGCCCTTGGTTTTCTCAGGTTGGGCAAATTGGTATTGCTGCGGGTGTTTCTCTGGCCGTTATTGTTGGGGTTCAGCAGTATAACCAACAAGGCATTGAAAGTACGCCAGATACACCGGTATTTAATACTATCCCGTTAGGTGGGCAGGCTTCGCCAGTCAGCTTTGATGTAGCGACTGAAGGAGCTCAGAATACCAATCAGCAGGCTTTGGAACAGCGTAAGCGTATCAATGCCATGCTACAGGACTACGAATTGCAACGTCGTTTGCATGCTGAGCAATTAAAAATTGCTCCACAAGCGAGCACAAGTGCGAAAACCAATGGTTCGACGCAAACAGGATTAACTCAGTAGTCAATGAAGCCAATTGCTTTTATTTTTTGTAGTCTGCTGGGGGGAATATTATCCCCAGCGCTAGCTTCTGCACAAAATGTAACAGAAGCGCTATTGCAGCAAATGACCAGTGCCAGTCAGACATTGAGTTATGAATTTTCCTATGTGAACGTTAGCAAGCTTGGGATTGAATCGCTGCAATACAGCCACTCTATACAAAATGGCAAACCTCTGGTTCAGCTTATCAATATGGATGGACCGCAGCGTGAAGTGATCATGCATGGTATTGAGGTGAGTTATTTTGAGCCGGGGATTGAGCCTTTTAGCATCCGTGGCGATCACATCGTTGATTCATTACCCTCTTTAGTTTTTGCCGATATCTCTCGTTTAGAAAAGTACTACGATTTTATTCCGGTCGGTCGGTCACGTATTGCTA
The DNA here is from genome assembly GCF_900112475.1 of Pragia fontium DSM 5563 = ATCC 49100. Taxonomy (GTDB): domain Bacteria; phylum Pseudomonadota; class Gammaproteobacteria; order Enterobacterales; family Enterobacteriaceae; genus Pragia; species Pragia fontium. The sequence goes on along the minus strand of NZ_FOLW01000001.1, from coordinate 22,161 downwards.
ATCGTATTTGTGATGTAATACGCGTGGTGTCACGTGATGGTTTACGTTATAGCTATATCGTGTGGTTGGATTCTGAAACAAAATTACCTTTACGGGCTGATTTACTGGATCGGGATGGTGATACGCTGGAGCAATTTCGCGTAGTGGCTTTTAACGCGGGTGATACCGTTAAAAATAAAATGGCCGATTTTTCGATGCCGGTGATGCCGCCTCTGTTGGCAATGCCCGCTGGGGATGGGGTCACTATGTCTTGGATTGCTGATTGGTTACCGCAAGGATTTACTGAATCTTCCCGTAGTCGCCACAGCATCTCAGGGGCAGATACGGTGGTTGAGTCCCGGTTATATACCGATGGCCTGTTCAGTTTCTCATTAAGCGTTGCTCCGGCTGGTTATCAGGCGGGAGAACATTTATTACGCCAGGGCCGAAGGACGATTCATACTGAGACCCGAGGTAATATAGAAATTACGGTGATTGGTGAATTGCCGCCGGCAACGGCCAAGCGCGTTGCCAATAGCGTAGTCATAAGATAAAGGCGTGAATAATGCTGCGTGAATGGGCCACAGTTATTGATTGGCAACAAGGGATTGCAACCTTACGTTGTGAACAGCGTTCAGGGTGTAGCAGTTGTCAGTCTCAACAGACTTGCGGGACTCGAGTGCTAAATAAACTAGGGCCTCAGGTTGTTCATGATTTAAAAATTCCAGTCAGCCAACCGCTATCAATCGGTCAACGGGTTGAGTTAGGTATACCTGAGTCTGGGGTTTTGTTATCGGCCTTGCTAGTTTATATCGTGCCGCTGTTAGGCATTCTATTATGTGCTTCTGTGTTTTATTCTTTTGCCGGTAGTGATATTGCTGCGGTGCTCGGTGCGTTAATTGGTGGTGGGCTGGGTTTTATGCTGGCTCGTTTCTATGCGGCCAAATTGGCAACCCATGCTTCCGTGCATCCTATTGTATTGCAAATTGCTATTCCTGCCGTTAATTCAACAGAACATTAGTCTATTTTTTGATTTCCCTTTTTGCTTATCTAAAGTACATCAATAAAAAATCACTCCGACTGGCGGAGTGATTGATTGACGAATTTTGAGCGAATTTATTATTTGTAAATAATAGCGGTACCGCGCATATTGTTACCGGTTGAAGCGGAAACAATGTAGTAACGGCTGGCACCTTGAGCTTCAGCTTTAGCCGCTAATTTATGTTCTAATGCTGACATTCCGTGACTGTTGCTCACTGACACGCTACCAATCTTATCCAAATTTTCTGTTTGATTACGAGTAACTTGTTGAGCAGCAAAACTGCTAAAAGATAAAGTGGCTAATATTGCGGCAGTAGCGATAAGTTTAACGTTTTTCATGATGAGTAACTCCAGTTAATGTTAAGGCTGAAAGGTTGTTTCCTTTCGATGTTGTTCATTATAGGCGGATGAATTAAGCTGAAAAGCGGATAGAATTGACTTACTTATTCAATTTTTTTGAACTATGGTGATCGTCTGTGTTGAGACTGAATGGATGTAAAGCCAGTACTGAGATAACGTTCTGCGTTATCCAAAGCGTTAATAGAAGATTACTCACCGCTGGATTGCGTATGTTGCTATGTTTTAGTCATGGTGACGTGTAGAATGTGCGCCAGTTTATAGATTAAGTGAATTTTTGCTGAGTGATGGGCCAATATGGCTGTTTAATCACATCAGCGGGGTTTGTATCAGCCGGATTTAGGTAAATGACTGATAATAAAAGTATAGCAAATAAGAACATTAGAAACTTTTCGATCATCGCTCATATTGACCACGGTAAATCGACGTTGTCGGACCGTATCATCCAAATTTGTGGCGGGTTAAGCGATCGCGAAATGGCCGCACAGGTTCTGGATTCAATGGATCTGGAACGGGAGCGCGGTATTACTATCAAAGCGCAAAGCGTCACGCTGGATTATAAAGCGCAGGATGGTCAGACCTATCAACTGAACTTCATCGATACCCCAGGGCATGTTGACTTCTCTTATGAAGTATCTCGTTCTCTGGCCGCCTGTGAGGGTGCGCTGCTGGTGGTTGATGCGGGACAAGGGGTAGAAGCCCAAACGCTGGCCAACTGTTACACCGCTATTGAGATGGATCTGGAAGTTGTTCCGGTACTGAATAAAATCGATTTACCGGCGGCGGATCCCGATCGTGCTGCTCAGGAAATCGAAGATATTGTTGGTATTGATGCAACTGACGCGGTTCGTTGTTCAGCGAAAACCGGCTTAGGCGTTCCTGATGTATTGGAACGTTTGGTTCGTGATATTCCGCCACCGAAAGGATCGGCTGATGAACCACTACAGGCGCTGATTATTGACTCCTGGTTTGATAACTATCTGGGCGTAGTCTCTCTGGTTCGTATTAAGAACGGTGTACTGCGTAAACACGATAAAATTAAAGTGATGAGTACCGGTCAGACATACGGCGTTGATCGTTTAGGTATTTTTACCCCTAAACGTATTGATACCGATGCGCTGGGCTGCGGTGAAGTGGGTTGGGTGGTCTGTGCAATTAAAGACATTCTGGGAGCACCTGTCGGTGATACCCTGACCAACGCCCATAAACCAGCAGAGAAAGCGCTACCGGGCTTTAAAAAGGTCAAGCCTCAGGTTTATGCGGGTCTGTTCCCGATTAGTTCTGATGATTATGAAGGGTTCCGTGATGCACTGGGTAAGCTCAGTCTGAATGATGCTTCTTTGTTTTATGAACCAGAAAACTCAACCGCGTTAGGTTTCGGTTTCCGCTGTGGCTTCCTTGGGTTGCTGCATATGGAGATCATTCAGGAACGGCTTGAGCGTGAATACGATCTGGATCTGATTACCACCGCTCCAACGGTAGTGTATGAAGTTGTGACGACCAGCGGTGAGACCATTTACGTTGATAGCCCATCTAAGCTGCCACCGTTGAATAATATTGAAGAGTTACGTGAACCAATTGCTGAGTGTCATATGCTGTTGCCTCAGGAGTATCTGGGTAACGTGATTACACTTTGTATTGAGAAACGCGGCGTTCAAACCAATATGGTTTATCACGGCAATCAAGTGGCGTTAAGTTACGACATTCCAATGGCTGAAGTGGTTCTGGACTTCTTTGACCGTCTTAAATCCACTTCCCGAGGCTATGCGTCACTGGATTATGGCTTTAAGCGTTTCCAGACCTCAGACATGGTGCGTGTTGATGTGTTGATTAACAGCGATCGTGTTGATGCCTTGGCATTAATCACTCACCGCGATAACTCTCAGACCCGCGGACGTGAACTGGTCGAGAAAATGCGTGAGCTGATTCCGCGTCAACAGTTTGATATTGCGATTCAGGCAGCGATTGGTAACCATGTAATTGCGCGTTCTACGGTCAAACAGTTACGTAAAAACGTCTTGGCCAAATGTTATGGCGGTGACGTTAGCCGTAAGAAAAAGCTATTGCAGAAACAGAAAGATGGTAAGAAACGCATGAAGCAAGTAGGGAACGTTGAAGTTCCTCAAGAAGCGTTCTTGGCTATTCTTCACGTTGGTAAATAAGTAATAAGGAGTTCGCATGGCGAATATGTTTGCCTTAGTTTTAGCTGTGGCCACGCTGTTGACGGGAGTCATCTGGTGTTTGGACCGCTTTAAATGGGCGCCTGCGCGACGCATTAAAATAGAAGCTCTCAGGGTTGAGACTGACGGGAAAATAGATGGGAAGGCACTGGCGCTGGTCGCCAGACAACCGGGTTGGATTGAAAGCTGTGTATCCATCTTCCCGGTATTAGCAGTGGTATTTATTCTGCGTTCTTTTCTGTATGAGCCTTTTCAGATTCCATCAGGCTCGATGATGCCAACGCTGTTAATCGGTGACTTTATTCTGGTAGAGAAATACGCCTACGGTGTTAAAGATCCGATTACTCAAACTATGCTGGTGAAAACCGGCAAACCGCAGCGCGGCGATATTGCAGTATTTAAATATCCATTGGATAAGAATATTGATTACATTAAACGCGTTGTGGGTTTACCGGGTGATACCGTTCACTACGATCCCGATAACAAAAAGCTGACCATTACTCCGGCCTGTCAAACAGGTACTGAGTGTCAGCCTGCCACGATGCTGGAGTATTCTCCGTTAGAGAAAAGCAGTTGGTTTATTGGTTTTGAACCGGCAGAAGGGCGCAGTGGGCAGATGACAACGCGCTTCTTTGATACCAAAACTGAAGCTGAACGCGCTGAAGGTCTGCGTGGCCTGTTTATGGCTGAACGCAATGAAAAGCTAGGCAGCGAGTTCCACGAAACATTGATGATTCCCGGCGTAGCGAATGGCGCAACCGAGTATTATCAGCAACCGGGTTCCCCGGCAAATACCTGGATTGTTCCTGAAGGTAAATATTTCATGATGGGTGATAACCGCGATAATAGTGCGGACAGCCGTTACTGGGGTTTTGTACCGGAAGAGAACTTTGTCGGTAAAGCAACGGGTATCTGGATGAGCTTTGAGAAACAAGAGGGTGAGTGGCCAACCGGCGTTCGCTTTAGCCGTATTGGTGGGATTCACTAAATCTTTTCGGTTATACTTGTCTCTAGAGTAGAACAATCCGGATTTAGGCTATGCCTGAATTCCGGATTTATTATTCATTCTCCACCGCGCAGTAGTGGTTTATACGGGCAACCGTGAAGCTACGAAATTATTTTTTCTTGTTTGGAACAATTTGTTGGTAATGCATGAACCCCATCATCATTGAGAGGCTACAGCGAAAGCTGGGTTACACGTTTCAACAGCAATCGCTTTTTCAGCAGGCACTGACACACAGAAGTGCCAGTAGCAAACATAATGAACGCCTGGAGTTTTTAGGCGATTCAATTCTGAGTTTTGTCATTGCCGACGCACTCTATCAGCGCTTTCCACGCGTTGATGAAGGTGATATGAGTCGGATGCGTGCGACGTTGGTACGCGGTAACACATTGGCTGAGATGGGCCGGGAGTTTGACTTAGGCGAATGCCTGCGTCTTGGTCCGGGCGAATTAAAGAGCGGTGGTTTCCGCCGGGAATCAATTTTGGCTGATACCGTAGAAGCGCTAATTGGCGCAGTCTTTTTAGACAGCGATATTCATCGGGTACAGCAGCTGATTCTTGACTGGTATAAGTCTCGACTGGATGAAATTAGTCCGGGAGATAAACAAAAGGATCCAAAGACCCGTCTGCAAGAGTTTTTGCAAGGCAGGCACCTACCGTTACCAAGCTATTTGGTGACTCAGGTACGGGGAGAAGCACACGATCAGGAGTTTACCATTCACTGTCAGGTGAGCGGTATCAATGATGCCATTATTGGTATCGGCTCCAGCCGCCGTAAAGCAGAGCAGGCCGCTGCAGAACAGGCGCTTAAACATTTAGGACTGGAATGACAACTGAAAAGCAAGTGACTGATACAGAGAAGAGCCATTGCGGGTTTATCGCGATAGTCGGCCGACCTAACGTCGGTAAATCGACTTTACTGAATCAGCTATTGGGGCAGAAGGTTTCTATTACATCACGTAAACCTCAGACGACCCGCCATCGTATTATGGGCATTCACACCGAAGGGGCTTATCAAGCCATCTATGTGGATACCCCTGGATTGCATATTGAAGAAAAACGCGCCATCAACCGTTTGATGAACCGCGCCGCCAGTAGTTCTATCGGTGATGTTGAGCTGGTGATCTTTGTGGTAGAAGGTACCCACTGGACGCCGGACGATGAGATGGTGGTTAACAAACTGCGTGACTTAAAGTGTCCGGTTATTTTGGCGATTAATAAAGTCGATAATGTCATGGATAAAGAGGCATTATTACCTCATATGGCGTTCCTGAGCCAGCAAATGAATTTTATGGATATTGTGCCAATCTCAGCCGAGAAGGGGATGAATGTCGATACGATTGCGCAAATTGTGCATAAGCTGCTGCCGGAAGCCGATCATCACTTCCCGGAAGATTACATTACCGACCGCTCTCAGCGCTTTATGGCCTCCGAAATTATTCGTGAAAAGCTTATGCGTTTTCTGGGGGAAGAACTGCCATATTCGGTTACCGTCGAAATTGAACGCTTTGCGCCAAATGAACGCGGTGGATACGACATTAACGGTTTGATTCTGGTGGAGCGTGAAGGCCAGAAGAAAATGGTGATCGGTAACAAAGGTCAGAAGATTAAGACCATTGGTATTGAAGCGCGTCACGATATGGAAGAAATGTTTGAAACCAAAGTTTATCTGGAACTTTGGGTGAAAGTGAAGTCTGGTTGGGCTGATGATGAGCGCGCATTACGCAGCTTGGGTTATACCGACGATCTCTGAAGGTAATCATGATAGACGGCTGGCAGCGGGCTTTTGTACTTCACGGTCGACCTTACAGTGAAACCAGTCTATTACTGGACCTATTCACTGAAAGCCACGGTAGAATTAAGCTGCTGGCGAAAGGAGCCCGCAGTCGTCGTTCTCAGCTAAAAGGCTGCTTGCAGCCTTTTACGCCGTTACTGGTTCGCTGGGGTGGCAAAGGTGGTGTAAAAACTTTACGTGGCGCCGAAGCTGTCTCTCTCTCCTTACCGCTTTCAGGTTTAAGTTTGTATAGCGGGCTATACGTCAATGAAGTTTTGTCTCGAGTGCTTGAAGACGAAACACCATACTCCTCATTATTTTTTGATTATCTGGAATGCATCCAATCTCTGGCTGGCCTATCGGGCTCACCGGAAATGGTTTTGCGTCGTTTTGAATTGGCCTTGCTGGGGCATTTGGGATACGGCATTGATTTTCTGCACTGTGCAGGGAGTGGCGAGCCGGTATCGGACAGCATGACCTATCGTTATCGGCAAGAGAAAGGCTTTATCGCCAGTCTGGTAGTTGATCATCTGACTTTCACCGGTCGTGATTTAGTGGCCTTAGCTGAACGTACCTTCCCGGATGCGGACACATTACGCGCAGCTAAGCGCTTCACTCGTATAGCGCTGAAACCTTATTTGGGGGGCAAGCCGTTAAAAAGTCGTGAGCTGTTTCGCCAGTTTAGCGTGAAAAAATCACCTAACCTCATGGTATTACCTAACGACAGTGAATAGCATTCGCCTGATTTAGCCTCTATTGTGGGCTTAATATTGGCTATCTGATTTTCTTTTGTTGCCAAATCCGGTAAAAGAATAGAATACATTTTTTAGAACGGTGCCTGCTAATGTTTCATTACTGGCTTTCCGTAGCCCATTTATCATTTAAAGAGTTCTCGGATAACCCAGCGTTGGGCCCTGTGCGTAAACTTCTTGTTAAGGTGGAGTCATGTCGGATTTATTGTTAGGCGTTAATATCGATCATATTGCTACTTTGCGTAATGCCCGCGGCACGCAATATCCAGACCCGGTACAGGCAGCGTTTATTGCGGAGCAAGCGGGCGCTGATGGTATCACCATTCATTTACGGGAAGACCGCCGTCATATTACTGACAGGGACGTAAAAGTGTTGAGTCAGACTATCCAGACAAGGATGAATCTGGAAATGGCGGTAACGGATGAAATGGTGGATATTGCCTGTGACATTAAACCTGCATTCTGTTGTTTAGTGCCGGAAAAACGTCAGGAGGTCACTACCGAAGGTGGATTAGATGTGGCTGGTCAACTGGATAAAATGACCTTGGCGGTTGAGCGCTTGGTGGATGCCGGGATTGCCGTATCTCTGTTTATCGATGCAGACCACCGTCAGATAGATGCGGCAGTTTCCGTTGGGGCAACCTATATTGAGATTCATACCGGGTGCTATGCCGATGCTAAAAGTGAGCTGGAGCGCGCGTCTGAACTACAGCGTATTGCTCATGCAGCTACTTATGCTGCGGGAAAAGGTTTGAAGGTTAATGCCGGTCATGGGCTGACATACCATAACGTACAAGCCATTGCGGCACTGCCAGAAATTTATGAGCTTAATATCGGCCATGCCATAATTGGTCGGGCTGTCATGACAGGATTGCATTCTGCGGTGGCGGAGATGAAAGCCTTGATGCTGGCGGCGAGAAAATAATTTGTGTAGTAGATTGGCACCACTGCGGAATGCATCCGAATGGTGCCAATATTGTATTTAATCTGTAATAAATAACGCGACTTTCTCTCTCACATTATCAAACTCATCCAGCAACTCCAGCCATTCAGGTTCCAAATCTTCAGGTAATATACCGTTACGCAGTTGGCTCTCTAAATATTGGCACTGTTGTTTCAGGCGAGGTACGCCGCTGTAGCTACAACTGCCGTGTAGCTTATGAATAATATTGATGATGTCATCATCCTGCTTACCGTCTAATACTCCACGGACGCGCTCTTCAACTTCGCTGAGAAACTCGATAAGAATTTTCAGTAAGTCTTTGGCCAGGTCTTCTTTATTGGCTGCCTGACGTAAGGCTAACTCCCAGTCTAGTGAGACAGGAGCAGGTGCCAGACCCGGTTTTTTACTCTGTTTGTTCTGAATGGCGCTCGCCGATTCCTGAAGATGAGATGGAATATGGCAGCGGGCTCTCAGAACGCTAAATAGCGTATCTTCATTGATCGGTTTAGCCAGGTAGTCATCCATACCGGCATTCATTAACCGTTCACGTTCGCCGATAGCCGCATGGGCGGTGACCGCGACAATGGGGGTGGTAACGTGGTTTGGCAACTTACGGATTAATTCCGCGGCCTTGATACCATCAATTTTCGGCATCTGAATATCCATCAGAATGATATCCAGATCGTTCCTTTTCGCTTGAGCAATCGCCTCTTCACCGCTGTTACACAGAATAACTTTGGCGACAATATCTTCAAGTAACACACCGATAAGCTTCAAGTTAGCGGGGTTATCATCTACTGCCATCACCGTTAACGGTAAATGATTCTGTTTATTTTTATCCGGCTCTATCACATCACTTTGCGATGATAATAGCGCACAGAATAGTCTCCCGCGGGAGAGCGGTTTAAACAGGCAAGCCTGAGCTCCTGCATGTTTCAGCGTTTCAGCATCCATATGCGGCTGATTAGGAATGGCCAGTATCAGGCGATCCGATAGCGTTAATGCATGTATCATGGTGCCATCGATATATTGCTCGATATCATTGGTGGCAATGGGAACACCGTGCAGAACAATATCGTATCTTTGATGTTTTTCCGGTACCTGATTGAAGTTGGCATAGTGAATGACTTCAACTGGTTCTGGTTGGAGAATGGTCAATGTTGCCTGCGCAGCGGCTGGATTAGCTTCGATATACAACAGGCGCTGACCGGAAAGTTTTTCCAGATAAGGTCTATCATTGGCGATGTTGCTCTCGCTGAGTTCCAAATTAATATGGAACCAGAACGTGGAGCCTTTATGTAACTGGCTATGGAAGCAGATATCGCCGCCCATCTCTTTGACCAGACGCTGGGTAATTACCAGTCCAAGACCGGTGCCGCCATGGCGACGGGAAATGCTGGCATCCGCTTGACGGAAGGCCTGAAATAGCTGCGTCTGCTGGCGCTCAGAAATACCGATACCGGTATCATGCACCTGAACCTCAATATCGACGCTGTTCTCATGCAGCGTGCGTAGTTCAATATTGATATCGATATTACCCTGCTCGGTAAATTTGATGGCATTGCCCAGCAAATTCATAATGACCTGTTGCAGGCGTAAAGGATCGCCAACAATATTATCCGGTACATCGTTATGGATATTTAGGGTTAGCTCCAACGATTTCTCATGGGCGCCATGAGCCAGTAACGTGGCGGTTTCATCCACGGTTTCCCTCAGGGAGAATGGAATATGTTCCAGTACCAGCTTGCCAGCTTCCAGTTTGGAGAAGTCCAGCACATCGTTAATAATATTCAGCAGGTTATTGGCCGAGCGTTCAATGGTTTGCAGATAATCGGTTTGGGTTGGCGTTAACGAGGTTTTCAGCGTTTGGCGGGTAAAGCCTATTACGCCATTCAGCGGCGTTCTCAGTTCATGGGACATATTTGCCAGGAACTCAGACTTAATTCTTGCCGCTTCCTGCGCTCGCTTTTTGGCCAGATCCAGTTCGACGTTTTGAATCTCCATCTGTTCAAGGGTTTCTAACAAATCGGAGGTGGCTTGGTCGATATTCTGCTGCATCTCTTCATGGTAAGCCGCCAAAGACATAGCCATGGAGTTAATGCCATTTTTCAGCATATCTAACTCGCCCAGCATATATCCTTCCACCCGGCTATCCAATTGGCCTCGACGGATGCGATCTACGGTATTAACCATATTACGGATAGGGCCTGTGACGTCACGCATCAGGCGGTAGGCAAAGAGCATCGCAATACACAGACACAGACTGAGTAGCAGCGTAGCGACAAAGATTTCTTTATATTGCTGTAGACGAACGGTACGTAAATCCAGTTCAATCGCGATATAGCCCAGTGTACTATGACCGGGTTCCAGGCTGACATCCATATCCGGCAACTGATTTTCTGACACGATTGGCGTGCGCAGTATCAGTGAATCCCCTTTGGTGGTGACGGTTAAATCATCGGGAATTGGCGCACCCTTTGGCAGTTGTAATAGGGTATAATTTTGATGGAAATTGGATGTAACCAATAAATGATTTTGCGTGTCAAAAACCGCAATAGATCGCACAATATTGGAATGACGGCGATGTAACATACTAACCAATTGTCGAACGCTCTCACGGTTGCTGAAAGTCATACCGTATTCACTGGTAATTGCCAGCGGTTCGATGATACTTGAGCCAGAATCAACCAATTGATCTTGAAGTTCGTTGTAGCGGTGAACCACGAAAAAAGTACTGATTAACAACCCGATCAACAGAGTTGGCGCGAGAATCAGTATCATCATGCGGGCCCGAAGGCTGTATTTGGTCATAAGGTTCCAATGTGGGACAATTAAATCTTAACTATTTTTTAGCTATTCAAATAGCAATTACGGATACTTTCACACAGTTATTATGGTGCAATTCTACTCGCCCGGCCGCCGTAAGGCGATACAACAGACAATAATTGTTACACCTCATGAGCTTGATACTCAAGGGCAGGGCGTTGCCCGCCATGAGGGAAAGACAATTTTTATTTCTGGCGCGCTTCCACAGGAGCAGGTTGAAGCCGTTATTTATGAGAATAAACGTAACTATGCTAAGGCTAAAACCACCAGACTATTATCTTCAAGCCCTGACCGAATAACACCGCCGTGCTCACATTATGGTATTTGCGGAGGTTGTAACCAGCAGCACGCTGTTTCAACGCTGCAACATAGTAGCAAATCTAAAGCGCTCGGCCAGCTATTTAGGCGAGAAACTCACCTTGAACTACCGCAGGGCGAGGTCATTTTTAGTCAAGGATATCATTATCGGCGTCGAGCACGGCTAGGTTTACAGTATCAGACTAAACAAAAATATTTACAGATGGGCTTTCGTCAAAAAGCTTCCAACGATTTAGTGGATATTGTCGAATGTCCGGTGCTGGTGGAAGCGTTAGAACAGCTGTTACAGCCTTTAAGACAATGCCTTAGCGGATTGGACTCGGTGAAAAAGTTAGGGCATGCTGAATTAGTGATGGCTGATAATGGTCCTTTGCTGGTTCTGCGCCATTTAGTGGCCTTATCTGATAACGACAGGGCGAGCCTGACTGAACTGGCTACGCGCCATCATATTGCGGTTTATCTGGCCGGCAACAATGACTGTCTTGAGGGCTTGGTGGAGAGAGAGTCCCATTATCAGATAGACAATTTAACGCTGGGCTTTAATCCACAGGATTTTATTCAGGTCAATGGTGCGGTGAATCAACTGATGGTGGAGCAGGCGTTAACCTGGTTAGATTTACAACCAACGGATCGGGTACTGGATTTGTTTTGCGGTATGGGTAACTTTACCTTACCGATAGCGAAACGTGCTGGTCAGGTGATTGGCGTTGAAGGGGTTGATTCGCTGGTGAGCAGAGGCAAGCAGAATGCATTGCTCAATGGGCTGTCAAATATTGAGTTTTTACATCACAATTTGGCACAAGATGTCAGTCAACAGTCGTGGGCGAAACACGGATTTGATAAAGTACTACTCGATCCTGCCCGAGCCGGTGCCGCTGAAGCGATGCCGCAAATTGTAAAATTGCAGCCTAAACGTGTGGTTTATGTTTCATGTAATCCAACCACGTTGGTTGAAGATAGTAAAATCCTACTGTCCAGCGGGTATGAGCTAAGTCAGTTGCGAATGCTGGATATGTTTCCGCAAACGGGGCATATTGAATCAATGGCTTTATTTGTGAATAAGTCAGTCTCTCAGCAGTAAGTTATGAGGAAGTGTTATGGTTGCGGTAAGAAGTGCGCATTTAAATACGGCCGGTGAGTTTGAGCTTGAAAAATGGATTAGCAACTTAGGGATTCATAATCCTGAGTCTTCTGAGCGTTTAGCAGCAACCTGGCGGTATTGTGAGCAGCAGGTTCAGGGCAACCCCGACGCTTCTTTAATTCTGTGGCGCGGATTAGAAGTGGTTGAGATTCTGGCCACGTTAAGTATGGATAACGACAGCATGCGCGCTGCGCTGTTATTCCCGCTGGCCGATGCCAAAATAGTCAATGAAGAAACTCTTAAAGAACACTTTGGCAGCGACGTGACGAATATGGTGCATGGCGTATTGGATATGGACGCCATTCGTCAGTTAAATGCCACCCAAAATAGCTCAAATACCTCGATTCAAGTGGACAATGTCCGTCGCATGTTACTGGCGATGGTAGAAGATTTCCGCTGCGTGGTGATCAAGCTGGCAGAACGCATTGCTCATCTGCGGGAAGTGAAAGATGAAGCGGAAGAAGTGCGCGTTTTAGCCGCAAAAGAGTGCTTTAATATTTATGCGCCACTGGCAAACCGGCTGGGTATTGGCCAGTTAAAGTGGGAAATGGAGGATTTCTGTTTCCGCTATTTACATCCTGACGAATATAAACAGATCGCTACTCTGCTGCATGAGCGGCGTATCGATCGGGAAATCTATATTGACGACTTTGTGCAAACCCTACGTGATTCGATGAAAGAAGAGGGGATCAAAGGCGAAATATATGGACGACCGAAACATATCTATAGCATCTGGCGCAAAATGCAGAAAAAGGCGCTGGCGTTTGAAGAGCTGTATGACGTACGTGCGGTGCGTATTGTGGTTGAGCGTTTGCAGGACTGCTATGCCGCTTTGGGGATTGTCCATACTCATTTTCGTCATCTTCCCAGTGAGTTTGATGATTATGTTGCTAACCCTAAACCTAATGGTTATCAATCCATCCATACCGTGGTTTTTGGGCCAAAAGGTCATGCGGTAGAAATTCAAATTCGTACCCGACAAATGCATGAAGATGCTGAGCTAGGCGTAGCGGCGCACTGGAAATACAAAGAAGGTGCCGTTTCAGCTCGCTCTGGCTATGACGAGCGCATTGCTTGGTTACGTAAACTGATTGCCTGGCAGGAAGAGATGTCTGACAGCGGTGAAATGCTGGATGAGGTCAGAAGTCAGGTATTTGACGATCGGGTTTATGTGTTTACCCCGAAAGGTGACGTTATCGATTTGCCAACCGGCTCCACGCCGTTGGACTTTGCCTATCATATTCACAGTGATGTCGGGCATCGGTGTATTGGTGCCAAAATAGGCGGACGAATTGTTCCCTTTACCTATCAACTACAAATGGGTGACCAGATTGAAATTATCACCCAGAAACAGCCGAATCCTAGCCGTGATTGGCTGAATCCTAACTTAGGTTTTGTTAACAGCAGTCGGGCCAGAGCGAAAATTCAGGCTTGGTTTAAAAAGCAGGATCGGGATAAGAATATTTTAGCCGGTCGCCAGATTCTGGATGATGAACTGGAGCGGTTGAATATCAGCTTTAAAGAGGCTGAAAAACTGCTAGTGCCGCGCTATAACGTGCATTCGCTGGATGAAGTGCTGGCGGGTATCGGCGGCGGTGATATTCGTCTTAACCAGTTGATTAACTTCCTGCAAAATAAGTTTAACCAGCCAACGGCAGAAGAGGCCGATCGGGAAGCGCTGCGTCAGCTTAATCAGAAGACGGCGAATGCCCAACAGCGCAGTACTAAAAATAATAGTCAGGTGGTGGTTGAAGGGGTTGGCAATCTGCTGCACCACATTGCTCGCTGCTGCCAGCCGATTCCTGGTGATGAGATTATCGGTTTTATCACTCAAGGCCGGGGCATTTCTATTCACCGGGCAGACTGCGATCAGTTACATGAACTCAAATCACACGCCCCTGAACGGTTAGTTGAGGCGGTTTGGGGAAACTGTTATTCCAGCGGTTATTCATTGGTGGTACGAGTGATTGCCAACGATCGTAGTGGATTATTACGCGATATCACCACAATTTTAGCCAATGAGAAAGTGAACGTATTGAGCGTCGCCAGCCGCAGTGATGTGAAAAAACAATTAGCGACCATCGATATGGAGATTGAACTGTATAACCTTCAGGTTCTGGATCGGGTGTTGTCGAGAATTAATCAGTTGCCGGATATTATTGAGGCCAAACGCTCGGGCGCTAAGTAATACCCGCTTCTATCTGTTACCTTTCCGTCGCAGGCGCGCGGCGGAAATTTTGTTATATCGCCCGGGTCTGGCTTAGCGCGGCTGCGATGGAATGTTAATCAGAAGATAAATCATGAATCAAATAACTGCCGTTCAGCGTTTGCTGGATATTATGAATGCATTACGCGACCCGGAAAGTGGTTGTCCATGGGATAAAGAACAAACTTTTGCGTCTATTGCCCCCTATACGCTGGAAGAAACTTACGAGGTTCTGGATGCGATTCGCCGAAATGATTTTGGTGATTTACGCGATGAACTGGGAGATTTGCTCTATCAAGTGGTGTTCTACGCGCGTATGGCTGAAGAGCAAAAGCTGTTTAACTTTGATGATGTGTGTCATGCAATTAGCGACAAACTGGAACGACGCCATCCTCACGTTTTTGATACTCAGGCGGTAAACGATAGTCAGGAAGCGCTGGCTAATTGGGAAAAACGTAAGGTTAAAGAGCGGGCGCAAAAAGAACAGTTTTCCGTACTGGATGATATTCCAGAAGTGCTACCGGCTCTGATGCGCGCCTACAAAATTCAAAAGCGCTGCTCTTCGGTTGGTTTTGACTGGACTACGTTAGGCCCGGTGCTGGACAAAGTGCATGAAGAGATTGATGAGGTGATGCATGAAGCCAAGCAAGTGGTGATTGACCAGTCTAAACTGGAAGAAGAACTGGGTGATTTGCTGTTTGCTACCGTCAATCTGACCCGTCATTTGGGGCATAAAGCAGAAAGTGCCTTGCAGGTGGCTAATCGTAAATTTGAACGGCGATTCCGTCGAGTGGAAGAGATTGTTTTAGCCTCAGGGAAAACGCTGGAGCAGGCGTCATTACAGGAAATGGACATGGTTTGGCATCAGGTAAAACTCGAAGAGAATCAGACAGAAAAATAGATTAACTTTTAAGATCTGCTTTCAGTGTTTGTTGTGGAGGAAAGGGTCTGGTATACTACTGTCCCGTCCTAGTACCTCCATTTTCGTCTTTAAACCTAACCTTCAGGTTCAGCATGACAACTAATTATATATTTGTGACAGGCGGGGTTGTATCCTCACTGGGTAAAGGCATTGCAGCTGCCTCTTTAGCCGCTATTCTTGAAGCTCGTGGCTTAAACGTCACTATGATGAAGCTGGATCCGTATATTAACCTCGATCCAGGTACCATGAGCCCAATTCAACACGGTGAAGTGTTCGTCACCGAAGACGGTGCCGAAACCGATCTGGATTTAGGTCATTACGAACGTTTTATTCGTACCAAAATGACTCGCCGTAATAACTTCACCACCGGTCGCATTTACTCTGACGTATTACGTAAAGAGCGTCGTGGTGATTATCTTGGCGCAACGGTTCAGGTTATCCCGCATATTACCAATGCCATTAAAGAGCGCGTTATCGCTGGTGCCGAAGGCCACGATGTAGCTTTGGTAGAAATTGGTGGCACGGTCGGTGATATTGAATCATTGCCTTTCCTGGAAGCTATTCGTCAGTTAGCGGTAGAAGTGGGTCGTGAGCGCACGTTGTTTATGCACCTGACTTTAGTACCGTATATGGCGGCTTCTGGTGAAGTGAAAACTAAGCCTACCCAGCATTCAGTTAAAGAATTGCTGTCGATTGGCATTCAACCGGATATTCTGGTGTGTCGTTCAGACCGCGCAGTCCCAGCCAATGAGCGAGCGAAAATTGCGCTGTTCTGTAATGTTCCGGAAAAAGCAGTTATTTCTCTTAAAGACGTTGACTCGATTTATAAGATTCCAGGCCTGTTAAAATCACAGGGTTTGGATGAGTTTATCTGTAAAAGATTCCACCTTAACTGCCCGGAAGCCAATCTGGCCGAGTGGGAGCAGGTGATTTATGAAGAATCTAATCCAACGCGCGAAGTCACTATTGGCATGGTCGGCAAGTACGTTGAGCTGCCGGATGCGTATAAATCTGTCATCGAAGCATTAAAGCATGGTGGACTGAAGAATCGATTCAGCGTTAATATAAAGCTAATCGATTCGCAGGATGTCGAGGCCAGAGGTGAAGAAGTATTAGCCGGTCTTGATGCGATTCTGATTCCCGGTGGCTTTGGTTACCGTGGTGTAGAAGGCAAAATCACCGCTGCTCGCTATGCTCGCGAAAACAAAATCCCTTACTTGGGCATTTGTTTAGGTATGCAGGTTGCGATGATGGAATTTGCACGTAACGTTGTTGGCATGACCGACGCAAACTCAACCGAATTTGTGCCAGACTGTAAGTACCCGGTTATTGCGCTGATTACTGAATGGCGTGATGAGGAAGGGAACGTAGAAGTTCGCACAGAAGAGAGCGATTTGGGCGGAACCATGCGTTTAGGCAGCCAGCTGTGTCACTTAACTGAAGGCAGCCTGGTGCGTAAACTGTATGACGCGCCAACAATTTTAGAACGTCACCGTCACCGTTATGAGGTGAATAATATGCTACTGCCGCAAATTGAAGCGGCGGGTTTATGCGTAGCGGGTCGTTCAGCTGACCATAAATTGGTGGAAATTATTGAGCTTCCGGATCATCCGTGGTTTGTGGCCAGTCAGTTCCATCCAGAATTTACCTCGACTCCACGTGATGGTCATCCGTTGTTTGCTGGCTTTGTTAAAGCCGCAGGGGAATACCAGAAGCGTCAGGGCGAGTAAACGGTTAGCGACTGTAATAAAAAGTATTCAGTGAACCTGGCTTAGGTTAACGAAAATGAGAAGCGTTGAATGTGTTCAGACACCACGCTTATCAACAAGACTAAGCCAGAGTGAACGACGGAATAAACCGTCGCAGTTTACAGTTTGTAGTTTAATCAACTTGTACTGAGGAAAACCGAATGTCCAAAATCGTTAAAGTGCTCGGTCGTGAAATTATCGACTCTCGTGGCAACCCTACCGTTGAAGCTGAAGTTCATTTAGAAGGCGGCTTTGTTGGTCTGGCTGCTGCGCCATCAGGTGCTTCTACCGGTTCCCGCGAAGCTCTTGAGCTGCGTGATGGTGACAAAGCACGCTACTTGGGTAAAGGCGTATTGAAAGCGGTTGCTGCAGTTAATGGTCCAATTGCGCAAGCCGTTATCGGTAAAGACGCGAAAGATCAGGCTAACATCGATAAAATCATGATCGATTTAGACGGTACTGAAAACAAATCTAATTTTGGTGCTAACGCTATTCTGGCGGTTTCTTTAGCAGCCGCTAAAGCAGCAGCAGCGTCAAAAGGTATGCCTTTGTTCGAGCACATTGCTGAACTGAACGGCACTCCGGGTAAATTCTCTATGCCATTACCAATGATGAACATCATCAACGGTGGTGAGCACGCTGATAACAACGTTGATATTCAAGAGTTTATGATTCAGCCTATCGGCGCTAAAACTCTGAAAGAAGCGGTTCGCATCGGTTCTGAAGTGTTCCACACCTTGGCTAAAGTTCTGAAAGCGAAAGGTATGAGCACGGCGGTTGGTGACGAAGGTGGCTATGCGCCTAACCTGGAGTCTAACGCTGCTGCACTGGCTGCGATTAAAGAAGCAGTAGAGCAAGCGGGCTATGTTCTGGGTAAAGATGTAACTTTAGCTATGGACTGTGCAGCTTCTGAGTTCTATAACAAAGAAACCGGTAACTACGAACTGAAAGGCGAAGGTAAAACTTTCTCTTCTAAAGAGTTTACTCACTACCTGGAAGAACTGACCAAACAATACCCAATCGTTTCTATCGAAGATGGTTTGGACGAATCTGACTGGGATGGCTTTGCTTACCAGACTCAAGTGATGGGTGACAAGATTCAGTTGGTTGGTGATGACCTGTTTGTAACTAACACCAAGATCCTGAAAGAAGGTATCGAAAAAGGTATCGCTAACTCTATCCTGATTAAATTCAACCAGATCGGTTCTCTGACCGAAACACTGGCTGCTATCAAGATGGCTAAAGATGCTGGTTACACAGCGGTTATCTCTCACCGTTCTGGTGAAACTGAAGATGCCACTATCGCTGACTTAGCGGTTGGTACTGCTGCAGGTCAAATCAAAACTGGTTCTATGAGCCGTTCTGACCGTGTTGCTAAATACAACCAATTAATCCGTATTGAAGAAGCGCTGGGTGACCGTGCTCCGTTCAACGGCTTAAAAGAAGTGAAAGGTCAGGGTTAATTTTTAATCCGCTTTTAGCTTAACGAAATCCCGTATTGGTAAACGATCAATACGGGATTTTTATTTTTCGTTGTTTTGTCAGAGAAAACTATGTCATATCCGGTAAATGAGTTATTTCAGACCTTACAGGGTGAAGGGTACTTTACTGGCGTTCCGGCCATTTTTATCCGTTTGCAAAGCTGCCCGGTGGGTTGTAGCTGGTGCGATACTAAACATACTTGGGAAAAGCTGGCGGACCGTCAACGACCAATAGGAGAGATATTGGTAAAAACTGTGGAAAGTGACCAATGGAGCGAGGTTTCAGCCCATGAATTATTGGCCATTTTACAACAGCCGCACTATACCGCCCGCCATGTGGTGATTACTGGTGGCGAGCCTTGCCTGTATGACCTAAAGCCTTTAACGGAATTATTAGAGCAACACGGTTTTAGCTGCCAAATAGAAACCAGCGGTACCCAGCCGATTAAATGCTCTGACGATACTTGGGTGACTGTTTCACCAAAGATAAATATGCGCGGTGGCTTACCGGTGATATCACAGGCATTGCATCGCGCTGATGAGATCAAACATCCGGTCGCGCGTGAGCGTGATATTGAAGAATTGGATCAATTACTCACCATGCTGAATGATAGTAAGCAGCGGGTTATTGCATTACAGCCGATAAGTCAGGGAAAGCGGGCAACCGAATTGTGTATCGAGACCTGTATTGCGCGTAACTGGCGGTTATCGATGCAAACGCATAAGTATTTAGGCATTGAGTGAGGTTGATGCAACGCAGCGATGCCAGTATGAGAGTTTATTCACTGGATTGAGTGCCCTGAAGGTCGAAGTAGATAGGGCACTTTATTGTTCAGCGGATACGCGATGGGAAAAAACGTTACTCCCCGCGATAGATACAGCCTGCGGTACAGGTTTCTTTTACCATAATGGCGCTGAGTATCGGTAACTGTGGTTTTAGCTGTTGCCAAATCCACTGCGCTAGCACTTCGCTGGTAGGGTTTTCCAAACCGGCAATATCATTCAGGTAGTAGTGGTCTAAACGGTCGAGAATCGGCTTAAAAGCCGCTTTAATTTCAGAAAAATCTATTACCCATCCAGTATGTGGATCCACTTCGCCGGTAACTTCAACTCTGACCATAAAAGAGTGCCCATGCAAACGGCCACATTTATGCCCTGTTGGTACATGAGGTAAGTGATGTGCGGCTTCAAAAGTAAAATCTTTAAATAGTGTGGTAACCATATTGGCCTCTGATAATTATTGCGCGGCCATAGTACTAAAAAGTCGTCGTCGTTGCCACGTTATAAGAATATCAATGGGGTATCCGGTTAAAGCCCTAAGGAAGGCGCTGATGAGGTCATTTTACATAAGCGTTGGGTCGCTCCATTTTATTATATTGGTAAATCATTGCTGAAATATTGCCCCGAATATTCGTGCGCTGGTGTTTAACGGATTGATTGTATCGCTATATTTTTATTATCCATTTAATGAATAGCTAAAAAAATCAATATAACCATGTCGTTATTATCAAAAATAATTTTTATGTGGCCCGGTTTGTAGCAAAAGCCTTTGCAACGATCTATGGTTTGATGTTTTATAAATTAATTAGCGAGCAATGAAGATAAAAAACAAATCATTATAGATAAAAAAATTCGTTGCCCGAAATAGAATAAATAGACTAGACAGGGGAATAAAAATGTTGGATGTAACTCAGTTTGATCAAATTAACCCACCTTATCGTTTGCTTATGGGACCTGGGCCAATTAATGCGGATCCGCGCGTATTACGTGCCATGTCCAGTCAGCTAATCGGTCAATACGATCCCGTCATGACCGGTTATATGAATGAAGTCATGGAGCTGTATCGTGGACTTTTCCGTACTCAAAATAACTGGACCATGCTGATTGATGGCACGTCTCGTGCAGGTATTGAGGCGATTATTTTATCTGCTATTCGTCCTGGCGATAAAGTATTGGTGCCGGTATTCGGTCGTTTTGGCCACTTGCTCTGCGAGATAGCTCGCCGCTGTCGGGCTGAGGTGCACACCATCGAAGTGCCTTGGGGTGAAGTATTTACTCCGGATCGCATTGAGGACGAGATTAAAAAAGTGCGTCCGCGCATGCTATTAACGGTGCAAGGCGATACCTCCACAACCATGCTACAACCGCTGGAACAGTTAGGGGAAATCTGCCGTCGCCATGGCGTTTTATTCTATACCGATGCAACAGCATCATTCGGTGGTAACGTTCTGGATACCGATGTCTGGGGATTGGATGCGGCTTCTGCTGGGTTACAAAAATGTCTTGGCGGACCGTCGGGTAGTTCACCGATTACCCTGAGCCCGCAGTTTGAAGAAGTCATTCGTCGTCGTAAATGTGTGGAAGAGGGTATTCGTACCGCTGAGCATGTTGATGGCGATGATGAAATGATCTATTCCAACTATTTTGACCTTGGCATGATTATGGATTATTGGGGACCGGAACGCTTGAATCACCATACCGAAGCAACCAGTATGCTGTTTGCCGCCCGGGAATGTGCCCGACTGATTCTGCAAGAAGGTGTTGATGAGTGTATTGAACGCCATCGGTTACACGGTAATGCGCTGGTTAAAGGCATTCAGGGCATGGGGCTGGAAACATTCGGCGATCTTGACCATAAGATGAATAACGTACTGGGCGTGGTGATACCACAGGGCGTGCATGGTGAGCAGGTTCGAGAAATGATGCTAAATGATTTCTCGATTGAAATCGGCACCTCATTTGGTCCATTGCAGGGCAAAATCTGGCGTATTGGCACCATGGGCTACAATGCGCGTAAAGATTGCGTATTGCAGACGCTGGCCGCGCTGGAAGCGGTATTAAATCGTCTGGGCTTTAAATCAACTCAGGGTCAGGCACTACAGTCAGCTTGGGATTATTATGACGCTGAAGCCAAAGTTTGATGATGAATAAAGAGATTAGCTTTTTATGCTATTAATCAGCGGGAGAGATTTCCGTTGGGGTCGTAGCGGCGAAAGCCGCCGGAGTGCCCCTAGGGAATCTAGGCCCGCTGCTCGCAGTAGCTAATATAGTTTATATCCCGGCCAAACACGATGTTGATATTGCGATGGTATGTTTTAGGCCGGAATATCCACAAAAGTTAATTTTCCTGATTGATTATTGCTCTAAGACCGCCAGTTAAGGCGGTTTTTTATTTCTAACTGAATACCACGTCCTATGGACGTGGTTATCGACTTTAGGCTCTGCCAGTAAGGCTACTCATGGGAAAATCCGAATCTGTTATCCCCATAACTGATAAGGATTTAACCATGAGTAGATTCGAAAAAGCATCGCATGTGCTATGGCATTGTCAATACCATATAGTCTGGACGCCCAAATGCCGATTCCGAATATTGAAAAATAATGTAGGGAAAGAGGTGTACAGACAAATAAGAATTTTGAGTGAACAGCTCCATATAGAAATAGTGGAATTAAATGTTCAATTAGATCACGTTCATTTATTAGTCAAGAT
>NZ_FOLW01000023.1 GCF_900112475.1 Pragia fontium DSM 5563 = ATCC 49100 | reverse complement strand
AAAGACTGTAAAGAGCACGGTGAGTTTTATTATGTGCCGGATACTAAACAGTACCAACAAATATTAGTTGCCCCCTGTGTTTATCATTATCGAATCGCGCCAGAAGTTCCGGAAAAATTCAAACTAAAAGAAAGATAGAAACCATCCTTGTTAATTGATAAAACGATATTATTTATTTTTATTAAAACCAAAATAAAACCTTATATATTTTATTAAATAATAAACAATCACACGGCTTTAAAAATAAACCGACTCAATACTTAAATTCTTATTTAAATAAAGGGAATTCCAAATGTCTAAAGGCGTTATTCGTTTAGGCGATCGTACTTCGCATGGCGGTACGGTTATTACTGCGACATCAACCGCGGTCATGGATGGGAAGAAAATTGCGCTGGTTGGCGATTTAGTTGATTGCCCGCAAACCGGACATGGGGTGAATCCTATTATTGAAGGTTCTTCAGGTTGGGTTTCTGACGGTAAACAAGTTGCCGTCGACGGCTGCCGTACCGCCTGCGGATGTACTTTAATTACCAGCTTACCAACGGTTTCAATAGGGTAATAATTATTATGTCCTGGCCTAAGCCCATTATTATATCGGAAGATAAATTAAAGACGCCTAATTTAAAGCGCTGGTTTATTGTTTTGATGGCTATTTTGGTTATTTCAGCCTTGCTGATTTTTTTATTAAAACCGAAACAGTCAACATCGGAGGAGATTATTTCTTATCTGGCGATTTTAATCGTCGAGATTGTTATTTGGGCATTGCTGTTTAGCTGGCGAATGTATAGCCATGGTCTGGAAGTTGACCGTTTTGAGTCATGGGAACAAGAAAAGCAACTGATCGACTTAAGGTGGAATAACTGGGCAAGCCGCCATTTGGTTGTTTTAAGTAGCCATACCATGATGCCAGAAGGGAAATCGGCCAAAGCTTTTTTAGCTCAATCACAAGATATGGCGGTTAATTCGCATCAGGCTATTGCGCTGGAGTTTTATCAAGATGAGCGATTGGGAAACCGGCAGCAGCAGGCCATTTCTGAAATGCTGTTTGCACAGTTTTCCGCCTTATCGGCTTTACCTGTCGATCGCAAGATCAAAGTAGAAATCTTCAATGCCAATAATGTATTTAATCCGGTAAAAGACGATTTTCAGGCCGCCTGGAAGCAACTGGGGATCCCTCATAAAACTGAAGTAGAGGTCAGGCGAGCCGCTGATTTATCCGCCATTGAACACTGGATTGATAATCCGGATAGCCAGATTAAATTACTGATTATTTTACAACTGGAAGATTTACACAGTAATACGGCGTTTACCGCATCAGAGTTTGCCTGTGCTTTTTTATTGGCCAGTGAACAACAGGTTGAAGCCCTTGAACTAACGCCTAGAGCTCAAGTACTCAGACCGATGTTATCTGATAGTGACTCCGCCCATGACGATCTCAAGCAAATGCATGAGGTACAGCGTGAAATGGAGACTACCCATCATCTGTGGCTGACCGGATTTCAGGGGAAATCTGAATCGAATATTGTGGCCTGCTTATCTGAATTAAAACTCGATTTACGTCATGAACAAGAGAAAAGCGGAACCTACTATATCGATCTATACCACGGATTACCGGGAAAACTGAATGGCTGGCTCGGTCTGTCTTTAGCCGTTGCGGCAGTGCAGCAAACCGGTGAAACGCAGTTGGCCGCGTCGAATATAAATAATCAAATCGCCTTTAATCTGATACAGCCCATACAGGACAAGCAACAAAAGGAACAAGCATGAAGAATAAATGGAGGACCTGGGGGTTAATTATCGGCACCCTGATCGTCGCAGTGGCGATTTTTGCCGTACTGTATTTCTTTGGCGATCGGTTGGGTTGGGAGACCTGGGGAGAAAAAGGCACTATCTGGTTGCTGTCGATGTTGGTTATTTTCGGATTTTTGATGATACCGATGATCGTCACTAGTCTGAATAATGCTTATTCAAACCTCAAGGCGAACAATAAAAAACTTAATCCCGCCGAACCGAAAAAAGAGATCGAACTGAAAGTGGTTACCGGACTTGACGCCATGCGCGATCAACTCCGCCACCGCTACGGCTTTTTCTGGCGGCGTAAACTGCGCTGGCTACTAGTGACCGGCGAAACGGCGGAAGTAGAGCAGGTCGCCCCCGGGTTAATCACTCAGGGTTGGCAGTTGGGTAACGATGCGCTGTTGATTTGGGGCGGTTCGACCAAGGCAGCGTTGGATGAGAACTGGCTTAAACAGCTGAAAAAGCTACGCTGGCGTAAACCGATCGACGCACAGGTGTGGGTCGTGGCCGCCGATTATTATGCCCCCACCAAAGAGCAAAAAGCGCTACAGGATAAGACGCTGTGGCAGATGCACTCCCGCAATAAGCTGATGGGTTGGGCTGCGCCGCTCTATTTATTAGATATACGCAGAACTCAGTGGCAGCAGTCCGAACAGGAAGAGCAGCCGGTGGGCACGTTATTTCCGGGTAAACCGCATCCAGAAACGTTAATTAATCTGCTGTCTTCGGTTGTGAAGCAAACCACTGATTTGGGTATGACGCAGGTGATGATTAATCATCAGCATGCGTTCCTGCTTCAATTGGCGCAGGATCTGGAACAGCGCGATATTCCTCGTTTGCGCGGCTGGTTACCGACATTCCTGACGGCACAGGGGGGTAATCAACTGCGTGGTTTGTTGTTTACCCCGCAAGTGAATCGGGCTGAAACGCTGGCCGATCACGCCTTTCAACCCACATCAACCTGGCAGGCGATTATTGATGATAGTCGCGTAGCCAAAGGGCATGGCGTGGGAATGCAGTGGTTGAACAGTGCTACGCTGGCTGCGTTAAGCGTGATTATTCTGTTTAGTCTGGGTTGTATTATTTCTTATATCGGCAACCGTGGGCTGATCGCATCGGCGGAAAATTTAGCTCGGCAGAGCAATGATTTTAGCGTCAGTATGACCGAACGCTTGACCCGCCAGCAGGCGTTTAAGCAGCAGTTATCTCAGTTGCAGTATCGCACTGAATACGGCAGCCCATGGTATTTACGCTTTGGTTTGAACCAGAACGATCGCTTACTGACCTCGCTATGGCCCTATTATCATCAGGCTAACCAACAAAATATTCAGCTACCGCTGGTCAATAATCTAACTAATGAACTGGAGCAGTTGGTTCAGATGTCGCCGAATAATCCA
Source organism: Pragia fontium DSM 5563 = ATCC 49100 (assembly GCF_900112475.1). Lineage (GTDB taxonomy): Bacteria > Pseudomonadota > Gammaproteobacteria > Enterobacterales > Enterobacteriaceae > Pragia > Pragia fontium. Next base: position 8,327 of record NZ_FOLW01000023.1, on the reverse strand, counting down.
GAGCGAGCGACTTTAGCAAAGCAGGGCTACGATCGCCTGAAAGCCTATCTGATGATGTCGCGTCCCGATCGGGTGGATGCCCCATTACTGGGGAATATACTGATTGAGAATACTAAGCAGGCACCGGACACGGTATCCGCTGGCGTATGGCAGAGTATCGGTCCGGAACTGATGCAGTTTTACGCCAATAACCTGTCGCGTCACCCTGACTGGGCGATTAAATCAGATAAAAGTCTGGTTACCGATGCCCGTCAGGTGCTGATCAATCAGGTTGGTATGCAGAATGCTGAAACCGCGATCTATCAGGGCATTTTGAAGCGTGTTGCACAGAACTACGGCAGTCTTTCACTCGAGCAGGTATTGAATGGTATCGATAGTCGAACCTTGTTTAATACCACCGAAGAAGTGCCCGGTATTTTTACCCGCGCAGCCTGGGAAGGCATGGTGGAGAAAGAAATTGAGCGCGCCGCTAAAAATCGTCGCGAAGAGATCGACTGGGTACTGACCGATAGCGGTAAGCAGTTGAACAGTGAAATTTCACCGGAGAAGCTGAAACAGCGCTTAACCGAACGCTACTTTACCGATTACAGCGCCGCCTGGTTAAATTTCTTAAACAGCATCAGTTGGCAGCGGGCAGAGTCTATTTCTGACGTGATTGACCAGCTCACGCTAGTCTCTGACGTTCGTCAGTCACCGCTGATTGCCCTGATGAATACCGTGAAATATCAGGGACAGACGGCGCAAAAAGGCCGAGCGCTTTCGGATACCTTGGTTAAATCGGCTCAGGAAGTGTTTGGCAGCAAAGCGAAAAAACTGGAGGCTATTCCGGTTGATGACAGTATTCCCGTTGGCCCATTAGACGGCACCTTTGGCCCGCTGCTGCGTCTGGTTCAGGGCGGTGCTCAGGAGAACGGCGATTCGCTGAATTTACAAACCTACTTAACCCGGGTTACTCGAGTTCGCCTTAAGCTCCAGCAGGTGACCAGTGCCCCGGATCCGCAGGCGATGACGCAGGCATTGGCTAAAACGGTGTTTGAAGGTAAAGCCATCGATCTGACGGATACCCGCGACTATGGCAGCCTGATTGCGGCCAGTATGGGGGAAGAGTGGTCTGGCTTTGGTAATAATCTATTTGTCCAGCCATTGGAGCAGGCGTGGCAGGCGGTATTGGAGCCTGCGGCGATGAGCTTCAACAGCGCATGGCGTGAAAGCATTGCCGACCCATGGAATCGGGCGTTTAACGGTCGATATCCGTTTAGAGCGACCGGCAATGATGCTTCTTTACCGGAGCTTGGCCGTTTTTTACGTCCAGATAGCGGCATGATTGAGCGTTTTGTTACCACCCAACTGGCCGGTATCCTGCATAAACAGGGGGATATTTGGGTAGCGGATCCGATGAACTCTCAGGGACTGACGTTTAACCCGCAGTTTATCCATGCCCTTAATCAGTTAAGTAAAGTGTCAGGCATGCTGTATGCCAATGGTGATGCGGCGATGAGCTTTGAGCTGATGGCTCGCCCAAGCCGGGATGTGGTTAAAACCGAACTGTTGCTGGATGGTGAAAGCTTGGTTTACTTTAACCAAATGGAAATCTGGAAAACCATGAACTGGCCGGGAGAAACCTACTCCCCCGGTGCACAGCTTAGCTGGAGCACCGCGGAAACCGGGCTGCGTCTTTATGATAGTGCTAAGGGCAGTTGGGGCTGGGTGCGTTTATTGGATCAGGCCAGCGTAACTCAACTGGACAGCAGTCGTTATCGACTTGAGTGGAAAGCGGAAGATGGTAAAAGTCTGAACTATATCTTGCGCGCACAGACTTATGCCGGGCCGCTGGAACTATTAAAGCTAAGAGGCTTTGTTTTACCTTCTAACGTGTTTGTTACCAGCCGGAGTCCGGCATCGGCGAAGCCAGAGCCGGTTATTTCGCAATATCAAACCGAACAAGGGAACACGTCAAATAAGCCAAAGAAAGCACAACCGCAAAAAATTATCGGTAATCCGGTTTCTACCGAAGATGCCTCAACCGTACCGCCGGTCAGAAAGAAGAGCAAAGCTGAAACGCCAGCGGAAACGGCTAACGCGGAAGTTGTAGAACAAGGGAGCGCCGATAGCGCCGAGACACAAGCCAGTAGTAAGCCCATGACACGAATGAGAAGAATTGAACACGATGCTAACTAATTTACTACAAACGCTGTTCGGTCAGCGCAACCCGCAGGAAGGGGTTAACAAGCGCATTAAGCAACACTGGCAGGCTTGGCTGGAGCCGATTGATGGCGATAGCCCGACGGGAGAAGATCCGGGGTATGACGATGACTTTCTGCTTATCAAGGAAGAAATCGCCAAGCTATCAGGCATTGATGCCGCTCTGATTATTGAACTGAGTGAAGGGCTGCTGTATGAGCGCAGTAAGGATCTGCGGGTGGCTTCCTATTACGCTTGGGCTCGCCTCAGAGGGGAAGGAATTAAAGGCTTAGCGGACGGTTTGGAGCTGATGGCGGGTTTGGTTGCTCGTTACGATTTGGATCTGTTTCCGAAACGTGCCGAAAGCAAAAAACTGGCCATAGAATGGCTGGCCAGCGCAAAATTTACCGACCTGTTAGAAACGCAAACCACGTTTCAACATGATGAGCTGGAGCGAGCCATTTCAGCGCTGGCGCTGATGATGAAATACACCGGTCAGTGGCCAGAGGCGCTTCAACCAGATTTACGGGCGCTTATTCGTCTGTTTGAAACTCGGCTGGAAAATCCGCATCCGGCACCTTTGCCGTCGGCGCCGGCTGCGCCAATATCCGCAAATCAAGCGCCGTCGGCGCTTAAAGTTAAAAATGAGCCAGTGAATTCGCTGAGAGAAGTATTAGATCAGGCGCGCCAGATGGCGACTTTTCTGCGTGAAAAGCCCGATGGCTATTTAGCGGCAGCGCGAATGCTGCGTAGCGTGAGATGGGATACGGTTAACGCTTTGCCTCCTCACGATGTGCAATATGCTACCCGGTTGGTGGCGCCGCGGGTCGAGCTGAAACAACATTTAAACCGGCTGTGGTTACAGCAAAACTGGCTGGAATTATTAGAACAGGTTGAGCGAGCGTTTTCCGAAGCGGCCAATCATTTCTGGTTTGATCTCCAGCGTTATGCCTGCGATGCCATGCTTAACGCCGGTTCACCCTACAGTGAATGGCAGGAAATTTGTCTGACTGACGTGGCGCTGATGTTAGATCGTCTGAAAGGGATTGAGCGACTGACCTACAGTGACGGCACACCGTTTGCCGATGATGATACGCTGGCTTGGATCGCCTCGTCTGCCACCATGCGTCATTTGGATGAAGGTGAAGCGCTGGCACCACTTCCGGTTGACGGGGGGAATAATTGGAGCGAAATAGAGCAGCAGTCAATGGAAATTGCTGGGCGTGATGGCCTGGAAGCAGCCTTTAACTGGATATACAGCTTGCCGGATATGCAGACCGATCGTCAGCGTTATTTACAGCGTATGTTGTTGGCGCGGGTGGCTGAACATCAGGGGCAGCGTGATGTGGCGATTCGGCTACTGAAGGCGCTGAATGAGCGCGTTGAGGGGTATCGGTTATTGGGCTGGGAACCGGATTTGGTGTTTGAAGTAAAAGCCCGACTGTTGAAATTGATTCAACATAAGAGCCAGCTAAAAGACGCGGATAAAGACGGATTAGGCAAAGAGGCAGAGGCGCTGCTTAGCGAGCTGACGGCACTGCATCCCGCCAGGGCGTTGACGTTTTAGAGGTAGGAAAGGACGACAGAACTTAGCGATGGAGGGCGACAGGCCTAGATCTCCTACGGGCAATTATGAGACACCTCCATGTGTCTCACCCTCTGGGCTAGCGCTAGCGCTGTTCAAATTTGTTCCTGACAAATTTGTCGGCAGCTTTTGCTGCTAAGACCCCCACGGAGATCTCTCCTGTCGTTTGGCAATTTAGAGGCCTTTGTCAGCAGGATATTAATCAGAGGGGGAGGGTTATATTGGGCCTGCCCCCACCTAAGCTAAATACTCATGCTCTTTTGGCTGAACACCATGACTAACTTAAACCCGTTACTCCAATTCATCATAATCACATTGAATCGATATTCAGTGAATAATAACGCTCGTTAAAACGGGCTACGGACATCTTAATAATGGACGATTTGATTAAACGCTATTACGAAGCAGAAATGCGCTATTTGCGTGAGGCGGGCAAAGAATTTGCTCAGGTTCACCCCGATCGCGCAGGCATGCTAAATCTTGACCGAGTAGGGGATCGCGATCCCTACGTTGAACGTTTGTTTGAAGGCTTTGCTTTTTTGATGGGGCGATTACGCCAGAAGCTGGATGATGATCTGCCGGAACTGACCGAAGGTGTGGTGAGTTTACTGTGGCCGCATTATCTGCGGATTATTCCATCGTTATCCATTGTTGAGCTGTTTCCTGACCATAATATTCTGGCGCGTAAAGAAGTGGTCGAGGCGGGATTTGGCGTACAAACTGGGCCGGTGGGGCCATCGCAGACCCGCTGTAAATATCAAACCACGCAAACTGTGGAGTTGCAGCCGCTGAAGGTGAGTAGAGCCGGTGTGCGCAGCCATCAGGATGGGCGTTCGGTTATCTATATTCGCTTTGATTTTGGTCCGATGGCGGACTGGAAGCAGATGGATATCTCAAACTTGCGTCTGTATCTCAATGCCGATACGCCAGTGGCGTCAGCGTTGTATCGGTCAATGGTGCATCAAGTCGCCTCAATGAACATTCGTTTTCCCGGTTATCAAGACGGTGCGACTCAACCGTTTAACGGCAAGATTACCCCTGCTGGGTTTGCTGATGATGAACGACTGTGGTTAAAGCCGGACAATGCGTTTGGTGGCTATCAGCTACTGCTGGAATATTTCACCTTTCGTGAAAAATTTATGTTTCTCGATCTGACCGGGTTAGACCTTAACCGTATGCCGGAAGGGAGTAGTGCCTTTGAGCTTGAGTTGATCCTTAATGAGGTTTGGGCTGACGATCTGCCGTTTAGCGCGGAAAATATCCGTTTGCACTGTTCTCCGGTGATCAACCTGTTCCCGTTGGAAGCGGACCCGGTTCGGGTCAATCAACTCGACAGCGAATACTTGCTGCGGCCATTGCTGCAACAGGATGGACATATTGAAATCTATTCGGTCGATGCAGTGCAGTCCATTAGCCGACAGGGGCGCGCGGTCTATGTTCCCTTTACCAGTTTCCGTCATCGCGGTGGCATGCTGCGCCACGACACACCAGAGCGTTATTATCATACGCGGGTCAGACGTGGTGCTTCCGGTTTACATGATACCTGGTTGATTCTTGGTGGCCAGGTATGGGAACGGGCGGAAGAAGTCTACGATGAAACCCTGTCTTTACGCATCACCGGCACCAATGGGATGCTGCCGCGTAAGGCATTACGTAACGCGTCGATTAATCAAATTAGCGATAGCCAAACTGGAGTGATTGCGGTGCGTAACTTGTGTGCGCCGACGCTGCCGTGCTATCCACCGGTGAACGACCGTTTTCATTGGCGGGTGTTGTCCCATTTGGCACCAAACTATCTGTCGTTGATGAATGCCGAAGTATTGCGCGGTACGTTGGCGCTGTATGACTGGACTGATAACGAACTAAATCGCCGTCGTTTGGAAGGTATTGTCGATGTGAAACACAAACCCATACGGCGGATGGCGAAAGGCATGCTGGAGCGCGGGGTTGAAATTGAAATAACCCTGAATGCTCATCAATTCCCCGGTGAAGGGGATATCTCATTGTTTGGTGAGCTGCTGCATCAGTTCTTTGCGCTGTATGCCGATCTGAATCTTTTTACCCGCCTGACGCTGGTGCTTTTACCTACAGGGAAACGTTTAACATGGAACGACAGCAAGACAGCTCGCTCTCCCCTTTGATGGAAGGACTGTTCCGGCAGGTTCCGCAGATGAACTTTTATCGGTTTTGTCAGTACCTGGAACAGCAATATCCGCACTTGCCGCCGCTGGGGAAAAGCGAAACCCCGGCTACCGATCCGGTGCGTTTTCGTCCGGTGCCGGAAATGGGTTTTCCTTCCAGCGAAATTAAGCGTGTGGAGTGGGATGATGAATATCCTGAACGTCCACCGACGGTACGCACCACGTTTCTGGGGCTGTATGGCGTGGATGCGGTGCTGCCCTATGCCTGGCTGGATGATATTGTTCAGCGTCAGGAAGGGCATGATGCGCTGGAAGCGTTTCTGGATATCTTTAACCACCGGGTGATGACTCAGTACTATCGAATCTGGTTAAAGTATTACTATCCGGCGGGTTTCCGTGCCGGGGGAACCGATCTGGTGTCCCAGTGTCTGTTAGGGCTGGCTGGATTTGGTATTGATGGTGCCAGCGAACAGATAGCTGCGCCGCCGTCACGCTTTTTGGCGCTTATGGGATTGATTACCCAGCGCACCCGTACCGGCGACGGATTACGCTGTGTGGTTAATCTATTGCTGCCGGGGGCAAAGGTCGATATTCAAGAGTTTTATCCTCAATGGGTCAATCTGGAATCACCGGCCAAACTGGATCGTTCGGACCCCATCAGCCTACAGCGCTGTGCGGTATTAGGCCGACGTCTTAAAGACAGCAACAGTACCGTCCATATCACTATCACGCCAACGGATCTTCAGCAGGCAACAGGGCTTTTACCGGGCGAGTCAATTCACACCGATTTGATGGCCTTATTGCGCGCCTATTTAGGTTATCGCTTTGATGCCAGCATGAATATGAAAGTGAAACGTTCGTTATTACCGAAAGCTCAGTTGGGCGAGTCCAGAGTACGCTTAGGGCTGACCGCGGTACTGGCAATGAAAAATACACAAAAACAACAGCAGGAAATCACCGTTAATCTTGGCCGCTATATGGGCTTAACGGGGCAACAGGGATAAGAAGGAATAATAATGAATAAACATAAAAACAGCCAGTTAACGCGAATGTTGAAAGGGATCGTCTTATTACTGGCGGGTGTAGTCCTTTCCGGCTGTGGTGCGATTCAATCCGCCAAGGAAGGAACGGTCAGCGTTGCCAAAGCAATTTTTGTTAAACAAATTCATATATTGCATTTGGATTTTGCCGCTCGCGCCCAGCTAAATCCCGGAGATGAAGAAGCGCCAGCCTCGTTGATGATCCGGGTATATCAATTAGGCAAAGTGGAGAACTTTGATAAGGCCACCTATCAGGAACTGCTGGAAGATGATTATAAAACGCTAAGTGTTGATCTGTTAGCCAGAAATGAAGTGGTGTTATATCCGGCGTCGGCGGTGTCGCTTGATGTACCCATGAATCAAGAAGCGGATTATGTCGGTATTGTGGCGCTGTTTCGTAAACCAGACCTGACTGAAGGCAGTTGGAAGGTCGTGATTAAGCGTAGTGAATTGGACGCTGATAAACCAAGGTTACTGATTGCCAACTATGATGCAATTGGTTTGGTTCCGCTGAAATAGGAACGGAAATTATGGGACCGTCACTGTATGAAACCCTGATGGGGAGCTTTAAGTCTGGTATTGATGTCGATGAAGTGAATGAACAGACGCAAACGATTTTAAGCGTCATGGATAATATCCAGCGCATTCTCAATAGCCGGGCGGGGGCGATTAAATATCTCCCCGATTACGGCTTACCTGACCTCAGCCTGATTTATCAGGAGCTACCTTCATCGGCCCACAGCCTGATGCGCGCTATTCAGCATACGCTGTTGAAGTATGAACCGCGTTTATATGCCGTCGAGCTCAGCCTTGAACCGGGTGATAAAGATATGATCCTCAGCTATCTGCTGACCTGCCACTTAAAAGAGATTGGGCTGGTGCGTTTTGGCACCTATTTTATGCCGGAAGGGCGGGCGGTTTTACGGCGGTTAACGGTAAGGTAATTAGCCGATATATAAGAATCAATGATCTATAAGGATATAAGATGAAAGATCAACTGATAAAAAAAGGTAAAGATCTACTGGATGAGCAGCTTCAGGCTTTCGGCCTGGGCGGCCTATCAGGCGAACAGGGTGCCGCCAGTAGTTTCTCTTCGCTGAATGATGGCTTAAACCGTTATCAGTTGGCTATTGATGGGTTGTCAACTTCACTGTCGGTATTAAGCGTTCAGGGGCGCGAGCACCTGAGCGAACCGTGGCAGTATGTGATCCAGTTTACCGCTCAGCATGGATTGTCCATGGAGCAGGTACTGAGTGAGAAAGCGGTATTTGCGCTGGCGCCGGGTGGTGTCAGTAGCCTCGGTGGTGCGGCCGGTCAGTTGAGCAATCAGCTGATGTCGGCCTTTAATGCCTTTGGTGGCATGTTCAGCGATAAAATTGG
>NZ_FOLW01000002.1:305583-560336 GCF_900112475.1 Pragia fontium DSM 5563 = ATCC 49100 | reverse complement strand
GCCATACTGCCCAACTTACCCGCCGCCGAACTCACCTGATTGGCAATTCCCAGCCCTTTATTGGCTATCTGACTAACGCGATTAATGGAAAAACCACCGGCTGGCGCATTAAAAGCGCTGCCAATTTTATCGCTGAACATGCCACCAAAGGCATTAAAGGCCGACATCAGCTGATTGCTCAACTGACCGGCCGCACCACCGAGGCTACTGACACCACCCGGCGCCAGCGCAAATACCGCTTTCTCACTCAGTACCTGCTCCATGGACAATCCATGCTGAGCGGTAAACTGGATCACATACTGCCACGGTTCGCTCAGGTGCTCGCGCCCCTGAACGCTTAATACCGACAGTGAAGTTGACAACCCATCAATAGCCAACTGATAACGGTTTAAGCCATCATTCAGCGAAGAGAAACTACTGGCGGCACCCTGTTCGCCTGATAGGCCGCCCAGGCCGAAAGCCTGAAGCTGCTCATCCAGTAGATCTTTACCTTTTTTTATCAGTTGGTCTTTCATTCAGTTATTCCTTTTCTGAAACGCCCATAACAATGTCAGCTTCCGGTGCTGTATGATTTTCTGTCGCTTTGCTCTCTTCAGCGGCCTCTTCAGTTACGCCGTATTCGATAATATCCAGCGTAATCCCTTCTTCTTCCCCATAACCTAAAGCCAATGCCTTCGGTTTACGCTGCTGGGCCTGAAGCTGTAATAGGGTTTGCGACAGTACTGGTAAAATCTGCTGATTCAACAGACTATCGATATTCCTTGCACCGCTATCCGGCAGCAGACAGGCGCTCACCAGTTCATCAAACAGGCTTTCTTGCACCCGGAATTCAATGCCATAGTGACGCTGTAGACGCTCGGCAACTTTACCCATTTTAATGGCGACGATCTTACGTAATGCTTCAGCCCCCAGAGGTCGATAAATCACAGTCTGGAAACGGGCTAACAGCGCCGGTTGGAAATGATCGCGCAGGATTGGATGAATAACTTCATGCAACATGGCGGTGGTAGCTTGAGGTTGCTCTTCCAACAGCGCCATCATGTAGTCGCTGCCCAGATTGGCGGTCATCAGAATCACTGTATTGCGGAAGTCAATTTCTCGTCCTTCGCCATCGCGCATAAAGCCGCGGTCAAATACCTGATAGAACAGGTTAATCACATCACGATGGGCTTTTTCTACTTCGTCCAACAACACCACGCTGTAAGGTCGACGACGTACCGCTTCCGTTAATACCCCACCTTGGCCATAGCCGACATAGCCCGGCGGTGAACCTTTCAATTGAGAAACCGTATGGGCTTCTTGATATTCCGACATATTAATGGTGACCAGCGAACGCTCGCCGCCAAACAAAATATCCGCCAGCGCCAACGCACTTTCGGTTTTACCAATACCTGATGGGCCAACCAGCAAAAATACCCCTAATGGCCCTTGCTCCGGAGTTAAGCCGGTTTTGGCCGCCCGTAAACGCTGAGCCAGAGAAATCAACGCTTCATCCTGACCGATAACCCGCTGCGCCAGCTCATTCTCCAACGTTAGCAGGCCGCTTTGTTCATCTTTCATCAGGCTTTCCAGCGGTACGCCAGTCCAGTCGGCAATCACGCTGGCAACGGTGCGGCTGTCGACATCCAGCGAAAGCAGCGGCGCGCCATTCTGTGACGCATGTAGCTGTTGCTGAAGCTGATTAATCAGTTCAGTCAGAACGTGGTGGTCTTGGCTGGCTTCTGGCTGATTAAGCTGCGCCCGTAAATTGATTAACTGCTGAACAATCTGTTTTTCATTTCTAAACTGTTCAGCCAGTCGATCAACCTGCTCAAGCAGCGTCTGCTGTTTTACCTTAATATAATCCAAGCTGGACTGTAAAATCTCTTCGCCAAGCTCGCGATCTTCATTCAGGGCAATATATTCATATTCCAACGCGGCTAACTGAGCTTCCAGCAGAGTGATGGCTTCCGGAACAGTATCTAATCCCATGCGAACCCGCGCAGAAGCAGTATCCAGCAAATCAACCGCTTTGTCCGGTAGCTGACGACCAGTGATATAGCGTCGGGATAGCGCCACCGCGGTACGCACTGCCTCATCAAGAATATGCACGCCGTGATGTTCAGCATAGCGGGATTTCAAACCGCGCAGCATCAATGCGGCGGTATCATCATCCGGCTCATCGACTTTAACCATCTGGAAGCGACGCTCCAGTGCCGCATCACGCTCAAAATACTGTTTGTATTCAGACCAGGTTGTTGCGGCGATGGTGCGCAGTTCCCCGCGTGCCAGCGCAGGTTTCAGTAGGTTAGCTGCATCGGCACCGCCCGCCTGATTTCCCGCACCAATAATGGTATGGGCTTCATCAATAAACAGCAGAATGGGCGTTGGGGATTGCTGTACCGCATCAATCACATTTTTTAACCGCTGTTCAAACTCGCCTTTAACGCCGGCACCGGCCTGTAATAAGCCGAGATCCAGCGTATGAATATTTACCGTTTTGAGGCTATCCGGTACATTGCCTTCAGCAATGCGTAACGCCAGGCCTTCCACCAGCGCGGTTTTACCCACGCCTGGCTCGCCAACCAGAATCGGGTTATTTTTACGACGGCGGGATAGAATATCCACCATCTGACGAATCTCTACATCACGGCCAAATACCGGGTCGATTTTTTGTTGTTTTGCCCGTTCGGTCAGATTGACGGTAAAGCGATCTAAGGCGGTTGGCTGGGTCGCCGCCGTTGGCAATTGATTAGTACTATTATCAGATGACGCTGTCGGATTAATCGACGATGTAATATCCGCCGTTGACTGTGCCGCACTTTCATACTGCGGTACATGAACCCGCTCCGGGCTCTCATCAGACAACTCATCAAGAATCGGCAATAAGCGTTGCAGTTGAACCTGTGAAACGCTGAGCAATGGCCAAGCATCACGCGCTTTTAGCCATTGAGGGTTATCGATCAGCGCCTGTAAAATATGGGCTGAGCGCACGGAATCCGCTTGATTTTCTAACGATGCAATGAGCCAGGCTGACTTTAACAGTTCCTGAATCACACCGGATAATATTGGTTTTTGCTGCACCGTATGAGGAAGCGATTCTAACTGATTAAGTAGCGCTTGCCAGACTGCGTCCAAATCCAACTCATAACGGCGGGCAATAACGGTAACATCGCCACAGCCTTGCTCTAATAATTTCAGCAGCCAGTGTTCTAAGGTGATTTCCGGGTGGGCTCTCGTCTGACATAAACTGGCGGCAGCTTCTAGTGCTTTGGCACAGTATGGATTGAGGCGGCGTAATAATACGGAAGGGTCGGTAATCATTGGCTGCTCCCTGGCACAACATGATATCGGTATTCGAGATGGATGCACCGGTAGAAATCCACCGGTGCATAGTGGTAGTAATCCCAAAAGTCATTGGGACAGTAGCAAGGCAGTAAGTGAACAACGCCTGAATCACTGACCTCAGTCAGTGATTCAGGTAAATAAACGCCGCTACTATTTCAAAGACGACGGGGATTTAACCGCGGCCTTCGTTCCAGCTGTCAGCGTGGATGATGTTGCCATCTTTGTAAGTCCACGTGATTTTTTCGTAGCGCACTTCCACTTCTTCCAAGTGGTTATAACGCTCTTTTGTTGGATCTTTGATGTTGTGCATCACTGGCTTAATAGAAACCACTTTGACGGTATCCATCATCGTGTTGAAATATTCAACTTCCTGACCAGCATCATCAATGGTGTACCACTTAATTTCCGCTGATTTCAGCGTTTGACCCGTGGTCACCGCTTTGTATAGGTACGGTGACGATGCGTCCACTTCTTTAACAAATGTCAAAGGAGCGTGTACACGAGTACCGGTTAACTTGCCGGTATTACCATCCGTTGGAATGTGAATTTTATGATCAAATTCAACGAGTTCAATACTACCTTCACGATTCTGAACCGTTACCGATCCCTTGATGTCTGCACCGCCATCATCTTTAATAAACAGATATGCAGGAATTGCCATTATTCTCTCCTTAGTTTTGTTGTAATGTTTGCTGCTGTTGCACCGACTGACAGGCCGATGCTTCCGGCACCAAACTGATTTCCACCCGGCGGTTAGCGGCTCTTCCTTCTGCTGTTGTATTATCAGCAATAGGTTGAGTCGCCCCATACCCCTGAATGGCGAAACAGGTTTTATCAATGTCACTGGTTTCGATCATCCAGTCGCGTACCGACTCTGCTCTGGCCAATGACAGTAATTGATTACGTTGCGGATCTCCGGTGATATCGGTATGACCCGAAACTAAAATCAACCATCCCGGTTTAGCTTTAATATTGATTAACGCGTCCACCAATACTTTGGTTGAACCGGTTTTCAACGCCGACTTACCGGTATCAAACAGTGACATACTGTCCAGACGCACCACTTTCGGTGCCTCTTCAACCGGCGGTGGCGGCGGTGGCGGCGGCGGCGGTGGTTGATAACTTTTAATCGCGATATCTAATGGGGCGATCAGCCTTGACCCCATATATAATCCGACGCCCAACCTAGCGGGTTCACCTTGCCGGTAATATTTATCCAACAGTGCCCGATCGACTTTCAGCACATTCAGACTGTCTAATTTGTCATCATAGCTATTCATCGGAATGCGGTTATAGGCTTGCAGATCGCCACTAATATTTTGCAATAACCGCGAGTTGTTATACGCCGAAGCAGCCATCGCTATCGCGGCAAACAGAGCGCTGAATATCAGTGCATGGCAGATCGCACGCTTTTTGCCAGACATCGGGCAATAGACGGGCATCTGTTCCACCAGTCGCTCCGGCAAACTCATGGTTTGCGCTGGCGCTAACGTGACGGGTAAAGATAACGTTGTAATATCCCGCAGATAACTACGCCAGCAGTTATCACTTACCCCTGAATGATTCACGTTCAGGCACGCTACCGCCCCCGGTATCCACTGGGGAACCGGTTGTTGAGTATCGCTAAGCACCTGAATAACATGCTTATCCAGCCACTGCTGTAATGTTTCCAATACCACGGTTAAATGCTGGCGCTGGCAACGTTGTTTCTCGTCCCCCTGATGGCTCCACGACATCAATGAGGTTTGGCAATCGTCCAATAGACGTATGCCTGAGCCCTGCTCATTCCACCAGAACCACTGTGGAACGTTAGTTTGCTCTCCCAGTTTGGCGTTTACCGCTAAATAACCCGGTAATGTATATCCACACGTTTTACTGGCATCCGCCCATGATTGACGGAAGGTTTGCAAGTATCCCGTCAGGGAGGCTTGGCTATCAAAGTGTTCTGGCATTAGGGTAAACAGTACCCCTATTCTTCCTGCCATCTCTGGCCAACGTCCGCTTAAAGCATCTGCGGTCAGAGAGAGTTCAGACACATCCGGTACGGCAATCCAGATACTCTTTCCGGTCACGACAACATGCTGGTTCTGTTGTTCAGCGAAATAACCTGCCGTTGCATTACCGGTGACCAATATCACCGGTAGCCGACGTCGTAGGCGTTCCGGTAATGTTTCTAATTGTTGTTCCAGCGCATCCAGATAAGGTGAAACATGCCTGATTTGCTTCGTATACCTTAAGGTGCGCCACCCTTTATATCCGCTGACCAACAGTGTCAGCACACAACCTATAACTACCCAGCCAGTCGGCAAAGGTAGAAAGAACAACAGCAACGCCAGACATAGACAGGTGGCGTACAGCAGTTGAACTCGCCAAGGGTAATCACCCACATTCACATCCTTAATTTCAATCCCACTTCGATTTGCAACGCAGGCCGTATCGCTGATGCAGGATCCCTTATCTCATTGATAAGATTGTTACCTTGATACCGGTTTAAGACTTTATTTCTCCTTTAACCCTGGTAACGGCGGCTTTTCCCTATTTCTGAGTAAGTTTTTTATCCTCTGTAAGACGGCTGAATAATTGCATTTGTTTTTATACCGACTCGTGCAGCAACAAAACCACCTAGCGTTATGCGTTCTGTTACAGCTGAGCCAGAATGCTTTCCAAGTGTTGACGCAGTAGCATAAACAGCAGTACCGCAACCATCAGCGCCACGCCGGTCCAAAACAACAAAGACGAGTTACGCCAAAAGCGTTTAGGCCCCATAAAGGTGTTCAACATCAGATCGCCATTACCGATCGGTTCTTTAGGCAACAGATCACGAACCTCTATTACCAGCTGCTCCCTTTCTTGCTGCGGCTGAGACAGATAACGCCCCTGAAATCCCAGGCCTAAAACGCGGTCATAACAGGCCAGTACCAGCTGCCCGCCTTCCGGATGGCGAATGCGCTGACAAATGCGTTCAAACAGTTCATCCCCCGCCTGATAGGTATTGAAAAACGTGACCTGCAATGGCACGCCCTGCCACACTTCATAACCTTCATCGCTATTGCGCAACAGAACGGTTTCATCCAATAACGCACAGGCGGCATAGCTGATATCGTCGATCACATCTTCACTGTACTGCTGCTCTGACAAACGCTGACGTAGCGTAGTAATCTGCGCTACGCAGCGTTTGTATAGCGCTTCCCCTTGTTCAACGACGGATCCTGCCCGAAGATGTACTACGGTCAGGGCGATATCGCGCAGCAGTTCGTCAATTGATACGGTGTTGAGGCTCTGGTTCATGATTTAAGTACCGCAAATAGTTCCAGTGAAACATCAGGCAGCGAACGCGGCACATAAAACTCACAGCAGCGCGCGGCCAACATGCTCTCTGCCGAAGGATGACTGAGATCCAGCGCAAAATATTGGTTATCAAGACGCAGCGGGATCGCCGCCGGAACGTGACTTAACGCTTTCAATGGAATGCCAGAGAGTGCTGAGTTGATAATCTGACTGACATCATCAGGCGAACCGACTTTGCACAGTACCGGGAATAGTTCCAACAGTTGATGAGCCGGTAACGATGAACGAACTGACAGATAGAAATCTGCGTCTTCCGTTAAACGATTATCCTGTAAACGGCCTGACCAGCGAGTACCGCGATCCTGAAGCAGTTCAATTGCAATCACCCGCGATGGCAGGCTGGCTTCCAGCAGTTGACCGATTAACTTAAACAGCGGTGGAAATACCTGATTCAACTGTTGATGTTGATAAGCCGGGATCGCCTCTACATCATGTTCCAACGAAAATGTCAGCAACGCCCCAGCCAGAGAAACCAACTGTTGATAAAGTTGTTCCGGATGACTCACCGGAAACTGTTGCAGGAACTTAAGTAAAGGTTCGTGGCTGTTTAAGGCATTCAGCAGCCAGAACAGAGAAACATCAGCAACGGCAAACTCGGCCATTTGCTGATTGCGCTCCCGCCGCATGCCCATCAGACGTTGGCGTTTAGCCTGCACCTGAGTACACAGCATATCCAATGATTGCGTGAGTATCCCGTTGCTGGCCGTTAGGCTTAACATCGGTGGTAAGAACGCTGAATCAATGATGAATTGACCATTGGCATCACGCTTTAAACGCAGTATCGGACAGGTGAGATAATCCCCCTGCTCTTCAAAATCAAATAGCAACGTTAGCGCATAACGCTCAACTGCAATGGGTTCATTGCCCTGTCCAAACAGATCCTGAACCTCTATCCATTCCTGCCGATAACGCAATGGCCGTTCAGAATAGCTACCTTCCTGATGGCAGTTACCGCCGTTGGCGTGCAACAACGGTAGGCCTAGCAAAACCGTAACCTCGTTACGGTTAGCAGGAATGCTCTGAGTCAGATCCCGAGCCGGTGGTAAAGCATCGGATACATCCGTATCAATCCAACTACCGTCAGGAAAACGCACACTTAAGCTGTCGGCATTCAACCGATTTAACGACAGGGCTTGAGTGTCGAACGCAACGCGCTGGACACCCCACGGATTTGCCAGACAAAGTCTGGCAATCTGATCGTTACTAAACGCTTCCCATCGACTCTGTTGCTGGAACTGCTCCGGCGACAGAAACGCACCTTCACTCCATAGCGGGCGGTGGATCTTCATTATTTCAAACTCCAGATAAAATTAAGCCTTGGCCTTTGGCATTTGGGAAACCATTGATAGGTTTATATCCATGCCTTCAATCTGGAAGTGAGGGATAAGGAAGGTCTTCACGCGGAAGAAGCCTGGGTTGTCGTCGATATCTTCAACGATAACTTTTGCCTGACGCAACGGATGTGACGCCTGAACTTCATCGCTTGGATCGGTCATTTCTGTCACCAGATTATTGATCCAGGCATTCAGCTCCAGCTCAAGTACACGACGGTCTTTAGTTGCACCGATGTTTTCACGCTGAATTACTTTCAGGTAATGGGCAATACGCGATAACAGGAAGATATACGGTAAGCGTGAGTTAATGCGGCTATTGGCCGTGGCTTCTTTTGTATCATACAGCGCAGGTTTCTGAGCCGAATTGGCAGAGAAAAAGCAAGCGTAGTCACGGTTTTTGTAAAACGACAGTGGAATAAAGCCCAGATTAGCAAATTCAAACTCGCGAGTTTCTGGAATCAGAACTTCCGTTGGAATCTTAACCTGATTACCCGTACCCAGGTCATATAAGTGAATTGGTAGATCGTCCACCAAACCACCGGCCTGAGGGCCACGAACCTGCACACACCAACCGTTACGCACAAAGCTTTTCACCATATTGGCCGCAAAAGCAAAAGACGCATTGGTCCACAGATAACGCTCGTGATCTGGACCTTTCACCTGCTCGATATAGTTAAAGTTACGCACTGGTACCGTATCCGGACCATAAGGCAAGCGTGCCAATACGCGAGGCAATGTTAAGCCGACATAGCGCGCATCATCGGTATCGCGGAAGCTCTTCCACTTAGTGTATTCAGCACGATCAAAGTAGTTAGCAATATCTTTAATCGCCGCCACTTCTTCCATATTTTCTTTGCCGAAAAATGCAGGGCCAACCGAAGCAATAAACGGCATGTGTGCAGCAGCAGCAACTTTGGAAATATTACGCAGTAAGGCAACGTCTTGTGGGCCACGGCCAAACTCATAGTTGGAAATCGTTACGCCAATCGGCTCACCACCTGGGGTGTCGTATTCCTGAATGTAAGTATGGCGATAGAAACCGGTCTGAATGGTTTCTGGTGCATCTTCGAAATCTTGCTGTAAAGCCTCTTTGGAAGCATCCAGTACTTCAACTCTGACGTTACGACGGAAGTCAGTACGATCGACCAAGAACTTCAAGCCACGCCATGCGGATTCAATCGCTTGGAATTCTGGATGGTGCATGACCGCATCCAACTGCTCGCTGAGCTGTTTATCGATCTGACTAATGTGGAAATCCAGCAGGCTTTTATCTAACTTATCCACTTTCTGCGCTGATTGCTGAACCATGTTCAGAAATACGTTTACCGCCATCGTTACGCGCTCATCCGCTGAAGCTTCAGCTAACGCGTCGTTATCCTGAAATTTATTGATGTCGTCAAACTGGTTAACCGGCGTCAGGTTAATTTTATCAAACAGCGATTGATAAACGCTGCTGGCATCTTTTACTACGGTACTTCCTGACTTTGCAGAACTGGTATTTTGAGTAGACATAAAACGATCCTTATTAAATACGTATCAGAAAAACATCAATTACTGAGGTTCATTGCCATTAGGCAAAGAACCAATTGCGGCTAATTCCGCACGTAATTCGTCCGATAATTGTTCATCTTTCAAGATACGTTCCAGTTCCAAACGGAATGTCGCGTTATCTAATAAATTAGATTTGAGGTCGCGTAATAAATTACGCATAGCGAGTAATGAACGCAGTGCCGGTATTTGTTTCGCAACCTGCTCCGGTTCAAAATCTTTCATGTCTTTAAAGTTTAATGAGACATTAGTTTCAGAATCATCCCCAGCTAAAGTATTTTTGATGGTTAACTTAGCCTTAGGATTTAAATCGGCGAGTACCGCATTGAAATTATTTTTATTAATGGAAATCTTTTCTCGTTCAGCAATAGGTCGGTTTTCCTGACCGTGGCTGTAGTCTCCCATTACTAATATTTTCAGAGGTAATTCAACTTTCTTCTGTGCACCACCGGTGTGAAGATCCAGTTTAATATTAACGCGTGCTGCTGGAACTTCATTTTGAAAACTATCAGCCATAATTCTATTCCCGATCCCTTTAGTAGGTAAAATACACCACAACTACCTTCCCTATTCCCTATGTATCACTATCTGAAATATCCGACGCTGCGGATGAGGTCATTCCTCATGGTCAATAACAGTGGCTCCGCTTATTGGTTAATAATCTAAATTTTTAGAAACTACTTATGACGCTTATTTAAATATCCCCTAATCATAAAAATAAATAAGAGATAACCTTACTCGCATTAAGATTTGGTGGTGTTTATATCAAAATAGCAATGCGTTGGATACCTGTCAACATTGACAGGTATAATTATAAGAGACTCAAATATGATATTTTTTTAATTTCTTAAAAAAACAACAAAATAACAAATCAAAGGAATAAGATAGATAAGATTAATTCAAAACAACAACAAGCAGACCAATAAAACCATTGTTTAATATAGAAAAAAAATCATAAAAAACATATGTGAGAAGTTAATTAAAATAGCTTGGCGAGATTAATAAATTTATTTATTAACAATAATGGATTTAATAATATGAAAATTCAAACGATTTCATTCTAATAAAGATTATAAATTCAATATCTTACTTTTTTATTATTTACCAGCGTATTGATCAATATTTTTTACTAATCAATGCTGTTTTTCTCCACCGGTATCAACCAACTCAGAGAATTCGTCTGAAAAAGCTCGAAACCGATATTAAATACATTTTCCAGAGTTTTTGGCTTCATAACCTCTGCAGTAACCCCAGCAGTCATTAAACTTCCGTCATGTAGTAACCAAGCCTCATCTGCATGATGCAAGGTATGATTAAGATTATGGGCACTGACAATGGCCGTTCTCCCCTCGGCACAAAACTGCATAAGTAGCCCGTCGAGTGCCGCCTGCTGTGCCACATCCAGATTGTTCATCGGCTCATCAAGCAATAACAATTGCGACTCAGAATTGAGCGTTGGCCAGACCTGTAGAAAAATAGCCGCCAGACGAACCCGCTGCCATTCTCCACCGGAAAGTTTGGTTAATGGGCGGCTAAGCTTATCAGCTAAATCTAAGCGTTCAGCTAAAAAAGCCACAGTCTGTTCAGTGGCTTCCACTGAGGCATTCTGCGGCTGATGTAGGGCAATATACTGAAAAACCTGCATCATCGAGGCATTTTCCTGCTGCTGGCTCAAATACCCGCGTAAACGGGCAAGTTGCAGACCCGAGCAGCGAGCAATATCACGCCCCGCTAATTCAGCTTTTCCCTGATACGTTAATAGACCGGCCATCACGGCCAATAAGGTACTTTTACCCGCGCCATTTGGCCCTATAAGGTGGATAAGCTTTCCCTTGCTGGCAGAAACATTGATCCCCGACAGCCGTGATGACAGACTGATATCAGTAAGTTTTAGCATTTCGTAATAACATCCAGATAAAAAGCGGTGCACCAATGGTTGAGGTAATCACCCCGATCGGTAATTCTGCAGAAGAAAGCGCAATACGCGAGACTAAATCGGCAAGCAAGAGCAAGCCAGACCCCGCTAACGCACAGCCGGTTAATAAATATCGATGGTCGGTAATCCCAATCAGTCTAAGCATATGTGGGATAATCAGCCCGATAAAGCCAATAATGCCCGCCAGCGCTACGCTAACGCCAACCGCCCAGGCGATAATCAGCACAAATATATTGCGCCAGATAACCAGCGGAATACCTAATTGGCGCGATTGAGTCTCCCCCAGTGATAATAGGTTCAGTTTATTGCCCTGATAAGATAGCCAGACAATGGCCGGCACCAGAGCCAATATTAACCATTTTTGCTGCCAGCCAATGCCGCCAAAGCTGCCCATGAGCCAATACAACAGCTGACGTAAATCCATACTGGAACTGAAATAAACCGCCCAGGTCATAATGGCGCTACACACAATGCCCAGCGCAAAACCGATTAATAGCAGGCGAGCGCCAGGTAATAATCGGCGACGGGACAGGCCCAACAGAATCAGCGTTAATACTAACGCACCAATAATCGCATTCATGCTTAATAGCCAGACCGGCATTAAACTGCCGCCTAGCAGGATAGTCAGCACCAAAGCAACGCCAGCACCGTTAGCCACGCCAAGTAAACCCGGTTCTGAGAGCGGATTATCAAAAAGTGACTGCATTACCGCACCCGACATCGCCAAGCCAGCACCAACCACCATTACCGCCAGCGTGCGTGGAAGCCGTAATTGCCAGACAAACAGCCGCGCTTCTTCACTTAACCATTGGTTTGGCGGAAGCCAAATATCCCCAACGGATAAGCTAATCACTGAAACAACGGCCAGCAATAAACCAAACAGATAAAGCTTTAATTTATCCCGTTGACGTTGTTTTTGTTGAAGCTGTGTGAAGCGCTGTCCCATAGTGCGATGACATTCTCTGATAATAAAAATATTGAATAACTGATGATACAAAAGAAAAAGGCCGCATGCGCGGCCTTTTGAGCAATCGCATCATGTTGTTTTTTAATAACTAATTAATATTAAAGCCCACAATTTGACCACAGCCATTTGCGGTGGCGATGAATGCTAACAACTTTGTACTATATGTGTAAACAGTAGCCCGCAGCCCACTAAATTATGTACGAACGCCTATCCTAACTGTAATTATCAATATATAAAATTAATTTCAGTTTCAAAAAATTAGCCAACCACACCACAACCCGCGCCCGCCGCGGGTTGTGCTTCCTTTTCAGTTTTCCGACTAACATCTTTTTCTATTCGACAAATCCCGCGTAAAATAAAATAATTCGTTTTAAATCATGTTGATACAATTTATTAGATCCTTTTTGATTTTCTGAAAAACTGTAAATCACTGAAAAACCTTACATTGATTACATTGCCGGGATCGTTGCGAGATCCTTTTACTGGCGCGGCGTGGGCGGGTAGTTTGTAGAATTTCAAAACTGAAAAAACTTTTATATACAAACCGTGCAGGCGGGTGCGGTGTAGTGCGTTTTCCGTGCCGGGACGATTCCGCCGCCGTGCTTTACGTCTCCTAAGCGCTGTGCTATTGCAATGAATTAATATGGTTGATATAGGTGGGTGCGCAGTAATTGATGGGCGCTACGGGCGTTATATGCGGCTTATTTTTGACGTAAAAAAGCCCACATGTATGCGGGCTGATTTGCTGAAGTATAGATATGTTTAACTATCTTGGGTGGTTCCGGAAAGCATAGACGTTTATGTCTATATCTCCAGGTCTATTTAGGGGCGGCGGGTGGCCAACGTAGACAATAACAACTATACGCCTTGAGCGATTAACGGCAGGTACTTGCCTTTAGTGGTTTCCGCCTTGGTGCCGGTGCTGCTAATTGCTCCGCTGTTAATTGGGGCGCCGGTGTTGCTGTGAGTATGATCAGCCGTTTGCTGGGCCAGTTCTTGAATAAGATCCAAGATATCAAGTATTGATTGCATCACATTGATGCCTGCGCTCCTGGCTGCGCCACCAGAGCCAATCCATACGCTTGAACCGATAATCACCTGACCACCTCCGGCCACGCTCTTTCGTACTGCCTGGATCTTCTCTTCAATCGATTGGGCGCTAACTGTAATGGGCTTGCCGGTGATCTTAATGGAATCGGCGGCGGTAATATCAATCTGTCGCGCTGACGCAACCAGTCGCGCCGACGTTCCGATCGTATAATCTCCCTCAACAATATGTTGTACGGCTCCGGCCAATAGTTTCACCGTCCCCACCACTATGGTGGTATCCGTGGCTTTTATCGTAGTTTTTCGAGTTGTAATAGTGCGCGTTTCTTCATCGGCAACTACCACCCTACTACGACTCTTTTCCTCGATTGCCTGGTCGGTGTTACGCTGCCAATCGCCTGCTACGGTAACGCGTTGTGATACCTCGGCTCGCTGCTGCTGCAATTGCTCGCCGGGCTTAATCGCAGGCAGGCTATTGCCCTCCGGCAGAGTTTGGCGAACAAAAGGTTTATCAGGGCGCCCCTCAGTGAAAGCGACCTCCACTAACGTACCTTCTGGCGGGAATTGATACATACCCCCTTCCGATCCGGCCATTGGCACCGGTAACGGTACGCCGTTATATTCCGGCGTATTGGCGGCAGGCTTGCCGTTTTCGTCCAACAATTGCAGATTGACCGCGTAGCCTGGGCGAAACGGATCGGCCTGCTGGCCAAGGGTCGGGCTTTCACTCGGCGCCATTACCCTGGCGAATTTGGGCAGGTGTAGGCCAGCGGATAATTCCGGGTAAGCGGCATCAATCTGTCGCTGTGATGCAGGTTTTTGCAGTGCCTTACCCGTGGATTTGTCGAGCGGCGTCCAAGTTAGCGTCAATTCATCCCCATTGAGATCCACGCGGGTGATACGCTGGCCATTCATCACTACGCCGGGGCGTATCGTTTGAATAACGGGTAATGTAACTGAATTACCGCACGCCGTGCCTTTATTGAACTCTGGCGGGATTTCGATCGGCTTTTTGGCAAATAAACTATCATGCCAGGCGCCGAGATATAGCCCCCCATCCGGCAATGGTTGCCAAATATAATCATCAACGCCAAAAGCGCGGCCTAGGTTTGATAATAGTTGATACCCGGTGCCAGAATGCGTGAAATTTGGAATCGGTTTATTGACATACTCAGCAGCCGGTAGTTTCACCTTAATTTTACTTTCGCTTTCCAGCCACTCTGCCATTTTTTTAAGCGTTGGGTGCTTCATCGAGCACGGCCAAGGCTTATCAAAAACCCCGGCGACTTCACGCACAAATAACTTAACCGACCCATTAGCCGCAGGCTGTGAACGCTCCACAAACCCGGTAAACCAACGCAAAACTAACCCGGTATAACCAAGATCCAGGCGCACCATTTTGCCGGTGTAGTCTTTATCAGTTATTGCGGTGATAAAACCGCGACCGCAAGCGTTCAGCTCTAACGCGATATTAATATCGGCGATCTCTACATCATCACCAGACAACATAAGTTGTTTAATTACTCTCATTATTCACCACCCAGCGCATCGTTAGCCGGTTTAAGGACGTTCTCCTCAAACCACGAACGAGTTTCTTCCGGTTCGCTTAAATCCTCCACCGCTATACCCTCGTCGCCCTGGCTCTGTGTTTGGGCTTTCTGTTTACCGGCGCGGGCCTGGCGTTTTTCGCTAACGCTCACATGCTCTTTTAATGTGAAGCCAACTTGCCAGGCCATTTTATCGGCCTGGGCGGTGGTTTCAATTGTGCCGCTAAAAGTGGCCTCACGAAAATTAACCGCCTGGGCCAGTATATTGGCGATGCGGTATTTTTGCAGGCCGCCGCCTGCGTCTTTCGCTTCGCCCAACGCGTAAAGTTTGGTTAAAATTTCTGGCGTCTCAAAATCAACCAGGCCAGTTACTTTTAGCTCTTTAGCTTTAACGCCTTGCTCTGATTTCGTGGTTGATGATGTTTGCCCGCTTTGGTCTTGCTCAGCAAAGGCCATCGATACGTTAATCAACATATTTTTTAATATGATGGGCTCACCGCTCAGCGCTAAGATAATCCCCGACATTCCACCATTTCCTTAAGTGCTGTTAAATCGTCGCTAACAAACATCACCGCCGCGCTGTAGATTGCCGACTGCTGCGGGATCTCTTTTTTCAGTTCTGCCACGGCGGTGTTAATGTCACCGCGGGCACTAAAAGCCCAAACCGGGGCGCGGCCGCCCTGGAGTTGTTCCAATGTGCTGGCCGCTTCGCTGGCCACTTGCTCGCGCAGGCTTTTTAATTCACCCAATGCATTTTTAATGCCATTACTATCTAGCGATCCGGCCGCGTCCTGCTGCGCCTGGGCAATCAGTTGCGATACCATAGCCGATCGACAAGTGCCCACAGATAACGGCACGGGCGCAGGCAATGAACTGGTAATTGTTGGGATCTGCATTTTCGATATTGCCAGCTCTGCTGCGGCCTGAGCTAATCGCTCTACTTGCTTAAATACCGGCAGCGGAAAAACCCTGGTTAATTGTCCCAGGGCTGACATAAAAGCGTCATGATGATTTTCCGCTATCATTAATACTAATATGTCCTGCTCACCACTGGCGCCGCTCAGCTTTTTAAGCAGATAATCTACCGCGTTGGCTGGACTCAGATAGTTCCCGGATTCTTCTTGATGCCCGGCACCAAACGTCCAGGGATGCACTGGCACCGTAGAACACGACACCGGCGCCAATGATTTAGGAAATTTCAACCAAGCCGGGAACCACATCAGGGCACCTCCGGCCAGGTAATATTAGGTGCCGTGCTAGTATCAATGCGCGTTAAAGCGATCCTGTACTTTTTCCAGGCTTTTAATGTTGCCCTTTCCTCATCGGTGGCGATCTCAAATTCCACAGCATCAGATAACGGCTCTATTGCTTCTTTCGCTACGCTCAAACGTTGGGACTTTTCAATGTCCGCAATCTCGATCAGTTCTTCTTTAGACTGCACGCGCTTTACGATCTTGTTTTTTGCGGTCACCATCCACATGCCGTTATTTTCTAAATCTTCTGGCACATTCTCTAATGGTATTTCAACAACGGCGCAGTTGGCAGGAAATAACGTAGACACGTCAGCGTTATAACTGCGAATTATTCTATTTTCGTCAATCATCAGCTTTAATGTATCGTCTTTAAACTGCTTTTGTGCGTCATACCAATCCAGGCCATTACTATCAATTAAATACATTGCGCCCTGAACAGGCGGCCTCTCGGGTTGATACTCTCGGTAAATATTCATAATTATATGGCTCCTATCGTCCACCAACCGCCGTTAATATATTTTTGTAATGGCCTAGCTCGAATGCTGCTAATGTAGCTATTCCCGTTATTGTATAGCCCTGTTACTACGCTTTCCCAAGGCACACCGTACCACTGACCGCCCCCAGGACGCCCGATTTCAACCGCCGATCCCCATCGAATATCGCTAATAAAATTTCTACTGACCCAACTAGCCAGATCGCCGCCCCACACCGGGCCGTAAACCATGCCGTCATTTCTAAAATGGGATTGTCCTCCACCCGTATATAAATGATGATGGGCGTAAAGATTTGAACCAGCATAAACGCTGAGTGGAACATAATAATCGCCGACCGGAGTCCAAGAGAACGCAAGCCCAGCTCCCAGATGATCTATGATATGTAATTTAAAATCTTGCACGCCATTACCGTGATTTAGAACACCAAATGAATAAGTGTTCCAAGAGTGGCCGGGAATGTGAAAATCCTGCTTAATTAATGGGTGATACTCGCTTTCCTTATCTCGCGTTACACTATTATAAAAAGCCGCTTTTGTTTCATGTTGATATGCAAAACCATAGGAGCCATTATAAGTTGCTGTGATTTCCCCTGTATATGTTCCGCCTGTTAACGGTAGCGCTCCAACATCAACCGCACTTAACTCAACGTTCTTAGCATCATCAGCGGGTTTGTTATTCACTGTTAATACTTTGCTATCCGCCAAATCATAGGACTGCTTAACCGCTTTTGACGTTGCCGCCGCGTTAATGCTGGTTGATGTAACTGAATTATTCAGCATCACAAAACCGTATGATGTCGTCGTTGCTTTTGGATGATTTGTTGATTTCTCATGCTCTGCTAAAGCATCGGTAAATGCATCCGTCATTTCTTCCTGGGGCGTCGGCGGGCGTTCATCTTCAATAATTGTATTTTCTTCTGTCGCTAGTTTTGCAACATAGTGATGAAAACCATATTCATCGACATAATCAGCGTATTCATTAGCAACAACGAATTTTGTTAGCGCTAACCATTGTCCTGTAACAGTTCCCTGTAGACTGACGTCAACCCAAACTGACGCATCGGCGGGCGCATCAATCAAGGTATCATCAGTCAATACAACACGAAGCCCGCCGACATAGCCAACGCCAGCGGCAATACGGAATTGTTCCCCCTCACGGGTTACATTAAAACCATTGTCAAAAAAAGCGGCGTGGCCATAGTGATCTAAATTGGCCAGGCGCAATGATTCATCAATGCCAGCCATTCTAGCGCTGTAATCTATCTGCCAGGTTTCCGCGGTGACGGTGATCTGACTGGCGGCGGCTGCGCCGTCATATTCCATCAGAAATGTGCGGGTAATATTGTTTCCCTGGATACCGTTACCCGTTGCGATTTTTTGCTGTGGTAACGTATGCACAATCATGCATAGCGTATTACTTTCAGAATCCAGCAACCCCAGCCAATTAAATTCGAAGTCACCGATCCGAGTATCCAGTACGATAGAATAAGCTACAGCGTTTTCATTAATCAGCCCGTACTGGGTGACAAAATCACGATGCACAATAAATTTATCGTCTGGCAACCCTTCACGCCGGTCAATTTTTTTATCGGGATCTTGGCCGGGCACATTGGCAAAAATAATCGTGTCCGGGCGTACCGGTAATTTATTTAAAACCTGCTGAGCGTTCCAGCTCTCAAACGCTAACGTAATTGCTGTAGCCATTTATTTTTTATCTCCCAAACTGGCGCTATAAGTTACCTGTGTTTTTTTGGTGCTCGGTGCCACCTTTGTTAGTGTTTTAATATGCCCGGTTACCACATTTGATTTAGCATGATAAAAAGCGGTTTCACCGCCAAACATGCCGCCGCACAGACTCATGGTTTTATTATTGATAACTTCAAAAATATAACGCCGACAGGTGCGGCCATATTGCCGAATCAATGACATCATCAGCGTGTTGTTTTCTGCGATTTGGCTATCTGTCACCCGAATAATGATCACGTCCCATTCATATGCTGGCTGGCGCTCAAGTTGTGTTATTTCACCAATCCCCAGGCGCTTAAATATCTCTGCGAAACCGGCCACGCTGCCGGAATCTTTAGCATTGATAAACGCATACTTAACGCGCTTTCTAAATAACGCTATCGGTTCACCAGAAAAACGATTGATATCACGTCCATACGCTATGACGTTTAATAACGATTCGTGACAAGTTTCGGCATCAATTTGCTTTAGTGGCCAGTTCAACCAGTCGCGGGCAATCAGCCAGAACTTACAGGCAGCGTTGGCCAGTTTCAGGGGCTCGCCTCGATTCATCCAAACCGGCAGCTTAATGCGCGGAAAATCAGCCATGATCAACACTCACTGTTAAATTATTTAGACGCGGGATAGCCAGGCCGCTGGTAATATCCCCAATAGAAAACACCACCGAATCAACGCCAAAATGACGATGAATTTCACGGCCAAGCTGTGAAAAGCTATAGCGCGAATAAGGCCAAACTTTAACAACATTAAATTGATTATTCTCACGAAAGGCACAGCGGATCAGGTGAGCCACATTATCAATAAGCCGCGCTTGCTCCTCACCTTCTAATTCATGATCTAGGTAAAGACTCACGCTCAGATCGTGATGCGTTTCCGGCAACGCGAAACAACGTAAATCGTCGCCGTGGCCATGGTGCCCTTGAGCCATAACATAATCATTTATCGCGTCGACAAACGGCTGAGAAATTACCCCGGTATCCAACAATAAATAGACGTCGGCAGTGCCGGGGCCTCGCGGGGCATCGTGGACAAAATAAACTCTTTCACTATTCAGACCCACAATGCTGGATATCATGCCGCGGTATACAGCGTCGGTATGGTAATTACTCACCAAATTATATTGATTGCGTATGCGCGGTCGCAGGTCGCCATCACTTTCTTGCTCGGCACCGGGCTGCGTTAACCAATTTTCCTCATTAGCACAGTAGGAAATGCCCGGCACGGACTGCGGCAAAATTCGATAATATCCCGGTGCTAGGTTATAGCCTGCACCACTACTGACCGCCTCCACCGGAACGGCCAAGGCAGATACCCCGGCAGGAATAATAATATCGTTGGTAACGCGTAATTGATAAATCACTCCGTCGATCCGCTCAGACTGCACGATAGTACCGGCTTTAATGGTAATCGGCTGCTTATCGTCTGTTTTATAAAAGTGGATCACACCACTGGCCGCCAGGGCGGCTTTACGTTCAATATTTACCGCCCAGGCAAACAGATCGAGAAACGGTCCGGTCGCGGTAGCCAAAAAACTGTTTTTCAATACGGTATTAATCAACGCATCTTTAAGCCACAAAAACGGCGTAGTGACAATGGCAGTGATCAAGCGCCAAAACGGCGACATACGCGAGGTGTTAGTAATTAATCCCTCTTGTTTAACCAGGATCTCAAACTGCGCCCTCACCGCCTGATCCGTCGTCGGCATTCCGCTATCCATCAGGATTTTCTCGTAATTTACATCAATATTCTTTTTCATACGCAACCCCCTGGACAATATCGCCAAAATCATAAGTTCGCGCGGTAAGCAACAACCGCCTGGCGCTTTCCTCTGTAATCAACACCGTACCTGGCACAATCCGATCGTCGGTTTCAACTAATAAAATCATTTGTGTGAAGATGTCAGCGCGCAATGTTGTGCTACGCTGTGCCAACAATTTTATCGGTAGACCCGATTCAATCAGCGCGTGTGCTATATCTTGGCCGATGCTGACGCGATTATTACAGCGTTCCGGCTCATTGCCGGAGTTCAGCGAAAAATCACCGGCGACAATCAATAAATCAAAATATTTACCCGGCATTAAGTTCAATCCATTCATTGAGTTGGGCGGGAGTCATTGGCTCTTGTTGAGTAATGTTGACAACACCAACATGACGACTGTTATCCACTTTGTTAGATGAACTATTTTTAATTTCTTTACTGATACCACCCTGGCCAACTCCTTTTAAATTTGTGCCGGTTAATGCAGTTGCAGCCGGTGCCGCGGCAGGTGTCGGCATCAAATCAATATTGATTCCTGGGATCATGTTTAATTTATCGACAATCCAACTGTAGGTATCAGAGAATGATTTTTTTAAGAACGTCCAAAGATTCCCAAACACATTTCCCAGGCTCGCGGCCATATCTGCAACAGAATCAAACGGCGAGATATCCTCAAACCATTTACAAAGTTTCTCCCAAGCCTTGCCGATAATATCAACCACATATAGAAAAATGGTTTTCCATACTTCCCAATATGCGGCAATGATTTTAAATGCGGTGGTATCCATTACCGCGGCTTTTATTTTGTCCCAATGCTTGATAAGTAAATAAATACCGACAGCCAGGAGCGCAATAGCGGCAATAATGAGCAGGATTGGCCAGGTCATAAAAGTAAATGACACCCCAGCCAACATAGCGGCGATACGGATCGCCAACAGCGTGGCGCGTAAAATCCGCATGGCGGCATTCCACGCTAACAGGGCCGCGCGATACGCCAAGATAAACACCCGGCCAATTTTCAGTACGGCACTGAATGCCGACATAATTCCGCGCAAGCCAATCATAATAAATCGGGTAATCCCCATCACGATATTGGCCGCGGCACCGGCTGCGGCAAAGCTCAAAAAGCCAACCGCGATATAACCGATCCAACGGGCGATATTTGGGAACATTTTCATCCATTTTGTGAATTGCTCCCCGGCGTCAGCGACGTTATCAATTAACGGGTATAACACTGGCACCAGGCTTTCACCGATGGCGGCGCGCAAGGCAAACAATATCGAAGTACAGCGGGCAAACGGATCGGCCATTTTATTGGCCATACTGGTGGCATTCTTCATACCCGTATTTTTACCGAGTGAATCCATATGCTTGCGCATTTCGTCCACGTTGCCGTATAGCGCCTTAATCACTTTTGAGCCGCCGCCAAAGGCTTTATCGAGTTCAGCCTGGGCTTTAATATTGCCCTGGATAGATTTCCCGTATTTATTCTGTAACTTTTGAATAATATCCGGCATGGCCAACAGCTTGCCGTTTGAATCCGTCAAGCTTATTCCTAGCGCTTTACCACCTTCAACCGCCTTATTTAAAAACTGCTCATAGGCACCGGCCCCCTCATTGCCCATTGTCCTGGACAATTGCCCCAATACGGCGAATTGTTCGGATAATCCAACGCCCAGGTTAGATCCGGCGCCTTTGGTGCCTTTCATCATGTCTTGGATTTTCTGAATAGATAGGCCGAAATTACTTACCATGTAGGCGGATTGGTCGGTTAAGTTTTCCATAAACTTTACCCGGCCCATTTTATTAGCTACGCCTCTAAACTGGTTATACATCGCGCCGTAATAGGTGCCGACCGCTTGCGCACTTTCTCCCGTACCCGCCGCCAACAAGTTAGCGGCCTTGGTCATGCGCGGCAGCTCTCTATCTGTCAAGCCATTAATTGAGGACTTGATCAAGTGCGACGATTCAACAAACGCCAGCGCCGATGTCCCGTAGCGAGAACTGAACAATAATGCATCTTTAGAGAGTTTTTTTAGTGCCTCTTCCCCTACGCCCCGCGCCGAGGCTTTTTGTAAGGTATTAAACATTTGAACGGCAGGATCGAGCGCGGCCTGAATTGCTTTTTTTACTCCCCACAATGCCAGAAAGCCCTTGGCCATTGGTTCAAAGGCTTTTTCTGACTGCTTGGCAAATCCCCGCAAACCCGCACCCACGCCCCGCAATGGGCGCGTTACGCGGTCGATCAAGGATAAAGTAAAAGATAAAGTGCTCATTATTTTCCGTTAAATGCCAGGGTAATGCCGTTAGCAATTGAAAACCGCATATTCTCGGCAAAATGATTATCAAGCCAGGCCGCGCGGGCTAAATTCTCGGCGTCGTCAGTTTCATTAGGCAAATAATAACGACGCAATGTTAAATATTGCTCTAACCCGTTTTCGCTAATTTTTCGGGTTAGGGTTTCTATTTTTTTACGGTGATTTCTAATTCCGGTGCGAATTCGTCATTAATTGCGGCGGCAATTTGCAAAGCGGCACCCGGGGAATTAACGAGAATATCGTTTAAAGCGTCTTTATAATTTTTATCGACGATGCGGCGAATATAATTGGTTGACGGCGCCATTTTATTATTCATCTGCATTTCATTGATAAATTTATTATAAGTTTCGACTTCCGGGTTAAATACCAATTCAACAGACCCGATTTCTAGAGTAACTTTAGCCATAATATTCAATTCCTTATTTTCTGATTTCTTTAATTAATGCGTTATGCCTAACGGCACAATCTAAATATAAGTATTTATACGCCGTCACCAGGGCATCAAAAGCGGCGCCAGTGGTACCGGTTAAACGGGGTAATACTTCCGGGCACTCAGTTAATAGATTTTCCTGATAATATGCTTTCGTCTCGCTCGGTGGCGTCGTTGAACAACCGCATATAATCATCAGTAGCGCACACGTTATTAAAAACCGGTTTAACCACTTCGGTGCGAATAACTTTTTCGGTGTGCCGTTCATTAGCTCTTAAATCCTGTAGTTTGTTTTCCACAACTTGCGCCGTAGCGGCAATAGATGTTTGTATCTCCACTGCAGCTTTACGGGCCGCGCGCTCAATTAACAATTGTTGGCTGTCCTGGTATTGCAGGCTAAACCACCAACCGGCAGCAAAGGCCACTACCACAGCCCCCAAAAGCCAACGCATTAGCGCACCCCGTTATGCTCAAGGCTAAAATGATTGCCATCTGGTCGAGAAAAGCGCCCGCCCCAACTGCCGCCGATACTTTCCCAATATTCGCCGAGCGGCAAATAGGCTGCGCTATCAGTCTGGTACTCACCATTAATAAATAGATTTAAATCAACGGCGAGGCGCTGAGTGTGCAAACTTTTAGCAATACCTCGGCCATTCTTGGCATTCAGCGCTGCCTGTTCCGGGGTGCGGTAGGCTTCGCCAAAGGTCACGCGGTAACCGTGATCGACAGACCACAAAATAAGTTGTGCGATCAATTGGGCAAATAATTGTTGTTTTTCACTCAGTTTCACTTTTACTTTTACCTCGCTTTAATAACCATTCGATCCCGGTTTGACCAGATATCCCCAGCGTACAAGCCAGGCCGATTAACGCTAACTCGCTTAAATTCTCAAACTGAATCAACACCGTACCCGAGCTAACAGCAAGGGCAACGCCGAGCAATATCCGGCCAAGCAACAGCCGAAACGTAATTTTTTCATCACCAACCAACAACTTGGCCAGGCCGATCAGGGCGCCGAAAATACCAAGCCGGATCAGGGTTTTTTCTATTTCGTCCATGACTACGACTACTCCAACAGATTGCGCGTATCGCGCGCCGACAGGTACGGCACACCGTTGATATGGACAAAATCCGGCGATGTCGAAAAATACTTCACTTTATGCTTACTTTTATCAGCACTATTCGGATCAATGCTGAGCAAGCCGGATACCACTAATTTGCAACCGAATACCGTTACTTTCATTTCAGCCTCGCCGGTATTGGCATAAAATGTAATATCCTCTACCGGGAAATCACTCCAAGACCCGGCGCGGGCGGCGACCTCAGATAATAAGTTGAAATTCTGGCTATCTAGTTCTAACTCTCCTTCCGCCGATTTATCGCCTTTGGTGTGGCCATCCGGGATACCGTTAGTTTTAGCCACCGCGGTGTTATCGGTAATGTCTAACGAAATGTTCTCCACATTAATCATTACATCGCCATAGTTGATATCAAAAGACGAGCCGCTTAAACGCTCCATTATTTATCCTCCAGTTTAAGATCCAGCATAATGGACGCAGTGATCCCCTTCGGACATTCCTCTGTTCGGCCGACCGCGTAAATCTCAACGTTGGTTTTAGTTTTCCAAACGATCTGGATATCGCCATCCTTTGGCGGCTTAAGCTCGCCGGGGAACTGAACGCCGTTAATCAATACTGATTTGGACATTTCACGCATCACCGCCGCAAAATAAATTTTGTTGCGCTCAATGCTGCCGGGCGTGCTGTTTAAAGCACGGTTACCAATGCGGCGGATCGCTTTTACCCGAATACGGCGAGACATTTTGTCAATGACTCGAAGATTTTCGATGGCCTGAAAATCCCCGGCCTCGGCGTCCAAGGTGCGACCGTCAGACCAATAGACGCCATCAAAATTGGTATACCATGCAGGCACGCTATAACGAACCCTCTCCAGGGCAATTAGTGTCTCCAGACCCAGCTCTGCGCCGTCAGCATCAACCGGCTTATCAGCGCTGCCCAGATCCAACATGGGGCCTGTTTCCACACGCATGGGACTGTCAGCGATAGTTACTGAACGATTACACAGCCGACCAGCCAATGCGCCCACTTCATTACCAAATAAGCGCGGAACCAGCATTACACCGGCCGCCGCAACGCCTTTTTGCAGGGTGTCCAAACGCTTATAAACTGCGGCCCAGTTTTCCCCAGCATTGGCGCCGTCAACCGGCAACATAAACCATTGCCATGTACCGAATTTAGATACCACAACACTCCGCAGGCTATTAAATTGCTCAATCTCTGCTTTGGTGCTTACCGGGATCGTTGATACCACGCCCTCCACCTGGATTTTCGACTGGATCGCTTTAATTGCTTCAATAGCGGCAGGAATACCCGATTCTTTCGGCAGTATGTACACATAAGCAAACCAGTTTTGCCCAGCGTTCACCACAGCAGATAAGAGATCGCTTTTCAGTGCCCCCTCACCCGTTAAGCTGTCAAAATCGGTTTGCGTATTAACCGGGATCACATTGCCGATATTGGAGTCTGGCGTACCATCTGTCGCAACACCGATAAATAATAGTGTTCTCTCGACTTCCTTATTTTCACCCTGACCGAGATTGACCTGGTTTATTGTTACTTCGGGGAAAGCCATTGTTTTTACCTCATTAGCCGTAATTCATGCCCTGTAATTGGCGGGCAATCATTTGCATTAATTCATCATCGTTAACGCCCATAAATACGCGGGCGGGTAATTCTATGTTCCAGGTCTTTTTAATCGGTTTGTTTTTCAATATACGAATTAATAAACCGGCTTGAGCCTGACTAATATTGTTGGTGATATAACTTGAGGGCGCTTTTTTATATTTTCCGTTAATACGAATTTGATAATTTAATGCCCTTAATTTCTTAGCTTGTCTTTTTGTCGCTTTATCCGCTGCCGGTTTATTTTTAATTTGACCGGCTTTTATCGTGGCTTTCATGCCGTTGTGATGGGCATAACCCACCACACCCGCCGCCACGCCCTTCCCGCCGTTATGGTAATTACCGCCGCTTAGATACAATCTAATGGATTCTGTCGCCGGTAATTCCTTAATTTTTATTAGCTTGGGCAGATTCTTTAGCATCGGTTTTTTACCGCGGCGCCGGGCTTTCCAGGCTGTGCCGTCCGGGTTCTTTTGCTGTTTCTGGTGCCGTTTTGCAGCGACAATCAAGCCATATTTAGCAATCCGCCATAACAAGCGCTGGCGCTTTTTCTGTGGCAGTTCATGCCGCTTTATTTCATCCTGGAGCGTCCGCAGTTGGGCGCGGCTCAGTTCACCGCGAATCATTCACGGATTCCCGCAGGGCGGCCCCTTTTACCAGGCTAATCTCTTCCGCCGTCCAGATAATTGGGCTACATATCGCGTACTTTTCACCCTTGATCGGGATCTGGCCTTTTTCATCCGGCTTTACATTGATTTCATCCACTAAACCAACCTGAATAGTTAAATCAGCGGTTTTATCGTCACTTACTTCTAAATCAATGGTCGGCTCTTCCGGCTGAAATTGTTCATCAAGGCTATTAGCTGACAACCAAACCAATATCAGGGCAAAAATGATTTGCGGATCAAACTCGCGGTAAGGAAATCTGCCCCAAGATAGCGTCCCGTTATAAACCAGCACCCCCAATCGCCGTTGATTCAGGCCCACCGCCTTTTGTGCCCGTTTTAAAACCGGTTCATCCATCCAGCTATCAAATTCATTCATATAGCGCTTAGGGACGTTCTGTTTAATAAATCCTACTAAACTATCCAACTGGCTCATAACAGCGACACCCCAACCCGTTTTAATCCCTTAATATTGCGTACGGTATAGGCAGCCTCCGCCAATAGATCGGCTTTGGTTTTCGGATTATCCTGGCCGGTGTGGCCCTCACTGCGGCCTAAACTGGCGTACTCGCCAATTAAATCCGCTTTGGCGCGGGCGAATACAGCTTTTTGGTATTGAGTAATTAACTCGTTTTTACCATCAACAGACACGCCCGGCACCGTAGCGGCGGTGTTATACCCCTGCGCCCGTCTTTGGGCGGCTATGTCTTGCAACTGGCGATTGATTTCTACAACCGAATCAACTAATGCGGCGGCTATCTGACTGTGGTTAATATCACCGGGAATTGTGCGAAACACTTCAAAATCAGCAACATCAATATCAGGCCAAAATCCATCATTGGTTATTATTGATTCGCTGTACTCCCTGTCGTTTGCCTTGAACATCAATACACCTCAAATAAAAAAGCGGGCTGACCAGTTTCCACGGCCAATGTTGTTATCAATAACGCATTGCCTCGACTGCGCCCGCTTGGCTTGCGGTAGTCGTTTAATTTGTTTCAGCTAGCGACCGGATACGGGCGGCGATCCGTTCTCGCATCGTCATAACCCCAACCTTGGGATTAAATGCATGAGCCTCAGCTAATAAGGCGTCGGCTTTCTCCAGCGTTTCAATGTCATTAACTGCGCTGGCGCGGGCTTTTCCGTCTTTATCTCTTAACAGCAACATTCCGGCGAACTTAAACCATTTCGCACTGACTTTTTCATGTAGCCGCCAGTTATCCCGCACCTGTTCAAACGTGCGGGAAAAATACGGCTCAACGCTATGGCCAAGGCTAAATTCATTCTCAGCCCAGGCTAGAACGGTATCGGCCGTAAAACTGGCCAGCGTGCCCTTAAAATTAGCCGGGGCCGGTTGATGCTGATCTATGGCGATATCGACCCAATCTAGTGCCCTGTCAAAATCCCCCACATCGAACAACCACACAATGCACCATACGAACGTGGGATTTATATGTACGGCCGCCGATTCCAGGTACTGCTCGACCGTTGGCAACCAACGCGGCAGTAATTCATCCCTTTTCATCTTGCGGCGTTCCGCTCGATTCGGTTGGCGGCGGCACCGGGCAACGTCACGATCCAGGGCATTTAGCTGCAAGTGCATACTGTCGGGACTGCTTAACGCTTTACCCTGGCTTAGTGCTTTTTCTGCTTCAATGCGTGCCTTGTGACGCTGGCCCGGCGACATATACATATTTATTCACTCATAAACGGGGCCAGTGTAGGCTCGGATTTAATCGTTACTGCGCTTTCATCAAAGGCCGCGTAAAGCTCTGGATATTCCAGGGCGTAGCCTTCCATGCGCCAATACTTACTTTCATAGGCTTTGCGGTCGTCAACATGCTCAGCTTTACGCTGACGAGTGCCGCGCTGGGTGTACATATGCAAATTACTAAGCATCGTGACAACCATCCGTTTTCCAGGGAAAAACGGCGGCACATAAGCCGGGCGGGCGGCGATCGAATTACCAAGCAACTGCGCGGCGATTTTTTCAGTCGGCCGATCGGCAGCTTGATAAAGTCGATGCTGTTCAGCCGCTACCAAATCAGCACCAACCATTACTGATAAGCGCGGATCTTCGCGAAACTCAGCCGGGACTAAAGTGTTAATTAAATCTGAGGCCATAGCATCAAGCGATATATAGTCCCCACCTTCCCCCAACGTTACCGCGTCAGTAATGATCTGCTTACCACCTTCATAATCGCGGGCAATTTGGTGCCATCCCCGGTTAACGTCCTCGCCATTCGGGTATTTACTCGGATCGGTATCCTCTGCCGCGTGTGTACCGTTAAAACCGATACGCAACTGATCCAAGGCGAAGCATTCATTCGCAAAATCATTCACTTTTTGGAAAAATTCGTTTTCACTGCCAGCATTCGCCCAGGCGCACAACAGTGCCCAGGTTAACTGTGCGCAAGAGTCCGTTTCCGCAAGCGTGTAAGTGTTACCATCCACACCAACCTGCTTAACAAATCGGCCGCCTTTCTTGCGCCCGGTATGTAGACCGGCTGCGCCTACCGCTACCACCTGGCCAGACAGTTGATCCACATCCTGGACGGTGATCAGTTTTAAAAACGCCTGGCTTTCCAGTAGCGCATTACGTAGCTTGGTTTCCTGCGGTGGCGTTACCGAAAAATAGCTAGTCAGGGCACCCGGCTCAATGCCGTAACCTTGCGCCAGGGCCGAGGCATATTGATTAATAAGTTCGCGCGCGCGCGTTGTTAGTTGCATTGCTTAAATTCCTATCTTTTTTCGGCCGCGGATTAAACCAGGCTAAAATTAGTGCCTTTATCTTCACCGGCGTTAGTTAGTAACGCGGCGGGTAATTTAGTGATTGCGTCGTCCAGTTTTGAGAACTTACCGGCCACCTCTTTAAAACCCGCTTTTAGGGCTTTAAATTCGGCACTCTCGACAACTTCTATGACTTCCTCTACCGCCGTCTCCATTTCGGAAACGGTTTCCTCTACCTCGGTTACGGCTTCCGCAGTGGCTTCGGATTTGGTTTCAATAGCGGTTAATCGCACATCAAGCGCGCTAAGCGCCTCAGCCAGTGCAGTGACTTTTTCCTCTAGGGTTTTGTCGCCCCCATCTACTTCCACCTCTGCGGGCGTATCTTCGATGCTAAAAAGGCGGCGCATTTTTGACATTGCTCCCTTTTTATCTTTATTTTTTGCTGCCACTTTCGTGCCCTCTTCTTTTATTTCACTAAAAACTAATGGCTCCAGTGCGCCATATAAACGCCCGGTCTTTTTGCTATTAAAACGTAATCTTTCTGTGCCAACGCTGGCCGGGGAATTAGTCACACCTAAACCCTCTAAATAAGGTTTTCCGGTATTTCTAAAATTTAATGTTTCGGATGGTTCAATAGAGCAGAATAATAATTGCCCGTCTCTATTCGCTTGGATTAAATAAGTTGACGGGCACATTTTTGCAAATAACCGTTGCAATCCGTCCACCTTCTCAGAATGTAATTCTAATATCTCTCCATAATTACCCAACCAGCGTTCGTGTTCAGGCCAAATCAATGCGGTATATACGGCTGGGTCGTAACTATCAGCCATATCAATTAACCACTGGCCCTCTATTCTGCGGCCGTCGATGGTTTCGCCTTCGGTCGCAATACGAATCCAATTAGTTGTTAATTGTGAGCCTGACATTGGCATAAAAATTAAATCTCTTATTAAGGAATATAAAATAGATAACTGATAGGCCGCATTATTCACGATAAAAATAATATAAACATTCTGATTAATTCGGCTTAATTCGGTTATAAGCCCTTAACCGCATTAATTAGAAAATCAGTTGATAATAGTTAAATATAAAATGCTCATAATAGGCACATGAGCAAATACAGTGACGAATTAAAAGCGGTTGCCCGTTCCCTTTATTTAAAAAGATGGACACCAAAAGAAATAGCCGTGGAATTAAATCTTCCAGGGCCGCGGATTATTTACTATTGGGCTGAGAAAAATAATTGGGCTGATTTACTCAGTGCGGAAAGCCTCGACGAAGCGATCGGGCGCCGCCTACAACTTTTAATCGCCAGAGATAAAAAAAACACGTTAGAACTGGACGAGATCGATCGGTTAATCGATAAAGAAATTAAGCTACGCACCCAGCGTAATAAACATCTGGAAAAAATGGCCACCATCGGCGCGGCCAATAGTGCGCGCTATAGCGAAGAGTCAACAGACGGTGACAATGACGACGGCAAGCCACGTAAAAAACGCCGTAAAAACGACGTCAGCGGCATTGTTGAAGCTGATTTTCAGCCTTTTATCGATAACCTGTTTGCTTATCAAAAGAAATTCCTAGCGGCGCGGGTAAACCGTACCCGGAACTGGCTTAAGTCGCGCCAGGTGGGAGCTACTTGGCTGCTGGCTTTTGAGGCGCTAATGGACGCGATCCTCACCGGCGATCCGCAAATTTTCTTATCAGCCAGCCGTCCACAGGCGGAAATGTTCAGAAGCTACATTGTATCAATGGCCCGTGAATACCTCGGCTTAACCCTGACTGGCAACCCGATCAAGCTAAGCAACGGCGCAGAATTACGGTTTCTCTCCACTAACAGCAGTACCGCACAGTCTTACCATGGCCATGTCTATGTTGATGAATATTTTTGGATACGAGATTTCAAAAAACTTAACCGGCTTGCGTCAGCCATGGCGACACATAAGCAATGGCGAAAAACCTACATATCTACCCCATCGTCAAAAATGCACCAGGCATATTCATTCTGGACGGGTGAGGAATGGAAAAAAGGTAAAAAAGATAGGGAAAACATCGAGTTTCCTGATTTTGAGCAAATGCAACAAGGCATTATGTGCCCCGATCGACAGTGGCGATTTATCACCACGATCGAGGATGCGGTCAAAGATGGTGCCAGCAAACTATTTGACGTAGATGAACTTAGGGACGAATACGGCGCGATCGCTTTCGATCAGCTGTATATGTGCGTGTTCACCGACTCTGGCGATAGCGTCTTTAAATACAGTGAAGTAGAACAGTGCGCGATCAACGTCGAACTGTGGAATGACTATGTAGCCAACGATTCGCACCCCTTTGGCCAGCGGGAAGTTTGGGCGGGCTATGACCCATCTAGAACCACCGACAAAGCGACTTTTGTTATTGTCGCGCCGCCGATTTTTGAAGATGAAGGCTTTAGAGTGCTGGCCGTTTATAAGTGGCAGGGCATGAATTTTAAATATCAAGCATCACAGATTAAAGCCCTCTACAACAAATTTAATATGACTTTTATCGGCATCGACATTACCGGTATTGGCCGCGGCGTTTTTGAAATGGTACAGGATTTCGCCCTGCGGGAAGCCGTGGCAATTAACTATAGCGTCGAGAATAAAAACCGTTTGGTTATGAAAATGATTGATGTTGTAGGAAACAAGCGTCTCGCCTGGGATGGCTCAGATAAAACTATTGCCGCCAGTTTTATGGCCATCCGGCGCACCTCTACCGCAAGCGGAAACGCAATGACATTCGTCGCTGACAGATCGGCGGAAACCGGTCACGCCGACGTTTTCTTTTCTATCTCACACGCATTGTACAAAGAGCCGCTTAATAACGAGCGGAAACGCAAATCAACATGGGCAACGAGTAAAGCAGCATGAAAAAACGACACCACCGCCGTGGCAAAGTTTCGGCCACCGTCAACAATAAACATATGAGTGTGATAAATTTTGGTAAGCCGGAGCCAGTCCTGACGACCGGCACCGACTACGAAAATATACGTTATGACGGCGATAACGATCATTACACTTTACCGATCAACAGGCTGGCCCTGGCTCAACTGGTAAACCTTAATTCACAACATGGCGGCATTATTTACCACCGCAAAAATATGTTGCTTAGTGACTATATCGACGGCGGTTTAAGTCATGAAGAAATAGAAGCCGTCTGTTTTGATTTTCTGATATTTGGCGACGTGGCGATCGTAAAAGTCCGCAACGGCTACGGCCAAGTGATAGGCTTGGCGCCATTGCCGTCACTTTATTTACGCCGCCGTAAAAACGGTAATTTTTTAGTTTTACAAGACGATGAACCGCTAGAATATTCACCTGATGATATTATTTATATTAAACAATATGACCCACAACAGCCGATCTATGGCCTGCCGGATTACATTAGCGGGATTCATGCCGCTTTATTAAATTCAGAAGCCACGCTATTTAGACGCAAGTATTATCACAATGGTGCGCATATGGGCTTTATTCTTTACGCTAACGACCCGAATATGACCGATGAAATAGAAGAGGAAATAAAGCGCAAAATTCAAGATAGTCAAGGCGTGGGAAATTTCAGAAACTTATTTGTTAATATTCCAAACGGTGAGCCAGATGGCATTAAAATTATGCCGGTCGGTGATGTGTCGGCGAAAGATGAATTTGCAAACGTGAAGAATATCAGCGGCCAAGACGTTTTCACTGCTCACCGCTTCCCGGCTGGCTTAGGTGGTTTAATTCCTGGCCCTGGCGTCACGCTACCCGATCCAGAAAAATCGCGGAATACATACCGGAAAGATGAAATTATTCCGATTCAAAAACGCCTTATAAATGCCATTAATCAAGATAAAGAAATTGCCGCTATTTCATCACTACAAGTTAATTTTGATATTGACGAAAACATACCCAAGGCGGCGTGAATAATGGGCCGAAAAAGTGTAAAATATCACCATAATAAATATGGAGATAAATATATGCGCGTCATGAAAATAATATGCCCAGAATGCGGCGTAAAGGCGACGATTAAAAAAACTAATCGTAAGCACGAACAGTTATCTGATATTTACTGTTATTGCTCAGATGTAGAGTGTGGCCATACGTTTGTTATGAACGTTTCCTTTTCTCACACCCTTAGCCCATCGGCAAAATCCAAAAATAGGATAGTTAAAGATTTAATCTCATGGCTCACGCCAGACCAAAAGCAAATGGCGCTTGATTTACTGAATAACCCGGCTTAAGCCGGGTTTTTAACGGCCATGCAGAATCAACAGCATAAAAAAATCATTGAATACAGGTTTTAGGTAAAATAACTCTTGCATTTGGTCGCGATTGCGACCATAATGGCTTTAACGGTTCGGGGATGGCTCGAATCAACTCAAGAAAAGTGAGAAATATTATGAACACATTCAAAATTGAAAATGCACGTATCGAATTCATTACTGATGATTTCGACATGGTTAAATTTGACCTTGTTACCGAAAAAGGGCGAGTAGAACTATCTGAACACGTTAATTATGACAGCGACGGTGATTTTAAATCAGTGGAATACACTGATAGTAATATTCGCTGTCACATGATTGAAGAGTTGTGCTCTGTATTTGATATGAGCGAAAAACCATCATTTATGCCGTCGATTGATTACGTACCATTCGCTGACATTATAGCTACTGTTGAAGAAGCTATCGCATAATTAACAAGGGGCTTTCGCCCCTTTTCTTAGGGTATAAACATGAATAATTTTGAATTAAAACAGCTTAGAAAACTTTTGTTCTTGAGTCCATCGGAAGCAGCGGAAGAAATCGGAAATGTGGAGACAAGAACTTGGCAACGATGGGAAAAAGGAGAAAGAGCCATACCTCTTGATGTGATAAGTAAAATACAGATGCTAGCCCTAACTCGTCAAGAGCGCTTGAGTGTTGAACCTGATAGTAATGATTATAACTATCAGTACATCGAGTTATTTGATGATTTTATCAACGTTTCAGGCGTAAAAAGTATAGTGAAATGGCGGCTTGCCCAGTCTGTAGCGGCGCAGTTATTACTAGAGCGGGAGTCTGAGGCTTGGCGTATGGAGGAGATCATCCAGGACGAAGGCTAAATAACTACTCTGGCCATCCTTCCATATTCATGGGTACCACATAGTTACCCATGACTATGATTACAGGTTTCATTGTTTAGTTAAAATATTTAGACTCACGCAAATAATGATCAATGTCAGCCCTGGTGACATAACCATGACTATATACGCGCAACTCGGCCAGCCCACTCCGAAAATAAGTACTGTGATAATTATAATTCTCTAAAGGCACTGTTTTGAACGGTAATTCAGGATCATCAGTATAAGGACGAGCATCAACAGAACTCTTTAAAGGAGTAAAATTTATAATAGGCAGATAATAATCTAGATAAATAATCATCCCTGCCCGCGTTCCACCAACCAACAAACATGGTTCTTTCATTTTGACCCCCTCATATAAAATAATATCCATCGCGCCTAGCTTAATTATCAACCTTGACCAATTCCGACATTACCGCCAGGCGTTCTGCCGGGGGTAATAGACGATAGTTTTTAGCCCACCTCTCAGCCTTTCTTTTTATCCTCTGCCGATCGGTGGCATTAATACCGGCAAACGCCGGACTATAGGCGGCGGTTTCCTCGTAATTCATCCATATTTTTTCTGTACGCACACCACCCCGAGTCATTACCTGGAACTCAAAACTGCGCCAATCTGATAATAAACTATCATATAGCGCGGAAGGATAGCCAGACAGCATGATAGTAGCCGGTAAAGTTTTTAGGGTTTTGATTAACCGTATATGATCGCCCTCGGTATACTCATGGCGATAGCGCTTGCGACTAGTTCTAGTTTCCAGTAAATACGGCGGATCACAATAAATATGCACCTTCCCCGCGGTGCTAAAATCAAAGCCATTTAAATAATCCACTGCATCCTGATTCACCAGGTCGATATTACCTAGCGTATTTTTAACAGCAAAATCATTTAATGTCTGGTTATCAATATCAACACCAATATTATTTAGAGCCAATGGCTTACGCAATATCACTGCACCACCGCCTAAATGGGTTTCAATATATGTATCATGCGGCGGCATTCTGGCTATGATTTGTTGATAAGCACCTGACACCGCCTTGCTGCCTAAATATCCTGACATTCCTCCTCCATTATTATTTTAATTTGCTGCAGTACAGTTATTTCTGTCTATGACCTTGAGACGTAGACATAAATAACTACTCTGGCCATCCTTCCATTCCCAGCGGGGTACCACATAGTTACCCATGACTATGCCGAATAACCGCTATTCGATTCAGTAAATACTCTTTAGTAATCTGACGCTTTTCATTTACCTGCACCGGCGCCAAACTAATCATATTCAGCCGGTCACCGGTGACCTGGTAAACATAATCATCACCAAAATCAACGCGCGCCCCCCGCGCCAGCGCTTCCAGCGTCCACGGTTCTGCCTCAATTCCGATCCGATCGGTAAAATTTTCTATCTGCGGGATAGCATCGATCGCCTGGTCGGATAAAATCGCCAGGCCGCGGCGTTCCTTTGGCGGCGATTTATCCCAATCAAAACGATAATGATGCTTTTTCGGCGTCTCTTTCTTCAATTTAAAAACCATCGCGCGCACTTGCGGCGCATTACTCCAGTCAATAGCTCGCGGCTCTGGCGGTAGTTCTGGTTCATCAACGAAAACGCCATTTCCACAGTTATTGACAGAACTCCGAGGCGCTTCGCTTTGTAAGGTCAAAGGATCAAGGGCCAGGGATTTAGGGACTATTTTCCACTTCGTTTTTCGGGTGCAGTACACTTTATCTGTGCCGTGATATGGCGAATACACGCCAGTGGTTTTCTGGACTTCTTCGCCGTAAGGATTTAATTCATCGGCCACCTTACTGGCCACTCGCACCACTAGATCCCGGCGCGGTGTAAAGGCCCCGCCCTGGGCCATAATGTAGGCTGCAAAATTACTTGAGTGAGCAGCTAATCGAACCGCATCCACTGATTCGTCAAACTGTTCCGCGATCGATGTTTCGCCAATACTGCGCAACTCGCGCCAAACACCGATCGGCGGGATACCTACCGGTTGAAACTGACGAATGCGCCACGTTGATGCCCAGGCAGCCACACTCGCGGCGCGCTCCTTCATCGGCTTGCCGGTTTCCTCGTCTATCTCG
This sequence comes from Pragia fontium DSM 5563 = ATCC 49100, assembly GCF_900112475.1. Taxonomy (GTDB): domain Bacteria; phylum Pseudomonadota; class Gammaproteobacteria; order Enterobacterales; family Enterobacteriaceae; genus Pragia; species Pragia fontium. Next base: position 523,982 of record NZ_FOLW01000002.1, on the reverse strand, counting down.
CCCTCCATCGCGTAGCCGTCGATGTTCTTACTAATATATTTAGCAATGTAGCCAGTAGCCGATCCCTTGGCCGGATCAATAATCTTTTCAGTAAAACGGTACTTCTGGGCGCCGGGCTCGTCGCCATCCTCCAGCAATGCATAGTTTCTAAAAATTTGAGTAATAGCCGCCCTATGCTCCGGTGGCATAAAAAACAACATATGCCAGTGGGGCGTTCCATCGTGATGCGGCTCAGCAACCCGGTAGCCAAACACCCGCAAGCCAGCATCTTTTAACGCGGTGCGCATTAATTGCCAGATATGCGCTAAATACTGCTGGGTTTCTTTCGGGGTATAAGCAGCGGCCGACCAGTTTCGATTAAACTGTATGCCGGAACGACCCTTTTTCTTTACGCCTGACGGGTGATACTTAGACGGCGCGGTCAAGGTATAAAACACACCGACGCAGCCCATTTCAATAGCGGCCTTTTCAATTCCGGCCATGGCGTTCATTAGCTCATGACGACGGATTGCGGGATTGGCTACGCTATGCAGAACTTTATCGATCAAGCTGATACGTTCGCCGGTTTCGACGTCCTCTAGCTCATGGCTACGTAAATACTCCATATTTGCATGGCGCTGGGTTTGCCAGTCTCGATACCCGGACTTGCTTAGATATGGAGAAATATTTTTATTTACCTGTCCAGCGGCAATGTACAGATGTTCGCGCCAGTGAGTGCGGCGGGTGCGTAGTTTTCGGCGCCACCAATCAGGATTAACCAGGCGGGCTATCGAGGCGGCGGCGTCAGTAGGTTGTAATTTTCCACGTAGATACTTAGCCCAAAACAACGGGGTAACATGAAACGAACGAGCGGCGCCAGCAAATAGACGGTATAGCATTTCTAAAACGTCGGGCGTTGATAGAATTTCCGGGCCTTCGTCACCGACCAGGTGATCGCATAATATTGTGAATTCACCGTTAATCCGGTAAGCGATTTGATAAGCCAAGCGATCTACTTCGCTGACTGACAATGAATGAATGCGGTTGAATCGCTCTGAAAATTCGTTTAACTCTTCACGAAATACACGGGCCGAATCGTCATTACTCGCAAAATGATGCTTATTATTAACCAGGTGTAAGCGTGGCAATACGCGCTTGCTGAATGTGTTCAGTAAGTATTTATTGGCTCGATCACTTCCGGCATTTTTGACCAGATAATCATAACGGCCGCTAAATACCATCTTGATAAATAGCGGCTGTTTTTCTATGTCTCTTTGTGCCTGGGCCACGGCCGCCAGCATTTCTGGCGTGACGGCCGTTTGTTTTGGCGGCAAGGGTAAAGGCTGCTGTTTATCCGTGTTCCACGGCCAGCGGCCATATTGCTCATAATATTCATGCCAGACATTGATCACCGCTTCGCGGCTGGCCGGTGATCGGTAGCCGCGAAGGGTTTTTATTTCAGCGATTTTCACGGGTATTCATCATCTGATTTAATACGCGTTTACCGCGGGGAGATAAGGGGCGGTTAAAATGCGCATCAAAACGGAGCCACATTAAGCGCTGATATACTTTTCCCCTAGGGCGCACCTTCCTTAATTTCCTACTTAATTTTTTTAGCGGCTTACCATTTCTTTCAACCCCCTGGCAGGAAAATGACATACGGCGAAACCGGCTGCATTTCATCAAATTGGCTTTAATGCCGAGAAACTGAGCACAATAGCTTTCTGACAATTGATCCAAATCACTCATAAGACTGACCCCCACGTAGGAACAGATCCCGGCAAGGGCTTTTGCAAAAACAATTCATTAAATAAGGCTTGCTTGCCTGGCTGGCGTGCCCACTGGACAAAATGAGGCTTTGAAACGGCGAGAATTTCCTTGATGGGCTGACGGCTGCTGGCCTTAGCACCAATAGAGCGGCGGGTTTCTATCGTCACTATTTCCGCGAATGGCTCATATAAAAAATGGGACATGCACGCGTTGCTATTGGATATAAGCACACGAGCGCCGCGGCTAACGGCTCGAATCAAGGCGAGAGTTAAGCGATCGTGATCTTCCAATGAAAAGCCAGCGGTATGATAAGCGGTAAAATCTGACGTTCCAGAAACAGGAATATACGGCGGATCACAATAAATTACGTCGTCCAGGCCAGCCAGATCAATGACGCGCTCGAAGTCACCGCATAATAAAGTGGCTTTTTGCAGCTTCTCGGAAAACAATCCTAGTTCACGGCGGGGGAAATAGACGCTCTTGTATTTACCAAACGGTGCGTTAAATTCACCCTTACGATTATAGCGACACATGCCGTTATAACAGTGTCGGTTAAGATAAAGAAAAAGCTCTGATTTATGGCTTGCGTAAAGTGGATCGTTAAATCTATTACGCCGGTGGTAATACATATTTTCTTCATTTGCATCAACAAACGAATCCTCAAAATAATTGATAAAATCCGGCTGGCTGGGTGGCTGTTTCAGCGTTTCATAAAACCCCATCAGATCGCCGTTGATATCATTTAAAATATATTCGGGATAATCCGTATTAATAAAAACATTACCGGCGCCAACAAACGGCTCGATCAGGCGCTTGCCTTCCGGTAAGTGCTTTTTAATTTCGTTAATAATAGAGCCTTTACCACCTGGCCATTTTAAACACGAGCGATTAGTCATGATTCCCCCTGAGATTGAGTTTTAAACAATTCAAACAAACGCCATTAAACTGATTTCTCAATACTTCCTGATTGGCTCTAGTAATAACGAATGAGCAACCATAAGAAGCACTGGATAAAATTTCTTTTTCACAATTTGAGCATTTAATTGTGCGTAGTGGTGCCGGGCGTGGTGGGCGAGGCATAATTAAACCCCTGGCTCAATTGATGCGGCACTGTATTTAAGTTCTAGCTCCTTAAATGAATTAAGGATTTCATTTTTTAAATTACTTTCACATTCTTTACATAAATGTCCAACTCCTAAACATGCAATACCATAGCCGTGCGTATCCCTAGCAATAAATTTAATAACTCCCATTTCATCGCGTGCAGACTTACTACAGCAGTCACATGTATAAGTTACCGTTTTCATAATTCCCCTTATTATTTAATTAAATTCTTTGTCACATATGAATCAAAGAAAATTAAACCTACAGCGCCAGCAATAAAGCCGCATATAAATGCGGCTGTGATAATAAATAACATCACCGGCTATTCTTCCCACTCGACAGGAATGCAATTTATTCTATGGGGATCGGCGGCGGTATCCGCGTCCGCTTTGGTTTCATAAAAAGCAAAGCGCCGCCAGACGTCAGAGAGCGGGTGATTAACTGGATATATATTTAAATAACCGGCGCGTTTCTTTGGAGCCATAAATAAATCATAATTCGTGGGCCCAAGTGCGAGATATAATCCTTTTAAATTAAAGCTACCAATTTCCTCAAGACCATCATTGCTAGTAATTAAGGCAATAATAGGATAAGGCGAACCTAACACCTCAATCTTTGAATCAAAAAAAATAATGGTGGCTGGCAATCCATTGCGCTGAATAACTGGCTCCCCACGTTTAGCGGCTTCCAGATCAAACGGTTTTAATTTAACTTGTGACATCCTCAATACTCCTTAATTAAATATTTACTTCACGTGATTCATTCGCCTGGCCTGAATAATCAGCGGCGAGTTTTTCCAAAGCAGAAATAAGATCATCCTTAGTAAAATGATTATCTCCCGCCTGAGCGGCTAATAATTCAATTTGAACAGATGAAAGGATTAATTGATTATTCCTGCCTTCACTAGTAGCCTTTTTTAATAATTCAAAATATGGATCGGCAGCAGTTAATAAATTACTTTCTGGCTCAGGTGTTGGCTTTACCATTTTTTTATAATTTGAAGCAGGGTCCCAGCCAATGAATGATACGGATTGGTCGGTTGATGCAATATAATCAGAAACTATTTTTTTACATAAACAAATAAATGAATTAATCGATCTATGGTAATTTGAAAATTCTTGTACATCTAAATTCTTACAACCAGAATCGGAAAATGATTTATGTAAAACCTGAACTTTAACTACAGTATTTTTCAAACTCCCCAAGACTGGGGCAGCGAAAACCCTAACAACGCAACCTTGCTTATAATTTTTATCAAGAAATCTTACAATATTATTACGAACTATTTCTCTAAGCATGGGTAACACTCCTTATTTTGGATAAAACGATCCCCTGACTGTTAAGCCATAGGAAAATTTATTAATGAATTTAAATAGAACTACTTATTTTCAAACACTTTATAAGAATGTAATAAGCGCGGCGGAAAATGTTCGGTTAATGTGCGCATAATGATCATGCCCTCTATTAACTGTTCCCTTTCCTGTTCGCTCATATCCTCATATTTCATCTTGACATGCCGCTCTGATAAACGGGCTAATAAACAAAGTGCCTTTTTTTCACGTTGGTTAAGTTGATTATATAAATCTTTGACCGGGTTCCGCTTGCTAAAGTGGCTGCGTCTAATATCAGTTGTAGCCTTTAAACCTCGATCTATTTCATCGGTGGTTAATGGTATTGGCCTGGCTGGTAATAAATTAAGCATATCTGCACCACTACAGAAAAATCAAAACCGCTATCAAGGCCACAAAAATCATTGATACAAGATAAGCAGCCATGAGTGCGCAAAGGATATCCACTGGCGCCCTCATGCGAAGATACCCATTAACTTAGCCCACCAACGACGCGCAGGTTTAATACCCGCGATCCAAGGTTTATCTAGATCAGAAATAAACTTAACTTTGCTGGCGCTTGGTTGAACGTGACGGCCGTCCGGGGTTTCGAGCCAACCGCGGTTATGGTGATGACCACTAACAAATATTTTATGCGTTAACATGCTCGATAATGAAGGGCTAGACATTCCACAATCTCCGGTAAGGTAACGATTAAACGCGGTGAGCCAAAAACGACTGTGCATCTTCCAGAGCACGCATAAATAACGCGACCATGTTAACGGTGCGGGTGCGCTTGCCGGTGTTGACCAATGGCAACAAACCTTTATCGGCATCTTGCTGGACACTTTTTAAGGTACGCCCCTGGCGCCGAGCGAACTCCTCAAGGGGTAATTCTGGCTCAGCCATTACTAACGCATACTGCGGATTAATAAAACCTGTGCTGATTTGGCTTTTTCCTGCTCTGCTCATGATGTATCCTAAAAGATCTAGAGTTTTCACGGGGTTTCAAGGGGTATTAATTAGTACCCTTCGAACGCAACTATAGGGTACTAATCAATACCATGTCAACCGATATCGGAATAAAAATGAGATTGCTTAGAGAGCATGAATCTCTTACCAGGGAAGAATTCGCAGATTTAACAGGGATACCCGCAGGAAGTATAAAGCGCTATGAGACAGGGCGGATCTCAAGTATAGGAAGCGATACTTTATTAAAAATCACACAAAACGAACGATTTAAAAAATATACATTATGGCTAATGACCGGTGAATCTAGTCCAGAAGTTGGGCAGATATCGCCAGAAGCAACTTATATGCAAAAAAAGCAAAACGCCTCTTAGTAGTCACTCTTTTAAATTGATATTAATGGTCATTATGTATCGTTTTTTTATGATAAAAAACAACGCTTAAGATAAAGCAATTCTATTTTATCAAGTATAAGTTGACTATCTTCATATAACAGCGAGCTATAAAAAGTTAATATTTATCCGTGAGCATAAAATAAACGGATAAATATCAATGATATACATCGGATTAAAATTAAAGGAATTGAGAGAGTTGGAGGAAATAACAGTGTGTGAACTTAGTAATATTACTGGCATAGATCCTAATACTATTAGTAATTATGAAGATAACCAAAGCGTTGAAGTGTCGGCCAAAACACTGACTCAAATAACGCAACACTCTAAATTCAAAAAATTTACATTGTGGTTAATGACCGGGGAAATTAGTCCAGAAATTGGCCAAATTTCTCCGGCTCTCTCCCCTGATGGGCACGCCTTAATGTCCAACCCCCAACCACCCCGCGCGGCTGGTTAACAATCAGTAAAATATATAACAATTGGGGAAAAGGCGGTATCTGTTCATATCGTTCAATATGGAGTAATAATAAATGTCTGTGAAACCACTTGATAGCGGCGGGTGGGAAGTTGATGTACGTCCCCAAGGCCGTTATGGCAAACGATTTAGAAAGAAATTCGACAAGAAAGGCGAAGCCCAGCAGTATGAGCGGTGGCTTATTGCAAATTATAATAATAAAGATTGGATAGAGAAGCCCGCCGATCGGCGTCGACTATCTGAATTAATCGATCTTTGGTTTCAATACTACGGTAATAAATTAAAATCCAGCCGAAGCTGTTTATTAAAGCTAAAGAAAATGGATCGCGCAATGAACCACCCTACCGCCAATCAAATTAACAATACACTGTTAACCGAGTATCGAGCCGCACGTTCTGCAAAAGGGATCAGCGAAGCAACATTAAGCAAAGAGCACTTTTTATTAAGTAGTGTTTTCTCTGTTTTAATTGAATCTGGTCACTATCAAGATAAAAACCCGATAAGAGACATTAAAGCGCCCAGGGTTAAAAAGCCAGAAATGATATTTTTAACAATGAATGAGATCAGAGAGTTTTTATCAAAACTAACCGGGGAAAACTTAAAGGTTGTACGGTTCCTACTATCTACTGGCGGCCGGTGGGGTGAAGCCAAATACCTTAAGCAGCATAATATTATTAATTGCAAGGCAACCTTTGTTAAAACTAAAAACAGCTTAGCTAGAACGGTTCCCGTTTCCCCTGAGATATACAACGAACTCAAAAGCGATCGGCCAATGATATTTGATGATGTTGATTATAAAGAGATTCGCAATGTATTAAAGGAAACTATTCCTCACCTACCCAAAGGCCAAGCAATTCACGTCTTGCGCCATACATTTGCGTCCCACTTTATGATGAACGGGGGCAATATTCTGGCGCTACAAAAGATACTCGGCCACTCTAAAATAACTCAAACAATGATATATGCCCACCTGGCGCCAGACTATTTAATTGATGCCGTTAAATTCAATCCAGTTAATAATTTAATGTCCACATAATGACCCATAAGGAGGGGTTTAGAGGGTTTTGTGGGGGTTTAGTATTACTATAACTGTCTGATTATAAACGTAACTCATTGATTTAATGAAAAGAAAAAGGCCGCATGCGCGGCCTTTTTAGGTCTGATCTCTTTACTCTTTAGGTGTGGCGTTTTCAACCCGGCTCTTCAACTTCTGCCCCGGACGGAAAGTCACTACCCGGCGTGCAGTGATTGGGATGTCTTCGCCTGTTTTCGGGTTACGACCCGGACGTTGACTCTTATCACGCAGGTCAAAATTACCGAATCCGGAAAGTTTGACTTGTTCACCATTTTCCAAAGCTTTGCGAACTTCCTCAAAGAATAATTCTACGAGGTCTTTAGCATCTCGTTTGCTTAAGTTAAGTTTCTCGCATAAGTGTTCAGACATTTCAGCTTTAGTAAGCGCCATAGGTTCAATCTCTCAAGGATGCTTGGAATCGCTGTTTCAATGCCTCTACGCATTCTGCAACCGTAGCGGCAATTTCCTCTTCTTCTAACGTACGCGTGGTATCTTGCAGCGTAAGACTGATGGCTAGACTCTTGTAACCCTCTGCTACGCCCTTACCACGGTATACGTCAAATAAGTTTACGCCAACCATCTGATTTACGCCAACTTTTTTGCATAATTCTAATACATTGGCAGCAGGTACGCTTTCAGCCACTACAATTGCGATGTCACGACGGTTCGCCGGGAAGCGGGAAACCTCTGTAGCCAGCGGCACACGGCGGTTTGAGACTTTATCCCATAACAGCTCGAACACCACTGTACGACCATTGAGATCGAGCTTACGCTCCAGCTCAGGATGCACTACACCGATGTAACCAATGCGTTCACCATCTAAATAAATGGCGGCGCTTTGTCCCGGATGCAGTGCTGGGTTTGCTTCGACTCTAAATTCAATCTCAGACAATTTACCCGTTAATTCTAATACCGCCTCAAGATCGCCTTTTAAATCATAGAAGTCAACTGCTTCCCGCGCAAGGTTCCAGTGTTCTTCATATCGATTTCCTGCAATCACCCCGGCTAACATTAATTCCTGTCTGACGCCTAATTCTGCTTTTTCATCAGGAACAAAACGTAATCCGCTTTCAAACAGGCGCACACGTCCCTGTTGACGGTTCTGATTGTAGACCACCGATGTCAGTAATCCGGTCCATAACGAGAGGCGCATTGCTGACATCTCAACGGAAATAGGACTCGGCAGAATTAACGCTTCCTGTTGAGGATGCAGGAAGTTTTGGATTTTTGGATCAACAAAACTATAGGTAATCGCTTCCTGATAGCCACGATCGACCAACAACGTCTTCACGCGGCGTAACGACAGCTCAGCTTCACGATGTGAGGTCATGACTAAATCAGCGCGTAATGGTACATTCGGGATACTGTTATAGCCGTATACGCGAGCAACCTCTTCAATCAGATCTTCTTCGATCTGCATATCGAAACGCCAACTTGGTGCTATTGCAGTCCAGCTATCGCCGTTAAAAGTAACGTCACAGCCTAAACGAGTCAGAATATCGCTAACTTGCTCATCAGAAATCACATGGCCGATTAATCGATCCAGTTTATCGCGGCGTAATTGGATAGTGGCTGGTTTTGGTAGCTTATCCTGATTAGTCGCATCAATAACCGGTCCCGCTTGACCACCGCAAATATCCAGCAGCAAGCGCGTTGCACGTTCTAGTGCGCGCTCCTGAAGCGCAGGATCAACACCACGCTCATAACGATGGGAAGCATCCGTATGCAAACCAAAACGGCGTGCACGGCCGGCAATCGCCAATGGATTGAAATAGGCGCTTTCCAGGAAGACATCTTTGGTTTCTTGATTCACACCAGAGTGTTCACCACCAAAAATACCGCCCATTGCCAGCGCTTTTTGACCATCGGCAATCACCACGATATCGTCATTCAGCTTAACGCTATTGCCATCCAGCAGGACCAATTCTTCATTGGCTTTCGCCATACGAACCACGATGCCGTTATCAATGCGATCCAGATCGAAAGCATGCATCGGGTGGCCCAGCTCCAACAACACATAGTTGGTGACATCAACCACCGGATCGATAGAACGAATACCGCAACGGCGCAGTTTCTCTTTCATCCATAGCGGCGTAGCGGCTTTAACGTTGATACCTTTCACCACACGACCTAAATAGCGTGGGCAAGCATCCAGAGCCTCAACCTTGATCGAAATAACATCCTCAATCGTCGGTGCCACTGGAGACATATCTGGCTGATTCAACGGCAGCGCATTGATTACCGCAACATCACGGGCAATACCGATAATGCCCAGACAGTCAGCGCGATTTGGCGTAATGCTAATTTCGATAGTTGCGTCGTTGAGTTTAAGATATTCACGTACATCCTGACCAATTGGCGCATCTTCTGGTAACTCAATAATACCGTCATGATCATCGCTGATACCAAGCTCAGAAAAAGAGCACAGCATACCTTCCGATGGCTCACCACGTAATTTAGCCGCCTTAATTTTAAAATCGCCGGGTAATACCGCACCAACGGTGGCGCAGGCGACGGTCAAACCTTTACGACAGTTTGGTGCACCACAGACGATATCCAGCAGTTTATCGGCACCGACATCGACCTTAGTAACGCGTAATTTATCCGCATTTGGGTGCTGACCACATTCCACCACTCGGCCAATCACTACGCCAGTAAACTCACCGGCTACTGGCTCAACACCATCGACCTCTAAACCGGCCATGGTAATTTGTTCTGACAGTTGGTCACGACTAATTGCAGGGTTTACCCATTCACGCAACCAGGATTCACTGAATTTCATGTTTTGGCTCCCGCTATTATTTAAATTGTTTCAGGAAACGAAGATCGTTTTCAAAGAAGGCGCGTAAATCAGTGACGCCGTAACGCAGCATGGTTAAACGTTCCATTCCCATACCAAAAGCAAAGCCAGAATAGATTTCCGGATCGATTCCTACGCTACGTAAAACGTTTGGATGAACCATACCGCAACCTAATACTTCCAGCCATTTGCCATTCTTACCCATGACGTCAACTTCCGCGGAAGGCTCAGTGAATGGGAAGTAAGATGGACGGAAGCGAACCTGCAGGTCTTCTTCAAAGAAGTTTTGCAGGAAGTCATGGATAGTGCCCTTCAGGTTAGTGAAGCTAATATCTTTATCAACAATCAGCCCTTCCATCTGATGGAACATTGGGGTGTGAGTTTGATCGTAGTCGTTACGATAAACTCGCCCTGGCGCAATAATGCGGATTGGTGGCTGTTGATTATTCATGGTGCGAATTTGCACGCCAGATGTCTGAGTACGCAGCAGACGCTTAGCATCAAACCAGAAGGTATCGTGATCGGCACGTGCCGGATGATGACCAGGAATATTCAAGGCATCAAAGTTATGATAATCATCTTCAATTTCCGGGCCATTCGCTACCGCAAAGCCCAGTTCACCAAAGAAGTCAGCAATACGGTCAATAGTACGCGTAACTGGATGTAACCCGCCGTTTTCCATGCGACGCCCCGGTAGAGAGACATCGATAGTTTCTTCAGCCAAGCGGGCATTCAGCGCCGCTGATTCCAGCATGTGTTTACGCGCATTTAGCGCATCCTGCACCTGTTGTTTGGCCTGATTGATAACTTGTCCTGCGGCAGGACGGTCTTCAGCGGGGACATCGCGTAACGATGTCATTTGCAGCGTCAGGTGACCTTTTTTGCCTAAATATTCCACGCGAACTAAATCTAACGCGGCAACATCATGGGCTTCTTCTATAGCGGCCTTTGCATTGGCAACCAGTTCAGCGAGATGTGGCATTATTTTCCTCTTCTTCCGGCTCTGGAGTTCCGATATCAGATATGAAACCCGGTTATATGTATAAAACGATCGATATTAACTAACGAAATCTTCAGGCAATAAAAAAGCCTCCTTTAGGAGGCTTTAGGCGCTAGTTTTCGTTTCTTCTCTTACGCGCAAGCCTCCTGATTCAGGAGCTAAAGAAAAAGAAGAAACGGAAAATAGCAGAATTCATACTTGCGTTACCTTGTACTGACTAAAATTGGTTTTAAAATTAAGCGGATAAATAATATTGCTACCGACAATACTATGAATTCTCTCTAATTTCACGCGTTTAAATAAAATAATAAAAAGTAAAAGAGGGAGCTTTCACTCCCTCTTTTATCTGACTTACGCCAGAACTGATTTTGCTTTTTCAACTAAAGCAGCAAAAGCCACTTTGTCGAATACTGCGATATCAGCCAGAATCTTACGGTCGATTTCAACAGAAGCCTTTTTCAGACCATTGATGAAACGGCTGTAAGATAAGCCATTTTGGCGTGCAGCAGCGTTAATACGTGCAATCCACAGCTGACGGAACTGACGCTTACGTTGACGACGGTCACGGTAAGCATATTGTCCTGCTTTGATTACTGCCTGGAAGGCAACACGATATACGCGCGAACGGGCACCGTAGTAACCTTTCGCTTGCTTCATTATTTTCTTGTGACGTGCACGTGCAATTACACCACGTTTTACGCGAGCCATATGCTCTCTCCTATCGACTTATATCTGAGTTAAAAGTTATGCGTACGGCAGACATGCCACGACCAAGCCTAAATCTCCTTTAGAGACCAGACCTTTCGGACGTAAATGACGCTTACGCTTAGTTGCTTTTTTAGTCAGAATATGACGTAGGTTCGCATGCTTACGCTTAAAACCACCAGAGGCAGTTTTTTTAAAGCGCTTAGCTGCGCCACGCACAGTTTTGATCTTTGGCATTTTAAATATATCCACTTCGCATTGTTAATAAAACGAACCAGTTGGGCGAATAAAGCCCGAACGGCCTAAACCATTCGGGTTTACTACTTGTATGCCTTACTGTTTCTTCTTAGGGGCGAGCACCATCACCATCTGGCGGCCTTCAATCCTACTTGGGAAGGATTCAACCACTGCCAAATCGACCAGATCGTCACGGACGCGGTTAAGCACTTCCATACCGATCTGCTGGTGAGCCATCTCACGACCGCGAAAACGCAGTGTGATCTTAGCTTTATCACCCTCTTCCAGAAAGCGAATCAGGCTGCGGAGTTTTACCTGATAGTCGCCATCATCTGTACCAGGTCGGAATTTAATTTCCTTGATCTGGACAACTTTTTGTTTTTTCTTCTGCTCTTTCGTAGCCTTGCTCTTTTCATAGAGGAATTTGCCGTAATCCATCACACGGCAAACTGGCGGCTCAGCATTTGGGCTGATCTCAACCAGATCAATACCAGCTTCTTCTGCTTTTTGCAGCGCTTCATTCAGACTAACAATACCCAATTGCTCGCCATCGATGCCTGTTAGACGAACTTCACGGGCGCGAATCTCGTTGTTTATGCGATTAGGACGCGCTGTTTGAACTCTTTTTCCGCCTTTAATACCTTATTCCTCCAGTTGATTTAGACTACGACTGCGAATTTCTTGTTGCAGTTTTTCAATCACGTAACTCACGTCAAGACTACCTAAGTCTTTACCACGGCGGGTACGAACGGCTACTTTACCAGCCTCGACCTCTTTATCGCCGCAGACTAACATATAGGGTACACGTCTTAGAGTATGTTCACGGATTTTAAAGCCTATTTTCTCATTTCTCAAGTCTGCTTTAGCACGAATGCCCGCAGCCTGCAGTTTTTTTGTTAATTCGTTGACATAATCGGCCTGACCGTCGGTAATATTCATTACCACTACCTGCTGCGGTGCCAACCATGTCGGGAAGAAACCTGCACACTCTTCAGTCAAGATACCGATAAAGCGTTCTAATGAACCTAAAATAGCACGGTGAATCATCACCGGTACATGACGCTCGTTATCTTCACCGACGAAAGATGCGCTTAAACGCTCTGGCAATGAAAAGTCGAGTTGCACAGTACCACACTGCCATGCGCGATCCAAACTATCATGCAAAGTAAATTCAATTTTAGGACCGTAGAAAGCCCCTTCACCCGGCTGATAATCAAACTCAAGGCCGTTTGCGGTCAATGCTTCGGCCAAATCATGCTCGGCTCTGTCCCACACTTCATCACTACCAATGCGCTTTTCAGGACGAGTTGATAACTTAACGCTAATATTTTCAAAACCAAAAGTACTGTATAGATCATACACCATCTTTATACAGCTGGTTACTTCTGCCCGAACCTGATCTTCAGTACAGAAGATATGTGCATCATCCTGAGTAAAACCACGTACGCGCATTAAACCATGCAGTGAACCCGATGGTTCATTACGATGGCAGCTACCAAACTCAGCCATTCTTAACGGCAGGTCGCGGTATGATTTTAGCCCCTGATTAAAAATCTGCACGTGACCAGGGCAGTTCATTGGCTTAATGCAATACTCACGGTTCTCTGAAGAAGTGGTAAACATGGCTTCTTTATAGTTTTCCCAGTGCCCGGTTTTTTCCCACAGCACACGGTCCATCATAAATGGCCCTTTCACTTCCTGATAATCGTATTCCCGCAGCTTCATTCGTACAAACGCTTCCAGCTCACGGAAAATAGTCCAGCCATCATTGTGCCAGAATACCATTCCCGGTGCTTCTTCCTGCATATGATACAGGTCAAGCTGTTTACCGATTCGACGGTGGTCGCGTTTAGCCGCTTCTTCCAAGCGCAGCAAATAAGCGCTTAGTTGCTTTTTATCTGCCCAAGCTGTGCCGTAAATGCGCTGTAGCATCTTATTATTGCTGTCGCCGCGCCAGTAAGCACCTGACACTTTTTGCAGTTTAAAGTGATGGCAGAAGCGCATACTTGGCACGTGTGGACCACGGCACATATCGATATATTCTTCATGATGATACAACGCCGGGCGAGCATCACGGCTAATGTTTTCATCAAGAATACGTAATTTATAAATTTCACCTCGGGCTTCAAAGGTATCCCGAGCTTCCTGCCAGCTAACCGGCTGCTTAACGACGTTATAGTCTTTCTTAACCAGTTCCATCATCCGCTGTTCAAGCAGGTCCAGATCTTCCTGATTTAACGTTCTGTCGATATCAACGTCATAGTAAAAACCATTATCGATGGTTGGACCAATCGCCATTTTAGTATCAGGCCATAGTTGTTTGATGGCATGTCCTAACAAATGAGCGCAAGAGTGGCGAATAATCTCTAAGCCATCTTCATCTTTCGCGGTAATGATTTCTAATTTAGCGTCGTTCTCAATTAAATCACAGGCGTCAACACGAACACCATCAACACGACCGGCAATACAGGCTTTTGCTAAACCCGGGCCGATATCGCTAGCGATATCCATCACGGAAACAGCATGATTGTATTGACGTTGACTTCCATCAGGAAGAGTAATAACTGGCATGATAAGTCCTTAGTTACAGTGGTGACCCACACGAAAGATCACGTGTAAAATAATAATTTTAAATAAAATCAATGGATTGGTGCCATTTTTCGACTCACGGTTATCGAACGGCTCTCCAATGGTGCAGACACATTGATTCGATGGCCTATGCTTTATCCAAACGAACGACAGATTTTAGCACTGAGATTAGTGAGTTAATAGTACAAATTGAAAAAAACCTTGACAGAAAAAGGGATAGCGACACATTTCATACCGAGTAGCATTAATCTATCGTTCGCGGAGGAAGATAGACGGTAAATTCATTGAGAGGTTCCATCAATACGCTATAAGGCGTTTGCTGTTCAGCCTCAGTCACCAGTCCAAGTCGAGTCAACAAACCAAAACACGCATAACCTAACCTGCCGGGTTTCACATTTAGCCGTTGATGCCAAACGCGATAACTCCCTAACTTACCATCCCGGCGATAGTAAAATCCCGTTAATGGATGAGTTAGGTAAACCATGCCGCTCTCCAAGTCAGGAAAGCCAGGAAGTGAAATCACATCATCCACATCCTGAGTGAGTTCCAAACGAGCCGGTGCCCACTCGGCACGTGTTTCCATGCGATATTTCAGATAGCGAGCTTGTTGATGGCTATATTCACAATCAAAACTGACATCTCCGCTATACCACGGCAAGTTCCATAATAGTCGAGGAACAAACAGTGCCCAGGAATCCAGCGTCGTCCCTAAAAACCAAACGCATTTTTCTTCCGTTAGCGTATCAACAACATAAATACGATAGTTGGTTTGTCCCATAGTAAATTTAGGGAATGGATAAACGGCGGAAGTAAAATCAATATCGACAAAAGGAACGACGGACAATAATCCTTTCTCTTGCCCGTCAATCACCACCGTATCTAACTTAAAACGCTCGGGTATCAGCCCTTCAAAACGATTGGGCGTAATGGCATAGGTAATAATTGAAAAATGTTGCAGGCTACATATAACATCGATACCCGCTGGCTGAGGCCGAGGATGTAAAAAATCCCGAAATAATTGAGGCGCCTGCACACTCTCTCCCTAAAGCTGTGCTGCTGAATAACCATGTCTGCCAGAATATCACTCCGGCAGACACAATAATTAACTATTTTAGTTCATCACCAAACAAACACTCCACCGCCTGCCGAGCCGTTTCGATATATTCTCCACCAAACAGGTTAGCCCGATTTAATAAATAGTAGAGTTGATATAACGGCTGTCGATCTATAAAGCTGGCGGGCAACGGCCAAATACTCTGATAGCCATCATAAATTTGTGCTGGCAAATCAGGATAAAGCGGTAACATGGCCAAATCACATTCACGATCGCCCCAGTAACAAGCCGGGTCAAAAATGAATGCCCCTGCGGCACTAACCCCACAGTTTGCTGGCCACAGATCCCCGTGAAGTAATGATGGTTGTGGATGATGGCTTTTCAAACGATGGCTAACTATCGCAATAATCTGCTCAATATCACCATAATGCAGCCCTTTTTCATTAGCTAACTGAAGCTGCCAACCGATACGTTGTTCGGCAAAAAACACATTCCAGTAGCGCTGCCAGCGATTCGGCTGGGGAGTGGTCGCTAAATCACTGTCAAAATCCAATCCAAACTGCGGCTGATCGCTCCACTGATGTAATCTGGCCAATTGCTGCCCCAGACAGTAGGCATGATGGGCATCCAATGGTTTTAAAGGAAGATACTCAAGCAGTAGAAAACTGTAATCCCGGTCATACCCTACCCCATAAACTTGCGGAACGCGGACGGTTCCGCTCTTGGCTAAGGCACTAAGTTGATCGGACTCAGCGGTGAAGATGGGCAAAAGATCCCGGGTATCGTACTTAACAAAAACGTCGGTTTTTCCGTTAGTGACTCGACGTGCCCGATGAATATCTCCTCCAGACAACTCCTCCTTTTCAGTAATTGTATAAGTTTCACCCAAATGTTCACTCAATAAACGACTGACGGATTGCCACATGACATCACCCCAAGGTTATGATCAAGATATTCTCAGGTTAACCGTTTGATTCCAGAGAAACTTCGATCCAATGCACAGCTTTAGGTTAAACATGACGTTTAATTTCGATATGCATCTTGCTGGCGCTGATATTAACGAATTTATCAACATAGCCGGCGCGCATGCCGACTATGTCTATTAAGCGTAGAAGCTATTGGTGGATTATTAAAGCAGATTGATGAAGTACAGGATGATATAGATAAAAATACCCCAAAAAACCGGAGCAACATATAACAGACCAAACTGAGCAAAAATTGAGGTATTCGGTATCGAAATCAGTTTTTGCAGTTCTTCACGGGAACGAGCCTGATCGCCGTTCATCGCCTCTAAAATGGCTCTTTCTGTCACGCCTTCACGCACGTTATGTATCCGTTTAAACAAACGGATGCCGGACGCACTCAAAGCCAAGCCGACAAACATCAACAGAAAGATCACCATAAACCAAAGACTGTTACTTGATGACCAATTACTAATATCCGGTACCGGTGAGCTCACCCAGAATGACTCAAAAAATGAGGTGTACTGGCGAACCATCTTAATAATAACCTGCAGGAAATCCATAATGGTTGCGGTCATTTCCTGCATATTGGTCTTCGGTTCAATCAGATATTTTAATACTGAAATAACCGTCGATATCAGTGCTGGTATAAAAATTACAATCCCTGCAATACGTTTCAGTAACGCAACCGCACTGGCCTGATGGTGAGTCATTCTGCCTCCATGTTGAAACACCGATTTTTCATCAATTTGATAACAAAAAAATTATGTTCCACGCTGAAGGGAACATAATTTAATAAAAAATCATAATGGCCGGACACGCGCCGATAGATATTAGCCCACAAGCTAACATTCTGGACGTGATATCAGGCCATAAAGTTAATTATTTTTAGTGTGTTACAGCAATTAAGCTATAAGTAACAATAACAGCTAATGCAAATACAACAGTGCTCAGGGACCATTTTAATTCAGCTGACATCTCTTATTTTCCTTCCTCAAAAAACTGTCTAGCACTCAGATGTTTTTGGTCTGCATACAAAAAATACCCATATCAGCCAGAATCTCCATGATATCTCTTTGACATTTGTATTAAATGCGCCAAAATTCACCGCTTATTATCACTGAACCAACCAACTTAAGTTAAAATCAGTGATATATAACAAATTCTATACCGTTTTGCTTTTAATGTGTAATTTGTTTATCAAAAGAAAAAGCAAACGTTAACTTATCTGCTTACACTGTAACGGATACTGTGTAAGTTTAGGAGAACTCTGTCTTATGGCAACAATAAAAGATGTGGCAAAACATGCCGGCGTCTCAACGACAACCGTCTCCCACGTTATTAATAAAACACGTTTCGTCGCTGACGATACCAAAGCCGCCGTTTGGGCCGCGATAAAAGAATTAAGCTATTCACCCAGCGCCGTTGCCCGTAGCCTAAAAGTCAATAACACCAAAACCATTGGTCTACTCGCCACATCTAGCGGTTCCCCCTATTACGCTGAAGTCATTCAGGCGGTCGAAGCGGCATGCTATCAAAAAGGCTATACGCTGATCCTTTGCAATACCCAGAATGATTTAGAAAAACAACAGGCTTATCTGGCGATGCTGGCACAAAAACGCGTCGACGGACTATTGGTGATGTGTTCAGAGTATCATCCCCCACTATTGAGTCTGCTACAGGAATATCCGCATATTCCGATGATGGTTATGGACTGGGGCAAACACAGCGATTTTACCGATAACATTGAAGATAATGGTTTCCAGGGGGGATATCTGGCAACCCGTTATCTGATTGACCGCGGTCACCGGGAAATTGCTACTATCACCGGTCAGTTAAATGAATTCACCGGGCGTGAACGCCACAAAGGTTTTCTGCATGCACTCAAAGAGGCAGGGATCACTATTCCTGATGAGTGGATTATTGAAGCCGACTTCCAGCCGCAAGAAGGCTATGACGGTATGATGAAAATCCTCAATACCAAACAACGTCCTACTGCCCTATTTTGTGGTGGGGATGTTATTGCCATGGGAGCACTTTGTGCAGCAGGTGAAATGGGTTTAAGAGTGCCGGACGATATATCGGTGATCGGGTATGATAATATTCGCAATACCCGTTACTACAATCCGCCGTTAACCACTATTCAGCAACCTAAAGAGAGTCTGGCTGAAATGGCGCTAGATATGTTGTTAGACAGAATCATCAATAAGCGTGAAACCTATCATTCAATTGAGCTACACCCTGAATTAGTGGAGCGTAACTCTGTCGCTGACGGCCCTTATTTAAACAAGTAATCTGCTTTACTTTACCCCACTATTCATTGATGGTGGGGTATTACTTCCAGTATTCCTTCACTTAAAATCATTTAGATCAATAAATTACAATCCAATCCATCATCAATGTAGTCAAGGAAACATGAGTTGATTGATTCAACGCTATTGGTTACCTATAGTTAAAGAGATACACTGGTCTTATTCGGAATCTATTGTTCTTCAATAAAGGCTCTAATCTCGATAAACCCGTTTGCTACACTCATTATCAAGTGGTGAAGCTATGACATCACTCTATCTCTATCGTAATGTGCTACGTAACCTGCTGGTCATCACCGCAAGTATGACTCTGATGGCCTGCTCTTCCGTTAATCTACCAATCTTTAGCGCATCCCGTGTTCAACTTCGTTCCATTGAATTAAGCGTGACCGATAAGGTCAACGAAGGCCGCCCACTTAACGTAGATTTTGTTGCCGTTAACGGTGATCATTTAACAAAACAGTTAGAGAACCTGACGTCTGCACAATGGTTCGCGGATAAACAACGCTGGCTAAAACAAAATCCTGGAAAACTATTTATCTGGCCGGTTAACATTGTTGCAGATTCACATACCACCATAAAAGACATACCACTTTATGGTCGCCCTGCCAGTAAAGTAATTATTTTTGCAGATTACCAGAGTAAAGGCGCACACCGACTAGAGTTAGATCATACCCTGCGTAACCCTAAGTTAGAATTCCGTAATGATGATGCCTATCTTTTTGAATAAATATATATCTGCTAATTGAATGGCATAAAAAATCGGGAAGCCCTAAGGCCTCCCGATTATCAATTAACGCGGTTTGATTATTACTTGAGATAAGTACCCGCGCGTAATGCTTCAATGCGCTTATCTAACGGAGGGTGAGACATAAACAGCTCACTAAATGTCTTTGGCTTACCGTTAATACAAAATGCCATCATGGTTGACTCTTCCTGCGGTTCGTAACTGGTTTTTAGACGTTGCAATGCTGCAATCATCTTCTCACGACCCACTAAATTGGCTGAACCAGCATCCGCTTTAAATTCGCGATGACGAGAGAACCACATGGTAATGATGCTGGCCAAAATACCGAACACCAATTCCAATACCATCGAGACAACAAAATAAACCATGGTATTACCCGATGAACTTTCATTGTCACGGTTAAGAAAACCGGCGGCTACCTGCGCAATCAGTCGAGAAGCAAAGATAACGAAAGTATTCACTACGCCCTGTACCAGCGTCATCGTCACCATATCACCATTTGCGACGTGGCTAATCTCATGGGCCAGTACCGCTTCCGCCTCATCACGGCTCATGTTCTGCAATAACCCGGAACTTACCGCAACCAGTGAGGCATCGCGCCTTGCTCCAGTGGCAAATGCGTTAATATCAGGCGCGTGATAGATTGCTACCTGTGGCATGGCAATACCCGCCTGCTGTGCCTGACGTCTAACGGTTTCAACTAACCAACGCTCAACGTCATTGGCCGGTTGTTCAATCACCTGACCACCAACGGAACGTAATGCCATCCATTTTGACATTAATAAAGAAACGAATGCGCCACCAAAACCAAACAGACCTGCCATGATCATCAGGCCCTGCACGCTACGCCCCTGAATACCCGTTAGGCTCAGAACAATACCAAAAACCAGCATAACTGCGAGGTTTGTTAATAAAAATAACGCTATACGCATCATAAAAAGATAGTTTCCTTAGAGAAATAAAATGTTGTTTCTTACCATCCCGATCTTATGGGCTAATCTGCAAAATTCAAGGGTAAACAACAGTCCTATAACAAATAGATCATAACTTTACATTGGTGGGTGATTAAAATCACAATTCTTTCTTATTAAAGCGCCAATGATAAACAGTAGCAAAAAAATAAGGCGCTCAATAAGCGCCCTATTTTCTGCTATCTATTTAGCCATTACTTTTTCTGAACGGCTGCCGCATCACTCTTTTCTTGTGTGGCCAAATCCAGTGAAATCAATACGGTTTCATCCAGATAAGGATCGGCTTCTTTATAATCTTTCGGTAGATCTTCTAAAGTCTTCAGCGGCTTCTTACCTTCGCGAGTCAAACGGTCATTGATGCGTTTCAGACGGATGGCATCGTCCTCATTGCTCTCTTTCTCGCGCTGGGCATAGTTTAACGAAATTCTGCTACGTTTATCCTTATTGGCTTTATAACGTGCAATATCCTGCATAATAAACTGGAATTCCGGATCTTTAGCAATCCGTTCATCATGTTCTTTCTTCAGCGTAGGAATATAGCGCGATTCATCACCCAATAACGTATACGTGGCTTTATCAATACTATCCCATGGTAAAGCGTTATCTTCAAAGCTTTCCCCAGTTTCAACTGGATCAACACCCGTTGGCATAACGATATCTGGTGTCACACCCTTACGCTGAGTACTTCCACCGTTAATGCGATAAAACTTCTGAATAGTGTATTGAACAGAACCCAAATCTGGCCAGTCAGGACGCAGCATCTGATCGTAAATACGGTTCAATGCACGGTGCTGTTGAACGGTACCTTTACCAAAGGTAGGTTCGCCAACAATCAATGCCCGACCATAATCCTGCATAGCGGCGGCAAAAATTTCTGATGCCGAGGCACTAAAGCGATCGACCAAGACAACCAGCGGGCCTTTATAGTAAACAATACTATCGGTGTCGCTATCTTCACGCACCTTGCCATTATTATCTCGAACTTGAACCACTGGGCCGCTAGGAATAAACAGACCAGATAAAGAAACGGCTTCAGTTAACGCCCCGCCTCCGTTGGTTCTTAAATCGATAATAATACTGTCAACATTCTGCTTGATCAGCTTCTGCAACTGGGTTTTGACATCTTCAGTTAACCCGACATAGAAGCCAGGGATATCCAGCACGCCGACCTTTTTCTTGCCAATCGTTTTTAGCGTCATCTTAACGGCACGATCTTCCAGGCGAATACGTTCGCGAGTCAGAACTACCGTTTTGGACTTGGCACCTTTGCCTGCAGGAAGGATTTCCAGACGGACTTTACTTCCTTTAGGACCTTTAATTAAGGCCACCACATCATCAAGACGCCAGCCGATCACATCAACCATTGGCTTATCTTGCTGTCCGACCCCGATAATCTTATCCCCAATGGCAATCGACTTACTTTTCGCCACCGGACCACCGGCAACTAAGGAGTTGATTTGGGTATAATCATCTTCCATCTGTAATACCGCACCAATACCTTCCAGAGATAAACTCATTTCAGTATTAAACTGTTCAGTATTACGCGGGGACAAATAGCTAGTATGCGGATCAATCTCACGGGCAAACGCATTCATAAAGGTCTGGAATACGTCTTCACTCTTGGCTTGGGTTAAACGCTTAATCGCTGACTGGTAACGTTTGGTCAAAATCTCTTTGATTTCTGGCCACTGTTTACCTGCCAACTTCAGGTTTAACTCATCATACTTAACTTTTTCGTACCAGAGTTTATCCAACTCTTCAGTACTGGTCGGCCAAGGTGATTTACTGCGGTCAACTTCAATGGAGTCATCACCATCAAACGTCATTGGCTTATCCAACAACGTTAATGCGTAATTCAAACGTTCAAAGCGGCGCTTTTGGGCATAGTTATATAACGCATAAGCGGTATCCAATTGCCCAGACTTTAACTCATCGTCCAATGCCGTTTTTTTATCGGCAAATGCCGCAACATCAGACGCCAGCAACACATTATGGCTAAAATCCAACATATTCAGATAACGATTAAAAATTTTCTCTGAAAATGCATCATCAAGTTCAAACTGACGATAATGTGAACGCGTGAACCGTGCAGTTACACGCTCACTCACCGTGGCATGTTGAGCTTCCTGTTTTAAATCGGGAAGTTGATCGATACGGTATGTCGTCTCTTTAGCATAACTTAATCCTGCGAGAAATAAGCTTGCAATGGCCGTTAACCGGACTAAGTTATTCATGCTCTGGCTGACCTCCAACTTAGAACTGTAGATGTTCTGCACGCACAAGCATTGCTAAACCTGAAGCCAGCTGTACCCGCACACCATCTTTTGCGATTTCGAGAACCGTTGCATCCATTGCGCTTTGACCAGCACGAACACGAACATTCTGCCCTGCTTTCAACGCAGCAATATCTGCGGCAGAAGCCGGACGAGATTTCTCCACCGGTTTAGCCTGAGCTTCAGCACGCACAGGAGCTGATTTAGCATTGGCTTTAGCCTGAGGCTGTGTACGAGAGGATGGCTGAGTTGGATTGGTACCCTGAGCCGATTTTTTAGCCGCCGGACGAGGACGACGTTTTGGCGCACTCTCACCCGCTTCTTTACGTTGTGCCGCACGCTGAGCCTGAACGCGAGCCTTGGCCTCTTCCAGCTGTTTGCGGGCATGTTCAACATGCTGCTCTTCCAGCATGCCACAATCAGCACCATCCAGATCAACACGCTGCGCATTGGATTTCAACCCATGCAAATAACGCCAACTGGAGGTATATAAACGTAAAGCAGTCCTTAATTGGGTTTTACTGAATAAGGTTTCTTCAGGCAGTCGTGTAACAACATCCTGAAAAATACCGATCTTCAGCGGCCGAGCTTCACCCTCAAGGGTAAAACACAGCGGGAACTTTTCCGCCAAATAGGCGATGACTTCTTTACTACTGTTCAACTTAGGTTGATTTTCCATGAAATTTCCTGATTACAACGAACTAACCCAAAAGCGCAGGCGTAGATTACGCGCCATTATAATCACGCTTTCAGTAAAAGCTACGTTATCCGCACTTCAAGTTTAAACTAATGATCGTAAACAACGGTTCAATAATGCTTAATCTGCCCGGAAAGCAGTTCAGCAATACCTTTTAGCCCTTGTTCATCTTCACTATCAAAACGGTTAAATACTACACTATCTATATCTAATACCCCGATAATCGTGCTACCACAATAAATGGGCAACACGATCTCGGCATTACTCGCACCATCACAAGCAATATGCCCATCAAACTGATGAACATCATCAATACGCTGGATACGCTTTTCCGCTACGGCAGTACCACACACACCTCTCCCAACCGGAATGCGTGTACAAGCAATTTTTCCCTGAAATGGGCCTAATACCAAAACATCGTCACGCAATAAATAAAACCCAGCCCAGTTGACGTTTTCAAGCCGTTCAAACAGCAGTGCACTGGCATTGGCTAATAAAGCAATTAAATCGCTTTCGCCCTCAATCAATGCGGCCAAATCTCTTTGCAGCTCAGTATAAAACGCTTTTTTATTCATTTTATCAATATCAACAGTAAAATATGATAGCTCACAATGGATTTATCACATCATAACGGAAAAATAGCGGCGGTTAAGATTAACCACCCGCCAGCTTAACTTTAAAGCCTTTACATTCTAGCAGCACTTTCAATTCATCGCGCTTATCGCCTTGAATTTCAATCATACCGTCTTTCGTTGCGCCACCGCAGCCACATTTTTTCTTCAGTTCTGCAGACAGCTTCTGTAATTCAGCGTCATCCAGATCAAGGCCCGAAATAATACAGACCCCTTTCCCTTTTCGTCCACTGGTTTGCCGTTGAATTCTGACAATCCCATCGCCTTTTGGACGGGTCGCTTCAACCTCTTCCGGTTTAATTCGCCCGGCATCCGTGGAGTACACTAAACGACTATTGTTATCCGCCATGGCGCTTACCTCAGACTGGCTAAAATATCCTGCAAAGCCTGAGCAGGATTCACCGACTGAGTGATAGGTCGGCCTATCACCATATAATCAACACCTGCTGCTAATGCTTGTGGCGGTGTCATCACTCGGCGCTGATCGCCCAGTTCACTGCCAACAGGACGGATACCCGGTGTCACCAATTGGAATTCGGCACCAAACAGCGATTTCAGATGGTTAGCTTCATGTGCAGAACATACCACACCATCCAGACCATTGTCTTTAGCCAGTCTCGCTAGTCTTTCAGCATGCTCGGTTAAAGAGGACTGAATACCGATACCGCGCAAATCGCTCTCATCCATACTGGTGAGTACCGTTACGGCAATCAGCTTAGGTGCATCTTTCCCATAAGGTAATAACGCAGTTTTTGCCGCTTTCAGCATACGGGCGCCACCGCTGGCATGAACATCGACCATCCAAACGCCTAATTCCGCCGCCGCCGCCACGCTTTTAGCCACGGTATTAGGAATATCGTGAAACTTTAGATCCAGAAAAACATCAAATCCACGCTGGTGTAATTCACGTACCAGCTCCGGACCGCAAAGAGAGAACATCTCTTTACCTATTTTTAACCGGCAATCTTTAGGTGCTATTTTATCGGCCAGTTCAAGGGCTGAGCGCTGATTATCATAGTCCAAAGCGACAATGATAGGTGAAGTCGACATACTGTTTTCCTGTAATACTATTTTTCATGTTCACGCTCGACCCATCTATCGTCGAGCAGTCATCGTGTTATTGACCATCTAAGCCACGGATCGGTTTCACCGTTGACCACGCCTTACAAGATGGACAATGCCAATATAATGAATTCGCCGTCAATCCACACTTTTCACAACGGTAGCGTGGCTTGGTGCGAATCTGTTCCCCTACCATTTCTCTCAGCACTATCAGACTCTCTTTCGCTCGACCTTCTTCAGCCTCGGCTAATTGATAATCCATTAAGCGGTAAAACCCTCTCATTGACGGGTGATATTGTAGTTGGCGATTAATATATGTTTGGGCGACGTCTCGACTTTCCAACCGCTCCAGCATATCGGCTAACATCAGTTCAGCGGCAGAGCCGGTGTTTTCCGCGACACAACGTTTTAAATAGTTCATCCACTGTTCTGGTCGTTCTAAACGCTGATAGCACTCATGCAGCATTGGGATGGTTTCACTGACAAAATCTTTATCCTGCTCAATAACGCGCTCAAGGGCTTCTATTGCTTTCTCATCATCACTAAGCGCAATCCAGATTCTGCCGGTCATAATGGATACCCGAGCGCAATTTTTATCTGCTACTGCGGCCTTTTTCAGCAAGCCCATGGCTTTGTCCAAATCATCAGAGCCCATAGCTTGCAGCGCCAACTCACAGTAAAAATGTGCGATTTCTACACGGAAACCGTCTTTGCCTGCTTTGACTAATTTTTCAGCCACTTCAATGGCCTGTTGCCAATCGCTGGTCGCCTGATAAATAATCAGCAGCTGTTTTAAGGCGGAAATACGGAAATCGGCTTCATTCACCAATTGGTTAAACATATGCTCGGCGCGGTCGTACAAACCGGCGGCCATATAATCCCAGCCTAGCTGTTGCGTTGCTAACAAGCGTTGTTCAAAAGAAAGAGAGGCGCTTTCCACCAAAGACTGGTGAATTCGAATGGCGCGATCAACTTCACCGCGAGAACGGAATAAGTTACCTAACGTTAGATGTGCCTCAAAAGCACCACCGTCTTCTTTCAACATATCGACAAAAAGATCGACGGCTTTATCTTGTTGGTTAGCCAGCAGGAAGTTAACCCCATCCACGTAACCACGGGAAAGTTTATTCGCTTCCTGTTGACGCTCCTGCTGTACACCTCTTCGGCCCATATACCAACCGTATGCAGCAGCAACGGGCAGTAACAGAAACAGCAGTTCAAGCATACAGCATTATTCCTTAGTGGATTGCTGCGACATTACCGAAGGTATAGCGTTCACCTCTGATAATGGAGATTCAGTTTGCTGTAAGCGTTTAATCTGACGTTCTGCACGGCCTAAACGCAGGCGCAGACGTATATAAAACAGCCCACTCAGCAGCCAACCAAAAATGAAGCCACTACCGAAAAGTACCGCCAGCAGCGTTGATAATGCATAGTCACCTTTTGCAATTAAAAAGTTAAAGGTAACAACCTGTTCATTATGTGCGCCCAGCGTTACGGAAATAACCAGAATAACGATGACGACGAGTCCAATCAGTAAATATTTCACAGTGCTATCCAAAATAGAGATAAACGAATGAATTGTACCAAGAATACTTCAATAACCATCTATCTAACTTAGCATTTATCTTCACAGATAGAAAATCTGTCTTTCTCTATATCATTATGTTTATTGCTGATATAAGTAAGCAATACTACCACATAATTCAATTTATCCTCGGTCATTCTCTTGATTACTCTTCACATTTTTTCAACAAAATCGGCGAAATCTCCGGTGAAGAAAAAATCCAGCGCTCTGCACTCCAGCAGGCCCAAAATGCACATATTACACTTAATAATATAGAAACGATTAAATCTTCAGGCCAGTGCATACCCAAGAGTAATCGGCTTCCCGCCACGGTAACCGCCCATATCATCAATACCGCTGCGCTAATATAGCGACGGCGCGGCACCAGCATGCCCATCCCTAACAGCGCCCAAGTCGCAGTAAATAGCGTATGGCCTGAAGGGAATGAATAGCCGGTTTCCTGCTCCCAATGTTTGGAAAGCCATGCAGGTACCCGCTTCTGTCCTTTTAAATGCTGCTCAACGATTTTAGCCCGTTCTTTACGCGGTAATGAATAAAAAAACTGGTCATCAACCTGATACTCATCCTCTAGCCACAAAACAAAAGGACGAGGTTCTTCAACGGTTTCTTTGACAATAGATTTCACCACTTGGCCACCAACGATGGCCACAGCCAGAATAGCTATCAGAGCAATACCGCGTTTCACCGGTAGCTGCATGCGCCAAACAAACCACAACGCCAAAATAGCGCTGGTTATTGCTCCCCAAGGTGAACTGGCGGTTTCCGTTGCCCAGAATAGAACAATAAGCAAAGGATTATCTTCGTTTGGCGTCCATAACCAGTCACAAAACCACACCACTAACGGCATCGTCAGTAGAATCAAGGCACCATAAACTATCCACTTGGTAAAGCTATTCGACAACATATTACTTCTCAACTCTGATTAATATTGCTTGTGACCGCCTATAATCCCATAAAAATGGCAAAATGAATAAAAATACCGTGACTGAAATGCTGATTTTTTCTTAACTTTTTAGCAACAAAACGCCCTCGATTAGATTATAATGATTGGCTTTAACTGACTGACATAGTCATAAGCAGTATAATCCTGATTATTACAGGCAGTCCTTGTACCTGATTTTAGATACACAACGTAAAAATTGGTTATTGGAGAGTATCATGCAGTTAAAAAGAGTGGCGGAAGCAAAATTACCAACACCATGGGGCGATTTTCTGATGGTGGGGTTTGAAGAGCTTGCCACGGGGCATGACCATGTCGCCTTGATATTTGGCGATATTAGCGACGATAAGCCAGTGTTGGCTCGTATTCACTCAGAATGTCTGACTGGTGATGCGCTATTTAGTTTACGTTGTGACTGTGGTTTTCAGCTGGAAGCCGCATTACAACACATAGCGGAAGAAGGCCGTGGTATTTTACTTTATCACCGTCAGGAAGGTCGCAATATTGGCTTGCTGAATAAGATTCGTGCTTACGCACTACAAGATCTCGGCGCGGATACCGTTGAAGCTAATCACCAATTGGGCTTTGCTGCTGATGAACGGGACTTTACTCTCTGTGCCGATATGTTCAAGCTTTTGGATGTGAGCGCAGTACGTCTGTTAACCAATAATCCGAAGAAAGTAGAGATCTTGACTGAAGCGGGCATCAATATTGTTGAACGAGTACCGCTGCTGGTTGGACGTAACCCGAAAAACGAAAAATATCTTGATACTAAAGCCGCCAAGATGGGCCATTTACTATCCAAATAACCGTTATGCATTAGCCCGCCATTAACGCGGGCTATACGTCTTCTATCCTACGTACCAACCCTATCTTATTTTACCGGCAGCTCAATATTCTTGAACAATGCTTCGATAGCGTCGGCATCTCTCAGTGCTATGGCCTTATCAACGATATCGCGCGTTAAATGTGGCGCGAAACCCTCAATAAAGCTGTACATATAGCTACGTAAGAAAATAGTACGGCGAAAGCCAATCTTGGTGGTGCTGTGGGAAAAGATATGGCTGGCGTCTAAAACCACCAGATCTGAGTCTTCTTGTGGGTCGACGGCCATGCTGGCTAATACACCTACGCCTAACCCCAAGCGCACGTAGGTTTTAATCACATCAGCATCCGTGGCGGTAAACACAATCTTAGGCGTCAGCCCTGCCCGTCCAAAGGCCATATCCAACTCCGAACGACCGGTAAAGCCGAAGGTATAGGTAACTAGCTGATATTCAGCTAATTCCTCAATGCTGATATGTTTTTTGCTGGCTAATGGATGATCGGACTTCACAACGATTGCCCGATTCCAGTGATAACAAGGCAACATAATCAAATCGTCGTATAAATGGAGGGCTTCGGTGGCAATGGCAAAATCCGCATTCCCCTTGGATACCGCCTCTGCAATCTGCGTTGGCGAGCCCTGATGCATATGCAAAGATACCTTAGGATAACGTTCAATAAAGGCTTTGATAGCTTTTGGTAAGGCGTAACGCGCCTGGGTATGGGTGGTTGCAACATAGAGTGAGCCCTGATCCGGATAAGTATGCTCACCGGCAACAGACTTAATGGCTTCAACTTTAGACAGCACCTCACGTGCGATACGCACCACTTCCTGTCCAGCAGGCGTCACTTCCGTCAAATGCTTACCGCTACGGGTAAATATCTGAATGCCTAACTCATCTTCCAGCATTCGCACCTGTTTACTGATGCCTGGCTGTGAAGTATACAGGCGTTCCGCCGTAGAAGAGACATTCAGATTGTGATTTACCACTTCAACAATATAGCGAAGTTGTTGTAATTTCATGCTTTACACCACCACTTAACAAGTATCACGATTCTAAAAAGAAACTTATGCTTTATTCTGTCATTCGGTGAAGGCTCAGAAAGACTAAAAGTGAGTCTCATCAAATCGAGATCAAACGTCACAAGGCAATAAAATGATACACCACTCTTATTGCTCCCATATCAGGCTCACAAAATAAAACGCCCTGTAGCTAAGTTACATACAGGGCGTTTTATATCAAGCAGTATCTACTTAATCAGTCACTTTCGTTACTTCTTCGTTTCAGACCACTTGCCATCAATATAAAATGCCGACCAACCGGTCGCTTTCCCGTCTTTTTCAGAGGACACATATTGCTGCTTGGTTTTACGGCTAAAGCGAACAATCGTTTTATTGCCTTCAGGATCGGCCGCCGGAGCCTCTGCCAAATAGCGCAGTTTTTCCGGTAAGCGATCTTTAAAGCGGATCAATTCTTCTACTCTTGGCGCTCTGGTTTCACGAGATTTAGGGAAAGTATTCGCCGCTAAAAACAGACCTGCCGCACCATCGCGTAACACAAAGTAGGCGTCTGATTTTTCACATGGCAACTCCGGCAAAGGAATAGGATCTTCTTTTGGCGGCGCAATATCACCATTGCGTAAAATTTTACGGGTATTCTTACAGTCTGGATTGGTACAGCCCATGTATTTACCAAAGCGGCCGACTTTCAGATGCATTTCAAAGCTACACTTCTCGCACTCAATCACCGGGCCGTCATAGCCCTTAATGCGGAATTCACCCTCTTCAATCTCGTAACCATCACATTCCGGGTTATTACCACAAACGTGAAGCTTACGCTGATTATCAATCAGGTAACTATCCATTGCTGTACCGCACTTCTTACAGCGGTGACGTGAACGCAATGCGTTAGTTTCAGCATCATCCCCTTCCAGTACGTTGAGCACTTCTGATTCAGGAATCAGGTTGATAGTCTGCTTACAGCGCTCTTTTGGCGGTAAAGCATAACCTGAACACCCTAAGAATACCCCGGTGCTGGCAGTACGTATGCCCATCTTACGGTTACAGGTTGGACAATCAATCGAGGTGAGGATCACCTGATTCGGGCGCATTCCGCCGACTTCAGGATCTTGCTCTGCCTGTTCAAGCTGCTGGCTAAAGTGGGTAAAGAAATTATTCAATACCCCTTTCCACGGTGCTTTATTGGTTGCCACGCTATCCAGATCGTTTTCCATCCGTGCGGTAAAGTCGTAATCCATTAAGTCACGGAAATTCTCTTCCAGACGGTCGGTTACAATTTCACCCATTTTTTCTGCGTAGAAGCGACGATTCTCAGTGTGGACATAGCCTCGATCCTGAATAGTCGAAATGATTGACGCATAAGTTGACGGACGGCCAATACCGCGCTTTTCCAACTCTTTAACCAACGATGCTTCACTAAAACGCGCCGGTGGCTTGGTAAAATGCTGGCTTGGCAGTAGCTGTTCTAAGGTCAATTGGCTACCTACATCCACAACCGGTAAGGTCTTATCTTCATCATTCTTACGCAAGGCTGGTAATACTTTAGTCCAACCGTCAAAACGCAGCGTACGCCCTTTGGCTTTCAGCAGGAAATCGCCCGCTTTAACCGTTAGCGTGGTTGAATCATATTTTGCTGGCGTCATTTGGCAAGAAACAAACTGGCGCCAAATCAGCTGATAAAGACGCTGAGCATCCGATTCCATATCCTTCAGTTGTTCAGACAGCACATTCACATCAGAAGGTCGAATCGCTTCGTGCGCTTCCTGTGAGTTTTCTTTACTGCTGTACTGATTCGGCTGGGATGGTAAATATTTTTCACCAAAATTATCGTTGATATAACCACGTACCATGTTCAACGCATCTTGACTCAGGTTGGTTGAGTCAGTACGCATGTAGGTAATATGACCCGCTTCATACAAGCGTTGGGCCATCATCATGGTTTTCTTTACCCCAAAGCCCAGACGAGTACTCGCCGCCTGTTGCAGGGTTGAGGTAATAAAAGGTGCGCTGGGTTTGCTGCTAGTCGGTTTATCTTCGCGTTCTAAAACCTGATACTGCGCTTTTTCCAGCAGAGCAACAGCCGCATGAGTTTCATCACGATTAACCGGCTTAAATGCTTTATCGTTGCGATGAGTAACCTGCATTTGTAATGGGGCATCACTACCGTAGTTTAAATCGGCATGCAGTTCCCAATACTCTACTGGCACAAATGCTTTAATTTCACGCTCACGCTCCACCACCAGACGCACAGCCACAGACTGTACCCGGCCAGCGGATAAACCACGGGCAATTTTTTTCCAAAGCAGAGGGGAAACCATATAGCCCACTACTCGGTCCATAAAGCGACGCGCCTGCTGGGCGTTAACACGATCGAGGTTTAACTCTCCCGGCTCTTTAAACGCTTCCTGGATGGCATTTTTGGTAATTTCATTAAATACCACACGACGATAACGGTCGTCGTCACCACCAATCACTTCCCGCAGGTGCCATGCTATGGCCTCCCCTTCGCGGTCAAGGTCGGTTGCCAGATAGATAGTGTCAGCTTTTTCGGCTAACGCTTTTAGTTCCGCGACAACTTTCTCTTTGCCGGGAAGAATTTCATAGTGAGCGGCCCAGTCATGATAGGGATCGATTCCCATACGGTTAACCAGAGCCTGTTTGGCATCTTTTTTAACTTTACTGCCTTTGGCAGCAGTGCTTTTAGTTGCCGAACCACTCGTTGGTAAATCCCGGATATGACCAACGCTGGACTTAACTACGTAGTCACTTCCTAAATATTTATTGATTGTTTTGGCCTTGGCCGGGGACTCCACAATAACGAGCGCTTTACCCATAATGTTGTTTACCTAAATTAGTCCTTCTTGAAGGAAATTCGACATTCAGCCGCTGATAAAGAAGCATGACTGTTATATTGTAGCAAAATACAGGATGTCAACCTGTAAAACTGAATGTGCTATAAAAACCAAGATGTTAAAATCAATAGAGGTCAGTCAAGACCCACAAACAATCACGCTGACTCTTCATCCGAAAGCCCATAACTCTACCTGATAAAAAGCGCTACGCAACAAAATTAGCTCAACAAACGATTTTTTATCGCGGCAATACTCAACACTTCTATTGGAAAAATCGTTTTCTGACGGATAACTTAACGCATTGCTCTGCTGAGCACCGATGATTAAAATAATCTATCTGTCCTCTTCTATTGGAGCTATAAATGCGTAATGAAACAACCCCGATCGGCCGTCAGGCATTATTGGATGAAGCCAATCAGATAATTCGTCACCATGAAGATTATATTCACGGTATGGAAGCCACTGACGTAGAGCAAAAAGGCAGTGTTCTGGTTTTTCGCGGTGATTACTTTCTCGATGAAAACGATTTACCGACCGCTAAAACCACCGCGGTATTTAATATGTTTAAGCATCTTGCCCATGTGCTATCCGCTAAATATTATTTACAGGATTAGTTACTCACGCGCAGAAGCGTTGTTCAGTGTGAGGGATTACCATATGAAAATGAGCGCCTCCTCAATTTGATGGCAAAGGGCTCATCGCTAAACGACAGGAGAGTTTTACGTTTGGGTCGTAGCAGCGAAAGCTGCCGGAGCGCCCATAGTAAAAGTAGGCCTGTCGCGCTCCGTAGCTAAAAGCTGATGGTCTTCCGGCTGAGCGTAATGGCGATATTTACTCATTAATATTTACAGCCGGAATTTCCGCTTCTGCTGATTTGAGAAGATTTATCAGTCATCGCAGGGAGGACTAACAGAACCTCCCTTTTTAAACACCATCTCACTGAATAATGCTTAAACCAACGGTTTCTGCCCACGCTGCCACCAGCGTAATAACAATCGGTCAGTGCTTTCTGCAACGCTGCCAGTCACTCGGTCAACCAAGCGTTTACGCTGTGCATAACACACACTAATCACATCACTGTGCTGAATATAGTCAATGACCAGATCGTCACTGGTACCGATATCATCAATCAGCCCTTTTTCTTTAGCCTGAATACCAAACCAATGTTCACCGGTTGCCACTTGATCAATATCCAACGATGGACGCTGTTCCCGCACAAAATCTTTAAATAGTTGATGGGTTTTATTCAACTCTTCACGGAATTTTTCTCGCCCTTGATCGGTATTTTCACCAAACAGCGTCAGCGTACGTTTAAACTCACCGGCGGTATGCAGTTCTACGTCAATATCGTTTTTCTTCAGTAAACGATGGAAGTTAGGCAACTGAGCCACCACGCCGATAGAACCAATCACTGCAAAAGGTGCCGCTACGATGCGATCCGCGACACAGGCCATCATATAACCACCGCTGGCCGCCACTTTATCCACGACCGCCGTCAAGCGAATGCCCTTCTTACGTAAACGATCTAATTGAGATGCCGCTAATCCATAACCATGCACCATACCACCAGGGCTTTCCAGCTTCAGCAGTACCTCATCTCCGGCTTTCGCTATTGCCAGAATCGCTGTCACTTCTTCCCGCAATGCTTCAACCTCATGTGCATCGATACTGCCCTTAAACCCAAGGACGTATACGCAGGACTTTTCAGTTTTCTTCTCGCCGTTTTTAGCCTCTAACTTGGCTTTTTTGGCTTCGGCCTTATCCTTTTTCTTCTGCTCTTTATTCCACAGTTTCTGTTCTGCCGGAGGTAAACGCGCAAACGCCATTTCTTCCTGCATATTGCGATATTGTTCGCTTAAATCAGTTAATGTCAGCTCACCACGACGCCCTGATTTACGCTGAGTAGCGCTGATAATCAATAGTGCGATAGCAGCAATAGCGATAGCAAAGGTGGCAATTTTTGCCAAAAACAGGCCGTACTGATAAATCCACTCCACAAGTATTTTCCTATAAATTAAGCTGGCAATAAGCGAACGTTGCCTAAACAACAATGGATGAAGTATAGAACTTTATATTGAGACTACTGGCGCAGAATTCAATTTAGGCGCTATCATCTATCATTCCGTTATACAGCAACGCAGTCCGTTAACCGGACAAATATACCGTAAGGAGAGATTATGCACTACCAGGCACCGCGCGATTTACTTAACCAGAAGATAATTATGGTCACTGGCGCCAGTGATGGAATCGGTAAAGAAGCCGCACTCA
The DNA here is from genome assembly GCF_900112475.1 of Pragia fontium DSM 5563 = ATCC 49100. Classification (GTDB taxonomy): domain Bacteria; phylum Pseudomonadota; class Gammaproteobacteria; order Enterobacterales; family Enterobacteriaceae; genus Pragia; species Pragia fontium. The sequence goes on along the minus strand of NZ_FOLW01000002.1, from coordinate 489,354 downwards.
CCTATGCACGCCACGGTGCGCAGCTCATCCTGCTCGGTCGAAGTGAAAGCAAGCTTAAGCAAGTTGCACAAGAAATTAGTCAACAGGGAGGTCAACCGGCCACGCTGTTTGCTTTTGATTTACTAACGGCGACCCCAGAAGAGTATCAAACGCTGGCTGAGAAAATTGCTCATCTAACCGATCGTTTAGACGGTTTGCTTCACAGCGCCGGCCTTCTTGGAGAAATTACCCCGATTGCAGAACAAGACCCCATTCAGTGGCAACAGGTAATGCAGGTTAACGTTAATGCTGGGTTTATGCTGACTCAGGCGCTATTACCACTGTTGCTTAAAGCCTCTTCCCCCTCTTTGATTTTTAGTAGTTCAAGCGTGGGACGTAAGGGACGTCGTGGTTGGGGAGCCTATTCGGTGTCTAAATTCGCGACCGAGGGTCTAATGCAGGTACTGGCGGATGAATATCAAGGAAGCCACCTGAGGATTAACTGTATTAATCCTGGCGGTACTCGTACCTCAATGAGGGCTTCGGCCTTTCCCGATGAGAATTCAGCACTGCTAAAAACCCCTGCGGATATCATGCCGACCTATCTCTATGTGATGGGTAATGATAGTCGCCACGAATCAGGCGTCAGTTTTGATGCACAGCCGGGAAGAGTCGCTGGCCCAGCCCAATAATCGGTTATGATCGCCATATCATAAAAAAGCCGCCTAAAAAGGCGGCTTTTTAACGCAATAAACTAATTATTTAGTCATTAGCTTTTGCAGACATCCGATGAATAGATTAGCCGCCGTTGCCAACTGCTTTTCATCAAAATCAAACTCTGCCTGATGGTGACCTGCTTTCAGATCCGCACCGACGATAAAGTACAGTGATTTTCCGCCGTGGCGCTGAACGCGCTTAGCCAGAATGGTTGCATCTTCACTACCGCCGAACACTCGCTCTGGTACTGCAGTTAGCTCTGGATACTGACCCACAACCTGAGTCAACAGATCGATCAGCTCTTTGTCGTTTTGCAAATCAACCGCTTCACCCATCACTTCACTTTCCAGGCGCAAGTCAAAGCTATGTGCGGCACCCGCAGCCATACGCTCAACCTGTTCAGCCATAAAGCTATTGATAGTCTCATCTTCACCGCGAACTTCAACCTGCAGTTCACCATAAGCAGGTACCACGTTGCGGCCTTCACCAGCACGGATAACGCCAACGTTAATACGAGACATACCTTTACCATGACGGGAAATACCCAGCATTTGTGTCGCAGCATGGCAGGCACCCGCCAGTGCATTACGACCTAAATGTGGTTCAGCGCCCGCATGAGCTGGCGCACCGTAGAAACGGAAGTCATATTTGGTGGTACACAGGAAACTGTTAGGATTAACCACAATTTCACCAGTTTTAGCAATAAAGCCAAGGTGCATACCTAAGAAGTAATCAGCATCATCAACAATGCCGCTTTCTGCCATCGGTCTTGCGCCACGAACGCCCTCTTCAGCCGGTTGGAAAAGCAACTTCACTTTTCCGCTCAGTGAACTACCGTTTTCTACTAACCATTTTGCAATACCTAAACCAATAGACATATGTCCATCGTGACCACAGGCATGCATTAAACCCGCACTTTTAGAGGCAAAACCTTCATTGTTAGGCACATGCTCACCGATCGCACATTCCTGCACGTTCACGCAGTCAATGTCAAAACGCAAAGCGATAGTTGGACCTGGTTTACCGGTGTCATAAGTTGCCATACAGCCGGTTAGTTCATCCATCTCAGCCAACAGCGCTTCATCAACGCCTCTTTCTCTCGCCAGTGCCAGCCCACGCTCCACAACGTCAGCTTTGCGACCACGAACAAATTCACGATTAATCACTTTTGGTCCAGCGATAACCTCAAGGCCCATATTACGTAGTTCAGTGATTAAACGCGCCGTTGTCGTAAATTCGGACCAGCCGATTTCTGGAAAACGGTGAAGTTCACGACGCCATGTTACTAATTGGTTTAAATCAATAGTCGACATTACACTTTCCTTATTTTAGTTCTTATAACATAAACAGGGCGATAAAAATGACACCGATAATCATACCGGGTGCGGTACGCTTAATAACCTCTACCGGGTTGGCAGCGGCTAAGCCAGCACAAACAATCGTTACACCGGCAATCGGTGACATGGTACGACCTAAAGCACCAGAAATCGCCGCAGCCATACCCATATCAGGAATGGTGTAGCCTAAAGCAGCAGCGCTACGCGTCACCGTTTCGTTAAAGGCTAATGCCGCAGCATCACCAGAACCGGTAATAATACCCATTAAGAATGGACCGATAGTACCGCCCCAACGAGCCAGCTCCGGATTATGAGTCAGGAAGTAAATAAAGCTGTCGATTAATCCAGACGTTTTCAAACCTGCGGCAAACACCGCAGCAGCAATGATGATACCCAGAACATCACCGTAGGCATTACCCATACCGTTGAAGAACTGCTTAGTCATGGTGGTTGGGTTACAACGAGTAATCAACAGTGCATAGATAGCACCGATAACCATGGCGGCCGGTACGCTCATTTTAACTGCACCAAACCAATCAGTCAGGCCAGCAATCAGCAACAGAATTAAGGGAATAAATGGCGCGGTAGCGTACAGATAGTTAGCTTTAACCTGTTCTTTTTCTTCGCTACCCTGAGCAACCACTGCATCTTCACTTGGCGTAATCCGATACTCTTTACGAACCAAAGCCACAACTGACAGTGATACCGCACCGATTAGACCAACGGCAACACTGTACGGAGCATGCAGTCCAATTAAGTCCATAACCGACATTTCTTTAAAATCGGCCGTATTTTGCATGACTTCATTAAACAGGTTAGAAACGAAAGCATTATGGGACATGCCCGGGCTTAAGAAGGAACCAATAGTTCCACTCAATACCGCTGCCGCAGCGATAGCCGGGTGAATACGCGCACCAATCAACAGTGGGATTAATGTCGCGCCTACTGCCGCAGCACAGCCAGCAGCAGAAGGAATGGCGGTATTAATGATATAAGTAACAATAACCGTCGCAGGGATCAGGAAGAAACCCAGACGGTTCATCATGCCAGCCAACGTACGCACCAGATGCATATCACACTGGGTATACTTCATCACATAAGCAAAACCCATACTGGCACAAATCGCCTGAATAAGGCTGCCGGAAGTCATTCGCTCGCTAAAAGCATCCAGACCGGCCATTGGACTCAACGCTAACAGGCACATAATCAAACCTGAGCCAATTAACACCATCCGCGTTTCATATTGTTTTATCAGTAAAAAAATAGTGATTGCAACAACCACCAGAGCAATTATTTGAAGCATATTATACTCACTGTTTGCTAATTAAAATGGCAATCCATAGACTGCTTCCACACAATATTACCTATATCATCAACCTATAATTATTCAGGTTTCCACACTAAGAAACTATAATCTTAAAATTATATTTTTGCACCACTGCACTATAGGCAACTGCCCCATTGATATCGTTGATGGATATCAAAAAAACAACACACTCAGTAAGCAAAAAGAGTTAGTGTATATAAAATGTAAACTAATCTATCCCATTATGAATAATGGATGCCGCAAAAAATAGAATTAACTACATGTAATCTAATATTAAAAAATTGCTTCCCCTTATCGAGTCACGACCCACACCCAGCAACAATTTAATAACACCTGTTATTGAGACCGAATAAAAAAAGCACAGGGTGATTAATAAACACACGATCATGTTAATGTTTTTTATTCAACGCGGCTAAAGCTATATCAAGAAATAATAAATTAAAAATAAAAAAATAAACCATGCTATTAACATGGTTTATTTTTAATTGAATAAAACAGACAAAGATTGAATTTCATTCATGGTGTTGCACGTTATTTAGCTAATTAGCCAAATCATAACCTGTGGTTAAGCTAATAAAAGGGGCTAAGGTTGTGACACCGCTTAGCTTTCCCTTCATTATCTTATGCGCTACGACCAAGGCTATCTTTAGCTATCACCTGAAAGTCATTAAAACTCTTACTATTCAATAAACGTTTGGTGGCTTTTTCTCGTACAAAGGTGACAAACAAATCATAGATTGCCATCGCTTCTTCATACTCGGCTTTACTGATAGCCAACAGGAAAATAACGTTTGCCGTCTCTTTCTTCTCTTTATTCCACTCAATACCGTTTGGTGCCAATATGGTCACAACGACGGTTTTATTCGCCAATAGTCCCAGTGAGTGAGGTAGAGCAATCCCCTCTCCTAACAACGTTGAAACGATAGATTCTCGCTCCACCAATGACGGGTAGAAGTCCTTAGTAATATAACCATCGGCTTCTAATTTTTTACATACTCGCTTAAACAAGGTTTCTTGCGTCATTTTACCTTTGACGATCATAAAATGCCGTTCATCAAAGAAACGCTCAAGAATATAAGGCTTAGTTCTGTCCACCATCGCTAAACGCCCTACCTGCTCTAACTGATAAGGCGTCGGAAACGGCGCGATTTTAACGATTGGTTTATTTTTCTCTGTTAGCCGAACGGTGGTAATCACAAAGTCTTCTTCCACCGAATCCAGCTCTTCATACTCATGCAGTGCAATCACCCGATGCAGTTTAAGCTGTGGAAACTCGCGCACAATTTTAGCTTCGATCATACGAATCGTGGAGTTACCGGAGTCGGTTACTACCAGCACATGCGGATGACGGGTGTAGCCCACATTATAATTACGCTCCAGGCCAACGCCGATATGCACCGCTAAATACCCCAGCTCATCTTCGCTAATAGTGTAAGGCAGTTTATCTTCTACGTTGGCCATGGCACTAAGCGTCACGTCATAAGCAAATGGATAATATTGTTTAATATCCGATAGCAGCGGATTCTTGGTATTAATCTGGTAGCGAACGCGGGTCAACATAGCGGCTAAATGCGTAGATAAGTCAGTCTTTAACTTCACATCACCGCGTAAATCATAATTATAGGAATCATTAATATAGCTGAGAATATAATCAACCAGTTCATCGCTATTACTTTCAGCCACCACCGAACCCTGATTATAAGGTATCCGTTGGGCTGAAATTTGAACCCCCAGATACTCCTCTTCCGCCGATGAAATCTCACTGCCAAGAAAGTACACAAAGCCTTTAGAAATCTCACTAGCAGCACTTTTAATCACGCTATCAATGTCTTCTACGTCAAAGTTAACAATCTCGTGACCGCGGGTAATACGTAGGATAGACACCGCTCCATTAAAAATCAGATATTGGCGACCTTCATTGGTCAGACGAATATCAAAGCGGTTAACGCTGTTTTGCAGAATTTTTCCAATATAGGTGAGATCAATATTGGTTAAAATATCCTGTTTAAAGCTGTTCAGGGAACGCTCTGGTTCTGTAGAAAACTGCTGCCACAGCACATCGGTAATACAGGCTCGAATCGCCTGTTCAACCCCAGACAGCTTAATCCCTTGTCGAGGAATGGTGTCTAATGTGAGCTGATATTTGGTCAGTTGTTCTCGGACGGCCGTCATATCGTGCTGTAACGTCCCACGACTGACAAACCACTCTTCGGCAATATCATCCAGTTTGATGGGAAGTGATGCCATTAAAAACTTCAACAACAACGCATCCACTCGCTCTTTTGCGGTACGTGGGATACTTTTACTTTGGTATTTCTGCATCGGCAAGGTGGCAAAGCTTTGGGAGTCCGTGATCTTCAGACGATACCCTAACCCTCTGTCATACACGATATTTGCGCCATAGCTGATTAAGACATCATTTAGTGCCGTTACATCGGTACGAATAGTCCGAGTTGATACATCGAAACGTTTAGCCAGCTCTTCCTGCGGCAGTGTTTCGGACTGAATGGCATTAAATAAATAAGCAAGACGTTGATAAGGAAACAGCGCCACAAATATACCCTTAACCCAATTAGAAAAATGAAAAGCCAGTCGGCAATAAAACCAGTAGGAATAATTAAAGATAGAAGTCTTTTGACAAAAAAGCCGGAGACGACTAATAAACCTTTCAAATTAATGACTATTGATATTCCGGCAGTAACCGTAATGCACTCATCGTTACGCGTTAAGCCGGAAGACCATCAACACTCGGCAGGCTTAAACACCTGTCATCAACCTGCCGTTTAGTGATAAAGCTTCCAATAGATAGCATGAAAGCTCGAGTTCATTAACCTACTAATTTTTTAACCATGGCTAAAAGCGTTTTCACATCTTCGGGACGAGTATTGCCGGTTTTTGAATCAATAATTGAGCTATAAATATGCGGAATCACTTTTTCTACACCGGCATCCAGCGCAATTTTGAGAATTTCTTCAAAATTGTCTAAATCAATACCGCCGGTAGGTTCCAGATAAAAATCATGTTCTGCACAGGCTTTCGCCACATAAGCAAACTCTTCTTTATGGGCTAATCCATTCATATTAAAGAATTTAATTGAACTAGCACCCATATCCTTCAACATGGCAATCGCGGTTTCAACCGGAACGATAGCGTCCGGGAAGGTGGAGCTTAGCGGACCGGTGGAGATTTTAACCAGACCCACTTTACCAGTTGGCGAAACCAGCGCATTAACGATGGTTTCATTCTGCCCCAACAACGCTCTACTGATGGGTGCACCGGTAAATACCTGATTCACATGCTGTGGCTGAACCACTTTAGAAATTTGGGAAACCATTTCTGACTGGTTTGGATCCCCTGCGCCCAAACCAACAGAAAGTGCATTTTCGATATCGTTGGCATATTGAGTCATATCTTCAATCGCGCTGGCTAAATCAGGGTAGTTTTTGGATAGCACCCCCACCACCACATGTTTTTCAGCAGCCGCATAGATATCACGGGCATTTTCTCTTGAGCCCGCTAATACGTTAAGACAAACGCGATCTTTATAATAATTAGGACTTAATTTCATAATTTATACTCCGGTAACTAATTGACGAATAGAAGAAGAGATAACATCAAGCTGAGGTGCAGTAACGCTACGGACATCAGCTTCTACTTTGCCTTCATTCGCTTTGTATTCGCGGAAATAAATCGCCGTCTCCCCTAGCTTCAGCTGTTTCATAATGTCGAAAGTATTTTTGCCAATAGCCTTTTCATCAAACGAGATTTCGGTGCGGGCAATATCGCGCCCGGCAGCATCCCACACCACTTTGGCAGTAATACCGGGAATAGCATTCAGATCGTTAATAAACGGTGTCATTTTCTCCACCATTTCCTGACCGGTTTCTTTTTTAGCGGTCAGATAAAGTTCGATGGCCAATGTCAAACCGAGGATGCCTTCTTTGCCCACCTTCATGGCCCGACCAATGCCATTACTCTGCAACTTCACCCATTCAACATACTGATTTTTACCGATAACCAGACCGCTGGTTGGCCCTTCAATGGCTTTAGCGCCGCTATAGATAACCAGATCGGCGCCCATCTGATAATAAGCCGTCAGCTCTTCTTCTGCTGCCGCATCAACAATCAGTGGTAAAGCATATTTTCTGGCAACTGCGGCAGCTTCAACCACCGTCAGCATACTTTTCTGTACCGTATGGTGAGACTTGATATACAGAATGGCCGCCGTTTGCGGCGTAACTTTCGCCGCTAATTGCTCGGCACTACATTCATTAGCAAAGCCGGCCTCAACCACTTTACCGCCCCCCAGCGACACCATGGTGTCAACCGGGGCGCCAAAGTTAACGTTATGCCCTTTCGGCATCACAATTTCACGCGGTACAGCTTTATCCGAACTGTGGAGATTCAATAACAGATCTTGGTCATCTTTAACGATAACGGCCGCTACTGATTGGGCAATCCCCGCCGAGGCACAAGAAACCACCACGGCATTCTCTACGCCTAATAATTTGGCGATATAGGCACCGGTCTTATTCACCAGATCTTTGATTTCAAAATAGTGATTAAGACCAAAAAGAACTTCATCCGCCACTTCTGGCTTAGGCGTTGAGACGCCGAGTATGGTCATACGTCCTGAGGCGTTAATCACTTTTCTTAAATTATATTTTTCATAAATCGATGGCATAGTCTGACTCACCTTCTTTAGTTATAAGACTTTCCCCCGCAACGATGGCTGCGATAGGAACGAATTTTTGCGTACCGATTCTTACTTGACCTTCTGCATCGGACAGTTCGATTTTTTCATCTTTAATATCGAAAATAGTCACATCGCCATCGTAGCCGACGTCCAGATGCCCCTTACCTTTAAGGTGCAATAAATCGGCTGCTTTCACCGTCACGCAGTCGAGAATCTGTTTTGGTGAGAATCCCATACATAAAAACTTGGTCATGACCGCAGCCAGACTATAGACCGGGCCATTAATGCGGTTACGATGATAAATATCCGAGCTGATAAGGTCAGGATAGGTTCCGATCTTCATCGCCTGTTCGGCGACTGAGAAACTAAAGCTTTCACCGCCGTGACCAACGTCCAGAATCACGCCACGTGCTAAAGCGCGTTGAATGGCCGGTTTTAAATTACCGTCCACATCTAAAATCTTATTGGGTTTACCGTTAAAACAGTGGGTAATGATGTCCCCTTTGGTGAGTAGATCGGCAATTTCGTCCAAATTTGGCGGATTATTACCAATGTGCACCATTAATGGTAAGCCACTCTCTTTTTGCATCTCTTTGGCACGAATCAGCGGCGCGATACCATTTTCACCCACCACGCTCTTACTCATTCGCGCTTTGATGCCCACCACAAAATCAGGATGGCGTTTTATTGCCTGCTGCAGACTGGCGTCATCAATTTTGCTCATGTCTGACAGTTCGTTCTGCGCAATAATGCCAATGCGTGCAATATTTAAAAATGAATACACATTGGTTTTCGCCTTCTTCACCAGCGAATAGAAGTGATCAACATCGTCAGCGCCAACGCTACCAGCGTCGATTACCGTCGTAACTCCGCAGGCCGCGCCGGCTAAATCCGGCTCATCAAAATAAATGGGGGATGCCGGGTAACAATGGGTGTGAGCATCAATCCAGCCAGCACTGATATAGTACTTTCCGTCGAGATCGATCTGCTTTTTTGCCGTCAGACCATCGCCGACTAACGGACCAATTTCACGGATTTTCCCTTCGTTAATCACCACGTCCACGACGTCGCCATTAACCAGTTTTGCTTGCTTAATGATTAAATCATTCATGATATCTGCTCACTTGTTACACTGAATACAACTGTTTATGCGGCAATCGGGAAGAAATAACCCAAAACCATGGCCCCTAAAATTGCCCCGCCTGCTACCGGTTTTTTCCACACGTAGAACAGCAGAGAGCCAATTAATGAACCAATACCGATAGGAATAGAAGCCGCCATTGCCGCCAGAATAATCAACGGCCCCAGAAAACGACCGGAAGTATTACCGGCTCCCATCATGACGTCAGCACCATAGGTGGAGTTACCCTGATTAACGGTAAAAATACGCGCCAGAATAATAATCACACCTACCGCGATACCTAACACCATGCCAGTCGCTAACGCCGCATAGAAGTTCATCACCAGGAAGTCAAAACCACCGGCAAGTAAGAGTGCCGGTACGCCTAAACCGAGACCGGTTTGAATCGCCCCACCGATATCCAGAATACCAACCAGAGAACCTTCGATAATCCGTGCAAACAGGAAGCTGGCACCAAACGCGGCTACCGCACCATACACACCGGTATCAATACCGGAGCGTAACATCGCCACAAATGCCACTTCGTTAAATGCACCGAAACCATACACTACATACATATGCGTACCGGCAAATACCCCGGCCGATAGCAGGCCAACGAAGAGGGGAAAGGTCCACTCCGCATACCAAAAATCGCTTTTTAATTCTGTATTCATTATCAAGTCCTGGTAATTGTGTTTACTGTCATTGATTAATCGCTTGTCAGCAGAGCCGTGATACTTCACTAAACATTGATGAAGGCTCTACCAATGAAATTATTTACCAGTCATTACGTTATGAACGTGTTCTAACCAGTTCGGTACATCTAACGCGAAAGACTGCAGCAGCTTCACATCGAAACCACGGAAGAATCCACTTAGAACAAACAGCAGGATCACGGCAAACATCATGACCTTTGTGACTTTGTTCCAACCGTTATCCTCAACGCCTTTACCGATCAAGATACCCAGCACTAAACCCGGGATAGCGTTACCCATAATTAACTGTGCACAGCCACCAAACAGGGTTGCCCAGAAGCCAGAACGACGACCCGCATCCATGGCAGCTAACCAGAAAATAACCGGCATCACGGTGTTAACCAGCAGGTTAGCCGCAGGCACCAGTACGTTAGTTGCCGTAGTTTGTAATGAAGCAGGAACCGCGGAAGCAGTGGTATTCAGGAAAGCCACCACCACAGCACCAATAATGCCGCAGGCAATCGCCATTTTTTTAGGATTATGCAGAGTTTCCGATATATTGCGGTTTTTGATCATTAGCGCCGCCGCCCCCCAGTTAGGGATAATGCGGTGATCGACGTCCTGAGTAAACGCACCAGCAGCAACGGATGATGCCCAGGCGTTGAAGAAGAAGCCTAAACCAAACGAGAAGTGAGACGCCGGATCTCCTTCACAAGAGTTCAGCTCACCTAAAGTACGAAATGCGCCCATCCCCTGAATCGTCGGGGCATGGAACATACGCGCAGCACCGGCACCAAGACCAACACCGCACAGTCCCCCGATAATTAACGACTTTATCAGGATTTCAAACACAGAAACGGTTGTAGTTGCATCCATTTGTCTTTCCTCTAAAACATCCCGGTCGGTGTATTACACCGACTCGAAACGTATCTCTTGAACATTCAGCAGGGTCACATCTAAAGCCACATCTAAAACAACCGAATAGAACTCACGATCCCGTGGAAAAAAGACAAACAGAAACTTTTCTTTCGTCACTTTTACCGTGGCGTTAATCACTTCAACGTCGAGAGGTTCAATACGTAGAATGATGTTGCTGCTTTCCTTCAATACCGTGCGTTGCACGGAGTTCAATGCGTCAGCGATCGCTTTTTGTTTTGTATCGCCCCGTCCACTGACGCGCACCGATGTTTTAAGATGCTCTTTCATTATGCGTTGCCGTATTTTTTATTAAATGCCTTAACTAAACGCTCACCCAGCTCTTCTTTATCCATAAAACCAAAGCCCAGTACGGTACAACCATCTTTAATCGCGGTTTCCCCTTCCTCAATTGAGCGCATGCCATGGCGAACTTTATAGCCATATTTATTTTGAGCAGTAATGGCTCCGGCCCCACCGCTTCCGCAGAAGGAAATACCGATATCACCCTGCTCAGCATTCATAATGTCGCCCAGCTTCATATCCGCAGCCACACCAGGAATAACAATGGCCTTGCCACCCGCAGCTTCAACACCGGCAGCAACTTTCTGGCCTTTACCTAAACGGTCTCCGATAACAACAACGATTTGTTTCATAGGTTCTATCTCCAATGGAATTAAGCGTTCGAACGCGCAATTTCAAAATGTACGGACAATAAATAGGCTTCTTCGATGGGTAAGCCCGGTAATGCGTTAACGGCACGTTCAGCTAACTGCATAGATTCAGATGAGATCTCTTCAAACAGAGATCTATCAACTTCCGGTAGCGGTTCGCCGGTTTTAGCCCGCAGAACCATCGCCTTAACGTGTGACTCCAGCATTTGCTGCTGCACCTCAGTGGTATAGGCTCCTTCTTCCTTTAGCCAACCATCGATAACCATCAAAAGTTCCTTGGTCACTGCGGTTGGGTCCAGACCATCTTCCACCATATTGAAACGAATATGACTTTCACTCATTTAACCGATCTCTAAATGGTAAATTTGAATAAATTAATGAATTCTGTCGTTTATCCCTCCGTGGAGGCTGCTAATGTCAGCACGACGAACCCGAGTTGGGTAACTTGCAGCTTAAATAGCCGCTGGTACTTATCGGTCATCCCATTCTTTTCCGATGAGTTCACACTACACATTTTATTTCGCCGGTAGGATCCCGACTTTTTCCGGTTCAAAGTGGAAATAAAATGGATGTGGTTAGACCAAAAGCAAAGTGAAGTGGAAATAAGTGGAATCGTATCTAAAGAGGTTAGGTCAACGCAGCGCTGAAAAATAACGATGGCAATAAAAACAAATAACTAATTGATAATTAAATCTAAAAACAAAAAATAAGGATATTTAATGTCAGTTTTCAGCTAAAAAAATAGCGCCTAAACAGGCGCTATTTTCAACAATTTCAGCTATCCGCGCTTGGTCGGATTTGCCCTTCTGGAACCACTTCTGGAAGCAGGTCTTTGGCTATGCTTCTGCACCGCTCGACGAATTTGATTTGCTTTCGTGCGACGACGATCACGTTCTACTGGCATCTTACTTTTGGTTTCTGGCGACAATCCAACCATTTCACGCAAGTAATTGATGGCATTAAGATCGAGTTCAGTCCATCCTCCGCGCGGCAATCCTTTAGGAAGTCCTAAAGCACCGTAACGTACACGAATAAGACGGCTAACCTGCACATCTACTGCTTCCCATAAGCGACGAACCTCACGGTTACGACCTTCTGTTAGCGTAACGTTATACCACTGGTTAATGCCTTCGCCACCCTGAAAACTAATGGTGCGAAACGCGGCCATACCATCTTCCAGTTGAACACCTTTACGCAGCTGTTTTAGCTTTTCTTCATCCACTTGGCCGAAGACTCTAACGGCATATTCACGTTCAACTTCACGGCTTGGGTGCATTAAGCGGTTGGCCAGTTCACCATCGGTGGTAAACAGCAGTAAACCGGAGGTATTCACATCTAGACGACCAACGGCAATCCAGCGAGACCCGCGCATTTTAGGCAAACGGTCAAACACCGTTGGCCGCCCTTCTGGATCTTTACGGGTACAGAGCTCACCTTCAGGCTTGTAATAGGCAAGCACTCGACAAACATCTTCTTCCGGCTCACGCAGAGCAACAACGTGCCCATCAATACGTACTCGGATGGAAGCAGTAACTTCAACACGATCGCCTAATGTGGCGATTTTTCCGTTAACGCTAATTCGCCCGGCCTGAATCATCGATTCAATTTCACGACGTGAACCATGGCCTGAATTAGCCAAAACTTTTTGTAACTTCTCGCTCATTGAGCAACCTCTGTTGTCGCCTTCACAGGCGTCATAATAGTGATTAATCCATGTCACCATGGATTAATCAGTGAACGTAAATCATACCTTATGCGGACGTCGCCATCAACGAAACGGTGTGGGATCGCCAGCACCTTCACGCACAACGACTGGCGCATCTTCCGTCAGATCCACTACTGTCGTCGGCTGTTGCCCCAAATAACCGCCGTTGATAATTAAATCAACCTGCTTGGATAAGGTATCGCGAATTTCTTCCGGATCGGACTCGGCAAAATCATTCCCCGGTAACATCAGCGTGGTCGACATCAAAGGTTCATTAAGCTCCGCCAGCAATGCCAAGGCAATCGGGTTCGACGGCACACGTAAACCAATGGTCTTACGCTTTTCATTCATCAAGCGACGCGGAACTTCTTTCGTGGCTTTCAGAATGAAGGTGTAGTTACCTGGGGTATTATTTTTAATTAAACGAAATGCCGCGTTATCTACATGAGCATAAGTGGAGAGCTCAGACAAATCGCGACACATCAATGTAAAATTATGGTGGCTATCTAACTGGCGGATACGGCAAATGCGCTCCATGGCATGCTTATCTTCCAGCATACAACCTAACGCGTATCCGGAGTCAGTCGGATAAACGATAACCCCACCCTTACGCAAAAAATCAACCGACTGGCTAATCAGTCTCGACTGTGGGTTATCCTGATGGATATAAAAAAACTGACTCATGGAAAACTCCTTTAACTCTTCCTGTCATTGGCAGCAGAGAAAAACGCGGGTACATATCGGTTCATTGCTGCAACAAAAAATACTACAGGGTCAAAAATAAATATCAGTTAACAACCGGTTCTGCAAACCAGTGCTGCCACACGGGGATCACTTTATCCGGCAGCGATAAACGCCGCCCCAATTCAACCCATGCACAAGGATAGTGAAAATCAGATCCCTGAGAAGCCAACAGTTGATACTCTTGAGCATACAGCGCTAGCTGCGCTCGCTCCTGAGGGGCTTGTTGGCATTGAGATACTTCCATCGCGTCACCGCCCGCCTGCTTAAAATCGATAATCAGACGGCGTAACCATTTTGCAGATAAATCATAACGCCCCGGATGGGCTAAAACCGCCTGACCACCGGAAAGATGAATCGCCTCTACCGCTTCGTTTATTGTACACCAGACTGGAGGAACATAGCCGGTTTTCCCACGCGCCAGATAGCTTTTAAATACTTGCGCCATATCCGTGGCTTTACCCAACTCAATTAAATAGCGGGCAAAATGTGCACGGGTGATGCCTGCGTCACCGGCAAAGCGCTGCGCCCCAGCTAAGGCATCAGGAATCTGACTCTTTTCCAGTCGGCGGGCAATTTCCTGCGCTCGCTCGCTGCGTTTCAGGCATTGAGCGGCTAATAGTTCTAACATCGCCGGAGCCTGCGGATTAATATTCAACCCAACAATATGAATATCAAAACTTTCCCAACCGGTGGATATTTCCACGCCGTTAATCAAGCGTATCGGCAGTGCTTGCTCAACAATCGCTTGCTGTGCCTCAGCCAGACCGGCGGTAGAGTCATGGTCAGTAATCGCCAATACGCTCACGCGCATCTCCACCGCTCGCTGTACTAATTGGGCAGGCGTCAACATACCGTCAGAGGCTACGGTATGACTGTGTAGATCGTACAGCGGGAAACGGGGTAGCTCAGCCAGATAACGCTCTGATGCTTCAGCACACTGCCGTTTATCACTCTGTTGTGGGGAGGTATCACAAGACATGAAAACTCAATATATTCCGATTAGAAAAGGCAAACAAACGCCAAAGGTCAGCTCTGCATAAAATCTTTTAAGATAATATTAATATCCTTGCTGGATATAATACCTCCGAAAGCCAACACCTTCTAACGGATAATGGGATTTATTTGTTTTTAGCCCGATTTCTACTGTTTTCTCCGGTCACACCCTCCAACAACACGCCTTAATATCCGAGGAATAAATCAATCCCCCAGAACAAATGAAAAAACTGCGAAACCAATCCGGTATTCTTAACCAACCTTCGCTATAATCAACCGCAATTTCCTGCTGAATGGTAACTGAAACGATGGATTATCAACTTGATTTAGACTGGGATGACTTTTTAGAACGCTACTGGCAAAAACGTCCGGTGGTACTAAAAAATGTTATTAAAAACTTTATTGATCCAATCTCTCCTGATGAGTTAGCAGGACTGGCAATGGAAAATGAGGTTGATAGCCGTCTGGTGAGTCAACCGAACGGTCACTGGCAGGCCAGCAATGGTCCATTTGAAAGCTATGACCATTTGGGTGAAAAAGGCTGGTCACTGTTAGTTCAGGCAGTAAACCACTGGCATGCTCCTTCCGCTGCCTTGGTTCGTCCGTTCCGTAAAATGCCCGACTGGCGTTTTGACGATCTGATGATCTCCTTCTCCGTTCCCGGTGGTGGCGTAGGCCCGCATATCGACCAATATGATGTGTTTATTATTCAGGGAATGGGCAGCCGTCGTTGGCGCGTAGGTGATAAACAGCCCCTTAAACAATACTGCCCGCATCCGGCTTTATTACACGTTGAACCTTTTGACCCCATTATTGATGAAGATCTGGAGCCCGGCGATATTCTTTATATTCCACCAGGATTCCCACACGATGGCTTCACGCACGAAACCGCTATGAACTATTCCATTGGTTATCGTGGGCCTAATGGCCGTGATCTGCTCAGCAACTTTGCCGACTATGTTCTGGAACACGACTTGGGTGGTGAACACTATAGCGATCCTGACCTAAAGTTGAGAGCTCATCCCGCTATAGTGGAAGACTATGAATTGGAACGCCTGCGTAAGATGATGACCGACCTCATCAATCAGCCGGAAGAGTTCAATCAATGGTTTGGCGGTTTTGTCACCACATCACGCCATGAGCTGGATATCGCCCCGGCAGAACCACCTTACCGTTCTGATGAAATCTATGACTCGCTGGTGCAGGGTGAAAGCCTGATTCGCCTGAGTGGTTTACGCGTACTGCGCGTTGGCGATCTTTGTTTTGCCAACGGTGAACTGATCGATACCCCTTATCTGGAAGCGGCAGATGCCTTATGTCGTTACCCGTTAATTGGGCAAAAAGAACTGGGTGAGGCGTTGGAAGATCCGGCATTCGTCGCTGTGTTGGCGCAGTTGGTGAATAATGGATATTGGTATTTTAATGACTAAAGGTTATTGAGATTTCCCAATAACCTGACTTGTATCGTCATCCCATTTTTATTCTCGTCATCCCCGCGAAAGCGGGGATCTCGCCCTTAAGCCAAACATTATCAAACCAAAATAACAAAAACCTTATATGGTTCCCTCTAACTGAGCGCCAACACCATTTTCCCTATCCCTATCCACCGCAAAACAGGCAATCAACTGACCGTTATAATCCTTTAAGCTGGGTTTGACTTCAAAGCAGGTATCAAATGCGCGCGGGCAGCGGGCATTAAATGCACAACCTTGTGGCGGATTCAGCGGGCTCGGTAATTCACCGGTCAACTTGATCCGTTCACGACGCGCGTCCGGATTTAACCTCGGTGTTGCAGAGAGTAAGGCCTGCGTATAAGGATGTTGCGGATGATTAAAAATCTGTGTCTTGCTACCCTGCTCCACACAACGACCCAAATACATCACCATAACCTCATCGGCAATATGCTCAACCACCGACAAATCGTGAGAGATAAATACATAGGACAGTCCCATTTCCTGCTGTAAGTCCATCATCAAATTCAATACTTGAGCCCGAACGGAGACATCCAGAGCAGAAACCGGCTCATCCGCAACCACAATATCTGGATTGAGCATTAAGCCACGAGCAATGGCAATACGCTGACGCTGACCACCGGAAAACATGTGCGGATAGCGATCATAATGTTCGGTTCTTAAACCCACTTTCGCCATAATAGCTAAGGCTTTTTCTCGCCGCTCCGCTTTAGATAATGTGGTATTTATCAGCAAAGGTTCTTCCAGAATATCGCCGACTTTTTTGCGCGGATTTAACGAGCCATAAGGGTTCTGAAACACAATCTGAATTTTCTGGCGACGCAACTTCTGCGCTGCCGGATCGTGTTTTAATAAATTCTCCCCCTGATAATAAAGCTCACCGGCAGTAGGCAACTCAATCATGGTTAATAATCGCCCCAGCGTGGATTTACCACACCCTGACTCACCAACTACCGCCAGCGTTTTGCCCTTCTCCAGAGAAAAGGAGACACCGTCCAGCGATTTCACCTGCTGCTGTGGCGAGAATATCCCACTCTTTACCGAATAATATTTTTTCAGCTCAATGGCCTGTAACAATGGTTGATGCTGACTCATAGCGTCGGCCTCCCCTGATCGTCGAGTGGTGTATGGCATTTAACCTGTCTACGGTCTTCCCCCCTGAGTTCCGGTTCCTGCTGACGACACACCTCTGTCGCATACGGGCAGCGCGGACTGAGTAAGCAACCTAATGGCCGATCGTATTTACCGGGTACCACACCGGGCAACGAGGTTAAACGCGCCTTCTCACTGGAGAACTCGGGCAACGCTCTCAATAGCGCCTGAGTATAAGGATGCCGCGGAGTACTGAAGATCTCTTTAGCTTTACCACTTTCCATCACCTGACCGGCATACATCACAATAATGTATTGTGCGGCTTCAGCAACCAGTGCCAAATCGTGAGTAATTAAAATCAGCGCCATATTTTCACGCTGCTGCAGTTCCAATAGCAGTTCGATAATCTGTGCCTGAATGGTGACATCCAGCGCCGTGGTCGGTTCATCAGCAATCAGCAGTTGGGGACGACAGGCAATAGCCATCGCAATCATCACGCGCTGGCTCATTCCACCGGATAACTGATGCGGGTAACAGTCTAAACGTGATTCTGGAGCAGGTATCCCCACCTGAGTGAGTAAATCGATGGCTCTTTGACGACGCGTTTTACGGTTTCCGCCCTGATGAATTTTCAGCGCTTCCATAATCTGATACCCCACGGTATAGCAAGGGTTCAAGCTGGTCATGGGGTCTTGGAAAATCATGGCGATTTCATCACCCACAATCTGCCGACGTTCTTTTTCGGAAATAGTCCGCAGATCCCGACCGTCAAAATGCAAATCTTTCGCGCTCACTTTTCCCGGAAAATCAATCAATCCCATAATGGCTAATGAACTGACTGACTTACCGGAACCTGATTCACCGACAATACCAACCACTTCTCCTCTTTCAACCCGATAACTCACGCGATCGACGGCTTTGAATGGAGCACTCTCATCACCGAAGTGAACCGACAACTGTTCAATCTCTAATAACGCCATGTCGCCTCCGGTTACTGTTTAAGTTTAGGATCCAGCGCATCACGTAAGCCGTCTCCCATTAAGTTGAATGCCAGCACCGTAAATAGAATCGCCAGACCTGGGAAAGTCACCACCCACCAGGCGCTCTGGGCAAACTGCAATACTGAGGAGAGCATCGTTCCCCATTCTGGGGTTGGCGGTTGCGCTCCCATACCCAAAAAGCCTAATGCGGCCATATCCAAAATGGCATTGGAAAAACCGAGGGAGGCCTGAACAATTAACGGCGCTAAACAGTTAGGGAGAATATTAATAAACATCTGGCGTAATGGACCGGCTCCCGCCACTTTCGAGGCGATAACATAGTCTCGATTCACCTCTGACAGCACCGCAGCGCGGGTTAAACGTACATAGTGGGGTAAAGAAACAAAGGTTAATGCCAGAGAGGCATTAAGAATTGATGGGCCAAAAATAGCCACCAGCACCAATGCCAGCAGCAGGCTCGGTAACGCCAGCATAATATCGGCAATACGCATAATCGCGATATCGATAATACCGCCAACATAGCCCGCGGTAACCCCCAGTACAACCCCAAGTACCAGCGATAAACTGACCACCAGACAACCAACCAAGATGGATAGCCGAGTACCGTACATTAAGCGAGAGAGCATATCCCGCCCTACGTCATCGGTGCCCAAAATATGCTGCATACTGCCGCCATCCTGCCATGCCGGCGGCGTAAGCAGTGCATCACGAAACTGTTCCGCCGGTGAATATGGCGCTAACCAGTTAGCCCCGACGGCAATCACCAACATAATGGCAATATAAATCATGCCGACGACGGCACCTTTATTACGTCGAAAATAGTGCCAAAACTCCTGTAACGGGGTCATGGGTTTTGGCGCCGATATCGTTACTTCACTCATAGTGCGCCCCTTATTTTCTATGCCGAATGCGCGGATTCACCACGCCATACAGAATATCAACCAGTAGATTGACCAAAATAATCATAATCGCCACCAGCAAGACGCCACCCTGCACCACCGGATAATCGCGGCGTTGTAAGCCATCAATTAACCAGCGACCCAGCCCCGGCCATGAGAAGATGGTTTCAGTCAGGATCGCTCCGGCCAATAATGTGCCTATCTGTAAACCAATGATGGTCACTACCGGCAACATCGCATTACGCAAGGCGTGTACCACAATAACCCGGATACGGCTCAGCCCCTTGGCTCGTGCCGTACGGATATAATCCTCTCCCAAGACTTCCAGCATTGAAGAACGGGTCATGCGCACAATCACCGCCAGAGGAATAGTTCCCAATACCAATGCAGGTAAAATAAGGTGATGTACCGCGTCCCAAAAATCACCCGGCTCGCCAAACAATAGGGTATCCACCAGCATCAGGCCGGTCAGCGGCTGGCTGTCATCAAGAAAAATGGAATCACTGATTCTTCCGGATACCGGGGTGAGATTGAGATGTACTGAAACCAGCATAATCAGCATCATCCCCCACCAGAAAATTGGCATTGAATAGCCCGTCAGAGAAAGACCAACAGAGGCATGGTCAAAGACCGAACCACGTTTAACCGCCGCTAAAACACCAACCGGAATGCCAACGGCAATGGCAAACAGCATGGCACAAAAGCCCAGTTCAAAAGTGGCCATAAAGCGAGGGACAAACTCATCCCAGATAGGAATCTTGGTATTGATAGAGATACCCAAGTTGCCATGTAATACGTTAACTACATAGGTTATATATTGCTCATAAAGCGGTTTATCCAACCCCAATTGCGTCATCATTTGGGCATGGCGCTCAGCAGAAATTCCCCGCTCACCGGCCATAATCATAACCGGATCGCCGGGTATCACATGGACAAAGGCAAAACTTAGCAGGGTAATTCCAATGAAGGTCGGGATGATTAGTCCGAAACGTCGAAGGATAAATTGCAGCATAATTGCAGATCTCAGTAGTTATTATAATAACGACAGCTGTTCGAACGCTGCTCACAGGCCCGTGTGACTTCACCTGGAGAAACGGTCGTGGCAAAAACAAAACCTATTCAGGTTTCTCTGTTACGGGTAGCTATTGTCCATTTATTGATTGACTCCGCCCGACTTCAAGTTTCGGGACGGAGCCAATTAACTACTTTTATTTTTCAACCGATGAAGTAGCAAAAGAGTGACGACGACCGTCAATCACATAGCCTTTCACCTCTTTACGCACCGGTTCTGACACGGTGGAATGTGCAATCATTACCGCCGGAACCTGCTCGTGCATGACCACCTGAGCCTGCTTATACAGTGCAATACGTTTGTCATGGTTAGATTCAACTCGGGCAGCCTGAATCAAATCTTCAAATGGCTTATAGCACCAGCGAGAATAGTTAGAACCATCTTTGGCGGCAGCACAGCTAAATAGCGTGGCAAAGAAGTTATCTGGATCCCCATTATCACCGGTCCAACCAATTAACATCGCCTGATGCTCACCATTCTTGGTGCGCTTCAGATACTCGCCCCA
Source organism: Pragia fontium DSM 5563 = ATCC 49100 (assembly GCF_900112475.1). GTDB lineage: Bacteria > Pseudomonadota > Gammaproteobacteria > Enterobacterales > Enterobacteriaceae > Pragia > Pragia fontium. The sequence goes on along the minus strand of NZ_FOLW01000002.1, from coordinate 468,411 downwards.
CTCATAAGTCACGATCTTGGCTTTTACCCCAATAGCGGCCCAGTCAGCCTGAATCATTTCGGCCATACGGCGAGCGTTCGGGTTATAAGGGCGCTGTACCGGCATTGCCCACAAGTCGATGCTAAAACCATCTGCCAATCCCGCTTCTTTCAACAAGGCCTTGGCTTTTTCTGGATTATATTCGTAGTCTTTCACCTGATCGTTATAAGACCACATTGTTGGTGGGATCAGGTTCTTAGCCGGTTGACCGGCGCCCTGGAACACTGCATCGATAATTGATTTCTTATTGACCGCCATGGTTAGCGCCTGACGAACCTTCAGGTTATCCAACGGTGGCTTAAGCATATTGAATGACAGATAACCGATATTGAGCCCCGCCTTCTGTTGCAACACGATATCTTTATCCTGCTTCATTTTTTGCAAATCCGCCGGATTTGGGTATGGCATCACCTGACATTCATTTTTCTGAATTTTGGCATAGCGCACTGAAGCATCAGGCGTAATGGAGAAGACCAAACGATCTATTTTGGGTTTAGTGCCCCAATAATTATCGAATGATTTATACAGAATGCGCGCATCTTTCTGGTATTGCATCAGTTGGAAAGGCCCGGTACCGATGGGCGATAAATCGATTTGCTCAGGTTTACCGGCCTTCATCATGGCATCGGCATATTCCGCAGAGAAAATAGAGGCGAAGTCCATGGCAATATCAGCAATAAACGGGGCTTCAGGACGAGTTAGCACAATCTTGACCGTATGATCGTCCACTTTCTCTACGCTCTGAATCAAATCTTGCATGCCCATATCGCCAAAATAGGCATAGTTTCCACCAGAAACTTTATGGAATGGATGATTAGGATCTTTCTGCCGCATAAAAGAGAAAACCACGTCATCCGCATTAAAATCACGCGTTGGGGTAAACTCTTTATTACTCTGGAACTTCACTCCCTTACGCAAATGAAAGGTGTAAGTTTTTCCATCTGCACTGACATCCCACTTCTCTGCCAGGCCAGGAGTCGTCTCTGTGCCACCAATTTTAAACTCCACAAGGCGATTATAAATAGGCACAGAACTGGCATCAAATGAAGTTCCGCTAGTATACAACTGAGGACTGAATCCTTCTGGGGAACCCTCAGAACAATACACCAAGGTATTGGCCTGAACGCCAGCAACCATCGCTAATGTGGCCAATCCAATACTCAAATTAAGTAACTTCTTTTTCATTATTCACTCCCACAGTCATAGGATGTTGTTTGCTGATTTTGTTGGCAAATCAACTAGCATCTGGGTTTACCCCCATTACTAATATGAAAAAACATTTCATTAACATTTATGCCAACGAAGTATAGTCACAAAATTTCAACAAGGACTTCAGAAACAAAACCGGAGTAATTAACCAAATAAAAAAACAAATTCAACGCAAAATTCTTATGAAATTAAAAAAAATGAAATGGCACCATATAAAAATTCGCTATCAATAATTTTTACCCGGTGAAAAAAAGCAGGATTACTCGATGTGAAAAAAATTACTTTTAAAACTCTGAAATTCATCACAGTTTCGCAGTTGAGACTGGTCACAAAACAAACAAAAACAAGCTGTATAAAAAGTGACAACGTCTCATTTATACAGCTTATTGGGAAATAGCGATTACAGACTGCCTTCTTTGGCCCTTTCCGCCGTAATTTCGGCAATCCGCATAATCACTGAAACCGCCTTTTCCATCCCTTCAACGGTAACGAACTCATGCTTACTGTGCGGATTATAACCCCCGGTAAAGATATTCGGGCACGGTAAACCCATATGTGACAGGATGGCTCCGTCGGTACCACCACGAATGGGCACCACTTGTGGTTCAATACCATTATCCAACATAGCCTGACGGGCAATATCAACCACGTGTGGGTGGCGGGCAACGTCATCGCGCATATTGTAGTAGCTGTCTTTAATGGTGACTTCAATATGACAGTCGCGGTGTAATCCTTCTCCCACCTGTTTAGCCACATCGAATATCATCTTTTTGCGCTTTTCAAAACCATCACGCTCAAAATCACGAATAAGATAGTTCATTTCAGCGTAGTCCACACTGCCGCGTACGGCACTTAAATGATAGAACCCTTCATAGCCTTCCGTATATTCCGGTGATTCCGCCGCCGGTAATGCCTGTTGAAAACGAGCCGCTAGCCCTAATGCGCTAACCATCACGCCTTTTGCTCGGCCAATATGTCCGCCATTACCGACAATTTTTATCGTCGCCTGAGCGGCATTAAAGTTTTCACATTCCAGTTCACCCACACCACCGCCATCAACGGTATAGGCCCACTTGGCACCAAACTGATGAATATCGAAATACTTCATGCCCTTACCCACCTCTTCATCTGGGGTAAAAGCGATTCTAATATCGCCGTGCGGGATATCACTGGCTTTAAGACGCACCATGGCCGTCAGAATTTCAGCAATGCCGGCTTTATCATCAGCACCTAATAGCGTTTTACCATCGGTAGTAATCAACGTTTGTCCATTGAGTTGATGCAATACCGGAAACATCACCGGAGAAAGAACTTCATCACCGATGCCTAATGCAATATCACCACCACGATAATTATCAACAATTTGAGGTTTGACACCTTTACCAATAACTTCCGGAGAGGTGTCCATATGGGCCAAAAATCCGATAACCGGTGTACGCCAGCCCACATTTGACGGTAATGTTGCCATTAAACACCCATTGTCGCTTAAAACAATGTCTGTCATTCCTATCTCAATAAGTTCACTCTGTAATGCTTTAGCCAATACCATTTGCCCTTCGGTGCTTGGCGTCTGACGAGCATTCGGTCTTGATTGTGTGTCAAAAGAAACATAATGAAAAAAGCGATCCAATAATCTATCCATTTTTATACCCCCAAAATTAACTTTCTTATTATGCGTATCCCCCCATTCTAAATATTGCGTCAAGTCAGTTTTAGACACGTTTTCACATGATAATTAAAGGAAATTAACCAATATTAAATAATACTGCCGTCTTAATTGATTCTGTATAACAACTCGTTGTTATACATAAAAAATATTATTAGTAAAAAAACACCCTTAAAATGTTTAAATAGGCTTTCATTTATTACCGTCAGGGTCTATTATCCGCGCTCGAAAAATCGAATGGGGTCACTGGTTTTGAATAAGTGGAAACAGACGAAATAAATTTATTTCGTTACCTTGATACTTATTCATTGCAGTCTTTTCCAGTGATGGTTCTATCTGCCTTAGTTTACGGGATAGAGTATTAAATTAAATGACTGATAACTCCTCTCTTTTACCGGTTGTCGAACTTAAAAATATACGCAAAGGTTTCGACGGTCGTGACATCATAAGCCAGTTTAATTTAACCATTAATGATGGTGAATTTCTGACTATTCTCGGCCCTTCTGGTTGTGGCAAAACTACGGTACTTCGCTTAATCGCCGGTTTAGAAACCGTTGATGAAGGCCAAATTTTGCTGACCAATCAGGACATCACGCATCAACCCGCTGAACAACGTCATGTTAATACGGTGTTCCAAAGTTATGCACTATTCCCGCATATGAGTATTTTTGAGAACGTTGCCTTTGGTCTGCGTATGCAGAAAACACCGGCAGATCAAATTACTCCGCGCGTGATGGAAGCGCTGAAGATGGTACAGCTAGATGCCTTCGCCCAGCGTAAACCGCACCAGCTTTCTGGCGGTCAACAACAGCGTGTAGCTATCGCCCGTGCGGTAGTCAATAAACCGAAAGTCCTGTTGCTTGATGAATCATTGTCTGCGCTGGACTACAAACTGCGTAAGCAGATGCAAAGTGAGCTACAGGCGCTACAACGTCAATTAGGTATCACCTTTATTTTTGTTACTCACGATCAGGAAGAAGCCCTGACCATGTCCGACCGCATTGTCGTTATGCGTAATGGGCGTATTGAGCAGGATGGCACACCGCGTGAGATTTACGAAGAACCGAAGAACATGTTCGTTGCCCGCTTTATCGGCGAAATTAACGTGTTCGACGCCCAAATTATCAATCGTATTGATGAAAAACGAGTATGGGCTAATGTTGAAGGCCGCGAATGTGGCATTTTGACCGATCTGGATGTTAATCCAGGGGATAAAGTTAAAGTTCTACTGCGCCCTGAAGATCTGGCGGTTGTGGCCGTTAAAGAAGGGGAAAAAGTGGATGGCCTGGTGGGCTATATCCGTGAACATAACTATAAAGGCATGATGCTAGACACGGTAGTCGAATTGGAAAACGGCAAGATGGTGATGATCAGTGAGTTCTTCAACGAAGACGATCCTGATGTCGATCACTCACTGGACCATAAAGTCGCAGTGACCTGGGTTGAACGCTGGGAGGTGGTACTGGCAGATGAAGGCGCACAATAAACCATCACAGCGTAAGCTGTTTCAGCAGGTTTCCATCACCATCATCGTATCTTGGTTGGTTCTGTTTGTGTTCTTACCCAACCTGATGATTATTGGAACCAGCTTCCTGACCCGGGACGATGCAAATCTCATCTCGCTGGTATTCAGTCTGGATAACTATACTCGACTGTTTGACCCGATGTATGCGCAAGTGCTGTTGCATTCGCTCAATATGGCACTGATCGCCACGTTTTTCTGCTTGGTGATTGGCTACCCGTTTGCTTACTGCATCGCCAATATGCCGAAACGCATCCAACCCATTATGTTATTCCTGCTGATTATTCCATTTTGGACTAACTCGCTGATTCGTACCTATGGTCTGAAGATTTTTATCAGTACTAAAGGCGTTCTGAATCAGATTCTGTTAGGTATTGGCCTGATTGATGAACCGCTGCGTATCATGTATTCGCAACAGGCGGTGATTATTGGTCTGGTGTACATCCTGCTGCCGTTTATGGTATTGCCTCTCTATTCCAGCATTGAAAAACTGGATAAGACTTATCTTGAAGCGGCTCGTGACTTAGGTGCGCGTAAACTACAGACTTTTACCCGAGTGATTATTCCTCTCACTATGCCGGGTATTATCGCGGGTTGTTTACTGGTTCTGCTGCCGGCAATGGGCATGTTCTATATTTCCGACCTGTTGGGCGGAGCCAAAAACCTATTAGTCGGTAACGTCATCAAGAACCAGTTCCTGAGATTACGCGATTGGCCATTTGGTGCAGCAACCAGTATTAGTCTGACTATCATGATGGGCTTTATGCTGTATATCTACTATCGTGTGGGTAAGCTACTTAATCGGAAGGATGAACTGGAATGATTGGACGCCTTTTCCGTGGCAGCTTTATGACCGCCGTTTATGCCTTTTTATATATTCCGATCGTTATTCTGATCGTTAACTCCTTTAACTCCGCAAAGTATGGCGTGACATGGAAAGGCTTTACTACCCAATGGTATGAAATCCTGATGAACAACGACAGCCTGTTACAGGCTGCCGGGCATTCCATCGTTATCGCTACGCTTTCAGCGACGTTTGCCACCCTAATCGGTTCACTGACCGCGGTAGCCTTATACCGTTATCAGTTCCGCGGCAAACATTTTGTCAGCGGTATGCTGTTTGTGGTGATGATGTCGCCGGATATCGTGATGGCCATCTCCCTGCTGGCGTTATACATGCTGCTGGGGCTGTCATTAGGATTTTGGTCACTGATGCTGGCACATATTACTTTCTGTCTGCCTTTCGTGGTGATTACCGTTTATTCCCGTATGAAAGGATTTGACGTCAGAATGCTGGAAGCAGCACGCGATCTCGGTGCCACCGAGTTCACCATTATGCGTAAGATCATACTGCCGATTGCCATGCCTGCCGTGGTCGCCGGTTGGTTACTGAGCTTTACGCTGTCGATGGATGATGTGGTGGTATCTTCCTTTGTCACCGGGCCATCCTACGAAATCCTGCCGTTGAAAATTTATTCAATGGTAAAAGTAGGTATGTCGCCGGAAGTGAACGCGTTAGCCACGATTATGCTGATGTTATCACTGGTCATGGTTTTAGCCAGTCAGCTGGTTTTGCGCGATCGCAGTACCAAATAGATGCAACGCCGGCATGATGAAGTGTCGGCGTTGAATCTCCCCTTGTTCTCTTTTTAAGGAGATACGCTGAATGAAAAAGTGGTCTCACCTGCTTGCTGCAGGAGCAATGCTACTTTCCAGCGCCGTAGCTCAGGCCGATGATAAAGTGGTCTATTTTTATAACTGGTCTGAATATGTTCCACCGGGATTAATGGATGATTTCACCAAAGAGACCGGTATTAAGGTTATCAACTCTTCCTTTGAGTCGATTGATACCATGTACACCAAGCTGAAAACCTACAAAGATGGGGCTTACGATCTGGTGGTACCTTCAGCCTACTTCGTGGCGCGGATGCGTGATGAAGGTATGATTCAAAAGATTGATACCAGCAAGCTGAAAAACTTTAAAAATATTGACCCGGCATTGCAATCTAAACCCTTTGATCCAACCAATGAATGGTCTATCCCCTATACTTGGGGTGCCACGGGAATCGCGGTAAATACCGATGTGATTGACCCGAAAACCGTCAACAGTTGGGCAGATCTTTGGGATCAGCGCTTTCGCGATCGTATCTTAATTCTTGATGATGCGCGGGAAGTTTTCCCTATCGCTTTGGCCAAGCTGGGTTACTCGATTAATACCACCGATCCCAAGCAAATTCAGCAAGCTTATGAAGAACTGCGTAAGCTGATGCCGAATGTGGTGGTGTTTAACTCTGATGCTCCCGCGAATCCTTACATTGAAGGCGATATTGATATCGGCATGCTCTGGAACGGTTCTTCATATATGGCCCGTCAGGAAGGTGTTCATCTGCAATATATTTGGCCTAAAGAAGGGGCGGTATTCTGGATGGATAGCATGGCCATTCCCTCCAATGCTAAAAACGTCGAAGGCGCGCTGAAGCTGATTGATTATCTACTACGCCCGGAAGTGGCGGCGAAAATCGCGAACGAAATTGGCTATCCGACGCCAAATATTGAGGCCAGAAAACTGCTGCCAAAATCATTGACGGAAGATAAATCGCTTTATCCAGATGCCGAAACTCTGGAGCAAGGCCAATGGCAAGGTTCCGTGGGTGAAGCAGGTCTACTCTATGAGACGCTCTTCCAGAACCTGAAAGCCGGCGGTTAATACCTTATACCAACGCTTTATGACAAAGATACCGGGAACAACCAACGTGGTTTTTCTCGGTATTTTTTTCTCACACGATAACGAGATGCTTGTCGGTTAAGCTTAATGACTGCGAAAGTTTCGTCCACTATCAGTACAAAGAATAAATCAACATCAGTATACGTGGCCGAGCAGAAGGCGTTCGGGTTAACGCACCGGCCTTCATGCTGGACGTGCTCCCTCACTCAGTTGTCGGCTGAATTCCAGCGCTCAATAAAAAGGGCCAAAAATCCCCCTCACATTTTACATTACACAAGAGCACGGTCTTTAACATTCCCATATAACAGAAATGGCTCCCTGTTGATGTATATCAAACCACCGCTTAAATTAGACTGAAGTCTCTTACCTGCCCTGATATGATGACTAAGTATAGTTGCTCGCATTGATAAGATTGTTTCTTATGCGTTGGTTTATTTACGGTTCCCTTTCCTGATATAAAGAGTAACCGGCACCTTATCGCACTACCAAATATCCTGTTGATAATGGGATGACAAGAGGAAAACTGAAATGGTTCAAGCACTAACCAAGCAATCGGCACTCAACCTTTTCGAACAAATTACCGCCTTTAGCGTCAATGACGCCACGCCGGGTATCACCCGCTTAGCTTACTCCAAAGAAGATGAGCTAGCGCATCAGTTGATGATCGAAAAGATGAAAGAAATGGGTCTACAGGTACGTCAGGATATGATGGGCAATATTTTTGCTCGCCTGCCGGGGAAAAATCCTGAACTCCCTGCCATTGGTACCGGTTCCCATATTGACTCCGTTCCTCAAGGTGGTGCTTACGATGGTGTGATCGGCGTGATTGCCGGCTTATATGCCATTTCTCAGTTTAAACCGCAGCAGTTAAAGCGTTCTCTTGAGCTGGTCATCTTCCGCGCTGAAGAGTCCAGCCGTTTCGGCTTCGCCTGTATGGCCAGTAAGGTGATGGCAGGACAAGCCGACTTTGATAAGTGGGCCAAAAATACCGATAGTGAAGGTAACAATATTTTCCAGGTCTTGGATAACTGTGGTTATCAAAGCCAAAAGCTGGATGAATGTCGCCTGCCAACTCACTACTTTGATGGCTTTATTGAAACCCATATCGAGCAAGGCAAAGTGCTGGAACATCAGCATAAACGTATCGGTGTCGTCAACGGTATCGCCGCTCCATGCCGCTATCGCGTCGAAGTACACGGCCATGCTGACCATTCAGGCGCAACGCCTATGTGCCAACGTCACGATGCCTTAGTCGCCAGCGCAGCTATTATTACCGATATCAACGCGGCAGCTGGCTATGAGTCTGCTTATGGTACGGTGGGTACCGTCGGTCGCTTAGACGTTTCACCTAACGCTATCAACGTTATCCCCGGTGATGTGACCTTCTACGTTGATATTCGTGGCGTAGACAAAGCCAGCGTAAACCGCGTAGTTGCCAAGTTCCAGGCTTCCGTTGAACATGCTAAAGCGGCACAAGATGTGGTTATTAACGTGAGTGAACTGGCTAACGATATGCCGGTATTGATGAAAGATGATATCGTTCATCGTCTGGAACGTATCTGTCAGGAAAAAGGCGTTCCATTTACTACCATGATGAGCGGTGCAGGCCACGATACCATGTATATGGCACAAGACTTCCCTGCCGGTATGCTGTTTATCCCATCCCGAGACGGTGTCAGTCACCATCCGGATGAATATAGCGAATTTGATGATGTTATTCTGGCGGCTGAAATTTTACAGCAGGCGATGGGGGAACTGGCTGACGCCTGATACCTGACAAACTGAATAAATAAGTTATATTACTCTACGTCATTCTGGCATCCGCCGGAATGACGAGGTTAAATCAAGTTAACCAAATAATAAATACATTCACAATGGCTTTATTAAAAATAAATAAAGCCATAAACAATAATTAATTAATCGAACTCATCATTACTTTTTGCTGGAGCCCGGCAGTGGAAATAAATTAGTATAATAATTTAAAATACTGCTGATTTTATTGAAAGCTTCGCTAATCGCCTTCAGAAAATCATCAAAACTGCCTGTAACATCGCCAGCAGCCGTATTCGTGCTATTTGCACCGTTAAGGGCATTACCAAAATCAGAAGAAACGCCGGAACCTGAAACCATTTTGGTTTCTTGAGTATTTAATTCACGCATGATCTCTTTCCTTATTAATTGAGAATATTTTATATATCGGCAAATAGAGCTAACACTCTATAATCCATTAATAATTATATCGCAACAACAAGCACACACCTTTGATAGTCTCTTTAAATTACTGAAACTTATGTTTTTACATCTCAATTAAATAACAAAAACACTTAGTTGATTATATTATTATACTTTTGAAATTATATAAGAAAAATTAGAGGACTTATCCAGATATCATCGATATTATTCAGCTCATAATGACAAATAGTTAACTCAAGCATCCTATGATTTTTAGAATTTTCTAAAGGCAGAGAGAAAATCCCCCTCTGCTTTATTTTTTTGTTTCTGATTTGCTATTTTGACTGCTCATATTCAGCGCACACCGGTAATAAGCGTTTAGTTCTTGCTGACAACCTCTCCGAACCAAGCTTATAGTATGACGGTGATTGAGGAATAATTATTAACTCAGCCAACTGTTCGCAGCTCAGGTCAGACAACGCTGTAGAAAACAGGCTACCCGCGCCATTCTCTATACCATAAATAGCGTGGTTATCATCAGTACGCCCCAGATAAATAGCGATAGCCAAATTGACCCCATCTCTTCCCTGCTATACAGCATCTTCAACCATAAAGACCAAAGTCCTTCTCTGGTAATGCGGCGAAGCGTTGTTTGCCGCTCTCCAGACAAATATTTATACGACATGACCCGCGTGACGTGATGATAATAATGATTGTCTGGGTAATTCGCGGACATTAAACGATTTAACAAAACCGTCTGAGATTTATCATCAACGTACTTGGCGGCAGAAGCATTTAATTCATCTCTGGCCGGATAGATCTCTACGACGTAGTAACCAATAAAACTCAGCACAGCAATCAGTAATATTGAGAAAAAGATCGTCATCGACCAAGCCATAAAGCGCTTCACTGTATTCCCTTATTATCTTCCATTTACTGCAAAATCAGATGCAGTAGCGGGTAAGGTTTTCCCATACCATCAACTTCAGAACGACCAGCTACGTTAAAGCCGCACTTTAAATAAAAATTCAGCGCCTGCGGATTTTGTTCATTCACATCCACTTCAGTAATCGCTAATTGCTCTATCCCGTAATTAAGCAGTGCCTTACCTAGGCCCTGTCCTCGATAAGCCGGATCGATAAATAGCATCTCAACCTTGTTATCTGCTACACCGATAAAGCCACTAATGATTCCTTGAGAATTTTTAGTACACATTAAATGCACCATTGGCAAAAATTCATTTAAAATTAATGGTCGAAAGAACAGAATATCCGCTTCCGGTAAAAAATCATGAGTCGCCCTGACGGAGCGTTCCCATAAAGCGGTAAGTTCGGGGTAATCCTTCTCTTTAACCGCATGTATCTCTATCTTATTCATTATTATTAACCATCGAATTTATGATGTTGCTAACTATGAGTATTAAAAACGCGATAAAACGTTATCACCTCTTTTTATCATACTCAGCATAACATGATAAAATTATTGGCATTATCCTATTCTGAAACATGATACAGATTGGGAAAAATTTTAGCGGCCTAAACAGCGGCAATAAAAAAACCGAGTCATTCTCCATAAACGACCCGGCCTGATTTATTGTCTGTGATTGTTTATCAGAAACTGTATTTCATACCAATCACACCCTCAGTACGATGATAACCGCGAGTACCGACCTGTTCGCTAACCTGACTCCATATAGAGAAATTGTCGGTTAAGCTTCCTTGCAGTCCAAGCTTCAGCTCTCCAAGATTACGCGTCCCCTGTTGGGAAAAGGTTGCCCCTTGGCCTCCTTGGTAACCGATTCCATAGGAATGGGTATTGTGGAGCCAACTGGCTTCGACAAACGGCTGGAACGTTTGTTGACGATTTGCCGGCGAGGTCCCTTGCATAAACACTCTCATCCCTAACTTACTCATCAGATTACCATCATGATCCTGAACGATACGGTTTCCTAGCGCATCACGATGGTCATCTGCTTTGACGCCCAACCATGCCAGTTGGGCTTTAGGCTGAATAAACGCACTGTGATTTTTACCCTGATAGGTTTTATAGGTATATCCGGACTCCAGTGAGGCTGAAATACCCGATGAATGGTAATTTTCATCACGCATTTTGTCGCCTTTTACCTGATTATCAAACCAGCTGTAGGTTACCCAACTGTCGGTATATAAACCGCTTCCATCCTGTTCATTCGCATACCAGGTGCCATACAGGCCGACGCTGTAGCCGTGAACATTACCTTCCGCCTGATAACCAAGCAGCCCGGAACGCACTTTCGTTTTTGCATCCGCATAACCGCCCATCACGCCTAAATGTAAACGGTCCTGTCCATTGGTGCTCCACTGAGCGATATCTCCCCCTAAATGCACCAATGCACTATTGGTAGAAGTTCTCAGTGAATCCGCCACTCGCCCTTGTTCACGCGCCCCAACCACACGTAGCCACATGGAGGTTGGCGTGCTCATTTTTCCTTGCAGGCGTTCAGTAAACTGCGGCTCTCCCAGACGGTCATGTAAACTGTGCATAAATAAGGTATTGCTTAAAGCAACGTTAGTGGCGTATGCCCCCGTTTCTGGCGATATGAGCTTAAGCTTGGAATCTATTTCTGGATCTGGGTTTTCTGGATCTGGACTTTCTGGTTTTTTTGGGTTTAGCAGTTCTGAACGTAAATACCAGTTACCATCATCTCCGGTAACCGCACCGCCCTGATGCAGTAAATATTCATAACCACCAGAACTGACCCGATTAACCAGCATAAATTGACCATTTGAAAGCCCACCAACGCGAACCACTTCGATACCATTACGGGTTAAGGCGCCAGAACCAGCAATCTGATTGACGTACAAATTTGTCTTACCCTGAGTATTGCCTTCAACAATCAGCATATCGGTTGGAGAAGCATCATCGTTAAGTATGGTGTTAATGGTTAATGTACCGTCATTGCCTTGATAGTCACCATGGACTGTTAAAGTCTTAACGCTATAAGCTGTTAAGGTTCTAAAGCCATCGGCTGTCGGGGAACTAAAGAGAATATTACCGTTGTTGGTCAATGAAACAACATCTGAACTACCGGAAACATTCCACTGGCTAGAAGCATCAACTGAAAACTGCGTGCCGCTAGTCGCCTGACCGGTCCAGTTAGCATTTTGCAATGATAAATTAACGGTACTCTGGTCATCTGCCAAAATATCTCCGCTCATAGCAAGGTTTTTCGCCGTTAGGGAAACGTCACCTGCCCTGCCATCGTTATCAATAGTCGATGTGACCAGCATCCCTTGATTAACAATGTTTGTACCGTCCAGCGATGCGTCAATGACGCCCCCTTGAGCATAAAATACCGATGCCCCTGCCGCCGAACCGGCAGCCAACGAACCGGCTTTCATATCAGCAGTAATCTTACCCCCAGTCGCATACAGAGTACTTCTTTCTCTTGAAACTATCGTATTCTCACCGCTAAGCGTAATATTGGCTTCTTGCCCTAAAATCAAAGCCTCATTGGTCACTGACGCTCTTACACTCTCCAAACCTGAGTTAATAATGATATTTTCAGCCTTAAAATGCGAAACCGTATTCTCCGCAGTAGACTCGGATAATAAGCCGTGGAACCTAGCCTCAACCATACTATCTTTGATTGAAATATCACCACCATTCCAAGACTTTACTCCATGAGTATCATCAGAGCTCACTGACAGCTTACTACCAACCAACTTTCCGCCATCGTGAGCAACAATACCAATTGAAGTATTACCTTTGACTGTAATGCTGCTGTTATCAATATCCACACTCGAATCCACATCACCAACCTGTATTCCGTTGGATGCTCGCCCGGTGGTCAGCAAATCCAGATTATTGATGGTAAAATTAGCGCCTGAGGTAATAAACATACCGCGAGAGTCTAAACCAGCAGTATTGATGGCTATACGATTATTCTCGGTACCTGCGATCGAGCCTAAAATCCCTGCGCCAAAAGCATAGACACCATGACTTTTCTCATTAGCGGTAATAATCGTCGTTTTTCCATCTATCTTCAGATCAACGTTCTCATCGGTACTTGCAGAATGCAGATGAACACCAATGCTATTAAGGCCTTCCGTATCAATAACACTATTTGTAATCGTTAACGAAGTTCTCCCACTGCCGTTACCTAATAAGTAAACACCTTGTGAATTATTATCATCCGTTTTCACTATTACAGATTGAATAACGTTCTCTTCACTTCCTTCTAACCTTAATCCGTCAGAACTTGAACCCGTGGTTGTAATAGTCAAGTTTGATATATTGAAATAGCCACCGCTGGTGGCATAAATACCGTGACTCCTGATACCACTGGTTGATATTAATGTATTTTCGCCGTTATGTTTCAGATAAGAATTATTGGAAACTAAAATAGCAGATGCTCGGTTGCTCGTTGTTGATGCGTTGACATTAGAGAGGTTGGCAGTAGTACCATTACCATCAGCCAAAATTGCCGGCTGGTTAGCTGTGCTAGATGAATAATCAGCATCATTTATCCACTCTTCAATATTGCTATTTATAATTAATACATTCTCATCCGCCTGAACCGGATAAGAATATATACATGCACCAGATATAAGAGCACTACCAATAGAAAAAGCCTGCAAGTTACGTGAAAATAGTTTCATTAAACATTCCTGCACATTATCTAATTACAGGCGTCACAAGAAACAAATAACCCTATAATCATTAGACACTTTCTTTGTTAACCCTTATTCATCACCTAATAAAAATAACCTAGGACAATGAAGTTTTTTATTTAAAATTTTCCACAACACATTTTCCAAATAAAACCAAAAATATGCTGGATTTATTTAGTATAGTTAATAAATTATAAATAGACCGAGTCTAATGAGAATATGTCTGTAGCAGATATAATGGCACAGTGAATAGAAAAGGACTGAAACCTACGTAAAAATAGTTTCATAAAACGTGCCTAAATTACGCTCTAACTGAATTTACATTATTAAAATACAGCCGTTCTACATCAATAAAAAAACCGGGTCGTTCACCATAAACGACCCGGTCTAATTTACCGTCTGTGATTATTCATCAGAAGCTGTATTTCGCGCCAATCACACCTTCAGTACGATGATAACCACGCGTACCGATCTGGTCGCTAACCTGCCCCCAAATAGAGAAGTTGTCGGTTAAGCTCCCTTGTAATCCTAGTTTCACCTCTCCCAGGTTACGCGTTCCCTGTTGGGAGAATGAGGGTCCCTGATTTCCCTGATAGTTTATCCCGTAAGGATGGGTATTGTGGATCCAACTAACTTCGGCAAACGGCTGGAATGTTTGTTGACGATTTGCCGGCGAAATCCCCTGCATAAACACTCTCATCCCTAACTTACTCATCAGGTTACCATTATTATCCTGAACAATACGATTGCCTGATGCATCGCTATGGTCATCTGCTTTGACGCCCAACCATACCAATTGAGCTTTAGGTTGAATAAATACGCTCTTATTTTTCCCCTGATAGGTTTTATAGGTATATCCGGATTCCAGTGAAGCTGAAATACCCGATGAATCGTAATTTTCATCACGCATTTTCTCGCCTTTGACCTGATTATCAAACCAGCTATAGGTAATCCAACTATCGGTATATAAACCGGTTCCATCCTGTTCATTTGCATACCAGGTGGCATACATACCGGCGCTATAGCCGTGAACGTTACCTTCCGCCAGATAACCAAGCCGCCCGGAACGCACCTTAGTTTTCGCATCCGCATAGCCGCCCATCACGCCTAAATGTAAACGGTCCTGACCATTAGCGCTCCACTGGGCGATATCTCCCCCCAAATGTACCAAGGCACTCTTGGTATGGGTTCGCAGTGAATCAGCCACCCGCCCTTTTTCACGCGCCCCAACCACACGTAACCACATGGAGGTTGGGTTAGCCATCTGCCCCTTCAGACGTTCGGTAAACTGAGGCTCGCCCAAACGATCGTGCAAGCTATGCATAAATAGAGTATTGCTTAAAGCGACGTTAGTGGCATAAGCACCTACTTCTGGGGATATAAGTTCAGGCTTCGCGCCTGCTCCAGAATTAGCGTCTGGGTTTGGTGTGGGGGTTGGCTTAGGATCTGGATTTAGCTCTTTAGGTAATTCTGAACGTAAATACCAGTTACCATCATTTCCGCTAACCGCACCGCCCTGATGCAGTAAATATTCATAGCCGCCGGCACTGACCCGATTAACCAGAACAAATCGGCCATCTGATGAACCAGCAACACGAACCACTTCAATACCATTGCTGGTTAGGCCGCCAGAACCCGCGACAGAATTGACGTGTAAGTTGGTCATTCCCTGAGTATTGCCTTCAACAATTAACTTATCCGTTGGAGAAAGGTCATCATTGATAATGGTGTTAATGGTCAAAGTACCGTCATTTCCCTGATAGTCACCCTGCACTGTCAAAGTCTTAAAGTCATTTACCGTCGGTGAAATAAAGCGAATGTTACCGCTATGAGCCAATGAAGCAACATCAGAATTCCCGGAGACATTCCACTGGCTGCTGGCATCAACTGAAAATGTCGTTCCATTCGTCACTCGGCCAGTCCAACTAGCATTTTCCAGCGATAAATTAGCGATACTCTGAACATCAGCCAGCACATCCCCACTCATAGCCAGATTTTTCGCCGTTAGGGAAACTTCACCAGCGTTAGCGTATTGGTCAACAACCGATGTTATCAGCATCCCCTGATTCATCACCGTTGTTCCATCCAACAATGCATCAATGACGCCGCCTTGTGCATGTAATGTTGACGCACCGCTAATCGAGCCCGTATTTAGCAAGCCACCTTGAATATCAGCCAAAATATTACCGCCCAAACGCGCAAACAATGTGCTGTCTTGTGAACGAATTTGATTTGTTCCGCTGAGCGTGACCGTTGCCCGCGTATTATGGGCCTGGGACAACGTCGATGAAGCAGATGCCATCACACCATGGGAATCCGCATCAATGACCATATCTTGGGCATCAAGTAGGGAAGTTTTATTATCCAGAGTCACTTCAGAGAATAAGCCTTTATTGGCTGCCTTGATGGTGCTGTTTTTGATTGAGATATCACCACTATTCCAAGACTTAACCCCGTGGGTATCGTCAGCGGTAATCGATAAGTTATCACCAACAAGCTTACCGCCATCATGAGCAATAATACCAAACGAGCGACTGCCTTTAGCTTTAACTTCACTGTCCTTGATATTTAGACTCGAACCGCTACCACTGACCTGAATGCCGTTAGACAAGGTTCCTGTTGTCAACACATTCATATTATGAATGGTCAGATTGGCCCCAGAACCAACAAAAACTCCACTAGAAGTATTACCGGAAGTCTGAATGGTTAAGCGATCGTTATCACCACCGGCAATCCAACCTGAGGTTCCAGCGCCAACTGCATTAATCCCTTCGCTCTTCTCACCAGCGGTAGTGATGTTCGTTTGCCCATCCATATACAGGAAAACTTTTTCACTGGCGTTAAGCGACCTCATACGAACGCCAGCACTGCCGTCTCCCAAGGTATCGATTTGGCTCTGGTTAATATATAGCGAAGTTTCCGCGCTATCATGACCAATCAGATAAGCACCGTTTGAATTAATATTATCCGTGCGGACCTTTAGATTTTGAACGAAATTACCCTTACTCGCCTGAATTCTTAGTGCATCAGAACCTGAACCCGTGGTTTTAATCGTTAATTCAACAACGTTAAAATAACCAGAGTCTATTGCAGAAATGCCATGACTGTTTACGCCGCTGGTTAATATTTTAGTATTAGCGCCTTTATTCGTCAGATAAGCATTATTAGAAATCAAAATAGCAGATGCATTAGAGCCAGTGGTTGATGCATTGACCTGAGCCAGATTTGCATAAGTTCCATTACCATCAACAACAACTGCGGACTGATTATCTATGCTGGATAAATAGGAAAGATCCTTAATCCATTCTTCTATGTTGCTATTTATAATGAGTAAATTGTCAGCCGACTGGACTTGATGAGAATAAAGACATGTACCAGATATGAGAGCACTACTGACAGAAAAAGCCAGCAAGCTCCGTGAAGATAGCAGCATTGAATATCCCTAATATATTGTCCCTGAAATACAAAAAAACAACGAAAGCGTGTTTAATTATAAGTAAAATAACTTCAAAAAGTTACCTTAGAGAATAAAAATATCATAACATCTGCGTTTAAATCAATAAAAGCTCACTAGCAATCATCTAGTTAAGAAAATTTGAAATAGTTATTACGGTAATAATATTGTTTGATACTATTAATTTGAATCCGTTACCTAATCACAATAACCTCAGGTAACGGATTGCCTTACTTACGCTTTTTTACAGCAGTCCTTCGAAATAACATCTAAAAAAGTTTGCTGGATATATTCAGGCACCACCTGACTGGCCAAACCACAGTGTTTTTCTTCAAAGCTGTTGGCTACCTGACTAGGTTCAAGGTTAAGTTCCACAGTATGAGCACCATACAAGCGAGCACTACGTACAAAACCCGCAGCGGGATAAACATGCCCGGATGTGCCAATGGCAATAAAATAATCGGCTTCAGCAATAGCCTGACTAATTTTATCCATCTCAAGCGGCATTTCACCAAACCAAACGATATGAGGACGCATTGGCTGAGGAGGTTCACAACAATAGCAACGCTCGTTAACCGAGAGATCCCCTTTCCATTCGGCCACTTTACCGGAGCGCGTACAGCGAATCTTCAACAGTTCCCCGTGCATATGAATAACCCGCATATTGCCTGCTCGCTCATGCAAATTATCCACATTCTGGGTCACCAATAAGAACTTGTTTCCTAACAAATCCTCCAGTTTCGCCAATGCTTTATGGGCATCATTTGGCAAAATCTCCGGGCTGATTAACTGACGGCGGCGGGCATTATAGAACGCCTGTACCAGCTCAGGATTAGCCTCAAAGCCTTCCGGAGTAGCCACATCTTCAATTCGATGATCTTCCCATAGCCCATCAGAGGCGCGGAAAGTACGAATACCGGATTCAGCAGAAATACCGGCCCCGGTTAATACCACCACCGATGGATTATGGCTGGCTTTCACTTCATCGCAGGCTGAAGATAAAATACTGTGTAAATATCGCATACGTTGACGTTGGTGGCGTACATGCTTCACTTTGGTACGAAACAAGCGGCGATGAACTCGCATAACTGGAAGCTCCTTTTATGGTCCAGAATCTAATCCACTAAATTGAGAAATGCAGCACCACGAACACCACCGGAATCACCCCAACGGGCTTTTTCGATACGTGGAACTTTTGCGACATTCAGCAAATGGGGTTTAATACGTTCAGGTAATAGCGGATACATCTCATCAAAGTTAGATAATCCACCGCCAAATACCACTAAATGAGGATCGAGAACGGTAAAAATATTGGCCAGACAAATCGCCAACAAATCAATAAAACGCGTCACATGGGTTACCGCTTTTGACTCACCGCTACGATAATGTTCAATAATTCGTTGAGCTTCTAATCTGTCACCGAAAAATTGCTGATATAGCCACTCAAATCCGCGACCGGAAATATAGTTCTCCATACAGCCATTATGGCCGCACCCACAGTGAACCCGTGGAATATCCCTGCCCAGTACTTCCAGTGCGTCTACCGGTAATCTCAGGTGACCAAACTCACCGGCAATGTAGTTATTTCCGGAAAATATTTTACCATCGATAACAATTCCCCCTCCCACACCGGTTCCCAGAATAATGCCCAGCACGTTGGAATACTGCCGGAACTCACCATCCCAGGCTTCTGAAAGGGCAAAGCAATTCGCATCATTATCAATACGCACCGGGCGAGCAATGCAGCGCTCAAGATCGGCAGCTAAGGGCTTCCCCATCGATGCAGGAACGTTTGCGGTAAATAATTCGCCGGTGTTTCTATCTGGCATACCGGGAATACCGATACCCACTTTGCCTTCACACCCTAATGCGATATCCGCCTCGAGCGTCAGTTGCGTGAGTACCTTTAGCAAAGCCTGATAATCATCACGCGGCGTAGGTACCCGTTTTTGCATCAGACGGCGATGTTGCGCATCGAAAGCACCAAACTCAATCTTGGTGCCTCCCATATCAAAACCGTAGTACATACCCCTTCCTTTTCAGAACGACTAGCCTGCTACGGCTGGAGTGACCATTATTGGCCGCTAAGTACTCGAGCAGGATCAATGCGGCTGGCGCGCCTTGCCGGATACCAACTGGCTACCAGGCTCAATATAATGGATGTTACTAGCACAATGATCACATCTAATGCGTGAAGCTCTGACGGTAGAAAATCAATAAAATAGACCCCACCGGAAAGGAAATGGTGTCCAATCAAATTCTCAATCATTTTGATAATATGAGTCAGCTGTAAAGAGACAACCACGCCGACCACAACACCGCAAATACTGCCCACCAAGCCGGCCATCAGACCATACCAGATAAATACTGAACGAATTAATCGGTCTTTAGCGCCTAACGTTCTCAACACTGCGATATCAGCGCTCTTATCTTTAACTGCCATCACCAGAGTGGAAACGATATTAAAACAGGCTACGCCAATCACCAGAATCATGGCCAGATACATGATACTGCGCACTAACTGAATATCACGGTACATATAACCATAGGAGGAAATCCAACTGCGGTAGTACGAGTATTTACCGCTGGCCTCAACAGCATTCTTCGAGACAATATTGGCAACAAAAGGATCTTTTGCCTTAAATGCAATGCCAGTGACGCTGTCACCCATATCCAAATATTGTTGGGCATCGCTTAGAGGCACCATACCATAGCTATGATCGAGCATACCGCTAAGCTGTAAAATACCGGTAACGTGCAGTCGGATTCGCAAAGGCTGGCCGATCTTCATCTCACCGCTTGGGTCATTGTTAGGAATCATCACCGTGACCCAATCACCCTGCTTCACATTTAGCTCGTCGGCAATGCCTTTACCTAAAATCAGCTGTTGTTCACCGGCTTTAAATTGCTGCCAAGCGTTATCCAATACAAACTGGGGTAAGGCGCTGAGCTTTTCTTCATCCTGAGGTTGAACGCCTCTGACCTGAATGGCCCGTAACTGGGTACCGCTTTCCACTAAGCCGGTAAAGAGAATATAGGGTGCGGCAGCGGCAACCCCCTCAGCCTGTTCAATGCGTTTTTGGGCAATGGGCCAATCATTAAAGGGCTGATCAACCGGCTCCACTTCACCGTGTGGTACCACGGCCAGAATGCGATTTTTTAACTCACGCTCAAACCCATTCATTGCACTCAAACCAATAATCAATACCGCCACGCCTAAGGCGATACCAATAGTAGAAAGAATGGAGATCAGTGAAACCATACCACTACGGCGACGCCCGCGACTAAAACGTAGCGCTATCTTTAATGACAGTGGCACAGCAGACATTATTCAGCCTCCAGCATCATCGACTGCTGATTCAAATGGCCATCGCGCATTTCAAGCTGACGATCGAGACGACGAGCCAATTTCAAGTCATGGGTAACCACCAGAAATGCGGTTCCTTGCTTGCGGTTTAAATCACCTAAAAGTTCGAAAATACTGTCAGCGGTACGCTGATCCAAGTTTCCTGTTGGTTCATCCGCCAACACCAAGGCCGGATTATTCACCAACGCTCTGGCGATAGCCACACGCTGACGCTCGCCACCGGACAGCTCCGACGGACGATGAGCCGCCCTTTTCTCCAAGCCAACCGCAGCAAGCATGGCGCGGGCTCTATCTTCAGCCTCTGACGGTTTAATATGACCAATCATTAGCGGCATAGCGACATTCTCTAGCGCGGTAAAATCCGGTAGCAAATGGTGAAACTGATAGATAAATCCCAGTTGAGTATTACGCAACTCAGCTTTGGCGGAGGAACTCATCGAGCTAAGAGAACGCTGTTTAAAAATGACATCGCCGGAAGTAGGTGCATCCAGTCCACCCAACAAATGCAGTAAGGTACTTTTACCTGAGCCAGAGCTACCAACAATCGCCATTAACTCACCCGGCATCATCGAAAAAGACACATTTTTCAAGACTTCAGTTTTTAACTTACCTTCCTGATAGGTTTTGCAAAGATCTACACATTGCAGTAACAAAGAATTATTCATAGCGTAACGCCTCTGCGGGTTGAACGGCGGCGGCCCGCCAGGAAGGATAAAGCGTAGAAAGCAGCGCCAGTCCCATCGAGAACAGCGCAATCGTCATCACCTGGGAATAATCAATCACCACCGGCAAAGCGACACCGGATAGCGATTGACCGATAAACGGCATCAGAGCATTCAAATTACTTGATAGAGCAATACCCAGCCCCGAGCCCAGCAAAGCGCCAATAATTCCGGCACTGGCTCCCTGAACGATAAATATGTACATAATCTGGTGACGCTTCAGACCCAGGGTTTTTAAAATCGCCACTTCCCCCTGTTTCTCCATCACCAACAGGCTCAAAGAGGTGACGATATTAAACGCCGCAACGGCAATGATCAGGCCAATCAACAGCCCCATCATATTTTTCTCCATCCGAACGGCCTGAAACAATTCACCTTTACGTTCGCGCCAGTCTTTCATCACCAACCCATCCGGTAGCGCTTGTTCGCTTACCGAGACGATATTTAACGGTTTTTGTAGATACAGACGCCAGCCGCTGATATTTCCGATGGGATAACGCATTAAACGGGAGGCATCTTGCTGGTTTACCAACAGCTGAGTGGCATCCACTTCACTACCGGCAGCAAAGGTGCCAATAACCGTAAACAGTCGCTGACTGGGAATTCGCCCCATCGGCGTAAATTGACTTGCTCCGGTCACCATTAAACGAACCTGTTCACCTAATCGGATACCCAGCTTCTCAGCCAGTTTTTCGCCCAAAATAACCCGATAGCTGCCGGGCTCTAGCTGAGCAACGCTGGCACCATAAACATCACCGGCTAACGGTTCGTTATCTTCTTGATTAATCCCCAGCATAACGCCAACGGACAACCCTTTGACGCTTTGCAAAATCACATCGCCGGTAGTGAGCGGTTCAATACGACTAACGCCGGACAAGGATTTAAGTTGGGAGGCAGGATGTTCCTGCGGATTGAGATTGCCTTGCTTGGTTGTCACCAACGCATGAGGCATTAACCCAAGCGTATTTTTTTCTTGCTCTTGTTCAAAGCCATTCATCACCGATAAAACGGTCACTAATGCCATGACACCGAGAATAATACCAATCGTCGACAGCCATGAAACAAACTGGCTAAACCGGTCTGATGCTCGCCCACGCATGTAGCGCAGGCCAATATATAACGCAACGGGCTGATACATTTAGCTCTGTTTACTCTTTTTATGGACGCTTGCTGCCAACAGACAGTAAGTGACTCGGCCAGTAAGAAAATCGTCTTGTCGTTGCCAGACTATCATCATCGGATAACCCTAACTCTCTACAATGACAACCAAATTGCCCGGGAATGATAAAGGCTGGTTCTACTTTATGGAACCACTAAACGCTTATCCCACCATATTTTTTCCGGGCTGCATTTTATCACTGATAGTATGACGGAAAAATCCCCGTTATCGGACAGATAACGCAGATTTAAATCTATTTCACCGGACAACCACCCGCAGATTAGATTAATATATAACAATCTAGCCTACGCGTGAGCCGCGTAGCCTTACACAATTTGATTCAGATTGGAATGGGATTGCGCCAACCAGCGGATCTCAGCGGGTTTGATGACCCGTCTAATTTAAAGAGACTTTATATACAGCATGTCCCTTCAACATCGTTTTACCTTACCAGAACGCCCGGGTGATCTACGCCAGATAGGTCATTTATATGGTTCATCGATTACGGTTATCAGCGCTGAGATTATTAATCGGCACAATGGGCCCGTATTACTCATTGCTTCTGATATGCAGCAGGCCTTGCGCATCAACGATGAGCTACGCCAGTTTACCCATAAAACCGTGACCGCCTTACCGGACTGGGAAACGCTGCCTTATGACAGTTTTTCTCCTCATCAGGAGATTGTTTCCTCGCGTTTATCAAGCCTGTATCAACTACCGCAGATGCAGGATGGAGTGATGATTCTGCCGGTCAATACCTTGATGCAGAAAGTCTGTCCCCACGCTTTCCTGATGGGCCATGCGCTGGTAGCTAAAAAAGGCGATCGCTTATCGCGGGATAACCTGCGAGCACAGTTAGAACAGGCTGGATATCGTTCCGTCGATCAAGTGTTGGAGCACGGGGAGTTTGCTACCCGAGGAGCTCTGCTGGATCTGTTCCCGATGGGGAGCAATGAGCCTTATCGTCTGGATTTCTTCGATGATGAAATTGACAGTATTCGTCTGTTTGACGTTGACAGCCAACGAACCCTAAACGAAGTTGACCATATTAATCTGTTGCCAGCCCATGAGTTTCCAACGGATAAAAACGCCATTGAACTGTTCCGTAGCCAATGGCGCGAGCAGTTTGAGGTTCGCCGAGATGCGGAACACATCTATCAGCAGGTTTCTAAGGAAATCTGGCCTGCAGGTATTGAATATTGGCAACCGCTGTTTTTCAGTCAGCCTCTTCCCGCGCTATTTAGCTATTTGCCGCAAAATACGCTACTGGTCAGTCTGGGCAATATTGAAAGTGCCGCAGATCGTTTTTGGCTCGATGCCTCCCAGCGTTTTGAAAATCGCCGCGTTGATCCCATGCGTCCACTGTTACCGCCAGAAAGCCTGTGGCTACGCGTCGATCAGTTATTTGCTGAATTAAAGCAGTGGCCTCGCATTCAATTAAGCAGCGATAGCGTCGCCAAGAAAGGCGGTAGTCTGAATCTGGATTATCAACCGCTACCTGATGTTTCAGTACAGCATCAGCACAAATCGCCGCTGGATAATCTACGACGCTTTTTAGAAAGCTTCAGCGGTCGCGTGGTTTTCTCGGTGGAAAGTGAAGGCCGTCGTGAAACCCTGCAAGAACTGCTGACACGCATCAAATTAAAACCATCATTGATTGACGAGTTGGATCAGGCGCAAGAACCCGGCTCATACTTGATGGTTGGCGCCTGCGAACATGGCTTTTTGGACAATGAAAACCAAACAGCGGTTATTTGTGAGAGCGACCTGTTAGGGGAACGTGTCGTTACTCGTCGACAGGATAACCGGCGCGCGATCAATACCGATACCCTGATTCGCAATCTGGCGGAGCTTCGCCCCGGTCAACCGGTGGTCCATCTGGAACACGGCGTAGGCCGCTACGTTGGTTTAACTACTTTAGAAGCCGGTGGTATCAAAGCTGAGTATCTGATCCTGACCTATGCCGGTGAAGATAAGCTGTATGTTCCGGTCTCTTCTTTGCACCTGATCAGCCGTTATTCCGGCGGTGCCGAAGAGAACGCCCCATTACATAAATTGGGTGGTGAAGCCTGGAGCAAGGCCCGTCAAAAAGCAGCAGAAAAAGTGCGCGATGTGGCGGCAGAACTGCTGGATATTTATGCCCGCCGCGAAGCCAAGCCGGGATTTGCCTTTAAGCAGGATAAAGAACAGTACCAACAGTTCTGCGAAGCCTTCCCTTATGAGCCGACATTCGATCAAACTAACGCCATTGGTGCGGTTCTCGGTGATATGTGCCGCCCCAATGCCATGGACCGACTGGTGTGTGGCGATGTGGGCTTTGGTAAAACGGAAGTGGCTATGCGGGCGGCATTTTTAGCGGTCATTAATGCTAAACAAGTCGCTATTCTGGTACCCACCACCCTACTTGCACAACAGCACTATGATAACTTCCGCGATCGTTTTGCCAATTGGCCAATCCGTATTGAAGTGATGTCGCGCTTCCGTACCGCTAAAGAACAGCAACAGATTCTGCAAGCCGCAGTAGAAGGCAAAATCGATATTCTGATTGGTACCCATAAGCTATTGCAAAGCGATCTCCATTGGAAAGACTTGGGTCTGCTGATTGTTGATGAAGAGCACCGATTTGGCGTTCGCCAGAAAGAGCGAATCAAAGCCATGCGTGCCAACGTCGATATTCTGACCTTAACCGCCACACCGATTCCGCGTACGCTGAATATGGCGATGAGCGGCATGCGTGATTTATCGATTATTGCTACGCCACCCGCGCGCCGTTTAGCGGTAAAAACCTTTGTACGCGAGTATGACGATCTGATTATTCGCGAGGCTATTTTGCGTGAAGTGTTGCGCGGTGGGCAGGTTTATTATCTTTATAACGACGTTGCCAATATCAATAAGGCCGCGGAGCATCTCACTAATTTGGTACCGGAAGCACGGATTACTATTGGTCATGGTCAGATGCATGAACGCGATCTTGAGCGGGTGATGTCTGACTTCCACCATCAGCGTTTCAACGTGCTGGTCTGTACCACCATTATCGAAACCGGTATTGATATTCCCAATGCCAATACCATCATTATGGAACGTGCTGACCGTTTCGGTTTAGCGCAATTGCATCAGTTACGTGGGCGGGTTGGGCGCTCTCATCACCAAGCCTATGCCTATTTGCTTACCCCTCATCCGAAGGCCATGACCACCGATGCCGTTAAGCGTCTGGAAGCCGTTGCCTCACTAGAGGATTTGGGTGCTGGTTTTGCGTTAGCAACTCACGATCTGGAAATTCGCGGTGCCGGGGAGCTATTGGGTGAAGATCAAAGTGGTCAAATCACCACCATCGGTTTCTCTCTGTATATGGAGATGCTGGAAAGTGCCGTCGATGCTTTAAAAGAAGGTCGGGAGCCATCGCTGGAAGATCTCACCGTCAACCAAACTGAGGTGGAACTACGCGTTCCTGCCCTGCTACCTGATGACTATATGCCAGACGTCAATACCCGACTGTCATTCTATAAACGTATTGCCAGCGCCTCAACGGAAGATGAGTTGGACGAACTGAAAATCGAACTGATCGATCGCTTCGGTTTGCTACCGGATGCAACCCGCAATCTGCTTCAGTCCGCTTTAATGCGCCAACGCGCCAAGAAACTAGGCATTAAGCGTATTGAGGGGAATGAGAAAGGCGGATTTATTGAGTTCAGCGAAAATAATAACGTTAATCCAAGTTATTTGATTGGCCTGCTGCAAAAGCAACCACAACGCTATCGCCTTGATGGCCCGACGAAGTTGAAGTTCAACGTTGATTTAAGCGATAGGCTAAAGCGGTTAGAGTTTATTAGTTCGTTGTTGGGTCAGTTCGAGGAACATCGATTAGAGCGTTAGTATTGCGCTCGAGTAAGGGGCTTTATAGCCAAAGCCCCTTATAAACCTATTTTTTCCGCAATTTTCTGCAACATCCTTGCTACGCATGCTACCTTTGGCCTTCCTTCGGCAACATTCTGATGCATATATTGAAGGCCAAAGCTCAACACCAATACTATGTAGAATTAATGGAGTTTTAATCTCGGTCTAATAATCCGGTTAATACTTCCCACCAACATAATCAATCCGGTTTTGATATAGCCAAATAACGCCACCTGATGCATACGATACAAGGAGATATACGCCAATCGAGCCAGTCGGCCTTCAATCATCATAGAACCCTTGGTCAAGTTCCCCATCAGGCTACCAACGGTGCTGTATTTCGACAGTGAAACCAAAGAGCCGCGGTCAGTATAGCGATAATTTTTCAGCGTCCCGCCATTCAGCAGTGCCAAAATATTGCTATAACACAGGCTGGCCATTTGATGTGCTGCTTGAGCGCGTGGCGGAACTGGCGTGCCGTTTTCCTGCATGCAGTTAGCACAGTCACCAATGGCGAAAATCGCAGGATCTTGCGTTGTCTGTAGGGTTGGTTTAACCACTAACTGGTTAATTCGGTTGGTTTCCAGTCCGCCCAGATCTTTCATAAAGTCAGGCGCTTTGATACCCGCCGCCCAAACCAGCAAATCGGCCTTAATAAAATCACCGCTCTTGGTATGCAGGCCATCGGCATCGGCGCTGGTTACCATGGTTTGCGTCAGAACATTCACACCCAGGTTAGTCAATTCTTGATGGGCGGAAGATGAAATTCGGGTTGGTAAGGCTGGCAGAATACGCTCTCCGGCTTCCACCAAAGTGACGTTTAGCGCTTTATTATCTAATCCACGATAACCGTAGCTGTGCAGCTGTTTAACTGCATTATGTAATTCAGCAGATAACTCTACCCCAGTCGCACCGCCACCCACGATGGCAATATTCACCCGCTCTTTTTCATGAGGATGCGAGGAGAATTTCAAGAACAGGTTCAACATTTTGTTATGAAATAGTTGAGCCTGCTGTGGATTATCCAGATAGATACAATTCTCTTTGACGCCAGGCGTGCCGAAATCGTTAGAAACGCTACCTAATGCCATCACCAAAATATCGTAAGACATATTGCGTTCAGGCACTAATTCTTCGCCTTGTTCGCCCTCAATGCGCGCCAAACGAATACTCTGCTCTTCCCGGTTAATATCAATCAGCGTACCGAGCTGGAAATGAAAAGCATTGTTACGCGCATGAGCCAAATAGCTTAAGGCATCAACGCCATCATCCAGCGCTCCGGTTGCCACTTCGTGCAGTAACGGTTTCCATAAATGGCTTTGATTACGATCCACCAACGTAATTTCTGCCTTACCTTTACGCCCTAGTTTTTTACCCAAACTGGTTGCAAGTTCTAACCCGCCGGCTCCACCACCGACAATAACAATTTTTTTAGTTTCTGTTTTCACTTTGATATCCCACTAAAAATAAACCAAAAATTAGGGTAATGAATACGCGAAATCGCCTACAGACCTTGGTACCGGGCGATTCTCATTATAAAATTATCGGCAGAATAACATAACTGGGCATTTGGTCATACCAAAATTGATATAAATCAATTTTTACCTATTTTGGGTGATTTTGTCAGTATTAGCAGGAAAACTGCCGGGGAAATTTGAAGGTATAGCATTAGCCCATACGGGCCAGTTAAAGATTATAGAAATACAATGAGGCTCAGTGTTTAGGCCAAGTATTCATTTGTTAGTTAACACCGAGATCCCGGTTTTCACCGGGATGACGGTAGTTGCTGGTGAAGTTGTTGAGTCATGACATACTTACGTGAAAATTCTTAAACTAACGGCATTACGGCTCAAACTAGCGTTAACTCACTGGAACTGACTTAAGTTTAACCTTGTTTAAAGGCTTTAATCGTCTGCAGATGAGGAGAGATCTGTTTAAACTTATGCGCCTGATTCTCATCCCAGATAATATTGTAATAAGGATTGAGCACATCAGCACTTCTCTGACTGTCCAGCGCCTCATCATTGCGGGAAAGAATCACCAAGCAGTTATCTTTGTTCTTGGTGCGAAACTCACTCACACATTTGGTGGCAATATCCAGATACTCTTCAGGACGATCAATTTTCCCCGGCATATTCTCATGAGGGAATAAATTAGGATTAAAAATCGCCTGACGAATCCCACACAAGAATCCAATGCGTTCAGCCCAAAAACCGCCTAAACCGACACCACAAATCAACGGCTGCGTGTCTTTGCCCTGCTGAACGGCTTTATCCGTCTCTTTTAGCAGATGTTGCATATCATGGCGCGGATGCAGCGTGCTGTAACTGATAAAACGCACGTCGGGATCGATAAACTGTAGTTGTAAAACCTTCTCATGATTCCCGGGGCTGGTTGAATCAAAACCGTGTAAATAAATAATCATATTTAGCCTCACTGCCTGCTCTGTACTGGCCAATCAACCTATCTTGCCGAAAAAGTATCACTATCTTCAATCTTTTTCTCTGATATACATTATGCTTTCAGGTTTTGTTGCTTGTACTGTTCCCAGCGTTCACTTAATAGCGTCAGTTGCTTATTTGCCTGTTGCCAACGAGAAGACGCCAGTAAATCGCGACGCGTTAATTTATTTTTATGAAACAACTGACTAACCCGTTCAGCACGAATATCGGACGGTATATTATCCAGAACGCTAACCGCACCTTCACGATTATTACAAACTAAAACCATATCACAACCGGCATCCAGAGCGGCCTGACTACGTTCAGCGTAGCTACCCATGATAGCCGCCCCTTCCATTGACATATCATCGGAAAAAATGACGCCACTGAATCCTAACTGCTGGCGTAAGACGCTTTTCAGCCAATGTGCTGAACAGCTGGCCGGGCGAGGATCCACTTCACTGTAAATCACATGCGCTGGCATCACGCCGTCCAATAGTCCTGCGCTAAACAGGCGGCGAAACACCGCCATATCGTTATCATAGAGCTGTTGATAGCTACGGTTATCCACCGGCGTTTCTTTATGGGAATCGGCAGATACCGCACCGTGGCCGGGAAAATGTTTACCGGTAGCGCGCATACCCGCACTGTTCATTCCCTGGATAAACTGACTGGCCATCAGGGTGACCACTTCAGGATCGTGATGAAAAGAGCGATCGCCAATGGCTGCGCTGTTGTGACCAACATCCAGCACCGGTGCAAAACTAATATCGATATCCAGCGTGACCAACTCAGCTGCCATTAGCCACCCGGCTTCCTGTGCCATTTTTTCCGCTTCACGCTCTTCCAGTAAGGCAGCAAATGATTGCGGGGCAGGCAATTGCGTAAAGCCTGTGCGAAAACGCTGTACTCGGCCACCTTCCTGATCGACAGCAATCAATAAACGATGACGTGATGCTTCCCGTACCTGACGCACCAGCTCCGTTAGCTGTGCAGGATCGTGAAAGTTACGGGCAAAAAATATCAAACCACCCACCGATGGATGCTTTAATATTTCACGCTCTTCCGCGTCCAGCTCATAGCCGACGACATCTAACATCACTGGTCCCACATTAACCTCACTTTGCTACATTCTTTAGCGTAAAAATAGAGACAGGCTGATTGGCTCACACCAAATGCCCGGAAAAAAACCACCAGCCTTTTACCCAAGGCGAAAAACAGCAACCATTCTAATCAGTGTGAGACAATAACTAAATAGCATAATCACTTCTGAGCAAATCACTCGCCTCAAGATACAGCGAATTTCTCGTCTGCTGCCAACGTGTTTCATACCACATCAACATCAGATAATGGGTATACGGTTTCCAGAGCGCTACCTGTCGGGCTAACGTTTCCAGATCCTCATAGCCCCCGGCTCGAATATAATGCTGTAAAAAATCGGCTTCTGCGGCTTGATCCCAACGGTTACCATCAAACAGCGCGGCTAATTCAAAAGCAATATCAGCATCAATCGCATATTCCCAATCGATTAAAACCGGGCCGTTTGCCGTCAGCACTATATTATCTGGATGCAAATCAAGGTGGGTTGGCGCTAGCTTTAGCGGTCTGGGGCAAGGTGAGCGCAGCATAGACTGATGCAATCGCAACCAGTTAGGCGTGATTCTATGCCGATCGATGGATTGCCAATAACGAATAAAGCGCTGATGTAAATCAAGAGAAAATCCAACGGTTGGCTGCCGATGTAGTTTAACCAGACTATCCGCTAACATGCTACGACCGTCAGCGGATATCCATGTTGCCTTATCCATTAACTGACCGTCTATCCAGCCAGATATCAGCCATTGATTGGTTATCAATAAAGGCGCTGCTGCCAGCCCGACGGCTGACAATCGCTTTAAAAAGTGATATTCACGCCAACGGTTAATGCCTAATACAGCATCCGTTCTTGCCAGCGGTTTCGCCAACCAGCATGGATGATGATTGGCAATTTGCCATGATGTTCCGGTTAAGCCGGAAACCGAGGTTATGCTTAATTCTTCTGCCGAATATCCCGGTAGATGCCGGGATATTAGTTGTGTTAACTGAGAATTAACGCTGAACATTACCCTTACCGGACCAGATAATTTCACCGGTTGAAGCCTGAATCAGCTGCAGCATAATTTCTGGCATTCCCGGATTACCGTTAGCCGATGCATAAATAATGTATTTAGCCCCGAGATAGCGCGCCAGACTGATGGCTTTTGATCGGGAAATTAAACTATCGTCACCCTGTAATCCCAGAGCCTGACGGCCTTCATCCAACTTACTGTCCGGTACCAGCTCAAAATGTCGGGTCGATATTAATGACTCTTTTAGCGCTTTTGTTGCAGCAGCCGTTTCCACCCGACCGGAGGTATTATTTTTCACCTGATCCAGCAATAAAATACCGTTATCCGTCGCTTCTGCTGATGAACTCACCATTTTAGACACCAGCGGTTCTACGCTGGCCATCCAGTTAATGGCCTGCTCTGCCGGAGGAAGCGTTGGCGGTGTCGGTGGTGGCTGATACGGCGGAGGTGGCGGAGGCGTAACGGTTACCGGCGGCTTGGTCGGTTGCTTATTATTCGTTACCTGACATCCACTCAGTGCCAATACGGCCAAACCCAGCCCTAAAAACAGAACTTTTTTCATTCCCTACTCCACAATAATGCTTACTGTGCCAGACAAATATTTTGCAATACTCACTAGCGGGATAACATTGGTCCTAACGCCTTGCCACCCACCAGATGCATATGAATATGATAAACTTCCTGACCACCGTGGCGATTACAGTTAACAATCAAACGGTAGCCATCCTCAGCAATCCCTTCCTGCTCAGCAATTTTGGCGGCAACAACCATCATTCGCCCTAAAGCTTGTTCGTGCTCAGGCTTAACGTCATTAACCGTTGGGATCAAGATATTAGGAATAATCAGAATATGTGTTGGAGCCTGCGGAGAAATGTCGCGAAATGCCGTAACCAGTTCATCCTGATAAACGATATCCGATGGAATTTCACGACGAATAATTTTACTAAAAATAGTCTCTTCAGCCATGTTTTACTCCTTTGCTCTCTATAAGAAAATTCAATATCCGTTCAGTATGAGTAGATAATCCCATGCTTTCAAGCGCCAGCGGGTTAATTCATTGATTCTATGGTGCGATAAGCGTGCAATATCATTAGCTGAAAGCATCAATAATTAATGTCAGGCCAGCAATTGCAGCGATGGCAATCAGGAAATAACGGAGGTGAAAGCGGGTTCCTCTGGCGGCTAACACCAAACACCCAACTAAAATAGCGATGCGGAAAAGAGACTCTGAATCCATGAATGCTACCCATAAATTGATCGGTTAAACATCGATCACAATCCAATAAAATATGAATAGATTATAGCCCGAGTCGGCTGCACAGTACTATGTTGTTTAAACAACAAAAAAGTCTGGCTCCAGATAAAGCCAGACAAAGGGAATTTATAACAAGAAAAGAATAATCAGAAACGCCCTTGGACACCTAGATGAGCAGAGTAACCATCTAAATCACCTTCAAAGCTTTTCAGATATTTTACATCCAGATAGAACGAGGTATTTTTAGCGGCATTTGCCGTGATACCTGCGCCCCCCTGCCACCAACTAGAGTCAAAATCAGCCCGTACATTAGTGCCGCCAACATTAACCGATGGCGCTTTAGTTAAAGAGCTCACCGCATCTAATGTTAAATAAGGCTTAAAGATTTCATTGTCTTTATCCTCAACCTGATCACGGAAGAAGCGAACACCGGCACGCGCTAACCCAGTGTTATGACTATCGCCATAGATATTAGATATCTTATCGCTGAAATCCTCAGCCTTCAGAAGCTGATAGACAATTTGCCCCTGCGGCTCGATTTTCCAGTTATCCGTTACACCGTAAGGTTTCCCGCCTTCCAGAGATAAAATTAAACCATAGCTCTTCTGGTCGGCATCATAACGACTGTTATAATGATTATCGTAGTAGGTGAACTGCGTCACCGCATCGATATAACCGCCATCTTGCGCATAGCGCGTATAATAACCACCCAGACTATAAGCGTTTGTGGTGATTCCCCCAGTATGAATACTGTCACCCACATAGGCCCGGCCTTTATCACGGGTATCGGTTTGAGTTCGACCCAAGGTTACCGTGGCACCGCTAGTAATCAGTGTTCCGGCAGCGGTTTCGCTCTGGTATAAATCACGACCAAACTGGGCAAACATGATATCGATATCATAGTTAAAACGCCCCGCCTTCGACTCCAGATGCTGACCGCCGTAACGACCCCAGGTTTTATCATCATAACCACGGGCAAACTGTTGGGTATCGCCCATTCTTTCATGTAGCGTTCCCACCGTTTGATAACCATACAGCATATTGACGTATGGTCCGGCAATATAGCCCGGAACTTCCTTACGATACGGCGTAGGAGCTGGCGCTGGTTTCGGCAGCGGATTAGTGACGTTAGAGCCCGATCCAGACGAACCATCCGATTCAGGGGTTGTCCCGGTTGGTGGATCCGGCGTAACTGGCGGTGTTACGGGTGGAGTTACTACCGGCGGTGCCTCATTACGCAGATACCAGTCATTTGTATCCGCGCCATCTTTACTACCTTCAAACAGATAGTAGTCAAAAGCACCAATGCTGACTTCATTGTCCAGCGCAAACAGCTTAGTATTTAATGATGAACCATCTATTTGAACAACTTTAATCCCATCATCAACCGTTTGCGTACGATTATTAGCGGTAATATTGATATTTAACAAATGGTTACCGCTGGCATTACCAGTCACATGGATCAGATCGGAGTGGGTATTGGCTCCACCTTCATTCAACTCAGTATTGATATAGAAGGTACCGTTGCCTGACAAGTTATTAATGGTCAATACCTTATAGCGATTGGCCACCGGAGCCGCGAAATGAACCGAGCTGTTTAACAATGCCAGTTGATTGATTTGAGATGACTCCGTCATATTCCAACGGCTGGCGTTATTGGCAGTAAGATCGATATTCCCCTCAGCCATACCGGTCAGCATGGACTGATCCATGGTCATCTGTAGACGGGAGGCCGCATTGGCTGGATCAACCATCAGATTGCCATTAATAACAGATTGGTTGGTCGCGCTAAAATTAACGACTGAAGGGCCAGTTGCGCCAGATAAATAAATGGCATTCTGTGCTGCCGATAAGGTAGATGAATTATCCAGATTAACGGTCCAACTCCCCTCCTCAGCATAAATACCATGAGTGCCGCTCGTATTCAGATTAGACTGACTAACGTTCAGGGTACCGCTTTTTACCGCACCACTATCATTAAATAGCGCTACAGTTGAAGTGAGATCGCCGACTTTGGTGTTAACACTACCATTGATAACGTCAATTGTGCCGTTATTACTGATGACCAAAGCCTTGCTACCTTGCCCTTGGGTTTCCAAACTCACGCCGGTCAACTTAACATGGCTATTGGTACCATCAACGTTAACGGCATTGGCATCAATCCCCTGAGTTGACATACTCCCGCCGGTCACACTCACTATAGCGCCAGTTTGTACATCGATGACAGAACCGGAGGTTGAAACAGTAGAGACGTTATTATCAAGCGTAATTTTACCTGTATCGTGGGCCCAAAGGCTAATACCGTCACTTTGAATAGTTGCATTACCTTTCAATGCCACATCACCGCCATTGCTTGCGATAACGGCAGAGCTTGATGAACCGTAAGAGGTAATCGTTGCTCCTTTTCCTAAAAGAACGGAGCTATTCAAGCCATCAGCCAGAATGGCTGACCCACTGTCCCCCGATGGAGAAGCTGAAGTAATTAAACCATTACTGTTTGTTGTGGTAACGCCAGACGTAATAATCAAATCACCATTAAAAGTAACGTTACCACCGGTATTGGCATTAATACCATAACCGCTATTTGTATAAATTCCAGACAATGTACCTGGAGTAGTCTCATAAATGCGATAACCGTTATTCGCAGTTAAAGCATTATGGTTAGCCCCTACAGCAATAATCAAAGTTTCCCCTGATGGTATTATTGCATTGTACATATTCAAATCGATGTTGGTCGATATCGTTTCGGCAGTTGAAGGCAAAACAAAGGCTTGAGCTATTGAGTTATAGCCTACAGCAGTCACAAAAGTTATAGCCGGTATTGCTTTGGCTATCATAATGGACAACGGATTCAATTTCATATTAACGAACGACATATAAACTTCCCTATTGAGACATATTATCTTCCATTTTGTCGGCATTAAAATTCAAAAAAATAGAATGATAATATTAACTTTTATACAATAATTACTTACCCTGAATAAGTTAATACTCAGAATGAAATAAATTAAAACCTTTAATTAATAAGATAAAAACAACCATGTATCATAGCAAAAATAAATAACACCTTAGGATAATTAAGGTAAAAAAATCATCTATAAACAACCCAATTGAACTATAGCTTCTCTTATAAAAAAATAAAGTTAAAAAGTTATTTCATTTTAAGACTTAAGAATTAAAAACATTAAGTATCACAATGAAAAACCACGAACAACAAAAACAAAAAGCAACAAATTGATAAAATCAAAAAATACAAACAAAGTTAATAAATTCAATAAAATAAGAAGAATAAAAATAAAATTAAAAAACAAAAATCACATATTAATCTTATGTAATTTATATAAAAAAAATGAAGAAAAACAATTGAAAAATTTATAGGCAAAAGTTCAAACATAACAAAAAAAATGAAAGAACCCTGCATAAAAAACAAAAAGAGTTGTATTTAAAGAGAAGTAAAAATCAATATAAAACACAGCATTCATATATAAAAAATATAAATAATCAGATTGTATTAGAGATAAAGATCGTCATTTAAATTATTTTTAGAATAATATATTAAAATAATATGATAAAAAATTAGCCAGCGTTCATGTTACCTACTTATTGCGTTTTTTGGCTTACCGCATTATTTATTTTCAAATAGTTATCCCCTGCTCATTTTTTATCCTAAATGGCAGGCAATCGCTCCCATCCAATACCAAATTTGGTCAACAGAGTATCTCTTCATACTATGCTTACTGTCTGTCCCCCTCTCCCCAAGGATAAATTCATGATGCCAAGTGGGCGATCTATACGCTTTACATACAACACAATGGAATCACCAGAATAACCCTGTATAATCACGGCGGAACAAGAGGAGTATACGATGAGTTACAATCTGGCTGACCTTCCAAAAGAAGAGCGTGAAAAAGTCGATGTTGACTTGCATGCGTCCGGTATTGCCTATAAAGAGCGTTATGGCATGCCCTTTAACTACCGTGATATAGAAGTATTGATCCCAGCGGGCCTTCAAGATTACTTTAAACAGCGCGTGGAGTTTTTTCGCGGTAATCCCTACCACTTAGGTAAAATGCCTTACGTGGCCAAAGAAAAATAATCGTTCTCTTAATACCTTCTACCATCCTACGCCAATGACCAATTCATACAGGTAGCCTCTTAGTGCTACCTGTACTTCTGTTTTCAAAATATTCAACTATCCTATAAAGACCATTTCTAACCTGCTGTAATCCATAAGTTATTGGAAAATATTTTTTGCTTACGCGCGCTGTTGTTTTTAATCAATACCCCAATCCTATGACCCGTGTCACTCTTTATCCTTGATTAATTGACTATTCTCACCTTCACATGGGGTATATCTATCTATCCGACTGCGATACGACTGACTGCAAACCCAATACTTAGCAATGAATATCAACGAAAAATTCACTTTAAGGAACAGATAAGATATGGCAAAAAAAATAATTCTCGACTGCGATCCTGGCCATGATGATGCTATTGCTATTCTATTGGCTCATGGTAATCCTGATATTGAATTGCTGGCGGTCACTACCGTTGTTGGTAATCAAACGTTAGAAAAAGTGACCCGTAATGCACTCGCCGTTGCACGCATTGCGAATATCACCGGTATTCCTTTTGCTGCCGGAGCGGCTCGCCCACTAATTCGTCAGGTGGAAACCGCTCCAGATATTCACGGGGATTCCGGCCTTGATGGCCCGGTTTTACCCGAGCCGACAATCAGTGTTGATTCTCGTCATGCCGTCGACTTAATTATCGAAACCATTATGTCTCACCCACCAAAAACCATCACCTTGGTTCCTACGGCAGGATTAACCAATATCGCCCTTGCTGCTCGACTGGAGCCACGTATTGTAGAACGCGTTAAAGAAGTGGTCTTAATGGGAGGAGGCTATCACGTCGGTAACTGGAGCCCGGTCGCTGAATTTAATATCAAAATTGATCCAGAAGCTGCCCATATTGTATTCAATGAAAAATGGCCCATTACCATGGTGGGGTTAGATTTGACTCATCAGGCACTCGCGACACCAGATGTGATTGAACAAATACGTGCTGTGGGTACCAAACCAGCCACATTTGTTCTGGAAATGCTGGAGTTTTTCGGCACCATGTACAAAAGCGCACAGGGTTTTGACGCCCCTCCGGTGCACGACCCCTGTGCCGTAGCCTACGTTATCGATCCAGCAGTCATGAGCGTACAAAAAGTGCCAATCGATATTGAGCTAACAGGTACACTTACCCTAGGCATGACCGTTGCCGATTTCCGAGCGCCGCCGCCAGCAGACTGTCACACTCAGGTAGGCGTTAAACTCAATCACCCATACTTTTGGGATCTCATCGTTGATGCCTTAAAACGGATCGGTGAGGTACATATATGACCGATTCGCCTTTACAAAATACCCGGAGTAACGTTGGCACATTGCTCTTCACGTTACTGGCAGCCTGCATAGCATTTCAGTTAAATGCCAGCATGTTAGGCCCTGTTCTGGTGACTATCGCGCAAGAATTACATACCGATGAAGCAGCTGTTTCACTATCACAAACTGCTTTCTTTACTGCCGCTGCTCTATTTTCGCTGTTCCTTCCGCGCCTTAGCGATATTAAAGGACGCAAAAAAGTATTGACCTGGATGCTCGCTATCATGACCGCAGGTACCGTGCTTGCTGCACTGGCACCCAATATTGGCGTACTTTATGTTGCACGAATTATTCAAGGCGTCTCAGGCCCCGTCGTTCCGCTATGCTTACTGATGCTGCATCATGAAATAGCGGATAAGAAACTGTATTGCACGTTGATGGGGGTAGTCACCGCAGTAAATGGTGGTATCGCAGGAATAGATGCCATTGCCGGTGGTTTATTGGCTACTCACTTTGGATTCCGCTCGGTATTCTGGGTCATTACCGCCGTTGCCGCCGTCTCGACATTACTGCTGATTAAATATGCGCCAGAATCTAAACCCTCTTCCGGTATTCGTATGGACTGGATAGGTGTAACCCTGCTGGTTATTTCTCTGGCCGCAATGCTTATCGCTTTAGGTCAAGCCAGCAACCTTTCGGCCGCTAACTGGCCGCTCGTTATTGCTCTGGCTATCTTTTCTATCCTGATGTTTATTGCCTTCTGGCTGGTAGAAAAAAACAGCCAGCACCCACTAGTCACCACATTCTACCTAAAACAGCGAAGTACCTGGGCCTTATTACTCACCACAACGCTGACAATGACGGGTATTTTTGCCATCGTGAATGGGCTAGTCATGTCATTTGCCCAAAATCATACCGTCGGTTTCGCCATGAGTGCCGATAAGGCTGCTCTCGCCTTCTTAACTCCTTATGCTCTGATAGGCTGGCTGGTTGGTCCGTTTTCCGGACGGCTGGCACCGACACTAGGCTATACCAATGTGCTACGTATTGGGCTGTTAGGTAGCATCATCGCTATTCTAATGATGTTATTTGTTGGGCTAAACTCACTACCTATGCTTATCACGGCTATATTGCTGATTGGCGTGACCTATGCCGGTATCACCAATATCATCCTTAATGGTTTAGGCATTGTCTTATCCCCCAAAGACAATCCCGGTTTTCTCCCAGGAATGAATGCCGGAGCCTTTAATCTTGGCGCTGGGTTGAGTTTTGCCCTCTTACCAGCCGTCCAAATAATTTCAACTCCTGCGGGGACTTACTCTACTGAGGGGTATTTCAACGGTATCATGATGGGATTAGCCATTACCGTTTTGGCATTGTTGGTGTCATTTTTTATTCCACGGCCAGTAGATGCAGAAGTCAGACAATAGGTAGTCGCACAAAATAATTATGGGCACATTTTTCTTTAGCTAAAAGAACAAAAACGCCACTGACTTGTGGCGTTTTTCATATCAGCGATAGCTGGTGAAATTATATTTATAGATTATTATCTCACCACTAAAACTGATGTGTTGGCATACCGGACAATACCTGATGCATTAGAACCTAATAAATGGGTAGTAATACCAGGGCGTCTGGAACCAATGACAATCAGATCGGCCTCAATACTTTCGGCACTAATAGCGATCTCATCCCTTGGGGAACCAAAAGCGATTGAATAGGAAACGCGTTCTTTTGGAAGATCCAATGAATCAACCAGCGTCTTTAAATCCTCCTCCGCTTTAATCGAAGCGCGATCTTTTAGCTCAGGATATCCAAGGGCATAAGAGTTAATAATTGCAGATGAAATGGGTAGTACATGAAGCAAGTACACTTTCGCATCAGCCAGTTTGGCCAAATATACCGCATGCTTTAACGCATTACGGGTGAGTTCTTCTTCCAAAATATCCACAGGGACTAAAATGGATTTGTACATATGCACCTCTCCTATATTTCAGCTACTGAAAAGAATCGCCACCTATCATTATATTTAACTATATGATTTTTTAAGTTACCTAACCCATTAAGATCAAAATAATATATTAAAAATGAAAATATTAAATTGATGTTAAAAAGATATTACTTATTATAGTTGAATATAATAAGACCAATATAATTCAATATTAGGTCCTGATTAATATCAACTCATTCAGATTAATTTTCATTCGCAGCACAAAAAGCGAGTGACGGCCTTGGTCTTACATGGTAGATTGACAGGGTTTTGTTAACAAGTCTTGTTACTTATCTATTGTCCAAAAGGTTATTCATCAAATGAAAATATCATTTATTGAACTCACTCTTGTTCTTTGTATAACAATAACGGCGGGGCTCACTGGATGGATGGTATCTGAGATATCAAAAGAACGGACTTTTTTTACGATTAAAGAGTGTATTATTAAATAATTTTTTAATTCCCCTACATTTTATCTATCTATAGAGGTGTTATTCCAAGTAACATAATAAGAAGTAAAAAATTTAACCAAAATAACCCTCTATCCCATATAGAAATAATCATGCTATCCCAATTACTCTATATTGAGTAATATCATCTTATTACCCCACGCACACAAAATTACACTAACTGAAAACCAAGGAGATTGGTTAACCCTCTATGTCCAATACAAAAACAGGCGATAACCTATAAAATAATACGCTACCGCCTATCACATCAAAACATTCTGACTATTACAGAGCACCGTTAAAGCATACTCTCATCAGATAAGTTAATACCTACTGTTTTCGCGATCCCTTCAACAATCCGTGTTTTGTTGATTGTCGCCATAATGAACCCACAGCGGGTACATTGAATAGTGTAAATAATATGTCCGAATCCATTCATTTCCGTTGAAATCTTAAGCTCAAAATAGACTGAATCACATACTTTACATTTTGTATTCATATACGGTTGATTTACCTGATTTAAACAGTGGGTAATCAAATGGTAGTTTATTTTTCTTCATTGTGTGGCCAATGACTCGTTAACCTGTCTCTTTGTACACTCTATTTATTATCTGACAGATTTAAGAATGAAATTTGCGGTTAATTTATTAAAAATTGTCACTTACCCATATCACTTAACTAATTGAAATTAAAAGTTAATTAATCAGATGGTTAGGCAATACGGCCAATGGAAAATTGATAGACCTTACCTATTTCAGCTATAGGTAAAACCTTATGGGCATTGTGATAGGTTATTATTACTATTTGAAATAATTAGAAATTAATTGATTTCATTTCATGACATGAAGAACATCAGATGAGAATAAAGTGTCTCGATTGTACGGTTATTGGTTTCATTGTGGTCATTGCTGGAGTAATGGGATGGCTGGCGCCCCAATTTTTAAAATCATCAAAAGATTATAATCTGCAGGAATGCTATCACTCACCAGCCCTACCGTATGTATCGCCAAATGCTGAAAATAAAAATAACAAACGCCTCTCATCTGATGATTATTTCATCAGAAAAATTGATAGTTCTCAACAACCGTGCCTGCCAAGATCGGTTAAATAGATAACACACTCTTTATACCTGACAAAACACCACTAATTCCTACCGCTAGGATGTAATAAAGACACAGATTAATCTGTGTCTTTATGCTTCCCACTAACCACTAAAAATCGTCTGTAGCATTTTAAGACTTAGCAGTACTAATAATCCGGCAAATATCTTTTTAAGCAGCGCAACTGGCAGCTTATGCGCTAACCTAGCGCCTATTGGTGCAGTAAAATAGCTGACAATAGAAATAAGGACTACTGCAGGCAGGTAAACATAGCCAACGCTATAATCAGGGGTATTTGAAGCATGCCAACCGTTGATCATATAACCAACGGTACCGGCTAAGGCAATTGGCATGCCAACCGCAGCCGACGTACCAATAGCATTCTGAATACGAACGTTACACCACGTCAGAAAAGCTACCGTTAACGAACCGCCCCCAATCGCGACCAGTGCAGATATTCCACCAATAGATAATCCTGCCAAAGAGATCCCTAACGTACCGGGCAACTGACGGCTGGGCTTTGGCTTAATATTTAATATCATCTGTAAAGCCACGTACCCCATGAAACAGGAGAAAAAGATAGCTAACGCTTTCGCAGGTAATATGGCTGCCAACCAGGTTGCCGATAAAGTACCAATCAATATAGCGGGCGTTATTTTTCTGACTACCGGCCATAATACCGCCTGATAACGATGATGAGCCCGTACACTGGAAAACGCAGTAATAACAATCGAGGCCATCGACGTTCCCAGAGCCATATGCACTAAATGCTCTTGTCCAATACCTTGTGCAGCAAACAATGTGGTTAAAATAGGCACCATAATACCACCGCCACCAATGCCTAATAGCCCTGCCATAAAACCAACCACAGCACCTAACATCAAGTAGGCGATAATCCATTCAATACTCACTGAATACCTTATTAAAATTGTCTATGGGGAGGAGTAGATTATCAGGCTGCGTTAAGATGATCGATAGTTCGGTGATGATTTATGAAATAGGTTAACGATAGGAAATATATTGGTTATCAAACAGCAGGAGTAATTAAAGATGGCCACAAAGAGATTTCAAGCTTTGCAATTAAAAAATCGGAGGCCAAAGCCCCCGAATAATTTTAAGTCATTTAGACAATTACATATTAGATATTACATCTTGACCAAACTCGCTACAGGAGCGCTCTTTAGCGTCATCCATCATACGAGCGAAGTCATAGGTAACAGTTTTATTTTTAATCGCCCCTGCTACACCTTTGACAATCAGGTCAGCAGCTTCGAACCAGCCCATATGACGTAGCATCATTTCAGCAGACAGAATAACTGAACCTGGATTCACTTTATTCTGACCAGCATACTTCGGTGCTGTACCGTGCGTGGCTTCAAACAGTGCACAATCGTCACCAATGTTGGCACCCGGTGCGATACCGATACCGCCAACCTGTGCCGCCAGCGCATCAGAAATATAGTCACCGTTCAGGTTCATGGTGGCAATTACATCATACTCTTCCGGACGCAGCAGAATTTGTTGCAAGAATGCATCCGCGATAACATCATTGATAATAATGTCTTTGCCAGTCTTCGGATTTTTCACCTTCAACCATGGGCCGCCATCAAGCAGTTCGCCACCGAATTCTTCTTTTGCCAACTGG
Organism: Pragia fontium DSM 5563 = ATCC 49100; assembly: GCF_900112475.1. GTDB lineage: Bacteria > Pseudomonadota > Gammaproteobacteria > Enterobacterales > Enterobacteriaceae > Pragia > Pragia fontium. Next base: position 425,470 of record NZ_FOLW01000002.1, on the reverse strand, counting down.
TAACCCCAGTCTTTGAAAGCGCCTTCGGTAAACTTCATGATGTTACCTTTGTGCACCAGCGTAACGGAATCACGATCGTTATCAATCGCATATTCAATTGCAGCACGAATTAAACGCTTAGTGCCCTGCTCTGAACATGGCTTAACGCCGATACCGCACTGTTCAGGGAAGCGAATTTTAGTTACGCCCATCTCTTCACGCAGGAACTTAATCACTTTATCCGCTTCCGGCGTTCCCGCCTTCCACTCAACACCAGCATAAATATCTTCTGCGTTTTCGCGGAAAATAACCATATCGGTCAAATCTGGGCGTTTAACCGGGCTTGGCGTACCTTCATAGTAACGCACAGGGCGTAAGCAGATATACAGATCTAACTGTTGGCGTAACGCAACGTTCAAAGAACGAATACCACCGCCGACCGGTGTAGTAAGTGGGCCTTTAATCGCCACTTTATATTCACGAATCAGGTCTAATGTTTCATCTGGTAACCAGACATCTTTTCCATAGACATGAGTTGATTTTTCGCCAGTATAAATCTCCATCCAGGAGATTTTGCGTTCGCCGCCGTAAGCTTTCTGTACTGCAGCATCAACAACATCAATCATTACTGGTGTAACATCAACACCAATGCCATCACCCTCAATGTAGGGAATAATAGGATCGTGCGGAACCGCGAGTTTGCCTTTAGCGTCAACCGTAATTTTTTTACCCGTGGCAGGAACAACTACTTTGCTTTCCATCAAACTCTCCTCTAAGGACATGTTTGTTAATTTTTTGTAAGATGCACTCTGATACTACTTGATAACTTTCTGTCCGCCAATCAAAAACTTTTTCAAGTATAATGATTTAACGATTCACCACGCGAAATATCATGTTTAAACTAGCAACTAAAAGAAATTCTGCCAATCGTCATCGGCAAAAAAGCAAACCCCGTGGTCCAAAAGGTCCGCGGCGCGTTATTCTATTTAATAAACCCTATGATGTGTTACCGCAATTTACCGATCAGGCGGGTAGAATAACCTTAAAAGACTTCATTCCCTTAACCGATGTTTATGCTGCCGGAAGATTAGATCGCGACAGTGAAGGACTACTTGTTCTAACAAATGACGGTAAATTACAGGCTGAATTAACACAGCCGCAACATAAAACAGGGAAAGTCTATTTGGTGCAAGTGGAAGGAATTCCTGACACCGAGGCGTTAGAAAAATTGCGTCAGGGGATAATATTAAACGATGGCCCTACTCTTCCCGCCGGCGCAGAAATTGTGCCCGAGCCAGAGTGGCTATGGCCGAGAAATCCCCCCATTCGTGAACGAAAAGCCATTCCAACCAGCTGGCTAAAAATCACCTTATATGAAGGGAGAAACCGACAGGTTCGCAGAATGACCGCCCACGTTGGTTTTCCTACTTTGCGCTTAATCCGCTACAGTTTACATCATTGGAACCTCGATAATCTGCAACCCGGTGAATGGAGAGAAGTTAACGATGTCTGACAGCCAATTTAAACCACACGTCACGTTGGCCTGCGTTGTGCAAGCCGAAAATAAATTTTTAATGGTTGAAGAACTGATAAACGGATCACCGACATTAAATCAACCAGCCGGCCATTTAGAAGCCGATGAGACACTATTCGAGGGCGCACAGCGAGAACTGTGGGAAGAAACCGGCATTCAGGCCGCCCCGCAATCGCTGCTACAAATCTATCAATGGATGGCGCGTGATGGTACACCGTTTATTCGTTTTACTTTTGCCATTGATTTACCCGAAATGCTGGCAACGCACCCGCATGATAGCGATATCGAATGCTGTCACTGGCTCAGCGCTGAAGAGATTCTCAATGCTGCTAATCTACGTTCCCCATTGGTGAGAGAAAGCTTGTTGCGCTATCAGCAACCAGAACGCTATCCGCTATCCATTATAGAAAGCTATAACTGGACGAAAAAGCGTTTGTCTTAGGCGATGCACCAACCGCACCAACGTGCTAAAATCCTGCGTTAAGAATTACAGCACACTTTATATCAATTTTAAGTCACAACAAGTACGCGAGAGCCCCATGTCAGATAACAGTCAGAAAAAAGTCATTGTCGGAATGTCCGGTGGTGTCGATTCCTCCGTTTCAGCCTATTTGCTTCAGCAGCAAGGCTATCAGGTGGCCGGCTTATTTATGAAGAACTGGGAAGAGGATGATTCAGACGAGTACTGTTCCGCTGCCACGGATCTCGCCGATGCTCAAGCCGTTTGTGATAAGTTGGGTATCGAACTGCATACCATCAACTTTTCTGCCGAATATTGGGACAATGTCTTTGAGCATTTCTTGGCTGAATATAAAGCAGGGCGCACGCCAAACCCGGATATTCTGTGTAATAAAGAAATTAAGTTTAAAGCGTTTCTTGAGTTTGCCGCAGAAGATCTGGGGGCAGACTATATCGCGACTGGTCACTATGTCCGCCGTCAGGATGTTGATGGTAAAAGCCGTCTGCTACGGGGCGTCGATAATAATAAAGACCAAAGCTATTTTCTGTATACCTTAAGCCACGAACAGGTCGCTCAAAGCCTGTTTCCGGTTGGTGAACTGGAAAAGCCCGAAGTACGCCGTATTGCTGAACAGTTAGATTTAGTTACCGCCAAGAAAAAAGACTCTACAGGTATCTGCTTTATTGGCGAACGTAAATTCAAAGATTTTTTAGCCCGTTATTTACCGGCTCAACCAGGCCATATCGTCACTGTTGATGGTGAAACCATTGGTCAGCATCAGGGGCTGATGTATCACACCTTGGGACAGCGTAAAGGATTAGGCATCGGAGGCCTGAAAGATGGCGGCGAAGATCCGTGGTACGTCGTAGATAAAGATCTGGTCAATAATCGTCTTATTGTTGCTCAGGGCCACGATCACCCAAGCCTGTTCTCCAATGGCCTGATAGCTCAACAACTGCATTGGGTTGATCGCAACACGGTAACGGAAACCTTCCGCTGTACGGTAAAAACCCGTTATCGCCAACAGGATATCCCTTGTACTGTGATTCCTCACGGTGCAGATCGTATCGAAGTTCGTTTTGATGAACCGGTCGCGGCAGTCACGCCCGGACAATCAGCCGTTTTCTATCAGGGTGACGTTTGCCTTGGTGGCGGTGTTATTGAAGAACGTTTACAGGATTAATCCGTGGCCAAAAATTATTACGACATTACCCTTGCGCTGGCGGGCATCGCTCAGTCAGCCCGCTTGGTTCAACAGTTGGCCCACAATGGTCAATGTGACACCGAGGCGCTATCGGTTTCATTAAAAAGTATTATGGTGACCGACTCCCCTTCTACGCTGGCCATCTTTGGACTGGAGAAGGATTTAACCATGGGTCTGGAAACCCTGCCCAGCGTGTTGACCAATAATCGTCAAGAGCTCAGTGCAGAACTCACTCGCTACGTGTTGAGTATTATGGTGCTGGAACGTAAGCTATCCGCTAATCATCAAGCATTGAATGAGCTTGCTACACGCATTAGTCAGGTTGAGCGCCAGTTAGCTCATTTTGATATTGAATCCGAAACTATTTACAGCTCGCTGGCCAGTCTCTATGTGGATATTGTCAGCCCTCTTGGTCCGCGGATTCAGGTAACCGGCTCTCCGGATGCGCTGCAAAAACCCTTGGTTCAAGCGAAAGTCCGAGCCGCGTTACTGGCCGGTATCCGCGCAGCGGTACTCTGGCAACAGGTTGGCGGTAGCCGACTGCAATTTATGTTTTCACGTAATCGCCTGTTAAACCAGGTGAGAGAAATTCTTGCTAATCGTTAAATTTTTCAGACTTCAGGAGTCTTACTGATGAAATTATCTTCACTGACCGCCGTCTCCCCTATTGATGGACGTTACGGCGATAAAGTCAGCGCCCTACGCGCTATTTTCAGCGAATTTGGTTTGCTGAAGTTCCGCGTTACTGTGGAAGTTCGTTGGTTACAGAAATTGGCCGATTGTGCACAAATTAAAGAAGTTCCTGCTTTTAGCCAAGAAGCAAACGATTTCCTCAATAAAATTGTCGCTGAATTTAACGAAACCGATGCTCAACGCATTAAAACAATTGAAAGAACAACCAACCATGATGTCAAAGCGGTTGAGTATTTTCTAAAAGAAAAAGTCGCAGCGATTCCCGAATTGCATGCTATTTCAGAGTTTATTCACTTCGCCTGTACTTCAGAAGATATCAATAATCTGTCCCATGCCCTGATGTTATCCACCGCTCGTACTGAAGTGTTGTTACCTGAATGGCGTAATATGATTGATGCCATTAAGGCGCTGGCTGCGCAATATCGTGACATCCCTCTGCTGTCGCGCACTCATGGTCAACCCGCTACGCCAAGCACGGTAGGTAAAGAATTTGCCAACGTCGCTTATCGTATGGAACGTCAATATAAGCAACTAACCCAAGTTGAAATTCTGGGTAAAATCAACGGTGCAGTAGGTAACTATAACGCCCATATTGTGGCTTATCCGGAAGTAGACTGGCATCAGTTCAGCGAAAGTTTTGTTAGCTCCTTAGGCATTACTTGGAATCCGTACACCACCCAAATCGAGCCGCATGACTATATTGCTGAGCTGTTTGATTGCGTAGCGCGTTTCAATACCATTTTGCTGGATTTCGACCGTGACGTTTGGGGTTATATTTCTCTCAATCACTTTAAGCAAAAAACCATTGCCGGTGAAATTGGCTCCTCAACCATGCCGCATAAAGTTAACCCTATCGATTTCGAAAACTCCGAAGGCAATCTGGGTCTGTCCAATGCGCTCTTAAATCATTTAGCCGCCAAGCTTCCGGTGTCCCGCTGGCAGCGCGATCTAACCGACTCTACCGTACTGCGTAATTTGGGTGTGGGCATTGGTTATGCTCTGATCGCTTATCAATCCACCATGAAAGGCATCAACAAGCTGGAAGTGAACGAAAGCAATCTGCTTAATGAGTTAGACCATAACTGGGAAGTGCTGGCCGAACCGATCCAAACGGTTATGCGCCGTTATGGCATCGAAAAACCTTATGAGAAACTAAAAGAACTCACTCGTGGCAAGCGCGTTACCGCGGAAGATATGAAAGTCTTTATTGATGGACTTGAACTACCAGAAGCAGAAAAACAGCGCCTGAAAACCATGACCCCGGCCAACTATATTGGTTACGCCGTTCAGATGGTGAGTAAATTAAAATAAGCTCATCCGTGAATCAATAAAAAAACGCGCCAAGGCGCGTTTTTTTATTGATGACATAGTACCCTCACAGCCAATTAGAGGGAGAGATGGGCGTGGGGGTCGACTTGGCGTAAGCCAACGAAGTGCCCCTAGCCCAGCTAGGCCCGACGCACTCCGCCGCTGAAATTTACTACTCTCCCGGCTGTGCTACTTAGGTAATATTGTGGTAAATCTTTTACAGCCGGAATATCCACCGTACCCAATTTTAAAAAGGGTTATCAACAGTCTCAAACGCGCCTTGGCGCGTTTTTTATTTTGTCTAATGCCAAAACAACCCTCACCCAAATGCCGGCATACTCATATAAAACATGCCGATAATCAGCGTATGGAATACCAAACCAATCAAGAGTGGAATCGACGTTCTCTTCACCACATCAAAAGGCGATAGTTTTGCCCCGCTTGAAACGGCGATAACCACACCAGATACCGGTGACATTGCCCGTCCCATATGAGATGCCTGCTGCATTGGCAAAATCATCCCCGTCGGATTGACCCCCATACTATGGGCAATCTGAGGGATAAGCTCAACGAAGGCCAGAAATGGTGCATTACCCGATCCCATAATCACCGCCGCTGCCAAAGTGACAATCGCAAAGACAATCGCCATGGCGAATGGTGGTAACCCAACGTGTTCAGCCATAATAATCAGCTGGTCGATAGCACCGATCACTTTAATACCGTGAGCAAATACACCAGCAGCAACTAACAGGCCTACCACACCAGTAAAAGCGCTTCCCATTCCCTTTAGAAACTGACTGAACCCTTCACAAACCTGCTTAAAGTTACGCAAACGTAATGTCTCAATCACCATACAAACAAACATACAAATCAGAACAATGGTGACCACATCCAGATTAATATCTTTGACAAATAACTTAGAGAAAACGATCGCCATCACTATCGGCAACATGGGTAACAAGGCATAGAAACCGGGAACCCCCTTCTCATCTCCCACGGCTTCTTCAGTCGCGATTTCCGCGACAAAACCGATCTTTCTATCGCAATGGCGCTGCCAGAATATATGCGCAATACCTACCACCAGCACCGTTGCTACCGCTGCCGGCCCTTGATAACCAATAACGTAGCCGACCACATCCTTGCCCATACCAACCGCATCTGTTGCCCGAATTGCGTCAACGGCCATTGGCGTATAAGCGACGCCCAATGATGTTGCGATAACACCAGCAGCCGAAGCAGGAGAAAGCCCCAGTCCGATCATAATTGGAAACATGGTTCCCATTAACAGAACCGCAAGACCGGTAGCGGATGGAATCGCCAGTTGTAATATGCTAGCTAATAAGAAAGAGAAAAAAAGTAAGATATAAGGGGAACGTAGCTTTTTCAGCGGTCGGGTCGCTACGCGTACTACCGCCTTATTGGCACCGATATGATCCATATAATGGGCAAATCCCATTAAAGCCATAATCATTAAGCCAAGATCGGCAGCGCGGGTGCTGAATAAATTACGCATTACTTCAAAGGGATCAAAAAACGAAATCCCCGTCGACTGGAGCCCCTTGGGTAAAACGCTCCCCCAATCAAATGCCATAGTGCAGATCATCAAAATCAAACCTGCGGCAAACAGCACTGGTTCAGCTTTGTAGCCCTTTAGAATTAAGCGGGCGACAATCACAATGACCACCAGTGCGATGATGACCTGAATCATGCTTTAGTACCATCCCTGAAACGATCGTGAGTGAGTTTTACCACCTCAACTAATACATCACTGGCAGCTCTGAGAGATATAACCGGCAGATATTCGTAAATCGAGTGGAAATTATGCGCTCCGGTAAAGATATTCGGACAAGGTAGGCCATTTTGCGACAGCGCCGCACCATCATATCCACCGCGCATAGGAATGACTTTAGGTTCAATACCACGATTACGATAAGCCTGCTCAGCAATATCGATCGGGTAAGCTGACTCCCCCTGCAAACTATTAAATACGTTAGCATAGCGATCCGCCAGATGACATTTTACGCTTTCAGTTCCCCATAGACTGGCGCAGTTTTCAGCCAGCTTAGCCAGAAACGCCATTCGATGCTGATAACCCTGTTCGGTAAAGTCACGAACGTCCATTTTCAGCACCGTTTTAGCACTGTTACCCTGCATTTGCTTGACCCAGTAATAACCTTCCCTACCATCGGTATATTCCGGTGCTTCGCCACCCGGTAACATGGCAATAAACTTATGGGCCATCAGCAATGAGTTTTTCAGTTTGCCCTTTGCTGACATAGGGTGAGCCGACTGGCCGGTAAAAATAATTTCAGCATCACCGGCATTCCAGTTTTCATACACCAGTTCACCAATACCGCAACAGTCGAGGGTATAGGCAAAATCAGCGCCGAAGCTCTTCACATCAAAGACTTTTGCGCCGCGCAAACCCTGTTCTTCATCCGGTACCAACCCCACCTTAACGGCACCATGTTTAATCTCAGGATGCTGTTGTAAATATTGAATCATATTCACGATAGAGGCGATCGCCGCTTTATCATCTGCCCCTAACAGGCTGGTTCCATCGGTGGCAATAATATCATCGCCGATATATTCACTAAGCTCGGGGAATTCGCTTTGGCGTAAGAAGATTTGCTGCTCTTGATTAAGGCATAAATCTCCCCCCTGATAAGGTAATATCTGAGCGTGTGTATCTGTTGTTTGTTCAGCACTGGTATCCAGATGACCAAAGAATGCTACCGTCGGTAAAGGATAATCAACATTAGACGGTAACGTTGCCGTCAAAATTGATCGTTCGCTCACCTGAACATCCTGCAATCCCAATGCCCGGAGCTCATCAGCCACTTTATTGGCCAACACTCGTTGACCTTCGGATGACGGCATAATGCCTGCGGCCCCTTTATCTCGGTCTGTTGTGGTATTAATTTTGGTATAAGAGATAAAACGCTCAACAATATCCATGATATTTACCTTTAATGAATTGACCTATTTTGATTTACGGTATCATAGGGCGATTATCGGGTGAACCGGTTTTATTTTTTATTGAGATGGAAGTCTACAATTAACTTTATTAATTGTTTTTATTTATATTTCATCGAATTAATATGATATTAAAGTATATAAACAGCGGCTTAAGGCTATTGACAAGATATAAAGCAGACTTTCGGATAGGCGCAATAAAGTACTTATCCTTTGTATTTAGTCGTAAATTGAATACCTTGATATATCAGAGCAATTTTTCAATGATAAAACCGCTCAACCTGTATAGTTAATTCTTATAGTGTTAAACTAGCTCATAGCGGTCACTCTTTGACTTTCATCTCACCTTCTATTGCATTAACGCTATCTCAAAACAGATACCTCATTAATGTTATGCACAGGAAAGAAAATGGGTTCGATAACAGATTTATTTCAGGCCCTGATCCATCAGGACTTTAAGACATTAGCAAATCCTGAGTTTCTTTGGTCGATTTACGGCATTCTGTTTATCATCATATTTCTTGAAAATGGTTTGTTACCCGCAGCATTTCTCCCAGGAGATAGCCTGCTGCTGCTGGCTGGTGCACTGGTTGCGCAAGGCTCACTACATTTTGCCTTAACGGTAGTCGTCCTTTCCGTTGCCGCCGCATTAGGCTGCTGGTTTAGTTACCTTCAAGGACGATGGTTGGGAAAAACTAAAATAGTACAAGGTTGGATGGCCAAGATCCCTGCCCATTATCATCAACGTGCTCATCAGCTGTTTTATCGGCATGGTTTCTTTGCCTTATTGATCGGCCGCTTTCTGGCCTTTGTCAGAACGCTATTGCCAACCATTGCCGGGTTATCAGCACTCGATGCCAAACGCTTTCAAATATTCAACTGGTTAAGTGCGGTGTTATGGGTCAGTGTGGTCACCGGTCTGGGATACCTGATCAGTCTGACCCCATTCTTTAAACACAATCAAACCGCGGTAATGAATGGATTAATGATTTTACCCGTCGCCTTGCTGGTCATCGGATTAGCGGGGTCTTTAATCGTGGTGCTCAAAAAGAAATCAGATAAGAAATAGCAACGCTAAATCATTTGATATCAGATCATCACTTTCTGGTATCAAATGAACCATCAGCCTCTCTGCCCTGTCCATCCATTTTCCTTTATTAGCAAGCCTTGGGGAAGTGGTGCGATATACCGTGACTAAGTAACAATCTACCTCGTCATCGCTGCTTTACAATGTGCAAAGAAAACGTTAACGGCTTCATCATAATTAAGCTCCTTAAGCAAAATAGAGCGGCTAAAATCTTTATCGCTTCCCCAGCACCACTGAACCAGTAATGAACTTTTCACAGGATCTATTTGCAATGTCACCAAAGCATCAGGTTTTACCTGCTGAGCACCAAAAATAAAATCGCTAATTTCCATAAAGTCTCTATGCAAAGCAGTCATGAATGAATAGGGTTAATCGCTGAAGCTAACAATCGCAGATATCCCTCAAACGGTAACATCTCGTAATTAACATAATGATATTATTGAAAACATCTCAACCCAATTATGCCAACATCAGGAAAAATGAATATCATGAGCATTGAAACACTGCAGTTTATGCAGGATGAAATCCGTCGCCTTATTGGTAAAGCCGTATGTCGGTTGAACACTCAAGGGGCTAATATCTCCCGTGAGGCCATTATTAGTACTTTAGAAGATTTAATTAACGAAACGGATGATACCAAGAAACAGCGGGAAATTCAGGAGGCAATCAATATGTTTATTACCACTAATGGCAAGTTTAACTAAGCCAGTTTATCTCTCCCGTATCCATCACCGATTTTTATAAACACCAATACCATTTAAGATGGCCGACTCCAAAAGATGGGCCATCTTAAAATTGGCACGATAAATCAGATTGCTGACGATAAGCTATTCTTAGCCGTTCACCTTAGAACAGACCATAACCGGGGAATATGCATTTCCAACCAAATATGCATGGTCATTTAATGGCATAGCGCGAAAGACACGCTTAGTTTTCCCGTCCGTCCCTCTCAACAGGTAAGTATCAATCACATCTTTTGGTGCATTATCATAGTCCTGAATGGCATCACCAGTATGACTCAGATTAAACCAACCATTCTCTACATCAATAGTTTGATACTGCATAATGGCGGTACGCAATACTCGATAATGAGATGTCCCCATCGTCAACATCCCCGCCAAACTGATGGTACCAGACCCATTATTATCAAAAATCAATGTGTAAGTACCCTGGAAAATTGGTGAATCAGGTCTCTCATTAAAAATAAATTTCCCTTGGGATTGGCAATTCAATGATATTGTTGGTTCCTTCATCTTATTCTTCCAGTACCACGTCGTCGTTATAGTGGCGACAACACACAGCAGACCTACTACAACCCAGCGTATTTTCATTGAGGCACCATAGAATAAGAATAAAAGCTGTCACAAGAATCGGTCTTTTTTTGGTCGAAGTTACAAATAGCAAAGAACGCCCTATCATTACTTCTAAGAGACTTCTGAAAATCATGGGCATCTTGGACATATGCCAATAAAATATCATTAGGTCCGCAATGCTTATTTTGCGACTTCAAAAAGTACTCACTATAAAAACGATATTTATCTTGCTGGCTCTCATCAACGGGCTCAACCGTGTAGGTTTTACACCCCATAATTGTTGCTAAGTAATGTTGGGTTTTCGTAACCGGTTTGGCCTGATAAAAGATAACCATGACGAATAAAAGTAACGGTAATAGCATAGCGAGCAAGAGGCCCCATTTTTTTTGTTGCCCCGTTTGCCATAAACCTAGCCCCAACCACCGCTTAGGCCGTAATAAAGTGCGTGCTTTACTCTCGATCTCGGTCGCATGATCAATAGAAGAAAGTACACCATGCTCATTACCGCCTTCTGCTACGAATAATGTTGCATCGGAATGATAGACATTCACATCAACCGCTTTATTTAATTTAAAACCAACGCGGTGTACGGTAATAATGGCATCATTAATTCCGTAATCTTTTAATGTCTTACGTAAAAATCCAATATTATGGTTTAGACTATTATTGGAAGCAGGATATCCATTATCTTCCCACACTTTATCAAGCAAATCATTACGATGTACTGGTTTACTTTGTGCCTTAATAAGCTCTATCAATATGCCTGCCTGTATTACAGTCATAGAGATAGCAGGCTGAGTTTTATGCTTAAAACGTAATCCCCCAGACTCATTGAAGATTACGCTGTCATTAAAGATATATTCCATAATTTTTTACAATAGGCTCTATTATTACGCCTAGCTTCACCTCAAATAAAATATTACTTATGCTGCCGAACCATCCTGAAAATTCATCGCAATGAAATTCTAGCCCGAGCTTATTACACATATTTAAATAAGTTGCAATTTATTAATATTAATGAGTTGTTAAAAATTCACCAATAATCAAAAATTCAAAATAAACAATTAATGTAAACTATATGCTACTTAACTTGATTTACCGCTGTTTAATTTGCACCACCTAACATATCGACACATAAATCTTCAAAATTATGCAAATCAATATTAAATTCTGTATTTGGCAAGTTAAATGATCTTATATTCCAAAAAAACATTAACACGACTAAAATGCCCCCCATCTGGAAAGTCTAGAAATGTGGACTAACTGGATAAAAAAATGACTGCGTATTAAATCCAATCTTGGTGAGATAACGTTATAAGTTAGTTACAGAAAATAATATTTATTCATCTATAGCTATCTTATGTCATCTCTCTCGATCGGAAATATAGCGCGATATCATCGTTATGGATGAGTGACTTCCACATGGAGAAATATAATGAAATTTAATCAATACGCACTGATTTTAGGTATGAGCATGTTTTTTGGCGCCGGTGTTGCTAATGCCGAACCAAGCAATCAGCTCCCTAAGACCATTCACCTTACGGCACAAATTAACGATGCGTTATTTGTATCTAAGCCTGATGGTTCAAGTTGGTATGACGTAGAAGAAGTTAGAGCGCTGGATTATAAACAGCAGAAGTTTTCTACAACATTGCCAATTCGCGTATGGAGTAAAAATGAATCCTTTAAGGTGACTTTGGCACAGCCGTTGAAAATGAGCAACGGTAATTATGAAATGCCAAATGCCAGCATCACAATGGATACAAGTGCCGGTTCTAAGCCATTAGCTACAGGCACAACAGTGGAAATCAAACAAACTGAAAAATCTGGTACTGAGTTTGATCAAGTTTATAACCTGAACGTTAAACTTGACGCACCTGTTGCTGTAAATGGTCTGAGTACCAATGGCAGCTATAACGGCGACCTGGTTATGGTATTTGAACCCGTTGTAACAGCAAAATAAATAACCCCCTCAGGCCACTTTATATTAATGAAGTGGCCTTTATGACCTGTTTTACATTCAATTCGCAGGGAATGCATAATTAATGATCATCAAGGAAAAAAGGCTTTCTGCAAAAGAAAGTGTCTACCTGACACTATTTCAGTCGACACTCCTGACGTTTATGCTGACTATTCAGGCTCAAGCTGATGATCGGATCACATTCGTCTATGGCGTACCCGACGGTTTTAGTGAATCTGAAATAGATGATACGGCTAAATATGTTGCGACCATTGATGGTATTACCTTACCGGATTTTATCAGTTATTCACCACAGCTGAATAAATTGGATTTTGATCGGGAAAAATATCGCCGTAACGCGGTTGATCCGAAAATCATTGCCAACCTACAAAAAATATTCGATCAACTAGACTACAAACAGTGTTTGAACGGCTGCGATCTCACTATTGAGGGAAAGCACGTGACCGTGGATAAAACACGACGCGCCATTACATTACGTAGCAGTGAAAACGACTACATTTTGCCTGAAACCTCTCTGGGATTAGTACACAACCAAAACGTAGATATCCGAGCTTCCAGCGAGAATTATCGTGCCATTAACCTCAACAGCAATGCCTGGCTGGGTATGCCATGGCAAAGTTTTGGCTATCTTAACTGGTATAGCAACTACGCCAGCATGGGTGAAAAGAATACGCACAATCAAGGCATTTCAACCTACTATATACAAAAAAACTTCTCGTCGACCTATTTACGCGCAGGCCGACAGAACAGTATCGACTTTGCCTCTGATAGCATCAGTACCACGCTATCTCCCAGTTTTGACCAATTTGTTACCATTGGGAGTCAATCAAACCTTCGAATTGGCGACGGTAAAGGAGAATTGGTTCTGTTCTCCACCGCTGAAGGTAACTACGAGTTTTATCGCGATGGTCGAATGATTCTAAAACGCCCCGCAGTACTGGGACGGAATACCATCAGTTTTAACGATTTACCCGGCGGTTACTACTCAACCGAGGTTCGTCTGGTTGACCGTAACGGCAATACCATTAGCCGTGAAAACCATGCCATCAGTAATGTTAATTATAGCGGTTATCCCGGCTATATGGCCTGGCATCTGACGGCAGGAAAAGATATCAGCAATGATGGCAATTTATTAGAAGGCGGACTGAGCCGAGATTTATTATGGTTTTTCTTCAATGGTACCGCTATTAGTGGCTCCGAAGGTAAATGGGCTACCGAAGGAAATATCAGCCGCCCCAGTACATTCGGGGGTATCCAAGTATCACCAACTCTGGGGGTGATGAGCGGTGAAAAAGGCAACGGCGGTTATCTCAACCTGTCATTATATGGTAGCGAACTGGGTAACCTTTCCTACAGCCGCTATCAGCATAGTGATGTGTCCTATTATAGCTACGGTACATCAAGCAGCGCTTTATCTTACAGCCGTGGACTGGGAAACTCGCTTATTTCCTATAACTACAGTCAATTTTCCAGCAGCGAATCACATCAAATCGAATTGCGTTGGAACTATCGTCCTAATGGACTATGGTCAACATTCTCGTTGGGGGTACAAAAAGGTGGCTTCCAGCAGTCAGGTAACAACTACGGTATTTTTTTCAATACCACCTGGACGCTTGATCGCATACAGGGCAGTTTTTCTGCCGCCCGTTCAGGGGGACAAACTCAACTTAGCGGTAACTATCGGCATATTAGCACTGATACATTTGGCACCACCACATTGGGTACCACCGTCAGCCGTATTAATGACCTGAATAACGTTAACTTGTATGCCACTCGAGAAGGTAGCCGTGGCGATGTGTCACTTAATCTGGGCCGTAGTGCGAACAGCAATAATGCCGACTTGAATTACCGTGGCATGATTGCCGCCAATACTCAAGGTGTCGCTCTGGGTCGCTACAGTAGCAGCGGTTCAGCCATGCTGCTTTCTACTCCCATGTTGCAAGGTATTGACTACGGTTTTGAAGTTGAAGGAGCACCCGTTGGTAGCAATAGTGTTTATGCTATTCCCATCAAGAGTTACAACGATATCACTTTTGCCCGCGTCAATAGTCAGGATAACGATCAAGATATCAACGTCGAAGTACCGGCCAATATCCCTCGGGCGCATCCTGGTCAAGTTTACGCCGCTAAAGCCAGCGTGGATATCAACCTCCTTTATAACGGATTTCTGCAAGATACTCAGGGAAATCCGGTCAGTGGCACCATCCGGGAAACTGGTGATGTCGCCTACCCCAACGGCTTATTTTCCATCGCCAGCAAACAGCTGTTACCGACTATCGATGTCGAAAATAAAAACCGGCGCTTCCGCTGCGATCTGAGCCAATCCCATAACAACTTTTACACCTGCTCGGCACTGTAGTACCGAGCAGGGCCTTATCGGAGTCATTATGAAAAAAACACTTTCACTTCTTATCCTACTAGCCAGCCTCAACGGTTTCCCGCTTAACGTCAATGCCGGACCACAGTTGATGGTGACACCAATCAGCATTAAAGTTTTTAACCAGCATGAACAGCGCATCTCTGTGCGGAATACCGGCGATGCCCCACTTTACCTCACTATCTCTCTGGCAAAAGTGGATAACCCTGGTGATGCACAGGAACATAAGACGCCAATTCAACAGTTACCTCATCCGGAACTTATGGCCACGCCAAATAAATTGACGCTTGGACCAAACCAATCGCGGGATATTTTACTTACCTCGTTGAAAGAACCAGCCAATGAAACAGTGTATCGGCTTTATGTTGTCCCGGTTAAATCCTTTGAGGTCAGCGGAGCTCCTGACGATAAGATTACTGCCCCGATGACGCTATCCGTAGGGTATGGCGTATTAATACGTCATCTCCCTGCCCCGGCTAATCAGCGTCCTAAGTTAGGTCATCGTTGTGAAGCCAATAAGATTACCCTGCTTAACAATGGCAATGTTCGTCTGCTTCTTGAACAGGTAAAAATGGCTTCTGCCAACAGTAACGCTACCGAAGTCATAGCACTATTTCCGGGTACGCCACAAACCCTGAAAACAAGAAAATTGAGTGCCGACTTGGACGGTAAACGGATTGAAATAGTATGTCCCTGATCTTTTCACGTTGTTTTGGCGTATTAGCCGCCCTCCTGTTAGCACAACATAGCTATGCCGGTGGTTTGTTGACCCTCTCTCAGGCTGAGTTGACGATCCCACAGCAGGGTCATTTGCCGGAATTGGTGGTGGAAAATAGTGGTGATGCCACGCTGTATCTGGATATCCAGCAACAACTGCTAACAAATCCAGGCCTTCAGCCGGAGACGTTAATTGGCGTTGGTCATGTCGAGTCTCCATCCTTGTTGGTCACACCATCAAGGCTGGCTCTTGGCCCCGGTCAAAAAAGAACGATGCAGCTACGCGTGCTTTCACAGCCAGAAACAACTCAGGTATGGCGTATTACATTCCGCCCCCAGCAAAATCTGAATGTTATCACGACAGGGACAACCCCGATCCGAACGCCTTTATTTATCAGTATTGGCTATGGCGTGGTGATTTATCAAATAGGGAGCCAATCATGAAAATAACTTGCTCAGCAACCTACATATTACTATTGGCGTTAGTAGCATCCACCTTTGCCTCGGTAGCCAATGCCGCTATCATCATGGTAAAAGGAAAAACGTCAAGCCGTGTTAGTGCTACCATCATTAAGCCCAATCGCCTCTTTGTTAATGACATCAACGGTGGCTGGTATACGCAAGAAATGGAGATGTTCCAGCAAGGTGGTGCAAATTCTCCCTATCAAATTGAGTTACCACTCCGCATTACCTCCAGTACCGGTATCTTTCAGGTCAGCTTGGATCAGGCATTAATACTCCGCCATGCACAAACGCCTACCCTGCAATTTCAGGTGGCCGAAGTCAGCATGGCAAATGTAGACAGCGCAGCAAAAATATTATCCGTAGGAGCACCGACAGTATTCTATAATACCCCGTCAGCAGACCCCTTACAGGATACCATTGGGGATTATAGCCTCGCCATTAGCGCTCTACCGCCTGAAGGGGATTTCAAAACTAATGCCGGTATTTATCAGGGAGAATTAAGACTCACTTTTGAACCTGTTGCTAAGGCCGTGCCATGAAGAGCCATTTTTTACTGTGGCTCACTTGCCTGAGCAGCATATATCTTTCCATTGGTACCGTAAAAGCGGCAATCGACATTTCGCCAAAGCGTATTGAATTGAGGGGTAACACACCTCAAACTATCAAGGTGAGTAATAATGGCGATAGAATTGAATATGTCACGATCTCAACGTCGTTAGTCACCAATCCCGGCGTTCACTTTTCCAAAGAACAACGAATTCCTATGGGGTTGATCTACCAGCCTACGCTCTATGCCTCGCCGTTTAAACTACAGCTCAATCCACGACAGCATAAACTGATCACACTGCGGCCATTAAAAAGTGTGGATAAAGAAACGGTCTATCGCCTCAATGTTCGCCCAATAGTACAACTTCATGGCACATCGGCAGACCGAGCAACAGCCAGTATCGCTGTGAACCTAAGTTTCAGCGCGATAATACGCCAGCGACCAGAAAGAGAGAAAGTACAGCTTGATGTCCAATGCGAACAAAAAGGCGTTCTCCTTACGGCAACGGGAAATGTCCACGTTGCTCTAAAAGGAATCCAGACCGATGGCAGCACCCCTGAAGATATCAATATCTACCCAGGAACCCCTCAACGCTTATCGGGTAAACATATTTCTCTACCCGGTTATGGCGGCTGTCTCGCCGGTCAACGTATGGAAAAATAATTATGAATATCATTATTCTCAATCATCGCCAGCCGCAGCATATCTCTCCTCGGCCATGACCTGATAAGCAGCTTCATCGCTGCAATCATAACGAGTGACATAAAAAATATTTTATCGTGACATCAAATTTTATTCGCCGCTTAAAACCATAGTTTTAATTTATCTAATCTGAAAGGGAGCATCATGAAGTACCTTTATTCTTTTTTCGCCTTATTACTGATTAGCCCCAACTCAGCTTATAGCATTCAACTTGCGGGCATGCCTCACAACGTCATTTCTGGTGTCAGTAATTGCCTAATGACCAACACCGGCAGCGATACTTGGCAAGCCAGCTTTACAGCAAACTGGGCGCTTATGGGTAGTATTCCACCGGATCGCGATTGGGGTGTCCGTACCGGACGAGGCTTTTTGATTTTCCAATATGACAAAAATGGTACCCCCATTAAGGCTTATTTTCCTCCTGATAATATCAAAATGAATGGTCATGCCCCCATAGGGAGTAACTATGGTACTTACACCAACGGCAATGGTTATTTAACCTATGGATACAATTACTCTCCTGAATGGAACATCTATGATCCCTATACGGCTGACGTTGTTATTAACGTAAAGGATGCTAACGTCGCGATAGTGGCTCTGTATCCCACTAACGTCTATTCCAGTGGCATCATCTACGATCAGGTTGGCGCGGTATATTTTGCTGCTTCACAAGCAACACAAACTTGTCAACTGATGGATAACCCTAATAAGCCACCGGCAATCGTTAACCTTACGATGAATGCCCCTGACTGGGACTTAGGTGAAATTGCCGCAGGGAAACAACAAAAAGTGATGACCAATGCCGCCGATCGTCTCTGTATCAGCTATCTGTCTACGGAAAGTGCCGGTAAGGATTTTATTGTGACTGCAACCAATGCTAACGGAATTGTTAACAATCGCTTTGTCCTCAAACACAATCTGAACCCCACTAGCCTACTTCCTTATACTTTAACGCTGGATAATATGGGCAAACAGATTCTGTTACCGAACATCAACAATTCCAGCATAAGATTTGAAGACAGCGGCAATCAAACCTGCTTTACCCCTACTTTTGATTTGTATGGGAATGAGGATCAGGAATTAGGCGACTATAGCGATGTGATCAATTACGAGATCGTGACGAAGAGTTAATTTCCCCTTATTCACGGCTCAGGCAAGGTGACTATAGAAAAGAAAGCCGTTCACCAGACATAAATAACAACGTTTAAAACTGGCCTGCTAACCCTGTGGGCCAGCGCTGTTTGGTCATATGGATATCGAGACCATTTACCGCAACAGCCAAATTTTAGACGAAAAAAAACTGCCTTTTGGCAGTCATGAATTACTTAAACAGCTAAAGATAATAATGGTGCCCGGGGCGAGACTTGAACTCGCACGGCGTTGCCGCCGAGGGATTTTAAATCCCTTGTGTCTACCGATTCCACCACCCGGGCATAACAAATAACTGGAGGCGCGTCCCGGAGTCGAACCGAGGTAGGCGGATTTGCAATCCGCAGCATGGCCACTCTGCCAACGCGCCTAACTAACATTAACATTCAATCAGAACATTAAATTGGAGCGGGAAACGAGACTCGAACTCGCGACCCCGACCTTGGCAAGGTCGTGCTCTACCAACTGAGCTATTCCCGCGCCTAAACAATCATATCATGGTTCATTTTAGAACCTGCTGATTTAACTGTATTATCTTTTGACTAGTCTGTCCGTCATCAGATGCTGAGCATTCTACTTACCTGACGAGGTGAGTCAATAGAATTATTACAACATTTGGTTCGTTTGCTGCTTTTTCCGACGTATCGTCTATGGTTCCAGCAAATCATTGCGCGAAGCCTTCAAATACTGGAACATCGACCAGAAGGTTAATATCGCCGCAATATAAAGTAAAACAAAGCCCAGGATCTCAATAATCGCATTGGGATGCCAAAGTAAACCCACCAACGAAAGCATTTGAGCCGACGTTTTGACTTTACCTATCCAGGAAACGGCAACGCTACTTCTCTTACCAATTTCCGCCATCCATTCTCTCAGGGCAGAGATAATGATTTCACGCGCTATCATGGTCGCAGCCGGTAGAGAGATCCACCAAACGTGATAATACTCGGAAACCAGCACTAGCGCCGTCGCTACCATGACCTTATCAGCTACCGGGTCTAAGAAAGCACCAAAGCGGGTAGTTTGCTTCCATCGTCTGGCCAGAAAACCATCAAACCAGTCGGTTACCGCTGCAATCACAAAAATAGCCGCGCAAACCATCGGAGCCCATTGATAGGGTAGATAGAAAGCCACAACAAAGAATGGAATCAAAATAATACGGAAAAGCGTAAGCAGAGTGGGTATGTTAAATTGCATAGTACTCGGGTGCTCTATTGCTCAAATAAAGGGTGGCTTATGTATATGTTGCTACATAGTCCTCAGTGTTTCAATGCATTGTGTATCTTTTCTGCTAAAGATTGTGAAATTCCCGGTATTTTTGCGATCTCATCGACAGTCGCATTCAATAATGGTTGTAATCCGCCCATATATTTTAGCAACATCTGACGACGTTTAGGGCCAACGCCTTCAATATGTTCCAAGGCACTGGTATTTCTTACTTTTGCTCGGCGCTGACGGTGGCCTGATATCGCATGATTATGTGAATCATCACGAATATGCTGAATCACGTGTAATGCCGGTGAGTCAGGAGGCAAAGAGGTCCCCTCGCCTTCCGCCACAAAAAACAGCGTTTCCAAGCCAGCTTTTCGATCGCTGCCCTTGGCAATACCAATCAGCAATGGTTTTGTTTTATCCCAACTCACGTCAAGTTGCTCAAAAACATCAAATGCCTGACCTAACTGCCCTTTACCACCGTCAATAAAAATGATGTCGGGAATTTTTTCATCCGACAATGCCTTACCGTAACGACGTTTCAACACCTGCGCCATTGCGGCATAGTCATCGCCGGGGGTAATACCGGTAATATTATAGCGGCGGTACTCAGAACGCAGAGGGCCGTTGCTATCGAACACCACACAAGAAGCAACGGTCTCTTCCCCCATGGTATGGCTAATATCAAAGCATTCCATGCGATTGATCTGCGGCAAACCTAACACTTCGGCCAACGATGCCATACGCTGATGAATCGTGGACTGTTGTGAAATTTTGGTTTTCAACGCAATCTGGGCATTGGTACGTGCTAGTTTCAAGTAGCGAGCACGATCCCCACGAGGTTTACTTTGTATTTGGATTCTACGCCCGGCAACTTCAGATAGCGTGTCTTCAAGTGCGCTTTTATCCGGTAAAGAAAAGTCGAGCAAAATTTCTCCGGGTAAAGACCTTGACTGACTACCCTGTAAATAAAACTGCCCAACAAAGGTTTGAACCAGTTCATCCAGATCAGTACCTTTAGGAATTTTTGGATAATAACTACGGCTGCCCAACACCTTCCCTTGACGGAGAAACAGCACGTGCATGCAGGCCATACCCGACTCATAAGAAACACCGATAACATCTAAATCATCACTGTCCCCTGAGACAAACTGCTTTTCAGTCACGCGTCGAATAGCCTGAATCTGATCGCGAATGCGAGCCGCCTCTTCAAAATTAAGGGATTGGCTGGCTTGTTCCATACTGGTAATTAATTGGTTAAGTACCTGCTGATCTTTACCTTCAAGGAATAAGCGAACGTAGTTAACCTGCTTTTGATACTCTTCGTCACTCACCAGTCCGGCAACACAAGGGCCTAAACAACGTCCAATTTGATATTGCAAACAAGGACGTGAGCGATTGCGGTAGACGCTATCTTCACATTGGCGGATAGGGAAAAGTTTTTGTAGCAGTGCTAACGTTTCACGAACGGCACCTGAATTAGGAAATGGCCCAAAATACTCCCCTTTCGCGTGCTTTGCTCCCCGGTGTATTTTCAATCGCGGATGTTTATCAGAACTAAGAAAGATGAGTGGGTAAGATTTGTCATCACGTAACAGAACGTTGTATCGAGGCTGATACAGTTTGATGTAGTTATGCTCAAGCAATAAAGCTTCTGTTTCGGTATGGGTAACGGTGACATCAATGTTGGCAATACTTTTAACCAACGCTTCCGTTTTGCGGCTGCTTACGTTTATGCGGAAGTAGCTGGATAATCTTTTTTTGAGATCTTTTGCCTTCCCTACATAAATAACAACGCCAGAGATATCGTACATACGATAAACCCCTGGCTCATTAGTTACATATTTTAAAAAAGCTTTACTATCAAAACCGTCAGTCACTATTTAACAATTTCTCTGAAGTCACAATACCATGACGTATAGCAAGATGCGTCAGTTCAACATCTCCACTAATATTCAATTTGCTAAACATCCTATAGCGATAGCTATTCACCGTTTTCGGGCTAAGATTCAGCGTCTCCGCAATTTCATTAACCTTTAAGCCTTTAGTAATCATCATCATAATCTGAAGCTCACGCTCAGATAAGCTGGATAATGGCGTATCTGCCTCTGGTTCTAATTGGCTAAGCGCCATTTGGCGAGCAATCTCAGCGCCAATATAACGTTGACCAGAAGCAATAGCACGGATCGCACTAATCACTTCCTGAGGTGTTGCACCTTTACTCAGATAACCTGATGCCCCTGCTTGCATAACCTTTGCCGGCAAAGGGTTTTCGGTATGAATGGTCAGGATAATCACTTTAATATCTGGAGAATAACGTAAAATTTTACGTGTCGCTTCCAGACCACCGATACCTGGCATATTCATATCCATTAACACGATATCAACACTATTAGAACGGCACCACTTTACGGCATCCTCACCCGTTTGGGCCTCACCAACAACTTTTATTCCTTTAATATCTTCCAAAATGCGTCGAATCCCTGCGCGCACCAATTCGTGGTCATCAACAAGAAGAACGCTTATCAACAGAAAGTCTCCAAACAAAAAAGAATTTGATCGCGATACTTTTAATCGTAGTTCGATCCATCATAAAAAAAGTTTAACTCATTGACAATAATCAAAAAAATACTCTTATACTTTAAGGATTTTTTTGGCAACAAATCATCCTTTAAACATAATTCAAATGTACGCAATGCGGCTTAGGTTTACATATCTTTCTTTTAAACTCAATGAAAAGATGTCGTACCCAGTTATTACCTTCCTGATAATATCAAAAATACAATTATCCGTCTGTAATGATTGTGTAATATCTAAATTAATCAAACTAATACTCTATGATATCAGGTGGTTCCATTGCCGGTTTAAAATCTTATTCGCACCTCTAAAATCCCCAAAAAAATAACATTGACGTCTTATTAATTAGCAGGGAAATAAATAGCCTGTTAATGAAATAAATATTCACATTTTAGAAAAGAGAGCACCGACCAAATGTTTAAATACTACGTTTTATCACCTACACCATATCATATTGATTTATTAATTATTATTTAAAAAGCGATCAATAAACCATCAATCATAAAAAAATACCCACTGCCAATCTGTGAACAGATTTAAAAAACCATCGAATCAAAGTTAACGGCAAAGTACTCAGGTAAAAATCATCCCTGATGATTTTATCGCGTTCACTCTGATCCCCCTCTTAATCCACAAATGATAAGTCAACGCATTAAGGACACTAGCTTTGCTGGTTTCAATTGATTTGCTACTTCTCAGACCAGCATCGACCAAATAAACCCAACTAATTGAAAATATTTAACTATTTTATAGATAGGGAAAATCTTATTGATTCATAACAACTTTATATATCTACTAATATTTAACTACCTACTAAATAATCAGGAGATATTCATGGCTGTTTTACTTCAGGTCGATTTCAGTATGCCCGCTGAAATGCTAGGTGAAAACTTATCCAAAAGTGCAATCGGTCTTGCTGAAAGCATTACTCAAGAACCCGGTTTTATTTCAAAAATCTGGACCGAAAATCTACAAACAGAAGAAGCCGGTGGTATTTATCTGTTTACCGATCGCGCATCGGCTGAACGTTACTGGGAAATGCATCAAAAACGTATAGCGTCATTTGGTGTTAAAAATGCAAACGGTAAAATCTTTGATATCAATCTGCCATTAACTAAAATTACCCGCGGACACATCAGCTAGCCCGCCAGGATGACATAATATATTACTCAGTTATGTCATCCCGCTTTCAGGCTGCAATGATGATATTTTTAGCGCCAGTCTTCATCCTATCCATTACCCGATTCCCCAGATTTAATAATTCATCGCGACCAATATAACTAATCTGTGAACCTTTCCATGTTTTGTCAAAAATCAAAATTGCAACGCCAAAAGAGGCCGTTGTGACTTCCTGCTGTTTATTGGCAGCGACAAACCATTTAGGAACATGAAAAGGGATCCGGCCGCGAATAAACGCAATGTGATCCGCATTCTCTTCTGGCCACCATTCTTCAGCGGTAGCAACCTTAACCAAATAAACATAACGCCCTCCCAACTCTCGTTGCGCGATAGTATGACGCATAATATGCGCCATACCAGTAAGATAATGACCGTTATGTTTTTTAGCTCTGGAATAAGGAGGATTAGCAAATGCCGCCCCTTTAAGTTCCGATAGCCGCTCAGACCAGCTTTTGGTTAATGCATTTTCTGCTGC
Organism: Pragia fontium DSM 5563 = ATCC 49100; assembly: GCF_900112475.1. GTDB lineage: Bacteria > Pseudomonadota > Gammaproteobacteria > Enterobacterales > Enterobacteriaceae > Pragia > Pragia fontium. The sequence goes on along the minus strand of NZ_FOLW01000002.1, from coordinate 401,535 downwards.
CGTGTAAAAATTCGGGCACTTGCTGTTTTCGCCATCGCTAAACAAGTCAAGAACCAACGGGCCATATAGCTCGTTAATCCCCCAAAACAGCGCATCAGGTGTACGCCACTGATCACCAATATCTTTTAAAAAATGTTTAGGTTTTGAACGCAGAACATTTATCTGCTGTAAATATTCTGTGTTTGAAAAATCAATCATGGTAATTCTCTAAACTATTGAGTACCAGACGCTAATATCAGACCGATTGAAAGTTATCGCCTAACCACATACGGCGGAATGCTTAATAAAACACACCTTCGTAAATAGATATATTCGGTCAATATAGAACTAGCCACTCCTATTAATAATATAGATATATCGTCCCAACTCCGTTAAAAGATATTAAATTGAATTTTAAATCTAAAATGAACAATATAAGTTTGCAGACATATTTTCACCTAAAAAGAATAAAAAAAACACACAATCAAATGATAAATAATTCATTAAATATTAATTACATGTAATAAGATGGATTTAATTTTGCTTGATTTTACAAAAGCAAAGATATTAATTAAATATATCAATAAGTTAGAATTACATCATTAACAACCAGTTTCTTAACAAAAAAACACTTTAAAAATCAATTGATTAATATTTTTTTAAAGTTTTTTTTGTAAAGATACTTATGCCGTTCAGACTTTAATTACTTAGAATCATATAGATACAAAACATATGTTTATTGTTAAAAAAAAGCTAAATCGCAGCATAATTAACAAAATTAATAATGTAATTATAATAATTTGCATGATGTTATTCTGCCTATTTTTGGATTTATGAATTAAAAAATTCAAAAAACACGCCATAGAAATAGATAGTTCTGCATCTAGCAAGGTCAATTCTCTTAAAGAAAAACGTTAATAAAACCCCTCCCCCACTATTAGCTAAATAACAGAAAAAGCGTTTAATATGAGAATTTGATATTACTTTCATAGATAGGTAACGATAACTCCCACTCCTGGTAGCTATCATTATCATGTAAGCTTATGGATTGCGTATATTCCAATCTATATCGACATAAAAACAGCTGGTTTTAGTCGAATAGGTTTTAGACCATAGCCTTAAATTCATAAGCTATCGGTGATCGCCAAATAAAAACATCAGAGTCTCTTAAACAAGATTGACTTAGAAGATAAGTTATATAAGAACAATACCAACACAAATAACTAGAGGGTAAAATTACAGAACAACTCTCTTATGGAAAGATAGTAAAAAAATAAACAGTCGTTCTGTTATTTTAAAGGGAAGTTTCTTGAGAATGGATAACACATTGTATAATAAGTGAAAACAAAAAATAACAGATCGATTTCGTACAGAAACCATCTGGATTCTGGTTTATTTCTGTACGAAATCCCCTATAAAAAACTAGTGATATTACCAGCTTGTTTTAGGTGACAAATCTCGGTGATAATTACCTAAGCGTTTTATCAGTTATAACTTAATTGTTTTTGGTTTGCCGTGAAACCGACTCCACACATATTTGGGTTTCACGGCTATTTTTTTGCCTTTTTACAGCCAAACTACCTATCGGTATTTCTGAATTACTCAATACGCAACAAATTATTTAAAAAATTAGGCAGGCCACCTTAAACAAAAATGGCCTGTCAATGAGATCAATTTCTAAGTCTGGGCGCTTGCAATTGATGCCTGATTGAAGCGGCAAGCTCATCAAGGGATGGCTGTTCAGGATGAGTATCATCTTCTTCCTGAGCCAACTGTATCTCAGCTAAATAAGTGTGAACAGGCTGACCCTCGGCATCTTCCATTACAACATGATACCAGGGCGCATTTTTTAGGGTATCGTCAGCAGCCATCTCATCAGAAACTGGTTGATCAAGGGAATATTCAGCATCAATATCAATAATCACGCCTAAATTACCCAATAACCTATGTCTAACTTGCTGACCAATAGTAAATTTACTGGTAATCATCATATCCTCCTCATATTCAGGCTCTGCCTTCTCCTTAAATATGAGGGGGACTCGCTATTTTTCAAGACAAATTGTGCTATTCGTGCGGTTTATTACTCAATCTGACTTAACTTTACACTTTAAATGCATTTTACCGGCTTAGGTAAGCCTGCAATCTTTGTTGCCTGCTTTGCTGGCCCCTTAACAAAAAGACGATACAAATAGCGGCTGTTCCCCTTTTCCTCACCATATTTTTGCGTCATGGCCTTTACCAGCATACGTATCGCCGGAGAGGTGTTGAACTCCTGATAAAACTCACGAACAAAACGAATAACCTGCCAGTGTTCCTCCGTCAACTCGATACCTTCCTGCTGAGCCAAAATAACCGCCATCGGCTCACACCAGTCATTGCTATTCATCAGATACCCTTGAGCATCGGTTTCTATAGGACGCCCTTCAAACTCGAACATACAACCTCAGTACTAGAAATAATTTGGCTTATTGTAACCGAAAAAATTCCTCAGAGGTTCCCCTGTAATAAAATCAAACAGTCGATAAAAGGCATGGATGATGGAAATTCAGTCAAAAAATAGCGTTTTTGATGTTTTTTCAGCCGAACGATTGAATTAAATGAATTATCCTCTTTACAAGGTCCCTCAAGCTGTTCTATATTGCACGCCATTGCGGAGGGGTGGCCGAGTGGCTGAAGGCAGCGGTCTTGAAAACCGCCGATGGGCAACCATCCGAGAGTTCGAATCTCTCCTCCTCCGCCATCAAATTCAACGGGTTAGCTTAGGCTAGCCCGTTTTCGTTTTGGTGAATTAGTATATTGTTAGTATATTAATGCAACAAAAAACCTCCTGAAGGAGGTTTAGTTATTTAAACAAATAGAACTATTTCGTTCGCCACATCCTATATTGTCTCCAGACGCCAACCTCTGTGACATATTCCTGCGGAGTTCCGTCGGCACTGATATCTAACGTTTTTCTCATTCCTAAATCGAAAGTACTGCACTCATTACTGACTCTCAATTTATGAGGCCCATTTTTTAGATAGACGGTAATAAACTGATTCTGTCGAAGTAAGGCAACGTCAGTTTTATCAATGTTTATGAGAAACTTACAATTCCCCCCCGATGTATTGCCACTAAACTGCTTTAAACGCGTCACCGTTATCTTAGTTTGTTGTTCTGTAGGATTTGGAGTGACTAATTGCTGATTTAATACTATTTCAGCTGGCCCATAAGGTCGTGCGCATCCTGCGAGAATCAAAACAGCTACCGCTAAAATTATTTTTTTCATGTCGCTTCTCAGACGTTAAATTAGTAATTACCTCATTATCACGATCTAAGAAGATTATACAATGAAGCTAACAGCACATCTCTGTACGAGAAAAATCCCTACAAACTTATTTTCTATAATAAACAGAAAAAGAACAGACCAGTGTTTCTTAACCACTATAATCTTTCCCTTCATCACACTGCCCCTTCCCCCAAACAAATACCCCAAACGAGTTTTGAGGCCAAACAACAGTTCAGGCATAATAGCCTTATGATTTTCATCACCCCAGATCGCTATGGTTTGTAATGGAGCCGTCAGATGGACTGTTGTTCTACTTCTTCATCCCTTCTAACCCTTAATCAAGCGTTAGAAAAATTACTGTCTCAGGCCGTTACCGTTTGCCAAACGGAACAAATAGCCCTCACTCAGGCTGCCAGACGTATTACCGCTCAGGCCATCACTTCACCGATTAACGTTCCCCCTTTCGCTAATTCAGCGATGGATGGATATGCGGTGCGTCTGAGTGATGTGACTGCATCTGCCATTCTACCCATTGCAGGCAAAGCGTTTGCTGGTCAGCCATTTCATGGTGAATGGCCGGTTGGCACCTGTCTTCGCATTATGACCGGTGCACCGGTACCCTCGGGAGCCGAAGCGGTCATCATGCAAGAGCAGGCTGAAGTACTGGAAAATGGTATTCGTTTCAGCACTATGCCTAAAGCCGGTCAAAATATTCGCTTAGCCGGTGAAGATATTCGCCAAGGGGCGGAAGTTTTACCCGCTGGAGCAAAACTGGGTGTGGCTGAATTACCTTTACTGGCCTCATTAGGCGTAGCTGAGGTCAATGTGTATCGCCGATTGAAAGTTGCCCTGTTCTCCACCGGTGATGAGCTACAAACCATCGGCCAACCGTTACAGGACGGGCAAATTTACGATACTAACCGTTTTGCGGTTCGCCTGATGTTAGAACAGATGGATTGCGAAGTTATCGATCTGGGTATTATCCGTGATGATGAAAGCGCGATTCGTGACGCTTTTGCTAGAGCCGATAGTCTGGCTGATGTGGTGATCAGCAGCGGTGGCGTTTCCGTGGGTGAAGCCGACTATACCAAACAAATTTTAGATGAGCTGGGGCAAATCAGCTTTTGGAAGCTGGCTATCAAACCGGGTAAACCATTTGCCTTCGGCAAACTAAGCCATTCACTATTCTGTGGCTTACCGGGTAATCCTGTTTCTGCCGCACTGACCTTCTATCAGTTGGTGCAACCTTTACTGATGAAGCTTAATGGCTACAGCCAATGGCAGAAGCCCCGCCAGATTAAAGTTAAAACCACCACACCTCTGAAAAAAACGCCGGGACGTATGGATTTCCAACGTGGGATTTTATCCAGCAATGCTCAGGGCGAGTTAGAAGTCCAAACGACCGGCCATCAGGGATCTCATGTATTTAGCTCCTTTAGTCAGGCCAACTGCTTTATCGTCTTAGAGCAAGAGCGTGGTTCTGTCGCCGCCGGAGAATGGGTAACCGTTGAACCCTTCAATGGATTACTGGAGAGTTAAGCATGCTACCGGAATTAAGCGATAGCGAAGCCCTGCGCTATAACCGCCAAATTATTCTGCGCGGTTTTGACTTTGATGGACAAGAGAAGTTAAAAGCGTCTTCGGCGCTGATAGTTGGTTTAGGTGGACTTGGAAGCCCGGCTGCACAATATCTTGCCGCGGCTGGCATCGGTTCACTGACGCTATTGGATTTTGATACGGTTTCTTTATCTAATCTACAGCGTCAAATCCTGCATCGAGACGATCGTATCGGCATGCCGAAAGTTGAGTCTGCTCGGATGACACTATCAGAAATCAACCCCCATGTTGCTCTGCATACGGTTGATGCTAATCTCGACGATCCGGAACTGCTCAAACTAATTCAACAGGTTGATGTGGTATTAGACTGCACGGATAACGTAGAAATTCGTAATCGACTCAACCAGCACTGCTTTAGCTTAACTAAACCGCTAATATCCGGTGCAGCCATTCGTATGGAAGGTCAAGTCAGCGTATTTACCTATCAGAATAATGAGCCCTGCTACCGCTGCCTGAGTCGCCTGTTTGGCAGCGAAGCACTTACCTGTGTAGAAGCTGGGGTAATGTCGCCATTAGTTGGCATGATAGGTTCGATGCAGGCTATGGAAGCCATTAAAGTACTTACTGGATTTGGCTCCCCACTAACCGGTCGATTACTAATGATTGATGCCATGACCATGCAGTTTAGGGAAATGAAGCTACTGCGCGATCCCGCCTGCCCGGTATGCAGGCATCAGGATTAATGCCAATCACGACTGCGATAACCGATACGGCTTGATAACCGTATCGGCATTCATCCCACGATTACAACGTATTATCGTCATTACTCTGCACATTCTGATCTTCAGGTTCAGCCTGACAATCGTCTGATTCACACTTCACTAATTCTATTGGACCCTGATGCAAAATAATCAATAACCACCCAGTTTGACTGGTAAAATCTTCGCCATCAAACGGTTGAACGCCAGATTCACCACCGCACAACATCAAACGGGAAGAGGCCGCGCAAGACCAACCATTCGCAGCTAACCTCTGTGATAATTCGTTATCCTGCTCGCCCAGACGATCGAGAAAAAACTTTTCTTTCGTCTTTAAGTTTTCAACCACCCAGGCTCTCATGCTTAGCTGCTTTTCCGTAAGATTCTTTTGATCTTCCATGCCTTTCTCATACGGTACGACCAGCAATAACGGTTCAGATACATCACCACTCTCCGGGTTTACTGCCTGATATTTCCCGGCAAACGATATTTCATCCGTTGCAGCATTGGCATAGCCAACAAATACCAGACTGACGATCCCTATCCATAACAGCCGTTGTATATCACGATAAATAGATCTATTTGAACTGCTATGCTTTTTAGCCACTGAGTATTTCCTCTGTGATCTCAGGATGATAATAATAACTATAGCTGGTATCTGGCGAAGTCAGCAAAGTTGATAGTTTGGATGATAATACCCTTAAATAAGCAGGCTAAATGACTGCGCAATTGATTAAATTTTCAAATCACTTGCTGTTCTGGAAGCCAACCGGTGTTTCTGCCTAAGCAATTTTGTCATCTGGATAAGATGCCCCATCGCCCTTCAATATCATTATGTTGTTTAATATCTTGTCATCCCCCATATACAAAAAACCGAAGAGATTCACACCTCTTCGGTTCATGATAAGCAAATTGCGTTATTAATTAAAAATTAAAACGGAAGCCCAAATTTCCTTCAATCGGCGTTTCAATCTGACTACCTTTACGGTAATCCATCTCCATATATAGTGAGGTTTGAGCAGAGATTTGAGCATTCAGACCCACACCATATTTGCCAATATCACCTGAGAAATCGTTATTGAAGTCATTGCGTTGGTTAATTCGTACTTTATTCGAACGAATAAACTCACGTTCAATCGCCGCTCGCACATAAGGACTCAGCTTGGTGCCATTGTTTAAGTCAAATGCTTTGCCAACGGTGACACCCACTTCCCCTTTCGCTGAACGATTTTGATCAATATCGGCCTTCATACCATTATTCAAAGTGATATTTTTACTTTCAGCACTAAAATAACTGGCGCGCAGATAAGGCTCAATAAACATTCCCAAACCGGCCTGGTAGTTATAACCCGTTTCAATTGCAGCACCGATAGCATTCTGATGATAATCGCTCTTGGCGGTATTACCGCTGGTCATCCGGGCATTCAAAGAATGACTAAAGCGGTTAGCTTTTATGACACCATCAAGGTAATAACCAAGATTATCAAAGTAAGTTGCATAAACACCCAGGCTATAGCTATCTATATCACTGTTACCACCGCGCGCATTTTTCAATTTATTATTACTGTAGGCAGTGAAACCACCGAGTACTAACTTTCCGGCAGCTAAACTTATGGCCTTATCTACACCAATCTCAAGGCCATCCTGCTGTAACTTATAGGCCGCACCCGATGAAGTTTCAACACGAGTATTATTGGTTAAATAACGCCCCCATGTCCCATAATCATGACCAACACTAGTCTTTAAATCTCCCTTCCTCTGACGTAGCGTTTGTAATTCGCCATCAAAAATAAACTGGCTGGCTGACGCCATGTTGAGTACCGCATCAGTTGACGGTGTAGTTTTTTTAGATACGATTGGCGGGGTCAGCGGAGTTGTTATTTCTGGTTCTGGTTCTGGTTCTGGTTCTTGATCGGCTTGCCAGTCAGCCCCTAAATACCACACGTTACCGGCTAAACCATCTTTGCCACTTTGTTGTTTAAGGCTATACATATATGTACCACCATCAACAGCAGCAATATTCTCCCCGGAAATAGAGGCTAAAGAAAAATCAGCGCCGCTACTTTTATCATTAATGATATTCAGCGTCAGATTTTCAGCGGAAGTTATCTCTTCACCTGAATCGGTAATCATTACCTTATGGCTTCCACTGGCATTATCAACAAACAACGTATTTCCCTTGCCCTGATTAAGCGTGGTATTAAAGTTAAACACGCCGGAGCCAGAGAGCGATCCCAAATGCAGATTAACGTAGTTATCAGCACCACCGTTCTCAAAGCTTACCGTGCCACCGAGCATATTCAGATCCTTCACCGTAGCAAAAGCATTACTTTCATCACTGTAATTGACCACCAACGCGCTGCTTTCACCGTTCAGAATCACCTTATCCGCCACAGAGCCATTACTACCGGCCGTATCCATATAAAGGATCGCAGCGTCATTGACCTGTGTGGTTCCACTGAGCATGCCCCCAGCCTTCACTTGAGAATAAGCATGGTCATTTAATGAGGTATCTTTCGCTTCACCGCCAGCGGATATCAACTGTCTGGTAGAACCATAAAAGAGTGATCCGCTAGATAGTCCCTGAGCCTTCACCCATTGAATTGAATTATCGTTAAACTGAGCATCAATACTGTGACCATTTGACTCAACAATCTGTTTGCTGGCATCAAAGAAAACAGCGTCTTTTGATGTTGCCTGCGTATCCCAATTTTTCGACTTATCCTTCATGCCCCAAAGCATCTCAATTGAATTGTCATAATAGCGACTATTTGTTACTAACGGCGCGTACCAAATTGAGCCATCGCTACTGATTTGAACAGCGACATCCCCATTGTCAGCAAACTGAGTAGATACGAAAACCACTGATTCACCTTTGGCTACCGTTTGATCAGCCGTCGTTAGAACCCACATTAAACTATCATTTAATGTGGTATTTTCTGCTCGGCCGTAATAACTCCCTTGATCACCATTGAAACTGGTTCCACTAACAATCAGCCGACTATTATTCATTTCAGTATATTTAGCGGTGCCTGAAGCTATCTGCACGCGAAAATGAGCCTGTGGATCATACAGCTCATAGCCATCACCATTCAGGACAAAATGATTAGCTTCACTACCGATGGAAACACCATCTCCAGCTCTAATACTATAGAACTCATCTGGTCCAAATTTATCCTGTTCACAAACATCCGTAACGACATACCCACCACAAGGTGCGGCATACGCGGATACAGATAGAGATGCAGTGAAAATAGATGAAATAACCAAGCTTAAATACGTTTTACGTAAACTATATTCCATAACGACAGTTCCTTGTTTCCTTGTTGTTTATCATGCTCTTTTATAAAAAACACTAAATCGTGGCCAAAACTAAATTTATTTAAATTTATCTTTGGCCAGGAAATTACAAAAGTATGTTAACTTCTATAAAAATTAAAATGCAAATAAGTTTTAAATCCGATTCTATAAGATTCAAAATCGAAAATTCAACCTCTAAAATAATAATTAAACCCAGCTTTATTAACAAATTGATATAAACGTTCGATACAAATCATTTGATAGGTGGTAACTATTAAAAACAATAAATCGATCGTCATAACAATACTACTCGTAAGGGATTAAATGGCAATCAATTGTTTTTAAAGTAAAAAATAAAAACCACTTTTAATGAAAATATTTTAAAAATAAAGCAACAATATTGAAAAATTAAAAAATAAAAGAGTTTTAAATAAAATTAAAAATAAAAATAAAACAACTCAAACCAAAATCATATAGATAAAGATAAAACCATATTTAAATAACATTTTTATATTTGATCCATATAAAAATAATCATTATTTAAATTATTACCCACTAAATAGTTCTTACCCGCTACACCTCACCCCCTACTCAAAATAGCGAATCTCTCTTTTCCACGCGAGAATGCCGCTGCTTTTATCAATTCTATCTATTCGGTGAACCTGATGCGTGTAATGCTGGCGCCAATGGAAGGCGTATTGGATGCTTATATTCGTGAACGACTACTCATCTACGATCTCTGCGTAACGGAGTTTGTACGTGTGCTGTATACCCTCCTATTACCGAAGGCCTTCTATCGCCTCTGTCCTGAGCTACATAATGGAGGACGCACCAAATCAAGTACACCGGTTCGCGTGCAATTACTGGGTAACTCACCGCAGTGGATGGTAGAAAACGCCGCCAGAACGGTTGAGATGGGTTCCCATGGTATCGTTCTCAACGGCGGTTGCCCGACTAAGCAGTGACTGGGGTATTAAAAGAAGGAATACCAACAAGCTTCAGAGCTATTGACTGTTATTCGAGCAAGTAATAATGCTAAATATCTGGCTTGGCAAATTCAGGCATTTACAGCCGAGGTTAGCTTAGTTAAAACAGCTTAAGACAAAAAAGAAAGCACCCCATTACCCTTCAGTATCATTAAATACACGAAAACCGAAGAGATTCACACCTCTTCGGTTCATAATAGGCAAATTGCGTTATTAATTAAAAATTAATGCGGAAGCCCAGATTACCTTCAATCGGCGTTTCAACCTGACTGCCTTTACGGTAATCCATCTCCATATATAGTGAGGTTTGAGCGGTAATTTGAGCACTCAGACCCACACCATATTTGCCAATATCACCTGAAAAATCGTTATTGAAATCATTGCGTTGGTTAATTCGTACTTTATTCGAACGAATAAACTCACGTTCAATCGCCGCTCGCACATAAGGACTAAGCTTAGCACCATTGTTTAGGTCAAACACTTTACCAACGGTGACACCCGCTTCCCCTTTCGCAGAACGACTTTGATCAATATCGGCCTTCATACCGTTATTCAAGGTGATGCTTTTGCTTTCAGCGCTAAAGTAACTGGCACGCAAGTAAGGCTCAATAAACATTCCCCAACCGGCCTGGTAGTTATAACCCGTTTCAATCGCCGCTCCGATAGCGTTCTGATGATACTCGCTCTTGGCGGTATTACCGCTGGTCATCCGGGCATTAAGAGAATGATTAAAACGGTTGGCTTTTATGACACCATCAAGGTAATAACCAAGGTTATCCAAATAAGTGGCATAAACACCCAGACTATAGCTATCTATATCACTGTTACCACCGCGCGCATTTTTCAATTTATTATTACTGTAGGCAGTGAAACCACCGAGTACTAACTTTCCGGCAGCTAAACTTATTGCCTTATCTACACCAATCTCAAGGCCATCCTGCTGTAACTTATAGGCCGCACCCGATGAAGTTTCAACCCGAGTGTTATTGGTTAAATAACGCCCCCATGTCCCATAATCATGACCAACCCCAGTCTTTAAATCTCCCTTTCTCTGACGTAGAGTTTGTAATTCGCCATCAAAAATAAACTGGCTGGCTGACGCCATGTTGAGTACCGCATCAGTTGACGGCGTAGTTTTTTTAGATACGATTAGCGGGGTCAGCGGAGTTGTTATTTCTGGTTCTGGATCGGCTTGCCAGTCAGCCCCTAAATACCACACGTTACCGGCTAAACCATCTTTGCCACTTTGTTGTTTAAGGCTATACATATATGTACCACCATCAACAGCAGCAATATTCTCCCCGGAAATAGAGGCTAAAGAAAAATCAGCGCCGCTACTTTTATCATTAATGATATTCAACGTCAGATTTTCAGCGGAAGTTATCTCTTCACCTGAATCGGTAATCATTACCTTATGGCTTCCACTGGCATTATCAACAAACAACGTATTTCCCTTGCCCTGATTAAGCGTGGTATTAAAGCTAAACACGCCGAAGCCAGAAAGCGAGCCCAAATGCAGATTAACGTAGTTATCAGCACCACCGTTCTCAAAGCTCACCGTACCACCGATCATATTCAGATCATTCACCGTAGCAAAAGCATCATTTTCATCACTATAATTGACCACCAAGGCGCTATTTTCGCCGTTGAGCACCACCTTATCCGCCACGGCACCATCGCGACCGGCAGTATCCATATAAAGGATCGCTGCGTCATTAACCTGTGTGGTTCCACTCAGCAACCCCCTAGCATTCACTCGGGAGTATGCATGGTCATTTAATGAGGTATCCTTTGCCTCTCCATATTCAGATATCAGTTGACTGGCTGAACCATAAAAGCGCGCGCCACTCGATAATCCCTCTTTTTTAACCTGCTGAGTTGAATTATCGTTAAACTTGGCATCAATACTATGGCCATTTGACAAAACAGTTTGATGGCTGCCATCAAAGAAAACCGAGTTTTGTGATGTCGCCAGAGTATCCCAATTTTTATCCGCACGCTTTATACCCCAAACCGTCTCCTTTGAAGTGTCATAATAACGACTATTTGTCACTACCGGCGCATAAAAAACTGATGAACCATCCTCAGTAGTTTCAACCCAGGTAGATCCGCCCTTCGCAAACTGGGTAGATACAACAACCTCTGATTTTCCTTTAGCTACCGTTTGATCTGCCGTCGTTGTTACCCACATTAAACTATCATTTAATGTGGTATTTTCTGCCCGGCCATAATAATCAGTCTTCCAATATGTTCCGGAAATAATCAACTGAATGTTATTCAGTTCAGTATATTTAACGGTGCCAGAAAATACACTAGCGTAAAAGTGAGCCAATGGCTCATACCTCTCATATCCATCACCGTTCAGGACAAAATGATTATCTTCACTACCGATGGAAACACCATCGCCAGGTGAAATGGAATAGAACTCTCCCGGTGCAAACTTATTCTGTTCGCAAATTTTCTCGATATTACCGTCACCACAAGGGGCCGCATAAGCGGACACGGATAGAGATGCAGTAAAAATAGAGGAAATAATCAAGCTTAAATGCGTTTTACGTAAACCATATTCCATAATGACAGTTCCTTGTTTCCTTGTCGTTCGCCGTACATTTTTATAAAAAAACCAAATTTCGGCCTAAACTAAATTTATTTAAATTTAGAATGAAAAAGTTATAGAGCATATTTTTGTCATAAAAAACAAAAGCATAATGCGCTTTAAATTTAATCAATTGAAATGTTAAGTCTAAAAATCAATATAGCAATCAGAACCTATTACAATAACAAAATTACAGACCTGATTTTTATATCCTAACATATAAAATAACCATCAAAAACAAAAAAATTAATAAAAATAACAATATCAAATGCGTGCTTTATTTATTTAAACAAATACTTAAAATAAAAAAATAAACTCAACCATATGATTTTAAATGAAAAAAATAAAATCATATATTTTAAATTCGTGAGTTAAAATAAAAATAATAACGATAAAAAAACAACATTGAAAAAAAACAAAAATAATATGCATAAAATTTAATTAAAAATTAAAAAAACAAAATAACAAAAAAAATAAATAAAAAATAAAACCAAAATAAAAAACAAAAAAACATATAAAAAACAGGGCTCTCCAATAAAAAATTAAAACCAAGAAAACAAAATACCAAAAAAAATAACACCTTAACATATGACTTCTGTTTATTTTATATAAAATAGAACCAGTTACGCACACTTACCCATCAAATCAATCTTACCGGCTATCTCAAGATGGCGAATCTCTCTTTTCCATGCGAGAATGCCGCCGCTTTTGAACAATTTTATCTACTCGGTGAACCAGATGCGTGTAATGTTGGCGCCAATGGAAGGCGTATTGGATGCTTATGTTCGTGAATTACTCACGGAAATTAACGACTACGATCTCTGCGTAACGGAGTTTGTACGTGTGGTGCATACCCTGCTATCAACGAAGGCCTTCTATCGCCTCTGCCCTGAGCTACATAACGGTGGACGTACCAAGTCCGGTACACCGGTTCGCGTTCAACTATTGGGTAACTCGCCACAATGGATGGCTGAAAACGCCGCCAGAGCGATTGAGATGGGTTCACATGGTATCGATCTCAACTGCGGTTGCCCGGCTAAGCGTGTGGTGGGTGGCGATGGTGGTGCCAGCCTGTTACGCACGCCTGAAACTATCTATCAGGTTACAAAAGCGATGCGCCAAGCCATCCCTACACATCAACCGCTATCGGTGAAAATTCGCTTAGGCTGGGATTCTATTGAGCATCGTTTTGAAATCGCCGATGCGGCGCAACAAGGCGGAGCCAGCGAATTAGTGGTGCACGGACGTACTAAAGAAGACGGCTATAAAGCAGATAAAATTAATTGGCAGGCCATTGGCGACATTCGCCAACGTTTATCCATACCCGTGATCGCCAACGGCGAGATATGGAGTTATGAAGATGCTCAGCGCTGCCTGGAAATAACCGGCTGTGATGCCCTTATGCTTGGTCGCGGTGGCTTAAATATCCCCAATCTGGGATCAGTGGTGAAACATCAACAAGAGAAAATGCCTTGGGAAGACGTGTTAGAACTGCTAAAGAAATACGTTCAGACTGAGAATCCGTATGATACCGGTTTCTATAATATTGCCAGAACCAAGCAGTGGCTGGGATATTTAAAGAAAGAATACCAACAAGCTTCAGAGCTATTTACTGTTGTTAGAGCAAGTAATAATGCTAAACAGCTAGCTTTGCAAATTCAGGGATTTAAAGCCTAGTTTAGCTCAGTTAAAAACACCTCAACACAAAAAAGAAAGCGCCCCATCACCCTTCAATATCATTAAATAGACAAAAACCGAAGAGGATCCCCCCCTTCGGTTAGTGACGAATGACAATACGATTAATTAAAAATTAAACCGGAAGCCCAGATTTCCTTCAATCGGTGTTTCAACCTGACTGCCTTTACGATAATCCATTTCCATATATAGTGAGGTTTGAGCGGAAATTTGAGCACTCAGACCCACACCATATTTGCCAATATTACCTGAAAAATCGTTATTGAAATCATATCGTTGGTTTATTCGTACTTTGTTCGAACGGATAAGCTCACGTTCAATCGCCACTCGCACATAAGGGCTAAGCTTGGTGCCATTGTTTAAGTCAAATGCTTTGCCAACGGTGATACCCACTTCCCCTTTCGCTGAATGACTTTGATCAATATCAGCCTTCATACCATTATTCAAGGTGATACTTTTGCTTTCAGCACTAAAGTAACTGGCTCGCAAGTAAGGTTCAATAAACATCCCCAAACCGGCCTGATAGTTATAACCCGTTTCAATCGCCGCCCCGATAGCGTTCTGATGATAATCGCTCTTGACGGTATTACCGCTGGTCATCCGGGCATTAAGAGAATGATTAAAGCGGTTGGCTTTTATGACACCGTCAAGATAATAACCAAGGTTATCCAAATAAGTGGCATAAATACCCAGGCTATAGCTATCTATCTCACTGTTACCGCCGCGCGCATGTTTCAACTTATTGTTACTGTAGGCGGTTAATCCGCCAATCAGCACTTTTCCTGAGTCTAAGCTTATTGCCTTATCTACACCAATCTCAACGCCATTCTGCTGTAGCTTATAGGCCGCACCCGATGAAGTTTCAACCCGAGTGTTATTGGTTAAATAACGCCCCCATGTCCCATAATTATGACCAACACCAGTCTTTAAATCTCCCTTTCTCTGACGTAGAGTTTGTAATTCACCATCAAAAATAAACTGGCTGGCTGAGGCTAAACTGAGCACTGCATCGGTTGATGGTGTGGTTTTTTTAGAGCCGTTTGGCGGGGTTAGCGGAGACATTATTTCTGGTTCTATTTCTTGAGCGGGTTGCCAGTCGGCTCCTAAATACCACACGCTACCGGCTAAACCATCTTTGCCACTTTGTTGTTTAAGGCTATACATGTATGTACCACCGTCAACACCGGCAATATTCTCACCGGAAATAGAGGCTAAAGAAAAATCAGCGCCGCTACTTTTATCATTAATGATATTCAGCGTCAGATTCTCGGCGGAAGTTATCTCTTCACCTGAATCGGTAATCATTACCTTATGGCTTCCACTGGCATTATCAACAAACAACGTATTTCCCTTGCCCTGATTAATCGTGGTATTGAAGCTAAATACGCCGGAGCCAGAAAGCGAGCCTAAATGCAGATTAACGTAGTTATCAGCACCACCGTTCTCAAAACTTACCGTACCACCGATCATGTTCAGGTCATTCACCGTAGCAAAAGCATCATTTTCATCACTATAATTGACCACCAAGGCGCTATTTTCGCCGTTGAGTACCACCTTGTCCGCCACGGCACCATCGCGACTGGCGGTATCCATATAAAGGGCCGCAGCATCATTTAGCTGCGTGGTTCCACTCAGCAAGCCCCCCATCCCTACTCGGGAGGAAGCATGGTCATTTAATGAAGTATCTTTCGCCTCACCGCCTGCGGATATTAACTGCATTGCAGAACCATAAAAGCGCGCTCCGCTAGATACACCTTCGACCTTCACCCATTGATTCGAGCTATCGTTAAACTCGGCATCAATACTGTGGCCACTTGACTCAATAACTTGCTCGCTGTGATCAAAAAAAACCGAATTTTGTGTTGTCGCTTGAGTATCCCAATTTTTATCCTCACGCTTTATACCCCAAAGCATCTCACCTGAAGTGTCATAATAACGGCTATTCGTCACTAACGGTGCATACGAAATTGAACCATCATCATTGACACTAACAAAAGCCTCCCCTCTGTTGCTAAACTGAGTAGATACGACAATCTTTGATTTTCCTTTGGCTACCGTTTGATCTGCCGTCGTTGTTACCCACATTAAACTATCATTTAATGTGGTATTTTCTGCCCGGCCATAATAACTCGTCGAATTACCGCTAAAACTGGTCAAACTAATATTCAGCCGGCTATTATTCATTTCAGTATATTTAACGGTACCTGAAGTTATCTGCGCGCGAAAATGAGCCTGTGGATTATAAAGTTCATAACCATCACCGTTCAGAATAAAATGATGATCTTCACTACCGATGGAAACACCATCTCCGGGGCTAATACTATAGAACTCATCTGGTCCAAATTTATCTTGCTCGCAAACGTTTTTAACACTATATCCACCACAAGGGGCGGCATAAGCGGACACGGATAGAGATGCAGTGAAAATAGATGAAATAACCAAGCTTAAATACGTTTTACGTAAACCATATTCCATAACGATAGTTCCTTCTTTCCTTGTTATTTACCGTGCACTTTTATAAAAAACACTAAATCGTGGCCTAAACTAAACTTATTTAAATTTAGAATGCCAAAAAATCACATGAGTATTTATATTATATACAACAGATATACATGAGTTATTTAGTTAATGAATCAGAATAATAAATCTGTAATTGAAATTACAAATAAAAACAAATTGAATTAATAAACTGGCATAAGCCAACCATTTAAATCATACCACGAAGAATAACCACCTAAAATAGAGAGCCCAATCTCAGCCACAGCTTATCTCTCAATAAAAATCATGCTATAAAATTAAAGAAAAACAAACAACTAATTGATTTAAAATAGAAATATAAAAAATCGAATGAAATAGTTAAAAAAATAAAAAGTAATAAAAAAGAATAAAAAAATTGAAAAACAAAAACAAAAGAGCTTCATTTTAAATTAATATAAAAAACAAAATAAGCAAAAAACAGCAAAACTAAAACTCACACATGATAAGGATTGCAGATTGTTATATTGAATTTATATGGTTTTTTTATATAAAGTATAACCATTCGCACATTCTTACCCCATTAAGTCAATATTGCCGATTATATTCAGAGTGACGAATATATCTTTTCTATGCCAGATACCGATGCTTTTTATCAATTCTATCTGTCCAGTGAATCTGAAGCGTGTAATGTTGAAACGAATAGTAGATTAATTACCCCTAAATACTAAACCATCCTTATCCCACTCAATCGATCGATACTAACGATCGATAATCCATTATCAATAGATTTAATCGCCAAAACCGATCATAATTAACTTATTGATAGTCAAAACAGATCAATTTAATATATTATCGTTTTCACAAACGATGGAGTCTATCCAGAACGATCAATAAGTAAGCATCAATTAATAGAAAAGATCGTATCAATTTAGCCAATGATTTGAGGGAACGAACAAGAACATGTACCAACAGGATATTAGAAAAATTGCCATCGTTCGCCGAAATGGATTTGGAGATTTTATCTGCGCAGTTCCACTCATCATGCATCTGGAGAAAACCTATCCAGATGCTGTGATTACGTTATTCGTTGATGAACGTAATCACAGCATCGTCCCCTACTTTTTTACTCATCTTAAAACGGTCGTTATCCCTGCCGGAAACAAATATCTTTCGTTACTAAGAGCTGGTTTAACATACCGTGCTGAAAAATTTGATCTGGTGATTTCGGTGAAATCATCACCCATGAAGTTAAATAACCTATTTCTGGCTGTTCTTGGCGGTAAACATAATCTGGCGATTGTTGATGAGAAAAGCTGGCATTCAAAATTTATCAATCATCCACGAAACGCAGATTTGTATAAAATAGGCCATCAGGCACTACAATGTCTGCGAATTTTTGATCCGGCGATCCAACATATTTCTTCTGATCTTTACCCCAAAATTAGTCTCAATAGACTGACTCCGCTCTCTGTATCATTACCTTCCCCCTATCTGTTAGTTTCAGTATCCAATAACCGAATCAGCAGTACACTCTCATCAACATCATTAGCAAGTATCGCCAATGATATTTATAAAAAACATGATATTAGCTTGATCATTTCCTGCCATAAGAAAGATAAAAAGCAAGCAAAGGAACTACAACATGCCCTCAATATGCCATCACAGATATTTATTACCCCTGATTTAAACAGCTTCTTATCAGTACTCAATCTGGCCGATATCGTTCTGGTTGGTGATGGCGGGATATGTCACTTTGCTGCTTGCATGAACAAGAATCTGGTAGCTCTGTACGCGGGAACATCATTAGAGAAATGGGGGCCGCTATCGGAACAGGCAATCTGTCTCTTTGATACCAACAATGTTAATAACATTCCTGAAATTGAAATTAAAAAGGCCGTTGAAACCTTCCTTATCTCATCCCCTTCAAACAAGGCTGTTTTACCTTAAAGAAGCTCACAAACATTCATCTCAACAGCAAATCAACATAGTTATTGCGTCCATCCGTCCACAGTTCACCTTGGCGGATTTCTACAGCCTTAGTAAACATCGGGCCATCAAGGCAAAAAGTATGATATTCACCATATTCCGCACAGCGATCGATCCCTTCCGGCAAATTATCCAATAGTTGCGTATCAATTATTTGTCCCAGATAGTCTGAACTCAGTCGAGTGCCATCAACGGCAACAATAGTGGTTTTATAGCCCAAATCCAGAAACTCGTCCGTCACCTGTTGCGTCGTTGCCCCCCATAACGGATAAACTCCCTGCACACCGTGGCGTTGGTTGAGGTTATCCCGATAGGCTTTAACATCCTCCAGATGAATATCGCCGTACATCACATGATTAATTCCCTGCTGAACAAGCTCCTGATAAAACTGCCCAACCTTATCATCGTAATCCGCATAGGCATGACCGCGTTTATCTTCCAGCGTTAATATATGCAGCTCAAGCCCCAAGGCATCAGCCTGAGCCTGTAAAACGTTCTGGCGGATATGGTGGGCGGTTGATCGACCGGTATTCGCATCAAACATTGTCATTAAACCAATCGGCTGATATTCAGCAAACCTTGCATCATGGCGCAGACGATGCAGCGCCAGAGTGGCATCTTTACCACCGGAAGTGGCGACCATTACCGGCTGTTTTTGCGGTTGAAGACGGACGTTTTTCACCTGAAACTCACCTGATTATTATGCTAAGTAAATCCATGTAGTGGGATCTTAATGATTAACTGAATAAAAAATCATATCAAAAAATGGCTTAATTCCTTAGCTAGAACTATAACTATCTATAAATCAGCAGAAAAATACAATTACTTACAAATAATCACCCCATATTAAGCTGAATAAGTCGTTGTTTTACTGTTCGTAGAGTTAAAGCATAAATTATAATTTCACTGGTCGAACATTCTGTTCATTCATTAATAATTTATTGAAGTCATCATCATATGCGCACACAAATTCGTTTTACTTTATTAAGTCTGGCGATTTTCACTTCGGGATTTCTGGCGGCTACCACAGTATCGGCTAAGAATACGCACGGGGTTTCCCAAAGCTCACCGGCTAAGCCTGAGCTTTCGTCAAAAAGTGCGTTAGTGGTGGATATACAAAGCCGCAAGGTGCTCTATTCCAGTAATCCGGATAAAGTGGTTCCTATCGCTTCCCTAACTAAACTGATGACTGCGATGGTGGTACTGGACGCCAAGCAACCATTAACCCAGGTCATTCCGGTAAAAATTAATGAAACCAAAGAATTAAGAGGGGTTTTCTCCCGCGTAAAAGTGGGTAGTGAAATAACCCGTAAGGAAATGCTGCTGTTAGCTTTAATGTCTTCAGAAAACCGAGCGGCAGCTAGTCTGGCTCACAACTACCCCGGTGGCTATCGCGCTTTTATTAAGGCGATGAATGCCAAAGCTAAATCTCTTGGTATGAAGAATACTCGCTATGTTGAGCCTACCGGCTTATCAGAGAAGAATGTCTCCACGGCCAGAGACTTAAGTCGCTTGGTCATCGCAACCAAGAAATATCCCATGCTCAGCCAGCTCAGTACCACTGAGGGGAAAACCGTTTCGTTTGAGAATCCACGATATACCCTTGAATTTCACAATACCAATCACCTCATCCGCAATCATGATTGGAAAATTCAACTGACTAAAACGGGCTACACCGATGAAGCTGGCCGTTGTTTAACCATGCGTACCACCATTGGCAACCGAGAAGTCGCGCTGGTCATGCTTGATGCTTATGGTAAGTACACCCATTTTGCCGATGCGAATCGCTTACGTAATTGGATGGAATCCGGTCAAAGTCTATCAATTGCCGAAGTCAGTAATAAAAATACTAAGAAACAGAAAGCTAAATCCTTACGCCAAGGATAATGTCTACACGCGGTATCTGCCCTTCGTCACCCCGGTGAAAACCGGGGTCTGATCTTGAAGACGACTCCCACTTCATCCCCGATAACGATTTGCTAATCTCAATAACACAATTAATTACAAATCCTGCCATAGGCGAAAATCCGCATTCTCACTTATACTTCTTGCCAATTAACACCCCCTTTCACTACCAAAAGAAGCCAAAAGTTAGTCACTATGCGCACAAAAATTCGTTACTCTCTGCTAAGTCTGTTCATTCTCTCTGCCGGTACCTTTTCTGTTTCCACTGTTCAGGCCACCGGAGCGCCAACAATAGCCTCCAAGTCCGCAGCACAGCCAGAGATTGCTTCCGGCAGTGCGCTGGTCATTGATATGAAAAATAACAAGGTTATTTACTCTACCAATCCGGATAAAGTGGTACCGATTGCCTCTATTACTAAATTAATGACCGCTATGGTGGTGCTGGATAAAAAGCTATCGCTGACTGAAATCATCCCGGTAACCATCAATCAAACCAAAGAACTGGAAGGGGTATATTCTCGCGTTAAAGTGGGCAGTGAGGTTTCTCGGGGAGATATTATGTTGCTGGCGCTAATGTCATCAGAAAACCGAGCCGCGGCGGCGCTGGCCCATAGCTATCCCGGTGGCTATAACGCCTTTATTAAGGCAATGAATGATAAAGCCAAAGCGCTGGGCATGACTCACACGCACTATGTCGAGCCTACTGGTCTGTCCGAGCAGAACGTATCAACGGCCAACGATTTAACCCGTCTGCTGTTTGCCAGTAAACAATACCCTCTGCTCAGTCAATTAAGTACCACTCAGGAAAAAACTATCAGCTTCCAGAAGCCTAACTACACTTTAGAATTCCGCAATACCAACTATCTGGTTAAAAAAGACGACTGGAATATTCAGTTAACCAAAACCGGTTTCACCAATCAGGCCGGCCATTGCCTAGCCATGCGCACCACCATAAATCATCGCGAAGTGACGTTAGTGGTACTCGACGCCTTCGGCAAATACACCCACTTTGCCGATGCCAACCGCCTACGGAAATGGATGGAAACCGGAGAAGCGCCACCCGTGCCTCAAGCGGCTAAAAATTACCGCAAGCAAAAAGCGTTACAAACCACGCTTAATTAGCAATTCTGAGATGAGCTCTGTGGTATGAACCCTCTATTCATCTGCTATATTTCTATAGCAGATGAATCAGCCTTAATATAC
Source organism: Pragia fontium DSM 5563 = ATCC 49100 (assembly GCF_900112475.1). Lineage (GTDB taxonomy): Bacteria > Pseudomonadota > Gammaproteobacteria > Enterobacterales > Enterobacteriaceae > Pragia > Pragia fontium. The sequence goes on along the minus strand of NZ_FOLW01000002.1, from coordinate 379,824 downwards.
TATTTCCTCTGTTAACATTCCGTCTCCCTTAACTATTTTTAATTTTAGGAGCCTACCAAATTGGCAGGAAGCAGTTTACTCGCATTACTTGATGATATTGCCGCCGTCCTTGACGATGTCGCCCTAATGACCAAAGTTGCCGCTAAAAAAACTTCGGGGGTATTAGGTGACGATCTGGCGCTTAACGCTCAACAGGTCAGCGGGGTCAGAGCCGATCGGGAACTTCCGGTGGTCTGGGCCGTTGCGAAAGGCTCGTTTATCAATAAGCTGATTTTGGTACCGCTGGCATTAGCGATCAGCGCATTTATTCCCTGGGCGGTCACACCATTACTGATGCTCGGCGGCGCATTCCTTTGCTATGAAGGGTTTGAAAAGCTGGCGCATAAATATCTGCACCCTAAAGCGCCCCACAACGATAATGATCCACAAGCTAATACGCCCGCCTTATCTCAAGAAGAAATCGCCGCTTATGAAAAACAAAAAGTCAAAGGTGCTATCCGCACTGACTTTATTTTATCAGCGGAGATTATCGCGATTACCCTAGGTACCGTCGCCCACACCGGCTTTCTCCAGCAGGTGCTGGTGATGTCGGGTATTGCGATTACAATGACCATAGGTGTTTATGGTCTGGTAGCCGGCATCGTTAGGTTGGATGATGTTGGTTTTTACCTGCGTGATAAAAAAGCCCGTTTGGCGAAAGCCGTGGGTAACGGGCTGGTAAACACAACGCCTTATCTGATGCGTACCTTATCAGTTGTCGGTACCGCCGCCATGTTTATGGTAGGTGGCGGCATTTTGACTCATGGGCTCGCCCCCATCAGCCAGCTCATTACTAACTGGTCTGCCGCCACCGCTTCAGTTCCTGCCATCGGTAGCCTGTTACAAGCGTTGTCACCGACTTTGCTCAACATGCTATTTGGTGTTATTGCCGGTGCTATGGTGTTACTTGGTGTGTCTGTTATCAGCAAGGTCATACCTAAAAAATCAGCAAATAAATCAAACTAATTCTCTCTGAAGCCTGTCGCTAATTATCGACAGGCTTACACGTTTTGAAATACATTTCCGCTCCCCTTTACAACAAAGCATCCCCCGTTATCTATACTGGATCTGAGACCGCAAAATAGGCCTGATCTACAGGTTTAGTTTTTTCCCGGTGCGGCCATTGGCAAACATGGGGTGTCTTATGATGTTTAATCATGTATGGGGACTTCTGACTCATCCGGGCCGGGAATTCCAACAAATCAGTCAGGAAAAAGAGACGCTTTCCCATCTCTATACCCGCAATCTGTTAGTTCTGGCGGCGATTCCCGTTGTCAGCTCATTTATCGGTACCACTCAATTTGGTTGGATGCTCAACGATATACCGCCAATGAAAGTATCGATGTTTACCGCAGGCTATATCGCCATTATTTTTTATGCCATGTTACTGGCGGCAGTCGTTCTGGTGGGTCAAGTGATCTATCGGCTAGCCCGACGTTATGAACAACGCCCTAGCCTTGAACGTTGTATTATTTTTGCTGGTTATACCGCTACCCCCATGTTTTTAAGCGGTCTGGTCGCGCTATATCCGTTGGTTTGGCTGTGCCTATTGGCCGGCATTATCGGTCTATGTTATTGCGCCTATCTGCTCTATTCTGGTATTCCAACGTTTATGAATATTGACCGCAGTGAAGGATTTATCTTCTCCAGTTCAACGTTGGCCATCGGTGTGTTAGTTCTGGAAGCGCTGTTAGCCATTACCGTATTGCTTTGGGGCTACGGGGCTCATTTCTGGTAATACCATTTCTTAATCGCTAAAAGGGCGCAATCTTCAACGACTGTGCCCTTTTATCTTTCCCATATCGATTAATTATCTGCCACTCGTCAGCCCGTTTTTTTGTGGTTATCTATACTTAAAGCCAATGATTTAACCACACCATCCTCACAGAGAGCCCTGTCGATGAATAATGAATTAATCGAAAAAGGTTATCGTCGCTACGTCGGGAATAAAATAGATGTTTATTTTAACACCAACATTTGTCAGCATTCTGGCAACTGCGTACGCGGTAATCACGCCATTTTTAACCTGTCACGTAAACCCTGGATTGTGCCTGATAACGCGACCCTTGAAGAAGTAAAACGGGTAATCGATACCTGTCCCAGCGGCGCACTACAATACCAGGAGAAATAAAATGAGTATCAATATTCTTGAGGGTGAAAACCGTTTTTATGTGAATGATCCAGACGGTAATATGCTGGCAGAAATCGCTTTTGTCCCCACCGGAGAAAAGCTGGCTATTATTGACCACACCTATGTAGATGCGCGCCTTAAAGGTCAGGGGGTAGGCAAAAATCTGGTGTTAAAAGTGGTGGAGAAAATGCGTAATGAACAACGAAAAATTATTCCACTCTGCCCGTTTGCCAAGCACGAATTTGATGTCACGCCGGAATATCAGGATATCAGAGCCTGATACCGGCGATTTATCAGGCCAGCATTACACCAACTTCAAGATAAACGGCTGCTGTTTAAGCTGACTCTGAACCTCTGCCGACAATCCTTTGTCGGTAACAATATTCGTCAATGTATTCAGCGGTGTCACGCAAAACAGTGAGTAAGCACCATATTTACTGCTGTCAGCCAACAACACGCGCTTACGCGCGTTGGCGGCTAAGTCCTGCTTCAATCCGGCTTTCTCTTCCGTTGGTGTGGTAATCCCCCGCTCCAAACTCCAGGAGTTACAGCTAATAAAAGCAATATCAGGATAGATATGACGTAATAAACGACGACCGTGATCGCCAATGCAGGACTGACTGCTATCATCAATCCGCCCACCGATGATGGTGACTTCGATTTGCTTAAACCCCGACAGAAACAGGGCAATATGTAAATCTGCGGTAATCACCCTTAGCGGTAAATGAGTTAAATTACGTGCCAATTCCATCATGGTGGTGCCGGCATCCAACACCACAGAATCACCGGCTTTTACCATGCTGGCCGCATGTTGGGCAATAGCCTGCTTTTCATGTTGGCTACGGTGAATTTTTTCATTGGTAGTGGGCTGGTTGGAAATAAAACGATCGAGTGTGACGCCGCCATGACTGCGAATAATCACACCCTGTTTATCCAACTTAATTAAATCGCGGCGAATCGTCGCCGGAGAGGCATCAATAGCAGCAACTAACTGTTCAACGGTAACCAGATTATGGCTTTTCAGGAAGTCCATAATCTGGTCAAGGCGACTTTGTCCTTTCATAGCACTCGTATAAATCAGGCAAGTTTCAGAGCTAGCTCCATAGATATCGCCATGCTCTCAGATTTGGCTTTGCCTGTCCATGCAATATCAAAGGCGGTACCGTGATCCGCCGAGGTACGGATGAACGGTAATCCGGCTGTAATATTTACGCCGTCATGGAAACCCAGTAGTTTTAGTGGAATATGCCCCTGATCGTGATACATCGCCACCACCATGTCATAACGCCCTTCATTGGCTTGCAGGAATACCGTATCCGGCGCACACGGCCCATAAACGTCTATTCCTTTGGCCTTCATGGCGTCAATGGATGGCGTGAGTATGTTAATTTCTTCATCACCAAACAGGCCATTCTCTCCAGCATGAGGGTTTACTCCGGCGACGGCAATACGCGGATTCGGGAAGCCCACGCGCTTCAGGAAGGTATCCGCCATGCCAATCACCGTTTCAACCCGATTTCGGTTCAATGTATCAAGGAATTTACGCAACGAAATATGCGTGGTGACATGAATCACCTTTAAGGTATCGGTATACAGCACCATGGCATAATCACGGGTATCGGTCAGCTTCGCTAACAACTCTGTATGTCCCGGGTATAGATGTCCGGCAGAATGCAACGCCTCTTTATTTAATGGTGCTGTAGCAATCGCCTGAACTTCCCCTGCCAACGCCAGTTCTGTCGCACGTTTAACGCAACGATAAGCCAGATCCCCCGCCTGTGCCTGAACCTTACCCGGCACTAACTCTTGCGGATTAGCTAACGGCTCATCCAGAACGTGAATCACCCCCGGCGTAAATTTCGCCTCTGACACGCGTTGAATTTCTCTGAGTTCAACCTTCGGCACAATACCCAAAGCCTGTACCCGACGTAGCGTATACAGACAGCCAATTACCACCGCCGGTGCACCAGACAACGAACCTTCTGCCATGGCTTTAATAATGATTTCCGGACTGATACCGGCAGGATCACCCATTGTAACGGCAATTGTTTTACTACCCATGGTACATCTCCTCAATATAATAAATAGCGTCGCTCAGTGCGCTGTCTGCACCAAATCCCCCGGCCTTAGTAATGACCGGCAGGTCATCAATGTCGCTGTTAACAAATGCGCCACAAGGAATACAGGGAGAGACTTCACCGGAAATTCGATATCCTTCGGCATTCAGTGAACGGGCCACGGCAATGGCAATATCGCCACCGGTCAAAAACAGGCCACCAATTTGCGATAACGCCAGTAATTCCAGAGTAATCGAACCCAGCGTTGCGCTGATCTTGTCGCCCAATTGTTGTCGATTAAGCTGATAGCGCTCACACAGTTGGTCGATCATTTGGCGAGCGGCTTCATCCCGGCAGGTACGCAATACACAATGTCTGCGTTCATGTAATACTTCTGCCGCTTGTTCAATAATCTGCTTCATTACGCTGCGGTTATCCGCTTGCAGCAGTTGTTCGACATCAACATCAATGATACCCAGTGCTTTTTCTCGCTGAGCGTAGAGAATCTGTTTACGGGTCGCCTCACTCATTGAGCCAGCGACAACCAGCACCGGCAGCTTCTGCCGGTCTTCCAGATACAGAGAGGAAGGTAAAGCGCCAGCAAGTCCTGCGGCTCCCACCAGCAAATAAGGCTGGGGAAGATGCACCAACGTATCCGCTATTGCAGAAAGATCGCTTTCTACTTCAGCATCCAGTACCACAATGCTTTCCGGCCCTTCAGCTAAACGAATAAGTGTATCCACCAGCGCAGGGGAACGAACCTGAGACATAAAAACTTCATGAATCGGTAAGCAACTTTGCTGGCCGATAATATCTTTGATGCGTGATGAGTTAATCGGTGTTTTCGGATCGCTGGCAAACTCAGTCTCTACGAGCGGAATCCGATTAACCAGACACATTCCACCGAGGGTGACGCGTCCCGCAGCCGGGATAGCGGCAGCGACCAACGCAATCTTCGCCCCACAGGCTTTCATCGCCGCCTCAATTTCCGCGCCTACATTGCCGCGGAAAGTCGAGTCAATCTTCTTATAGACCTGTAGTGATGAACCTTGGGTATTTATCGCCCGAGTGACCTTTTCGGCAGCCTGATGAGCTGTATCAGCTCGACTTTCGGTGTTGATCACCAATACATCCGACTTATGGTGACGTAACGGTTTTTCCTCTAGCAGGACATCGGTTCGGGCACCTTTTTTGGCCAACTGAACACCGGTATCATTGGCGCCAGTAAAATCATCGGCAATCACCAGCATTCTCATCTTAGTTTTCTCCGGCCAGTTTTGCTTCACGTAGGGCATTGCGTTTCACTACCCAGGAAGTCAATATCGGTACCAAAATGGCCGTCGTAATCACCGAAGCGGCAATCAATGGCGCAGCAGCATTGGCGACTTCGGCAAGTGACGGATCGGCAGTTGCGATGGCTAACGGCGTTGCAACCGCATTACCAGCAGTACTTGATGCTGCCGCACCAGCGACCCCGGTGCCACCCACTAAGCGATCCGCTTTAATATTAAAGAAGCCACCAACCAATGTGGTTAACACACCCAACGCGATACCCGCCAGTCCACCTTTCACCAGCATATGCAGGTCAATACCGGCCCCCAGGGCAAAAGCAAAGAATGGGATCAACAGAGGGCCACCTTTGGTCAGGAAATCACGCATCTGTGGATCCAAGTTACCGAGAATCATGCCCACAACTAAAGGCACCAGTACCGCCACCAATGCCATAATAGGAATGTTTGCCATACCCGCGGCCCCTAGGGCAATCATGGTAAAGAATGGACCATCATTCAGGGAAAGAATCGAGATTGCGCCGACATCACGCTCATTGCCAAATTCACCTACCAGCGCGGCGTATAATCCACCATTGGAGTTACTCATCGCGGCGATAATCGCCAAACCGGTTAAGCCAAACAGACCATCAGCGCCAAAAAAACGTTCAACTGCGAGTCCAATCACCACCGCTACCAACAGCTTGGTCAAGGTAATGGTACCGCCCTGCAATATGGCGTGAGGTGCCGCTTTAACGCTGATACCCGCCCCCATACACAATAGAAATGCCCCGATTAACGGCGCTGCACCACCTTTAAACAACGCAGTGGTAAAGCCACCAATATTGAGCGCTTCCGGCGCAAACGTATTGATCATGGCTCCCAGTACCAGTGGAACCACCATCATACCGCCAGGGATCTTCTCAATCGTTTTTTTAATATTCATAGTACCCTCAGCAAAATGATTTTTATTATTCATAAATGATTATATTTAATCATTGACATTAAACTGTGATCTCTACTGCACTTTACATATTTTTGATTATTTAAAATCAGAATGATTAATAAAAATCACACATACCGTAAGACAGCCCAGTCCTCCACAATGGATTGACCATAGCTTTAATAAACGACTCACCGCGGAATTCTCTTAAGGAAGGAACATCACCAGGAATGACAAAACAATAAACTAAACGGTATTTCCGTCTCTCTTTGTTCGTATGTTGTTGTGCTATATAACAATAAAAAATATTAAATAATATTCACATCAACAACCTCTCTGTAATGACGTAAAAGAGCAATATAAATAACCAAGAAATAACTTTAAATAATAATATACCACCCCACCGGCATCACACTAATGGGCGCATGAAATATGATACAATGACACAGCTATAAAATATTAAAAAATAAGATAGAAGTCGCAATTAACCACACTAACCCAACGATTACCTTTTCAACTAACGTACTGATAAACAATGGCTTTACAAATCAAATTATGAGACTCATCTCCCATGTTTTTATTTAATCACCCATATTTTCCAACTCTGTTTTTTTATCCTTTCCCGTAATAAAAATATCAATTTTTTAGCATGTTGAGCTATATAGCGTCTATTATATAAATACCAGAACTAACTCACAGTTTTAATCTGGTAGTTAAGTAAGGTTAAATGAGTAATTTATTAATATCGTACTATTATTTAACGATATTATATTTTTTAGGCTATTTAAATTTACCGCCAGCTAAAAATAAATTTGGGGAATATGGATGTCAGATCTTATCGACAGGGCTGTTATCCAACAGCTAACTTCAGGCCATTATGCCGACCCTTTTTCCATATTGGGTATCCATAAAACCCACCATGGATTTGCTATCCGAGCCTTTGCCCCTAATGCCCAGCAGATCAAGGTATTAGATAAAGAGAGTCAAACAATACTCGCGGTATTGGAGCAAACGGAGCAAACGGGTTTCTTTTCCGCCACCCTATCTCCGCGGAATACCCCCTATCGCTATCAACTCTTAATTGATTGGGGAGAAACCCAACAAGTCATAGAAGATCCCTACCGTTTTGGCCCTCTACTTCAAGAACTCGACACTTGGTTGCTGGCTGAAGGTACCCACCTGCGCCCTTATGAACGACTTGGCGCACACCCAACCCGAATGGATAATGTCGACGGTGTCACTTTTACCGTATGGGCACCTAATGCCCGGCGAGTATCGGTGGTTGGTGAATTTAACTTCTGGGATGGTCGCCGCCATCCGATGCGTCTGCGTAAAGAGAACGGTATTTGGGAACTGTTTCTCCCTCATGTGCAAGTTGGACAGCTGTATAAGTATGAAATCATTGACTGTCACGGCCAGACCATACTGAAAGCCGATCCCTATGCTTTTGCCGCAGAAATGCGCCCGGATACCGCATCACGCATCGCTCAATTGCCAACGCGCGTCGTGATGTCGGACCAACGTCGCAAGGCTAATGATTTCTCATCGCCCATCTCCATCTACGAAGTACACCTCGGTTCCTGGCGACGCCATACTGATGATAATAGCTGGCTTAGCTATCGGGAATTGGCCGACCAGCTCATCCCTTACGTTAAATATATGGGATTTACCCATATTGAACTATTACCGATTAACGAACATCCGTTTGATGGGTCATGGGGATATCAACCAATTGGTATGTATGCCCCAACCCGCCGATTTGGCACTCTGGAAGATTTTCGCTATTTGATTACTACCGCCCATAAAGCCGGTATTAACGTATTGCTTGACTGGGTTACCGCCCACTTCCCCGATGATGCCCATGGATTAGTTCAATTTGACGGTACCGCTCTGTTCGAATATGCGGATCCGCGTGAAGGCTTTCATCAAGACTGGAACACCCTGATTTATAACTACAGCCGTCATGAGGTTTGTAACTATCTGGCCGGTAATGCCCTTTACTGGATTGAACGCTTTGGCCTTGATGGACTACGAGTTGATGCCGTCGCATCCATGATTTACCGCAACTATAGCCGCGCCGACGGGGAGTGGATTCCCAATCAGTACGGTGGTAAAGAAAACCTTGAAGCCATCGAGTTTCTACGCCACACCAATAAAATTATTGGTACCGAGTGCCCTGGGGCCATCACTATTGCGGAAGAATCAACCGATTATCCCGGCGTGACGCTACCACCAGAAGCAGACGGCCTCGGCTTTCATTACAAGTGGGATCTGGGCTGGATGCACGACACGCTGGACTATATGTCGCTGGATCCGGTGTATCGCCAATACCACCATAATCTTATGACCTTCGGTATGTTCTATGCCCATACCGAAAACTTTATTCTGCCGCTATCCCATGATGAAGTCGTGCACGGTAAACGTTCTCTGCTAGGCAAAATGCCGGGAGATACCTGGCAACAGTTTGCCAATCTGCGCGCCTATTATGGCTTTATGTGGGGTCATCCCGGCAAAAAGCTGCTGTTTATGGGTAATGAATTTGCTCAGGGACGGGAATGGAACCATGATGCCAGCCTTGACTGGCACCTGCTTGACCCCATTCAAGGCGGTTGGCATAACGGCATACAAGATTTAGTACGCGACCTTAATCACTGCTATCAGCAACAGCCTGCGCTATATCAGTTGGACTACGCGCCAGAAGGCTTTGAGTGGTTGGTGGTAAATGACCATGAAAACTCAGTTTTTGCCTTTGTACGCCGTGATGCCGCAGGCAATGAAATCATCGTCATCAGCAATTTCACACCGGTACTGCGAGAAAACTACCGCATCGGCATCAACCAGCCGGGGCACTACCAAGAGATACTGAATACCGATTCTGCATTTTATCGCGGCAGTAATGCCGGCAATCTGGGTGGCGTTCACAGCGAGCCGCTGCCATCGCATCATAAAGAACATTCGCTGAATTTGGTTCTTCCCCCTCTTGCCACCCTCTACCTACAGCGGGAGGGCTAATGGAGCAGAGTCATACTCAAATACTCGCTGGCGTCCCTTATCCTCTCGGTAGTCACTTTGATGGTAAAGGGGTTAATTTTGCTCTCTATTCTGAGCACGCAGAACGGGTCGAGCTCTGTTTGTTTGATGATAAAGGCGAAGAGTTAAGACTCCTGCTGCCCGAATGCACTCATCACGTTTGGCACGGTTATCTGCCCGGACGGCAACCCGGTTTGCACTATGGCTATCGGGTTTATGGGCCATGGGATCCACAGCAGGGCTGGCGCTTCAATCCGCAAAAGCTACTGATTGATCCCTATAGCTTGGCGTTAAGCAGTAAAGCTATTGATAGCCCGTGGTTAAGTGACGGTGGCGCAGAGCCTGACCCGCAGGACAGCGCCGAGATTGCCCCAAAGAGCATTGTGACTCATGAACCCTATGACTGGCAGAACGATACCCTGCCTGACATTCCTTGGGCAAAAACCGTGCTATATGAAGCCCACGTCCGCGGACTGACCAAAACCCACCCGGATATTCCGGCTATTTTGCGCGGCACTTACGCCGCAATAGCGCATCCGGTGATGATTCAGTACTTGCAGAAACTGGGGGTTACCACGCTGGAACTGCTGCCGGTTCAAATGCATCTCGATGAACCGCGACTGCAAAAGCACCGGTTAACTAACTACTGGGGCTATAACGTCCTGGCACCTTTTGCGATTGAGCCGGACTATTGGTCTGAGCGCGCAGGTAGCACGCCACTGTCCGAATTTCGCGATATGGTTAAAACCCTGCATCAGGCCGGTATTGAAGTGATTCTCGACGTGGTGTTTAACCACACCGCGGAACTTGATCTTTCTGGCCCAACGCTATCGTTACGGGGAATTGATAACAGTAGCTATTACTGGCAGAAAGAAGATGGCGATTATCATAACTGGACCGGATGCGGCAATACCACTCGTCTGACTCACCCTGCCGCCATGCAATGGGTGCTGGACTGTCTGCATTTTTGGGCCAGTGAATGCCATATTGACGGTTTCCGCTTTGATTTAGCCAGCGTATTAGGACGAACCCCGGCGTTTTCCTCTGGCTCACCATTGCTGACTAAAATCGTTCAAGACCCAATCTTATCTAAACTAAAGTTGATTGCTGAACCCTGGGATATTGGCATCGGTGGCTACCAGCTTGGTCACTTTCCACAACCCTTTGCTGAATGGAACGATCGCTTCCGCGATGATATGCGTCGTTTCTGGCTGGAAGGCTCAATGTCGCTGGGTACATTTGCCTGCCGCTATGCGGCTTCCAGCGATATCTTTCACCATAGCGAACGTTTGCCCTCCGCCTCGGTGAATAAAATCACCTCTCATGATGGCTTCACCCTGCGGGATCTGGTCAGCTTTAACCATAAGCACAATGAAGCCAATGGGGAAGATAACCGGGATGGTAGTAACAGTAACTACAGTAACAACCACGGTATTGAAGGCTTGCACGCTGATGAGTCAACCCTGTCACGTCGCTCCACCAGCGCACGGGCTCTGCTCAGCACATTGTTGCTTTCTCAAGGAACGCCCATGTTGTTGGCCGGCGATGAACAAGGAAATAGTCAGCAAGGTAATAACAATGCCTACTGTCAGAACTCCCCGCTCAGTTGGCTTAACTGGATTCAGGCCGATGAAGAACTCATCGCATTCACCGCTGGCCTGATCGCCCTGCGGAAAAAAATTCCTGCGTTAACTACTGAAAGCTGGTGGTCTGGCGAAGTTACAGCAGAAACCCAAAGTAAAGACGTCGATTGGCTTAATCAGCAAGGTGCCCCCATGTCGCCGGAAGAGTGGCAGCGTGGAGAACACCAACCGCTACAAATTTTGTTGTCCGGTGAGTGGCTGGTGATAGTTAACCACTGCGACAGTCAACAAACCCTGACGTTACCATCAGTAAACTGGCGCGTAACAGCGCCGTTCTCACTGCGAGAAGTATCTGTTACAGAAAACCAGTGTACTGCTGAACCCCGTAGCATCAGCGTATTACATCAAGATAAGAAACACATTTAATCACGCCGTTTGGCGGCTTATTGGCTCAATTTATCGTATAGGAAGTGAAGATGTCTGGAGGAAAAATGGTTAAACCTGATACAAATCATCAATTGATGTTGGCAAGGCAGCTACCTAAGCAGTCCGTGGCATTAATTCTGGCCGGAGGGCGCGGTTCACGACTCAGAGATTTAACCTCCAAACGAGCAAAGCCAGCGGTACATTTTGGCGGTAAATTCCGCATTATTGATTTCGCCTTATCCAACTGTATGAACTCGGGTATCCGTCGTATTGGTGTACTGACCCAATACCACTCCCATTCTCTGGTACAGCATATTCAACGGGGCTGGTCATTTCTAAATGAAGAGATGAATGAATTTGTGGATTTACTCCCCGCTCAACAGCGTGAAGACCATGACGGATGGTATCGGGGCACCGCCGACGCAATTTATCAAAATCTGGATATTATCCGCCGCTACAAAGCGGAATATATTGTTATTCTGGCCGGCGATCACATCTATAAGATGGACTACTCGCGCATGCTGCTAGACCACGTGGAGAAAGGCAGCCAGTGTACCGTGGCCTGTATCGCCGTTCCCCGCACTGTCGCCTCCGAATTCGGCATCATGGCGATCACCGAAGATGAGCGTATCCTCAATTTTCTGGAAAAACCGGCTGACCCACCCGCTATGCCCGATAATCCCGACATGTCATTAGCCAGTATGGGGATCTATGTTTTCAACGTTCAATATCTGTATAAGCTGTTGGAAGAAGAGAGCCTTAACATGGAAACCCACCATGATTTTGGTAAGGATCTGATTCCTAAGGCGGTATCTCAGGGCGTGGCTTGGGCTCATCCATTTAATCTCTCTTGCGTCACATCAGACGTCAATGCGGAACCTTACTGGCGTGATGTCGGAACCATTGACGCCTACTGGAGCGCCAACCTCGATCTGGCCTCCATCACACCTGAGCTGGATATGTACAATAAAACCTGGCCAATCCGTACCTATATGGAACCCTTACCACCGGCGAAATTTGTGCAGGATCGTTCTGGTAGCCACGGTATGACCATGAACTCACTGATTGGTGCCGGCTGCATCGTGTCTGGCTCAGTGATTGTCAACTCGGTGCTGTTTCCCCGAGTTCGGGTGAATTCATTCTGTACCGTTGATTCCGCCGTATTGCTACCGGACGTGTACATTGGCCGCTCCTGCCGGATACGCCGCTGTATTATCGACCGCGGCTGCATTTTGCCTGAAGGATTAGTGGTGGGAGAAAATGTGGAAGAAGATGAGCGCCGTTTCTGCCGCTCAGAAGGCGGTATTGTGCTGATTACTAAAGATATGCTGTCAAGGCTATAGTTAAATAAAACCGAGGTTGGGTTGATGCCCCCAACCTCTGATAATCATTAACGTTTATCAGCTATGCTTTAATCAACAACAGAGCATCAATCAGGGTTATGAAGACATATTCAAACAGGAGTTATGATGCGAGTTTTACACGCATGTTCCGAACTATTTCCCTTATTGAAAACCGGAGGTTTGGCCGATGTGCTTGGCGCCCTCCCCAACGCGCAGATAGCCGCAGGTGCCGAAGTTCGGCTGCTGATGCCCGGCTTTCCAGCACTGTTGCAAGGAATTGGCAAAACCTCGATAGTCAGTGAGCAAAATACTTTTGCTGGCAAAATAACCCTACGCTACGGGGTTTATAATCACGTTGGCATCTATCTCATCGATGCCCCCGACCTTTACCAACGCCCAGGTAGCCCTTATCACGACGGCGATCAACTCGAATATGCCGATAACTATAAACGCTTTGCTCTGCTTGGTTGGGTCGCCTGTGAACTGGCCTGCGGTATCGATTTCTATTGGCAACCGGATGTGGTACATGCCCACGACTGGCACGCCGGACTCGCCGGTGCCTATCTTGCCGCCCGAGGTTACCCGGCTCGCTCGGTATTTACCGTGCATAATCTGGCCTATCAGGGCAATTTCTCTGCCCGTCATCTACATGAGCTTGAATTACCATCCCACTTTATGCAGCCGGAAGGGTTGGAGTTTTATGGCCAAATCTCCTATCTAAAAGCGGGTCTGTATTACGCTGATATGATTACCGCCGTTAGTCCTACCTACGCGCAAGAGATCACACGCCCGGAATTTGGCTTTGGTATGGAAAACCTGCTTAACCAGCGTAAACAACATGGCAAGCTGATGGGAATCCTCAATGGCGTTGACTACAACATCTGGAGCCCACAAAAAGACCAACTGCTACCCGCTGACTACAGCCCCAGAAAAATGGCCGGTAAAGCTGAATGCAAAGCCACACTGCAAACTCAGGCAGGCTTAACCATCACGTCAGAATTTCCCCTATTTGCCGTCATTAGTCGGCTCAGCGGTCAGAAAGGTCTGGACTTACTGCTGGCTGCGCTACCTAAACTACTGGAGTTTGGTGGTCAGTTGATGTTGCTGGGCAGCGGCGATGCTGATTTACAGAACGCTTATCAGAAGCTGGCTAAACAGTACCCGAAACAGGTTGCGGTTAAAATTGGCTATGACGAATCCTTCGCCCACCAAATTATTGCCGCCGCCGATGTCATTTTGGTCCCCAGCCGTTTCGAACCCTGCGGCCTGACGCAACTTTATGGTTTGAAATACGGCACCCTTCCTTTGGTGCGACACACCGGCGGATTAGCCGACACGGTTGTTGACTGCTCTCTGGAAAATCTGGCGGATAAAACCGCCACCGGTTTTGTCTTCCGCGACAGTCAAGTTGATGAATTACACGATGCCATCCGTCGGGTATTTGCCCTGTGGTCAGAACCGGTGAAGTGGCGCCGGGTGCAGCGTCAGGGCATGGAGAAAGACTTTAGCTGGCACATTGCCGCGCAACAATATTTAGCCATGTACCAACAATTAGGTTAATTTTTCTTATTGTGTTGAAACATTGAACAGTAACTTAACGATGAACTGACATGACCTGTTGTTATCGACAAGGATAAGGGCATCGGGAATCAAGCCTACCGCTGGAAAAAACAACGGTAGGCCTCCGAGGCAAATCATGGATTTACCCTTAACACTAACTACATTAAATATGGATAAAAAACATGTCTTCACAATTTAACTTTGAAACACCAGAAGAACGCATCAGAAATCTGAAAAATAGCATTCAGGAAAAATTGAAGTTTGTTATTGGTAAAGAACCTGCCCTAGCCACAGAACACGACTGGCTAAACGCCATCTCTTTTTCGGTACGCGACCTGATGGTTGAGCGCTGGCTACGTTCAACCCGCGCGCACTTTTCACAGTCAGGTCGTCGGGTGTCCTACTTATCCATGGAGTTTTTAATCGGCAGAACCCTCTCCAACTCTTTATTGAATTTGGGCATTTATGATGACTTAGCTCAGGCCCTCGATAGTATGGGGTTCAATCTGGAGCAATTAATCAATGAAGAAAACGACCCCGGTCTGGGTAACGGTGGTTTGGGGCGTTTAGCCGCCTGCTTCCTTGATTCTTTGGCTACGCTGGGTCTACCGGCACGCGGGTATGGTATCCGTTACGAATACGGCATGTTCAAACAAAATATCGTTAACGGACAACAGGCAGAATCACCGGATAACTGGCTGGAATACGGTAATGCCTGGGAATTTCCACGCCATGACATACGCTATCGGGTGTTCTTCGGTGGTCGAGTTCAGACTGAGGGAAAAATTTCCCACTGGGTTGAAACCGAGGAAATTCTGGCCTGTGCCTATGACCAAATCATTCCCGGTTATGATACCGACGCCACCAACACCTTACGCCTGTGGTCGGCACGGGCCAGTGACGAAATTAATCTGGGTAAGTTTAATCAGGGCGATTACTTTGCCGCAGTAAAAAATAAAAACAACTCTGAAAACGTTTCCCGCGTTCTCTATCCTAATGATTCAACTTCCTCAGGCCGCGAACTACGTCTGTGTCAGGAATACTTTCTGGTTTCCGCCACACTACAGGATATTCTACGCAGCCATTGGCTCCTGTATGAAACCTATGACAATTTGGCAGACAAAGTTGCCATTCATTTAAATGACACCCATCCGGTGTTGGCTATTCCTGAATTGATGCGTTTATTAATCGATCATCATAATTTTAACTGGGAAGATGCCTGGGAAATGACCATTCGTATCTTCTCTTATACCAACCATACATTGATGAGCGAAGCGCTGGAAACCTGGCCGGTGGATATGATGGGTAAAATCCTGCCGCGCCATTTACAGATTATTTTCGAAATTAATGATTACTTCCTGCGGGTCGTGCAGGAAAACTATCCTGGCGATCCGGAGCTCCTTAGCCGTGTTTCACTGATCGATGAAAGTAACGGTCGTCGGGTACGAATGGCTTGGTTAGCGGTGGTTGGCAGTCATAAAGTGAATGGCGTGTCAGCGCTACATTCTGAATTAATGGTTCAATCGCTATTTGCCGATTTTGCCAAAGTCTTCCCTCATCACTTCTGTAATAAAACTAACGGCGTTACACCCAGACGCTGGTTGGGGCTGGCTAATCGCCCCTTATCAGCCCTACTGGATGAGTCCATTGATAAAACCTGGCGCACCGACTTAAGTAAGCTCTCTTATTTGAATGAGATGGTGGATTACCCTGCGTTTATCGATCAAATCAAACGAGTCAAACTACAGAATAAAAAAGAGCTGGCTACCTATGTAGCCGAAAACCTCAACGTGATTCTTAATCCGAATGCCTTGTTTGATGTTCAGGTTAAACGGATTCATGAATATAAACGTCAACTGCTTAATCTGCTACAGGTCATCGCCCGCTATAATCGTATTCTGCAAGCACCAGATGAAGACTGGGTACCACGGGCAGTGATTTTTGCCGGTAAAGCCGCCTCTTCTTACGTGAATGCCAAGCTGATTATTCAACTAATTAATGACGTTGCCAAAGTCATTAACAACGATGAAAGGATCAAAAACAAACTTAAAGTGGTGTTTATCCCTAACTACAGCGTTAGCTTGGCACAGTTGATTATTCCGGCTGCCGATCTGTCCGAACAAATTTCGCTGGCGGGTACCGAGGCATCAGGCACCAGCAACATGAAGTTTGCCATGAACGGCGCACTGACGATTGGTACGCTAGACGGTGCCAATATCGAAATCAAAGAGCACGTTGGTGATGACAATATCTTTATTTTCGGCAATACCGCGGAACAGGTTGAAGCGCTACGAGCGAACGGCTATGACCCGCGTAAAATTTATGAAAAAGACGTCGAACTTAATCAAGTATTAAGTCAAATCGCCACCGGGGTGTTTAATCCTGAAGAACCACATCGCTACGGTGCGTTGTATGACTCATTGGTTAACTTTGGTGACTATTACCAACTGCTGGCGGACTATCGTTCTTATGTGAACACTCAGGATGAAGTAGATAAGCTTTACCGAAAACCTGACCTATGGGCACGTAAAGCAGCGCTCAACATCGCCAATATGGGCTATTTCTCCTCTGACCGCACTATTTTAGAGTATGCAGAAGAGATTTGGGAAATTGAACCAACCAGACTGTAGTCGGTTGATTATTGAATACCCCAACGCTTAACGTCCCCTGCTCAAACCAGCAGGGGACGTCATTATAGGTAGATTCATGGACAAGCTTCCTCCCAGCCCGATAGTGAGTGATATTCCAGCAACTAACCGAAAGCTCGATCTTGCCGGTATTGCCACCAGCTATATTAACGCCAAAGGGCAACATGAAGTTATCCATCCCGATATTCGGGAACGGCTATTTTCTGCCATGGCGGCATCAGAGACGCAGGTTGATCACAGCGTGATTAGTCCGGTTAAGGTTTTTTACTATGGTAGTGAATATCAACTGATCCTCAATCAGCCCGGTGAATATCAATGGCATCTGCAATTAGAGGATTTATCACTCGTCGCGCTACCTTATGAACAGCCCTATCACGGTGAAACTCAGAGTACCGATATCGCCATCACCCTGCCATCATCTCTACCGCTGGGCTACCATCAATTAATCCTCAATTCCCCCACAGGTAACTGGCAGTGCAAAGTGATTATTACACCTGAGCGCTGCTTTGAACCCTCTTCCCTACTCAACGGCGAGCGGTTATGGGGAAGCTGTATTCAACTGTATAGCCTGCGTTCAGAAACTAACTGGGGAATTGGTGATTTTAGCGATTTAAAACACGCTCTACGGGAAATAGCCCAACGCGGTGGGGCTTTTATCGGTCTGAACCCAATCCATGCGTTATATCCGGCTAACCCACAAAGCGCCAGTCCTTATAGCCCTTCCTCCCGCAATTGGCTGAACATTATCTATATTGATGTGATGGCGGTGCCCGAGTTTCAGCAAAATGAAGCGGCACAGCATTGGTTGCATAACGAGCCCATCCAGCAACGCCTGCGGGAAGCACGCGAAACCGTATTGGTTGACTATCCTCAGGTAATGGCGTTAAAGCTGGAAGGATTAGACCTTGCCTACCAACAGTTTAAACTGTTAGATGAACGCCATGAACGGGTACAGGCCTTCGCCTATTTTCAGCAGAATTGCGCTCAAGCGCTACAACAACAGGCCGAGTTCGATGCCCTACATGGCTGGCTAACGGCAGAGAATAAGCAGATGTGGGGCTGGCCGGCTTGGCCTGTGGAGTATCATGACGCCGCTAATCCAGCTGTGCGGCAGTTTGTTCAGCGACATCCGGATGAGGTTCGCTTTTACGCTTGGCTCCAGTGGTTGGCACATACTCAGCTAGGAGAATGCTTTGCGCTGAGTCAACGTCAAGGAATGGCCATTGGCCTTTACCGAGATTTAGCGGTCGGAGTAGCCGAAGGCGGTTCCGATACCTGGTGTGATAAAACCCTTTATCGTATGAAAGCCAGCATCGGTGCACCACCGGACCCGTTGGGGCCTTTAGGGCAAAATTGGGGATTACCACCAATGGACCCTTTGATTCTCCAACAACGAGCCTACCAGCCCTTTATCGATCTGCTGCGGGATAATATGACTCATTGCGGTGCGCTGCGCATCGATCATGTGATGTCTCTGCTACGCTTATGGTGGATACCTTATGGTGAAACCGCAGATATGGGCGGTTATGTGACTTATCCGGTTGATGACCTATTGGCTATTTTAGCCTTGGAGAGTCAGCGGCAAAAATGTATGGTGATTGGTGAAGACTTAGGCATCGTGCCACCGGAGATCGTCCATAAGCTGCAACAGTACGGTGTATACTCTTATAAAGTCCTCTATTTTGAACAGGCCGGCATTAACCACTTTAAGCTACCGCAAGACTATCCAGCTCAATCGATGGCCACCATTACCACTCACGACCTGCCAACCCTGCGTAGCTATTGGCACGCTGGCGATTTGGAACTGGGAGAATCTCTTGGCTTATACCCGGATAAAGCCACTTATAACGCCTTAAGGCTAAGCCGGGAAGAAAATAAACGGGCGCTGATAGCAACACTAATAGAATGCGGTTTATTGACAGAAAAACCCCAAGATATGTCAATGATGACCGCTGAGTTAAGCTATGCGATTCATCAGTTTATCGCTTTATCCGCCAGTCTGTTGGTGGGGTTACAACCGGAGGATTGGCTAGGTATCGTGATGCCAGTTAATGTTCCGGGCACCACCGATCAATATCCAAACTGGCGCAGGAAGCTTTCTTGTGAACTGCAAGAGATGTTTGAACATCCGGAAGTTAATGAATTACTGAAAGCCGTTCATTCAGGCCGGGAGATCGCTTAAACCCATAGTGACCTAACACCAATAATATGGAGAGATCTAACATGAATATCACCATTGAAACCCGCGAAACCATTACTGTGTATGGCATAAGGCATTGTGGCCCCTATCCACAAATTCACAGAGCCTTTCAGGCAATATGGGATTGGGCTCAGGCTGAAGGAATTACCACCCATATTAAATACGGGGTTGCCATTTTTCTTGATAACCCCAAAACCAAAGCACCAGAACAATGCCGCTCCGATGCCTGCATGCAGCTTGACCAACCGTTACAAGATGAGCAGTTGTCTGAAATTGTCCGTCCGGTAGAGATTACCGGTGGCTGCTATGCCAAGTATCACCATACTGGCTCTTATGCCGCACTGGAAACGGTCTATGACCAATTTTATAATCAGTGGCTGCCCCAAAGTAATTATAAAAAAACAGACCAACCCTCATTTGAGGTGTATTTGAATAACCCGATGAACACACCAGAAGACCAATTGCTCACCGATATCTACTTTCCAATTACCGAAAAATAATTCCGCCTTTTATCCCTGACTATTGTTAGATTGCCAACGCGCATCCCGCTATCAGCCGGATGCGCGTTTGATTTTGCTATTCACTACGGCCTATCGCATTTTCCGCAACCACGGATAAGTATCGTGGCAAAGTGCCGCTATAATTCCCACTAAACCGCAATCATCAATAAAAGCTTAAAATGGAATAGAGCATAATGAAAAAGCCCAAAACCGAACAGGATTATCAAAAACGTATCCGTCATGCCTATGCATTTATTGCCCGTAATCTGGATAATCCGTTAGATATTGGTTTTCTGGCCAAAGAGTCTGCTTTTTCACTCTACCATTTTCACCGTATTTATACGGCGCTCACTGGAGAAACCGTCGCCGACACCCACCGTCGCTTACGGTTAGACCGCGCGGCGGCTCATATTGCACGAGGTTCACTGCCGATTACCCATATCGCTATGGAGGCAGGATATGAAACCCCGCAGTCATTTTCCAAAGCCTTCAAAACCCAGTTTTCCCTGTCACCGGCACAGTATCGCAAGGCCGGTAACAACGCGGACGACTCTCGCCCTAATTTTATCTATCCACCAATACATACGGAGATTATTAACGTGAACATCACCATTGAAACTCGTCAGGAAGAAACGGTTTATGGCATCCGACATAACGGCCCCTACATGGAAATTTATCAGGCCTTTAACCAGCTTTGGGACTGGACTATCGCCAGCGGGCTAGCCCCTCAAGTACGTTATGGACTGGGTATCTATTATGATGACCCTTTAGGTACCGCGCCGGAAAAATGCCGCTCCGACGCTTGTATCCAGTTCAACCAACCGCTAGAAAGCGAACCATCGGACAAACAGATTCAACCGATAAAGCTGGCTGCCGGTCGCTATGCCAAATATCGTCATATTGGCCCCTACTCCACGCTACATCAGGCCTACCAAACTTTTTATGGCCAATGGCTACCAACCAGCGGCTACGAGTGTGCCGACCACCCCGCGTTTGAAATCTATATGAATAACCCTCACGACACGCCAGAGGCCGAGCTGATAACCGATATCTATTTGCCGATTAAAGGGTAAATGAAATATTAGTAAAAATGACGCCATTGGACATAATAAAAATCAGTTAAAAAAGTGCCATAAGTGAATTTTATCTTTTGTCTTTTTTATTGAGCGCTGGAATTCAGCCGACAACTGAATGAGGGAGCACGTCCAGCAAGGATGCGGGACGAGGGGCTGCTTCGTCTGGAACGAATCAGCCCCGGTGCGTTAACCCAAATGAGGGCGGAGGGAAGTCGCACAGCGACCTGAATTCGGGGGCGAAGGCGCGGAGTGCAGAGGCGCTCGCCTTAGCGCCTTTGCTCGGCCACGTGCTCCTATTTTTATTTATTCTCTGTACTAATAGTGGACGAAACTTTCGCTATTATAAAACTTAACTAACAAGAATGGCGCCATTCGGCGCCATAAGACAACCGCAATAAATTACTCTTTTACGCTCTGAAACTCTTTTTCAGCTTCATTAAAACGGTTCAACATATTCTCTGACGGGCCTTTACCTATCTTGCTAAAAACAACAATCGCAATGGCGGCGAAAATAAAGCCAGGGATAATCTCATACAGATTAAACCAACCATATTGTTTCCAGATAAGCACTGTTGCTGCACCGACAACCATCCCTGCCAACGCTCCATTACGGGACATACCAGACCACATCACCGACAATAGAATAACCGGACCAAAAGCAGCCCCAAAACCGGCCCAAGCATAAGCTACCAGACCCAATACGCGGTTTTCAGGATTAGACGCCAACACAATGGCAATTACCGCCACTAACAGCACCATCAATCGACCAACCCATACCAACTCACGCTGGCTGGCATTCTTACGCAGGAATGCTTTGTAAAAGTCTTCGGTTAAAGCACTTGAACAAACCAATAACTGACAACTTAGGGTACTCATTACCGCAGCCAGAATAGCCGACAGTAAAATACCGGCAATCCATGGATTAAACAGAATTTTCGCCAGTTCGATAAACACCCGCTCACCGTTTTGGCTAACGTTACCGGCTAACGATGGATTATTAGAGAAGAATGCAATGCCGAAGAAACCCACCGCCACTGCACCAGCCAAACAGAAAATCATCCAGGTCATACTAATGCGACGCGCATTATGAATCACATGGTGAGAGTCTGCCGCCATAAAACGTGCCAGAATATGTGGCTGACCAAAGTAGCCCAAGCCCCAACCCATTAACGAAATGATCGCCACAAAGTTTAAGCCTTTAAACATATCCAGATATTCCGGATTCTTCGCCGCAATCACCAGCATTGAGCTATCAATACCACCAACGGCAATGATCACCATCACCGGCGTTAAAATCAGGGCAAAAATCATCAGGGAAGCCTGAACCGTATCCGTCCAGCTTACCGCCAGGAAACCACCGATAAAGGTATAGGCAATAGTTGCCGCAGCGCCAACCCACAGGGCGGTGCTGTAATCCATACCAAAGGTACTTTCAAACAAACGCGCACCGGCTACTACGCCAGACGCACAATAAATGGTGAAGAAAATAAGGATAACGACGGCAGAGAAAATACGCAGAACGCGGCTTTTATCTTCAAAACGGGTGGTAAAATAATCCGGTAACGTTAAAGCATTATGGTTAACTTCGGTATGTACTCGCAGACGACCGGCAACAATACGCCAGTTTAAATAAGCCCCGATGGTTAAACCGATGGCAATCCAGCTTTCCGAAATGCCCGACAGGAATATTGCGCCGGGTAGCCCCATCAGCAGCCAACCGCTCATATCCGATGCGCCAGCTGATAATGCGGTAACAAAACTGCCTAAACGACGGCCACCTAAAATATAATCGCCAAAATTGTTGGTTGCCCGATAAGCAGCCAATCCAATCACGATCATTCCCACTATATAGACCACAAAGGTCACTAACATCGGTATGCTTGCGTTCATGCAGCTCTCCACATTCACGTATTTTCTATTATTAAGTTAACGTTTTTATATCGCTGCTACGGGTAGCACTTCTGTAAATTTGGGTTAACTCAGTATTACTTCATCCATTGAAGATGGATCACTTCATCCTTGCTTCAGGTGCTACCTTTCTACTGGTCGGTCCCATTCATCCTAGACAACAAAACAAAAAACCAACAACATATTTAACAAACTAATTACAAAAATATTACACTGGATCACAATTTTGGCATTATTATCCCGAGACCAAAAAATTACTGCCTAAGACTACGCTGAACAAAAGCTTGGAATTATCCATATCTTATCAATAGATTACAAGTTTACGATAGATGTTCCAAAAAAAGCCTTTTCTATAGAATTATTCACCGATATGGATCAAGATCACATAACAGGTGCAACCATATTAAAACAAAGTTGCAACATTAAGGTGTTACCGCCTATTCTCAATGGGCAATATGCATTGATATCAGCATAACCATTTATTGGATTTTCAATTTTTCTCTGTCTCTCTTTTGCCCGCCTTACCATGAATCGATAGCAAAGAGAGTGAACCACAAATAATAACCACCTGTTTAATACAACAGGCGTAGAGGAAGCAGAATGGGAATGACCACGATGGGCGTGAAGCTGGATGAAGCAACGCGCGATAGAATAAAAAAAGCGGCCCAATCATTGGATCGCACTCCCCACTGGCTAATTAAACAATCTATTTTCAACTATTTGGAACAGTTGGAAAATGGCAATATTCCTCTTGAACTTTCAGCCAACGAGAGAGGCAATCCACAGGATAATGACGCCTCACTGGAGGTTATGCCTGAACAGGCGTACCAACCATTCCTCGAGTTTGCCGAAAATGTGCAACCACAATCGGTTAACCGGGCGGCGATTACCGCCGCCTATCGTCCGCCTGAAACAGAAGTGATCCCTCGCCTGCTGGAACAGGCTCGCCTGACACCGGAGCAAAGTGAATCCGCACATCAATTGGCTTATAAGCTGGCAGAAAAATTGCGGAATCAGAAAACGGGCATCGGTCGAGCCGGTATGGTTCAGGGGCTCTTACAGGAATTCTCCCTGTCCTCCTCTGAAGGCGTCGCGTTAATGTGCTTAGCTGAGGCCTTATTGCGTATTCCTGATAAAGCCACCCGCGATGCGTTAATTCGAGACAAAATTAGCAGCGGCAATTGGAACGCCCATCTCGGTCAAAGCCCTTCGATGTTTGTTAATGCCGCGACTTGGGGTCTGTTACTCACCGGTAAGCTGGTCTCTACCCATAATGAATCTCAGCTATCATCCTCCCTTAACCGAATCATTGGTAAAAGTGGCGAACCCCTGATTCGTAAAGGGGTTGATATGGCCATGCGTCTGATGGGCGAACAGTTTGTTACCGGCGAAACCATTTCTGAAGCACTGGCTAATGCCCATAAGCAAGAAGATAAAGGCTTCCGCTACTCTTACGATATGTTGGGAGAGGCGGCATTAACCGAAGACGACGCTCAACGTTATCTGTTCTCCTATCAGCAAGCCATCCACGCAATTGGTAAAGCCGCCAACGGGCGCGGTATTTATGAAGGTCCCGGTATCTCCATCAAGCTATCAGCGCTACACCCGCGCTATAGCCGAGCACAATATGACCGGGTCATGAATGAGCTGTATCCTCGCCTGTTAGAACTAACCCTACTGGCTCGCCAATACGATATTGGTTTGAATATTGATGCGGAAGAAGCCGACCGTTTAGAAATATCGTTAGATCTGCTGGAAAAACTCTGCTTTGAACCCAAACTGGCTAACTGGAACGGTATTGGCTTTGTGGTTCAGGCCTATCAGAAACGCTGCCCATACGTGATTGACTATTTGATCGATCTGGCTCACCGCAGCCAGCACCGCTTGATGATCCGTCTGGTTAAAGGCGCTTACTGGGATAGCGAAATCAAACGCGCTCAGGTTGATGGGCTGGAAGGTTATCCGGTCTATACCCGTAAAGTTTACACCGATGTTTCCTATCTGGCTTGCGCCCGTAAATTACTGGCGGTGCCGGAAGCTATCTATCCACAGTTCGCCACCCATAATGCCCATACTCTGGCCGCTATCTATTATCTGGCGGGTCAGAACTACTACCCAGGGCAGTATGAATTCCAGTGCCTGCACGGTATGGGTGAACCACTGTATTACCACGTAGTGGGAAAACACACAGATGGTAAGCTACAGCGTCCTTGCCGTATCTACGCACCAGTAGGCACCCATGAAACCTTACTGGCCTATCTGGTTCGTCGCTTACTGGAAAATGGCGCAAACACCTCATTCGTTAACCGCATCGCTGACAGTACCATCTCTCTGGAAGAACTGGTGGCCGATCCGGTCAAAGTGATTGAATCTCAATCCCTGTCTGAAGGAGGAATGGGCAAGCCGCACTCGAAAATTCCATTACCGAGAAACCTGTACGGCAGCGTACGCCTCAATGCTAACGGCCTCGATCTCTCTAATGAACATCGGCTGGCCTCACTCTCTTCGGCGCTGCTGTCGGGGGTATCCAACGTTTGTATGGCTCAACCGTTAATTGACGGTGAACTCTCCGCTGACGTTAGCCCGATTAAGGTCTATAACCCTGCCGATCGTCGTGACTGCGTTGGTGAGGTTAGAGAAGCAACCGAGCAAGAAACAGAACAAGCGATAAATAGCGCGGTCAATTTTGCCCCTATCTGGTTTGCTACTCCACCGGAACAACGCGCAGAATTGCTTAACCGCACCGCTTCACTGATGGAAAACCAGCTACAGCCATTAATTGGCCTACTGGTGAGAGAAGCCGGTAAAACCTTCAGTAATGCGATATCGGAAGTTCGGGAAGCCATCGACTTCTTACGCTATTACGCTGAACTGGTACAGCATGACTTCAGTAATGATACTCACCGCCCATTAGGCCCGGTGGTCTGTATCAGTCCATGGAACTTCCCGCTGGCAATATTTACCGGTCAGGTCGCCGCAGCCCTCGCTGCCGGTAATACCGTATTGGCTAAACCCGCGGAGCAAACACCGTTGATTGCGATTCAGGCTATTCAACTGATGCATCAGGCTGGAATCCCACTTGGCGCTGTGCAACTGCTGCCAGGTAAAGGCGAAACCATCGGAGCCAAACTGGTCAATGACAGTCGTATCCGCGGCGTGATGTTCACCGGTTCCACTGAAGTTGCGATGACGTTACAACGTAACATAGCCGGACGATTAGACGCTTTTGGTCATACCACACCGTTGATTGCAGAAACTGGCGGACTAAACGCCATGATTGTCGACTCCTCGGCCTTAACCGAACAAGTGGTGACCGATGTGGTTGCCTCTGCCTTCGACAGCGCAGGCCAACGCTGTTCCGCCCTGCGTATGCTGTGTCTACAGGAAGATATCGCCGATCGTACTATCACCATGTTGAAAGGCGCTATGAGTGAATGTCGCATGGCTAATCCAGACTGTCTGTCTACCGATATTGGGCCAGTTATCGATGAACAGGCCAAAACCAATATTGAAAAACATATAGAAACCATGCGCGCTAAAGGACGCCCGGTTTATCAGGCTGCTTTTGGCAACGATGCCGATCAGACGCTCTGGTCAAAAGGAACTTTTGTTAAACCAACCTTAATTGAGCTAAAAAGTTTCGATGAACTAACCAAAGAAGTATTCGGCCCGGTGCTACACGTTATTCGCTATCGTCGGGAAAACCTTGGTCAACTTGTTGAACAAATTAATGCCGCCGGTTATGGCTTAACCATGGGTATCCATACGCGCATTGACGAAACCATCACGCAAATTACCGAGCGTGCAGCGGTGGGTAACCTCTACGTAAACCGCAACGTTGTCGGTGCGATCGTCGGCGTGCAACCGTTTGGTGGTGAAGGTCTGTCCGGCACAGGACCTAAAGCCGGTGGTCCGCTGTATCTCTATCGCCTGCTATCACAGCGCCCGGAAGATGCCCTGTCCACCGCTTTATTACGCAGTGATAAGCTGCGGCAAGTCGATAGCCAGACTAAAGAAATATTGCTTCAACCACTACAGCAATTTAAACAATGGGCGCAGTCACAGGGCAAAAACCAGTTGGCCGCACTCTGTGACAACTATGCTGACTATTCACAGGCTGGAACCGTTCGTCTGCTAAACGGCCCAACCGGTGAACGCAACAGCTACGCCCTGCTACCACGCCATCGGGTACTTTGTCTGAATAACAACGATATCGATGCGCTGAACCAATTGGCGGCCGTTCTGGCCAGCGGTTGTAAAGCCCTATTAGTGGACAACGCTTTAGGACAGGAACTGTGCCAATCGCTTCCGGATGAAGTTCGTCAACAAATTGGCTTGGTTGCCGACTGGAGCAAAACCGATGTCTTGTTTGACGCAGTGATTTATCATGGCGACAGCGATAAATTACAACAGGTTAGCAAGCAGATTGCCCAGCGTAACGGTCCAATCGTGTCTGTACAAGGTTTTGCCAGCGGTGACACCAACATTCTGCTGGAGAGATTGTTACTGGAACGGGCATTAAGTATCAATACTGCCGCCGCAGGAGGAAACGCCAGCTTGATGACAATTGGCTAACGTATCCGAAGTGGGATAAATATCACTGACAGCATTATTCCACTGTTCAATAAAAAATGGCCGCAGAATTCTGTCGGCCATTTTATTTTTATCACACTCAAACACAAATTAAGCAAATGTCTTCAATTCCTGATTCGCTTTGACCAGCCATTCTTTATGCAGTTTACGGTAGTGTGGCTTCGCCCGACGCGCCATAACGGTAATCGTCTCTAGCTGATGTTTTGCCCCAATCAGCTCACCTTTTTCACGCAGCATCAGGTAATAGCGAAAGCGCGCTTCCGGACCGGTATAGTACTCAACCAACACCCGAAACTCTTCGTCGGCTTTATGCAGATCACCCAATTCCTGTAGCGTTCGGGCATACAGTAAATGACCGTCCTGAGACTGATAATCAGGATTCATCTGAATCAAGGTTTCCAGGGTTTTCTTGCAGGAAACGACATCATGGCTATCAAATTGAGCCTTAGCCAGCTTAACCATAATATCGGGATCGTGGGTAAAAATACCGGTTAAGGCTTTCTGATAATGAACCACCGCCTCTTCCATCTGGCCGATTCGCGCTAACTCATCGGCCAAACGCACATGGTTTTGGCTGGTTTCGGAGATCACCAATTCATCACGCAGCATGCGTACATGACGTTCAGGATCCATCTTGTCATGAGCTTGGCGAATCAGGCGTTTACCATCACGGCTACCCAATAAATCCGGCACTAAAATGGCTAATGCATAAACTGCACAACCGATACCCGGTAAACCAATAATCAGATAGAGCCAATAGCGCTCCTGACCGGTTTTCACCACGTGCACGCCGCACATAATTTGAATAAGAACAACTAAGATAACCGGCACGTTTAGCACTCCTTGCTAAAAAATAGAATAAATATCAACACGGCTATACTAGTGGCGAGATAACACTCTTACAACGATTTAAGCGTATAAAGATGGCAATAAAAAAAATATGAAATTATTTAATGTTCTCTCCTCATTCTTCAGAATTTAATCGCCCATCTTCCATCGGTAACCGATTTACAAACTATCCGCTGACATCACTGCCTAAATGCTATAAAACTGTGGCATAATGTGCCTAATATCACATTTTCAACCTATGAGTATGCGCCTTGTTAATCAGCAATAATATTACTATGCAGTTTGGCTCCAAGCCGCTGTTTGAGAACATCTCTGTCAAATTTGGCGGTGGAAACCGCTACGGTTTAATCGGTGCCAACGGTAGCGGTAAATCAACCTTTATGAAAATCCTCGGCGGCGATCTTGCGCCGAGTGGCGGTAACGTATTCCTCGATCCTAACGAACGTCTGGGTAAACTAAAGCAGGATCAGTTTGCCTATGAAGAGTTCAGCGTACTGGATACCGTAATTATGGGTCACGGTGAGCTGTGGGAAGTCAAAGAAGAACGCGACCGCATCTATAACCTGCCGGAAATGAGCGAAGAAGATGGGCTAAAAGTGGCCGATCTTGAAGTGCTGTACGGCGAAATGGACGGTTACACTGCGGAGTCCCGCGCGGGCGAACTGCTGCTGGGCGTCGGTATCCCGGTCGAACAGCACTATGGCCCAATGAGCGAAGTTGCACCCGGCTGGAAACTTCGGGTATTGCTGGCTCAGGCACTGTTTGCCGATCCAGATATTCTGCTGCTGGACGAACCAACCAACAACCTGGATATCGATACTATCCGTTGGTTGGAACAAACCCTGAACGATCGTAACAGTACCATGATCATCATTTCCCATGACCGTCACTTCCTGAATATGGTCTGTACCCATATGGCCGATCTGGATTACGGTGAGCTACGGGTTTATCCGGGTAACTATGATGATTATATGACTGCCTCGACTCAGGCTCGCGAGCGTCTATTATCGGACAATGCCAAGAAAAAAGCGCAGATCAACGAACTGCAATCTTTCGTTAGCCGCTTTAGCGCCAATGCCTCTAAATCTCGTCAGGCAACATCTCGCGCCCGTCAGATTGATAAAATCCAACTGGAAGAAGTGAAAGCCTCCAGCCGTCAGAATCCATTTATCCGTTTTGAACAAGATAAGAAACTGTTCCGTAATGCACTGGAAGTGGAAAACCTGTCCAAAGGTTATGATGGCAATCCACCGCTGTTTAAAAACCTGAATCTAATGCTGGAAGTCGGCGAAAAAGTGGCGGTTCTGGGTACCAACGGCGTGGGTAAAACTACCCTGCTGAAAACCCTGATCGAAGAATTAACCCCGGATGCTGGTCGTCTGAAGTGGTCTGAAAATGCCAGCATTGGCTATTATGCTCAGGATCATGCCACCGATTTTGAAGTGGATATGACCGTATTTGACTGGATGAGCCTATGGATGCAGCCAAACGATGACGAACAGTCTGTACGCAGCGTGCTGGGTCGACTGCTGTTCTCTCAGGATGACATCAAGAAATCCATTAAGGTGCTGTCCGGTGGTGAAAAAGGACGCATGCTGTTCGGCAAATTGATGATGACCCGCCCAAATATTCTGATTATGGATGAACCAACCAACCACTTGGATATGGAATCTATCGAATCACTGAATATGGCGCTGGAACTCTATCAGGGCACCTTGATTTTCGTTTCCCATGACCGAGAGTTCGTTAGCTCATTGGCAACACGCATCATCGAAATTACGCCAGAGAAAGTCACAGACTTCAGCGGCAACTATGATGATTACCTGCGTAGTCAGGGTATCGCTAACTAAAACTTATCTAGAGATGGCAACAAGCCCGCTATATATTTTAGCGGGCTTTTTATTACCCGTCGCCCGTCCTTCAAGTACAACACCTTTCAGAATCAAACAAAATAGCAAAAAAAGCCTTCCATCAAGGAAGGCTTTTTAATTTAAAAATCGTTAGCTACCGCTTATTCGCCGCCAGAACCTGAACGACGTGCGCCAGAGAACGATGCACGTTTCTGCTGCGCTGGCTTATCTGAGCGCGGCTTCTGGCTACGAGGCTTACTATCAGCACGGCCTTCAGCCGCCTGACCATTTCTGTTACCCCATGGGCCGCCATCTTTATGACCATTCCCCTGAGAGGAAGAACGTCCGCGACCTGAATTTTGACGAGGTCCTTGTCCCTGACCTCTTCCCTGACGCCCATTGATAATCGGCTCAGCTTTGATAGTTGGATCAGGATCGTAACCTTCAAAAGCGATACGTGGAATCTCTAACTTCAACAGGCGCTCAATATCACGCAATAGCTTATGCTCATCGACACAAACCAGAGAAACCGCTTCACCGGTACATTCAGCACGGCCAGTACGACCGATACGGTGAACGTAATCTTCCGGTACGTTTGGTAGCTCATAGTTCACCACGTGCGGCAGATGGTCGATATCCAAACCGCGAGCGGCGATATCTGTTGCTACCAGAACGCGGATTTTACCATTCTTAAACTCATCCAGCGCTCGGGTACGGGCACCCTGACTTTTATTACCGTGGATAGCCGAAGCAGTAATACCATCTTTATTAAGCTGCTCCGCCAAATGGTTAGCGCCGTGCTTGGTGCGGGTAAAGACCAACACCTGTTGCCACTGGCCCTGACCAATCATCTGAGATAGCAGTTCACGCTTGCGTTTTTTATCAACCAAGTGGACTTTCTGATCTACCAGTTCTGATGGGGTATTACGCTTGGCGACTTCGACTGAAGCCGGATTATGCAGCAGCTTCGATGCCAATCCTTTAATTTCATCAGAGAACGTCGCTGAGAACAGCAAGTTCTGACGCTTCACCGGCAGTTTAGCCAGAACCCGACGGATATCATGGATAAAGCCCATATCCAACATGCGATCCGCTTCATCCAGGACTAAAATTTCAACCTTAGAAAGGTCTACCGCATTCTGATGTTCCAGATCCAGTAAACGACCAGGAGTCGCTACCAGTACATCAACACCACCACGCAGTTTCATCATCTGTGGATTAATGCTAACGCCGCCAAACACCACCAGCGAACGAATATTTAAATGACGGCTATATTCCTGCACATTCTCACCAACCTGCGCAGCCAGCTCACGGGTCGGCGTCAGAATCAATGCACGTACAGGACGACGGCCGCGAGGCGAGTCATTGTTTGCCGTTAACAGCTGTAATAGTGGCAGCGTGAAACCGGCGGTTTTACCCGTACCGGTTTGAGCACAGGCCATTAAATCACGGCCGGATAACACCACCGGAATAGCCTGTTGCTGAATAGGGGTTGGCTCACGGTAGCCTTGTTCTTCAACCGCGCGCAAAATTTCGGCATTTAAGCCGAGAGAATCAAAAGACATAAAAGGAAAAACTCCAGACTCGCCCGGCAAATTATCCTAAGCAGGAATAACTATTTGCTACGGTCCTGACGAGATTATTAATACGAGGTATGACATTGTGACATGACCGCGAGGAATATGGCGTAGACCGAAAGTACGCCGATTAGAGTAAGTATAGCAGAACTTCCCAGACTTAGTGCAACAATTCAAAATATAACGCTAACCATGCCAGTTGCCAACCTTAACAAACTTAAATGCTATCCGTTACATTGTATATTTTTTGTTACAGGTAATTGAATAAAATACCAAGCCACTCTGTTCATTAATAGATCAGATAAACCTTCTAATACGAAGAGTTAGCACAAATTAACGCCTATCATAGATTTTGTTTATAGCATCAATCAGATAATAGACATGCTACAAATATGTAACTAGTTTATAATTTCTTTTCTGGATGAGTCATTATACCGTCCAGTCGTCAGATACCTCTGACACAATAAGGATCATGTTTCCCCATCTGTTAGATATCACCACACGTCTCTGCGTGTGCGACGTCAACAATAATAAGGATACCACTATGAGTTACAAAACCGTAAACCCCTACACCGGTGAAACCCTTAAAACTTTCCCTGATGCAACCGATGCTGAAGTGGCCGGCGCCATTGATAAAGCACACAATGCTTTTCTGAGTTGGAAAGAAAAACCGATTGCCGAGCGTCTTGCTCTGCTACAGCGCGTTGCCGATGGCCTGCGCAAGGAAAAGAAAGAGATTGCTAAATTACTGACCATTGAAATGGGCAAACTCTACAGCGAAGCTCAGGGAGAAGTAGAGCTATCCGCTCAAATATTTGAATACTATGTTAAAAATGCGGAAGAACTGCTGAAGCCAGAGAAGCTGCCGGTAGCCGATCCGGCGGAAGGTCAGGCAATTCTGGTCTGCGATCCGCTGGGTGTCTTATTGGCGATTGAGCCATGGAACTTCCCTTATTACCAAATTGCACGCATCCTGGCACCTCAATTGGCGGTGGGTAATACCCTGCTGCTGAAACATGCGTCCAACGTACCACAAAGCGCCGCGGCATTTGAGCGCGTTGTTCTTGAAGCAGGCTTGCCGGAAGGCTTACTGCAAAACCTGTATGCCACCCGCACTCAGGTTGAAACCATTATCAACGATCCTCGTGTACACGGTGTCGCATTAACCGGCTCTGAAGGCGCGGGTTCAGTTATCGCCTCTCAGGCTGGTAAAGCTCTGAAAAAATGTACTATGGAATTAGGTGGCGCTGATGCCTTTGTGGTTTTAGCCGATGCGCCATTGAAAGAAACCGTACGCTGGGCGGTATTTGGCCGTCACTGGAATGGTGGTCAAGTCTGCGTATCATCTAAGCGTATGATTATCGATGCAAAAATCTATGATGACTTCCTTAGCCAATATCAGGAAGGCGTTGCTGCATTAAAAGCAGGCGACCCGTTTGATGAAACAACCACGCTGGCACCACTCTCTTCCCAGCAAGCTGCGGATGAAGTGAAAGATAAAGTTCGTCAGGCGGTGGCTCACGGTGCGACAGCAATCGAAGTTGGCCCTAAAGTTCCTTCTCAAGGTGCTTTTGTACAGCCAACTATCCTCACCAATGTGACACCTGATAACCCAGCCTATTACTGGGAATTCTTTGGTCCAGTTTCTATGCTGTTTAAAGCCAAAGACGAAGATGATGCAGTACGTATCGCCAACGATACACCTTTTGGACTAGGTGGTTCAGTCTTTACCGCTCGTCCGGAACACGGTGCTGAAGTTGCTAAGCGCATTTCTACCGGTATGATCTTCGTTAACCACCCAACCATGGTAAAAGCTGACTTACCATTCGGTGGCGTGCGTCGTTCAGGCTTTGGCCGTGAACTGATTGGTTTAGGACTTAAAGAGTTTGCTAACCATAAATTGATCGATATCGTTGATATTAATGCACCGTTCTGATTTTTATCGTTGATCGTAAAAGGCCCTCATTGAGGGCCTTTTTTATGTCCGGAAACCACAGAAGAAATGATATGGCAGGCGTTAAATAAACAAAGGGCGCGAATATATCGCGCCCTTTTACATTCAATCAGATGCCGATATTAGCGACGATCGCCTAAAATACGCAGCAGCATTAAGAACAGGTTGATGAAGTCTAAATACAGGGTTAACGCGCCCATAATAGAAGACTTGCGATAACCTTCGCGGTCATCAAGAGACACCTGCTCACCAATTTGCTTCAGCTTTTGGGTGTCATAAGCGGTTAAGCCCACAAATACAATCACACCGATATAGGTGATCGCCCAAGTTAACGCCGGGCTCTTCAGGAAGATATTCACCAGAGAAGCCAGAAGAATACCGATCAGGCCCATAATCATCATGCTGCCCAAACCGCTTAAATCACGCTTGGTGGTATAACCATACAGGCTCATGGCACCGAAAGTTCCTGCCGTAACAAAGAACGTGCTGGCAATAGAACTGCTGGTATAAGCCACAAAGATGCTGGACATGGTCAAGCCAGTCAGCACGGAGTAAAGCATAAACAGCGTAGTGGCTAAGGAACCACTAATGCGGTTCAGCATGCCGGATAGGAAAAACACCACACCAAGCTGTACGATAATCAGCCCGAAAAAGGTAATGTTGCTGGAGAAAATGAAGCTCTGCAACGCTGTTCCGGTAACAAACCAGGCAGTAAATGCGGTCAATAACAGACCACAGGTCATCCATCCGTAGACCTGAGCCATAAACGCCTGAAGACCGGTATTGGCGTGTTCTACGATAGTACCGTTGTGACGTGGATCCATTAAATTTGTCCTTCTATCTTAAGAGTCAAACATAGTGTTATAAAAACGAACGAACTTAGATTAAGGTTACCACATATTATGACATCTGATGGTAAAAATAATTTCGTCATGTCTGGTAAAGAAACGTGACAAATCGCGCGATAACCATCTCACTTCTGGTTAAAGAATTATCTGACCCAGCGACAGGTTAACTGTGCAATTCTCTGACCAAATAAACGTGCCGTTTCTAACTCACCCGGCAGCGGTGCTTCCTCAACTGAGGCATCTGCCGGTGATACGGTCATCAAACCAGAAACGCCAGCAATATAGTTAACATCATTACGGGTTGCCGCTTTGGTATTGGAAGGCAGCATTCCCATTCCTACCCAAATGCCGCCGTGTTGCTGGGACAAATGAAACATATAATCCAACGTGCTGAGCTTATCGCCGTTCATACTTGCCGAGTTGGTAAACCCAGCAAACAACTTATCCTTCCACTGCTGAGCCACCCAAGGAGCCGATGACCCATCGGCAAATTTCTTAAACTGCCACGATGGACCGCTCATATAGGTAGGACTACCAAAAATAATTCCATCTGCAACGGCTAACGCATCCCATGCCTGTTCGGGTAAATTACCTTCCGCATCAATAGGCACCATATCAACCAGTGTATCACTGACTTCCATCAATCCTTTCGCTACCGCCTCTGCGACTTTTGCCGTATGTCCATATCCGCTGTGATATACAATTGCAACGCGTGTCATTAAAGCCTCTGTGAAACTGAAAAAAAGAAAGCCCGCAAAACAGGCTCTGGAACTGGGGGATTATATCATTTTTGGTGTGAAAAATGGGGATAAAGCACCACTAATAGGTCTAAGCACTTAAGGTTTTCGACAAATCATCCCAGTCAGGATTCATATTTTCTATCAATTCAATCTTCCATATACGTCGCCAATGTTTAATATTCTTTTCTCGAGTGATGGCCTGATACATTGAAGAATGTAATTCATACCAAACTAAGCGTTTAATATTATATTTCTGGGTAAAACCCAAGACTTCGCCCCGTTGATGACACTCTATTCGATTAGGCAGATTAGATGTCACTCCGACATATAAAGCGCCTTTTGGGCGACTGGCAAGAATGTAAACACAAGGTTGTTTCATTTAAATAACTAAGGATAAATGCTTGGTTAGTAGAGAATGATTGGGATCTCTCAAAGATTCAAACTGAGAACTGATTATTTGAATGAGGCCCGCAACATTAATATGTATGTGTCTTTCTCTTGTTATCCCAGTAGTGACATTGTCATCCTTGCATTTATACCGTCATCCTAGCGGAAGCTCTGAGGAATCCCCAGAAAAATAAACATGAATTCTTAACTATGATTTATATTGTCATTCCCGCATTTATACCGTCATCCCTGCGAAAGCGGGGACCTCGTTCTTAAGCCAAGCGTTGTCGTTAAGCTAAAACATTAGATTCCGGTTTTCACCGGAATGACGAAGGGGGGAATGCGATCATATTCTGACTGAGTCACTCATAAGATGGAACAAATCGCTCACAAAATGCCTACTTTAATCCTTTGAATCCCTAAAGAAAAAATTTGTGGGGATTCCTCAGAGCGGAAGCTAGGATCTCGCCCTTAAGCCAAGCGTAGTCATTAAGCCAAAACCTGGATTCCGGTTTTCACCGGAATGACGGAGGAGAGAATCACGGTTAGGGGACTTCTATAGTCTGATTGTCGCTACCCCAACATTTATATTGTCATCGCTGCATTTATACCGTCATCCCAGCGGAAGCTAGAACGCGTAGCCGTAGGCGAAGCAAACATTCACATAGTGAATGGCCCGAAGGGTGAGCGCAGCGAATCATCTCGCCCTTAGGCCAAGCGTGGTCGTTAAGCTAAAACCTAGATTCCGGTTTTCACCGGAATGACGGAGGAGGAAATCACGATTAGGGGGATTTCTATAGTCTGATTGTTGCTATCCCTGCATTTATACCGTCATCCTAGCGGAAGCTAGAACGCGTAGCCGTAGGCGAAACAAACATTCACATAGTGAATGGCCCGAAGGGTGAGCGCAGCGAATCATCTCGCCCTTAAGCCAAGCGTGGTCATTAAGCTAAAACCTGGATTCCGGTTTTCACCGGAATGACGAAGGTATGCACCACTGGAATAAAGGAGGGAATACAGGATCTACCAACGCTCTGCCGCCTGCTTATCACTCTCTCGAGAATCCACCCAGCGGTCCCCTTCCTGAGT
Source organism: Pragia fontium DSM 5563 = ATCC 49100 (assembly GCF_900112475.1). Taxonomy (GTDB): domain Bacteria; phylum Pseudomonadota; class Gammaproteobacteria; order Enterobacterales; family Enterobacteriaceae; genus Pragia; species Pragia fontium. Next base: position 343,225 of record NZ_FOLW01000002.1, on the reverse strand, counting down.
CGCTTCGCGTTTCCAGAATGGGGCTTTGGTTTTCAGGTAATCCATAATAAATTCAGCCGCTTCAAAGGCTGAACTGCGGTGGGCGCTGGTCACACCGACAAACACGATTTCATCACCAGGGAACAGTTCACCGATGCGGTGAATAACGTTCACCCGTTGTAAAGGCCAGCGTTGGCGAGCGGCGATAATAATCTCGGCCAGAGACTTCTCGGTCATGCCCGGATAGTGTTCCAGCGTCAAAGCGCTTACGCTATCCCCCAGATTATGATTGCGCACCTTGCCGGTAAAGGTCACTACCGCACCATCATCATCACATTGGGACAGCCATTGATATTCATCACCGACATTAAACGCCGCCGGACTGACAGTTATACGCGTATTCTTATCTTCAGACATCTTAGCCCCCTGTGACCGGTGGGAAAAATGCCACTTCATCGCCATCTGCAATCGGGTGCTCGGCAGTCACCAGCATCTGGTTTACCGCCATCAACAACTTGCCCGGCTCCAGTGCCAAAGGCCATTTGTTACCGCGGCTACACAATGCCTGACGTAATGCCTCTACCGTCGGATACTCTGCCGGTAACGCCAGTTGGTCGGTACCCACCAGTTCTCTGACCTGAGCAAAAAAGATCACCTTAATCATTATGCCTCCGCCTGAAAGTCACCGGATTTACCGCCGCTCTTGGTTAATAGTCTCACCGGGCCGATCACCATATCCTTCTGCACCGCTTTACACATATCATAAATGGTCAGCGCCGCCACGGATGCGGCAGTCAGCGCTTCCATCTCTACGCCGGTTTTACCGGTTAATCGACAGCAGGACTCAATGCGCACTCGATTATTCTCTGGCTGCGCCTCAAGAGAAACTTCGACCTTGCTTAACAGCAGCGGATGACAGAGAGGGATCAGTTCCCAAGTACGTTTTGCCGCCTGAATACCGGCAATGCGTGCGGTAGCAAACACATCACCTTTATGATGGCTACCCTGCATAATCATGGTTAACGTTTGCTCACTCATTTCAACGTAGGCTTCGGCACGCGCTTCGCGCACGGTTTCGCTTTTAGCAGAAACATCGACCATGTGTGCTTCACCGGAAGCATTAATATGGGTTAACTGTGACATGGTTAAATCTATCTCTATTTTTTGCTCAAATGAGGAAGAAAGTTACACGGACGATGACGGGCATCCAGTTGCTCAACGATAATGCGTTCCCAAGCCATTTTGCAGGCATTGGTTGAACCCGGCACGGCAAAAATAATGGTCTGGTTAGCTATACCGGCAAGAGCACGAGACTGAATGGTCGAGGTGCCGATATCCTCATAAGACAACATGCGGAACAGCTCACCAAAGCCTTCTACCTGACGGTCAAATAACGGTTGTATCGCTTCCGGTGTATTATCACGGGCAGTAAAACCAGTACCGCCGGTAATCACTATCCCCTGCACCGATGGATCGGCAATCCAGCCCGACACCACCGCTCGAATTTGATAAATATTGTCTTTAATAATACGTTTATCGACGACCTGATGGCCAACCGCTGCCGCCGCTTCAACCAGATAATGACCTGAGGTATCTTCCGCTTCACTGCGAGAATCAGAAACGGTTAATACCGCAAGAGAAACGGGAATAAATTCACTGGCTGCATGTCCCATGCTTAGCTCCTTAACATCATGATGTACGGCGATATCCACTTGAGCGGATATCAGCCGCCAATAAATGACAGATTTTGCGTAATACCGCTGTTGCCCTGATGCAGAAAGTGCGTCTGCTTTTTCGTCAACAGCTTATCCTGAATGCGCGCTTTCAACGCTTCTAACTGATTGTCGTCGGTGAGTAAATCCCGTAGAGAAATACCTTGCTCACCAAACAAACACAGATGAAGGTTACCCACGGCGGAAACCCGCAGGCGGTTACAGCTCAGGCAAAAATCTTTTTCATAAGGCATAATCAGGCCAATTTGGCCCTGATAATCAGGATGGGTAAACACCTGTGCTGGACCGTCGCTGCGATCTCTAACCCTTTGCTGCCACCCCTGCTCCAGCAGTTGGCGGCGAATGACGTCACCAGATACGTGATGCTTACGGAATAGATCGGTACCCTCTCCGGTTTCCATCAGTTCAATGAAGCGCAATTGGATGGGGCGATCTTTAATCCAGTTAAGGAAGGTGGCCAGACTGCGATCGTTAACGTCGCGCATCAGCACGGTATTCACTTTAATCGTATTGAAACCAGCGGCAAAGCCAGCATCAATCCCGTCCATCACCTGACGGAATTTATCCTGACCGGTAATAGTATGAAACTGACGCGCGTCTAGGCTATCTACGCTGACGTTAATTGAGGTTAAACCGGCATCTTTCCAACTCTGGACATCTCGCGCCATGCGATAGCCGTTGGTAGTTACCGCCAACGTTCTAATCGCTGAGTTCTCACGGATAGCCGCCACAATATCGACGAAATCACGACGTAGTGTAGGCTCTCCCCCGGTCAGACGCACTTTCTCTGTACCCAGTTCAGCAAAGCCTCTACCCACGCGCTTAATTTCATCCAGCGTTAAAAAACGCTTATTGGCGTTTGGTTTATAACCATCAGGAAGACAGTAGTTGCAACGAAAGTTGCAGACGTCTGTAATCGATAGGCGCAAATAATAAAACTTGCGATCAAAAGCATCGGTTAATTGCGATACCATAAAACACCTTTCCAATTCGGGAGGTGCAGGCATTTCTACCTTACACCCTGGTGACTTAATGTCACGGCTGCAGCACCATATCATTCACTGACTTAGGTTGAAGCAGCTCAGAGTTTCATTGTTTGCCGGTTTTACTACCCGTAATTGGGCAGTTGACCGTGCAATATATAGATATTAATGTTTAATAACGACGACTACCAGCATTAATAATCGCTATATAAATAATTACATAACGTTTATTCTTTATTTTAGTGGCTGTGACCATACTGAAAAAACGCAGCGGCCAGCTTGATATAAGTCAATATTAATAAATGTCATGTTAAATAACGCAACCTTCGCCTTTTGTAACAAAATCGGGTAACTTATGCCGCAAAATCAATCCCTATATGAAGGAATCGCATGCGTAATCGCACGTTAAGTGATTTGGAACACGTGGTGGCCCTCGGCGGAGGACACGGTTTAGGCCGCGTTATGTCAGCACTTTCCTCTCTTGATTCTCGCCTTACGGGTATTGTTACCACCACCGACAACGGCGGTTCAACCGGGCGTATTCGTCAATCTGAAGGCGGAATAGCCTGGGGCGATCTGCGCAACTGCCTGAATCAATTAATCACTGAGCCTAGCATTGCCTCCACCATGTTTGAATACCGCTTTAGTGGCAATGGTGAACTGGCCGGTCATAATTTGGGCAATTTAATGTTAAAAGCGCTGGATAATCTGAGCGTTCGCCCATTAGACGCGATTAATCTTATTCGCAATATGCTAAAAGTACGAGCCTATTTAATTCCCATGTCGGAACATCCGGTCGATCTGGCGGCGATTGACGTTGAGGGAAATCTAATACACGGTGAAGTTAACGTTGATAGCCTGAAACAGATGCCGCAGCAATTGATGCTGGAGCCGCACGTGGCTGCGACCTATGAAGCGGTTGAAGCAATTGATCGGGCTGAACTGATTCTGGTCGGTCCCGGTAGCTTTATGACCAGTCTGATGCCACCGCTGCTGTTAAAAGAAATCGCTGAGGCGATGCAGCGCAGCAAAGCACGTATTATCTATATTGGTAATTTGGCTAAAGAGCTTAGCCCCGCAGCAGCATCACTCACTCTACAGATTAAAATGGGCATCATTGAGCAAGCCATTGGCGGGCGAAAAATTGATGGCATTATTATTGGCCCGCATACCAGCATTGAAGGCATTAAAGATAAGGTGATTGTCCAGCAGCCGCTGGAAGCGGAGGATATTCCCTATCGCCACGATCGCGATATGCTACATAAAGCGCTGGAATGTGCACTACGGAAGTTTGGCGAATAATATTTCAGTCAATAAAAAAGCGCGTACTTAACGCGCTTTTTTATTATCGAACGCCTGACTATGGGCGGGTATCCGCTATCACTCGGGTTGTTTTCCCTTGAATCACTAATACCTTCTGACCGTTACCCAAAGGATTGTCTATACCCTGAGCAACGGTAATCAGTCCGTCACGTTCAGTCTGAATCACATACTCAATCGCCTTCTGTTGGGACACACCCTTTTCAACAGAAGAACCCAACACACCACCAAGCAATGCTCCACCAATGGCCCCTAGCGCATTCGCTCGGAAACCACCACCAATGGCAGAACCGGCAACACCACCAGCAACAGACCCCACCAGCCCACCAACCTCGTTGTTACCTTCCACGTTAACCACTCGGGAACTAACAATAGTTCCGGCAAAGGTACGACTAGCCTGACCAACCTGCTGATCAGAATAAGAATCTGAAGAAATATTAGAGGCACATCCTGCCATACTTAACGCAATACAGGCGGCACCAATACTTTTAAGAATGAACGACTTCATTTTTTCTCCCTCAATAAATCAAATAGTCTGATATCTATCCTGATACACCGACACTGACTTTCCTGTCAGGTGAATGAATTAAGTATAACAGCACGGAAAATAAATGCGGTGGATCAAGGTGCGATCTGATGCTGAGATGACGATAAATAAGGGATTAAAGCCAAAAGCCGTCGTCAATGTAGCGAAAAACCCGGTGATTTACATAAAGGAAAGATAAAAAGAGTTGCTGGTTTTATGACTGTGGGTTGGACTGCCTATGCGGCAGTTCAGGAAACATGGCAAATAGATTACAGCGCCCGTATTTTCTAAGCCGCCTATACGGCGGTTCAGACCCGTTAGAGCACCCGTAGAGCACCCGTTATTTTCTAAGCCGCCTATACGGCGGTTCAGTAGAGCGTGTTAATGCTGACTCCGACCGCTTTTTTCTAAGCCGCCTATACGGCGGTTCAGTAGAAATTTTACCAATAAATCCCTCTACAGCCCCGATAATATCAGACATCTATCCGAAATTAAGTCAAAATACCCTTTTTTCAGCGGTCATCGTAACTTATTGTTTTATATAAAACGAAAATACATCGCTAAAAAAAGGGTTTATTTAAGTTAACGCTATTTTTTTAAAGAACATCAATTTATTCGGTCAAAAAATAGGAACCGTTGTCCGATGTTGCGCATCGCTTAACCCATATTTCGTCAGCTTTCCTTGCTGCACTTCGCCAGTCTCTTTGTTGATAAACAGGTGGAAATAATTTTTTCCCCCGTCTTCTGCCGGTTTAGAACTATGGCTAACCAGATGGATAAACGGCAATTGACAGCGTAACTTCTCAATAAAACGACTCAGGCTTTTCTCGGCCATATCATTCCATTCACCACCGGCTTTTTTAAGCAAATATTGACGTTTTCTATCAATATCTCTGGGGCTTTTGCTATGTTTACGCACAAATGCCGCATACCCTTGCACCACGTCTGGAACCGGTTTAATTTCTCCCAGCAAAGCATAATTCGATATGTCGATAAGATATTGCTGAATATTCAGTGAATTCAAAGCCGTCGCCGAACCATGCAGCCTTAACCGATTCCCCAGCGTATTATTCCGGTGATTATCGGCATCCACGTGATAATCAGGAAAACTAACGGCTACTGGATTCGCATTCTCCACCAGCGTAAGGTGCAGTTGGTAAAAAAGCTGATTCATCACCAACGCCGACGCAATTTCAGGATTGTGCAAAATCTGGATATCAATATAACGATCCATCAGTTACTCCTTACCGCTTTCACCAAATACGCCACCACGAATCAGAATAGCCGCCACATAGTGCCGCTGCTCCAACGTCAATTCCTGATCTTTTAGTACCCATGCATCAAACAGCGTATAAAAATCTGCCTTCGCTTTTGGCTGACGAAAAGCGGTACCCATTGACGTTACTGAGCCATAAGGCTCAACCGCTATAGGGAATTGAGCATCCGGATACCATGTATCAATGGTTCTTAACGCATTACTGATTTTTTGTGAATGCATCGCTGCGGCTTCATCAATCTGATACAGAGTTTTGCTCTTTCTCCCCTTATCCAGAATCAGTTCCTGAGAAGGATAAACTTCTTTCCCGCTGCCGACTTTGGCATAAGTTTCAATATGCAGCAGAACAAATTTTTCACCGCTTAAGCCCTGCTTGATCCAGCTTGCCAATTTCTCCAATTCACCATCGGGTTTATCAAAGCTCATCAGCGAGTAATCTTTGGCTTTAAACGTCAGCGGCTTCTCCCCTTCCGCCTTAACCACCACATCAATAAACTCAGCACCCATACGGTTACGCCATAAGAAACGCCCATTAGCAATATTGCTGGCATAGCGTTTAGCCAGTTCATCAAAACCGACCTTATCAATATAGGTTTTTAACGTTTGCTCCAGTTTGTTTTGGTAGTTGGCGTCATTACAAACGCAGGGCTTGCCGGTAAACGGTAATACTTTCAGGCTCCATTTCACAACCAGAGTGTCGTTTTCCTGACTCAGGGCTGCCATATCAACGGTTTGCAAATTGGCTTTCTGGATCTCTGAATCTAGTTTGGTTGGATCGCTGGCAATCGCATTTTTTAACCGATTTGAAATAGTGCCGCGTACTGACTTTTCACTAATTTTAACTTTGTTAAAACCATCACGCTGTTGCCAGTTGGTCTGAAAAAACACCCCGTCAGATACATCAAAATTACGTTCAAAAGCTAATACTGAGGCTGTTTTTAATATGGTTTTAGACATGGAGACTCTCCTTGAAAAAATTCTGATTAACTATTTAATTAAAATAAAGTTTGTAAGTTTTCATCATTCGCTGAGGACTGACTGACAAGAAATAATTGATTATCGAGATCGGTGTGATGGCGCCAGAAAATGGTATTGAAATCGTTAACCTTATAGGTAAAACGCCATTCGCCGACTGAATAGACCGTTTCAACAAAGTGAGTCGGATATTGAGGTGCTCGAATATCTGCTACCTGATTAGCGCCAAATTCAGGCGCAATCCCTTTATAGCCAACGGGGATGGGAACTAACCAGCCATTTTTCTCTGATGACATCGTCCAGGTGACGTTCCCCTTGCTAATATCATCTCTGGCATCACCAACGCTCTCTGGATGCACATGGATACTACACAGGTCAATTAAGGCATCCAGCGCTGTTTTATCAGGATGTTTAGCCTGTAGCTTCTTGGTATGTTTAATCAAAGCCTGTTGGCTATCCATCAATAGAAACGATGGACTAATTTGAATTTTGATCGCTTTAATGGCCTCGTTATCGCCTTTAGGATCGTTATGCAGCTGAATTCGACGCTGAGCCGTTCCGATACTTAAAACGCTTCCACCCGCCAAACGTTGTTGCATTAATTGCAGATATACCGCGTCACAAAAAAGCTGTTTCTCTTGCGGATTCCAATCCATGTCACCAATAACTTCAATCACTAAACTTACATCCAGATGTGCATACCCTTCCTCAATAATTGAAGGGGAATTGCCATCTTTTTTAATCGGATGGCGAGACTGAATAAAGCTCCAGTCTGAAGCGTAATTATTAGGTCTGGAACGTTGAACGTCACAACGATGGGCGGCAATGGCAACCCCCTCTAATTTGACATCAAATGTTTCAGTTAACTTGCGACTCAGCGCATGTACAGCACCGGTAAATGCGGTGATTGCTGGAAAACCATAGGTCAACGGGCTGGAAATGCAGTTGGCATTCTGAATTTTGATATGAGGAATCACTAAATAGTATTTCATTCAAATATTCCCCATCCTTCCCGAATACTTTGTTTGATCAGATCCGCCATGTCGTATTTCCATTCTTTCTGCTCAGTATCCGCCAGATGTATGTATTTATTATCCCGGTAGGCATCATTTAAGCGGTGGTTAAGCCATACGCCAAAATCATGAGCCAGCTCCATTTTCCAATCGCTTGTCTCCCTTAGTTCAGCCCATTCGGCATCAATATCCGCACGTTTAGGATCTAACCAAAACGCCTGAGAAGCCTTTAAGCCACCATGTTTAGACCAACCACCGTCAAAACCACGGACTTGTTCACCATACCTCATCAAAACTTCAAGAATATCTTTAATAATCAATTGCCGCTTTTCACGAACGGATGCATTGTTGCGAGATTCATCAATAACGTTCTGGCAGAAACGCCTGATATGTTTTTTGGCAAAATAATTGAATGCCCGGTCAAAAATTGAACTTTCCAATACCGGAGGTTTAACCCGCCATGCAGAGGTATCTTCTGGTTGATTAGTCGGCGGGAGAGATGGCAGGAGATAATTACGCCCGCCGCGTTCTGAATTAAGCTGAGAGATATTTTGTGGCTTGGTTCCCCCTAATTTTACATAGGCAATATCAGGCACAATGGTATATCCGACCTCATGACCTTTTTCATTTTTGCGCGCGTCTTTGGCTAATTTAACTTCATCGCTAAATCGAATTTCTTGCAGGTTTTGATACACCTGATGAACAAAACTGGTGGGATATAAAGGAACAATATTAAGATAATTATCTTGCTGTTGGGCATCAATATTAACGGGCCATAAGAGCTGTTTCATTAGCTCATAGACTTTCACATTTTCCATTGAGCGTTGAGTAATGCTTTTAAATGCCGCTAAATATTGTTTTGCCTGCTGTGGACTCTCGGAAAAAACCGATAACAGTTGGGAATCTTCCTTTAATACTAAATCTAATATGGTGCTATTTTCATCAACGCTAACGCTTAAGAATTTATAAACATCAAGTGCGGCAGCATTACCAACAATATCTAAAGCGTGTGTATTTAAATCTGCTGAACTCACTAATCCATCAGTTATTTTAATTAACTGAGCATTTATATTCGTCCCTTTACTATCAGGATGAATACCTTTAACCGTATGAGTCGCGAACTGTATTTGTGATGCTCTTCGTGCAGCATCCGCGATCCATTCGTGAGGGTGATATTTTAACTTTAAGTCATTAATCTCCTGCGGCGACTTTGCTTTATCAAGTTTAGCCTGCAAGCGCTCATTGATAAAAGCATGAACTGCCCGTTGAACCGGCATGCCTATCTCCTTTCAATACAATACAAATATGAATAAAGTCGATGAGTTATAATTAATTTTAGAGAAAACCAATTCAATAATGAATATTGAAATATTAGATGTTACGCATAAAAAACATCATCGTAGCAGTCAACCGTATATTAAGATGATTAATATCAACATTAATATTGAAAAAACTATTCAGTAGTACAACAAATAAACATCCCTTTCTCATTTATCTATATATTGGTGACTATTTAAAACCTAAATCTTGCAAAATATTAGCGTTTTTAGACGGGTCATTTAAATAAAAAAGTTGACAAACCAAAGGCAACATAAAACTTTTCCTATTTTATTTAGGCCAAAAACCCAGCAATGGATGAAATTTCCATGATAATTGACGTTCATCTAAATCAACAAAGCCAAATTTAATCCCCAGCTTATTTAAGTCTTTTTCCCCAATGTCATCCGCCAGCCCTTCCAATACTGTTTTATACTGCTGATTCAACCATGGAGTTACCTTATGGTTATGCACAATATTGATATCCACCTCAAATTTAGCTTGTTCCGTCTGAGTGATATACTTCATATCCCTGAATTCAAACTTTTCCTCATCGTTAATTAAACAAATATAATGCGTCTGCCGAACACTTTTCCTAAATGGTGTTTGCTTTTGTAAATGAAATAAATAAGGATTCGCTGATTGAACCACCGAATTGGGCGAAGGACGCCACCATGCATTCACTAAATTCAGCTTTCCATCAGGCTTATTCATGACTCGGGCAATCGCCGCATGTTCCAAAGCAATTAATGGAATCTGCGGTTTAGGCTTACTGATACGCGAAACTGAATTAATATTGTCTAACGCAGTCAGTAAGATATCCGCCGAGTTATGTGAACGTAATATGAGTTCTGGCCCGCTTAGTTTATTCGAGGTAGATTCAAACCCCGGCAGACAAAACACCGGTATATGACCCGCTCCCAAGTCTTTCCCCTGCTGCAACGCCCGAATATTCGTACTCATCATCAGCATATTCGGCGTCGATACCGGCTCCTGCCGATGCCGCTGTATCCGCCCGGCTAATTGAATAATCGAACGCATACTGGAAGGCTCAACAATCGCCCAATCATAATCATGATCGCGCCCAACTTCCGCCACCGGTGTAGCCAGTACGATAAATATCACATTCGGTGACGCCGATTCAGCTAATACAGATGCCACCGCCGGATGGCGAAATATATTCTGTTGTTCTTTACGATGAAGAATCTGATCCAACTGATTTTCTAAATCAGAACGCAGGGCAAAAAGTTGTCTGGCATGATAAACGCATAACCGGATGTCAGCATCGGCCAAACCATCGCTTTGATAAAGGGCCTGAGCCAGTTCAACCAATGGACTAATGTTACTTAATCGAATTAAGCCAAAGCTCACTCGCTTGCCGGTTTGCGGGCAGGTTTGCTGATGATCGCTATGTAACCGTTGTATACCCTGCAACAGATCCTGCGCCAACTGATTAAATTCAAGGCTTTTCTTTGGCTTAACCGACAAAGGCAAGATAGCCCCCTGCCGCAGTATTGGAGATTGATTCAGCCTGATAACGCGATTAGCAACAAACTGAGTATTTTCCTGAGTAAACTGCGCCTTATCGACGCAATCCACCGATTTAACCTCGGTTTCGTCAAACCAGGCGCAGACAACCGGCGATGCCTGAATAGCATGATGACGATTCCAAATCATCCGCCCGGCCTGATAGGCCTCAAATAGTCCAGCCAGCATATCCGGTGGCAAGGTTGCTGAAGAGAGTAATATTCGGCTACCGAGCATCCCAGCCATATTCACCAATCGCGTCAGGGCCGGTAAGTCTTCCAGATTAAAATCATCCGGTTCATCCAGAATCAAATCCGATGACAACAGCCGCAGCATAGGCACGATAAATTTGCCGCCTCTGGCAGTTTCTGTCGCTCCAACCAAGTGATCAATGGTGCAGGTGACAATGGGCGCATACAGTAACTTTTTGGCTTTCTCGTCGCGCAGAACCGAACCTAAATGGTGATCTTCTATCGGGCTGTCAAAGTAAACGTAATCATCTTGAAAATCCTGCGCTGACTCACTACCAATCCCATAATGATTTATCTGGGCTTGATGGTGCTCCGTTTCATCATTGAGCACCATCCGCTTCTCTTTATCATCATGACGCAGGTTAAACACATCGATAACCGCCTGACCACCAACCAGAATAGCTAAATCCTCTTTGGTTAAGCTCATGCGCTGTCGGTATTCCCGACCGGTTTGTAACGTCAGCACGCGTAAGCCCAGCGCCATGGTAAAACGCGCACCTTTATCCGGATCGCTTAATCCGTACATAATCCGGCCGTTACCCAGAGTCTTACCACATCCGGTAGAGGCGATATTGATGCCAAAGAACCCGCCACGTTCACTTTTAGTTCTTAACTGACAGGCCAACTCATAAGCCTGATTTTGCCAACTAAAACGTGGATCGGCAGTGCGTTTCTTAAACGCTTTATGATCGGCAATGGATGGCAGATTATCGGCAATCTTTGGCAGCAGTTGACTAAACTGTTCAGACTGACGGGCAACGCCTAACAGGTGTTCATCCAATCGCTGACGCATCTTGACCTGAGATGCTTTTTCATCCCTTTTCTCGGTATTGGCATATAGAGAAAAATCTTTATCGCCGTACTGACGATGGCGAGGTAAACCAGAATAAGTGTGATCCCCCACCATCAGGCTCATGCGGGATAAGTGCATCAAGAGCGGGTCAAAAAAGCTAAAATTGTTCTGCTGGGCTAAATATCTGTCACTCAGGGCTTTATCTGCCCAACGAGCGATACTTTTCCGCCATGAGTGACTCTCGGTAACCATGCTCTCAAACGTCCAGAACGACTGAATATATTCCTTGGCCACAGGCTCATATCGATTCTGTACCCAGCCATTAACCGGACTCAGATGTTTGAAAAATGCCTCATCAATTGAACGTTCACTATTTTCTTCCCCATCAGCATAAAACGGCATCCGATGATGGGAGGTAATTAGCCAACCAACGGCACGGGCCAGTGGAGGCAACGATTGCCAGGCGTAATATCTGGCATCTTGTTTATCGTCATTATCAATGCCATCTTTAAAAATATCCTGCTGCCACTGGGGATAATCCTGTTCAAACTGGTTAAAATCTTTCAGGAAAGTTAACCATTGCTCATCGGTTTCAGCCTTACCAACAATCGCCTGAAAAATTCGCATAGAGACCCATTCATGGCGAAATGGATCACCTTTCAGTCCGCTATCGATACCTTTAAGTTTGTTTTGAAAACCAACGGACGACTTACCTACATCATGAAATAACGCAGCCAAAACCGTCAAAATTTGCAAACTTTGGGCGAACTGCCAACTGTCCTCGCCAGTTTTCCTTAAAAGGTGTTCAAGGCCGTAAAGATTAGCTTTTGGGGAATGTAGAATGATTTTGAGATCGGAGGGAGAAAAGTCATCCATAACCTATCGCTATGCAAACATAAGGGTATGAATAACATAGCATAATAGAAAAATTCATTTAACCATCAATTAGTTACTTAACCCACTTTCCCCACGGATTGTTAACTTCATCACGTTTATTATCAAGATTATCGTTGAGGCTATGGATATACAGATCTTCTACCTGTTTACGGGCCCATGGAGTACGGCGCAGAAATTTCAGGCTGGATTTAATGCTGGGGTCATTTTTGAAACAGTTGATACTCACTTCACGAGCCAGCGACTCCCAACCGTATTTTTCTACTAACGTCGTTAATAAACGTTCCAGCGTAATGCCGTGAAGGGGATCTTTTGACTGATGTTGCATTAAATAACCACTTATACTGTTATAAAGAGGGCAAAGTATAGCAAGATGCCGCTGTCTGGTCACGGCCCTACACTCACCAATTTACCGGGTTGGAAGATAATCTTTTGCAACTGACAACGTCTTGATCGTCTAACGTATCATTAAAGATAAGACCGATTTATGTCGCTTTTGCATTTAAAGATGACTGAGTTGCAAATCCTATATTATTCAATATTAGCGGTCTATACCGGAGAAACATTGCCATGTTAAATAAAGCTGTGCCCCTGTCTATAGCATTGCTAAGTCTCGTCCTTACCTCTACCCAACCGGTACTGGCAGCTAAAACCATTTCATCTTCGGGTCAAATTACCTATTCAGAACATACTCAGCCATCTCGTCATTACACGGTAATTAGCCGCGCTCCGGTAACCTTTTATCCACCCCAGCTAGATAGTCTGCAAGGTCATCAAGTTACCGGACGTTTGGCCGTTTCATTTAATCGAGGCATGGCAACAAATAAGCATGAAAATAGCGCCAGCCAGAGGTTATATGGCGTTATCTGGTTCTCGGCCTTGATTGAAAGCAATATGCTGGCCGGTACCACCCGGCTATACGACATGATTATTCAACAAACCAACCTTCCCGGCAGCGCATCCGATCGAGCTAACTATTTAGCACAGATCAATACCGCCCTTCAGCAGAAAACGCTAATGGTGAATCTCAATCAGTTTGCCAATACTATGCCAGAAGGCGTACATCAGTTGATTTCCAACCAAAGCGACGTTTCCATCTGGTACCGACCTTTTGGCAATCTCTGGGGCAATGGCCCTGTTGTGATGCTTAATAATCTTGATGCGGGTCAGGGAAACACCTTGGATCAGACCACTCGAATAGTCTGGTCGGACTCGACTATCAATCATGACCATATCGGCAGCAGTGGCTATCATAAAATCACCGGAAATAAACAGCGGGGAACAGTTAGCTACAGCAGCAGCCATGCTCAAAATGACCTGGATTCTGGCGTTTACCGTAATGCGCCATCTCCCCAAAGCATCGACAGCAATTCAGTTCGTTCAGCACAACGTGTCTACGCAGGTAAAGACGGCAACGTTTATTACTATGATAAAAGTCAGGGCTGGCAGTTGATACAGTCAAACGGCCAACTCAAAAACATCGAGCCAACCGCGAATGCCGGCGTGGAGCAAGATCGGTTAATCCGCAATCGTCGCCAATAAAAACGGCCAGTCATGTATTTAACAAGCTGGCCGCAGTCGCTAATATTTTAACGAGAGTTATGACAGGGCAATAAACTGTTCCCTCAGTTTCTGTAATTGATCCCTGAGATGAGCAGCCTCTTCAAACTCCAGATTCTGCGCATGTTCATACATCTTGCCTTCCAGCTCGCGGATTTTCTTATCCAACGCCTGCGGTGTCAGTGCAGTGTAATCTGCCGCTGGCTCTGCGGCTTTCTTCTTGCCGCGACCTTTATTATTTTTCAGCGTACCCAGACCCTGGCCTAACTCAAGAATATCCTCAACGGACTTATTCAGTCCCTGCGGCACAATACCATTCTCGGCGTTATACGCTATTTGCCGCGCTCTACGCCGTTCGGTTTCTCCTATCGCCTTAGCCATCGAGTTAGTCACTCTATCGCCATAGAGAATCGCTTTACCGTTCAGATTTCGCGCCGCACGACCAATGGTCTGAATCAGCGAACGTTCTGAGCGCAAGAAGCCTTCTTTATCGGCATCCAAAATGGCAACCAGCGACACTTCCGGCATATCCAGACCTTCTCGCAAGAGGTTGATACCTACCAGAACGTCGAACTCGCCTAGGCGCAAATCGCGGATAATCTCCACCCGTTCAACGGTATCAATATCTGAGTGCAAATAGCGTACTCGCTCGCCGTGCTCTTCCAGATATTCCGTCAGATCTTCAGCCATACGTTTGGTTAGCGTGGTAACCAGTACCCGTTCATTCTTCTCTACCCGAATACGAATTTCGGATAACAGGTCGTCAACCTGAGTGCCCACCGGCCTGACTTCAATCTCCGGATCCAGAAGCCCTGTCGGACGCACCACCTGCTCGATGATCTCTCCGCCAGATTTTTCCAGCTCGTAATTGCCCGGCGTAGCGGAGACATAAATGGTCTGTGGTGCCAGTTGTTCAAACTCTTCAAAGCGCAGCGGTCGGTTATCCAGTGCCGAAGGCAGGCGGAAACCGTACTCTACCAGCGTCTCTTTACGGGAACGGTCGCCGCGATACATCCCCCCAATCTGTGGCACAGTGACGTGAGACTCATCAATCACCAATAAACCGTCTGCCGGCAGATAGTCAAACAGGGTTGGCGGCGGATAGCCCTCACCACGTCCGGACAGGTAGCGCGAATAGTTTTCTATTCCTGAGCAGTAACCCAGCTCATTCATCATCTCAATGTCAAACTGAGTACGTTGGGTCAGACGTTGTTCTTCCACCAGCTTATCATTTGCCAGCAACACTCTGCGGCGATCCGCCAACTCCACTTTAATGCCTTCAATCGCTTCCAGAATACGTTCGCGCGGCGTGACATAGTGGGTTTTAGGGTAGATGGTAAAACGAGGTACCACTTGTTGAACCTGACCGGTTAACGGATCAAATACCGATAACCGCTCAACCTCATCATCAAATAGTTCAATACGCAGTGCATACTCATCGGATTCCGCCGGGAAAACGTCAATCACTTCGCCACGTACCCGGAAAGTACTGCGCTGAAAAACCTGATCGTTGCGGGTATATTGCAATTCCGATAGCCGCTTAAGAATGGAACGCTGATCGATAATCATCCCGCGGGTCAAATGCAGCATCATTTTTAAATAAGCATCAGGATCGCCCAGACCATAGATGGCAGACACCGACGCAACCAGCACCACATCGCGGCGTTCCAATAACGCTTTAGTCGCAGACAAGCGCATTTGCTCTATATGTTCGTTAATAGAGGCATCTTTCTCAATAAACGTATCAGAGCTGGGTACATACGCTTCGGGTTGATAGTAGTCATAGTAAGAAACGAAATACTCTACCGCATTCTCAGGAAAGAAAGCCTTCATTTCACCGTACAACTGTGCCGCCAACGTTTTGTTTGGTGCAAGTATCATTGTTGGTCGATCAAGTTGAGCAATGACATTGGCAATGGTAAAGGTCTTACCGGAGCCCGTTACGCCAAGCAGCGTTTGATGGGCTAATCCATCTTCTAATCCTTCACTCAACCGTCTGATGGCCTCAGGTTGATCCCCTGCGGGTTGAAAGGCTGAATTTAATTTGAATGTTTTACTCATCGCTCATGCTACCTGAATTGAAAAACCAGTGACCTAAAAACAAAGTTCGGTGAAGATCGCAAAATCTATTATGTGGAGCTAGACAGGTTTTTGCCACTCGCATTATACTGTATATTAATCCAGTATAAAATAACTTTAGCTAACTGCTTAATTTTAAAACAACAAAAATGTCAGTTGCTAGGTATAACCATAAAGGTGAATAGTCAAGCTATAGAAATGTAATTTATCCCCAGAAAAAAGTTGACATTTTATATTTCGACTTATTCTATAGGTGAATAATACTAAACGGAAATGCGTTGGTTTTAGGCCTCTTGATTTTAATTAACTGCATGATAATAAATGATTTTTAATCATCGTCGAGAATGCAGACAAAATCCGAACAAGCCGCATGATACCTAGGCCAAAACCGCTTTTCTAACGTTAATGCACAAGGTTATCCACAGGAATAGTGGATAAGTAAAAAATTCCTACTAATACTGCTACATTGCGTAAGGCGGGTAACTTCAATTCGTGTCGAAATTCTGCTTTAAGAAATTTTTTTTACACTGGTTTACTAGAGATTTATGCTTAAAAAAGTCTGAAAAAAATCTTTATGACATTCTAACAATGCTACATTACACAGGCTTTATCTCATCAATAGAATAAATACGCTTATCCGCCTGATTTCCAATAATATGTATAACTTACCTGTCAATAAGCCTTTACTTGCCACACAAGAAATACAGTAAGTCCTGTTATGCGTTTACATAGAATATTCCAGTAATATTACAGATATGTTACCAATCATGCTTATCCGTCTATGTCGACAATTAAACTTTGATAATAGGAGGCTTTTATGCTCGAATTAATGCCGATATTCTTCTTCTTTCACTCATAAAAAACAGATGGCATACAGGTTATGAAATATCAAATTATTGCCCTTGACCTAGACGGAACCTTGCTTAACTCACAGAAACAGATCTTGCCAGAGTCGCTAGAAGCGCTCACTCAGGCGCGTAAGCAAGGCGTGAAGGTGATCATTGTGACCGGCCGTCACCATGTGGCCATTCACCCTTTTTATCAGGCCTTGCAACTTGATACCCCTGCCATCTGCTGTAATGGCACCTATAGTTATGATTATCAAAAACAGCAGGTTCTGTCGGGAACACCGCTAACCAAGCCACAGGCAATACGCGTAGCACAACTGTTACGTGATTACCCTATTCAGAGCCTGATGTATATTGATAATGCCATGACCTTTGAACAGCGTGATGACAATATTACCCGCTGGTATGCCTGGTCAGAGCGCCTGCCCGAGAACCAACGGCCGAATATACTGCACGTCGATACGTTTGAAACAGCCATTAACAATGCAGAGAACGTGTGGAAATTTGCCACGTCCAGCGAAGATACCGATGCCTTAAACCACTTCAGCGCACTGATAGAAGATGAACTGGGGCTTTCCTGTGAGCGTTCCTGGCATAACCAGATCGACCTTGCTCAACAGGGTAACAGCAAAGGTAACCGGCTACGTGAATGGGTTGAATCTCAGGGTATCAGTATGGATAAGGTTATCGCCTTCGGTGATAACCTCAACGATGTGAGTATGCTCACGCAGGTAGGATTAGGCGTCGCGATGGGGAATAGTAACCAAGATGTCAAAGTCCACGCCGATATGGTTATTGGCGAGAATGAAACACCCGCAATTGCCAATACTATTCGGCAATATGTGCTGTAGCTGGGCCAAACTGGTTATTCAGGTTCCCCTGAATAACCAGCTGTTTTACCAGGCTTCACGACTCATCGATACACTCTTAATTTGAGCGTACAGCCGCTGCCCTACGACAATATTTAATTCGTCTCGGGCCCATGGCGTGATCCGAGCCCAGAGGTAGTGCTGACCAACGGATAACTTGACGTCTACCTTATCTTCCGATGTATACACGTCTACGACCTCAGCGGCGAGAATATTACGAATGCTGCTTTGTTGCGGCAGCGCTAATACCAAAGATACATCCGCAGCGTTAATACGCACGCGTAGTTTTTCCCCGGGTCGAGCATCAACCTTACTGACCCATAAGCAATCATCCCCTAACGCCAAACCAGTCATTGGATAGTTATCATGCTGTTTAAGTAGCGTTAGATTAAGAATGCTGCTGCGCTCTTCCTGATGTAACCATGGGCTCATCGCTTCACTGGCCCAAACGGTTTCCAGTTCTCCAGAGGCCCTGACTTTCCCCGCATCCAGAATGATAACCTGTTTAGCCAAGCGTAAAATCTCTTCCAGACTGTGGGTCACGTACAGAATAGGAATATTTACATCGTGTGCCAAACGCTCCAAATAAGGGATCAATTCCCGTTTACGCGGTACATCCAGCGAGGCCAGAGGCTCATCCATCAACAGTAGCTCCGGCGCGGTCAGCAAAGCTCTGCCTATTGCTACCCGCTGTTTTTCACCACCGGATAAGGTCATCGGAAAGCGCTTAAGTAAATGACCAATACCCAATAGCTCAACAATGGTATCGAATTGAGCAGCCATACTGGGCTTCATTCCATACTGTAGATTACCTTTGGTACTGTAATGGGGAAATAGCCGGGCTTCTTGAAACACATAACCAATATGTCGCTTTTCAGGGGGTAAAAAATAACCTTTAGCACAATCAACCAAAACTCGCTGGTTTAAGATAATTTCTCCGCTGTCAGGATGCGTTAATCCACTAACGGCATTAATCAGCGAAGTTTTACCCGCTCCGGATAAACCAAAAACGGCGGTAATACCGTTGCCGGGCACCTGAACGGACACATCCAGCCCTAAGTCACCCAAACGCTGTTTAAAGTTCAAGGTTAGCATTAGCCTTTCAACCTCCGTTGGCTCCAACGCGATAGCCATTCCGACATCAGTAGCGATAGCAGCGACAATAAAATAGCAATAATGCACAGTCTGGCGGCATCCCCTTCCGCGCCGGGGGTTTCAATCAGCGTATACATGGCTAATGGAATGGTGCGAGTTTCACCGGGAATGTTGGACACGAAGGTAATGGTGGCACCAAACTCCCCCAGTGAACGAGCAAAAGCCAGCACCACGCCAGCCAGCAGCCCGGGAAACGATAACGGTAACGTCACGGTAAACAGTACCCGCCAGAAACCCGCCCCTAAGGTTCGGGCAGCCTGCTCCAGTTTGGTATCGACCGCCTCTAATGCCAAGCGAATCGCTCTCACCATCAGCGGAAAAGCAATAATTGCCGAGGCCAGTGCCGCCCCTCGCCAACTAAAGGTAAAACTAAAACCAAACCAGTTATACAACCATTCACCAATAATTCCCTTACGCCCCATCCCAATCAGCAGCAAATAGCCGATAACCACCGGCGGCAATACCAGCGGTAGATGAATGACGCTATCAACCAGCGCTTTACCGGGAAAGTTGCAGCGAGCCAGAATCCATGCGACAAAAATCCCTATTGGCAGGCTAAAGGCAACTGCCACTCCGGCTACTTTCAGGCTGAGTAGCAGGGCTTCTAATTCATATTGAGATAACATCATTGATGACGTGGGCTAAAACCATAACGCTCAAATACCGCAGACGCTTCAGGCGTTGCCAGATATTTGAAGAATGCCTCAACCACCGGCGTTGAATGATCTTTCACGGTGGCCATTGGATACTCTACCGGTAAGTGGCTCTCTTCCGGGAAGATACCCACTACTTTCACCTTCTTGCTGGCCACCGCATCGGAACCATACACAATGCCCAACGGCGCTTCCTCTCGTTCAACCAATGCCAATGCAGCACGAACGTTATTCGCACGAGCCATTTTTGGTGCCAACTGATCCCATGTGCCTAAATAGGTCAGAGCCTGCTTGGTGTAAATACCTGCCGGTACATGATCGGGATCACCAACCGCCAAACGACTGTCTTTTAACAGCGATGACCAGTCAGTCACTTTATTGACATTAACGTGCTTAAGCGGGCTATTCAGCGGGGCAACCAGCACCAGATCATTGCCTAATAGCGTAACGCGGGTTTTATCATCCATCAGTTTTTTGTCTATCACATAGTCCATCCACTGCTGATCAGCAGAAATAAACAGATCTGCCGGAGCGCCCTGCTCAATCTGACGAGCCAGAGTTGAAGATGAAGCAAAAGAAGATTTGATTTCTACGCCGGTTTTTTTCTGATATTCCGTAGCAATCTCACCCAATGCATTGGTTAACGAAGCCGCTGCAAATACGGTAACTTTCTCAGCCGCGGCCGCCGTTTGAAACAGGCTGGCGGCTAATAACGCCACAACGGCGGTAAACTGCAATTTTGTCTTCATCTATCTAGCCTCATTATTATTCTATTGTCAGGACGGTCAATACGCTTATCGATATATAAAGAATAATATAACGCTTTGTTATTGGCTTGTCACCGCTTCAAATTGGCTTTATGCCAGAATAAGCCGAGGGAGGTATCCTGAGGCAAAAAAATACCGGCCCTGATAAACAGGGCCGGTATTTAAAATCATTAGCTGATAAAAATCAGTTTTTATGTTCAGTTTGACGGTGATCGTTACGACCGAATCTGGAAATCATATTAAAGACTTCACCCAATCCGTAAATAGCTCCCAGAATCAGTGCCATTACCACGGGAACCATGCAGGCCGCAAAAAGCAAACTTTTTAATAGTGAAAACAACTCAGACATAAGTTCCTCAATTCAGTACAAAGCGCTTCAGCACTTCCTGTTGTTCAATATCTGACGGATAGATAAATATTAGCACAGAGTCTAACAGCAATCTGCCGCTAAATTTCAGCTAAATGTGCGGCGTGCCCGTTTGGCAGAATGTCTAAAATGAGTGACAATGTATCACGCCTTGATTAAACGGACCTATTCGCCATGAATGCTGAAATTCTGCTTACCCTAAAACTACAGGGAAATCTGTTTGCCGATCCGCGTCGTATCGCACTATTAAAACAGATAGCCCATACGGGTTCAATCAGTCAAGGCGCCAAACTCGCGGGTATCAGCTACAAAAGCGCTTGGGATGCCGTTAATGAAATGAATCAGC
This sequence comes from Pragia fontium DSM 5563 = ATCC 49100, assembly GCF_900112475.1. GTDB lineage: Bacteria > Pseudomonadota > Gammaproteobacteria > Enterobacterales > Enterobacteriaceae > Pragia > Pragia fontium. The sequence continues at coordinate 321,994 of NZ_FOLW01000002.1, read as the reverse complement.
TAACCGAGCATCTATTAGTTGAGCGAGCTACCGGCGGTAAAGGCGGCGGCGGTGCACATTTGACCACTTACGGTCAGCGTCTGATTCAGCTTTACGATCTATTGGAAAAAATACAGCAAAAAGCCTTCGACGTTCTACAAGACGATACCATGCCGCTTGATAGCCTGTTGGGGGCTATTGCTCGCTTTTCACTACAAACCAGCGCCCGTAATCAGTTTTTCGGCACCATCGATACTCAGCATAAAACGACGCTGCCTGAGTGCATTACGCTATTGATGGCCGATGGTAAAACGCGAATTAACGCTTCCCTCACCCAACAAAGTATTGAGCGGCTGCAACTAACGGATGGCAAAGAGATATTGGCGCTGATCAAAGCACCGCTGATTGACCTGCATACCAAACCGGTCATTGAAAGCGATAACTGCCTGTCAGGTGTGGTCATTTCAGTCACGCGCAGTGAACATCGCAGTGAGATTCTGCTTAAACTGGACGATGGAGAAACCCTGTGTTCCACCATCAGTAATCAGCAAGCCGACCGTATATCTCCGGTAGCTGGACAGCAACTTTGGGCAACCTTTAGCGCTGAAAGTGTGATTATCGCTACACTTTGCTAAATCCATAACGTACCGTTATCTGCCTCCACAGATAACGGTAAATAGAGTTATACCACCTCAGAAACCTGTTTCATCTCTTCAATCAGCCGCAGTGTGGTTGAAGTCACTTGTAGTTCATCGTAAACCACATATAAATCTGCGGGGATACGCTCGTCCAAAGGACGGAATACCACACCGGGCCAGTTCATCTGCGCATAGCTATCCGCCATGAAGGTAATCCCCAGCCCCATACTGATCAGCGCCAATACGGTTTGTGGTTCAATCGCTTCCCGAACAATATGGGGCGAAAAACCGGCTCGAAAACATACCTTTTGTAAAAAAGACCAGTCAGAATGTACCGCGGGTAAAGCGACAAACGGTTCGTTTCTCAACTCATGTAATGGAATGGATGAATATCGAGTTAAACGATGTTCAGTGGGTAACGCGACTAAAAAAGAGGCCTGCTGCAAACGCAGACTGTTTAAACCAAGGGGCGGTGTATCCGCCATGCGCCAAATACCAGCATCAATCTCATGTCGCTCCAGCAATGTCATTTGCACACCGGGAGATTTCTCGCGGAAGATAATATCTACGGTAGGATTATCCTTGATAAAACGATACAGCGCTGGCCTTAATGATCCCCACAGCGCAGTACCCACTATGCCCAGTTCGATTCTACCCCGCTCACCACGACCAATTTGCTCAACCCGAGCCAATGCCTGATTCGCGGTAGACAACAGATTACGAGTTTCTTCCATCAATACTCTCCCGGCATGGGTCAGGGCTACGCTGCGGGAGTGACGTAAAAACAGCATGGTACCCAGTTGAGATTCCAGCTCCTTAATATGAATGCTCAGCGGTGGTTGTGACATATTCAACCGAGCCGCCGCCTTACCAAAGTGGAGTTCTTCCGCAACGGCCAGAAAATAACGTAATAATTTCAGGTCAGTGCGATATACCCGCTCAGTCTGATTCACAAAGACTCCTGTTTAGGCAATGCCTATCTTTTTATTATAAAAAGTCGTTGGTCAGAACTTCACTCGGTAAGCAAGATTGCAGGTTTAATCAATAAGCCGCCGTTGAAACCGTAGATCGCTGACCATCCAATGTTGCCAGCAGGCTAGTTAACAAACTGGAGGCACCGAAGCGGAAATGCGCCGGCGTAATCCATGCCTCCCCCAGTAAATCAGCGGCGATAGAGAGATAAACCCGAGCTTCTTCGGCAGAACGCACCCCACCAGCCGCTTTAAAGCCACAGCGACCGCCTTTTTCAGCAATAACGCTCAGCATAATTTGCGCGGCCTGCGGCGTTGCATTCACTGTCACTTTACCAGTAGAGGTTTTAATAAAATCCGCTCCGGCATCAATGGCAATCTCCGAAGCCTGACGAATCAATTCAGGGGTTTTCAGCTCACCACTTTCAATAATGACTTTCAGCAGTTTATCGCCGCAAACCGCCTTACATGCAACCACCAAATCGTAACCGATCTGCCCATTGCCGGTCTGTAATGCACGCCACGGAAATACCACATCGACTTCATCGGCACCCGCCGCAATCGCGGCTCTGGTTTCTTGCTCGGCAAGTTCAATATTATCTGCCCCATAAGGGAAGTTAGTTACCGTGGCAATCTTAACCACCGATATCCCCTGCTGTGCTAAAGCCTGTCTGGCGTCAGCAATAAACGCCGGGTAAACGCAAACTGCCGCCGGATGACCATAAGCCGTGTTAGCGTTGTGACAAAGTTGATTAATCACCGTGCGGGTATCGTTAGCGTTTAACGACGTCAAATCCATCAAATTCAAAGCCTGTTGTGCCGTTGCTTTCAAGTTGTGCATGCTGTCTTTTCCTTTCATTATTACTGTATGAACCATTTAATCGTCAGATAACCGAAGTACATAAAAACTATCGTCAATACCCCAGGTAACACATTAGGGGCAGGAATCGGCAATCTGAGAAAAGTACACAGCGCACCGACGGCAAAACCAACCCCGGAAGACATAAGGATTTCTTTCATTCATTACTCCATTAAAATACGGTAATCAACGCAGCAATATCTGTTGCTACGTCATGCTTTCTTAAAGATTGCGTTATTGAGGAGCCTGAATGGGCCCCTCAGTTCAACTATTGAGCAACACTGGCTTTTGCTAACTTCTCTGGCCGATGCTGATATTGAAAAGTGAAATGGAATATCACCGCCAGAATCAGAGCATAAGCAGCAAAAACCAACCAGATGGTGTGCCAATCCTTGATGCCATCCACTGAAAAATAGTCAACAACTCGACCACTCAGAATCGCACCAACATAGGCGCCAACACCGTTAACCATGGTCATAAACAGCCCCTGTGCACTGGCGCGAATATCAGAACTGACCTCCTGCTCAACAAAAACCGAACCAGAGATATTGAAGAAGTCAAAGGCGCAGCCATAAACAATCATCGATAGCATTAACAACACAAAACCACTGGCGGAAGGATCACCATAAGCGAATAGTCCGAAACGTAGCGTCCATGCCACCATGCTTAATAACATCACGGTTTTAATGCCAAAACGTTTCAGGAAAAACGGAATAGCTAAGATAAACAGCACTTCCGCCATCTGTGAAACGGACAGCAGAATAGACGGATACTGCACCACAAAACTGTCTTTAAACTCAGGATTTAAAGCAAAATCATGCAGGAATGGGCTACCAAAAGTATTGGTGATTTGCAGAACCGCCCCTAATAACATGGCGAAGAGAAAGAACACCGCCATTCTGGGCTTTTTAAACAAGACAAAGGCATCTAAACCCAGCGAGCTGACCCAACCCTGATTGCGCTTTTTCCCGGCAGTGGGTATAGCCGGTAAGGTTAATGAGTACAGGGCCAGCAGCAGAGAAGCACCAGAAGCGATATAGAGCTGTATATTACTCAGCTCAAGACGCATCAGGCTGATGGCCCACATCGCCACGATAAAACCAAGCGTGCCAAATACTCGAATCGGGGGAAAGTTCACTACTGTATCCAGCCCCGCTTTTTCCAGACAGCTATAGGAGATGGTATTAGACAAAGCGATAGTCGGCATAAATGCCATCGCATTCACCAGCATCACCCAAAACATCAGGTTAGGGTCGTTAACCGTTGCCGAATAGAACAGCGCGCCAGCACAGAGGAAGTGGCACAAGGTATAAACCCGGTTCGCAGACATCCATTTATCGGCAATAATACCAACCAGACTCGGCATCAGCACCGCAGCCAGCCCTTTGGTGCTATAGACCATGCCGACGGATGAGCCGTTAAAATGAAGCGTATTCATCATGTAAGAACCCAGCGTGACCAGCCAGCTTCCCCAGATGAAATACTGTAAAAACGACATGATTTTTAATCGACTTTTAATGCCCATGCTGTTTTCCCTTCGCGTTATTTATCCATACTGCGTTCGAATTAACAGATAACCCCATCAATGCTGACATCGCTGTCTCCTCAACGTTGCTTTCTGTCTCAAGCCAACTGGCGTAAGAAACCACAAATCAGCGTAATGAAGTTGGCACTGGATAATTTAGCTGCCGCGAGGGTCTGTTCATGGGAGAGCTTCACGTTCCCCAGACCTTCTGCCAGGTTAGTAATTGCCGACACCGCGACCACTTTCAACCCACAGTGACGGGCGGAAATCACTTCAGGCACCACCGACATGCCGACCACGTCTCCTCCGATCATCTGCATCATGCGGATCTCAGCGGCGGTTTCAAAATTCGGCCCGGGATAAGAAACAAATACCCCTTCGGAAAGCGGGAATCCGGACGCTTTAGCCACCTGTTGTAACTGTGCGCGGTAATCCGCATCATAGGCATTAGCAAGCGTGAAGAAGCGTTCACCAAAGCGGTCATCATTTGGCCCCACCATCGGTGTGCCCGGCATGGTGTTGATGTGGTCATACAGAGCAACCAGACTGCCCGGTTCAACTTCCGGACGCAGTGAACCCGCTGCATTGGTTGAAAACAGCAGTTCGCAGCCCAAGAGCTTAAAGGTGCGGATGGCATCCGTTAGCACCGACATACCTCGCCCTTCGTAGAAGTGACCTCGCCCTTTCATACAGGCAACTGGCACTCCCGCCAGCGTTCCTAATACCAGTTCGCCGGCATGGCCGTGTACCGTGCTGACCGGAAATCCCGGCAACTTCTGGTAGGAAATAGCAACGGCATCTTCTATTTGTTCCGCTAAAGCCCCCAAGCCCGAACCTAAAATAAAGGCAACGCGGGGAGTAAAGTCAGGTCTGTATGCACGAATAATATCGGCCGCGTAAAATGGATTCTGAGATAATTCTATTTTTGACATAATGCATCCCTTATTAAAAATGTTAATCAACATATTGAGCCATTCTTTTTTAATCCTTTTTATTTATACCGATATATAAAAGAGCTTTACCAATATTGTTTAGCCACAGGATCGATATGAATTTAATATCGATTAAATTTACCTATCGAAGTGGAATTCCTGTTATATATAAAAGATGTGTTCAATTGACTGACGTTTAATTATTGGGAAATAAGATGCGCGCAATTATTTTAATTATGGATTCTTTTGGTCTCGGAGCCACTCCCGACGCCGATCGTTTTGGCGATGTCGGTTCAAATACCTTGGGGCATATTGCTGAATATTGTGCGACCAAACGCACTAAATCCGATGCTCACAGCACATTACACCTGCCTAATCTGGAACGTCTGGGGTTAGGGCTAGCGGGACAAATGGCTAGTGGTAGCCTGCCGGCGGGTTTTTCAGCCAACCCTTCGCTGATAGGTTCTTATGGTGCAGCCAAAGAGGCGTCTTCCGGTAAAGATACGCCGTCTGGTCACTGGGAGCTGGCTGGGGTGCCGGTACGCTTTGACTGGGGATATTTCAGTCAACCCATTAATTCGTTTCCTCAATCTCTGCTGGATAATCTAGTCAAGCGAGCCAATTTGCCCGGCTATCTGGGAAACTGCCATTCATCCGGCACCGTTATTCTGGAACAGTATGGCGAGGAACATATGAGAACCGGCAAACCCATCTTTTACACCTCTGCCGATTCAGTGTTTCAAATTGCCTGTCATGAGCAAACCTTCGGTCTGGAGAAACTGTATCAGCTGTGTGAAATCGCGCGTGAAGAGGTTGATGCCTATAATATCTGTCGGGTCATCGCCCGTCCCTTTGTCGGTGATGCCACCAGCGGCTTTAATCGAACCGGTAATCGTCAGGATTTGGCAGTACCACCACCGGCGGATACCGTATTGAAAAAGCTGGCTGATGCTGGCGGTAACGTTATCGCCATCGGTAAAATTTCCGATATCTATGCCGGCGTTGGCATTACGCAAAAAATAAAGGCTAATGGGCTGGATAACTTATGGGACGCCACGTTAAAAGCGACATCTGAAGATAACGATTTCAGCATTATTATGACCAACTTTGTTGATTTCGACCAAAACTACGGCCATCGCCGTGACATTGCTGGCTACGCCGCCGCACTGGAACTGTTCGATCGCCGACTGCCGGAACTGTATTCACGACTGCGCGACGATGATGTCGTGATTATTACCGCCGATCACGGTTGTGATCCCAGTTGGCCCGGTACCGATCATACTCGAGAACATATTCCGGTACTGGTCTATGGCAAACAAATCCCGGCTGAAAATCTGGGCGTCAGAGAAACCTTTATTGATATTGGCCAAAGTCTGGCGAGTTGGTTTAATTTACCGTCGTTTAGTGAAGGAAAAAGTTTTTTAACCAAGGTTAAGTCATGAGTGTTGAGTCAGGTGTTGTTGTGAGAAAAACATGCCTTATTGGTAATGTTTGTTAATTAAGCTTAATAACAGCGAAAGTTTCGTCCACTATCAGTACAGAGAATAAATCAACATCAGTATACGTGGCCGAGCAGAGGGCGTTATGGCGAACGCCCCTGCACCCCGCGCCTTCGCCCCCGAATTCAGGTCGCTTCGCGACTCCCCTCCGCCTTCATTCGGGTTAACGCACCGGCGCTGATTTGCTCCCGGCAAAGCAGCGCCTCGCCCAGCTTCCATGCTGGCCGTGCTCCCTCTCTCAGTTGTCGGCTGAATTCCAGCGCTCAATAGAAAAAACCAAAGAATAAACGCCTCACATTTTCTTAATTGACCAACACTATGCTCTATCAACCATTTACGCCTACAATAACCGCTAAGGCCTAAATCAACTTTTCGGATTAAACTTCAAATAAATTTATTATTTCGCGACAGCTCTCTTTTCATTCCTTAAGATTATCTATTCCAAAAAATAATAAGCATTTATTTATGCGTTACATCACAAAATATAAATAACGAATTGTTGTTATTACCCTTTAAATGGCCATTAAAAAACACCAGAAGATTAATATTAAATTTATATCGATAATCAAAAATAGAGTATTGGTATTACCTCCTCTCACTATCTAATAATAAAGCGCCATTCTTTATCGGCATCCCATAACAATAATATTTCACTTTATCAGAGAATTTTTCTCTGAATAGACTTCTGACATAAAGGATATAACGTCAATGAAAAAACATCTTTCTGCTCTGATTGTGATGACCTCGTTCACCGTTCCCCCTACCGCTCAAGCTGAATATTTATGGAGTTTTGCCGATATCGGGCTGCATTATCTTGACTGGACTTCACACACCACCCATCGAACGTCGAAACAATCCCATAAAGATGACTTTGCCTATCTGGAACTGGAAGGTGGTGCTGGCTTTAGCTGGGGTGAACTATACGGTTTCTTCGATTGGGAAAACCCATTCAATAACCGACACGATAAGCCCGGCAGCGAACAGCGATATACCTTTAAAAATACTAACCGCATCTATTTATGGGACAGCGGTTTTAACTTATATACCCATCTCTATGGGACTTACGGTTCACCCAATGGACGCAATTTTCATGATGTGATGGGACTATACGGTATCGGCTATAACCTCAAACTCGATAACTTCTGGTATAAACCGTTTATTGCCAAGCGTTACACCGATCAAACCTATTACAGTGGCAATAATGGTTATGTCTTTGGCTGGGTTGCCGGATATGACTTCACGCTATGGGGAGAGAAATTCGCACTAACCAACTGGTCCGAATATGAATTTGATCGGGCTGATAAGTACGCTAAAGGCAATGGTGGACGCGATGGTATTAATGGTGCTCAAGCTCTCTGGTGGAAACCCAATAGCAAAATCACTACCGGTATCCAATATCGCTATGCGGATAATAAGCTCGGTGAAAGCTTCTTACAGGACGGAATTATCTATTCAGTAAAATATAATTTTTAGTCATCGTCATGCCCTGATAAATATGCCGCTTACAGCCCAAGTCATTGGGCTGTCGATTTTCACCACGGCTCATCCTATTCAATACATATTCAGCATAACTTTTTAAAACCCGCACATTATGTTGCTGTCTTTTAATATTTATTTTGTCATGCTAAACCGCAAACACTATAAAAAATAAATAACAATTTACCAATATGGCAAGTGAAGGGGTTAGGATATGAAACAGTTAACTATTTCAGAGGGTTGCTTTCGCCTGAGCGATACTAAAACTCTCTCTCTGCCGGACTTATGCCTGAATGAAGGAGAAAGTTGGGCATTCGTCGGTGCCAACGGTAGTGGTAAGTCAGCCCTTGCCCGCGCACTCTCAGATGAATTAATCCTGTTAAGCGGTAAACGTGAAAACCATTTTCAGCATATTGTCAGGCTCTCTTTCGAACAATTACAAAAACTCATAGAGGAAGAGTGGCTGCGTAATAATACCGACCTGCTTAGTGAAGGGGAAAATGATACCGGCCGAACAACCGCTGAAATTATCCAGATGAACCATCACGATGAAGCAGAATGTCTGCGTTTGGCTAACATGTTCGGTATATCTCATTTATTAAGCCGTCGTTTTAAATACCTGTCCACCGGTGAAACGCGTAAAACGCTGCTGTGTCAGGCTTTACTCTCCTCACCTGATTTACTGATTTTGGATGAACCTTTTGACGGTCTTGATATCGCTTCACGAGAACAACTGGCGATTCTGTTGGCCGAGTTGTCAAATAAAGGGTTAACGCTGGTATTGGTGTTAAATCGCTTTGATGAAATACCGGATTTTATTAGCCACACCGGTATTCTGGCAGACTGTCATCTCACCCGCACCGGTTTACGCCAAGAGATTATGTCTGAAGCGTTAATCGCACAACTGGCCCAAACCGAACGCATATCAGGCATGTCATTACCTCCACCTGAATTCACAATTGATACGCCGCTGCCGGCAGATTTGCCCCTGATCACCTTAAACCATTGCTATATCTCGTATAACGATCGTCCAATCATTGATGGGCTCAACTGGCAAGTAAATCCCAACGAACACTGGCAAATTATCGGGCCTAACGGCGCAGGTAAATCCACCCTATTAAGTTTAATTACCGGTGACCATCCTCAAGGTTATAGCAATGACCTGACGCTGTTTGGCCGTCGTCGTGGCAGCGGAGAGACAATCTGGGATATCAAAAAACACATCGGTTACGTCAGCAGCAGTCTGCATCAGGATTACCGAGTAAGCGTCAGCGTGCGTAATGTGATTCTCTCTGGTTATTTAGATTCTATTGGTATTTATCAGGCAACATCCGATACCCAAGATAGCCTGACCCAACAGTGGCTGGATTTATTAGGTCTGGCCGATCTCGCTAATACGCCATTTCAGGCTTTATCCTGGGGACAACAGCGTTTAACCCTGATCGCCCGAGCGCTGGTTAAACATCCGGCCTTGCTTATTCTTGATGAACCCCTTCAGGGGCTGGACCCATTAAACCGTCAATTGGTCAAACGTTGGATAGACGTGCTGATCAAGGAAGGAAAAAGCCAGCTATTGTTTGTTTCTCATCATGCGGAAGATGCACCAGAATGTATCACTCACCGCCTGAGCTTTATTCCGATGGCAAGCAGCTATGCTTATGGTATTGAACAGCTGTCATCCTGAGACGGAATGACAAGGGAATATGGATAAATAAATAGGGGCCATTGTATGTCCAGCGCACTCATTATTATTGATTTAATCGAAGACATTGTTGGTGAACACGAAAAATCTAACGGCAGCTATCAACAGGTTCAGCTGCGTCAAATCGTCTCTCGAACCAATCAGGCCGTTGCTTATGCTCGCATCAAACATATTCCTGTCATTTGGGTAAAAGTGGGATTTGCCGATGATTATCACGACATTCCCCCTTATTCACCGTTGTTTAATACGGCAAAACAAAATGGAGCTCTACGCTTGAGCGATGCTGGATGTCACTGGGTAAAAGGATTGGATGTTCAGCCCGAAGATGAAGTGGTGGTGAAAAAGGCGGTGTCTGCTTTTGCCGGTAATCATCTGTATGACTGGTTAACCGGTCGAGGTTACCAGCATGTGGTGCTGGCAGGCGTCAGCTCCATCATGGCGATTCAGAGCACCGCTCGTCAGGCACATGATTTAGGCTTCCGGGTTACTATTCTGGAGGATCTCTGTGCCGCGGCAACGTTAGAACTTCATCAGCAAAGCATGAATGCCCTTATCCCCCTTGCTCAGGTTATCACCAGTGAATCCTGGCAAGCCTGAACCATCAAACCAAACATCTAAAGCGTGTTTTTAAACTCGTCAATTATTGGATACCGTTAGCTATAGTGCTAGACTCCACCATGAACTGGTTAGGGAAGACCACGCTTTGTGCATAAAATAGGTTGATACCAGCCGTTCAAAATAAATATAAATTACACATTGGCTATGTTTAAGGATTAACACTTCATGTTTCCAATCAATACTATATACATCATTTTTGGTGTTACTGCGGCAATCATTGCGCTCGCGTTGTTCATTGTATTTCGTAAACACGACAAACTGAAAAAAGGCGTACCCGCACTCGCCCTGTTTGCTATTGCTGGCGTCTATTTCTTCTTTGTGAACCATGTTTATATTGTGACTGATGATAATCAGGTTACGGAATATGCTCTGATTAAAACCAGCGATTTTGATCTGGTTAACGGCACCACCGTGCGTTTAGTGCCAGAGACTAAAATGGATAAATCTTGGTTAATCAATAATGGGACTCGCCCATTAAAATTTGAAACCGTTATCTATGGTAATGCCAACGAAAATCCATACGAATTTGAGCTAGGCGGTTATAAGTCTATTGGACTGGATAACGCGATTGATTATCTGTTTGTTACCCCACCAAACAGCATCAAAATTAAGAGCAAATCTGCCACTAAAGGTTGGTTACACCGTTAATCATCCAAACATGCCCTGCAATTATCAGTGCGGGGCATGCTATAAGTATTTCCTTTTTATTATCAATTCCCCTATTCTCTCGCTTTAGAAAGCCCCTCAGATGTAAACGTTTTCATAATTCGATCGCTATCAGCTTTTGAATTAATGGGCTGTGTTAACCTATCTAAAATATATCTTAAGGAAGAAGCATCAATGAATGTACTTATCACAGGCGGTACGGGTTACATTGGCAGTCATACCTGTGTGCAGTTAATTGAAGCCGGACATACTCCCGTTATTATTGATAATCTATGTAACAGCAAGGCGAGTGTATTAAAGCGAATTGAACAGATCACCGGACACCAACCGGTATTTTATTCGGGAGATGTTCGCGATGCTGCCTTGCTGGATAAGATTTTTAATCAACACAAAATAGATGCAGTGATCCATTTTGCAGCGCTTAAAGCCGTTGGTGAATCCGTCAATAAGCCCCTGGAATATTATGATAATAATATCCATGGTTCTCTGGTTCTGGTGGAGGCCATGCGTCGTGCGGGCGTTAAAAACTTTATTTTTAGCTCCTCCGCCACCGTGTACGGCGAACAACCCATTACACCTTATGCTGAAACTATGCCAACTGGTCGCCCTTCCAGCCCCTATGGCAATAGTAAGCTGATGATTGAACAATGCTTACAGGATCTACAAAAAGCGGAGCCGGAATGGAGTATCTCCCTGCTACGCTACTTCAATCCAGTTGGCGCACATCCTTCTGGCTTAATGGGTGAAGATCCTCAGGGTATTCCGAATAATCTCATGCCGTTTATCGCTCAGGTCGCCGTAGGTCGTCGCGATCATCTATCCATCTTTGGCAATGACTACCCGACGCCTGACGGTACCTGCGTACGTGACTATATTCACGTTGTCGATGTAGCCGACGGCCATATCGCTGCCCTGAATAAATTAACCCACCATGCCGGTATCCATATCTATAATCTCGGTGCGGGCTTTGGCTATAGCGTACTGGACGTGGTTAATTCTTTTAGTAAAGCCTGTGGTAAACCGGTTACCTATCAATTTGCACCAAGACGTGATGGTGATTTAGCCAGTTACTGGGCCGATCCAAATAAAGCCGCCAATGAATTAAACTGGCGAGTAAAACTGAACCTGGATGATATGTGTGCCGATACTTGGCGCTGGCAACAGGCAAATCCGCAAGGGTATCCCGATGAATCATCCAACCACTGAAGATTTCAATCCCATCGATCATCCCCATCGCCGGCTTAATCCACTGTCCGGCCAATGGATTTTAGTTTCCCCTCATCGGGCTAAACGCCCGTGGTTGGGCCAGCAGGAATCCATCGCGCAGGATAAACGCCCAGCGCACGATCCCGACTGTTTTCTCTGCGCGGGCAATACCCGCATAACCGGTGATATCAATCCAGACTACCAAGGCTGCTATGTATTCACCAATGACTTCGCCGCTCTGATGCCCGATACCCCCAATGCAGAAATATCGACCGATCCATTAATGCGTTGTCAGAGTGCTCGTGGTACCAGCCGGGTTGTTTGCTTCTCTCCTGACCACGGCAAAACATTACCAGAGCTTTCCCTTGCTGCTCTGGAACAGATTATCACTACCTGGCAGCAACAAATGCGGGAGCTGGGAGAGCACTATCCTTGGGTTCAGATATTTGAAAACAAAGGTGCAGTCATGGGGTGCTCCAATCCTCATCCCCACGGTCAAATTTGGGCTAACAGCTTTCTCCCTAATGAAGCTGAGCAAGAAGACCAACGACAAAAAGCCTATTTTGACCAGTATCATTCACCAATGTTAGTGGATTATGTGCAGCGCGAACTGGCTGATGGTCAGCGTACCGTCGTTGAAACAAAGCACTGGCTGGCTGTTGTTCCCTACTGGGCATCGTGGCCGTTTGAAACGCTACTGTTACCCAAAACCCCTATTCGCCAATTAACCGAACTGAATATTGAACAACGGGCCGATCTGGCACTCGCGCTAAAAAAGCTGACCAGCCGCTATGACAACCTGTTTCAATGCGCCTTTCCTTACTCTATGGGCTGGCACGGTGCGCCGTTTAATCAACGGGAGAATGCACACTGGCAGCTACATGCTCACTTCTATCCTCCCCTGTTGCGTTCTGCCACCGTCCGTAAATTTATGGTTGGTTATGAGATGTTAGCGGAAGCCCAACGCGATCTTACTGCTGAACAGGCCGCCGAGCGCCTGCGCGCGGTGAGTGACATCCACTACAGCCAATCAGAAAGCATCACGGAATAAGATTGATCGGCAATTGAGTTAAGTAACCCCCTATTTTATGGCGATTCCAATAATGGTTATCGCCTAATCCCCTCTGCTTACGGCTCGCTGGATTATCCCCGCTATCGCCCCGATACCCCATCCCTTTTACCTATCAACAAACTGATACTAAAGAGATTTTGTTATTTTTCTGACAATGGCGCTGACCTTCACATTTTCACCTATTATTAAGTATTAGTCTTATCTTTGAATTCTTAACAATGAGAGTATAATAAGAATCGTTATCATTAAATCATTCCTGCTGTAAGGAGAAAACAATGGCTATAACAAAATTAGTTCTCGTTAGACACGGTGAAAGTGAATGGAATAAAGAAAACCGTTTTACCGGTTGGACTGACGTTGAACTTTCCGATAAAGGCAGAGCTGAAGCTGCGCAGGCCGGGGAGTTGTTAAAAGCCGAAGGTTTTGTCTTTGACTTTGCCTATACCTCCGTTTTAAAACGCGCTATTCATACCCTTTGGAATATTCTGGATACCATGGATTGTCAGTGGTTACCGGTAGAAAAATCATGGAAACTGAATGAGCGCCACTATGGTGCCTTGCAGGGCTTGAACAAAGCTGAAACAGCAAAAAAATATGGTGATGAGCAGGTTAAACTCTGGCGACGCGGTTTTGCTATTACGCCCCCAGAACTAACAAAAGAAGATGAGCGTTATCCTGGTCATGATCGCCGCTATGCCAATCTGAAACCATCAGAACTGCCGGTAACCGAAAGCCTGGCAACCACCATCGAGCGGGTTATCCCTTACTGGAGCGATATCATCAAACCGCGTATTGCCAGCGGCGAACGAGTCATTATTGCCGCACACGGTAACTCGATTCGGGCACTGGTCAAATATCTGGACAATATGGATGAAGATGAGGTTCTTGAACTCAATATTCCTACCGGCGTACCGTTAGTTTACGAATTTGATGAAAATATGAATCCGATAAAACACTACTACTTAGGTAATGCGGATGAAATTGCGGCCAAAGCGGCGGCGGTAGCCAATCAGGGTAAAGCAAAGTAATTTCTCAGCTACCCACAAATCAAAAATAAAACGGGCCAACCATGGCCCGTTCTTAATAACACGAAACCATCATCAACTAACCACGACGCGCCCGCACAGCGTACGCCAAGTTTTGCAGCAGCAGTTCAGTATCATCCCAACCAATACAAGCATCGGTAACGCTTTGACCGTAAATTAACGGATCGCCACTTTCCAGATTTTGAGCCCCTTCAACCAAATGACTTTCCACCATTACACCGGTAATCGCTGTATCGCCGCCAGAAATCTGCTGACAGACATCATCACAAACTTCCATCTGTTTCTTATACTGCTTGCTGCTATTAGCGTGGCTGAAATCAATCATCACGTTAAGCGGTAGCTTAGCCTTATTCAGACCCTCTTTTACGGCCTGAACATGCTCAGCGCTGTAATTTGGTTCTTTTCCACCGCGTAAAATAATATGACAGTCGTGGTTACCACGAGTATTCACTATCGCAGAATGTCCATATTTGGTTACGGACAAAAAGCAGTGCGGTGCTCCAGCAGCGTTGATCGCATCAATCGCAACCTTAATGGTACCGTCAGTGCCATTTTTAAAGCCAACCGGACATGATAAACCTGAAGCCAGCTCACGATGAACCTGAGACTCGGTAGTTCGAGCGCCAATAGCACCCCAGCTCATCAAGTCAGCCAGATACTGTGGCGTAATCATATCCAGAAACTCACCAGCAGTTGGTAAACCACTGTCATTAATATCCAGCAGCAGTTTACGAGCAATACGTAAACCATCATTAATCTGATAGCTGTGGTTTAAGTGAGGATCGTTAATCAGCCCTTTCCAGCCTACAGTGGTGCGCGGCTTTTCAAAATAAACTCGCATCACGATTTCCAGATCTTTATCCAGACGCTTACGTATATCACTTAGGCGACGAGCATATTCCAGAGCCGCTTCAGTATCATGAATGGAACATGGTCCAATCACCACTAACAAACGGTCATCTTCTCCTGCAAGAATATTGTGAATAGATTCACGAGAACTGGCCACGGTGACTGCCGCCTTTTCTGTCGCAGGAAACTTTTCCAGCAGTGCAACCGGAGGTAATAGCTCATTAATCTCTTTTATTCTTATATCATCATTTTGGTAATTCATTTTATCCGTCCGGTGTCTTGCCCAATATATAAGCCTACAGCCTACAACAATCCCCTACCATCAAACAACCGGGTAGCCAAACATTGTTAATTACAGTGCTTTACGTGGTAAATACCGCCCATATTAAACATATGTTCAAGAAACTCCGGAACACGCGGACAAATGTACTAACAATAGAGGATTATATAATCATTAATAATCCAATTTAGCACAGGAGGAGAAAGAACGGTCTGCAAAAAGCGGCCGTGATTGCCTTAGCCATTCGGCTTACCTAATGCTCGTTGTAGCGATTTATTATAATATGATGAACGGGATGCGATACCCCATGCTCCCTGATTCCGTTATAGAGAAAGGTTGCCATCGTTCAAATGACCGACATATCAACCTTCCAGCTATCAGGACAAAACTGTCAATAAACCAAGAGCGAGACGTTTTCTGACTCGTTAATCTACAGGAGAAAATCATGTCAATTAAACGTTATGGTGTTAGCGGTAGTACCGGAACCGGTGGACAGCACCTTCCCTTCGCTAAAGCAGTAGAGGCTGGCGGTTGGCTTTATGTTTCAGGACAAACACCAATGAAAGAGGGTGAAATTGTCGAAGGCGGTATTATTGAACAATCACGACTCGCCATTCAAAACTGTCTGGATATTATGACCAATGCCGGATATCAGCTGAAAGACGTTGTGCACGTCAAAGTGATATTAACCGATGCTCGTTATTTTCAGTCATTTAATAAAGTCTTCAGTGAATTCTTCGCCGAACACCCACCGGCACGAATTTGTGCTGTTGCGGACTTAGTTGTTGATTGCAAAGTCGAGGTAGATATTACCTGCTATAACGCTGAACGCGTTTAATTAAACATTAGTCTCCTGACATTGTTAAAAGCAGAGACTTCGCTTTTAGGTCAAACATTGTCATTAAGCTAAAACCTAGATTCCGGCTTTCGCCGGAATGACAGGGTGAATGGAATGAAAAATACTTAACTGATCAGCATCGCCCTTAATAACGGTATCTATACGTCAAATGACAGGAGTGATTGCCCTCCGGGCCGTTGCCGCTGGCAACGTTGTCTCTCTGCGTTCGACTCGAACCTTGGGTTCTTCATCCCC
>NZ_FOLW01000002.1:304910-305158 GCF_900112475.1 Pragia fontium DSM 5563 = ATCC 49100 | reverse complement strand
AATGGTGGGTCGTGCAGGATTCGAACCTGCGACCAATTGATTAAAAGTCAACTGCTCTACCGACTGAGCTAACGACCCATCTCTGATATTTACTTACCGAAAATCTAACTTAACAACAAAATCTTTAGGCTCTCACCAACATGATTCATTACTCTAAATCACGCTTTAAATGGTGGGTCGTGCAGGATTCGAACCTGCGACCAATTGATTAAAAGTCAACTGCTCTACCGACTGAGCTAACGACCCAT
>NZ_FOLW01000002.1:0-304900 GCF_900112475.1 Pragia fontium DSM 5563 = ATCC 49100 | reverse complement strand
AATGGTGGGTCGTGCAGGATTCGAACCTGCGACCAATTGATTAAAAGTCAACTGCTCTACCGACTGAGCTAACGACCCATTTTTGCTGTTTCCAGTTATCCCCGGCAACGGCGGCTTATATTACTGACTTCTCAAAACTGTGCAACAAAAATTTTTATATTTAGTGTCTAACTGCCTGTTCTTTACCCATATTGCCTAATAAAATAGCCATTCTGGGTAAAGAACAGGCTGTTTATAGTCACAGAGGCACTATAAACCGGCTAAACGTTTCTCTGCCTGTTTTGCACTTGCGCTATTGGCATACAGAGAAATAATACGTTGATAAACTGCCTTAGCTTTATCTTTTTCGCCTTTCTCCTGCATGATAATGCCAACTTTCAACATTGATTCAGCAGCCTTCGGCGATTTTGGATAATCTTTTACCACAGAAGCAAAATAATAAGATGCATCATCTTTTTTGTTTTTGTTGTAATACAGTTGCCCCAGCCAGTAATTGGCATTCGGCTGATAACTAGACTTTGGATACTGTTTCACAAAACTTTGGAAAGCAGTTATCGCATTATCATATTGTTTTTTCTCAAGTGCCAACGTCACGGCATTGTCGTAATCTTGCTTCTCATTTCCGGTCGAGGCGGCAGCGGTTGCTGTTGTACCTGCCGGAGAGGTTGTTGCACTTGCAGAGGTATTGTTAGCTGGCGTTGCGGCAGAAGAACCTTTACTTCCCAGTTCATCAATCTGCTGCAAAATAATTTTTTGTCGTTCGACGATCTGATCTAACTGATACTGATTGGTTTGGATTTGACCACGCAGAGTATCAATATCTCTCTGCGAATCGGACAATTGCTGCTGCAATTGCGTTAGCAACTGTCCATGTGCGTCAGAAATGCGTTCAAGCTGAGTAATACGATCGTCAGTTGAAGCAGCAATAGCAGCCACAGGGGCTGCTATGCCAACCAGTAACGACAGACTTAATACATGATATCTGAAATTACGGTTCATGAGTTTCTCTTAGTAAACTAGTACGGCACGACGGTTTTTAGAATAAGCAGCTTCGTCATGGCCTAACACGGCAGGCTTCTCTTTACCGTAAGATACGATAGCGATTTGCTCACCAGATACGCCTTTACCTTGCAGATACATTTTCACTGCACTAGCACGACGTTCGCCCAATGCGATGTTGTATTCTGGCGTACCACGCTCATCCGCATGACCTTCAACAGTCACTTTATAAGATGGGTTTGAACGCAGGAATGCAGCATGTGCATCCAGCATTTGAGCGAAGTCAGAACGTACGTCATAACGATCGTAATCAAAGTATACGATGTTATTGCTTTGCAGCTGTTGCATAGTCAGACGAGCTTGTTCATCAGCAGATGAATAACCACCGTTACCATTGCTGCCGTTACCGCCCAGACCAGAACCACTGCCATTAGAGTCTTTATCACTGCTACTACATGCGGCCAGAGCCATAATAGGTAAAGCGATCAATAACCCTTTCAGCACTTTATTCAATTGCATTTTGTCGATCCTTTAATAATAAAATTACCATACATACTTAACATGCATCACAGGTACGGCGACCAGGCAGGGAATTTAACCTGACCTTCAGTTGCCGGAAGACGCGCTTTAAAACGCCCGTCGGTCGAAACTAAACGTAATACGCTACCCAGCCCTTCTGTGGCGCTGTAGATAATCATAGTACCGTTAGGTGCGATGCTAGGCGTTTCATCCAGGAAGGTATCGGTCAATACTTGCACCGCTCCTGTATCCAGATCCAATTTGGCGATATGCTGTTTACCGCTCGCTGAACTCACCATGGCCATAAACTTGCCATCCGGTGAAACGTCCGTATCTTGATTTTGAGCACCTTCCCAGGAAACGCGAACCGGCGTACCGCCGTTAATATTGACTTTATAAATTTGAGGTCTGCCACCTTGGTCTGAAGTATAGGCCAAAGTTTGATTGTCAGGATACCACGATGGCTCAGTATCATTACTGCGGCTACGGGTTATTTGAGTAATTTGACTGCTCGCCAGATTCATGACGTACAAATTCAAGCTGCCATCTTTAGATAAGGCAAAAGCTAATTTTGAACCATCCGGTGAAAATGCTGGAGCGCCGTTATGCCGTGGGAAAGAAGCCACACGTTTAATGGCGCCGTTAGCCAGCGTTTGGATCACTAACTCAGAGCGACCGCTTTCAAAGGTCACATAGGCAATTTTACTACCGTCTGGTGACCATGCTGGTGACATCAGAGGCTCAGGAGAGCGATGCACCACAAACTGGTTAAAACCATCGTAGTCGGCAACGCGCAGCTCATGAGGATATTGACCACCCGCTTTACGTACAACGTAGGCAATACGGGTACGGAAAGCGCCTTTAATGCCGGTCAGTTTTTCAAAGGTTTCATCACTTGCGGTATGCGCCGCATAGCGTAACCACTGTTTGGTTACTTTGTATTGATTCTGAGATAAAACCGTTGGTGAACCAGATGAAGTATCAACTAATTGATACGACACCATGAAACCACCGTCTGCACTTGGCTGAATCTGACCAACCACTACCGCATCAATACCTAAAGCAGTCCAAGCCGCTGGCGTCACTTCAGAAACCGTGGTCGGTGATTGTGGGTTACGCGATGCCGCAAGAGGATTAAATTTACCGCTGTTTCTCAGGTCGGCAGCAATAATATCACTAATATTTTCAGGTGCTGCGCCAGTGCCAGTCCACTTAAACGGCACAACGCCGATAGGACGTGCAGAATCGACACCTTGGGTAATCTCGATTCTAACTTCAGCGTGTAATACGGATGCCCATAAAATCAGCAGCCCCATTGCTAATCGAAATGCATGCTTCATGTTTTCTCCCTTATCTAAGCCTTGTGGCTGCGATAAATTGCTCATTTGTAACAAAGCGATAACCTTTAAACCCAACAAATATTGGTCATTACTAACCGTAAATCAAGTTTAAACGCTAATTCTCTTTATTTATCGTCCAATTACTCAGGTTTGAAATCGAGTAATGAGTTCTTAAACTTCTCATACACAGCTGTTGATGGCGGTTTCGGTATTTTTGCCTGACGGGCAGCAACCAGAGCTACCTGACAAAGTGCCGGATCGCCACCTTCGGCCTGAACGCTAAATAGTGTACCGTCCGGTGCCAATTTAATACGCAGCGTACAGGTTTTCCCCTTATACAGCTGCGCATCATAGAAATTTCGCATAATCGCAGACTGAATTTGCGATTTATAACCATCAATTTCAGGGCCACTTGCCCCTGCTTTATTACCACCACCGGATGCGCCATTTGCTGATGGTGCATTCTTATCTGAAGCTAAACCACCGAACAAATCATCAACCTGCTTAGCCGCTTCCGCATCGGCTTTTTTCTTGGCATCTGCCGCCTTTTTAGCATCTGCGTCAGCTTTCTTCTTAGCGTCGTCCGCGGCCTTTTTAGCCTCAGCATCCGCTTTCTTCTTAGCCTCGTCAGCGGCCTGCTGTTTAGTTACCGCTTCCGCCTGTTTCTTGGCTTCAGCAGCAGCTTTCTTCGCATCGGCCTCAGCCTGTTTTTTAGTTTGCTCAGCTGCGGCAGCCGCTTGCTTCTGAACTTCCGCATCGGCTTTAGCTTTAGCTGCTTCAGCCTCGGCCTGCTTCTGGGCTTCCTGCGCTTTCTTCGCCGCCTGTTCAGCTTGTTTTTGCTGCTCAGCCTGCTTTTTCGTCACTTCCTGCGCCTGTAAACGATCTTTCTCTATCTGTTTTAAACGCTGTTGCTCTGCAGCCTGTTGCTGTTTAAGTTCTTCAGCTTGGCGGTCAGACTCTTGCTGCCTGAGTTTTTCAGCGCGTTTGGCGTCAGATTTTTGCTGCTGCTGGCGTTCAGCCTGCTGCGCCATTGCATTAGGGTCAACCATAACAGCATCAATAACAGCACCACCGCCTCCACCGCCGGTTAGGACATCTTTTTGCATAAAGGCACCGATCGCCAACAAGCCAATCACCAATATATGCAAAATAATCGAAACCATTACGGAACGGTTTAACTTATCTTCGTGCTCTGTAGCCTTTCCCACGCGCAGCTTCCAAAAAAACAATTAACTAACAAGACCATATGATTTGCAGGATGATCGCTCAACCACTAAATAGGCTGAGTCATTAATCCAACCGAAGTCACACCAGCGCGATGAAGCATATTTAACGCTTTGATAACTTCATCATATGGCACATCTTTTGCTCCGCCGATTAAAAATACCGTTTTAGGGTCTTCTTTTAACCGAGCCTGTGCCTCAGCTATGACCTGTTGTTCAGGAATTTGTTCAATGGTTTCATCCCCAACCTTCAGAGCATATTGACCAATGCCGGATACCTCAACAATCACCGGTGGCTTATTATCGGTAGAGACTGCTTTAGAATCAGACGCTTCCGGTAAATCCACATTAACGCTTTGACTGATAATGGGTGCCGTTGCCATAAAAATCAACAACAACACTAATAAGACGTCTAAAAGTGGAACAATGTTGATTTCGGCTGTTTTACCGGTACTACTACGCCGAGAAGTACGCTTATACGCCACGCTAGCCCCCTTACTTATTTAGTCTCTGTGGAGAATGCCTGACGATGGAGAATAGTCGTAAACTCTTCCATAAAGTTGTCGTAATTCTGCTCGAGCTTAAATACCCGCAGGCTAAGGCGGTTATGCGCCATAACGGCTGGAATCGCGGCAAATAGACCTATCGCAGTCGCGATCAAGGCTTCAGCGATACCCGGAGCAACCATCTGTAGCGTTGCCTGCTTTACCGCACCCAAGGCAATAAATGAGTGCATGATGCCCCATACGGTACCAAACAGACCGATATAAGGACTAATTGAACCGACTACCCCGAGGAATGGAATATGATTCTCCAAATTCTCAAGTTCGCGATTCATCGAAATACGCATAGCGCGAGTCGCACCTTCAATCGCCGCTTCCGGAGCATGATTATTAGCACGATGCAGTCTGGCAAACTCTTTAAAGCCGGAATAGAAGATTTGCTCTGAACCGACTAATTCGTCACGACGCGCGTTGCTTTCTTGGTACAAGCGAGACAAATCGATTCCAGACCAAAATTTATCTTCAAATGCTTCAGCTTCACGTCTTGCCGTACTTAAAATACGGGTACGCTGAATAATGATTGCCCATGATGCGATCGAGAATCCGACCAAAATCAGCATGACAAATTTTACGAGTAAACTAGCCTCAAGAAACAGGCTCATGATATTCATGTCAGTCACTTCTTTAACTCCGCGACAATAGACTTGGGAAGCTTCATTGGCTTCATCAAGTGTGAATCAACACATGCTACTAACACATCTGCTTGGCTCAATAATTTACCATGCTGATCAAAAATGCGTTGTGCAAACGTAAGGGATGCCCCACCCATAGCCACAATTTCAGTTTCAATCTCCAGCAGGTCATCAAGACGAGCGGGAAAAATATACTCAACGGCCATGCGACGGACAGCGAAAGCGACATGCTCACTCAGCAATTGTTGCTGATTATAATTGTATTGGCGCAACATCTCCGTGCGCGCTCTTTCATAAAAGGCCACATAGCGGGCATGGTAAACCACACCACCCGCATCAGTGTCTTCAAAGTAGACCCGAACGGGCCATTTGAACAGCAAGTTACTCACAAATATTTCCAGCCAAACTGATAACTAACCGACTGATACTATACGCAAGAGAAAACCACTTGGGAATGGGGAGAATGGGTGAGAGCAAAAATAATTCTCAGTTAAGAAAACTGACGATTATTTTTGCCATGAATGAAATGCGCTTATGCTAAAAAATAGGCCAAGCCGGCAATCATAATTGCCATTGCAGGAAGTGGCGTAAAAAAGGCTTTCCATCGCGTTTTATGCGGTCGAAATCCAACCCCATGAACCATTCCGGTACAAATAGCCCACATGACTAAAAAGCTCTGCCATACCACAACAGTGCTGGTTTTAGCTGCAAAACGCGCAGGATCCCAGAACACGCAGAACGCCAGCGATAACGCTAATATTAAAGAAAGGGCCCGAAACGGGCCCTTATCCATAATAGCGTACAGTTTATTAAACACAGTACCCATTATTGTTCGTCTTTATTCCCGTTATTGGTCTCATACCAGACTGCACCAATTATGCCGCAGGCGCAAGCCAGTAATGTTCCAAGACTCCAGGCAAAATACCACATGATTTCGCTCCTTATGTTTATCAGTACAGTGAAGCGTGGTTGTCTTCGATATGTTTCTTATCAAGACGACCAAACATTTTCACGTAACACCAAATTGTATAAATCAGCATCAGTGGAACGAAAATCAACGCGACAAATGTCATCACGGTTAATGTCAGATGACTTGACGTCGCATCCCACATTGTCAGACTTACGTTCGGATTAATGCTTGATGGCATCAGGAACGGGAACATGGTGATACCCGCAGTAAAGATGACACATACAATCGTTAATGATGAAAACAGGAACGACAGACCACCGCTATTACAGCGAGAGGCAATGATGGTCAGTAATGGTAATGCAACACCTAATGCAGGCACCACCCACAAAATTGGATAGTTGTTGTAGTTAACCAACCATGCTCCGGCCTGATGAGCCACTTCTTTATGCAGCGGACTTGACGGCCCAGTGTAATCCATAACGGAGGTAACAAGATAACCATCCATATAGTACACCACCCACACACCTGCAGCAGCGAAAGCAATCAATACAATCAATGCACAGATTTGCGTTGCTGCACGAGCACGCAGACGTAGTTCAGCCGTGGTCTTCATCTGTAACCATGCTGCACCCTGAGTCACTAACATCATCAGGCTAACAACACCCGCAATCAGCGCAAACGGATTCAACAGCTCAAAGAAACCGCCGGTATAAGTCAGGCGCAGTAAGTTATCAACGGTGAAAGGTACACCCTGCAATAGGTTACCAAATGCAACGCCGAAAACTAATGCTGGAACGAAGCTACCAATAAAGATGCCTGCATCCCACATGTTACGCCAGCGTTGGTCTTCGATTTTACCGCGATAGTCAAAGCCCACCGGACGGAAGAACAATGCCGACAGAACTAAGATCATAGCAACGTAAAAACCGGAGAAGGCAGCGGCATAAACCATTGGCCATGCAGCAAACAGTGCACCACCTGCGGTAATTAACCATACCTGGTTACCATCCCAGTGTGGCGCAATACTGTTAATCATAATACGACGTTCAGTATTGGTTTTACCGATGATAGGAACAAGGATACCTACACCCATATCAAAACCATCGGTAATGGCGAAACCTACCAGTAACACGCCAACCAACAGCCACCAGATAAATCGTAATGTATCGTAATCTAACATTTCTGGACTCCTGTTTACCGTGTTTCTTGCGCTAATGCGGCGCTGCTTTGTTCAAAATGATAACGCCCTGTTTTTAGGCTACTTGGCCCTAAACGTGCGTATTTAAACATTAAGTACATTTCAGCAACGAGGAACAGCGTATACAGTCCGCAAATCAGAATGATTGAGAACCACAGATCGCCAGTAGTCAGCGACGATGTTGCTGCTGCAATCGGCAGAACATCAGCAATTGCCCATGGTTGACGACCATACTCAGCCACAAACCAACCGGCTTCACAAGCAATCCACGGTAGTGGAATACCATACAGCGCTAAACGAAGCAGCCATGGTTTTTCACCAATGCGGTTACGCGCAACGTGATAGACAGCCAGACCGATAATCAACAGCATCAGGAAGCCACAAGCAACCATGATACGGAATGAGTAATAAAGTGGTGCAACCTGCGGAATCGTGCTTTCTGCAGCAGCTTTAATTTCTGCCTCAGTGGCGTTATTAATATCTTTCGCCTGAGTCTGTAACAGAATGCCGTATCCTAAGTCTTTCTTAGTCTGATCAAAGCTAGCACGTACGGCTGGGTCGGTATCCCCTGCACGCAGTTTTTCCAGCATTTGATAGGCTGTAATACCGTTACGGATACGTAGTTCATTCTCCGTCAACAGATCTTTAAGACCAGTAATTTCTTTATCTAAAGAACGAGTAGCAATAATACCCAGAGCATATGGAATTTCTATTGCATAGTTATTCTTCATCTCTTTTTGATCGGGAATACTGATGATATTAAAGGCCGCAGGGGCAGGTTGAGTTTCCCATTCAGCTTCAATAGCAGCCAGCTTCACGCGCTGCACGTCACCTAATTCATGACCAGACTCATCACCTAACAGAATAACTGATAGGACTGAAGCCAGACCAAAACAGGCAGCGATAGCAAATGAACGCTTGGCAAACGCTAAATCACGCTTTCTTAACAGATAGAATGCACTGATACCCAATACAAACATCGAACCAGTAACATAACCAGCAGATACGGTATGCACAAACTTAACCTGAGCAACTGGGTTTAACACCAATTCGGCGAAGCTGAGCATTTCCATACGCATGGTTTCAAAGTTAAATTCTGACGCAACCGGATTTTGCATCCAGCCGTTAGCCACCAGAATCCACAATGCAGAAAGGTTAGAACCTAAAGCCACAAACCAAGTTACGGCTAAATGTTGAACCTTACTTAAGCGATCCCAACCGAAGAAGAACAAACCAACCAGCGTTGATTCCAGGAAGAACGCCATCAGAGCTTCGATTGCCAGCGGCGCACCGAAGATATCCCCTACATAGTGAGAATAGTAAGACCAGTTTGTACCAAACTGGAACTCCATCGTTAGACCCGTGGCCACACCTAAGGCAAAGTTAATACCAAATAACTTGCCCCAGAATCTGGTCATATCTTTATAGATTTGTTTACCCGTCAGGACATATACCGATTCCATGACTGCCAACAAAAACGCCATACCTAGCGTTAGTGGGACAAACAGGAAGTGGTACATTGCCGTCAGGGCAAATTGTAATCGTGATAGTTCGACGATATCAAACATCTTGACTCCTTGCTCCTCAGGAAGACTCCAGATTTATACAACCAAACCTTCTGGTTATCTGGAAACCTTACACCCATTACTCACCAGTGGTGAATGCCTTTTAAAAAACTAAATTTACATCAATCGGAAAGAAAATTTTGTTTGCTGCATCAACTCTTCTAGTCGCTGGCCGTGCCTAAATATCAAACACTTCCGCGATGGTTAACCGCATCAACACATTTTACTTTAGTACCCTAATGACAGACTTTCGAATATTACGCTTCTAATCCCTTACAATAAATAGGTATTTCATAATAAAACAAGAATTGTGAACTCAAATCAAAAACGTCATGTCACGTACGAGAAGGAAAATTGATATAAAACAAATTTAGCCAATTACACCATAGATTAGATATTTTTCAATTCCATTTATCTACTATTTTGCCGATATATACTAAATAATCGACTCCACTTCCCCTTTTTCATCAACACTAATAACTTCAATATAACACCAATTTAACATTAAATGTTATTTGTTAAAAAGACGGTCCAAAAGCATAGCGATATATCGATAAAAGAAATGAAGCACCCATCAAAATATTATTTAATCATCCAAGGTGAAAAATAATGCTTTCCTACCCAGGACAAACT
This sequence comes from Pragia fontium DSM 5563 = ATCC 49100, assembly GCF_900112475.1. Taxonomy (GTDB): domain Bacteria; phylum Pseudomonadota; class Gammaproteobacteria; order Enterobacterales; family Enterobacteriaceae; genus Pragia; species Pragia fontium. The sequence continues at coordinate 295,318 of NZ_FOLW01000002.1, read as the reverse complement.
TTAGGTAAATTTAAGATGTAAAAAAGCCGCAAAAGCGGCTTTTTTACATCTCATCGCTATGACACTCTGAGATCACATTAAATCACTTTATCAACGACCTCAAACTGCATACGTAGCGCCGCTTCAACATCATCAACGCTAATTGACGACATCCCCAACGCTTCTTGCGCGGTTAACACTTGATGTAGTTCTTGATCTTGTAAAGGACGAGTTCCGTCGGTATACAACATGCTAGGAAACATCGCTACCGTTCGGGTCTTAACCGCAATAGCAATATGTAAAGGTCCGGTATCCCCGACTAACAGACATTCTAAAGCAGCGACTTTTTCTACCAATTGCTTCAGATTAGTTTTACCCGCTGAATTGGTTACCCTTCCCTCACGCTCGGCGACTAAAGACATCAGCCGGTTATTACGTTCAATTTCCCCCGGACCGCCCAGCAACTCCACATCAATATCAGGATATTTTGCTAACAGCCAACCAATAACCGCGGCAAAATTATCAATAGGCCAACAACGTTCTTCCGAAGAGGCACCTAAATGAATTCCCAACGTCCGGCGATCTTTTCTTTCCGGCGTAAAGGGAACCGGAATGACCATATCCAGCGAGGGGATATCAATACCGATATGCTCTAGCAAGCCTGATTTTTGATGAATAATAGGAATATTGACGCCGCGATGATCGTAATTGACAGAAAGAAAACGATTCAGGGCAAAGGTTTTTCTGCCTAAATAATCATTGTAATAAACGTCTTTGATAATAATTCTGGAGTGTGCCAGCGTTGCCAAAACAATATCGTAAGGTGAACGAGAATGTAGAATAAATGTCGCATCAAGTTTTTTACTTCTTAGCGCTTTCCCTAACCGCAGTACATCATTGGCTTTACCATCCCAATACACAATTTCATTGAACATACTGCTGCCTTCCACTAACAAGGCATTGCGCTTATGTACCACCATGATAATTTTAGCATCGGGATATTTATTTCTAATAGCCACTATCGCTGGCGTGTTAAGCAAAAAATCCCCTAACGCAGTAGTAGAAAAGATCGCAATAGTTTTCAGATCGCGTAAATCGGAAGGTTGAATAAATCTTTTTACTTTAAAGCCCGTAAGCTGATAAGCGCTAATAAAAAGTCCCGCTAACCGCTGTTTCAATAACTTACTCATAGCACACCATACAATTAAATCCCTGACCGGGCTGATTGCGGTTAAATATCGCTTATACCGCCCCAATTAACGGAATTATAAACAAAAGTGCAGCAAGAAAGATAAGTTTTATCTTGGTAAGCCATTACAGCTTTGGCAAATTAACGATAATAGTGGTTCAGAACAACAAATTTACCCATAAAAAAAGCCGCATAAGCGGCTTTTTAACTAAAGGCTGAAATTAATTAATTTCAGCCGATGCTTTCTTTGCTGAGTGCGGCTTTCCCGCCAACGCAGCCTTAACGGCATCACCGATATCCGCTAAACTACGTACGGTACGGACACCTGCGGCTTCCAGCGCAGCAAATTTCTCATCTGCTGTACCTTTACCACCGGCAATAATCGCACCCGCGTGCCCCATCCGTTTACCTTTCGGTGCCGTTACGCCAGCAATATAGCCGATAACCGGTTTGGTAATATGATGCTTGATATAGTGCGCCGCTTCTTCTTCCGCAGAACCACCGATTTCACCGATCATCACAATCGCTTCAGTTTGCGGATCTTGCTCAAACAACTTCAGAATATCGATAAAGTTAGAACCCGGAATCGGGTCACCGCCGATACCAACACAGCTTGACTGACCAAATCCGGCATCGGTCGTTTGTTTGACGGCTTCATAGGTTAAAGTACCTGAGCGTGAAACAATACCGACATTACCCGGCTTATGGATATGGCCTGGCATAATACCAATTTTACAGGCTCCCGGCGTAATCACACCCGGACAGTTTGGCCCAATCATGCGCACACCTAACTGATCAACTTTCACTTTCACCGTCAGCATATCCAGAACCGGAATACCTTCAGTAATACAGATAATCAGTTTAATACCCGCATCGGCCGCTTCCAGAATCGAGTCTTTACAAAACTGTGCAGGAACATAGATCACCGAAGCTGTTGCGCCAGTCGCCTCTACCGCTTCACGCACGGTATTGAAAACCGGTAAGCCTAAGTGCTCAGTACCGCCTTTACCCGGCGTCACACCGCCAACCAGTTTAGTGCCGTATTCCAGCGCCTGTTGAGAATGGAAAGTCCCCTGACTGCCGGTAAAACCCTGGCAAATCACTTTAGTATCTTTATCAATCAGAATGGACATTATCGAACCTCCCCACCAGCAACGGCAACAACACGCTGCGCGGCATCAGTCAGGCTGGCAGCGCCAATGATATTCAGGCCACTTTCGCCCAACTTCTTCACACCCAGTTCAGCGTTATTTCCTTCCAGACGAACCACCACTGGAACCGTTACGCCAACATCTTCAACCGCACTGATAATACCATCAGCAATCAGGTCGCAGCGGACAATACCGCCAAAAATGTTAACGAATACCGCTTTCACTTTCTCATCGGACAAAATAATTTTGAATGCTTCACTCACGCGTTCTTTGGTTGCACCACCGCCAACGTCAAGGAAGTTAGCCGGCTCACCACCGTGAAGTTTCACGATATCCATGGTACCCATCGCTAAACCAGCGCCGTTTACCATACAACCGATATTACCGTCCAATGCGACATAGTTTAGTTCCCACTCTGCCGCATGAGCCTCACGCTCATCTTCCTGAGTCGCATCACGCATTTCACGCAGTTCTGGCTGACGATAAAGGGCGTTATTATCAATATCCAGTTTGCCATCCAGACAGATCAGCTCACCGGCTTTGGTCACCACCAGCGGGTTAATTTCCACTAATGACAGATCACATTGCAGGAACAGATTGCCCAAACCAACAAAGATATTGGTAAATTGATTAACCTGTTTGCCAGTTAAGCCCAGCTTAAACGCCAACTCTCTGCCTTGATAAGGCATAGCGCCAGTAAGTGGATCCAGCGTAGTTTTATGAATCAAATGCGGCGTTTCATGCGCCACCTTCTCAATTTCTACACCGCCTTCAGTAGAAGCCATAAAAACAACACGGCGTGAGCTGCGATCGATAACCGCGCCCAAATAAAGTTCACGATCGATATCTGTCGCGCTTTCAATCAAAATCTGATTAACCGGTAATCCAGCCGCATCCGTTTGATAGGTCGCTAAACGCTTGCCTAACCAATGGTCAGCAAACTCGCGAATTTCATCTTTGGTTTTCGCCAGCTTAACACCACCAGACTTACCACGCCCGCCGGTATGCACCTGACATTTTACTACCCAAGGACCCTGACCGATTTTATCTGCTGCATCGACGGTTTCCTGGGCCGTGCTACAGGCATAGCCTGTTGGTACCGGTAAGCGATACCGAGCAAAAAGCTGTTTTGCCTGATACTCATGTAGGTTCATGATGTTCTATCCATTAATTTTGTAGGGATGAAAGAACTGCGCCTCTCGACACTCCAGATGTCGCGCTATGGCGATACTAAGCTCGAAAACACACTCATTCTGATCTGTACTCTTATTTACCAATGAAAAAAGGTACCCATCATTTTTACTTAGTTTTGTTGTATAGCCGCCAACCGCACGGCTATACAACATGTGGTGACTAATGCTTAACCGGTCTTATCCTAAACGTCCAGTAGCAGACGAGTCGGATCTTCCAGCATATCTTTAATTGCCACCAAGAAACTTACCGACTCACGTCCATCAATCAAGCGATGGTCATAAGATAGTGCTAAATACATCATTGGTAAAATCACAACTTGACCATTAACCGCCATCGGACGGTCTTTAATCGCGTGCATACCCAAAATGGCACTTTGCGGTGGGTTAATAATTGGTGTAGACATTAATGACCCGAAAACACCACCGTTAGTAATCGTGAAATTACCGCCAGTTAAATCTTCTACGGTCAACTTACCATCACGGCCTTTGACCGCGAGATCCTTAATACTCTTTTCAATTTCAGACATGCTGAGTGAGTCAACATCACGTAATACTGGCGTTACCAGACCACGCGGTGTAGATACAGCAATACTGACATCAAAATAGTTGTGATAAACCACATCTTCGCCGTCGATAGATGCGTTCACTTCCGGGAAGCGTTTCAGTGCTTCGACCACCGCTTTCAAATAGAACGACATGAAGCCTAAACGTACACCATGGCGCTTCTCAAACTCATCACCATATTGCTTACGCAGATCCATGATAGGTTTCATGTTCACTTCATTGAACGTGGTCAGCATCGCGGTACTATTTTTCGCTTCCAGCAAACGCTCGGCAATACGCTTACGCAGGCGCGTCATCGGTACGCGTTTCTCACTACGATGCGCTAAAGAAGCTGCACTATCGGCTTTAGCTGCCGCTTTAGCGGGCTGCTGCGCCAAATGCTGAGTGACATCTTCACGGCTAATACGACCACCCACACCAGAACCTTTAATGGTATTCGCATCCAGACTATGTTCAGCGATCAAACGACGCACTGCCGGACTTAAGGCATCATTGCTGCCCTCTTCCAGACTCGCGGTCTGACGTTGGGCCGGTGTAGATGCGGTAGCTTGCGCTGACTCAGTAATCTGCTGGCCGGTAATATCTGCCGGACGTAAGCGTCCTAATAGCTGGCGAGACGTAACCGTCGCACCTTCTTCTTCCATAATGTCGTCCAGTACCCCGGACTCCAGAGCAGGCACTTCTAACACAACTTTGTCCGTTTCTATCTCAACCAAAACTTCATCACGCTCAACGCTGTCACCGGGTTTCTTATGCCATGTTGCAACAGTGGCATCGGCAACGGATTCAGGAAGGTCTGGAACGAGAATATCTATGTTACTCATTGTTTTTCCTTATTCATTTTACGTTAAGCGCATCTTCAACCAGTTTCTTCTGCTGTTCCTGGTGTACGGACATATAACCCACTGCAGGTGAAGCAGAAGCCGGACGACCCGCATACTTCAGGGTAGCGCCTTCCGGAATCACTTCGCGGATATTATGTTGACTGCAATACCAGGCTCCCTGATTCAGCGGTTCTTCCTGACACCAGATAAAATCTTTTACGTGAGCATAGTCACTTAGTGCCGCTTGCATTGCCTGATGTGGGAACGGATACAGTTGTTCAATACGAATAATTGCCACATCGCTCTGACCATTAGCGCGACGTTGTTCCAACAGATCGTAGTAAACCTTACCTGAACACATTACCACGCGTTTTACCTGCTTCGGATTCAGATTATCAATTTCCCCGATAGCCGGTAAGAATGTCCCATTAGCCAGTTCATCCAGTGAAGAGATAGCCAGCGGATGACGCAACAGCGACTTCGGTGACATCACCACCAGTGGGCGACGCATACCGCGTAACGCCTGACGACGCAGCATATGGTAAACCTGTGCAGGAGTAGATGGTACGCACACCTGAATATTCTGTTCTGCACACAGTTGCAGATAGCGTTCTAAGCGTGCGGATGAGTGCTCTGGCCCTTGGCCTTCATACCCATGAGGTAGTAGCATAACCAAGCCACACATGCGGCCCCACTTCTGCTCACCAGAACTGATAAACTGGTCGATAACCACTTGAGCACCGTTGGCAAAGTCACCAAACTGCGCTTCCCAAATCGTTAAAGTACGTGGTTCTGCTGTTGCATAACCATACTCAAAGGCCAACACACCGGCTTCACTCAATACTGAGTCCCAGACCTGGAATTCACTCTGACCATTATGAATATTGGCCAGAGGAACATAATATGAGCCATCTTTTTGGTTATGAACTACCGCATGACGATGGAAGAAGGTTCCCCGTCCGGAGTCTTCACCGGAAATACGTACTGGCGTATTTTCATCAACCAGCGTGGCATAGGCCAGATTCTCGGCGGAACCCCAATCGAATGGTTTTTCGCCTTCAGCCATCAAAGCACGGTCTTCATAAATTTTTGCGACGCGCGGGTGAAGCTCAACACTCTCCGGAACCTGACTAATACGACGGGCAAGATCCTGTAGGCGTTTCACCTCAACGGTATTTGGATACGCTTCATCCCATTCATGGTTCAGATAAGGCGCCCAAGACATTGAGTGCGTATTTATTGGACGCCACTCGTCAACCACACACTCTCCGCGATCCAACGCATCACGATAGAGATTGACCATTTCGGTCACTTCTTCTGCGGTAACAACATTATTCTCAATCAAGCGATCGGCATACACTTTACGTGGTGTAGGCTGTTTCTTGATCTTGGTGTACATCATCGGCTGGGTTGCACTTGGCTCATCCGCCTCGTTGTGACCATGACGACGATAGCAAAGCAAATCGATCATCACATCACGCTTAAAGGTATTACGGTAATCCAGCGCTAAACGGGTAACGAAAGCAACGGCTTCAGGATCGTCCGCATTAACGTGGAAGATAGGTGCCTGAATCATTTTGGCAATGTCGGTACAGTATTCAGTAGAACGCACGTCCTGAGGGAAAGAGGTGGTAAAACCAATCTGGTTATTAATCACAATCCGCACGGTTCCACCCACTTCATAGGCGCGAACCTGAGACATGTTCAACGTTTCTTGCACAATACCCTGACCGATAACCGCCGCATCACCGTGAATGGTGATAGGTAGCACTTGGTTGCTACTGCCGCTGGCATTCAATCTGTCACGGCGTGCTCGTACGGAACCAATGACCACCGGACTCACAATTTCCAGATGCGATGGGTTAAACGCCAGCGTCAGGTGAACCATCTTACCGTCGGTTTCAAACTCAGATGAAAAACCCTGATGGTATTTAACGTCACCAGTACCCAGATGCTCTTTATGGATACCAGCAAACTCATCAAATAAGTCTCCCGGGCGTTTACCCAGCAAGTTGATAAGTACGTTCAACCGACCACGGTGTGCCATACCAAGAACAACTTCTTTGGCATCGCTACGGGCAGCATGACGAACCATCTCTTTCAACATTGGAATTAACGCATCGCCCCCTTCCAGAGAGAAGCGTTTAGCACCAGGGAACTTAGCACCTAAATAGCGCTCCAGACCTTCTGCCGCGGTTAATTCTTTCAGAAACTCTTTCTTCTCTTCTTTGCTGAAATGACCAACGCCCATCACGGACTCAAGACGTTGCTGTATCCAACGCTTCTCTTCCGTATTGGTAATGTGCATATATTCTGCACCGATGGAGTCACAGTAGGTTTGCTTCAGCGCCTGATAAAGATCCGCCAGCTTCATGGTCTCTTTACCGATGGCGAAAGAGCCAACGTTAAAGGTTTCCTGCATATCTTCTTCAGTTAAATTATGGTAGGCAGGATCAAGCTCGAGGACGGGCTCTTTATAGCGAAGTTTAATGGGGTCAAGGTTGGCATTTTGGTGGCCGCGAAAGCGGAATGCGTTAATCAGCTGAAGTACTTTAACCTGCTTAGCATCATTCTCAGGATCGCTAACGTTAGAAGTATAACGTTTGGAATCTTTTGCTAACCGACGGAAATAGTCACGGGTGGTTGAATGAAATTGCTCTGGACTAAGTACATCAGTAGGCAATTTATCAAAAATTTTTCTCCAGCTCTCATCAATAGAATCTGGGTCTATCAGGTAATCTTCATAGATTTGCTCTATATAAGATTGGTTTGCACCAGCAAGGTAGGAAGAGTCTAACCAAGTCTTTACGCCGTTCTGCATTATGACCTCTTAAGCTTCATGCTTCAGTGTGTGTTTGCGATATGAACTCGCCACTCTCTTTAACACGTTGTTACTAAAAGCCTACAAGCCTATCGATAATTGACTGTCAAAAGAGAGCTGTTCGATTCACTTTCATCCAGCACTTGTAAAACTATTGTAGTTACTACGTCCGCCTTTATTAATATCAGATATTCCTGCTGAGCATAACCCTTTGTGATATCAAATTGTTATGACTAAAAAGCAACCAACCATGATATTAAATCAACGAGGTATAACCTGCTCTTTCTGCATCGGGGTTGCAACATCCCGATTCGAAGTGTCCATGAGTATAGAAGCCTCATTTTACAAATACAATTCAAATAAAAACAGATTGATAACAATTTCCCCAAATAGTGACAGCGATCACAACCACAAAAAAACCATTAAAAACAATAAGTTTATGTGAATCGCGTCAGCTAATATGTTAATTAATTGCTAACCCAATATTAAATTGTAAAAAAAAAGTAAAATTGCTCTTCACGATGGTCTAAATTTATGCAACTGTATTAGATAGTTAATCATAGGAAAGGCAATTGAGGTGTTACTGCTAAAGCATTGCCAAACTCCCATAACCTGAATTATAACTGGAGACAATCATGGCTATAGAAAGAAAAGCGACGTTAGTCTTTGATGACGGTAAGCGTATTGAACTACCCATATTATCTGGTTCGCTAGGTGAAGACGTTTTAGATGTCAGAACCTTGGGTTCCAAAGGGCTTTTTACCTATGACCCTGGTTACCTTTCTACCGCATCCTGTGAATCAAAAATTACGTTTATTGACGGTAATGAAGGGGTTTTATTACATCGCGGCTATCCAATCGCCCAGTTAGCCAAAAATTCTACTTATTTAGAAGTTTGCTATATTCTCTTATACGGTGAAACCCCAACGCCGAAAGAGTTTGATGACTTTAAAAATATCGTCAATCGCCATACCATGATTCATGAACAGATTACCCGTCTGTTCCAGGGTTTCCGTCGTGACTCCCACCCAATGGCGGTGCTATGTGGTGTAACAGGTGCATTAGCTGCGTTCTACCACGACTCGCTGGATGTTCATAATGAGCGCCACCGTGAAATAACGGCATACCGTTTGCTGTCGAAAATGCCGACGGTGGCAGCCATGTGTTACAAATATTCTGTCGGTCAGCCGTTTATGTATCCGCGCAATGACCTCTCCTATGCAGCCAACTTCCTATATATGATGTTTGCCACCCCGTGTGAAGACTATGTGGTGAACCCGGTAGTTGAGCGCGCCATGGATCGCATCCTGATTCTGCATGCCGACCATGAACAAAATGCTTCTACCTCTACCGTCAGAACCGCGGGCTCTTCCGGTGCGAACCCATTTGCCTGTATTGCTGCCGGTATCGCTTCTCTATGGGGACCAGCCCACGGTGGTGCCAACGAAGCCTGTCTGAAAATGCTGGAAGAGATTGGTACCGTCGATCGCATTCCTGAATTTATCGCCAGAGCTAAAGATAAAGATGACCCATTCCGCTTAATGGGCTTCGGACATCGGGTATATAAAAACCACGATCCACGTGCAACCGTGATGCGTGAAAGCTGCCATGAAGTGTTAAAAGAACTCAATCTGAGCGATGAACTGCTGGATGTCGCCATGGAGCTGGAAAAAATCGCCCTGAATGACCCGTACTTTATCGAGAAAAAACTGTATCCAAACGTGGATTTCTACTCTGGTATTATCCTGAAAGCGATCGGCATTCCGACCACCATGTTTACCGTGATCTTTGCCATTGCACGTACTATCGGCTGGATTGCTCACTGGAATGAAATGTACACCGACGGCATTCGTATTGCCCGTCCGCGTCAGCTTTACAATGGCTATACTGAACGAGAGTTCCACTCTCAGATCCCTAAGCACCAAAATAAGGCTTAGTCGCCTGAGTAAACTTGATGTTATTCATCATCAAAAAAATCCGGGAATAATCCCGGATTTTTTATATCAGCATATCCATTATTTCAGCGTCGTCTTATCACCATGTTTCCAGTGTCGATGATAGCCATCCACCATACTTCTGAAGGTTTGGGTTGGCGTATCACCCGTGGTACACAAATAAATATGCCCGCAAATGAACAGCAGCCCGGCTATCGCCAAAATAAAATGGGCTTTCAGCATCCAATAGCCATAACCCAGAACGTCAGGGAACAGGCACAGAAACCCGCTAATCAACAATAGCGGTAACAAGCCGAACATCACACCAATATAGGCCAATTGTTGTAGTGGATTAAACTTACTGGTTACATCTGCGGCAAAAGGATGAGGTTCACCTTTCATAATGCCATACAGATAAAATCGGGTTTGCCGGACGCTGCGCGCAAGCAGTCCACGCCACTGAATACGATAATGCACACCGTTGCGACTGAATAAATTGATGATGATAAAACCTAACCAAAACACCAATAAAATATAGCCACAGATCTGGTGTAGGGTCACCATCGCAACAATATTACCAATAGCGAAATGCCCTAACAGACCGCTTAATAACAGTAAAATAAACAGCAAAGCATTTCCCCAGTGCCAACAACGAATTGCTTTGGAATAGAGATAAGCTCTCTCCTCACCTGCTGGATGTGTGGGTGGAGTCAGCCAGTAACGCAGCAAACCATGCAGTATCAACACAGCCAATAACCCGACCACCATCATTCCGGCAACGATCAACCAAACCGGCCAGTAGTCCGGCGTATAGCGTAATTCAGCTCCCCATATGCTATTCATATTTGGTCTCCTGATGAATTTCTCTGCGACGGAACAAGCTGGGCTTCCCGACTTTGTCCAATTGATATTGATAAGCGTCATACTGCTGAATCCAGCGCTGAACCTCCGGTTGATTTGCCCGACCAAAATGCAATGCATCCGTTGGACAAACACTGACACAAGCCGGTTCAAGCCCCTGAGATAAACGACTATCAGAACAGAAATTACATTTATCTGCTGCCAGCGTTTGAGGATTCAGATAACGCACCTGGTAAGGACAGGCAGCGATGCAATAATCACAGCCAATACACTTTTTGTTATCCACCTGAACAATGCCATTTTCATCACGATAAGAGGCACCGGTAGGACAGGCGGAGACGCAAGGAGCATCTTCACAATGTTGGCAGGAAACGCGGAAAAACTGGAAATGCATCCCCTGTTTACTCTCTTCAGGGCCCCGTATCTGCACCTGAAGACGACTGTAGCCCTCGGGAATATCATTGATAACTTTACATGCCACGGTACAAGCCTGGCAGCCTATGCAGCGTTTTTCGTCATGTAGCATGACATAATGATTCATATTCATTGCTTACTCCCACTTAACCGCGACTCAACTGAACACCCGATGTATGAACGTCTGTACCACAAACCGGGCTGATTTCATGGGGCAATAAATTGCCGCAGTGAATACCGTGCGTGGTGGCTTCTGTTTTAGCGCCGGCTTTAGCACCAAAGCCCATATAGACAAACAACGTATCGGGTCTGATCGCTGGCGTTACCAGTGCCCGGCCTTTTTCCTTACCGATCTCATTCTCCAACCAGACAAAATCGCCGGTTTTAATGCCTCGATCTTTGGCGGTTTGTGGGTGAATCCAGACTGGGTTATCCCACATCAGTTCAGAAAGCAGGGGAACATATTGGGTTGCACCGTTGGTATGGACCGCCACTTTGCCCTGAATAAAATAGAGTTGGTTGTCTTTTTTCAATGGGAAATTGCGATAGCGAGGTACGCCGTAGCCTGAAGCCATGCCTTCCAGAGATTCGGAATAAAGCTCAATCAAACCGCTTGGAGATTTAAACTTCAGTTCTTGCGCGAAAGTACCGTCATCAGATAAGCGTGATGCTGAGGCTGGATAAGTGCGAACAAATTCACTGACTGAATCAGGCTCGCGCAACAACAGCGGAATACCATATTCCAGATACCCCTTCTGATGAATTTGCCGATAAAAATCCTCATTGCCATTAGCCTGAAACAACTGGCGGGTCGCCATATCTTTCCATGGGAAATATTGACTTAAGCCAAGCTCAGCCCCTAACTCCTGCCAAATCATCCAGCTGGGCTTGGTGTTACCAATGGGTTTCACCAACTGCTGACGTACCGCATAAGCCGGATTTAAACCAGAGACATCTGAAATTTCCTCATCCCGCTCCAGATAAGTTGATTCCGGCAGCAAGTAATCTGCGTAGGCGGCACTTTCACTGAGATAAACATCACAGCTCACCACCAGATCGAGTTTCTCAAGGGTTTTTACCAGTTCCGGACGACAAGAGACGGTTTGTAGAGGATTATGGCGTGACATGATCCAAGCTTTAACTGGATAAGGCTTCTCAGTTTCCACCGCATCGATAATGCTCTGAACGATGCCGCCGCCTTTATTGATATATTTAAACGCCGGTGCTATCGCATCAATTCGCTTAGTCGTAATTTCCGGCATACCTTTGACGCCAGGCTTAGCCAAGACAGGCGCAACCGCCTCACCCGCCAGCTTATTATATTTCTCCGCATTTTTTTTCTGATATAACCCGCCCTTACGCTCTATCGAGCCCAGCAAGGCATTCATCACAAAGATCATCCGGCGCATGTCCAGTTCTTCTTTGTTATAAGTGGCGCGATGGCCGGGATTAACAATCACATGAGGTGCCTGAGCGGCGATTTCCCGAGCAATACGGCGAATCACCTCCGCAGGTACGTCCGAATGCTGCTGCGCCCACTCTGGCGTCACCTCTTTCAGGGACTCAGCCAACTGCTCAAAGCCAGTGGTGTAACGTGCAATAAAAGCTTGGTCATAGAGGTTTTCAGCGATCAATACCTGACACATTGCCATCAATACTGGTAAATCACCGCCGGGTCGAATGGCGTGCCATTCATCGGCTTTACTGGAAAAAACAGAGAGTCGAGGATCAAAGCTCACTACTTTGGCACCTCTCTCCTGAGCGGTCATCATTTCATGAGTATCTGCAACTTCAATGCCTTCATACAGATTATGACCGAACGCCAACATATAACGGGTATCGGCCAGATCCATCGCCAGATCGCCCCCCATCATGACCTGAGCCGCAATGGCTTTACCGGCCGGACAGGTCGTCGCGTGGGTGAAGGTATTTGGCGAACCGAAGGCCGCCGCAAGATGAAATAAATGGGAAGATAAAGAACCGGACTTGGAAGAGAATGCGACACTTTCCGCAGCGTGATTTTGCTTAATCTGGTTAAGCTTTTCGGCTATTTCCTGATAGGCCTGTTGCCAACTAATAACCTCCCATTCCCCACCTCCTCTCGGCCCTTTGCGCTTCATCGGTTGCACAATGCGGTGGGGATCGTTAATCAGGCTAACGCCACTGCCTCCTCTGGCACAAATCCGCGAGCCCTGATGCTGCGCATGGGTATTTCCCTGAATAAAAACGGTTTTATTATTAATGACCTGTGCCTGTATTGGGCAGCGAAATGAACACATCTCGCACAGGCTTGGGGTTAACTTACTGTTTCCATCCAATCTATCGGGCTTTTGCAGCGCTAACGCGCCGGGAGAAAAGCTGCCTACAGCACAACTTGCACAGCTAATCCCCACGCCTTTAATAAAATCACGACGATTAATGCTCACATGACCTCCTGCTTTAGATTATTGAATTAATCATAAAGAGGTACATGAAACAATGAGGTGATCGGTTCGACATTTTGACCACCAAAATGTTGCTTTTACCGAGCATGTAAAAAATTATCGTCAATTTTTTAGATAAGTATGTGATTGATTTGTTAACCGAAATAGATACTTGCCAATGATAACCATTCACTGATTATTAGCAGAGTCAGTATTTAATTATCGAAGATAACTTTAGGGTTAGTGCTGACATCCGGGGCAATAGAAAAAGGGGCGGGAAGAGAGTGAGGATTTTTGAATTTCGCTGCCGCAGCGATGGCAGGCTAATCCATCCCGGCTAAAAACATGGAACTCAAATAACGCACCATGATGATGATTAGGATCGGCTTCACCACGAGTCTGGTAAGACAGACGAGGAATAGTCAGCAGAGCATGAGCCAAGTATTCCAGTTGCTGTGTGGTTAAATCTTCCGGTTTATGATGGGGTAATAATCCGGCATCCCATAAAATTTCAGCCCGAAGATAGTTACCTAAACCGGCCAAAAACGCCTGATCGAGTAGCATTCCCCCCAACTGCTTACGGCGGAATTTTTTATCCAACAAACGAGCGCTAATGTCGGACTCGGTTAGGGTCACATCCAACACATCAGGACCGATACGCTGTAAAAATGGGTGTTGAAGAATCTCTTCTGTTGCCCCGACTTCAATATCTGAGGCGCTGTAAAGCAGAATAGCTTTATCGGCCGTCTCCAACGCAACGCGTAAATCACGCTTGGTTTCTGGTCGTTCCCCTGCCCCGGTCACTTGCCATAATCCATACAGCTGATTATGGCTGTACATCGTCAAACCTGCGGAAAAGTGGGTTAATAACGCCTTCCCGCGGGTCTCAATGGATGTCACCGTTTGACCAACAAGTTTTGGCTGATAGCTTTTTAGTTCAGGGAAAGCAAACCACACATGAGTTAATACTTTCCCTTCCACCGCATCGACCAGCTTATCTGCCGCCCGACGAATTTCAGGTCCTTCTGGCATACTATCTCCTTAAGTTCAGCGTACAGTCGGTCAGACAAGGCGTTTATTCAATCAAGGGTCAAACTGGATTATCAATATCAATAAAGCTAACGTCAAACTGGTGTTCCTGAGCCAGCCACTCTCCCAGCGCTTTAATACCATAGCGTTCCGTTGCATGGTGGCCGGCGGAATAGAAATGAATGCCCATTTCACGCGCAATATGGATAGTACGCTCAGAAACTTCACCGGTAATAAAAGCATCAAAACCGCGCTCTGCCGCTTCTTTGATATAGTCTTGCCCACCGCCGGTACACCAGGCGATACGACGAATTTCTGCCGGTGCGTTATCACCACAGTGCAGCGGTTCGCGCCCTAAACGATGGGTAATCCGCTGGGCCAGTGCCGCACCGCTTTCTGGCGCGGTCAATTCACCGTGCCATATCAAACAATCCAGGCTATCCGGGTCAATTGGACCGAGATTATTGATGCCCAGTTCGCTAGCCAGCAATGCGTTATTTCCCATGATGGGATGGGCATCCAGCGGCAAATGATAGCCATACAAATTAATATCATGGCTTAACAGGGTTTTTAGCCGCTTATGCATCATTCCGGTAATCACCGGCTCATCATTTTTCCAGAAATAACCATGATGCACCAACACCGCATCGGCCTTCAGCTCTACCGCCACATCCAGCAGTGCCTGACAAGCCGTTACGCCGGTCACAATGCGTTTAATCTCTGACTTTCCCTGTACCTGTAGGCCATTAGGGGCATAGTCACGAAAACGCCGCACCTTCAGTTCGTTATTCAGCAAGTTTTCTAATTCTTTATTCAGCATCGTTATCTCTTTCAACACCCTACATTGATTGGACAATCGCAGTCCTCTGCCAAGATGAGCTTATTATATCGGTTTTAAATCAGCCAAACTCAATTAATATCGGTTGAAAACAAGACGGGCCCTTTCGGGCCCGTTATTAATCAATCACCATATTAAATCGATCTGGCAAAACAGCCTCATTCTTCCGGCAATATAAACATCCCGTGAGGATGAATATGCAGGTAGTAATGATCGCCAGCTTCCGGCGCTAACTGTATGGCATTTACCTGGAGCAGTAAGGTCTGCCCATGCCAATCTACGGACACCTCATACTGAGGGCCCATATAAGCCACGCTAACCACCTGGCACTTCTGACTCTCTTCACCATTTTCAACCAGTGCAATAGCCTCTGGCCGAACCCCTACGGTGTAATGCCCTGTTAGTTGACCAAACTCTTTTGGACGTGCAATACGATAGCCAAAAATATCCACACAATCGGTTAACAACTCAGCGGGGAAAATATTGGCATCTCCCATAAAGTTAGCCATAAAGCGTGATGCCGGTTGGCGATAAAGCTGCTTAGGTTCACCGAGCTGCATAATTTTGCCCTTATTCATCACCAGCACGGTATCAGAAACGGCAAAAGCCTCGCTCTGATCGTGCGTCACATACAGTGAAGTAATATTGAACTGCTGCTGAAGCTCTCTAATCTTATCGCGCATACTGCGACGCAGGTTGGCGTCAAGGTTACTCAATGGTTCATCAAACAACAGCACCTTAGGTTTCAGTATCAGCGCGCGTGCCAAAGCAACTCGCTGCTGTTGACCGCCAGAAATTTGATCGACAAAACGGTCTTCAAATCCGTCCAGATCCACCAGTGTTAATGCTTCTTTCACCCGCTGATTAATTTCATCTTTCGGTAAACGCAGCATTTTCAGACCATAACCAATGTTGTCCCCCAGCGATAAATGAGGAAACAGCGCATAGGACTGGAACACCATACAGATATCACGCTGCTGGATGGAACGCTCGGTCACGTCCTCGCCATCGATAAAAATCTGGCCGGAGGTTGGCTTTTCTAATCCGGCAACTAAGCGAAGTATGGTGGTTTTACCGCATCCAGATGGCCCTAACAGAGTGACTAAATGCCCCTGAGGAATCGCCAGATCCAGCCGATCAATCACGGTATTTTTACCAAAACTCTTATTAATATTCTTCAGCTCTACAAAATTTGTATTCGCTTGTTGATTTGTCGTATTCAAGATATTCACTCCGTGATTAATCAGTAGTTTTTGCTTTGGAGCGGGCAACACGCGCTTCGCCAACCAGATAGTCAAATATCAGGATGATAGCCAGCATCACCACAATCAAAATAGAACCGTATGCAATCGCAATGCCGTATTCGCCATCTTCCACCCTATTCAGAATGTAAGAGGTGGCGACGCGAGTATCCGGCGTTACCAGGAAGATAATCGCGCTTACCGTGGTCATTGCCCGCACAAAGCTGTATATCAGCGCGGACAAAATCGCCGGACGCAGCAGCGGCAGTAAAATATAGATAATGGTACGCAGTGAACCAGCACGCAGACTGAGAGAAGCCTCATCCAGTGACTTATCCAACTGCCCCAGTCCGGCAATCCCGGCCCGAATACCCACCGGCACGTTACGCATCACCATAGAGATCACCACAATCACCGCAGTACCGGTCAAATAAACCGGCGCACTGTTAAAGGCCAGAATATAAGATACGCCCGCCACGGTTCCCGGTACGGCAAAGCACAGCATGGTAATAAACTCGATGGTTTTCTTACCGTGGAACTGCTGACGCACCACAATATAGGCAATCAATAGACCAAAGAAGGCGGTAATCGGTGCGGCAATACCGGCAAATATCAGGGTATCAATCAGTGACGGCCATGCACCATCGCTAAAGCCTTGACCAAACAGCTTGGTGAAGTTATCCAACGTCAAGGTATAGTCAACACCCCAGTTCACCGTGAAGCTACCGTAGAAAATGCTGCCGTATAACAGTACGTTAAATGCGATCCACAGATACAGGGTTAGAGAAATCCCCCACTGTAACGTGGTCGGTAACGGCTGCACATCACCACGAGAGAACTTGCCAGAAATGGTGACGTAGGAACGCTTACCAATCCATAAATATTGGATACAGAACACAAACAGAGAGAACAGCAGCAAAATAGCACCCAAGGTACTGGCTGCCGGATAATCCAACTGTGCTCCAGTGATATAGAAATAGATTTGCGTTGCCAGCACGTCAAAGTTACCGCCCAACACCAGCGGGTTACTGAAGTCGGCCAGCGACTGCACGATAACGATCAGAAACGAGTTGGCTAACGCGGGTTTCAGCAACGGCAGGAAAACGCGACAGAAGGTTTGATAACGATTAGCCCGTAAGGTATAGGACGCTTCTTCCAACGATGGATGAATGGTTTTAATTGCCCCGTCCAAAATCATAAATGACATTGGGGTAAAGGCCAGCACCTGAGCAATCCAGATCCCAGTGAAACCGTACAGCCAGTTAGTATTTTCCAGCCCCATATAGGTCACCATCCAATTGGTGACATAGCCGGAGCGCCCCATCATTAACGTTACCCCCAAACCAACAACAAATGGCGGCGTAACGATAGGTAAAATAGAGAAAATACGGCTAACAAACGCAGAGCGTTTAGCAATACGCGTGGTGTAAACCGCACAAACTAAGCCGAAGAAAGTACAGCCGGCACCAACCGCCGCCGCCAGACCAATCGAGTTAACAATCACTTCAATGGTGTGGGATTGGCTTAATAACTGGATAAAATGCAACGGTGCAAAATCACCGCTGTCATCTTTAAACATCGGTACGAAAATAGCGATACTTGGATAAAGGATAAAGACGGTAATTAAACCGACAATCGCAACCAGCGAGCCCATCACAAAGCGGTCGCCGCCCATCCATTCCAGACGAACGCAGGCCAGCGTGATAATCGCTCCCAGCGCAAAAAACAGTGGAACCGTCGCCCAACCTAATCCCTGTTGTGTCCACCAGGATGAAACAACGGTCAGCAGAACGCAGAATAACGCATACCCGGCATCAAACAGGTGACGACGGCGGTGATCCTGCGAAAGAGGCGTAATGGGGCGAATAAACAACAGCAGCGGCGGCAGAAACCATAGCCAGCCAATGCCACCGCTATGCCAAATATAGCTGCTTAGTAGTTCATCCGATGATGATTCAAACAGGCCATAATCCAGCGTGTAACCTGGCAACATCGCCAATGATGCGACAACCAGCAGTAGCCAATAAAATATAGGATCCCATGCACGCTGAGCATGCAGGGTAATTGAGTGTGACATAACGATCCTCGATGGCGATAAACGGGCCGCGGCACCCTGCCGCAGCCATTTAGCAAGTGATTACTAATTATTTGCTCATTTTTACTTCGTTAAGCCATTTCGAAATCAGTGCCTTACGCATATCTGAAGCACCGTATTTATCCATATCGTAGTTGATCAAATTCAGCTCATTGAGCTTCATTGAGTTTGGTGCCGCTTCTGCGGTGGTATTGGTTAGAATTTGATAGGACTGCCCTTTCTTCCAGGAAAGTTCCTGAGCTTCTTTCGACAGTGACCAGTCAACAAATAGCTTGGCATTATCAAGGTTACGCGCATTTTTCAGGATGCTAACGCCGCCAATCTCATAGCCGGTACCTTCACAAGGCGCGACCAGTTTAATCGGCGCACCCTTTTCAATTTCCAGCGCATAGTCATGCAGGAAGCCAATACCAATCGTCGCTTCACCACGCGCAGCATTACGCGCTGGAGCAATACCTGATTTGGTGTACTGGGAAATATTCTTATTTAACGCTTTAAGATAATCGAACGCTTTGTCGTCACCCCATAATTGCGCAAAGGTAGCCAGAGCGGTATAGGCGGTGCCTGAACTTTGTGGATCGGCGATCTGAATTTCGCCTTTATAGGCCGGGTTGGTCAAATCGGCCCAGCACTTAGGCTCTGGTAAATTTTTCTCTTTCAAACGGTCGGTATTGACTCCATAGCCTAAAATACCGATATAAACGGCCGAAGAATAGTGGCCTTTACGGGTTGCCGGATCTTGAAATTGTGGCAGTAACTCGGCCAGCTTAGGCGATTTGTAAGGCTGTAATAAATCCATTTCTCCGGCCTGTGAATGCGGGTCCAAAGTACCGCCATACCAAACGTCAGCCTGCGGGTTTTTCTTTTCTGCTTCAATTTTGGCTAACGTGCTGCCGGAACCATTACGAATAAATGAGGTTTTTACATCATACTTTTCGCCAAAGGCTTTCACTTCCTCTTCACACATGGAGTTCATCGCACTGCAATAAACCACCAGACGACCTTTTGCCATCGCACCAGTGGCCAGCGTAGCAACGGCTAAACCCGTTGCGATCAGAACAGACAGGGTACTTTTTTTCATTATGTATATCCTTGTGTTGTTTTCAGGTTGCGATATCGCGATACAACTTGTTATTTTTGGTTTACTCAGATGCCCCGGAACTGTGTTGTACCGAAGCATTAAAATCGTGTTTAGCTACACCAACCATCAGTAATGGCATTAACAACATACCAATCATGGCGGTAGCCAGGGTTAATAAAGTAAAAAATCCTGACCAGCTATACAGTTGTAACACCTGCGCCAGCGGCCAACCGGCAAGTGCAGCACCTAAATAGGCAAATAACCCAAGAAATCCGGTTACCGTGCCCGCGGCATCTTTATGGGTATATTCCGTTGCCGCCAGTCCAATCAGCATTTGCGGACCAAAAACAAAGAAACCCACGCTAAAGAAACCCACTGCCAACAATCCATAATGATGGATTGGCGAGAGCCATAAACAGGCCATCGAAGCAAACAAGCCAATACTAAACAGCAAAATCATCGGTGCCCGCTGGCCTCGAAACAGAAGATCGGAGCCCCAACCGGCAAAAAGTGCACCGGCAAGACCGCCGAGTTCAAAAAGTGACAACGTCATATTGGCACTCAACAACCCGATACCATGGCTTTCTGCTAGCCAAATATTGCCCCAATCATTCAATGCAATTCGCACCAGATAAACTAAAACGTAGGAAATGCCCAACAGCCAGATAGTGGGGTTAAACAATATGGCCTGACGAAAAATCTGCAAAATCGGCGCGGGAGGACTAGCTTGTTCCTGCCGTAGTTCTAACGGATCGTTAAACCATTGCCCCACCGAAGGTAGACCCAGCTGTTGCGGGCTATCCTGTAGCTGCCAGCATAGCCATAACCCTAAAATGATTCCGATAACACCGGGAACAAACATCGCAGCCTGCCAGCCATAGCTCACCGCCAACCACCCCGATAACAGAGGAACAGCCGCACCACCAAGGTTAATGGACATATTCCAACATCCCCACCAAAACCCCCTCTCTCGGCGCGAATACCAGCGAGTCAACACCTTAGCGCAGGGAGGCCAACCCCATGCCTGAAAAAATCCATTTAGCGTCCAAATTAATAACAACGCCGGCAACGAATAACTGAAGGCAAACAGAATATTCAATACCCCGGTTATCAATAGCCCAACGCCCATAAACCAGCGCATATTGCGGCTATCATTTAACATGCCACAGGCAAACTTTGACAAACCGTAGGCCAGATAGAATAACGTTCCCATCAGGCCGATATCGTCTTTGGTCAGACCAAGATCCAACTGCATTACCGGCATCGCGAAATTGGCACTTTTGCGCGTCATATAGAAAGCGGCATAACCGACAATCATTGACAGCATCAATCTTGGACGCCAGTAACGATATCGTTGCTGTATCTGTGCATCACTCAATGACATATCGCGCCTCAGTGCCCTCTGAATATTGGGCAGTTTATGTAAATCATTATTGAAATGAATGAGACAACCGTTTAATCAACTAGGAAAAATTCCTAGTTACAGGTCATTTTTTGTTGGATTTGTGGGCAAGTTAACAGTTATATGGGTTCCACGATGGCGAGACAGTAGCCAATGACCGCCCAACGCCCGTACTCGTTCTTCAATACCCAGCAGCCCAAATCCGCCATCTACCTGTTCAGGAATACCGATACCGTCATCCTCGACTTCCAATACCGTAGTATGTTGATCCTGCTGATACAGCGCGATACGGATAGTTTTCGCTTGGGCATGCTTATTAATGTTATTCAGTAGTTCCTGTACCAAACGATAAAGGGTAAACATCACCGTATCATTAAGCTGAATACCCTCAATGCGGTAATCCAACTCAAAATGAATGTTGCGTTCATCGAACGAAAATTCCTGCGCCAAGTGCCGTAGTGCATCCTGCAACGACATCTCATCCAGCACCGGCGGTCGGAGCTGATGCAGTAACTGGCGCGTTGCCTGATGAATACGCTGGCTAAGATCGGTGATTTTCTGCGCTGATTGCAGGGAGGTCGCTGAAGTGGTGGTTTTATTAACGATAGCCGCCTGAATTTGGATCGCGGTAATATTCTGCCCAATCTCATCATGTAACTCGCGGGCGATGTCCTTACGAACCTGTTCTTCGGTGTGCACCAATTGTTCAGTGAGCTGGCGACGAGTATCCAGCTCACGTTCCAACTGGTGGCGATAACGTTCCAGACGCTCAACCAACTGTTGCTGGCGGCTCACGGCAATACCTAATCCTAAACTGAGCAAGGCCTGAATCGACAAAAACAGTTTTAGCTCCATCGGATTATAGTCAGCACCGCTGGCATGGCGAGTAGCAATCAATAACACGCTACCCAGCATGGTGGCGAGTACGCCTCCCTGCCAGCCAAATCGATAGGCCATAAACACATTCGGTAAAAATATAAATATCAGCAGCAGGCGTTCAATTTCAGGAGTTAATACCAATTGAATACTAATACCGATAGCAAAAAACAGTGAACTCCACATCAGTAATGATGTTTTTAACGGCGGAGAAATATGCTCCAACGGCAGTAATGTTTGCAGGTTTTGTTGCTTCAGGTATTCATACAGCAGATAAATAAATGGCGTTAACAATACGCCACCGGTAAAGGTCGTCAGTAGCGTTTCACCGGGAGTCACCGCCAGCCATGGTGCAATCAATAGTCCGTGCAGAATGGTACTGCCCGTTACCGCCACCAGCAGCATTAATAGACGCTGCCAGTAAAGTGTAAAATAGTACCAGAAACGCCGTGTCACCATCGCCGCCAAGAGCGTTAACCAAGGCGACAGCAACACCACACCGGCGTCGATC
Organism: Pragia fontium DSM 5563 = ATCC 49100; assembly: GCF_900112475.1. Classification (GTDB taxonomy): domain Bacteria; phylum Pseudomonadota; class Gammaproteobacteria; order Enterobacterales; family Enterobacteriaceae; genus Pragia; species Pragia fontium. The sequence continues at coordinate 272,892 of NZ_FOLW01000002.1, read as the reverse complement.
AGACGCTCATAATATAGCCAGAGAATAATGGCACAGCAGGATAACAGCACTACCGGGTAGAAACGTCTGGGGATCAGAACCAACAGCGTTAATGCCCAGGCCTGGGGTAACATCAACACCGCTAACTGCGTATCATTATTCAGGTAATAACCGATGCCCCATAACGCTATCCAACCAAGAGAAAAGCTGAGCATCACAAACAGATTCAATCCGGTTGAATGCAGAATACTTAGCCGCGACATGGGTTATTTCTCGGTAAGCAACTGATGTTCAAGCGCAAAGTGCACCAGTTCGACAATACTGTCACAGTGGAGCTTGGCCAGAATATTAGCCCGATGTACGTGGATGGTTTTATGGCTTAGATTAAGCTTTTCCGCAATTTCTCTGGCGCTTAATCCGTTAATCAGCAGGTCAAAGATCTCTTTTTCTCGCGGCGTTAGCATTTGCAGTTCTTTAGGCACCACCGCCGTTTGCCTTAACGCTTTTAACGCATCGGCACACAGATAAAAACCGCCGCCATAAACCGTGCGTATAGCCCTAACTAACTCTTCTGGGCCACAGCGCTTAGTCAAATAGCCCGATGCTCCGGCATCAACCGCATTCTTAACAAAGGCGTTAGTGTCATAGATACTCAGAAAAATCGCTTTGAAATCAGCATTGACCTGACGAATACGCCGCAGTAGGCTCAGACCACTTTCATCAGGCATAGAGATATCGAGAATGGCAATATCACAGCCTCCCTTCAGTAAATACGGCCATGCTTGAGCAGCAGAATTAAACTCACCAACAATCTGGATATCCTCTTCCAGAGAGAGTAGCTGTGCAAAACCGGAGCGCACAACAATATGGTCATCAATCAGAGCAATCTTAATCATATCTGCGTTATAACAATCAAATAAACGCCATAATGTGCATTATTCTGGCGGATAGCAAATTATGTCGATAAAACTGTTAACGCGGTAAATAAATTGAGCATCAATAACCCTTAATCTTCCCCTATCGCCTGCGGTTTTCTTGCCTGCTCAAACGCCACTAATGTCGCTATTCTGGCTGTGGCGTGATCGACTATCGGTGTTGGATAGTCGATAGGCTTTCCCTGTTTCTCCGACCATTGATGAGGAGTATGTATCCATTTATCCGGCACATCGCCTAACTCGGGCAACCACTGACGGATAAAGTGTCCCTGCGGGTCAAACCTTTTCCCCTGAGTGGTCGGGTTAAAAATGCGGAAATAAGGTGCAGCATCGGTGCCAGTGGACGCCGCCCACTGCCAGCCGCCGTTATTCGCCGCCAGATCGCCGTCAATCAGACGAGACATAAAATAGCGTTCTCCACGACGCCAATCGATCAGTAAATCCTTGACTAAAAAACTGGCAACAATCATTCGTAACCGATTATGCATCCAGCCGGTGTGATTCATCTGACGCATTGCCGCATCCACGATGGGATAACCGGTTTCTCCGTCACACCAGCGTTGAAAATCATCGTGACTGGGGTTCCAATGGATACGCTCGGTCCAGCCGATAAAAGGCTTATTCATCGATAATTTTGGCCAAGCCACCAACAGATGGTGGTAAAACTCACGCCACGCCAACTCGTTAAACCAGGCAAATGCACCAGACTGCGGTTGCAGCAGGAAATCAGCAGATTCAGCGAGTAAACGGTGATAACACTGGCGAACCGATAACACGCCAATCGCCAAATAGGGCGATAATCGACTGGTCATATCCTGTGCTGGAATATCCCGATAACGTTCATAATCCATGACATTTTCACGACAAAATCGTCTTAGACGTTGCAAGGCTGGCTGTTCACCGGCGGGAAACGCATCGTGTGAATCAAGCGGATAATTAAACGGGGGGATATCTGTCGTATTAACTTCCCCCCCACGCTGTTTCGGCGCGGGTAGCACCGGTTGCAGCTTGGTTTGTAAATGGTGAATCAAGGCATGGCGAAATGGCGTATAAATCTGATACATCTCCCCCTTCCCGGTCAGAATAGACATTGGGGGAAACAGTAAGGCATCGTCAAAACTATGGCAAACCACCGAGGAAGATAATGCCAGTTCCACTGACTGGTCTCGCCGACGCTCATTCAGCGGATACTGACGATTATAAAAAAGCGCATCGACCTGATGTTGCTGACATACCTGAGCTATCGCTGCTGCAATGCCACCAAAATCATTCACCTCAAGAACTAACAAAGGGATTCCAATCGCCGCAAGGGATTGTTGCAACGTACACAGATTAGAGTAAATAAACCCGGCCTGTACCGGCGCCATATCATGCTGATGCCACTGCTGAGGCGTTGCGATATATAGTGCAATAACGCGATCGGAAGGATGCTGGCAGGCAGCGGTTAATGCGGTGTTATCCGTTATGCGTAAATCATTTCTAAACCATACCAAATGGGTTGCCATTAGTGGCCTGCCTTAATATTGTGTTCAAACACCATAACGTAATCTTAGCGCTTCCGGATAAGGATCAAAATAGCGTTGCTGGCTGAGATAGGTATCCGGGTACTCCGCCAGATAATGTTTCAACAACGTAATCGGCGCTAACAGCGGCTGGGTTCCTAACCGATAACGATCGATTAATTCGGCCAACGCCTGTCGCTGTGTTGCCGTTAAATAACGTCGGAAATACCCTTGAATATGCTGCAAGACATTCGTGTGATTCTGTCGGGTTGCTGGCTTGGCCAATAGCTGCATCAATTGCAGCCGATAGGCGTAAAAAAACGCCTCAATTGGCATCTGATCAATCGCCGCGACAAAAGGCCCTATTTTGCGATACTCCGGCTGTGAATGCGCCAAGAGTAATAGCTTATAGCGGCTATGGTAAGCAATCAGTGCCCCTTTACTTAGTCCAGATGCATAAAGCTGATTCAGTTCCCTAAGGGCAAAAATACGGATAATAAAGTTTTCCCGCAGCAGTGGATCGTTCAATCGGCCGTTTTCTTCCACCGGAAGCCAAGGTAGCGTTTTCATCAGTTGAGCGGTAAACAAGCCAACCCCTAGCTTTTGTGCCGAATCGCCCTTTGGCGAATAAACCGACACGCGCTCCATACCACAGCTGGGAGATTTGGCACACACGATAAATCCACTTAGCTGGCTAAGCTGCGGAGCTTTTGCCACAGAAAATGCCTGCATTTTATCGGTATAATCAATAGTGTTATCTCGGCTGGTTACCAGCGAAATATCGTTACCCTGTTGAATCAAGCGCAATGCCGGTCGTGGGGATGGCAAGCCTATCGCCATCTCTGGGCAAATTGGTTGCAAATCGACGTAGGGAGCCAAATCGTCACACAAAAAATCGAAACGTTTATGTCCGCCATCAAAACGAACTTGCTCACCCAGCAGGCAAGCGCTGACACCGATGGGAATCTTTCCGTTCATCGCGGTAATCATCCTGAGTCATAATAGGTTAACCGATTGAAATAGAGTATAGAACGATATTAAAAATGTTGATTAGCTTCAGCTAATAATAACTCTGGCGTCATCCTTACATTAAAAAACAGCTATCAAAAATAAACCCCTGACATTATCAGGGGTTTATTAAAGTAATAACTCTCACGTTTAAAGCAGACTATCTATCAGGCGATTAATAAAAATCTTTTGGGGCCTTTTCTGCCAGAGATAACCACACAGGCTTAGTACTGGTCTTACTCCACACTCGGTGCAAGTAGCTGTAATAGCGACTTTTATCATGACGAAACACCATAAATGGCAGTGTTACAAACGCCAGTAAAATAACGCCCATCCGGCGCAACACAATTCGGTAGAGCGGATATCTCTGGTACATAGCATGCCCTCCTTTATAAACAGATCGACAAAATCAATCGCAATGTGATTAATGTGATGACTCAATATACTTTTTATCTTAACGCATTGCAGAGATACACTCAACTGATCCGACCAGTTATTATCAAATTATTAATCAGCCTCTCGCCATTCACTCTCAAAATCCTGATTGTCGGATAAAGATAACGGGATTAACGCCAATAAATAAACGCGAGGTAACTCATTTAAGTAGAGTATCAGCCAACCATTTTCACTCATCTCTCTCAGCTCATAGCAGTTAAATCGCTGAGCAAGCTGCCATCTCAGACGTTGGTTATCACTATTGGTGGCAGTTCGGTTAAGAAACAATCGCCCCTGATGAGGGTAACGCTGAATATTCGGTAATAGCGTTTGTCGGATCCAGTCAAGATTAATGACTGAACGATTAACACCATCCGTCAACATGTTGATAAATTGATGAGTAAAATAGAGTTGAGATTCGCATGTTGTCATCGCGGCGACCTACCAGGGTTTGTCTGAATGCTGGCGGAAACTTTATCATCGACCATTTGCTGTACTATTTTTTGCACCACTGTTCTACTGGTAGTGACCTCATCCATTCCCGTTAGCGCCGCCTGCAATACGGTATTATGCAGATGTTGATAAATATTACGCTGTAAAAACAGCGCCTGTTGGTCATTGATCTTAGGTCGTCCTGTCATGGTTTATCCTTAGTATGATTAATGATTCACGTAACATAATCAGCTAACGCCTCCTACTCCAGTTGCAGATAATAAAATTGCGGCATTAATTCAAATAAACAACGGGCATACTTAATTAACGTTTTCTATTCGTTACAGCTTGCCCGGCATTGAGAATTAGTCTTATTATCGTTAAGGTTATTCATCTATGAATCACAGCAAGAAAACAATAAAGGACAAAAAATGAGTACCTGGCTTATCTATGCGCTGTTATCGGCAATTACCGCCGCATTCGTCGCTATATTTGGCAAAATAGGTTTGCAGCATCTGGATGCCAATACCGCTACAGCCATTCGCTCGATTGTGATGGCGATTTTTCTGGTTGGTGTGGTTGTGGTTCAGGGGAAGCTAGAATTAGTCAGCGAGATTCTCGCCGATCGCAAGGCGCTGATGTTTATTATTTTTAGCGGCATCGCTGGCGCGCTGTCATGGTTATTCTATTTTATGGCTATCAAGTATGGAACCGTCTCTCAGGTAGCTCCAATAGATAAACTCAGCGTCGTTTTTGCCGTGATTTTCGCGGTTATTTTGTTTGGTGAAAAAGTGACATTGTTCACCGGCATTGGCATCGGCTTAATTTCCGTTGGTGCGCTGCTGGTGGCATTAGGCTAGCGGTTAACGATTTACACCAAGCTGAAATGAAAATCCGGCGCGTTATAATCTAACGCACCGGATTTAAACAACCATGGTCGTGCTGATGGTTAAAGGATGTTACTCATGCTGCACCCTGTTCTCAGACACTAACCCAACTTATTTGGCATTAGCTAATACTGAGTTAACAATCTCTACCGCTTCATGCTCAATTTTTTCACGGTGTTGTTTACCTAAAAAACTTTCGCAATAAATTTTATAGGCTTCTTCCGTGCCTGACGGTCGGGCGGCAAACCAACCATTATCCGTCATCACTTTCAAACCACCAATCGCCGCACCATTTCCTGGCGCAGTAGTCAGGCGCGCGGTAATTTTATCCCCGGCTAATGTATCTTCCGTGACCATTTCAGGGGATAGCTTAGACAAAATGGCTTTTTGTGCATGGGTAGCCGGAGCCTGAATCCGGTTATAACTCGGCGCACCAAAACGCTGAGCGAGCTGTTCATAGTGTTCCTGAGGATTCTTACCCGTCACCGCTGTAATTTCAGCTGCCAGTAAACACATAATGATGCCATCTTTATCCGTTGACCATGGCGTGCCATCAAAGCGTAAAAAAGAAGCGCCGGCGCTCTCTTCACCACCAAATCCTAAAGAACCATTAAATAATCCGTCGACAAACCACTTGAACCCAACCGGGACTTCCACCAGCTTACGCCCCTGACTGGCAACCACGCGATCGATCATTGCGCTGGATACCAGTGTCTTACCGACACCAATATCTTTGCCCCATTGAGGACGATGCTGAAATAAATAATCAATGGATACCGCAAGATAATGATTCGGATTCATTAACCCTTTCGGCGTCACGATGCCGTGGCGATCATAATCAGGGTCATTGGCAAAGGCCAAATCGAACTTACCTTTAAGCGCTAATAAACCCGCCATAGCCCATTCGGATGAACAGTCCATCCGAATAGCACCATCATGGTCCAAATGCATAAAACGGAAAGAAGGATCAACTGCGTCATTCACCAATTTTAGATTCAGGCGGTAGAAGTCAGCAATACGCTGCCAATATTCAATACCGGCTCCCCCCAGCGGATCGACGCCAATCGATAGCCCAGCATGCTGAATGGCGGGCATATCAACCACGTGAACCAATTGCTCAACGTAAGGTTGAACGAGATCCTGAGCGTGAATATGTCCGCTTTGCTGTGCTGCCGACATCGTCAGCCGTTTAACACCCTGCAATTTATTACCTAATAACTCATTGGCTCGATTTTCAATCCATTGGGTTAAATTGGTATCTGCCGGTCCACCGTTCGGTGGATTATATTTAATCCCACCGTCTTCCGGTGGATTATGGGAAGGCGTAATCACAATACCGTCAGCGGACGCTTTCCCCTCACGGTTATAACAGAGGATGGCATGGGAAATAACCGGCGTTGGCGTGAAGCCATTACTCTGCTGAATCACCACATCAATGCCGTTTGCGGTCAGCACTTCCAACACGGAAACAAAAGCTGGCTCAGATAAACCATGGGTATCTTTACCCACAAAACAAGGACCGGTAATACCATTGATCGCGCGATTCTCAGCGATAGCTTGAGCAATGGCCAAAATATGCATTTCATTAAAACTTTGTCTACCGGCGCTACCACGATGACCAGAGGTGCCAAATTTGACAGAATGCGCAGGATTCTCACAGTCAGGCTGTAAAACATAATACTCAGCTATCAGCTGAGGTATATTAATCAAATCACTTTGCCGCGCTAACTGCCCGGCTCGTGGATCATTTGCCATTAGACTCTCCCTGATAATTAATTAAATAAATTTATATTAAAAACTAGATCGTCAAACAAATCTCTTCACTCAGTTCCGCAGTAAACTGCATCGCAGACATAATCTGCACAATCATGCTGCGTTTACGTTCGGTGTTGGTATTGGTGATAACCCAATAAGGGGTTTCCGGTATGCTTTTAGGCTTGGTATGACGACCATTTTTTAGCAGCGTTTCCTGCGAATGAGAGAAATAGATGCGAGTACGGCCGTGCAGTGATTCGGTAGCTTCAGAAAAACTTTGCTTATCAGCATGATATAACGTTGACAGTATCAGCAAAAAACGATCCACGGCTTTTTTCTGTTCTTTGAAGTCTGCGGAACTCAGCAGCTTCTGAACCTTATGAACACGATCGACCGGCGCAGCTGCCACTTCCGGCACCACAACTGCCTCTTCATTTTTTTCGGCCACTACCGGTGCCAGCTTGAGCATCCGACGTAAAATTTCAGAAGCGCTTTCGCCAATATGTAAGGTATGACTGGCGATATAACGATAAAGCTCTTCATCAACTTCGATAGTTTTCATCTTTGTCCTATAATTCTTTTTCAGAGTGTTCTTGGTAATTATACAAGTTCGTATCGTGATACTCTAACGTAAAGCAACTGAATATGTGACATTGTTATGAAATTAAACTATCGCCTTCAAGGGAATGGTCAGATTATCGTTCTTATTCACGGCCTGTTTGGCAGTTTAGATAATCTGGGCGTTCTGGCCAGAGACCTACAGCAAGATTACCAAATCCTACAAGTTGACTTGCGTAATCACGGTCTTTCCCCCCATTCATCAGAGATGGATTATCAGGTCATGGCAGAAGACCTGCTTACCCTGTTGAACGAGCTGGCACTGGAGAATATCACGCTGGTAGGCCACTCGATGGGCGGTAAAGTGGCGATGAAGCTGACCGAATTAGCCCCTGCGTTAATTAAGCAATTAGTGGTTATCGACATTGCCCCCGTTGCCTATCAGGAAAGTCACCATGACGATGTTTTTGCCGCATTAAATGCCGTAACCCAATCAGGAGTGAAGCAACGTTCTGAAGCATCGGAAATTATGCGCCAATTAAACTTACATGAAGGTGTTATTCAATTCTTACTCAAATCCTTTCATGCTGGAGAGTGGCGCTTCAACTTGCCGGTATTGCAGCAGCGTTATGGGGATATTATTGGCTGGCAGACAGTGCCAGAATGGAATAAGCCGGTGATTTTTATTCGCGGTGAGCTATCCCCCTATATTCAGGATAGCTATCGCACTGCCATTGCCCATCAATTTCCACAGGCCAGAGCCTACGTGGTTGCCGGCTGTGGGCATTGGGTTCATGCCGAAAAACCTCAACACGTTATACGGATTATTCGCAAATTTTTGCAAAATTGAGCTAACTCGGTTGAAATTCAACCAACATTTAGCGGATAACCCAGTTTAGCCATTGGCGGGCGGATTCTACTGCGCTATTATCCGCTGCCACGCTAACGCGTGAAATTTCAGTTTTGCTGGGGCGACTAAACGGGTCGGTTAGTCTTATCTTTATCTGATGATGTGTTTTGAGTGTATGGCAAAAGAACAATTAGATCGTACCACGCTGGATCTTTTCGCTGACGAGCGTCGACCGGGGCGACCTAAAACCAGCCCGTTATCCCGCGATCAACAACTGAGAATCAATAAACGTAATCAGTTGCGCCGTGATAGAGTCCGCGGCTTAAAACGCGTTGAATTGAAACTATCGCAAGACGCCGTTGATATCATTGATGAGCTTTCGGCTAAACAAGGGATCAACCGCAGCGAACTGGTCGAATTACTGCTGTTAAATGAGTATAAAAAAACGACGAGTAAGCGATGATAAAAATCACCATATGCCCTCTATCACTGATGTTGGTTGACACAGATTAACGATGCCAACCAACGTCAACAATGTTATATTATTGAATACGACTGATTAATATTTATAAAGGTGTAATACACAATGGCAACCGTAGGTATTTTCTTTGGTAGCGACACTGGCAATACTGAAAACATTGCCAAAATGATCCAAAAGCAACTGGGTAAAGAGGTCGCAGAAATTCACGATATCGCCAAAAGCAGTAAAGAAGATATCGAACGCTTTGATACTCTGCTACTGGGTATTCCGACTTGGTACTACGGCGAAGCACAATGTGACTGGGATGATTTTTTCCCAACGCTGGAAGAGATCGATTTCGAAGGTAAACTGGTTGCTATCTTTGGCTGTGGCGATCAGGAAGACTACGCAGAATATTTCTGTGATGCAATGGGCACTATTCGCGATATTATTGAACCACATGGCGCAACGATTGTTGGCAACTGGCCAACCGCCAGCTACCATTTTGAAGCCTCTAAAGGCTTAGCGGATGACGACCATTTTATCGGCTTAGCCATTGACGAAGATCGTCAACCTGAATTGACCTCTGAGCGTGTATCCGCATGGGTTAAACAAATTATTGATGAAATGAATCTTGCCTGATTTATTTTTTATTATTTGTACGACATATTAAGCCCGTAGTCTATATTCAGAATTAATCAAATATATAATAACCACCAGAGAGTATCTGGTGGTTATTATATCCAACCAATGTATCCCCTTCTAATTATTAGCATTTGCCATTACCTCAGAATATATAAGGTTTTCATTGGCCGATTTAAATCAAAAATTTTACTAACCTGTGAGCAAGTGCAAACTCATATTCTAAATCTGTTGATACACTATAAAAGCTTATAGCTCATTTTTACTCTGTTAATTGTTAAATTCCATTAGTAAATTAACAGTTAATATTGGCAATAGGTTTATTAAAAGAATTTCAACTATATAAATACATCATACGGCAAATACACTGCATGCAGCCCTCATCGGGTGACAGGCATTCGCGATCATAAATAAAGAGGAACATCATAGAGATAATATAATATCTGACGGAGTGCTGACATTGTTTTATTGCCATGCCTGAATAGATTTACTTTCTATTATTATGATTTCTTTATAATAAATATGCATTCGGCATGCTAAATACGTGAATTCAATTTTATATCTATCTTCTTAAATAACGAGGAGGAGCGTCTATGCGCAGCATAGCATCCTATATTATCTGGTTTGCAATCGCTATTCTTGGCGCCTGTGGGCTCGCTATAATTGCATTAAACAATGGTGAAAAGGTCAACGCACTTTGGATTGTTGTTGTTGCCGTATCCGTCTATTTAATTGCTTATCGCTATTACAGTAAATTCATTGCTAATAAAGTATTACGCCTTGATCCCACTCGTATGACGCCAGCCTATCGTCACAATGATGGTCTGGATTACGTCCCAACCAATAAATATGTTCTTTATGGTCACCACTTTGCAGCCATTGCCGGCGCGGGGCCGTTGGTCGGTCCGGTTCTGGCAGCGCAAATGGGTTACTTACCGGGTATGATCTGGATTCTGGCCGGTGTGGTGCTAGCGGGTGCTGTTCAAGACTTTATGGTGTTGTTTGTCTCCACTCGTCGCGACGGTCGCTCATTGGGTGATTTAGTGAAAGCCGAGCTGGGTCAAGTGCCCGGTGTTATTGCCCTGTTTGGCGCCTTTATGATTATGATTATCATACTGGCGGTGCTGGCGTTAATCGTGGTTAAAGCTCTGATTAGCAGCCCATGGGGGGCATTTACCGTTGGTGTGACAATTCCGATTGCTCTGTTTATGGGTGTATATACTCGCTATATTCGTCCGGGTAAAATCGGCGAGGTTTCCGTTATCGGATTTGTGCTACTGATGCTGGCCATTATCTATGGCGGAGAAGTGGCTAAAAGTGAAACGCTAGCGCCCTTCTTTACCCTCACCGGGGTAGAACTCACTTGGGCACTGATTATCTATGGTGGCATTGCTTCAGTGTTACCCGTCTGGTTGCTGCTGGCACCCCGTGATTACCTGTCAACGTTCTTGAAAATTGGCACCATCGTTGGCTTGGCCATTGGTATCGTGATTATTGCCCCTAAACTAGAGATGCCAGCCACCACCCAATTTATTGATGGTACTGGTCCGGTATGGGCAGGCAATCTATTCCCCTTCCTGTTTATTACTATTGCCTGCGGTGCAATCTCCGGCTTCCATGCCCTGATCGCCTCAGGTACCACGCCCAAAATGTTAGAGAATGAAAGCCACGCCCGCTTTATTGGCTATGGCGGTATGTTGATGGAGTCATTTGTCGCCATTATGGCATTGATAGCGGCTTCAGTTATCGACCCTGGCGTTTATTTTGCGATGAACAGCCCATTAGCAATATTAGGACCAACGGTTGAATCTGCGGCTACCGTTGTCAGTTCATGGGGCTTTACCATTACGCCAGACGTACTGGTTCAATATGCCAAAGACGTTGGGGAAACCACCATTGTTTCCCGTGCCGGAGGTGCTCCTACTTTGGCTGTGGGTATGGCACATATCCTGAGTCAGATTACTGGCCCAACCATGATGGCATTCTGGTATCACTTCGCTATCCTGTTTGAAGCCTTGTTTATTCTGACCGCGGTGGATGCAGGTACCCGAGCAGGACGTTTTATGCTGCAAGACCTGCTAGGAACATTTGTCCCTTCAATGAAACGTACCGACTCTTTTGTTGCCAACATTACAGCAACAGCGCTGTGTGTTGCCGCATGGGGTTATTTCCTCTATCAAGGCGTTGTGGACCCATTAGGTGGAATCAATACCCTGTGGCCGCTGTTCGGTATTGCTAACCAGATGCTGGCGGCTATCGCCCTAACGCTGTGCGCAGTAGTGCTGTTCAAAATGAAGCGAGAAAAATATGCCTGGGTCGCCGTGATCCCAACTATTTTCCTGCTGGTTTGTACGCTCACCGCCGGATGGCAGAAAGTATTCGATGCTAACCCGCGCGTTGGCTTCTTGGCTCTGGCGAATAAATATCAGGCATCCTTGGATAAGGGTGAAATTCTGGCTCCGGCTAAATCACTCGATCAAATGAGCGCGCTGATATTCAACAACCAATTAGATGCCGGACTGACCATCCTCTTTATGTTGGTCATGCTCAGCGTGGTGGTTTTCGGTTTGCGTACGGCCTTCAAAGCCAAGGCTAATCCTCAACCAACGGCGAATGAAGTGCCTTACCAACCATTTCCAGCATCAATACAATAACTGACTGATGGCTAAAAACCATTAATCGCCAAGCATAAAAATGGCAGTATGCAAAAGTTTTTAGCAATACTGCCACCATAAAAAGGAGGCCAATACTTATGTTTGAAGACTTAGCAAAAGTAGGTCGCTATCTTGGGCAGGCGGCTCGTTTAATGGTGGGTATGCCTGACTACGATAATTACGTCCAGCATATGCACCTGACCCATCCGGATCGGGAAGTGATGACCTATGAGGAATTCTTCCGGGAACGTCAGAAAGCACGCTACGGCGGAGGCAATGGCCCCTGTTGTTAAATAGATTATGTCCTTTGCCGGTTACCATCGTAACCGGCTTTTCAGCCTCAAAGAAAGCCAATTGATTAATCCTTCGCTTAAAACAATCCATTAACCCAATAATTCATAGATTGCGTGATAACATTATTTCTCATGTTTTGAGCAAGATAGCGCTAATATCAAACTTATTGGCCCATTTATAGCAACAACCATCGAAAAATAGGCTAATCACATGCTACGCTATATAAGTATTTTGATTATTGTTAGCGAACCTGGTGAATGAGTCATTGTACAAAATGCACATCGCATGGTTAGCTTTGACTATGGTTCTCAATGGGCAATTAACCTGCCTCATTTGGCCTTCTTAGTAATTATCGAACCTCATTGACTTGTTGATGGGCTAAGAAAGGATTGGCTGGTTACGGCTCAATACGCCTCAGCAAATCAATAGCAAAGTAAAAAAGTGGAGATGAAATTTCCATAAAACCATAATGATAGCTATCAGTGTAATCGGATTCCCCTACATACCTTGTGGTTCCTATTTCATGTATCTGACCCTATAATGCTATATTATATTTTTGTTAACCGTTCGCTAAAGACTCATGGCGTCCCGAATTTAGGAAGAAATCTGCATGACTGATAATAATATCGCACTGAAGAAGGCTGGACTGAAAGTTACCCTTCCTAGACTTAAAATTCTGGAAATACTTCAGGGGCCTGAGAATCATCACGTTAGCGCGGAAGATTTATATAAACGTCTGATCGATATGGGAGAAGAGATTGGTCTTGCCACCGTCTATCGCGTTTTAAACCAGTTTGATGATGCCGGCATTGTCACCCGCCACAGCTTTGAAGGTGGTAAATCCGTTTTTGAACTAACGCAAAAACATCATCATGACCATTTAATCTGTCTGGACTGCGGCCGAGTTATTGAGTTTAGCGATGAATTGATCGAACAGCGTCAACGGGATATATCCGAAAGATATAATATTAAACTAACCAACCACAGCCTGTATTTGTATGGTAAGTGTATATCCGGTGACTGCCGTAAAGATGAGAATTTGCACGACTCCCGTGGTTAATTAGCTCATTCTTTCAGACTGCTATCATAGCAGCGACAATTGCCAGCATAATTGCTGGCATTATTTTTTGCTGAATTTACCGCAATCGTTACACTTAATTCCATGCTGATAGAAAAAAAGTGGAAAACCCAGCAGAATAAAAATCACAAAAGCGGATTTCTTTCCCTTGGTAAAGAGAGCAACATTATGGCTCCCGCAAGCAGGACAAATCCAATCACTCTCAACATCACTGTCGGGAATTTCCGTCTCCGCTATCGATAGTGAGAAATCCTGCTGCAAAATCTCTTCGGCTTCCTGCGCATCCTGCTCAGCCACCATTAGCCTGACGCCACCTAACGCATCAGAATAAAGCCACTGCATATTAATGGTATGCTCATCGGCAATATACGCGCGGATGCCAGCGGCCTGAAGATTACTTTTAGCAATTTGCGCCTCAAGTGGAAAAGAGTATCGCCCCACTACAACCAACGGCCCCATAATATCTTCCTTCGCCTTAAAAAAATGCCCGTCAGTTTATGCTGGCGGGCATTTTTTATTCAAGCATATTGTCAATCTGGCATACTAGCTGGCTTGAGAAGCCCAGGTATCGCGCAGACCCACCGTGCGGTTAAATACCAGATTATCCGTTGATGAATGACGATTATCAGCGCAGAAATATCCTTCACGTTCGAACTGATAAGCAAACTCAGGCTGAGCCTCTTTTAGGCTTGGCTCAACAAAACCATGGGCAATGGTTAAGGACTCTGGGTTAATCGTAGACAAGAAGTCATCTGCCGCCCCAGGGTTCGCCACATTAAATAAGCATTCATACAAACGGAATTCAGCAGGTAGTGCGTGAGAAACCGAAACCCAATGAATAACACCTTTCACCTTACGGCCATCCGCCGGATCTTTACCCAAGGTTGCCGAATCATAACTACAGTAAATGGTGGTAATTTCACCCTGAGCATCTTTCTCAACCCGCTCAGCTTTGATCACATAAGCATTTCTCAGACGGACTTCTTTACCTAAAACCAAGCGCTTATATTGCTTATTGGCTTCTTCACGGAAGTCTGCGCGATCGATGTAAATCTCACGGCTAAACGGTACACTGCGGGTTCCCATTTCAGGCTTATTCGGGTGAGCCCCAACGGTTAACCATTCTTCGTGCCCTTCCGGTACGTTCTCAATAATAACTTTAACCGGATTCAATACGGCCATGGCCCGCGGTGCATTCTCGTTTAAATCTTCACGTATGCAGGTTTCTAACGCCACCATTTCTACGTTGTTATCTTGTTTAGTTACGCCAATGCGACGGCAGAATTCACGGATTGAAGCGGCCGTATAACCACGACGACGCAGACCCGAAATGGTCGGCATCCGCGGATCGTCCCATCCTTCTACCCTATTTTCAGTCACCAGCAAATTCAGCTTACGCTTTGACATAATGGCGTATTCTAAATTCAGGCGAGAAAACTCGTACTGATGTGGATGACAAGGAATGGTGATATTGTCCAACACCCAATCATACAGACGACGGTTATCTTGGAATTCCAACGTACACAGAGAGTGAGTTATTCCCTCCAGCGCATCTGAAATGCAGTGGGTAAAGTCATACATCGGGTAGATGCACCACTTATTACCGGTCTGATGGTGATCGGCAAATTTAATCCGATACAGAACAGGGTCGCGCATAACGATAAAAGAGGATGCCATATCGATCTTGGCACGCAAACAAGCTTTACCCTCAGCAAATTCACCGTTTTTCATTTTCTCAAACAGCGCAAGGTTTTCTTCTATGCTGCGATCGCGATATGGGCTATTTTTCCCCGGCTGAGTCAGCGTTCCACGGTATTCACGCATCTCTTCAGGACTCAGCTCATCCACATAGGCTAAACCTTTGCTGATTAATTCAACCGCATACTGATGTAACTGATCAAAATAGTCAGAAGAGTAGCGTACTGCGCCATCCCAATGAAAACCTAACCACTGAACATCATTCTTGATTGACTCAACATACTCGATATCTTCTTTTACCGGGTTAGTGTCATCAAAACGCAAATTACACAGACCTTGATAGTCCTGCGCAATGCCAAAGTTCAGGCAAATGGACTTCGCATGCCCAATATGCAGATATCCGTTCGGCTCAGGTGGAAAACGGGTCACGATAGTCGTGTGTTTACCTGATGCTAAATCTTCGTCAATAATATGACGAATAAAATTAGTTGGGCGAACTTCAGCCTCACTCATTTACTTTTTCCTCGTATGCAAAATGCAAAAGCGATCACAACGTTATAACCTCTTATAATCTAACAACCGCCCTCAGGACACAACCGTTAGTTACAGCAAAGTCAGCCGTCAAGTAGAAAGCCGCTGATTATAACCTCGTCATCGCTATATTTATTGCCGTTATTTTACCTTAAAAGGCCAATAAATAAAAAAAGCGGGAAGGTTACCCTTCCCGCTTCACACAATATATCGGCCAGATAAGCGTTAAATCTTATCCTTTAATATCGAACAGTTTGGACTGACCGGCCACTACACTACCGCTAGCCACATCAATGATACCGCTAAAGTCATCAATATTACTGACAACAACCGGGCTGATAATAGAAGCTGCATTGGCAGATAAGTAATCTAAATCCAACTCCAGTACCGGATCGCCAGCCTTCACGGTAGCGCCTTCTTCAGCTAAACGCTTGAAGCCATTACCATCCAACTTAACGGTATCAATACCAATATGAACCACCACTTCTGCACCGTTTTCAGTTTCCAGACAGAATGCGTGATTAGTACCGAAAATTTTCACCAATGTACCGTTAGCCGGAGCAACCACGATTTTACCGGTTGGGCGAATAGCGATACCTTCACCAACGGCTTTACTGGCAAATGCTTCATCAGGAACCGCTTCCAGCGCCACAATATCACCGGTAATTGGCGAAATTAAGGTGCTAATAGCTTCAGCTTTTTTCACTGCTGCCTGAGGCTTAACAACTGGCTCAGATACTGTAGTTGCAGCAGCCTGAGTTTTAGGTGCAGTACCGGCAGCAATCACTTTACGCATGCTGTCAGCAATGGATTCGGCTTTTGCCCCAACAATAATCTGAATACTTTGCTTATTTAACTTAACCACACCCGCAGCGCCTAAACGCTTAGCCGCTGTACTATCAACGATGCCAGAGTCTTTCACCGTCAAGCGTAAACGAGTAATACAAGCATCAATACCGGTTAGGTTATCACTACCACCGATAATACCAATGTAGCTGGTTGCCAATGCATCCAAGCCTTCGCTGGTATTAGAGTTATCCGGCGTCGCTTCCAATTCATCTTCATCTTCACGACCCGGTGTTTTCAGGTTGAAAGCACGAATAATGACCGAGAACAGCAGGAAGTAAACCACAAAAGCCACAACACCCATCACCAACAGCATCCAGACGTTGCTACTGGCCGCTGGTAGTTTAAACATTAACGCATAGTCAATGGCGCCCGCAGAGAACGTAAAGCCAGCGTGAATACCCAGCGCTGTCGCTACGTACAAGCTAATACCGGTCAGGATAGCGTGAACAAAGTACAGAACCGGAGCCAGGAACATAAACATAAACTCTAGCGGTTCAGTTACGCCTGTCAGGAATGCTGTTAACGCAACGGACAGTAATAAACCACCCACGGCTGCACGACGACCCGGTTTAGCGGCAAAGTACATTGCCAGTGCTGCACCCGGTAAACCAAACATCATGATCGGGAAGAAGCCAGACATAAACATCCCGGCAGTAGCATCACCATTATAGAAACGGTTGATATCACCGTGGAATACTTTGCCAGCAGCATCGGTAAAGTCACCGATCTGGAACCATGCAATGGTATTCAGAACCTGGTGTAAGCCAGTAGGAATCAGTAAACGGTTAACAAAACCAAAAATACCAGAACCTAATGCGCCCTGAGCAACAATCCACTCACCGCCAGCACCAATAGCTGCCTGAACCGGAGGCCAGACATAACCAAAGATCGCCGCCAGGATTAAACAGAAGAACCCTGTTGCGATAGGAACAAAACGCTTACCACCAAAGAATGATAAGAAGTCAGGCAGTTTAATATCAGACCAACGGTTATAAACTGCACCACCAACCAAACCTGAAATAATACCGGCTAATACGCCCATATTAATGCTGGCTTCGATGGTTACCGTTGCTTTCGTTAGAATAAAGAAACCAACCGCACCGGCTAACGCAGCTGAACCCGCATTATCTTTAGACCAGGTTGCAGCCACACCAATCGCAAAAATCAGTGCCAGGTTATCAAATATTGCCGCGCCGGCCTGAGCCATGAACGGCAGAGCCAACAAGTCTGGTTGACCGAAACGCAGTAATAATGCCGCGACCGGTAATACGGCGATCGGTAGCTGTAGCGATCGTCCTAGTCGTTGAAAAAATCCAAGTATATTCACCTTGTTTCCCCCTGCAATGCCCTGAATAGGGCCTATTTTTATACTCAACAATAAGGCGTCTACCGTATAACTCTGCCACCGTCAGATAGACAAGACACAACCAACTTACATCGTACTAATTCATAGTGTAAAAAATATATTTCGCATCGCAAATTAAAACCTCTGGATTTGTGATTATCATCACCAAAAACATGAATAAAACAACCACAAGACTAGCTATGAACCGGAACTTATTTTATCATATGAAATATTAGTTTGACACAGTATCCAAGGCGTGTTTTGTTAACGTGAACTATAGTTATAGTCATTAATTTCAAGCTATCACGTTAATTTTCACACATATGAGTATAGCCAGTGTTATGTAACCAAGAGGCATTTACATGAGACTTATTCCATTAGAAAGTGCAAAAGACGTTGGTTTATGGTCCGCCCGTCATATTGCGAACCGTATTAATGCATTTAAACCAACGGCTGAACGCCCTTTCGTGTTAGGTCTACCGACAGGAAGCACTCCGCTAACCACATACCTGCGTTTAATTGAACTTTATAAAGCGGGTGAAGTCAGTTTTAAACATGTCGTCACCTTTAATATGGATGAATATATCGGGTTAGAGCAATCTCATCCACAAAGTTATCATTCGTTCATGCATAACAATTTCTTTAGCCATATTGATATTCAGCCACAAAATATCAACTTACTGGATGGTAACGCCAGTGACGTTGAGGCCGAGTGCCAACGCTATGAAGATAAAATCAAATCCTATGGCCAAATCCATTTGTTTATGGGTGGTGTAGGTATTGATGGACATATTGCGTTTAATGAGCCGGCCTCATCGCTTTCTTCCCGCACTCGCATAAAAACATTAACTCAAGATACTCGCATCGCCAACTCGCGCTTCTTTGATAATGACATCAATAAAGTGCCTAAATATGCTCTGACCATTGGTGTTGGTACCTTGATGGATGCAGCAGAAGTCATGATTTTGGTGACCGGGCTCAATAAGGCTCAAGCATTAGAAGCCGCTGTTGAAGGCTGCGTTAACCACCTGTGGACGGTTTCAGCACTGCAACTGCACGCAAAAGCAATTATTGTTTGCGATGAACCATCTACTATGGAATTAAAAATCAAAACTGTGAAATATTTCCGTGAATTAGAAGCGGAAAATATCAAAAACCTATAGTCGCTACTGCGGGGGTTTATTATGTATGCTTTAACCCACTGCCGGATCTATACCGGCCACGATATTCTTGATAACCATGCGGTTATCGTTGCCAATGGTATGATTCAACGCGTCTGTCTGCAAAGTGAATTACCATCGGATATTGAGATTAAAGACCTGCAAGGTGCCATTTTGGCACCCGGTTTTATTGACGTTCAGCTAAATGGCTGCGGTGGTGTTCAATTTAATGATTCACTGGATGCAATTTCAATTAAAACCCTTGAAATTATGCAACAGGCCAACGAAAAGTCAGGTTGTACCAGCTACCTTCCGACATTAATCACATCCAGTGATGAATTTATGAAATATGCTATTGATGTGATGCGTGATTATTTAAACAGCCACGCTAATCAGGCATTAGGTCTTCATCTGGAAGGCCCTTATCTTAGTGTCGCTAAAAAAGGGACGCATAATCCGGACTTTATCCGTAAACCCGATCAATCGATGATTGACTATCTTTGCCAAAATGCCGACGTGATTACCAAAATTACGCTGGCACCGGAGCAGGTTGATAGTCGCTACATTCGTCAGCTCACTGAAGCGGGTATTATTGTTTCTGCCGGTCACTCTAATGCCACCTATGAAGAAGCCCGCACCGGTTTTGCTGCCGGCATCAGCTTCGCAACCCACCTTTATAATGCGATGCCAGCGATTACCGGTCGTGCACCGGGATTGATGGGAGCTATTTTTGATACGCCAGAAATCTATACCGGCGTGATTGCCGATGGTCATCATGTTGCCTGGTCCAGCATACGTAATGCTAAACGGTTGAAGGCCGATAAACTGCTGTTAGTCACTGATGCAACAGCCCCTGCCGGTGCCAACATTGACCATTTTATTTTTGCAGGCAAACCCGTATATTACCGCAACGGAATATGTGTTGATGAAAATGGCACATTGAGTGGTTCTGCGTTAACCATGATTGAAGCCGTAGCAAACAGCGTTCAATATATCGGTATACCTCTGGATGAAGCCATTCGGATGGCAACGCTCTACCCCGCCAGAGCAATGGGTGTTTCCAAAAAATTAGGCAGTATTGAAACAGGCAAAGTGGCTAACCTAACTGCGTTTACCCACGATTTCAAAATTACCCATACCTGGGTTAATGGTTCACTCAAGTAATAGTCATCACTCATAGTGATGCAATAACAGAGGTAGTGATGACGACAAGTGGTCAGATTGGTAACATCGATTTGGTAAAGCAGTTAAATGGGGCCGTAGTCTATCGTTTAATCGATCAACAAGGCCCTATCTCCCGTATCCAAATCGCTGAACTCAGCCAACTGGCCCCTGCCAGCATTACTAAAATAACCCGACAGCTATTAGATCGTGGTCTGATTAAAGAAGTTGAACAACAGGCTTCAACCGGTGGCCGTCGGGCGGTCTCTATCGTGACTGAAAGCAAACACTTTCATACCGTCGCCATCCGTTTAGGCCGTAATGGTGCAACAGTTACGCTCTATAATCTGTCTGGGAAATCCATCGCTGAAGAAGCCTATTCCCTACCTGAACGCACTCAAGAAACGCTGGAAAAAGGTCTGCTTCACGCTATTGCCAGCTTTATTGAAACCTTCCGCAATAAAATCCGCGAATTAATCGCTATTGCCATATCCCTCCCCGGTTTGGTTGATCCAGAAGATGGCGTAGTAAAATATATGCCACATATCTCGGTAGATAACTGGCAATTAGGCAAAACGATTCGTGAACGTTTCAACGTTAACAGTTTTATTGGTCATGATATCCGTAGCTTAGCGCTTGCTGAACACTATTTTGGCGCGACTCAGGATTGTGAAGACTCGATGCTGGTCAGAGTACACCGCGGAACCGGTGCCGGTTTTATTATTAACGGACAGATTTTTCTGGGTAAAAATCGTAACGTCGGTGAAATTGGTCATATCCAAATCGATCCGCTGGGGGAACGCTGTTATTGCGGTAATTTTGGCTGTCTGGAAACCGTTGCCTCTAATCTGGCAATCGAACAGCGGGTACGTAACCTGCTCAGCCAAGGATATAGCAGTAAACTCACTCTGGACGACTGTAGCATTTCCACCATCTGTAAAGCCGCCAATAAAGGGGATGAGTTGGCAGTTAACGTCATTGAATATGTTGGCCATCAGTTAGGTAAAGCCATTTCCATAGCCATTAACCTATTTAACCCGCAGAAAGTGGTGATCTCTGGTGATCTTACTGAAGCAGAGAAAATTTTATTAAACGCAATTCAACGCTGTATTGATAATCAGGTTCTGATCAATTTCAGACAAAGTCTACCGCTGGTCACATCTCAGTTGGATCACCGTTCCGCCATCGGTTCCTTTGCTCTGGTTAAGCGCTCAATGCTTAACGGCATTTTATTACAGCATCTATTAGGGGAAAATAACGATTAAAGGCCGGGTAGCCTCTCGTTATGCTCTTTATGCCCTAAAACGTATCTCTCCTGCTCTTCTCCTCGATTAAAAGCAATGCTCAGTCCTATGACCGAGCATTGCACAGAAATAAATTCCCTATCGCACCAACATAGTGCAAATTCACGACTATGATCGTAAGTATTACGATAAATAATGCGCAAGTAAGCCAACTCACTGATAAAAATTCTGGCTTAATTCTTGCTTAAATTAATCTGAACAAGTTTTAATAAATTCAATGACAACAACACAAGAGAGATAACGATGTGTTCAATATTTGGTGTACTCGATATTAAATCTGACCCCATTGAGCTACGTAAGAAGGCCTTAGAGATGTCCCGTCTGATGCGCCACCGTGGTCCTGACTGGTCGGGCATATTTGCCTCTGACACAGCAATACTGGCTCATGAACGTTTATCTATTGTCGGTGTTAATCATGGCGCTCAGCCCCTTTATAATGCAGCTCATACTCATGTATTGGCCGTCAATGGTGAAATTTATAATCACCAGGAATTACGTCGCCAGCTGCAAGATAAATACGAATTCCAGACTGAATCTGACTGCGAAGTGATTTTGGCGCTGTATCAGGAAAAAGGCATCGATTTTCTCGATGATTTACAGGGTATGTTTGCCTTTATTCTGTATGACAGCACCAATAACAGCTATCTGCTAGGCCGCGATCATGTCGGTATTATCCCTATGTATACCGGTCATGATGAACACGGTAACTTTTATGTTGCTTCAGAAATGAAAGCGCTGGTTCCGGTTTGTAAAACGCTCAAAGAATTTCCGGCCGGAAGTTATTTGTCCAGTCATGACCATAAAATCCAACGTTACTATCAACGTGATTGGATGGAATATGACAGCGTTAAAGATAATGTCACCGATGCTTATGAGTTACGCAATGCCTTGGAAGAGTCGGTAAAGAGCCATTTAATGTCCGATGTGCCCTACGGCGTGCTGTTATCTGGCGGTCTTGATTCATCGGTAATTTCAGCCATCACCAAAAAATATGCGGCTCGTCGTATTGAAGACGGCGAACGCAGCGAAGCCTGGTGGCCACAACTTCACTCCTTTGCGGTTGGCCTTGAAGGATCGCCGGACTTAGCGGCAGCGCAAGAAGTCGCCCATCACCTTGGAACCGTACATCATGAGATTCACTTTACGGTTCAGGAAGGTATGGATGCCATTCGCGATGTGATTTACCACATCGAAACTTATGATGTGACCACCATTCGCGCCTCAACGCCAATGTACCTAATGGCGCGTAAGATAAAAGCAATGGGTATCAAAATGGTCCTGTCCGGCGAAGGTGCCGACGAAGTCTTTGGTGGCTACCTCTACTTCCATAAGGCACCAAACGCCAAAGAGTTCCATGAAGAAACTGTCCGTAAGCTGCTGGCGCTACATATGTATGACTGTGCCCGAGCCAATAAAGCCATGGCGGCTTGGGGAGTGGAAGCGCGAGTACCGTTTCTGGACAAAAAATTTCTTGATGTTGCGATGCGTATCAATCCTAAAGACAAGATGTGCGGTAATGGCAAGATGGAGAAACACATCATTCGTGAATGCTTTGAATCCTATCTCCCTGCCAGCGTAGCATGGCGTCAAAAAGAACAATTTTCTGACGGCGTGGGATACAGCTGGATTGATAGTTTGAAAGAAGTGGCAAACAACCAAATTAATACTCAACAGTTGGAAAATGCCAAGTTCCGTTTTCCTTACAATACGCCCACCTCTAAGGAGGCTTATCTGTATCGTGAAATCTTTGAAGAACTCTTTCCGCTGCCGAGCGCCGCAGAATGTGTACCCGGTGGCCCATCCGTCGCTTGTTCTTCTGCTAAAGCCATTGAATGGGATGAATCATTCAAAAAAATGGATGACCCATCAGGACGCGCGGTAGGTGTTCATCAATCTGCTTATAAAAAATAATGCAGATTAAACAAAGATCATAACGGGCTAGATATAGCTCGTTATTATTTTGACCACCGTCCAACCGTCGTTAAAAAATAGAAATAGGCCTTTTTTTGTCTCTTTTATCGACATATCGGTTATAAGCCAAACAATCAGACAAAAGTAAGGCCGATATAAGCAAAAACTTGTTGACGATCGGTATTCAGATACGCATAATGCGCCCCGCAACGCCGTTGAAGGTTAAGCAAATGTATGGCTACGTAGCTCAGCTGGTTAGAGCACATCACTCATAATGATGGGGTCACAGGTTCAAATCCCGTCGTAGCCACCATTCGCGGGAGTGGCGAAATTGGTAGACGCACCAGATTTAGGTTCTGGCGCCGCAAGGTGTGCGAGTTCAAGTCTCGCCTCCCGCACCATTTTCCTTCAATAGTAATGCTCGGGTGGGGTATCGCCAAGCGGTAAGGCAACGGGTTTTGATCCCGTCATCCCCAGGTTCGAATCCTGGTACCCCAGCCATTTTTCTTTTTATGCTTGTATAAGCAGCTCGGAAATATTCTCCATTGGGGTATCGCCAAGCGGTAAGGCAACGGGTTTTGATCCCGTCATTCCCAGGTTCGAATCCTGGTACCCCAGCCATTTCCTCTCCTGATTTATTTTTCTCTGATTTTACTTCAATCATTTTTCCCGATCTCATTTATCCCTTTTAGGTTTCCCCCTCTTCTCTCTGACTAAAATTTCGCCAGAAAAACGCCGTAATAAGAAAATCTCTCTATTTTGCGCTATAAAGCGGATCAAAACCTTGACGAAAACGGCACAGATACGCATAATGCGCACCTTAACGTTGTTGAAGGTTAAGCAGAAGTTTGGCTACGTAGCTCAGCTGGTTAGAGCACATCACTCATAATGATGGGGTCACAGGTTCAAATCCCGTCGTAGCCACCATTCGCGGGAGTGGCGAAATTGGTAGACGCACCAGATTTAGGTTCTGGCGCCGCAAGGTGTGCGAGTTCAAGTCTCGCCTCCCGCACCATTCTCCTTCAATAACATTATTCTGGTGGGGTATCGCCAAGCGGTAAGGCAACGGGTTTTGATCCCGTCATCCCCAGGTTCGAATCCTGGTACCCCAGCCATTTCTTTATGTTATGGTCTTCCAGATATAAAAAAACTCGCTAATGCGAGTTTTTTTATATCTATTTTTCAGTGACGTAAATACCGCTTACAAGCCCAGAGCATATTTTAACGCCCATTCTTTTATCTTACCTGAACGCTGAGCCGCCATTAACGCCACATTACGCAGTAAGCGCAACGGCGGTAGCTGATTACTGAACGCCGAATAAAAAATATCCATCCCCGCCTGCATTAGCTGATTATCCGGATAACGCCGACATTGATAACGACCTAATACGGCATCTTGTGCATAGTCTTCGCCTTTCTTACGCGCCGCTAGTAGTACATTTAGCAGTGTATCAACATCTCGATATCCCAAATTAACCCCCTGCCCGGCCAACGGGTTAATGGTATGGGCCGCATCACCAATTAATACCACCCCGGATTTGAAATACTGCTGGGCATGACGCCTGACTAAAGGAAAAGAAGCCGCAGCCTTCACGGTCACCTGTCCTAATCGCTCCGGAAACGCCTGGAGAACCTCTTTTTGCAGTTCAGCTAGCGTCATCGCTTGAAGCTGACGAATACGCGCGGGAGAGTCATACCAGACCAAAGAAGCATACTGGTCGAACAGCGGTAAAAAGGCGCGCGGTCCGGACGGATAAAACTGTTGCCAAGTCGCATCTTGTTGAGGCTGTTCAGTCTCAACGGTGATCAGCATACAGGATTGGCGATACTGCCATCCGGTCACACCAATACCGGCAAATTTGCGTACCATAGAATTGGCTCCATCGGCGCCAATCACCAATGGAGAACGCAGGTGCTCCCCACTATTCAGTATCAATTCCCACTGATGAGCCTGTTGCGTCGATCGCGTCATTGACACTAATTGAGATGGGCAATACAAATGAAGAGAAGTATATTGTGGAAACTGTTGCCATAGTCCCAACTGCAACAGTCGATTCTCCACCATAAATCCTAGTTCGGGTAATGAGAGAGACTCGGCATCAAAAACCACCTTAGACTCATTCCATTCCCAAGTTTCCAATTTACGGTAAGGCGCCACACGCATCTTAGCGGTATCCTGCCATGCCCCTAAACGACGCAGTAAATTAACTGAGGTACAGCCAATTGCCGAAATTCGTATATCCGGCGCACTGTTTGGTACAAACGGCTCAGGATGTTCATGTTCAATTACCGCGACATGCCAACCGGCTTGTGCCAGCCCTAATGCCGCTGCCGCGCCGACCATTCCACCGCCAACAATAATGGCGTCATAATCTTTTATCTTGCTTTTCATGTCGTTACCACGCAACGATTAAACCCTACTGAAACAGAGTGTACCGGATTTTTACAATTCCTTCAGCGTTGAAGATATTCAATCACTGGTCACGGAGCCAACAAACCATTACAATACGCGCCCTGCATAGGGTTTAACCTGTACTGAGTAACGAATCAATGACTAAGAAACTGTATATAAAAACCTGGGGCTGTCAGATGAATGAATATGATTCATCTAAAATAGCCGATTTACTCGAAAGCACCCATGGCTTTCAGTTGACTGAAATTGCTGAAGAGGCGGATATTCTGTTGCTGAATACCTGTTCTATTCGTGAAAAAGCACAGGAAAAGGTGTTCCATCAGTTAGGCCGCTGGAAAACCTTTAAGGATACCAGACCCGATTTAATTATTGGTGTGGGTGGATGCGTTGCCTCTCAGGAGGGTGACCATATCCGTCAACGCGCACCGTTTGTTGACGTTATTTTTGGGCCACAAACCCTACACCGTCTGCCGGAAATGATTAACAGATCCAGCGCGACTCGTAGTCCGGTGGTTGACATTAGTTTCCCGGAAGTTGAAAAATTCGATCGCTTGCCTGAGCCTAAAGCCGAAGGCCCAACTGCCTTCGTTTCCATTATGGAAGGCTGTAATAAATATTGTACTTACTGCGTAGTGCCTTATACCCGCGGTGAGGAAGTCAACCGCCCATGTGATGATGTGCTGTTTGAAATCGCCCAACTGGCGGCGCAAGGCGTGCGGGAAGTCAACCTGCTGGGTCAAAACGTTAATGCCTACCGCGGTCCCTCTTTTGACGGCGGCATTTGCACTTTTGCCGAATTATTACGTTTGGTCGCCAGCATCGATGGGATTGACCGTATCCGCTTTACCACCAGCCATCCGATAGAGTTTACCGACGATATTATCGAAGTGTATAAAGATACGCCTGAACTGGTGAGCTTCTTACACTTGCCGGTACAAAGCGGTTCCGATCGTATTCTGAATATGATGAGCCGTACTCATACTGCGTTAGAATATAAATCGATTATTCGTAAATTACGCGCCGCTCGTCCAGATATTCAAATCAGTTCGGACTTTATCGTTGGCTTCCCGGGCGAAACCCAGCAAGACTTCGAACAAACCATGAAGCTGATTGCCGATGTCGATTTTGATATGAGCTACAGCTTTATTTTCTCTGCCCGTCCAGGAACGCCGGCAGCGGATATGGTGGATGACGTTACGGAAGAAGAGAAAAAGCAGCGTTTATATATTCTACAGGAACGCATCAACCAGCAAGCCATGCAATACAGCCGTCGTATGCAAGGCACTGTACAACGGATTCTGGTGGAAGGAACGTCGCGTAAAAGTATTATGGAGTTATCCGGACGTACCGAAAATAACCGCGTGGTCAACTTCGAAGGCTCACCGGATATGATCGGTAAATTCGTTGATGTGGAAATTATTGACGTTTATCCAAACTCATTACGTGGCAAGTTGGTAAGAACAGAGCAGGAGATGAATTTACGCATTCAAGAATCGCCTGAAGCCGTTATTGCCAGAACCCGTAAAGAAGATGAGTTAGGCGTAGGACAATATCAGCCTTAATTCCCCTTCTCTATTGAGTATTTAAAAGTCCGCAGTTTAAAAGCTGCGGATTTTTGCATTTGATACCCTAACGATCTGAACAGCGTCTGAAATCATCAAGGGATGTATTCTGCATAATCCATCGATTTATGCAGCACCCGTAATACCGAAATCACATCATGCTGTACACGATAAAAGACGATATGAGACTCAACCTTATAACCCATCAAATCTTTAGCCAAATGAAAATAGTGAATGCCTAACTGAGGAAAATCAGCCAATTTATTCAAAGCAGCATCAATACACCTGATATATCGTTCTGCTTTAATCTGGCCAAATTCTCGATGGCTATACCTATAAATATTTTCCAGATCGCTAATCGCTTTTGGCGTTAAGCGTACCTCTTTACTTTTCAGCATCCTTTAATTGATTCATCCTGCGTATAAAGTCCTGACTATTCCACGTCACAGCCTCACCGCTTTGCTCACCTTCATCAATTAATTGGCGCAGAAGCGTCAGCTGCGAAGCCGCATATTTTTCCTGTAACATCCGAAGTCCCTCACGAACTACTTCACTGTTAGTTTGATAAATGCCCGCTTCCACGAGCCCTTCAACGAATTGGCGCAATTCTTCTCCTGGGGTGATGGTCATTGTGCGTGCCATGTTAGAGACCTCTTTATTCAATTAAAAGTGTAAGACATAATCTTACTTGTTAATTTAGATAAGCCACGCAAACTTTTCAATACGCATACAGGTAACAACATCAAAATACTGAACATGATTGCGATTTTCTCTATGGGCTCATACTATTATTTAAATAAATATTGGCGATTGTTGGCTTAAATTGCCGCTGTGGCTGAGGCAAAATTATTTCAACGGTTGCGAATTTGAAATCAGCCATGAATAATGCGCTAAGTTATCTATAATCAAGATAAAAGTGTTTACCGTGAAACCCTGTTTCGCGCTTTACTTCACTAACTAAGAGGTCTGGACTTGAAGATTGACTCCCTGGAAGTTTTGCTTGAACCCGCAGACAACGAACGTCTGAACAGCTTATGTGGCCCATTTGATGACAACATCAAGCAACTGGAAAGGCGTCTTGGTATTGAAATTAACCATCGTGATAACAAGTTCACGCTGGTAGGAAAATCCTCTTGTGTCAACGTTGCTAAAGATATCCTTCTTACTTTATACGTTGATACCGCGCCAATTCGCGGCATTATTACAGATATCGAGCCCGACCAGATTCACTTGGCAATCAAAGAATCTGGCGTGTTAGAGCAAATTGCCGACTCAGTCCCCGATTATGGCAAGGCCGTTATTATTAAAACTAAACGCGGTATGATAAAACCGCGTACGCCGAATCAGGCGCAATATATTGCCAATATTCTCGATCATGATATTACTTTTGGGGTTGGCCCTGCCGGTACTGGTAAAACCTATCTGGCCGTTGCCGCAGCGGTTGATGCCCTTGAGCGTCAAGAGATTCGCCGAATTTTGTTAACCCGACCAGCGGTTGAGGCCGGAGAAAAACTCGGCTTTTTACCCGGTGATTTAAGCCAGAAAGTCGATCCTTACTTACGCCCACTGTACGATGCCCTGTTTGAAATGCTAGGCTTCGAACGGGTAGAAAAGCTAATGGAGCGCAATGTGATTGAAGTGGCGCCTTTAGCCTATATGCGTGGACGTACGCTAAACGATGCCTTTATTATTCTGGATGAAAGCCAAAACACCTCTATCGAACAGATGAAGATGTTCTTAACCCGCATTGGCTTTAACTCTAAAGCGGTCATTACCGGCGATGTGACACAAATCGACCTACCGCGTAATCAAAAGTCAGGCTTACGTCATGCGATTGAGGTATTATCCGACGTCGATGAAATTAGCTTTAACTTCTTTCATAGTGAAGACGTTGTTCGTCACCCGGTTGTGGCCCGCATTGTCGTGGCTTATGAAGCCTGGGAAGCGGAAGAACAAAAGCGCAAAGATGCACTGGCAGAACAACGCAAACGTGAATATCAACAGACCTCTACGTCTGATGCTCAATAATTTAAGGTTGTCATGAACCACGTGATTTTAGATTTACAAATAGCCTGCGAAAATCAGCAGGGACTTCCGAGTGAAGAAGAAGTACAACGCTGGCTGGATGCGGCAGTACTTCCTTTTCAACAGGAAGCCGAAGTAACGGTACGTTTAGTTGATGTGGATGAAAGCCACCAGCTTAACCATACTTATCGAAGCATGGATAAACCAACTAATGTGTTGTCATTTCCTTTTGAAGCGCCGCCGGGAATGGAGATGCCTTTATTAGGCGATCTGGTCATTTGCCGTCAGGTGGTGGAAACTGAAGCTACAGAACAAAATAAAATTTTACTCGCTCATTGGGCGCATATGGTTGTTCATGGTAGCCTCCATCTGTTAGGGTATGACCACATCACCGATGATGATGCGGAAGAAATGGAGTCTTTAGAAACTGAGATTATGCAAGAGTTAGGTTATTCTGACCCCTATGCCTCAGAAAAAGACGCAATTTAACTAACTAATAAAGTATGCATGAGCGACGATCATTCACAAAACAACGATAGCCCTGGACCCAAAAAGGGCTTCTTTTCACTTATTCTTGGCCAGTTTTTTCACGGCGAACCTAAAAATCGCGGCGATCTAGTTGAGCTTATCCGAGATTCAGAGCAAAACGATCTGATCGACCCAGACACCCGCGATATGCTGGAAGGCGTCATGGATATCGCTGAGCAGCGCGTACGCGATATCATGATCCCACGTTCCCAGATGATTACCTTAAAGCGTAATCAACCGCTGGAAGAGTGCCTGGACGTGATTATTGAATCAGCCCACTCCCGTTTTCCGGTTATCAGCGAAGACAAAGACCATATTGAAGGCATTTTAATGGCAAAAGATTTATTGCCATTTATGAGTAAAGATTCTCAGCCATTCAGTATTGATAAAGTTCTGCGTCCTGCCGTAGTGGTACCTGAAAGCAAACGCGTCGATCGCATGCTCAAAGAGTTCCGCTCACAACGTTATCATATGGCTATTGTCATTGATGAGTTTGGCGGGGTCTCGGGTTTAGTGACCATCGAAGATATTCTGGAATTAATCGTGGGTGAAATCGAGGATGAATATGACGACGTGGAAGACCGTGACGTACGTCAACTCAGCCGTCACACGTTCACCGTCAGAGCGCTAACGCCAATTGAAGAGTTTAATGAAATTTTCTCAACCAACTTCAGTGATGAAGAGGTCGATACCATTGGTGGCTTGATTATGCAGGCCTTTGGTCATTTACCATCAAGAGGCGAGATTATTTCTATTGAAGGCTACCAGTTTAAGGTTGCCATGGCGGATAGCCGGCGAATTATTCAGGTTCACGTTACGATTCCAAATGAATCGCCTCAACCACAATTAGAAGACTAGAGAAAACATGGCCCTAGCCCATACATTTAATCGCCAGTGGATCCGTTTACTGCTGGCGCTAATTTTAGGTGCCTGCGGCACGCTCTCTTTATCTCCATTTAACTTATGGCCATTGGCACTGGTTTCGTTGTGCGGTTTACTGGCTCTTACGTTAAACCGCTTACCTAAGCAAGCCATGAAAATAGGGTTCTGCTGGGGGTTAGGCTTATTTGGTTCAGGTGTGCACTGGGTTTATGTCAGTATCGCTGAATTTGGTGAACTTCCCCTACCGATAAGCGTTGGACTGGTGGTATTACTTGCCGCCTATTTATCGCTTTACCCCATGTTATTTAGCTGGCTACTTAGCAAATTCTGGCCTGAAACCACATTTTGGCGTCTGGCTTTGGCTGCGCCGGCGCTGTGGCAGATTACCGAGTTTTTGCGCGGTTGGGTATTTACCGGTTTCCCATGGATACAGTTCGGTTACAGCCAAATTGATGGCCCACTAAAAGGTATTGCTCCTATTCTGGGTGTCGATGCCATAACCATGCTGATGATGGCCATTAGCGGATTACTGGTCTTAGCTGCCTGTCAGCGTAAAATCATCCCGGCTATTATTGCGGTACTCTGCGTACTGCTTGCTTGGCCGTTAAAGCAAATACAGTGGTTCACCAATCAACCCGATCGTGCCGTTGATATTGCTTTAGTTCAGGGAAACATTGCCCAGTCTTTAAAATGGAATCCTAACCAGTTATTGCCAACCCTTGAAGCCTATGTCAACGAATCTAAGCCTTACTTGGGTAAAGCTCGCATTATTATCTGGCCTGAGGCGGCCATTCCTGACATTGAAACCAGACAGGCATCATTTCTGACTATGTTGGATCGCAATTTTCGCGAAAATAATTCAACCCTGATTACCGGCATTATCGATTATCGCGCTACACCACAGCGTGCGGATTACTACAATACATTGATTGTCTTGGGTAATGAGCAGCCTTATCAATATACCGGGACCAATCGTTATAATAAGCACCATCTGGTTATTTTCGGTGAATATGTGCCTTTTGAATCGATACTTCGCCCTTTGGCGGCTCTTTTTGACCTCCCCATGTCATCAATTAGTGAAGGCGGCTATCTGCAACCACCGGTTGATGCTGCCGGGTACAACATTACCAGCGTGATCTGTTATGAAGTGATTATTGGTCAGCAAGTACGCGATAATTTTACCCCAAACACCGACTTCTTATTAACAATCTCTAATGATGCCTGGTTTGGTGATTCCATTGGCCCTTGGCAGCATTTACAAATGGCACAAATGAGAGCACTGGAACTGGGTCGCCCCATGCTACGAGGCACCAATACCGGCGTTACTGCCGCCATCGATGCCAACGGTGATATCATTGCCAGCCTTGCGCAATTTGAGCGTCAGGTACTTGAAGTAAAAGTTGCCCCCTCTACCGGTCTCACACCTTATGCACGTTGGGGATCAATGCCATTATGGCTACTTACGTTATTGCTTGCAGCCAGCGCTTATTTCTTTGCCCGCCGCACCAATAAACGTTAATTCCCCACGTTAAAAAGCCGCTTTATCGAATAGATAAAGCGGCTTTTGCTATTTTGCCCATTAACCAGACATACTCCCTATTCTGCCGCTCCCCTTGTGTTGTCTCACCGACCTATCTCTAACTCTCTTTAATATTGCTAATTAAACAATAAATTAACATCTTTTAGACTTGGCATGCACCTTGCAGTATCTCTATTGAAACCGCAAAAAAGTCAGAAATAATCCTGAAATTTCCGGTTGTTAAGCGATATACGCACTCTACCAGTGCGAAGCTGCACCAAAAAAGAGCAGACATGTGAAATCGCTCACTAATAGTGCAAATTACCAGTAAACAAAGAGTTAATAATTTTACACATACGTAGCATTAAACTACATTTTAATTACGGCATTGGCGGCCAGGGCGCCGACTAATGAGCAATAAAGACGGTTACATCATCATACTGATAACAATGAAGGAGTAAGTCATGCAATTACGCAAGTTGGCACTACCGCTAGTTTTAATGGGTCTGACAAGTACTGCTCTCCATGCTGAAGATTTGAATGGTACGCTAAAAAAAATTAAAGACAGCGGCGTTATTACCGTTGGCCACCGTGAATCCTCCGTTCCTTTCTCCTATTACGATAATCAGCAGAATGTTGTAGGTTATTCACAGGATTACTCCAACCTGATTGTTGATGCGGTAAAGAAGAAACTGGATATGCCAAATCTACAAGTTAAGCTGATTCCAATTACCTCGCAAAACCGAATTCCTTTACTGCAGAACGGGACTTTTGACTTTGAGTGCGGTTCGACCACTAACAACCTTGAGCGCCAAAAACAGGTTGATTTCTCCAATACGCTGTTTGTTGTGGGGACGCGTTTGCTGGTTAAGAAAGGCGGTGATATTAAAGACTTTGCCGACCTGAAAGATAAAAACGTTGCGGTCACTTCAGGCACCACCTCAGAAACCATTTTGAACAAGCTCAATGATTCTGACAAATTGAATATGAAAATTATCAGCGCCAAAGACCACGGTGATGCCTTCCGCACCGTTGAAAGTGGTCGCGCCGTTGCCTTTATGATGGATGATGCCCTGTTAGCCGGTGAGCGCGCTAAAGCCAAAAAACCCGATCAGTGGGAAATCGCTGGTAAACCACAATCTTTCGAAGCCTATGGCTGTATGTTGCGTAAAGGCGATAGCCAGTTTAAGAAGTTGATGGATGAAACCATTGCTCACGCACAAACCTCCGGTGCGGCTGAAAAATCTTACGACAAATGGTTCAAACAACCGGTTCCACCAAAAGGTCTGAACCTGAACTTTACGCTGTCTGAAGACATGAAAAAGCTGTTTAAAGCACCAAACGATAAAGCCCTGAACTAACCAAGTTACATCGCAGTTATCGGCTCTGTGTTAGCGCTCTTTATCCCATTATTAGGGATAAAGAGCCGCTAATAAGAATAAAAAATAAGGGCTAAGTTATGTTTGGAAATTGGAATTGGGGAATCTTCTTTGAACAGGCCCCTTTTGGTAATACGACTTATCTGGACTGGCTGTGGGCCGGGTTTCAGGTTACGGTAGCGTTGTCGGTCTGTTCATGGATTCTGGCATTTATCCTGGGATCGCTGTTTGGTATTTTACGTACTGTTCCCAATCGCATCCTCTCGGCAATCGGCACGCTATATGTTGCCCTATTTCGTAACGTTCCTCTGATTGTGCAATTCTTTATCTGGTACCTATTGGTACCTGAACTGTTACCCGCATCAATCGGTGATTGGTTTAAGGGTGAGCTGGATCCAAACATTCAGTTCTTTATTGTCTCGGTTTGCTGCCTTGGCTTCTTTACCGGTGCTCGGGTATGTGAACAGGTTAGAACCGCCATTCTATCTCTGCCTCGGGGACAAAAAGGCGCAGGCCTTGCGTTAGGCTTGACGTTACCTCAAACCTATCGTTATGTCTTGTTGCCCAATGCTTACCGCATCATTATTCCACCATTGACGTCTGAAATGCTGAACATGGTGAAAAACTCCGCCGTTGCATCAACCATTGGTCTGATTGAACTTTCTGCACAGGCTAACAAACTGCTGGAATACTCCGGCTATGCCTATGAGTCATTCCTCGCCGTTACCATCGCTTACATCATCATTAACATTGTGGTTATGCGCCTGATGAAACTGGTTGAGAAGAAGACCCGTCTGCCTGGAACCTTTGGAGGTGAATGATGCTTGAATTTGACTGGAGTACAATTATTCCGAGCATGCCTTACCTCCTGGAAGGCATGTGGGTAACGTTAAAAATTGCCATCAGCGCTATCGTATTTGGTATCGCTTGGGGAACTGCACTGGCAATTTTCCGTCTGGCACCGCCTCCCTTCCGTTGGATTAGCCTGCTTGCTGCGGCCTATGTTAATACCTTCCGCTCGATTCCATTAGTCATGGTATTAATGTGGTTCTATCTGATTGTGCCTCAGCTTTTACAGAAATTTCTGGGGCTGTCACCACAAACGGATATTCGCTTTATTTCTGCAGTCATTGCTTTCTCACTGTTCGAAGCAGCGTACTATTCAGAGATTATTCGAGCAGGCCTGCAAAGCATCGCCAAGGGGCAGAACTCTGCGGCACTGGCATTAGGTATGACACCGTGGCAATCAATGCGACTGGTTATCTTACCTCAAGCATTTAAAGCGATGACGCCGCTATTACTGACTCAGGGCATTATTCTGTTTCAGGATACCGCTCTGGTTTACGTTATCGGACTGGCAGACTTCTTCCGCAGTGCAACTAACGTAGGAAAAACCTCAGGAACCGAAATTGAGATGGTTTTATTTGCCGGTTTCGTCTACTTTATCATTTGTTTATCCGCCTCCTTACTTGTAACTTATATGAAAAAAAGGACGACAGTTTGATGATTTCCTTAAAACATGTTTCTAAATGGTATGACCGTTTTCAGGTGTTGTCAGATTGCACAACCGAAGTGAAAAAGGGCGAAGTTGTTGTGGTATGTGGGCCTTCCGGCTCAGGTAAATCAACGCTGATTAAAACCGTTAACGGCCTTGAGCCAATTCAGGAAGGAACCATTATGGTAGACGGTATCGTGGTTAACGATCCGAAAACCAATCTGGCTCAGTTACGTGCTCGCGTGGGCATGGTCTTCCAACACTTTGAACTGTTCCCTCACCTGTCAATTATTGAAAACTTAACCTTAGCGCAAGTGAAGGTACTGAACCGAAGTAAAGCTGAAGCCGAGAAAAAAGGCCTGGCATTGCTGGATCGCGTTGGTTTGTCGAGCCATGCCCATAAGTTCCCTAGTCAGCTTTCTGGCGGTCAACAACAGCGTGTTGCCATCGCCCGAGCCTTATGTATGGATCCAATCGCCATGCTGTTTGATGAACCTACCTCAGCACTCGATCCTGAAATGATTAATGAAGTGCTGGACGTGATGGTTGAGTTGGCTTATGAAGGCATGACCATGATGGTGGTAACCCATGAAATGGGATTTGCCAAGAAAGTGGCTCACCGGATCTTATTTATGGATGAAGGTAAAATTGTTGAAGATACCAAGAAGGATGACTTCTTCAATAACCCACAATCCGAACGGGCAAAGGACTTCCTTGCTAAAATTCTGCACTAAAAGAGCCTTGTTTACTCCCCCGCTGTTAAAGCGGGGGTTTCATTGCTAATCAATCGTGGGATTAATAGCACATAACGCCTCTCAGAAATCCTAACCTTTGGTAGACTGCGGTCTCGCCCTATTCCAAGGCTACTCCTTAATTTATAACCATAATTGACTATGCGCACCGAGCTTCAAATCCTTTATCGAGCAATACAACAATTTCTGATCTATTCACTGGCTGCTGCACTAACAATTGGCATGCTGTTTATGGACGCTATTTTTATGGGTAGTAAACTGCAAGAGTTCTCTTTTGTAGAAATCACTCAGGAAATAATGTTATTACTGATTGTTATTCTATTTTTGAAGCTGGCATATCAAAAGCCAGACATCAGAAATTCCAGTGTCCTCATCGCCGGTTTTTTTGCCTGTATGTTTATCCGGGAACTGGACAGTATTTTTGACCTGATTATCCATGGCTTCTGGATTTATCCAGCGATGGCTATCGCTGTTACAGGCCTGATTTATGCCGCTCTTAATATCAAGAACACCCTGATTCAACTGGCAAATTTTACTCGTTCACCTAACTACGGATTTATGATCTCTGGATTAATTTGTATTCTGGTGTTTTCACGCCTGTTTGGTATGAAATATCTATGGTTCACCCTCCATCCAGAACAATCCGAATATTTAATGTACAACGTCAAGAGCATTGTTGAAGAAGGTGCCGAGTTATTCGGTTACTCACTCTGTTTTATCGCCAGCCTGTGTTACTACAGTGAAATAAAAGATAATCGTCAAATTCTCCCGCTAAACAGCCAAAATTGAAAAGTCCATCGCTTTTTCTGATGAATATTTAACACAAAAACCATTTACGTTGCGTTTGAGTATTGTTGCGGCTAGCGCTTATCGGCTATTCTATGGAGATCTATTTCCCAATTACAGATAATTGCTGAAACTGTCATCCTTGAGAGTGACTTAGCAATATTGATAAACAGAAGGACGATGCGTCGCCATGCAAGAGCAATACCGCCCGGAAGAGATTGAATCTCACGTACAAAGCCACTGGCAAGAAAACAAAACTTTTCAGGTCACTGAAGATCCGACCAAAGAAAAATATTACTGCCTTTCCATGTTGCCATACCCTTCCGGTCGACTGCATATGGGCCACGTTCGTAACTACACGATTGGCGATGTTATTTCCCGCTATCAGCGTATGTTGGGCAAAAACGTATTACAACCTATCGGCTGGGACGCATTCGGTCTTCCGGCTGAAGGGGCTGCGGTTAAAAATAATACTGCGCCAGCACCATGGACTTACGAAAATATCGCCTATATGAAAAACCAGCTAAAATTGCTGGGTTTTGGCTATGACTGGAGTCGTGAACTGGCTACCTGCGATCCTGACTATTACCGTTGGGAACAGTGGTTCTTCACCAAGCTGTATGAGAAAGGTCTGGTTTATAAGAAAACCTCTGCGGTTAACTGGTGCCCTAACGACCAAACCGTACTGGCCAATGAACAAGTGATTGAAGGCTGTTGCTGGCGTTGTGATACGCCAATTGAGCGTAAAGAAATTCCTCAATGGTTTATTAAAATTACCGCCTATGCCGATCAGTTATTAAACGATCTGGACACGCTGGAAAGCTGGCCTGAGCAGGTCAAAACCATGCAGCGTAACTGGATTGGCCGCTCTGAAGGAGTGGAAATCAAATTCGCAGTTGATGGTTTAGATCAAAACTTATCTATCTATACTACCCGCCCAGACACCTTTATGGGCGTCACCTATGTGGCGATTGCCGCGGGTCACCCGCTGGCCGCTCAGGCTGCCTTAAAGAACCCAGCGCTGGTTCCGTTTATCGAAGAATGCCGCAATACCAAAGTTGCCGAGGCCGAAATGGCCACCATGGAGAAGAAAGGCATTGCAACCGGCCTTTATGCCATTCACCCATTAACCGGTGAAAAAGTTGCCGTTTGGATCGCTAACTTTGTTCTGATGGATTACGGCACTGGTGCCGTTATGGCGGTACCGGGTCACGATGAACGTGATTGGGAATTTGCCACTAAATATAATCTGCCGATTAAGCCAGTGATTCTGGCTGCCGACGGAACTCCACCAGATTTATCCCAACAGGCCAGCACCGAAAAAGGCACACTGTTTAATTCTGGTGAATTCGACGGTCTTGATTTTGACGCAGCCTTTAACGCCATTGCTGACAAGCTGGTGGCGATGAACGTGGGTGAACGTAAGGTAAACTATCGTTTGCGCGACTGGGGTGTCTCACGCCAACGTTATTGGGGTTCCCCAATCCCAATGATGACCCTAGAAGATGGTACCGTTGTTCCGACGCCGGAAGATATGTTACCGGTGATTCTGCCGGAAGATGTCACCATGAACGGTATCACCAGTCCGATTAAAGCCGACCCAGAGTGGGCTAAAACCACTTATCATGGTCAGCCAGCGCTGCGTGAAACTGATACCTTTGATACCTTTATGGAATCTTCATGGTATTACGCGCGTTATACCTGCCCACAATATGATCAAGGCATGCTGGATCCGGCCGCAGCGAACTATTGGTTACCTGTCGATCAATACGTAGGCGGCATTGAACACGCCATTATGCACCTGATGTATTTCCGCTTCTTCCATAAGCTGATGCGCGATGCGGGTCTGGTGAACTCAGATGAACCTGCTAAGCGTCTGCTGTGTCAGGGCATGGTTTTGGCCGATGCATTTTACTATACCTCCAGCACCGGTGAACGTATTTGGATTTCGCCAAATGATGCCATCGTTGAGCGCGATGATAAGCAACGCATCGTAAAAGCGTTCGATAAAGAAGGTCGTGAACTGGTTTATACCGGTATGACTAAAATGTCGAAATCCAAGAATAACGGTATTGACCCACAGGAAATTGTAGAAAAATACGGTGCAGATACCGTTCGCCTGTTTATGATGTTTGCTTCACCGGCCGAAATGACGCTGGAATGGCAAGAGTCTGGAGTTGAAGGTGCTAACCGCTTCCTGAAACGTTTATGGCGTTTAGCTTACGAGCACACCGCGAAAGGCCCAACCTCTGCCATGGATGTTGCCAGCCTGAATGAAGATCAAAAAACATTACGCCGTGAACTGCATAAAACAATTGCAAAAGTAACTGACGATATTGGCCGTCGCCAAATCTTCAACACTGCTATTGCTGCCGTTATGGAATTAATGAACAAGCTGACTCGTGCTCCACAGGAAACAGAGCAGGATCGTGCGCTAATGCAAGAAGCCCTGTTGGCCGTGGTTCGTTTGCTATATCCATTTACACCGCACGTTAGTTTTAGCCTGTGGCAATCGCTAAAAGGTGAAGGGGATATCGATACCTCTCCTTGGCCGGTCGCTGACGAAGCCGCGATGGTAGAAGATGCCAAACTGGTTGTCGTTCAGATTAACGGTAAAGTAAGAGCGAAGATTACCGTTCCTGCCAATATTACCGAAGAGCAGGTTAAAGCAATTGCAACGGTTGAACCGCAAATCACTAAGTACCTTGAAGGTGTCTCTATCCGTAAAGTGATTTATGTACCTGGCAAACTTTTAAATCTGGTTGTTGGTTAAGCCGAGGAGTAAACGTGCGACATCCAATCGTAACAGCAATGCTAGCTATGGCAGTTCTTATCACTGCCGGATGCGGATTTAACTTGCGCGGCACCACCAGTGTGCCGTACGAACTGCAAACGCTGATGTTAGACAGTCCCGACCCTTATGGCCCTTTAACCCGGGCCGTCCGTAGCCAGTTACGTCAGAATGGGGTAACTATTGCTGACGACGCGGCGCGTCAGGATATCCCTTCCCTGCGTCTGGCCGGAGAATCAGCCGGTCAGGATACGGTTTCTATCTTCCAGAACGGTACCACTGCTGAATATCAAATGGTGATGCAGGCCAATGCCCAAGTGATGATTCCCGGCAAAGGTATTTACCCTATTCAAGCAAAAGTCTTCCGTTCATTCTTTGATAACCCGTTAACAGCGCTGGCTAAAGATGCCGAGCAGGATATGATTCGTCAGGAAATGAGAGAGCAGCTTGCTCAGCAGTTGGTGCGTAAGCTGGTAACCGTTCAAACTACCGAACAACCTCAATCAGAATCAGACGTGAAGCTAAAGCCCGTTGACGCTGATGCACCGGTTCGATGATTCGACTCTACCCTGAACAACTCGCTGCGCAGCTCCATGAAGGTCTGCGCAGTTGTTATTTGCTCTTCGGCAATGAACCACTGTTGCTGGAAGAAAGTCAGGATGCTATTCGCCGGGCGGCTTCCGCCCAGCAATTTAGCGAAAGCTTTAGTTATGAATTAACCGCTCAGACGGACTGGGAAAATATTTTTACCGAGTGCCAGTCCCTTAGTCTGTTCTCAAGCCGCAAAATATTTATTCTCCACTTTCCGGAAAATGGCGCTAATGCCGCCATCGGAGAGCAGTTAACTCAACTCGGTGCGCTGATTAACCCCGACATTCTACTTATTCTGCGCGGTCCAAAACTCACCAAAGGTCAGGAAAACAGCGGCTGGTTTAAAGCATTGGGAGAGCATGGCGTATACGTTAGCTGTTTAACGCCGGAACAAGCTCATCTTCCTCGCTGGGTCGCTCAGCGTGCTAAATCAATTAAGCTCAGCATTGATGACGCCG
This sequence comes from Pragia fontium DSM 5563 = ATCC 49100, assembly GCF_900112475.1. Lineage (GTDB taxonomy): Bacteria > Pseudomonadota > Gammaproteobacteria > Enterobacterales > Enterobacteriaceae > Pragia > Pragia fontium. Next base: position 232,283 of record NZ_FOLW01000002.1, on the reverse strand, counting down.
CCATACAGCTTTTATGCTATTGCTATGAAGGCAACCTGCTCGCCCTTGCCCAAGCCCTTGAACGTCTGTCCCTGCTCTATCCCGATGGTAAACTCACGTTACCCCGCGTAGAGCAAGCGGTAAGCGATGCCGCTCACTTCACTCCTTATCACTGGATTGATGCTATTTTAAGTGGAAAAACCAAGCGAGCCTTCCATATTCTTCACCAGCTGCGTCTGGAAGATACTGAATCGCTGATTCTCATCCGTACCCTACAGCGGGAATTACTGCAATTACTGCATTTGCATCGAAAAATGCAGCATACGCCGCTGAGAACGCTATTCGATCAGCAAAAGATATGGCAAAATCGACGCCCTTTGTTAACACAAACTTTACAGCGTTTAACCGCTGCTCAATTAACTCAGGCCGTGGCCTTATTAACCCAGCTTGAATTAACGGTTAAACAAGATTTCGGACAATCTATTTGGGATGGTCTGGAAAGTCTTATGATGCTGCTGTGCGGCAAACCTTTATCTGAGGCGCGTTAAGATGTTGGATCGGTTAGAAAGCAGTGAAACCATTCATGCCTTGTTTGGCGGTACGTTTGATCCTATCCACTATGGGCACTTAAAGCCGGTGGAAGCACTCGCGCATGAAATCGGTCTCCAGCATATTACCCTGCTACCTAATCACGTCCCCCCTCACCGCCCTCAGCCTGAGGCTAACGTTCAACAACGCTTACAAATGGTTGAGTTAGCCATTGCCGGAAATCCACTGTTCTCGGTGGATGAACGAGAATTACACCGCACCGCACCTTCCTACACTATCGATACACTGGAAGAAATTCGTCGGGAAAAAGGGGAAAATCTCCCGTTAGCTTTTATCATCGGTCAAGACTCCCTGTTAACGCTACACTACTGGCATCGTTGGCAGTCCCTGCTTGACTATTGCCATCTGCTGGTCTGCGCCCGCCCGGGTTATGCGGATACGCTAGACACCCCGGAACTGGAAAGCTGGCTGGCAGCCCATCGCACTACGGATGCCAATATTTTAAAACAGCAACCAAACGGCTTAATCTATTTGGCCCATACGCCATTACTGGACATTTCAGCCACCGATATTCGCCAACGTAAGCGAGATGGTCTGAGCCTTGACGATCTTCTGCCACCGACGGTACAGCGTTATATCAAGCAGCAGGGTTTATACCGTTAAAGCCGGAAGCGTGCTATCATTCAACATTAATTTAAAAACATAAATTCAATATTTCAGCATAACTTAGTGACGGTGACGCTCTCATTTCACCAACGCTGGAATGCAATATGATATTTTTTGTATGAAGACATTTTTGTCAGGAGGGGAACCTTTGCAAGGCCGTGAGCTCCAATCATTTGTTATTGATAAAATTGAAGACCTGAAAGGTCAGGACATCGTCAGCATTGACGTTAGCAACACTTCAAGCATTACAGATTGCATGATCATTTGCACTGGTACATCCAGCAAACACGTGCAGTCTATCGCCAACCATGTTGCTCAATCAGCCCGCCTTGCTGGCATATTACCCTTAGGCGTTGAAGGCGAAGTTGCTGGAGACTGGGTCGTGGTCGATTTAGATGATGTCATGATTCATGTTTTGCAGGAAGACAGCCGTCGGCTATATGAACTTGAAAAGCTTTGGAGCTAATGGGTGAAACTGCAACTAATCGCAGTTGGCACCAAAATGCCCGACTGGGTGCAAAGCGGATTTAACGACTATATCCGTCGCTTCCCAAAAGATATGCCTTTTGAGCTGACAGAAATCGCCGCGGGTAAACGCGGTAAAAATGCAGACATCAAGCGTATTCTGGAAAAAGAAGGGGAACTTATGTTGGCTGCGGTAGGCAAAGGCAACCGAATTGTCACTCTGGATATTCCCGGTAAACCTTGGGAAACGCCTCAGTTAGCCCAACAATTAGAGTTCTGGAAACAAGATGGTCGTGATGTAAGTTTGCTGATTGGCGGGCCGGAAGGATTAGCACCAGCCTGTAAAGATGCCGCAGAACAAAGCTGGTCGCTATCACCATTGACCTTACCTCATCCGTTGGTAAGAGTTCTGGTAGCCGAAAGCCTGTATCGAGCATGGAGCATCACGACAAATCATCCCTATCACCGTGAATAGCAAATTGAATGAAATAGTCTTAGGATGAAAAAAGAACCTAATGCCTTCCGTGACCACACGGCAGAATCAGCGCTGTTTCTACGCCGTGCATTGGTTGCCGCCATTGTCGTCGTCATAGCTATTGCTATTCTTATTGCTAATCTTTATAACCTGCAAATTAAACGATTTGAAGACTATCAGACGCGTTCCAACGATAATCGCATCAAATTGGTGCCTATCGCCCCAAGCCGCGGCCTGATTTACGATCGTAACGGCATTGTGCTGGCAGAAAACCGTACCATTTATCAATTAGAATTGGTGCCGGAAAAAATCAGTAATCTAAAAGATGCTATTCAGCAATTGCGTTCTATTGTTGACCTCAATGACGATGATATTGCCAGTTTTGAAAAAGAGCGTAAAAATTCACGCCGCTTCACCCCGATAGCGTTAAAAACCAAGCTTACCGAACTGCAAATCGCTCATTTTGCCGTTAACCAATACCGTTTTCCGGGAATAGAAATCAAAGGCTATCAGCGCCGTTATTATCCCTACGGTTCAGCCCTGACTCATGTTGTCGGCTATGTTTCTAAAATTAACACCCAAGATTTAGAACGCTTATCGGCCAACGATCAACTACAAAATTATTCAGCGACCCACGATATCGGTAAACAGGGTATTGAAAAATACTATGAAGAAGTTCTACACGGTAAGCCTGGGTACGAAGAAGTCGAAGTTAACAGCCGTGGTCGGGTCATTCGCCAACTGAATGAGCAACCGCCGCAGGCTGGTAAAGATATCTATCTGACGGTTGATTTGAAATTACAGCAGTATATTGAAGAGCTACTGGGTAGCCGCCGGGCGGCGGTGGTCGTTAGCGATCCAAGGGATGGTGGTATTCTGGCCATGGTTTCCAGCCCAAGCTATGACCCCAATATGTTTGTTGATGGCATTGCTTATACTGACTACCAAAAATTATTACAAGATCCCGATCGGCCACTGATTAACCGGGCGACACAAGGCACCTATCCTCCGGCATCAACGGTAAAACCTTATATTGCCGTGGCGGCATTGACTGAAGGTGTTATTTCCAAGAAAACTACCCTCTACGATCCGGGCTGGTGGCAATTACCCAATACCGACAAACGTTATCGTGACTGGAAGCGTTCCGGCCATGGTCAGTTAGACATCACTCGCTCTTTAGAAGAGTCGGCGGATACCTTCTTCTATCAGGTTGCCTACGATATGGGTATCGACCGTTTATCCAGCTGGATGAGAAAATTTGGCTATGGTGAATATAGCGGTATTGATATTGCAGAAGAGTATCCGGGCGTAATGCCAACGCGCGAATGGAAAATGAAGCGCCATAAAAAACAATGGTATCAAGGGGATACTATCCCTGTTGGTATTGGACAAGGCTACTGGACTGCGACCCCGATTCAAATGTCAAAATCGCTGGTTACGTTAATTAATGATGGGTTAGTTAAAACCCCTCATCTACTTAATGCGACTAAAATTAACGGTAAGCTGATTCCCTATCAGCAAGAAGAAAATATCCATATTGGTGATATCCACTCCGGCTATTGGGAGATCGCCAAAGATGGCATGTATGGCGTAGTGTCCAGACCAAACGGTACTGCTCGCCGCATATTTGCCGGCACGCCTTATAAAGCCGCTGGTAAATCAGGTACCGCACAAGTATTTGGTTTGAAGAAAAATGAAGTATATAACGCTAAAAAGATATCTGAACACCTGCGGGACCATGCCCTGTTTGTTGGTTTCGCGCCGTATGATAATCCTAAAGTGGCAGTTTCAATGATTCTGGAAAACGGCGGTGGAGGTGGCGGTAATGCCGGCCCAATTGTACGCCGAATTCTCGACCATATTTTGTTGGACGATCAGAATACTGTAATGCCGGAACTTAATGCGTTACCTAATCAGGGTGACTGACAGTGACAGATAAATAGCGAATGAGCGATAACAAAAAACCCACAATTTGGACCAAAATCCATATTGACCCCATCATGGTATTCTTCTTACTGCTGCTGTTGGCCTACAGCTTTTTTGTACTGTGGAGCGCCAGCGGGCAGGATATTGATATGATGGAGCGTAAGGTCAGCCAAACCGTTATTGGCCTGACTATCATGCTGGTTATGGCGCAAATACCGCCCCGTGTCTATGAAAACTGGGCGCCTTATCTGTATGTTTTCTGCGTTATCCTATTAATTTTAGTCGATGTTTTTGGTCAGATAAGTAAAGGGGCTCAGCGTTGGCTGGACTTAGGCTTTGTTCGCTTTCAACCGTCTGAAATTGCAAAAATTGCAGTTCCACTGATGGTTGCCCGTTATATTAACCGTGACTCCTGTCCCCCTTCGCTGAAAAATACCGGTATTGCTCTGGTGCTGATTTTCTTCCCGACCTTCTTGGTTGCTGCTCAGCCCGATCTTGGTACCTCGATTTTAGTTGCTGCCTCAGGATTATTTATCCTGTTTTTAGCGGGTATGAGCTGGCGGTTGATTCTGGTGGCGCTACTCGCACTAGCCGCATTTATTCCTATACTGTGGTTCTTTCTGATGCATGACTATCAACGTGGCCGAGTCATGATGCTGTTGGATCCTGAGACTGATCCGCTAGGTGCTGGCTACCATATTATTCAGTCTAAAATTGCTATCGGCTCAGGTGGACTGTGGGGAAAAGGATGGTTGCATGGCACCCAGTCACAATTAGAGTTTCTACCTGAACGCCACACCGATTTCATCTTTGCCGTGCTCGCCGAAGAGCTTGGACTGGTAGGCGTACTGGTATTACTAGCGCTTTATCTGTGCGTCATCATCCGCGGTTTTGTACTCGCAGCACATGCCCAAACCAGTTTTGGCCGGGTATTAATTGGCGGTATTGTGATGATTCTCTGTGTGTATGTTTTTGTCAATATCGGTATGGTGAGTGGAATTTTGCCGGTAGTTGGCGTACCGTTACCGTTTATCAGCTACGGCGGTTCCGCCTTAATTGTGCTAATGGCTGGATTGGGTATTATCATGTCAATACATACCCACAGAAAATTACTTTCGAAAAACGTCTGAGGATTGCTTGAATGCGTAAACAGTGGCTATGGATAAGTATTATGGGGCTATTGCTGACAGCCTGTGAATCAACGCCGCCGCCAATGACTACCCTACCGCCACTCCCTCAAACCGGGCCGGCAACAGAAGTCAGTGGTGTGGAACCGCGCTATGAACCTTACAATGTTGGCACCTTAAAAGACTATAAAGTTAACGGTAAAAACTACCGTATCGTTACTCAACCAGAGAACTTCAGCGAAATTGGTCTGGCGACTTGGTATGGCAAAGAGTTACACGGCAATAGAACCGCTAGCGGTGAAATTTTTGATGCTAACGAACTGACGGCAGCCCATCCGACTTTACCTCTTCCCAGCTATGTGCGGGTAACAAACCTGAGTAACGGGCGGCAGTTAATCGTCAGAGTGAATGACCGCGGTCCTTTCACTAAAGGGCGTATCATTGACCTTTCTAAAGCAGCAGCAGAACGCCTGAATGTCACCAATCAAACCAAAGTTCGTCTGGATGTTATTGTCGTTGCGCCAAACGGTACGCTCTCCGGCCCCGGTACTATCGGCTCTACGGTTGCTAAACGAAGCTATAATTTGCCCGATAGACCAACCATCGGCTCACCGACGATGTTGAATGCTGCTCCAGCCAACGCATCTCAGCTTAGTGCTCAGCAGGATGAACCCGTGAATATTCCGGCTCAACCAGATAATAATTTAACCCTGTCGTCTCCTACGGCTAATGACCATTCACTCATTCTGAATGCACCACAATCAGAGAAAGTAAATGTGCCAGCCGCGCAGCAAACCGCAACCACGATCCCGACTCCATCGCCGGATAATCAATCGTTGACGCTAAATGCGCCGCAGCAAGGTGATAAAGTCAATATCCCTGCGGCACCCAACTCAACGGTAACCGTTCCTGCGCCGCTCAATGCCGATAATGCCCAAACCGCATCCTCAGCAAGTGCAAGCTATATGGTTCAAGTCAGCGCAGTAAACGATCGTCAACGAGCTGTAGATTTACAAACGAAATTAAGCAGTCAGTTGAATGTGCCGGGAAAAGTCTCCAGCGCTGGCGCGCTTTATCGTATCCAGCTTGGGCCATTTAGCACCAGACAGCAAGCACAGGAGTTACAACAGCGTTTATCAGGCCAGGGACAGCCAAACAGCTTTATTATGACGACATCGTTATAACTGTCGTTACGATAGGAATAAATTTCAACGGTATCTGACATATTTTACAATACATCTCAGATACCCCTAAGCTCGCCACCTGCTATACTGTGGCTGTTATTAACTTTTTACGGATATTGTTGTCCCGCTTATGAAACAGACTCTTTCCTCAAAAACGTTCAGTCATACCCTGCTTAAAAGCCTAACTTTGGGTGCTTTAATCGCTTTAGGAAGCACATCGGTCGTTAGCGCTGATGATGTAAATCTAACCACGATTATTCCTGCGGTTCCTCAAATTGACGCTGAAGCCTACATCCTGATTGATTACAACTCAGGTAAGGTCTTGGCAGAAATGAATGCCGATGCGCGCCGGGATCCGGCCAGCCTAACTAAAATGATGACCAGCTATGTCATCGGGCAAAGCATTAAGGCAGGAAAGATCAGTCTAAATGACAACGTGAATATCAGCAAAGAGGCATGGGCCACTGGAAACCCTGTATTCAAAGGCTCATCACTGATGTTCTTACAGCCTGGGATGCAAGTTAAAGTCTCTGACCTGAACCGTGGCATCATCATTCAATCAGGTAATGATGCCTGTGTTGCGATGGCTGAGCACGTTGCCGGTAGTCAGGATGCTTTCGTTAACATTATGAATAACTACGTTAACGCGCTAGGCCTGAAAAATACCCATTTTCAAACGGCTCATGGCTTAGATGCTGAGGGTCAATATAGTTCAGCTCGCGATATGGCGCTGATTGGTCAAGCATTGATTCGTGACGTTCCAGAAGAATACTTGGTCTATAAAGAAAAAGAGTACTATTTTAATAATATCAAACAACCTAACCGTAACGGTCTCCTGTGGGACACCAGCCTGAACGTTGACGGTATTAAAACTGGCCACACCTCTGCGGCAGGTTACAATCTGGTTGCCTCGGCGACCGAAGGTAATATGCGTCTGATCTCGGTGGTGATGGGCGGACGTACTTTTAAAGGCCGTGAAGCCGAAAGTAAAAAGCTATTAACCTGGGGCTTCCGCTTCTTTGAAACAGTGACACCACTACAGGTAGGAAAAGAGTTTGCCTCTGAGCCAGTATGGTTTGGTGATACCGATCGTGTACAGTTGGGCGTTGACCAAAATGCCTCTTTAACCATTCCACGCGGTCGTTTGAACGATCTCAAAGCCAGCTACACCCTGACCAATAGCGAAATTAATGCTCCATTGGTGAAAGGGCAAGCCGTTGGAACAATTAACTTCCAACTGGATGGTAAAACTATCGAACAACGCCCATTAGTGGTGTTAAATGAAGTGAAAGAAGGTGGTTTCTTCAGCCGTATGGTTGACCATATCAAACTGATGTTCCATCGCTGGTTTGGTTAATCACCCTTGAAAAATAATTTTCTGGCCCCATATAGTCAATAAGCCCAAAATTGCTATAGCTCCCTTTACTCAGGGAGCTATACTTTTTATAGGCAATATTATTTTTTAATTTTGTTGGAGTAACCATGAAAACTAAACTGAACGAACTACTCGAGTTCCCATGCTCTTTTACTTATAAAGTGATGGGCCAGGCGAAACCTGAGTTAGTTGACCAAGTAGTGGAAGTGGTACAACGCCATGCGCCCGGTGACTATAACCCACAGGTTAAGACTAGCAGCAAAGGTAACTACCACTCCGTTTCAATCACGATTAATGCAACGCATATCGATCAGGTTGAGACCTTATATGAAGAGTTGGGTAATATCGAAATCGTACGCATGGTGCTGTAATTAGCACCAGCAAAAGGTTATACCCTGAAAAACCGGATAGTCTCCCTATCCGGTTTTTTCTTATATTAAGGTCAACGCTTTCCCTCTCGCAGATAAATATGTAAAACCCTGTAACCAAATCCAACCCACCTGATTAATTTATATGTTAAACAAATAGTTACCTGAAAAACTCCACAATGAACAACAATGGCAGATTTAGCCCCTCAGAACTATTCTTGAGATCAGAGCGGCAAATGTTGGTTCTGTTGATGGTAAATCAAAGGGGGATATTGCTATGGAAGTTCAACCCTATCTGTTTTTCAACGGTAACTGTGAAGAAGCGTTGGAATTTTACCAACGAAGTATCGGTGCAGAAGTTACGGTACTGATGCGCTACTGCGAGTCTCCTGATGCCTTAACCATTCCTGTACCCGACGAATGGCAGGATAAAATTTTGCATGCCAATATTACTGTCGGACAATCTCAGTTTATGGCCTCAGATGGTCAGTGTGATAAAAATCATGCATCATTCAGTGGATTTAGTCTGTCCTTACATGCGGAAAGTAAAGTTGAAGCCGAACGACTCTTTCGCTCACTGTCAGCCGGTGGCAAAATCAATTTGCCTTTTCAACGCACCTTCTGGTCAAGTGGGTTCGGTATGTTGACTGACCGTTTCGGCGTCGGCTGGATGGTAATGAGCGATACTGATACCTAATCACCCTATTCCAGATACACTATTTTCATCCATTATCACTGCCTTCAGTTTTGGAGGCAGTGATAGCGATGACTTTAATAGATTGAATATGCCGATTTCATCTGGTGGTCTGGTAAAACGGTGAGTATAATGCTTACACCATTTCCGTAACGTTATGATGACCTACTTGCAACAAGACACCATTATATTACGCCAACTGGGGTTACAGCCCTATCTACCTGTATCCCATGCTATGCATAATTTTACCGATCGCCGTGATAGCAGCACCGCTGATGAACTGTGGTTGGTTCAGCATCCTCGCGTATTTACTCAGGGTCAGGCGGGAAAAGCCGAGCACGTTCTCGCGGCGGGCGATATACCGGTAATTCAGAGCGATCGTGGTGGTCAGGTCACTTATCATGGACCCGGTCAGCAAGTAATGTATGTTATGATCGACCTTAAGCGGAAGAAACTAGGCGTTCGCGAATTGGTCACGGCGATAGAACAAACGGTAATCAATACCCTATCGCGTTTTAATATCAATGCCATAGCTCGACCTGATGCCCCTGGTGTCTACGTTGATGGCAGTAAAATCTGTTCATTAGGTTTGCGAATTCGCAAAGGCTGTTCCTTTCACGGGTTGGCACTAAATATCGATATGGATCTTGAGCCTTTTAACCGCATCAATCCTTGTGGCTACGCCGGAATGCCGATGACACAGGTTAAACAGCTGGCTACAGCAACTAATTTTGACCAAGTTCACCCCGTCCTGGTACAGGAATTCATTCAATTGCTCGGTTATCAGCAACCCGAGCCAGGTTATTGGAATCTTAACGATTATGAGTAAACCAATTCAAATGGAACGCGGCATTAAGTATCGCGATGCAGACAAAATGGCCCTTATTCCAGTGAAGTCGGTAGAAACCGATCGTCAGGAAATGCTTCGCAAGCCTGAATGGATGAAAATAAAGTTACCTGCCGACTCCAGCCGAATTCAGGGTATTAAAGCCGCCATGCGCAAGAATGGACTCCATTCCGTTTGTGAGGAAGCCTCATGCCCTAACCTGGCAGAGTGTTTTAACCACGGCACCGCCACCTTTATGATACTCGGGGCTATTTGTACCCGACGCTGTCCATTTTGCGACGTCGCCCACGGTCGGCCAACGGCGCCGGATGTTAATGAGCCCGAAAAACTGGCCCAAACCATTAAAGATATGGGGCTACGCTATGTGGTGATCACTTCTGTCGATCGTGATGACCTGCGCGACGGTGGTGCTCAGCATTTTGCTGATTGTATTAGCGCGATTCGACAAAAGAATCCGACCATTAAGATTGAAACGCTGGTTCCCGATTTCCGCGGTCGGATGGATCGTGCACTTGATATTCTAACCGCGACCCCACCGGACGTGTTTAATCATAATCTGGAAAATATTCCTCGCCTTTACCGTCAGGTTCGCCCCGGTGCTGACTATAACTGGTCACTGAAACTACTTGAGCGTTTTAAACAAGCACATCCTGACATCCCAACCAAATCGGGTCTAATGGTCGGGTTAGGTGAAACCAATCAGGAAATTATTGAAGTGATGCGCGATCTGCGCGCCCACGGCGTCACCATGCTGACACTGGGTCAATATTTACAGCCAAGTCGTCATCACCTTGCCGTTCAGCGCTATGTCAGTCCAGCTGAATTTGATGAGATGAAAGCGGAAGCTATGGCAATGGGGTTCACCCATGCAGCCTGTGGACCGTTTGTTCGCTCCTCCTACCATGCAGATATGCAGGCGAAAGGCGAAGAAGTCAAATAAACGCCAGAAACAATAAAGGCGTGTTTTTACACGCCTTTGTGATTAATCAGACCAACCCTCAGAGCCAATCTAATTTATCAATTACTTCTTATCTTCTACCTGAGGAGCATGAGCTTCAGTATTCGCTTCTGCTGGCGGGGTATCGTTGTCCATCGCCTTCTTAAATCCTTTAATAGCTGCACCTAAATCACTCCCTAACGAACGAAGCTTATTCGTACCGAATAACAGCACGATCAGTGCACCAATGATCAACAATTTAGTAATGCTTATACCAGCCATGTGAACCTTCTTACTTTATCCGCTGTCGATTAACTCGACGTAATTAACCCTACTATCTTTGTACGATAAATATTATGCAATCACAATTTTTGAAATGTAACAGATTAAAACAGCCGCTGTAATCAGCCTTGAAGACCATACACCACCAGCGACAACAGGATCGTTCCCCATTGAACTAGCATCCAACCAGCGGCCAAATACAGTAACCGACGTGCGCCAGACCAACGAGAAGCCAAACTACGGATATTTTCCCCCTCTCGCCCCCAACACATATTGATCGCCGTATCAAAAACATCACTTTTTTCTGGATATTGATAAAAAATCTGAAACAGACGGCAGTCCAGCCAAAGCCGCCAGCAATAATATTGGCAAACCAATCCAAGCACCACTGCAACAGCCAGTACAACTAATGAATAGCTATTGCTCAATAACATCACCAAAACGAATAACATTGCCATCCCAGACAATGCTGAAAAGTAACGCCAACTGCCCAACGTCGCTATTAATACTTTGCCTGCTACCGGATGCTCTGGCATAACGCTACCTCGATAAATATTGTCTGGCCCATTGTTCCAGCACATCGCCATGAGATTCCCTTAATATTACACCGGGTCTAGCCTGACGAATCACCTCAATAGCCTGAGAAATGTTGGATACTTTATTTTGTTGAAGCAGCCATGCCGCAACCACCGTGGCACTGCGTGACAGCCCAAGAGCGCAATGCACCAGCACATCGCCCTGAGTGTGTAATTGATTGAGTTCCTGAACCGCCCGCTGTAACTCAGCTACGCTTGGCGCTAATAAATCTAGCTGTGGGCAAGCGGCATACGCCAAACTGCCAGTATAACGACTTTTCTGCCACTCCGAAGTCATATCCAGCACCGCTTTCACCTGCAAATTTTTACGTGGATAGCTGCCTAACACAATGCCGGGAACAATTTCATTGTACGGATCGTATTTAGCACTGAAGTGACGGAATGAACACCACGCCCCAATTTGATAAGGTGCCAATAAGATGCGTGCCGAGGGAGATATCTCACCGGAAGGGGTTTTCTGGAAAATCGAATCACCTAAACCACAATAGCCTAACGCCACCATAAATAAAGCGAAAGCTGGCCAGAGCAGCAGCCAAGAGCCACCGCCTAAAGCAACGGCTAGCGTGACTAATACCAGCGTTGCCGTCGCATAGTAAACAGCTAAACGCCGGGAAAACGGATCCTCACTTGGCTGCCAACGCCAGCGAGACGCAATCGGTAAAGCATAGCTAATTACCACACCAACAAATAATCCACTGACCACATCAATAAAATGATGCTGCCAAGTGGTTAACACCGAAAGACCAATTAAGGCAAACCAGCTATGCAATAACCAGCGCCATTTTGCCGCAACGTGAGGATAAAAACGCAGCCACAGTAGCCAAAGCAAAATAATATGCAATGACGGCGCCTGATTATAGGGTAGATCAAACATCTCTAACTGCTGAAACAGCCAGCCGAAAGCCCCATCACTCACCGGACGAACAAAACTAAAGCGTAAAGGAATCAGTAAAAAACCCACACAGGCCACTGCGGAAGCGAATACTAATCGGCAACCGTGTATCGTTAATTCACGGCGAGTCGTACATATAAACAACGAAATGCCATACAGTAAATCGATACTCCAATAAGGCACTATCGTCCACGGTAAAAATGGAATAGAAGACTCCCAGCTAAAAACCAATATGCCGATATCATCACGCGTAGCGGTAAACTGGTTGACCTGCCCATAGGTCAGAAAAAAATAGGGAGCCAAAAAAAGTAACCAGATAAAGCCCCGCAGCCAAATCTGGCGGCGGGAGTCTGGCGTTGGTGGTAAGTGATTATTCATCCGACGTACTCAATCCATAAGGTGCCGTTATTCAGCACCTATCGCCAATACTCTAATAAGCCTATTTTACTCTTTCAGCAATGGATACGCTGAAAATTCCCCAATCATCAATTAACTGCACCCTTTTCACAAAGCCGGCGCGTTCAACCATGCTATCCATCTCTCCTTGCGTACGGCGGCGCATCACCCAAGGCTTACCACTTTGATGACTGGTGAGTGAACGGGCTATCATTTCCAACTGCGGATGCCATGGCTGTCCGGTATACACTAATATCCCGCCAACCGGAATGGCATCCGCCAGCCCCATTAACGAAGCCTGAACGCCTTCATTTTCAGGAAATAGCTCATACAGACCAGAAACAATACCTAACGTCGGGTTGGGATTAATCTCTGCCAGACTTTGACGATCGAAAGCATTACCCACCACAAAATCCACTTTATCGGATAGATGACGTTCAGCAATCATTTTCTTACCCTGCTCAACGTTCAGTTCACTGTAGTCACGTAATAAAATTGACTCAATATCCTGAGCATCCCCGATAGCGTCTAATACATAGCGACCATGCCCTGCGGCAATATCAACAATACGCACTGGCATATCACGATCTTTCAGTTCCTGAATAGCCTGACGAATTAACGTTTCAATATTGACCTTACGCTGACGAATACCGCGCCAACCAATGCTATTCAGATACTGTTTATCAACAAAACGGCCAAAAGCATTATTACCCTCAGGGCGATTACGATAAACATAATCCAGCGTACTGCCTGAATCGAAGCCGGTTTCAAAACCAACGCTGACTCCTTTTGATGCTTTGCCCAGCGTAGCCATGCCGTGGGTTAGCCCCTGATAGTAATAACGTTTGATTGAATAATGAGGTAATGGCGCTTGCAGTTCCCGGAACTCATCCGCAGTAAAACTCCAGCGATCTTCCTCAGAATAATCATGGCTCACCGGAGTCATAGCACACAGCTTATCAATAAAGGCACGTATTTTTTCAAACGCGATATGTCGATGTTCTTCACCTAACGTATCGTGATAAAAACCACCCAATACATGCTTTTCTTTAATCGGCGTATTTAAACCCGCGTAAAACTGATGCTGGGGCTGATGATGCACAACATAATCATCACCCGAAATCAGCAGTTGAGTTGGTATCGTAATCGCCGAAGCATCCGCCACAATACGTTCAGAGGTTTTATACAGTTCCAGCAGAATATTGACCGCAATAGCGCGCGTAATCAGCGGATCTTGATTAAAAGACGCTATTCTCTGCCGGTCGTGGGTCAGATATTTACCTTTCACATAGGAATTAACGTAAAACAGACCGCGAAACTTCTGCATTAATCCTAGCCCAGTACGAGCAAACGGCACATACAGTTTCACTTTAAAGGCCGGTGAAGCCAGAATCAGACCACGAATTTTCGGTGCATAATCATGCGCCCAGGTTGCAGCCAATACCGCGCCAACACTTTGGGCGATGACAATGACATTTTCCATAGGTACGCCGCTTTGTTCTGAGACATAGCGAACAAACTCATCGACATCCCTAACGGAAGTCCCCAGACTCGGGCTGTATCCCCTTGCTCCCGATGTTTTACCATGCCCGCGAGCATCCCAAGCGTACATCGGCACATCAGGCATATTGAGCTCATCGACAATATGCTGCAATCGTCCGGAATGTTCATGTCCGCGATGGAAAAGTACGATCACTTTATCCGCCACACCCTCTCTCTGAGGCCAACAGCGATAAAACAGCTCCGTTCCATCAGACGTTGTAAACCCATTCTCCGTGGCGATACGTGGTTCAGCTAAACTCATTGCTCTCTCCCTAGTGCACTATTTTGCAGCGACTCAAACCGCTGCTGTATATCCGATATAAATGCTGCTTTATCTGAACGGCAATAAACCGGCTCATCAACATGCACATCGATAAAAAATGGAACAGGAATCCACTGCCCTTTTCCCATTGCCCGGCCTAATCCATGCATAAACACCGGCATGACCGGCACGTCTGGAAACTTTTGGCACAAAAACCATAGCCCGGATTTGAATTCAGATAGCCGTTCAGGCTCACCCCGCGTTCCCTCTGGAAACAGAATCAATATTTTTCCTTGCTGCAATGCCTGAGCACAGCCAGCCAGTGGATCATTCTGCTGGGCATTACCGCCACGGATCACCGGAATAATGCCCACCACTCGGGTAGCAAACCAGGCTAAAAAACGATTTTTCAGAAAGTAGTCGGCTGCCGCTGCTGGCTGCACATTGTGTACCATCGATAATGGAAACAGCGTTAACAAGGTGAGTAAATCCAGATGGCTATTATGATTCGCAATAATAATTGCCGGTCCTTTATGCGGCAGGCGTTTGCGGTTAACCACTGAAACACCTAACCACGCTAAAACCACCGGATATGCCACCAATATGACAAACAGCAAACGTAACAGTCGGTTCATCCCGCCTTCTCCAATCAATTAGTAATGCAGATAATACAGCACATGGAAAAACAACGGCGCGGTATAGATGAGGGAATCCAATCGGTCGAGAATACCACCGTGACCCGGTAGTAGCTTCCCGGAATCTTTGACCCCGATATCGCGTTTCACTGCCGACATCACCACATCACCAATAAAGCCAGCGACACCAATCAGCAAACCAACCAAGATTGACTCCCAACCGTTAAGCGGCGTCAAAATACCGCCTAACAACCAAGCTAAAAACATGGTGGTAGCAACGCCGCCAAATAATCCCTCTAACGTTTTGTTGGGGCTCACTTTCGGAATCACTTTAATCCGGCCAAACGACTTACCCCAAAGATATTGGGCAATATCGTTACACTCCGTCAGGACAACCAAAAAAATCACCAGCAGTGGACCGGTTTCCGGCGCTGAGTCAGGCAGCACGGTTAAATAAGCCACATGACTAATGGCAAAAACCGTGGTCATTACCCCCCAATGCAACATGGCGGCCGAATGCAAAAACGATTTGTTATCACCAATCAGCACCATGCGCATCGGGAGAAACAGAAAGACATAAACCGGGATAAACACCAAAAACATGCTATACCACTCAATACCAATAAAATAATACTGAATCGGAATAGCAATATAGGCCCATAACAGAGGCATATGGTCAGAACGGCGGGTTGGGATAAGCGTGAGATACTCTTTAAGTGCCAGAAAACTGATAATGGCAAAAATGGTGAGTGAAATAGCCCTTGGCGTGGAAATCGCCAGCGCAAACACAATCACAATCCACCACCAAGTCGTAATCCGTTGGCGTAATTCCGTCCAGTCTTTATCTGGCGATCTAAGAGATAAAACCCGAATAGTGATACTGGCTACTATCAGCAAAGTAAACATGATCACTAGTGCACGAATTAATATCGGACTCATATAACGACTCCCTGACTATGAGCAAACTTCTGCCAGCGCTCGACGACAGCGATTCAGACAGGTCCATATTAGTAAAACCGATACCAGCCCAAACACCAGCCAGCTCCATTGCTGTAATACCGGCCAGATAAAAATAGCCAGTCCATAAGCACCAAAAATAAACGCGCGATCGCTTTTGCCCATTGGACCATCATAGCGGCGTGAAGCCCCGATCGTTTGTGCTAAAACACCACAAAATTCGGTAAAAGCGGATAAAAAAACCGCCAATATCACTAACCAAGGCGTGGCCCCTGGTAACAGCATAAAAGGCAAATAGAGCGCGACATCCGACAAAACATCACCGGTTTCATTTAGCAGAGCGCCTAATTTAGATTGTTGATTAAACTCACGCGCCAGCATGCCATCAATCGCATTAAGCGCCATACGAATAAACAGGAAAATGGGCAGAATAAGATACAGTGAAGCAAGAGGAAAAACGGTTAACAACCCACCAATCAAGATGGATGCCACCAACGCCGCTAATGTGACCTGATTTGCCGTCACACCTGCACGGTATAAGCGTTTTAACAGAGGTCTTAATAAAGCCTGAAACCGAGGCTTAAGATCGTATACAGTCATAATTCCCTGTGAAGCATCAATAATCAAAAATACCTATCACTATAATAGCTTCACGCTACAGCACCCCATTTATCTAATCAACTAAAAACACCCCTTCTTCACTTAACACTTTGGTTTTAATGATAACGTTTACCTACTTAACTGGCTGATATTAGCCAACATGATGGCTAATTACGATCAATTCCTAACACTTCACCGCAACTTCACCGTAATAAATTATTGTTACCGCATAATTCCTTTATCAGAGCACTTTCCCTTATGCCTACTACATCAAACTCCTCATCTCGTTGGCTAATAAAAATCGCCCTTATTAGCATTATTTTTCTCACTTCATGGTTAGTTATTATTCCTGAAAGCTATGGCTATCAACCTCAACAGGGCGATATCATTTTTCAAACCTCTCGCTCATCCCAGAGTCTGGCTATACAACAAGCGACTCATTCTATTTATAGCCATATGGGGATTATTCTGTTTAAAAATAATCAACCTTATGTTTTTGAAGCGTCAAATCGTGTGAAGTTCACGCCATTGGAGGCGTGGATTACGCGAGGTGTCGATGGGAAATTTGTCGCCAAAAGACTAAAAAAAATGCTAACTAATAAGGAAAAGCAGCGAATATGGTCAATTTCACAAAACTACATTAATCGCCCCTACGATCTTACCTTTTCTTGGTCTGATGACCGACAATACTGTTCAGAACTGGTCTGGAAAATCTATTTCAATGCATTGGGTTTAAAGATTGGACAACAACAAAAACTCAGGGAATTTAATTTAACGTCACCAGCGGTAAAGGCCAAACTGACTGAACGCTACGGCACGACTATCCCTTATAATGAAACGGTTATTTCCCCTAAGTCTATGTTTGACTCACCGCTCTTAACCGCTGTCGGACAAAAATAATTCACTGGCCGTATTGCATTTTATTTTATCCAAGCCTATGATGCGCCCGTTTTTCACTCAATTCACTTTTCAGCGGCAAAGGAGGTATATCATGCAACAACTTGAAATTAGTACCCTTTGCAGGCGTATCCAGGGTTAGTCCTTCCCGTTTTATCCCTCGGCTTCGGCCTGCCAATTCGACTTTTATGTTTTCTCCAATATGGATTGGTATATGGGCAATTTTATTCGTCCTTTATCTGATCGCGTTTCCTATATCGCATCAGATGACACTTGGATCGAAGGTAGTGCGATCCAACAATTAAACACAACGGCAGCGCTGCCGGATATGACCTATGTTGTCGGGATGCCTGATTTGCACCCCGGTCGAGGTTACCCCATTGGCGCGGCATTTTTCTCGGTAAATCGTTTTTATCCGGCTCTGGTTGGCAATGATATAGGCTGCGGAATGAGCCTCTGGCAGACCGGCATTGATGCCAAACGGCTACAGCTGGATAAATTAGAGAAAAAAGTACAGGGAATGGGAGATTTTGCCAAACCAGAATGGCTGGCAGAGCGCCTTGCTCCTGATATGTTACAGCATGAGTTTGCTGGTTCCCTCGGCTCGATCGGCGGCGGTAATCATTTTGCTGAATTACAGCAATTAGATCAGATTTATCATCATGATATAACCGACCAACTTGGTTTGGATAAACATAACCTGTTACTGCTGGTACATAGTGGCTCACGGGGATTAGGTCAGGCAATTTTGCGCCGTCACGTCGATCAATTTAATCATGGTGGCTTAACGGAAAACTCAGCAGATGCTGATGTTTATATGACCGAACACAATCAGGCCCTGCACTTCGCCGAACTGAATCGACAGCTAATTGCACAGCGCTTGCTTGACCAAATAAAAACCGATGGTCAATGCCTGATAGATATTAATCATAATCTGGTTGAACCTTGCCAAATTAGTGGATTGAAAGGTTGGCTACATCGTAAAGGTGCAACGCCATCTAACCGCGGCGCGGTCATTATTCCTGGCTCTCGTGGAGATTATAGTTATCTGGTTATGCCAATCGCCTCAGAGCACAGTCTGTATTCTTTGGCACATGGCGCAGGTAGAAAATGGATGCGTTCTGAATGTAAAAGTCGCTTATCGTCGCGCTTTACGCCATTGCAGCTTAAACGAACCACAATGGGTGGCCGGGTTATCTGTCAGGATCGTCAACTGATTTATGAAGAAGCGCCTGAAGCCTATAAATCTATTAGTAGCGTAATTGACAGCCTGGTCGGAGCCAAACTCATTGTGGTGCTGGCCCGTCTAAAACCGGTTTTAACTTATAAAACCAGCGGAGGAAAAAGCGAATGATACTCTTGCAATTTTCCTCAGCTCAGGGGCCAGATGAATGCTGTCTGGCCGTTAGTAAGGCATTAAAGCAATTGATAAAAGAAGCCAATCTTCTTGGTATTGAAGTTAATTGCCTGGAATCAGAACCCGCCAGATTACCTGATGGACTACGTTCCGCTTTAGTGTCTCTTAATGGGCATGGAGCAGAAGCACTGGCTGAACGCTGGTGTGGCTCACTACTTTGGGTCTGTAGCAGTCCTTATCGTCCAAACTATAAGCGAAAAAATTGGTTTATTGGTATTGCCCGCTTCTCACAGCCAGACCCGGAACTGGAAAGCAAAATTCATTTTGAATCCTTGCGTTCATCAGGCCCCGGTGGACAACACGTTAATAAAACCGACTCAGCTATCCGAGCAACACATGTTGCCACAGGAATAAGTGTAAAAGTGCAGTCGGAGAGAAGTCAGCATGCTAATAAGCGATTAGCAATTTTATTAATTAGTCATCGGCTGGATCAGCTGAAGCAACAAGCCGATGCCGAATTGAAATCGGAACGAAGAATGTTTCATCACCAAATTGAGCGAGGAAATCCCCAACTGATATTTAAAGATATTGGATTTAAAATGATATAACGCTTGGACAATAGCGGGATAAGACGTTATTCCGTTATTGATATGAAAGTAAGTTAATCTAAATATTTCAAAAATAAATCTAAATAAAACTTAGAAAATACTACGCCGTAATAACCATAAAATATCATTACGGCGTAATTATTAGATTAACAACCTAATTGGGACAACGCTGGTTTAAACGCGTCCATTGCAGCTTTACAGCTGTTTTTCAGCGCTTCTTTATCACTCATTTGTTTCCAAGACTCAGTCGCAGCATCCATTTGAGTTTTAAACTGATCGGCCATAGCCTTATTGTCTTTACCCAGTTTGTTCACACAAGTCGTCACTGTAGTTACGTACTCATTACACTCTGCTGGTAAACCATTATCTGCCGCTTTAGCTGGCTCTTTTTCACCACAACCACTTAAAGCTAATAAAGAAAAAGCGACAACAGTAGAAAGAAGAACGCGGGAAGATTTCATTTATTCATTTCCTTGAAATATAATTTAAAATTAAACAACAACTTAGAACAATATTATGATTGTTCGAAAAAATTATAACATCAAATATTTTTATTGAGTAGTTTTAACAATATGATTTAATTAAATCATATAAAGTTAGAAATCTATAAACTATGTTATTTTTCTATAATTCAGAGACAAAAACTAATAAAGAAAAAAACTATAGTTTTAAAAACTAAATACTATCATTAAATATTATCTTTAAATTTTATTACACAATGTAGTGACATACGGATTATCGTTGCCCTGTATTTTTAAAATTCTGTTATTCCTTTCGCACTCCCAATGGTTCACCGGATAAAACAGGTTCCAAACTTTGAATAACTCTGTTTGCTGCTTTGACAAGCGTAAGCGGTAGCGATCCCGCATATAGAAATAGGTTCTGGCGATACTTCCCCTCGCTCTTTCAGGAGGATCGACGCTTTTATTTTTAAAATCAATTTTCATTTGGCACTGCCCGTATTGTGTTGCCGACCCATTCCATTGCCCAAACTGAAAATTCGAACGATCGTAATTAACTTCACCTATTGCGGGCTGCAAATTATGTAAATCCGTTTCCATCACATTATAAATAGGATCTTTACTGCAGTTTTTTCTTCCACCCTGCTGCCAACATAAACGCTGATGACCAAATTGCCAGGCAGGAACAACATGTTCCCACTCGATGCGCTTAGCCCTTACTTCATTCTTCCTTATTTGATAACCACAGCTTTTTAAATCTGGAATCCCCTTTTTACCTAACCATTGGATATTACAGCCACAATAAAACGATCGAGCTTTATTTTGATGAATTTCAATAGCTAGCTGTTTAGCCTTGCTAAAGCTAATCGGTTTAGGGGATGTAGCACCCAATATATACTCTGGAAAAAAAAATAAACTACAAACAGAAAATAAAAAAATATTACGATTCATATTACCAAAAATCTAAAAAATTTTGATACCACAGCTTAAAGATTAACGGATACCTTCTACCATGACAACACTGAGAACAAAGGAACACCAGATAATACCGGCAACATATAATAAACAACGCAACTATAAACAATGAAAATATATTATACTAATAACAGTCAATTACATTTAATATAATTTCAAATGTTAAATAAATGTCACATTAAAAATGATAATTAACATATGAAAAACCCACTAGTTATCGATAAAAATATAACAAAAAATAAAACTGAAACAACAATCTCAAATTAAGTGTACTAAAGAACATCTATATTTAAATATTATCTATGGTATAACTTACCCATACGTTTTATATTTAATCACACATAAAGAGGTTATGATGTATCCTGATTTTACATTCCAATGCTCAAAGTGTGGCAATGATTCTTTCCGCTCAAGCCATCAGATTAACGCCCTGAATGATATTCATGGTGCCATCTGTTCACGATGCTATAACCCCGTAGCTCTACGTGATATCACCGAACACAAAATCAGGCGTATCCAACTGATTATACAGAGAAAAATACTTGGCAGCATGACTGTAAGTTGATATTCCGTATATTTCTAACTACATATTATCACACTCTTACCTGGCCTCATCGATAGAGGCTATTTAATAAGGAGCTAATCTTTAAAATATTATTAACAATGTAACCAACTCATTCTTATGCTAATAAAAATATTAACGCGATATCAAGAAATGAAAAACGATAATTATCGACTCGATTCGATACGGATAGCATCAACGGGTAACATAACGGTATCAAAAATAAAAGAAAACGGCACATCTATATAATACAGACCATCTCCACTATCTGCTTGGCTTAAAGAGTACTTTATTCCTGAATAATATTCATCATGATATCCCCCTTCAAAGCGGCTGGCGAAGCTACCGCACCCAGACAACAATGAACAGAACAAAACAAAAATAGCTATTTTACTATACATCACCAACCCACCTCTAAACTCGCCATACTCTGTTAATCCGAGCGTGATAAATAATGAAATGACTTATTTCAGCAATCCAGCAGTTTTAACTTAAAATGAAAGAGCGCAAAAATAATGGAAATAACTGTGCAATATCAAACCAAAGAAAAGATAAAAAATAGTAATAACACGCATTAAAGCGTATTTTTAATCTAAAAAATACGCTTTAATCTAATAGTCGATCGATAATAACCTCAGTTACAGTCAACTAATTCACCCGTAACTTCTAGTATGCATAGGTCAGGTTTATTTCTAATACGATAGCAGCCGGTATCATCACACCAGCGCTCTCGGGCATAAGTCGACTCATCAGTTTGTACTTGGCTTCTTGACGATGGCTCTGGACCACGGGAATACATCCGTCGTTCTGAACCTGAAACGACCGAGTTAGAACGCGCTGACTGCGGACGTACGACATAATCATTACCTTGACAGTCAGTAAGAGAAACGGCGCGATGACCAAACGAGTCGGTATATTTTTGGTAGCAGACCTCATAGCTCTCAGCGTGAACAATGGATATACCCAATGCACTGGCTAATCCACCGACCATCAATAACGCCAGCAATTTTTTTCCCATGACCAATACTTCCCTTTTATATCAAATCCCTTACAAGCGGATAATAAATGATTCAGGCTGTCGTTTAAACAACGCCTACCGTCAATAATATTTTATTTAATATCAGGTTATTCAAGCTATCTCAAGCAAGCTTTCACTATGTTAACAAAACAATATTCATTTAAAGGATTAGATGGGGTTAACTTGACTAACTTCATGATGAAATACAAAAGGATCGGATAGTAATTCAAACACTTCATCATCCTGGTAAGTCACTGCAATAGAATAATTATCTCCGGCAAAGGCCTTTATGCTGTCATAGGAATCCCAGTAAGTAACCAGAAAAAAATGCGCCCATCCTTCCTGTATTTCTTGTCGCACAAAAGCCCCTAAATTGCCATTAACTGATTACGAATGCTGAACTCCCGTCAACTGTAAATGAGCGGCAAATCCATCCCGGTACTTCAGAGGGACACAGCCATGCCAGGTACGAGCAATAATCATGTTTCTCTCGCTATAAACTTTATCGAGTTGCACTATTTTCCATGTATATAACAATTTTTTGATAATGCAGCTATAAAAAAACCACCTTTATAAATTAAGGTGGTTTTTTCCAGTGCTAAAAAGTTATGAGGTTGCCAGAGCCAGCTTTAAACCAAAAGCCAAAAACAATGCACCAACACACCCATTCGATAATTTAGCCAAGCCATAGCGTTGTTTAAACATTGAGGACAGCGTTGCACCACTGAAAATCAACACGGATAGATAGATCATACTGAATGTTTCCAGAATACTTCCCAATATAAAGAAAGGCACCGCCGTATTTGGATAATCAGGATTAACAAACTGCACGAAAAAAGAAACGTAAAAAATAATGGTTTTAGGATTCGTTAAACTCAGCAGTAGCGCTTTTCGAAAAATATGGTCTTTGGTCGCTTTTGGCATATCATCCACAGGATGATGTTCTTTCTTTATCAGAGTGGTATAGAGAATCCGTCCACCAAGATACAATAAATATGCCGCCCCGGCATATTTCACTACGTCAAAAAATAGCGGGGAAGTACGGACTAATGACGCCACACCGATAAATGCTAAAAAAATCAGAGCCGCATCCCCCAGAAATACGCCGAAAGAAGCTTTATATCCCTCTTTCACTCCATGTTTCACGCTACTGGTCAGCACAAAAATTGAATTTGGGCCCGGAATCAAGGTAAGAACAGTGACACCAATAATATAAGTCCAGAGATTAATCACACCAAAGCTTTCAAGCATTTTCGCCCACCCTACGCCCCTACATAACCAGTTTAACAATCAGAATTATTCATCTCTAATAATGCATGAAAATATACAGATAAATAAACTAAAATCAAACCAACAAAACTCTTAATAAAACTACACAAAAACAAAAACACAACACTTAACACCAAGCAAATACCATTTAAATGAAATTAAATTTCAATAAAAATAAATTATCAGATAAAACAGGAGTAATTGTCAGATTTTAGTGAATAACTAAATTTTTATAGATGAATAGTGAAGGGCTTTATGTCTTACTCATTTATCAACCAATGAGAACAGTTATCAATTGTATACAAGATGAATAATGAATGTTAACATTTTGTTCCAACAGTAAATTCTTACATCATTGCCACAAGGATATCGCTTTATGGTTATGCCACAATTACGTAACGTATTTCACCTATTTTCCATTGCCTTAATATTTATATTTGGTTTAACCAGCCAGCAAGCAATGGCTCACGCTCACCTTAAACTGCAATCACCTGAAGCCGATACCACCGTATCTTCTTCACCTGTCGATATTTCACTCACATTTTCTGAAGGTGTTGAGCTTAAATTCAGCAAAATCACCCTAATAGGTTCAGATAAAAAAGCAATAGAAACAGGCACTCTCGCCCTTGATACTAACGACAACACACGTATTATGACGACAATAAAACAGCCACTGAGTGCTGGTCAATATACCGTGGATTGGCAAGTCGTTTCCGTTGATGGTCATAAAACTAAGGGTAGCTATCACTTTTCTGTTAAGCCCTGATAAATGAGCCTGGATACCCTCTATATTCTGCTAAGGTTACTCCATTTTTCTATGGTGATACTGATGTTTGGCATCAGTATCTTCGTAGTGTGTCTCAGCACACAAACACTCAGACCAGTATTAAGCACGCAACTCAACACTACTTTAATAGCCTCAATACTGACATTAATGCTGACGTCAGTAGACATGATCTCTGTTCAGGCGGGACTGATGGGGGATGGCTGGTCAGATATGCTTAATCTCTCCATCTTGAGTGCCGTACTGGATACCGCGTTTGGACAGGCTTGGCGTTGGCAAATTATATTTTCTGCAGCTGCGATACTATGCCTAAGATTAAAACCTCAATATCGATTTAACCTGAGCCTGCTGTTTTCTACCTTACTGCTGATTAATCTTGGTTTTGTCGGCCATGTAACGTTACATAGTGGGCTATTGGGTTGGTTACACCGTATTAATCACGCCATTCACCTCCTCAGCGGTGGATACTGGCTAGGAACATTAATTCCGCTCTTAGTCTGCCTGCGTTATCTGGCAAGCACCGAACTACATGCTGATGCCGTAAAGTCGATGGTACGATTTTCGCATCTGGGTCATGTGGCTGTGTTATTGGTTGTTGTCAGCGGCATCATCAATAGTGGTTTAATTCTGCAACGCTGGCCGCTAGATTGGTCCTCTTACTATCAGTTATTGCTCTGCGTTAAAATCGCCATTGTCGCAATAATGATTGCCATCGCGCTGTTTAACCGCTATCAGCTAGTCCCCCGAATGAAATCAAGTACTCCCCGTATATTAAGTTGGTTTACTCTCTTAACCACAATAGAGATAGCTCTTGGATTTGTAGTACTGTCATTAGTGAGTCTATTTGCGACCCTTTCTCCCGTCTGATTTAAACCTTCCGCTTTCAATTCATTCAATATTTTTCACACTGAAAACAGGCCATTTTGTCTTTACTGACCCATACTTATTCCTAAAATCACAATAAAAAGGAAAGACTTCTGATGAGCAATTTCAGTACATCAAGGCGAAGTTTTATCAAAATGGCAGTTATTGCTGGCGTAACGGTCTATCTGGCTCCGCTCTATAGCCGGGCCTATGCCGCACTGTTCGAAAATAAGATCCTGCAATCCCCGATATGGGACGCTAAAGATAAACGCATTCGTTTTCGCATCGATGGACAATCCAAAGTCATGGGCAAAAAGGTCTTCGCCCGAGATATTCGTGCCAGAGATATGCCCCACTGGCCTCAAAAACAAGGTCATGCTTTTATCTTACGCGTCACCCAAGCGGATAGTTTGTATCAGGGCCTCGACCTCTCCTTATTAGGAGAAGACCTCTACCCCGATCGACTGGTTACGGCCGAAGATCTGATGCGGGATGGTCTGGCTTTCCCGGCATTCTATGGCGAAGACATGTTGCTACCGATAGGCAAAACACCCGCTTATTTGGGGCAAGCGGTCGCTATCTTGATATATCACGATTTCGCCCGCTTCCGTTTTGCTAAAGATAAACTGAAATTCCATAATGAAGTGATTCTTTCCGGTAAAAAAACTGGTCCACTAGAACGCGATCCTTGGGGAATATTTCGCTATGTGCGCGTGGGTGGAACAACATCAAACGATGATGATCTGTTCTCCAGCCTGAAAGATAGTCCGATATTTCCTTCCGCTATGAAAAAGCATCTACCCGTATGGCCTGAGGGGCAGCAAGGCGGTAAATTAGATCAGCAAGGAATGTTCTACGCCCAAAATATTGCCGATGAACTCCAAACTCCACCAACGGACTGGCTGGTCATGTCGCGGCGCTACACCACTCAGTCAATCGATACCGCCGCATTAGAACCCGATAATGCTAACGGCTGGTACGATTCCGAAAGCCAGAGCCTACATTTGGTTATCCCGACCCAGTCACCACAAGAAGTAGTTGAAAGCCTTTCGCAAATGGCCAGCAAAAGCCTTCTACCGATAAAGCAGGTTTTTCTGCACCCTTGCTATACCGTGGGCTACGGTTCTAAAGATCACTATAATTTCCCCTATTATGGCACTGTGGCCTCACTTTATGGTGATGGCTATCCAATACGTCTGGCTAACGATCGCTATGAACAGTTCCAATCGTCGTTAAAGCGTCATGCTTTCGACATAGATTACACTGTCGCCGTCAACCGCCAGTCCGGCATGATGCAAACCATAAAAGCCGAAATGGTGGCTAACGGCGGTGGGCGGAGCAATTTCACGCCGTCTGTTGTCATGGTTGGCGCTACCGCAGCGCAATCAATCTACTATTTTCCAAAAAGCGATCTGTCTTCCATTGGTATTGCCTCACGGGCGCTTGATGCCGGCTCAGCCCGTGGATATGGCACACTGCAAAGCATGGCGGCAACAGAAATGATGGTGGATGAGCTTGCCGCAGAACTCAAACTCGACCCCATTGAATTCCGTTTACGCAATGTGCTGAAATCAGGCATGAAAAACACTCAAGGCGCCATTCCCGCAGGTGCTATCCGAGCTGATGAAGTGTTAGAGAAAGCAGCACAACATCCACTCTGGCTTCAGCGTCAACAGAATAAGCAAGCTTATGAGTTCCAACATCCCGGCAAACGCTACGGCGTCGGTTTTGGCTGCGTACAAAAAGACTTCGGTACCGGGGCCGAAACCTCGTTCGCCCGGGTTGAACTGACAGAAGATGGACGAATAACGCTCTATCATAGCGGTGCAGAAATGGGCACCGGCATGTCAACCTCTCAATCCGTGATCTGTGCCCAATGGTTGGGTAAACCCGCCGATGAAGCCCATTTTTCCGTGACGGACTGGTCCCTATTACCGGTGGAAACCAGCGGTGATCCTTACCAGATGTCACAGCAAGAACAGGATAAGTTACAGACGAACCCCAAATGGTCCCCCTCTTACTGTTCCCCTTCCAGCGCCAGTAACTCGGCCTATTATTTTTCCCATAGCACTGGGGAAGCCGCCCGTCTGATTTTTGATCAGGGGATCTGGCCTGCCGCTATGGCTATCTGGCAAACGGGAATCGGTGGTGGCCAAGCGGCTCCCTATATTATTCGTAAAGAAGATGCCCGTTGGGTTGAAGGAGGATTAACCGCTAACGGTATGCAAGTGCTGAGCCTGGAAATTTTGGCGCAGAAAGCACATCAAATGGGAGCAATAACCGGTGCTATTGTTCACGTATTTAACCGTTGGCAGTGGGCAGAAGCCGATTTCACCATCAGTAATCAAACACTACGCTTGCCCATCGATGGACTGGCACTTCGCCATGCTAACGGCCAATTTGAACCTCAAATACGTCAACAGGTTTATTACCCTCCGGTACAGCGAAACAATGCCGCGGTCACTTATTACAGCGCCGTTGGAACATTGGCGGAAGTGGCCGTTGATATTGCCACCGGGCAAGTAGAACTACTCACTCATCACTCTATTATGGAGTGTGGAAACCTGATTGTTGCCGAACTGGTCTCTGGTCAATTACAGGGTGGTCTGGCTATGGGTATTGGCCATGCTCTGCATGAATATTTACCGCTATATGAAGATGGACCGGGCAATGGCACCTGGAACTTTAACCGTTACCATTTGCCTCGAGCCAGCGACGTTGCCGTCTGGAAACAGAGCGAAGAAATTCTTCCGGCTCTGTCAGAAACCGATCCTCCCAAAGGCATGGCTGAAGTCGTCATGATTCCAGTAGTCGCCGCACTGGTCAACGCTATAGCCCATGCCACCGGACATCGTTTCCGCGATCTGCCGGTACGCGCTGAAAATATTCGTGAGGTATTATCATGAGCCTGAAAAACCGCCCTCTAACCCTGACTATCAACAATCAGCTATATGGCCCAATAGACGTTCCAGAAGGGTTGATGATGATTGATTTTCTGCACGAATACCTTGACCTGACGGGTTCCCGTCTAGGCTGTGGTCAGGGAATTTGCCATGCCTGCGTAGTTATTGTCGATCACGATAGCGGCGTCAGTGAGGAAGTACGTACCTGTATCACCGGAGCCCATTATTTTGATGGTAAAAAAGTTCGCACCATTGAAGGATATGCTACCGTCGATGATGCTGGTCAGGCCACCGAACTCACCCCGGTGCAGCAAGCCTTTCTTGAACACTACAGCTTTCAGTGTAGCTATTGCACACCTGGATTCGTCACCGCAGCAACGCTACTTATCGAACGCTTACATAAGCAGCCCATCAAAGCTGAAGATCTGGAAACAGCGATTAGCCAAGCGCTAGAGAATCATATTTGCCGCTGTACCGGCTATGTCCGTTATTACCAAGCTGTTAAAGAGGTAATAGAAAAAACGCCGGGATTGCTCACGGAGGAAGCTAAATGAAACGTTTGTTACTCTGGGGCGTCATCATACTACTGATGATTGTTGCCCTGTTATGGTGGCGAGAAAACCGAACCTACAATGGCCCGGTTCAACATGTAAAAGCCAGCGAAGAGCAAATCAGTCGAGGTCAGTATCTGGTCAGAGCCGCCGACTGCGAAGCCTGCCATACTGGTCCCGGTAGAGCGCCGTTCTCTGGGGGGGTGGCTTTAGATACGCCTTTCGGTACAATTTATGGTACCAATATTACTCCGGATCCAGATGCTGGTATCGGACGCTGGACTAGCGATGATTTTTACTCGGCAATAACTAAAGGGGTCACCCCTTCAGGACGCCATCTTTATCCAGCCATGCCCTACACCTCGTACAAAGAAATAACGCGTAAAGATGCTGATGATATCTACGCATTTCTTATGAC
The DNA here is from genome assembly GCF_900112475.1 of Pragia fontium DSM 5563 = ATCC 49100. Classification (GTDB taxonomy): domain Bacteria; phylum Pseudomonadota; class Gammaproteobacteria; order Enterobacterales; family Enterobacteriaceae; genus Pragia; species Pragia fontium. The sequence continues at coordinate 202,862 of NZ_FOLW01000002.1, read as the reverse complement.
TCGTAGCGCAGTAACACAGCCAGCACCAGAAAATCAACTGTCCTTCCCCTATAATCAGAGAATGGCATTAATTGGCTGGAATATGCTGTTTTTAAACAGCGCCCCAATCAAACCAGCGTCAATCGGTGCTTCAGAACAATGGCTGCGTGGACAATACCTCAGTAACGCGCTTGGTCATTGTGGTGAATGCCATTCCCCCAGAGGCATACTGGGGCAGGTTAATCAGGATAAACCTATGCAAGGCGGAACCTTAGGCAGAATTCTCGCTCCGGATATTACACCGGAAGGTCTATCTCAACGAGGATGGACGCCGGAAAGTTTGAGCCAATTTATAGGTTATGGCATCACACCACAAACCAGCGCATTTGCTGATATGCATACCGTAATTAATCTCAGCACCCGCTACTTAAACAATGATGATAAAAAAGCTATGGCAAGCTATCTGATGGGAGACCACCCGCCAACAGCGACTCAATATCAGGCCGGGCAAGGAAACGAAAATGGCCGACTGATTTATTTGAATCAATGTGCCGGATGCCACTCCCGTGATGGCGAAGGGAAGCCTCATGTAGCCGTAGCGATGAAAGATAACTCCACCCTGCGTTTGACCGATGCTAATAATCTTATCGTTTCAATACTTGATGGTCTTCCAGCCCAGGATTTCCCAAATGGAGAAAGTATGCAGGCGATGCCTGGATTCGCTGAACGGTTAAGCGACAATGACATTACCGCGTTGGTTAATTACCTTCGGGTAACATGGGGAGGACAACCGGAGAACGTAACCGAGACACAGGTTAAGGCGCTACGCCAGAGTGGAGAAAATAAATAATCCTGCGTTCTTCATTACCGGAAACGCGTAGTCTTTCGACCGAAAACACCGGTGAAATTCATCCATGGTGTTTTCGGTTGGAATATCGACATTCATCCTAGACCAATATTTATTTAATCTGACGAAAAGTTAAATTAATACGATGCTCACCCGTTGCCGGATGATAGCCTTTCCGTATTGGTAAAATGCCATGATAGGCTAAACGTGACTCCCCGCCCCAGACCACAACATCGCCATGGGTCAACATTACGTTCTGAGTCTTATCACTGCGAGATAGCCCACCAAACTGAAACTTTGCCGGTAGTCCAAATGACATTGAAACGATGGGATGGTTTAAATCAGGCTCGTCCTTATCCTGATGTAATGACATTTTTGCCCCAATATCATAACGATTTATCAAACAGGCATCCGGTTGGAAATCATTAAACCCAGCCTGAGATGCCGCCTCTACCGCCAGTTGATAGCAGATTGGTGGCATGGAAATCCATGCTTTGCCACTTAAGGGATCTAATTCACTATAGCGATAACCAGAGCGATCGGTGACCCAACCGAAACGCCCACAGTTAGTCATTGCCACTGACATTTCATAACCACCCGGCGTTATCATATGACGAAACGGCATCTGTTCTGAGACCGTTGAAACTTCAGACAAAATCTGTTCTGCCTGATGTAAAGCAAAATGGCGCAGAATTACCGCACCTGAGGCGAGAATTTGACAAAAAGTATCTGGCGGTTCTGATTCGTCGAATAACTCAAAGTTCATCATAGATAGGACTGTTTTAAATGTGTCTGATTGCGTGATTAACTCTGGTGATTAGCCCGATATAGCTCCCAAGTATCAACCTGTAAGCCATCCGAAAATGAACATACTGAATAAGCGCCTTTAACATTTTGTTTGGCCTGCACCTTGCCACCAACGCTAGAGCAATAGACATCGGCCGGATTTCCTTTGCCACCAATAGTAGAGACATCTCGGGTATTTTTTTCTACTGCGCAGCCTTGAAGTAATCCAAGACCCAGCGCCCCTAGAAAAACACATATCACCTTTAACTGATTACTCATCAATATACTCCTAATTTATCGGAATCGAAAAAATGGGCAAACAACCAGCTTGATTCTCCCGAGCTTCTATAACCATAGTTCACATGGAAAACCCCATAGTTACCCGTGTATAAATAGAGAACCTCGATTTCGTGTATCCCACACTTTAACTGAATATTCGATTACAGTTATATATAATGTCGCAATCTGTTAGTCGAAATATTTGGCTAATATAGGTATTACCAACGGATAATTGCAGTCATCATGAAGAATAATCAGGAAAAAAGTAAGCTCACTGCAACGTTATTGAGATAAATAAAGATAAGTTAAGGAATCAGCAGGCATAAAAACGCCCCAGTATTGACTGAGGCAATCTTGAAAAACAAATTTAGCTAATAATATTAAAGCTTACTTCTCTAGCATTTCAGAAATTTGCTCGGGATGAATCTCATACTCATTACCATCCTGATCTACATACCTTGTCATACCTGTTGCTTTATCAAGTTCAAGCTTACCTTTAGCAACGATTATCTGGCCGCTTGTTGTCGTCACATAATCACTGGCACATGCGGTGAGACCATAACCAAACCAACTAAAGCCATTCAGGTGCTAAACGAGGGAGTTTAGGGGGGATTTTGAATTTTTTGTGCTGTTGCCGTACAAATAATGCATATAAAAAAGCCCGAGTATTTAAACTCAGGCTCTTTATATCAACTTAATTATGCATCTGTTCTAACTAAACAGTTAATCAACAGAAGACAATTAACTCAATAAAATTAGATAGCAACAACGTTTACTGCTGCTGGGCCTTTCGCGCCATTTTCGATTGAAAATGAAACTTCTTGACCTTCTTCTAAAGTTTTGAAATTGGTGCCCTGAATAGCAGAGTAGTGAACGAACACATCTTTGCTGCCATCTTTAGGGGAGATAAAGCCAAAACCTTTATCGCTGTTAAACCATTTTACTAAACCAGTCATTGAACCTGACATTGAATATTCCTCTAATTATTAGATACCAAAAATTGTTTTGAGGTCTGTTTGGCAGTTTTACTTATGGGAACTAATTAGAAGGAATTCTTGAAGAAGTGATATCTGAAGATAACGCTAAATGGCGAACTGCTTTAAATTGCTTTACATAAATAGGTCTGTACCCACAAACCAGGACGCCATTAAGTCATAACCAGAAAAATTAAGCAAACATTATTTCATGTTTATTTTTGTCTGCCCTAATTTTATGGATTTTCAATGGATAACCTGTATTCGATACGACTACACTTTAATGCGAATGTCCATGGCCGCCACCAACATCTATCCGTTCCCTTCGTCCTCTGCTTCTTAGTCACCAGAAATGATTAGCATCTCGATGCTATCGTACTCATCCTATACATGAAGAAAATGTGTCAAACATCGCTAACGTTGCAAAAAATATGGGTGATGCCTCTATTCTCCCTGAGTCGACTATTTAAAGCGTCATCCAACATGTCATTTTTTAACAAATATCAACCACCAAGTTAAATTATGATGACTATCTGCCTTACGGCGTTAATCATTACGTTAGCAAATCGGAAATAACCTAGAGATTAAGATAAGTTTTATGACGAATAACTTAATTATCCCCCACGATTTGAAGAATATTTTTAGTGAAACAAAGAAACTATAGAGAAAAACAATAATAACAGTAGTCACAAATCGATACAATCTTACCTAAAAATAATCAAAAACATTAATTAAAATAAATATTAACTTATAAACAAATAAGTAAAGATCCATTAAGTGGATAAATAAATAAATAAATGATCTAATTAAACTAAATACACCATTGACTAGGAATAAATACCCATGCAAATATAGCCCAGCAGAAATTAAATCTGCGACAATAATCAAATATTACGAAAGGTAAATGTTAATTTAATTAAACTTACCCGTATATTTAACTATTTCAATATTATTAGGGAAAATTCACATGAAAGTATTATCAGAAACAGAAATTCAACAAGTTAGTGGCGCAGGTCTGTTTGGCTCAGCTCTAGGTGCTTTTGGATTCAAAACCGTTGGCAAAAAAGTTAATGATTTCGAAAATAAAATCATCGAATTCACTCTGGGAAAAATACCACTAGTGGGTAGCAGCCTTATCAACCTGCTGAAAGACCCATTTGGCGCATTCAAAGATACGGCAAAATAACCGTTATTGAATAATGAAACAGGCTATATATTTATAGCCTGTTTTCTGTTTTTTGATATGTTAGTCATGCAACTCGATGAATAGCTTTAGTCTGATTGAGTATAAGATAGCCTGGCGGATTATGTCTATTGACTGACATCGGATAGTAACGATTCCTTGATGATTAGCAAGGCGTCAACACTTTTACTAAATTGTAAAAAGTGAACCATGATGATGTTGAGTAAAAAGAAAAGGGATTTGATCCCTTTCCTTTTCCAAAGCAAAACTTATTTATTTTTACCAAATAAGCCAGTAAATATGTTACCGATATTTTTTAGAAAATCGCCACCAAATAACTTATCTAAAATACCACCACTACTCTTACCATCTTCGGTTTTGTCTTTCTTGAATAAATCCGTAATAAAAGAGCAACCACCATTTACAGCTTCAATTTCGTGAGATTCTAATTTACGCATAACGATACATCCTTTTAATGTTTAAATTTTAAATTACTATGCCTTAAGGCACAATAATTTTAATCGTATAATTAAATCTTAATCAACACATAACCCCTAATAACTTTGAAAAATAAAATCCTATTTACATATAAATTCATATTATTAATTTTAAATAAGTAAAGGTAAAATTAAACCATTCAATTTACACGGATATGAATTAATTAAAAGCAAACTTAATAAGCCTTCTCAATAAAACTTTAGTTGCCAGATGTCCTGAGTTATTCATCTAGATGATGAATACCATCATGATTAACATGACCAATAAATTTCTCTTAGCTATAGAAATCACTCATTGATTTTAGATAAACAACATTAAGAAAAAATCAAACCAATATTATATTAATGTTTATCTTTACATATATAATCAGTTTTTTCATACCACAAACTACTGCTATAAAGACATGACATAACCTATTACACCTCCTTTAGTCATTGATTGCCTAACCTTCCCCTTCTTATTTAATTCCGCAACGATTAGATAGCAAGTAACATGCCTGAATCCAGTTCAATACATTGCGATAAAATCCTGACACAAAAAAAGCCGCTATTGCGGCTCTCGATAGTACATTCACTCATTCACAATAAGCTAAATGCCTTTTCAAACGTTTCATCAGAGTAAGGTAGTGTGCCATTCTCATGACGTACAATTGCCTTTGCCAGTCCAATAACCGTTTTCTTATCGCTGACGTCGATAGGCTCTGTCGGTTGAACATCCAATTGTTTAGCAACCGCATTAACATAGGCACTAGTATTGTTTTCTTTAGTCGGTGCCCAACGATTAATTAGCCCTGCTACTGTTTTTAGTCGATACTTGCGCTGATAAGTCCCCAGTAATGACATGAGCGCACGAAGACCATATTCCGGTGATTCAAACCGACAAAACCGTTTTTCAAGAACCGGGTCATACGATAACTGACCTTTCCATTGATTCCTCGGATTATAGTCAATATTGCCTGGATTATTGTTTCTGATTCCACGTGGTTGGCTAGCCATGATGATTAACTCCTGTTAAATATTTCCAGAAATACGCCAATGTAATGTTCCTTATAACACCACAGACTTCTGAACTAACATATATCATACAAGAGCTTAATGACTAATAAAAAATGAGCCAGTCATCTAAGTAAACGACCAAAACCAGCTTAACCGAACATTAAGAGGAACGAATATGGATAAGATAATGAATTCTTCGATACCCAAATAACCCCCACCTTCTCTTTATCCATTAACACTAATTTTTATCACTACAATTACACTCTTGTCGTCGGAAATAGTAGCTACACTTACATTGAGGGCCAAACAAATCGGAGGCGCTATGTATCATACAATCCTGGTACCCATCGACATTTCCAATCCAGAGCTAACTCAACTGGTTATCTCACATGTTGAAGCTCAGGTTAGTCTTAATAGTACGGCTCGCGTTCATTTCCTGACGGTTATCCCAATTTTTCCATATTATTCATCTCTGGGTTTAGGTTACTCGGGAGAGCTGTTTGATAAAGATAAATTAAAAAGCGAAGCATTATTGCAACTGACTGAAGCAATAAAAGACTTTAACATTCCAGAAGACAGAATAGAAAAGCATCTGGCGACCGGAGCGCCTAAAGATGGGATATTGAAACTGGCAGAATCAATTCAGGCAGATATCATCATTGTTGCTTCTCATCGCCCCAGCATAACCACTTATCTTTTAGGATCCAATGCTGCGGCAATAGTTCGCTATGCAAAATGCTCAGTCCTGGTAATCCGTTAATAATATCTATAGCCCATTTAATATGGGCTATTTTTAAATGCCACATATCATGTCCTGTAAGATAAAAGCAGGCGATATAACCACTTTCCTTCAGACATAAAAAAGCCGAAGCGGATTTCCGTCATTGGGATAAAAGCTTTACTTATGCTCTATAACAAATAAAGCACGACAGTGAGGACAACATAAAACAAGCCCCTGAGACACTTTGCTCATCAATTGTTTTGATGTCTCTTTACAGACAGGACATTCCACTATAGAAACTCGTTCCCTTACCTTCTTCAATAATTCATTAAGATAAGACATGATATTCTACCTATTTGGTGAATGAGGCTTATTATACCACGATATCGCTGCCGATTATTTTTTATACAATGAATAAACAATCCTATTATGCTATATTTAATGCCCTATGCAGGAGCATCAAATGAAATCCTCTGATACTTTAAACTGGTACCCTTCTCAATTACCAGCAGTTAAACGGATACTCGGTGCAGCAATTATTGCCGTTGAAAAGCAAGGCCGTCCGATCAATGCCAGAACCTTAATTGAGTATTTATATGTCGTTCAAGCTAAAAAAATGAAGTTAGATGACAGAATTGCTCTGCAAACAGCTATTTCTGTACTAACCGACAATCAAAATAAACACGGACATATTTGATCTAAAAGGGAATAGATACTTAATTCAGGCAGTAATTTTATTTTAACTATTCATAAAATAAAATTAATAAAATAAAAAGGTTGCATAAATCTCAAATGAGCAGAGTATATTAATATTAATGCAATCCTATTTCTTGTATTAATGTATGACCTACCATTTATTGCTTTCCCCCGTTAAATTATTGGGGGAGCTTTTTTAATTATCCTTTCACAATCCCTAGTCATTGATAAAAGCAAACCACTTAAAAACCTCAGGAGATTATTATGAAAACATTCAATAGATACATTGGTGCATCTTTAATGGCTCTTGTACTGGTTGCAATGCTCGGCTGTGCACCAACACCAAAACATGAAGGCACTGGTGAATACTTTGATGACACACTGATTACCACTAAAGTAAAGGCGGCTATTTTCAATGAACCTTCATTAAAATCGTCTGAAATTAATGTTGAAACATTCAAAGGGAATGTACAGCTAAGTGGGTTTGTCAGTTCCAGAGATTCTATTTACAAAGCGATCGATGTTACCTCTAAAATTAATGGCGTTAAAGCGATTAGAGATGATATGCAAATTAAGTAAATTATCTATAGAGGAGATCACTCCTCTATTATTTCAGAGAAAATGATATTATCAAGTCTAATCAGATAATCAGTGTTGTAATAAGAATTATTATATTATGCATTTTCGAAGTTAGAACTTCGGACATAAAAAAGCCCAACCGAAGTTGAGCTATATGATTCAACTGTTTTAATTAATTTTATTCATACCAATCAAATTGGGATTTATAAAATCTCATATAGCGTATATTTAACTACATGAGCTATTTTCACAGGTTCTACTCGACTAATTGATAATGTAAAGCGAATGTCTGCACTTATATAATCCTGTCTACCAGGAAGAGCGGCCACATGTGGATAAACCAATGGATAACAAGAAAAATCATATTTATTCGCAATAGCATAATATTTACTATTAACTCTAATGTACTCAGGTAATTTCTCTAGTTTATTATCTTCATTATTAATACACTCATAATTAGAAAATAACTCTGGGTAATCAATATCTCCATCCGTAATTAAAGGGTAGTTAGTCTCAACACCGCTACCTCTACTAACTTGCACATATGTACTCCCTTTTACATTAAATGGTTTTTGATTGTATTCAAACCCCGTATAAACAGTCCCCTCGACAATAAATCGCTTATTCCTTAGCTCCTCAGGCGTATACTTAATGTGTGGAAACAATTTAAAATTCATTGAGCAAAAATCGTTACCTAAATAAGTGTGTTCAACTTCTCTTTCTGTCAATTGGAAACCAAATCCAACAATTGATGATGTAGGTTTCTTAGAAAATAATCCATTGTCACTCCCAAGATGTAATGCATTATCAATATCTGTAGAGAGTTGAACCGATTTACCTGAGATCAAATCACCATTCTTTAACTCATCATGAGCCGTACCGTAAGAAACCACTGGATTTTTTATTGTCATCATTATTTCCTCATTTTTATTATTATGCTTATCCAAACTACTGTCTGGATACACAGTATACTAAAAGAGGAATAGCACACCTAATTTTCAGGCGATTTATTTTTATCTTTATTTAATACTAATCAAATAGTTACAATTAAAAACTATCATATAAAATAAACGGAAGTGTCATTATCAAGCTCGTGGGGGTAATAAGTAGCCCATATACAGATAATCATTAAGTTGTTATTGTTACCCGATTAATAGCTGAAGCTTATACTCAATGAAAATTAAAAGTAAATTGCAATGCCTTTTAATCATTCCCATAACATTCACCCTTATTAGTTGTGAAGATAGTCGTGAAGAAAAAGCCATTGCAGCAGCCAAAAGGCTTTCAGTACATGAAAGCAGTAAACCGCGGTTTAGAAATGTTATCTTTATACAAACACCATCTGACGACAAAAATCCCGATTCTCTTAAAGGTAATGTTTGCGGAGAGGTGAAGTTTAATGACCCAACAGGAACATATACCGATTTCACCCGATTTTTTATTGAGATTTCAACCTATGAAAACGGCGAAAGAAGCATAGCTTCTGGCCTTGATTTTGAGCCTAAAGATTCCCGTTCTTGCAAAAGTTGCTTCGAACAAAGTTGGCAATCAATGTGTATATCTAAGTGAAAAAGCCTACTCTCTACTGAGTAGTAGGCTTTGTAATGAAAGCCGCTATAAAGTTGATTACTCTGCGATAAGAAAAGCAGGAGGTGGCATAATATTAGTCGCTTAATTCAATAACAGAACTCCAAAATATATGGTTGATATTGCTCATCACCTCATAGTAATGGGCATTTTCAAGGGATTTGGTTTGAGGATTTCGCCATTTAGCACGATTTTGTTGTTCAAACTTCTTTTTTAGATCCTTTTGCTTGCTGGCTGAGTCTGCATGGATGAACTGATTATAGATTTTTAGTGCTTCTGAGATATTTTGCTGAAGTTCTGGTTCGGAAAAATTATAGGACAACTCCGGTTTTTTATAAACCGACTCAAGAATACTAATGCGGGTGCTATAATCTCCCGAAGGTGAGAAGTCAGTCTTGTAATAATGGATAAAATCGTTAGCTCTGAATAGTTTGGTTTTGTAGGTGTCATGGCTGTTAGCAAAAGTTGTTTCAGGAAAGGACTCTGTAGGGCCAAAATTCCAGTCTTTATTAAAACTATCAATGAAGAGTTCACTACCTAAATCGATAAATGGCCCAGTAAATTCTTCCCCGTTAATTTTTAACACATGTACATCGCCATTTTCAGTAAAAGGAGTTACACCATCAGCGACATATTTTTGTATAACATAAATGTAGCGAGTTTGAGTTGGATTAATTATCCCTGAACGCTCGGAGTCTCCATATGCACCAAGTACGCTGAACTTAACTTTTTCACCGTTAGGTAGGGTCATCTGATGAGGACCTGCGTTCAGAGTAATGTTTTGCATTTCTCCTGCTGGAATGGTGATTTCTTTATTATCAATGAAAACAGACAGCGGCTTATCGGTAGGGTTATCAATTGAAAACTCCTTACTTCCACCAAAACAACCAGCTAAACCAATGCACGCGATAAAAACTAGCGCTTCTTTCAACATAAAATATCCCTTTTAATTTTTAATTTATTGTAAAGTTAACAACGGTTTTAGCACCTTATCATAGTAAATAAGGGCATTGGCAAAAATATACTTTCTTCACACCTAGTTGCTAAGACGGATTACCTGCCAGCAAGATTGAACCACCATCCTTACTCAGTCAGTACAATATACTCATCACTCACTCTCTACTTTGTAACATTCCGCCTATCCCCTCTTCGGTGTGGAGTTATCATTATCAAGCCCACTCATTGAATGAAATTTGTAATAAAAACCATTGTGAAAGAAGCTTCCAGTATTTATACGAACAAGCCAGAAATAACTTGGATTTCGGGAATAAAAAAGCCCAACCGGAGTTGAGCTGTTGTTGAAGTTGGAATTCCCGTTTTGGTACTATTCGCCAGCTTTGCCACGCATTACTGAGTTGCTAGCTAACTTGCCAGTTATGGCCATCGAAGATATTGGACCACCTCCCTCTGGGGTTGAACAATCTTCTTACCGCACTGCTGCTTATCACCTTGTCGGGTTGATTCTGTTTGTATTTTCTTAGTCTTTATATATACATAATAGCTGATTATTCAATTTTGCAAGGACGCTACCAATAAAAAAAATCGACAATCTTTCCTACTCTGAAAAACAGACCTTAGTAAGGTAATTTTGTAGGTAATCTATGATTCTCGTTCATGGAACTACTCAGGAATAAACAGAGCGCAAAAAAGCCGCGATCTCGACGGATAGGACAATTAATTTAATGTTAATTATGCCGGTCTCTCAACGTGCGGGACATCAAGAAACCTGGCTGGCGTTCCATTATCAGCACTTCAAGAAATGGGAAGGTAGAAAGCATAGAGATGATACGTCGATATGCTCAATTATCCCCGAATCATTTAACTGAACATGCGAAGAAATTGGACTCGTAAATTTATGTTAATGGCACAAATAAGGCACAAGGAGAAAATTAAAGGATGGTAAATCTTGGATAACTCATTGAGTTTAATGGCGCCCCAGCAGGAGTGAATATAAACAGTCATTACTGCTTTAATACTGAGTTTGTCATTGTTCAAAAACAGAAGCTATACATATTTTCCTTAACCACGATAATCAGTGTTTTGGTTGTTTTTCATTCTCCAGTAATTACCTTTTGGTCTAGGCCTCTTCCGTTGGTAAGCTGGCGCGCCCATTCTTGGGTATAAGTTTCCGTATCTGTAAATAGAATTTAGTCTTTTAATAAAACCCCAGTTGATAACTATGCATCAGCTCGGGTCTGTACAGATTATGCTATCTTTTTTACTCTTTCCCACTCATCTTTCAGGCATAATTGAATTAATGCAGTAAAATCCTCACTAACCATTTCGATTTTACTGATATAATTCACCCCCTCCTTCTCATTTTTCAAAGTCACAGCCCCTAACTCTTTTACTGTCGACATCATATTATATATAATTTTCTGAGATATTTCTTCCGATGGGTTTAACAAAAGTCTTATTTTATATACTACTAAAGATAGCTCTGACTGATTTATTCTTATTTGAACCTGATCCCGCTCTATCGCTTTTAAAAATCCATCTAAACCCTTCTCAGCACAAATGTACTGTTCACTTTCTGGGTGTGCAGAATTGCTCTTTATCAACTCAAACTGTTCTAGTAACTCATCATGTTTATATGAATTAATACTTATACCTGACCTTATAAGAGCAACCTTTATGACAAGCGATAGGTATTTCGCGCTGTTATCTCTTAATTCATTAATCCATGATTGCCGGTTTTTAGATAAAACCTCAACCTTCATACTTTTTGCAGCTATGTTTTCTTGTGAGTTTATCGTTTCCACCAGATTTTTATTCTGACTATCAATTGTCATATTGATATTTTTAGAAGTGTTTTTAATCGCTTGATATGAGATAAAAGCGGGGATACACCCAGCAATTAATGATGCAAGAATTGTCTCCCAACTGAACCCCGATGAAAGCTGTACTGCCATTTCAGGTAATTCTGTAACATGCAAAACCTGACTAATGTAGTTTTCCCCTTGCTCTAGAGGACATAATTTCCATTTCATACCACTCACCATCTGTAATTTTAGTTACATTATTCTACTATATTACAGATAGTTATAAATAACCTAAAATGAAAACTAGTATTAATACCAATAATATCAAATGAAAAAACCGCCTTGTGTGAACTTCACCTTACTCAGTTGGGAGTCCAACTTTATGGGGTCAGTCCATATCCACCATCAATGACTTCGATAGATTTAGCTATTCCTTGCTTAACCCATTCAGGAAGCCCACTATTTTCATTCTCAATATAAAAAATCGGCAACTTGAGACTCACTAACATGCGGTTGCTGTAAACGGATGCGTGTGATTAGCTCTCTTAAGATAATAAATTCACTCTCGCGAATCTTAAGCATTTCTAGAGGTTTTATCTCTGCAACTGGGCGGGGCTCTACCAATGTGAGGGAATATATCCTTCTGGAGGCCTTCTAGTAATTCACTAGCATACCCTTTAGTCCAGTTAGGACATTTGTACTCATGCCACTCCCGAGCAACGGACTCAAACGTATTCTCTATAGTCGCTTTTAGTTCAGCCCGTTCGGTCTTTTTTGTCTCATTAAGATCACCACCAGCAGCAATAATTTCACGTGCATCATCTCTTTTCTTCCTGGCACTGGCTAAAAAAACCGCAGGATATCCCCCCATCGCCAATAACTTTTCTTTACCGGCAATTCGATATTTCAGGCCCCAGTATTTCGAACCATTAGGATTAATGAGCAGATATAAGCCACCATCAGATAATTTATAAGCTTTTTCTTTAGGTTTACTAACCTTGATCTAGCGGGCATTTAGCTTCATGTTTGTAGGTAGATTTCAATAGACGTGAGTTGACGTTGAGATAATGAAATATCGCTGAGATAGTGCTTTTATAAGGAGTTTGTAGACGTTAAAAGACTTTTAGATACTTTAAAATGGCGCCCCCAGCAGGATTCGAACCTGCGACCTACGGCTTAGAAGGCCGTTGCTCTATCCAGCTGAGCTATGGGAGCGTTGAAGTGATACCAAGATACCGGCTTAGCGCGGGATTTCTTGATGGGGTCGAATTATACGGCTCTTCTGTCCTCAGTCAATGGCTTTTACGTGTTAATTAGGCTGACACATGTATTTCAGTGCTTCACTGGACATAACTTAAGCACTTGTTATTACTTTCATTATTGAATATCGCTTTTTGTTGCCCTATTCACAACGCAATTTAAGCTCTGCTTCCACCGCTTATTAAGCCTGCATTCGTTTTTTTACTCAAAAAGCTGCCTAATTGATATTTAATCATAACTTACCCCTGACAGAACGCTTTGCTTCTGACAGAATATGAGCCCCGTCGTTAAAAAATGGATCTATTCTCAGATGTCAGCAAAGATTATTGATGGTAAGGCGATTGCTCAGCAACTCAGAACTGAAATTGCCGCAAGTGTTCAGCAACGTATTCAGGCGGGCAAACGCGCCCCTGGCTTAGCCGTTGTTCTGGTGGGCGAGAATCCAGCATCGCAAATTTATGTCAGTAGTAAACGCCGCGCTTGTGAGGAAGTCGGATTCCTATCACGTTCGTTTAATCTGGACATGTCCTGTACTGAGAATGAACTGCTCGAACTGATCGATTCACTGAATAACGATCCGCTGATTGATGGCATTCTGGTTCAGCTGCCGCTGCCTCAAGGCTTTGATAATATCAAAATTCTGGAGCGCATCTCGCCAGAGAAAGACGTCGATGGCTTCCATCCCTATAATATTGGCCGTTTGTGCCAGCGCACGCCTAAACTGCGTCCTTGTACGCCGCGTGGTATTATCACCATGCTACAGCGCTGTGAAATCAATACCTATGGTCTGGATGCATTAGTCATTGGTGCATCGAATATCGTTGGTCGTCCAATGGGATTAGAACTGCTGCTCGCAGGCTGTACAACCACCATCACTCACCGCTTTACGCAAAACATGGAACAGAAAGTCAGGGCTGCTGATTTAATTGTTGCCGCCGTAGGTCGGCCTGGTTTTGTTCGTGGGGAATGGATAAAACCCGGCGCAATTGTGATTGATGTGGGTATTAACCGGTTAGAAAACGGTAAAGTTGTAGGTGATGTGGAATATGACGTTGCTGCTCAACGCGCAAGTTGGATCACGCCAGTACCCGGTGGTGTCGGCCCGATGACCGTAGCAACTTTAATGCAAAATACTCTGCAAGCCTGTCAGGATTACCACGACCCGCTATAACTCTATTCAGGACGGGTCAACGTAAATAAAAAAAGCGCCTAATGGCGCTTTTTTTATCTCTGACTCAATACTATTTACGACGCCAAGTCGTCCCCTCAGAACTATCTTCCAGGATAATTCCCATCTCGGTCAATCGATTACGGGCAACATCAGCCTGTGCCCAATCTTTAGCCTGACGTGCATCATTACGCTGTTTAATCAGTGCTTCAATTTCAGCGACTTCGTCACCGTCCGCAGCATTTTGCCCAGCCCCTTGTAAAAAGGCTTCCGGCGACTGTTCAAGCAGCCCTAATACTGCCGCCAGACGACGTAACTCTGCCGCCAATTGATTAGCAGCAACCATATCTTCTGACTTCAAGCGGTTAACTTCTCGCGCCATATCAAACAGGATTGAGTAAGCTTCTGGCGTATTGAAATCATCGTCCATCGCTTCACGAAAACGCGCTTCAAACTCAGTATTACCTTGCGCCTTAACCGACTCATCAGTACCACGTAACGCGGTATAAAAACGTTCCAGCGCCGCTCTTGCCTGCTTTAAATTCTCTTCACTGTAGTTCAACTGACTGCGGTAATGACCGGACATCAAAAAGTAGCGCACCGTTTCTGCATCATAATGCTGTAGCACATCACGGATGGTAAAAAAGTTACCTAATGACTTCGACATTTTCTCACGGTCAATCATCACCATACCGGAATGCATCCAGTAGTTCACATACGGGCCATCATGGGCGCAGGTTGACTGTGCAATTTCATTTTCGTGATGGGGGAACATCAGGTCAGAACCACCGCCGTGGATATCAAAATGATCGCCCAACTGCTTGCCGTTCATCGCAGAGCATTCAATATGCCAGCCCGGGCGCCCTGCCCCCCACGGTGATTCCCAGCTTGGTTCACCTGGCTTAGACATTTTCCATAGCACAAAGTCCATAGGATTGCGCTTCACATCAGCAATCTCGACCCTTGCCCCAGCCTGTAACTGCTCCAGATTTTGGCGAGATAACAAACCGTAATCCGCATCAGTTTCTACCGAGAACATGACATCGCCATTATCTGCAATATAAGCATGGTTACGCTGTAGCAACAGTTCGACTATTTCAATAATTTCAGCAATATGGTGGGTAGCACGTGGCTCTATATCCGGACGAGCAATATTCAGTGAATCAAAATCCGCATGCATTTCAGCCAGCATACGCTCGGTCAGTTGCTCACAGCTTTCATTATTCTCTGCTGCTCTACGGATAATCTTATCATCCACATCGGTCACGTTTCTCACGTAGGTCAGGTTATAACCTAAAAAACGCAGATAGCGGGCAACAACATCAAAAGCAACAAAAGTCCGTCCATGCCCGATATGACACAGGTCATAAATGGTTACCCCGCACACATACATACCTACTTTATCAGCATGAATGGGTTTAAATTCTTCTTTTTGTCTGCTCAGGGTATTAAAAATCTTTAGCATTGGAAGCCTGTTACCGTTTGATAAATGAAATGGATGGATATATTGAAACCTGATTATCAGGGCATTGCAAGAGGAACCCCATGATTCATGAGGTATATATTGATAGATAGATAACATATTTCATTATGAAACCCTGCAAACTGGTTTCATAATGAAAAACAACTAAGGTTTAACGAGCTTTATTTTAACGCGATTCCTTCAATTTCAATCAGCGCGCCTAAAGGAATTTTACCCACCTGCAAGGCTGTTCTCACTGGAGGAGCACCGTTAAAAGATTCAGCATAGATCTTATTCATCGCAGCATAATCATCAATGTTGCTAAGATAAACATTCACTTTCACCAACTTATCCATTGATGAACCGCCGGCTTCCAGCACGCGACGTAAATTAGCCAGTGCCAATCGAGTTTGGGCTTCAATCCCTTCAACCAGTTTACCGCTAGTCGGATCAATCGCCAGTTGCCCAGAAGTAAAAATAAAGCCATTAGCCTCAATACCCGGAGAGTATAACCGAGAAGGTTCATCACCTTTTGGCATAATAACTTTACGTTCCGCGGCCTGGGACAGGCCAGTAAAAAACAATGCAGCACTTAATATCACGATCGCATAGGGTTTAGCTAACATAAATAAAATCCTCACTATTTATTTGCCACACTAACAAATGACATTGATTGAAAATGCTAATCCAGCTCGGTATCGATAATCAGCCTGCCGATTATCCGCCCCAAAGCCGTAATAGCATTGGCCAGCATTCTGCCCTGAGTATTAACACTCGGACAATTCCACATTATCACGATTAAAATAAGTACTACCGTTAATAAAATGCTTAATTATATTAAGCCGAGGTTCTGTCGGTTATTATCCTTTCAATCGGCACTCAATATTCAAACACACAACACAAGATGAAAAATGAAAAACCATTACAACTTGTGATACTCCTCTACACCATAAAATAGACAACAATACGATTAACAATCGAATAAAACATAACCAAATACCGATTAAAACCGATGACTCCATTCTATTATTTTTAACTTCTTGATAAGCCTGTAGCCGAAGCTGTCCGTACTAATCACCAATAAATGAATGAATAATTCACTCTTTACCATAAAAATAGGATAAAATTCTGATATACTAGATTTAGACATAATAAAGCAATAGGTGCAGCCGCACTCGCCTTCATATACAATTAGGCTTTGTTTTATATAACTACTTGCAGGATATTCAATGATCACTTTTCATACCAACCATGGCGATATCGTTATTAAACTGTTCAGCGATAAAGCTCCCGTTACAGCAGCAAACTTTTTAGACTATTGCCGCAGCGGTTTCTATGACGGCACGATATTTCACCGTGTTATCAATGGGTTTATGATTCAAGGTGGCGGCTTTGTTCCAGGTATGGATCAAAAAGAAACTAATGCAACCATCAAAAACGAAGCCAATAATGGTTTAAAAAATACCCGTGGTACATTAGCGATGGCGCGGACTTCCGCTCCGCATTCCGCGACTGCACAATTCTTTATTAACGTCGTTGATAATGACTTCCTGAACTTCCGTTCTGAAAGTGCTGACGGTTGGGGCTATTGCGTGTTTGCCGAAGTAGTAGAAGGCATGGATGTTGTTGACAAGATCAAGAGCGTTAAGACCAGCCGAAGCGGTATGCATCAGGATGTTCCTGTTGAAGATGTTATCGTAAAAAGCGTTACTATCAACGATCAAGAATAATTGATATTAGATGACTACGTTATTTATCGCCGATCTACACTTAAGCGAAAATGAGCCGGCAATTACTGCCGGTTTTCTCGCCTTTCTCCAGCGTGAAGCCATTCATGCTGATGCTCTTTATATCTTAGGCGATCTGTTTGAGTTTTGGATAGGTGACGACGAGCCGAATACGCTACATACTCAAGTTGCACAGGCCTTGTCCGAATTACATGACAAGGGCGTTCCTTGCTACTTTATCCATGGTAATCGTGATTTTCTTATCGGTAAGCGTTTTGCAAAACAAAGCAAGATGACGCTGTTACCAGAAGAATTGGTTATTGATGTTTATGGTGAGAAGATATTGATTCTGCACGGTGATACGCTCTGCTCTGATGACCCTGGCTATCTGCGCTTTCGTAAATATATCCGTAATCCACTGATTCAAAAAATATTTCTCTCACTTCCGCTGTTCCTAAGACTAAAAATTGCTAATAAGCTGCGTCGCCAAAGTAAATTAAGCAATCGCACCAAATCATCGGTCATGATGGATGTAAACCAGCTAGCAGTGATTAAAAAGCTACAAGATCATAATGTTATTTACATGGTGCACGGACACACACACCGCCCAGCTATCCACGATCTAACGATGGATGGCCAAGTATCCAAACGGGCTGTTTTAGGCGCTTGGCATGATACCGGTTCCGTGTTTAAAATCGATGCTGATAACAATATCGAGCTAATCAGCTTCCCCCTTCAGGAAGATTAACCACGTTCTCCCGCCAGCGTTGAGTTTATTTTCGGTGTTTCTTCACTCATTTTTCATCATTGATAGTGACGCAAACGTTTTCCTTACCGTTTAGCCATGGTATTCTCTCCATCCTCTGTTTATAAATACCAACATGGTGATGATCTGACAAAATATGGCTTTATAGCGTAATGCCATGTTTGGTATTAAGATCTTAACTAACCTGCACGAACACAGGAGCATCACACCTATGCCAGCCAATGCTGCCAAGGCCAAAATTGCTATTGTTATGGGATCGAAAAGCGACTGGGCAACCATGCAATTCGCCGCAGACATCCTGACCGCCCTGAATATTCCATTCCATACCGAAGTTGTCTCAGCTCACAGAACACCGGATAAGCTGTTCAGTTTTGCTGAACAGGCACACAATAACGGTTTCGAGGTGATTATTGCTGGCGCCGGTGGTGCAGCTCATCTCCCTGGGATGCTGGCCGCGAAAACGCTGGTACCCGTTCTTGGCGTACCGGTACAAAGTGCTGCCCTTAATGGCGTAGACAGCCTCTATTCGATTGTTCAAATGCCACGAGGCATTCCGGTCGGTACGTTAGCGATTGGTAAAGCTGGCGCGGCAAATGCCGCCCTGCTGGCGGCTCAAATACTGGCTCTGCACGATAAAGAGGTCTATGCCCGCTTAGTGACATGGCGTCAAAACCAAACGGACGAAGTGCTGGATAATCCCGATCCGAGGGAACAGGCATGAAACCAGTTTGTGTACTTGGTAACGGACAGTTAGGCCGTATGTTACGTCAGGCCGGTGAACCCTTAGGCATTGCAGTTTATCCCATCGGACTGGATGCAGAACCGGAAGCCGTTCCCTATCAACATGCGGTTATCACCGCTGAAATTGAACGTTGGCCGGAAACCCCGCTAACTCAGGCTCTCGCTCGTCACGCTAGCTTTATTAATCGGGATATTTTTCCAATTCTGGCCGATCGCCTGACGCAAAAACAGCTGCTCGACTCATTGCAACTGGCAACAGCACCTTGGCAGCCATTAAGTCACGCTGATGAATGGCCATCCATTTTTCAACGTTTAGGCGCACTGGCGATTGTAAAACGACGTGTGGGTGGCTATGACGGTCGGGGCCAATGGCGCATCCGTGTTGATGAAACACAAAGTTTACCCAACCAAGCCTATGGTGAATGTATCGTTGAACAGGGCATTAACTTTAGTGGGGAAGTTTCATTAATTGGGGCTCGCAGCCACGATGGACGGTGCGTATTTTATCCTCTGACCCATAATCTGCATGAAGAAGGTATTCTGCGCACCAGCGTTGCTCTGCCAACAACGGATGCCCATTTACAGCGTCAAGCTGAAACCATGCTGAGCGCCATACTCAATAAGCTAAAATATATTGGGGTGATGGCCATGGAATGCTTTATTGTGGATGGCGAGCTGTTGATTAATGAACTGGCACCACGTGTGCACAACAGCGGACATTGGACACAAAATGGGGCTTCTGTCAGTCAATTTGAGCTGCACCTGCGTGCCATTCTCGACTTGCCAATGCCACAACCTGATGTCTCTTCACCTTCAGTGATGATTAATCTTATTGGTACCGAGCTGAATCCACAGTGGCTCTCTCTGCCGCTGATTCACCTGCACTGGTATGATAAAGAAGTGCGTGAGGGGCGTAAGGTCGGCCATCTGAACTTAAATCATCCGGATAAGCAGGTATTAAAACAAACCTTAAGCCAGTTAAAACCGATGATGGAAGACGTTTATTACTCAGGCATTGACTGGGCTAGCGATAAACTAAGCTAGGCTGATGCAGTTATCCGGCTTATCCCGCAAGAAACAGGGATAAGCCGACACCACAATCTTGCTAACTTCTGATTCAATTACTCCTGATAGCGCCGATACAAAGCCTGTCCTTTCAGCAAGCTAATACCCAGCCATCCTCCACACAGCGAAAGTAAAGCCGCACAAATCAGAGGCAGCGTCACCCACATCAGCACATTCGGCTGCCATGGGAAATCAAACACCTTATACTGTAGCCACCACAGAGATACCTCAGCACCGATCGCCGCGGTAATACCCGCCGCCAGCCCCAACAAAGCAAACTCACTCCATAAGGTATTGCGTAATAATCGTTTTCCCGCCCCTAAAGTGCGGTACACCACCAGCTCTTGCCGCCGCTGACGCATCCCGACCTGAACCTGTGCTAACAACAACAGCACACCACAAACGATGACCAACGCCACCATCGTTTCC
Organism: Pragia fontium DSM 5563 = ATCC 49100; assembly: GCF_900112475.1. Taxonomy (GTDB): domain Bacteria; phylum Pseudomonadota; class Gammaproteobacteria; order Enterobacterales; family Enterobacteriaceae; genus Pragia; species Pragia fontium. The sequence goes on along the minus strand of NZ_FOLW01000002.1, from coordinate 182,358 downwards.
AACGCCCGTCCAACCTGTTGAAACACCGTTGATATTTGCTTAAGGATACTACCAATATCCAACAGACTTAAGGTTGGAAATTGACGATTAAGCTGGACTAAAGCGGGTCCTTCCTGCTGATAACGAAAGCTGGTTAAAAACGTCTGCGGCAGGTTATCCAATGCCCCTTCAGGGAAGATAAAATAGAAATTTGGCTTCAAACTTTCCCAATCTACCCGTCGAAAACTGGATATCGTGGCGTCAAACACCTGTGTATCACCGCTAAACGTCAGCCTATCGCCAATAGTTATTCCCAACCGTTCAGCCAATCCCTGATCGATGGACACTTCCCCTACCTTCGGTGGCCAATTTCCTTTGGTGACCAGATTAGGTGAATCTTTATCTGCTGCCAGCCAGGTTAAGTTCAATTCACGGTTAACCGCTTCACTACCGGGATCGTCCTCTTTAACCAGTTTAGTGGCTTCCTGCTGATTAATCTGAGTTAAGCGCACGCGAATAATCGGATAAAACTCACCGGGATTAATATCATGCTCAACAAAAAACTGTTTAAGCTCCGGTAGCTGCTCCTTCGTCATATTCATCACAAAATAATTTGGGCTACCGGGTGGCAGTTGCTGCTGCCAGCGATCGAGCAATTCACCTCGCAACATAAACAGTAGTGCTAACAGCATAAAAGAGAAGGAAAACGCCGATAGCTGACTGGTTGTTACCCACGGTTGACGCAACAGCCGATTAACGGCCAGCCTTAATGCCAAACTTTTTAGCGTAATACGGCGTAGCAACAGTAGGCTACACCAGCCCAACGCCCCTAAGGCCAGGGAGAGAACGAGAATGCCTAGCAGCGCACCCCACCACATAGGATTAAAGCCCACTAATATCGCCAGCAGCAATAACACTATACCGAGAACTATTGGCAGGTAAATCTTCAGCGGCCAGATATTGGATACAGTATCTTCACGCAGCACTTTCAATGGGCGGGTCGCTAATAACTGTTTATAAGGCCGTAACCCAATAATCAGTGAAATAAACAGTAATGCGCCCAGGCTCCAGAACCACGGCCATATTCCTGCCGGTGGTAACGCTCTCGGGAGAATCGGCGCCAGTAGAACCATTAATCCTTTCTCAAATAACAGCCCCATTGTGCAGCCGACAACGGCGGCCAGCGTTAGCACCGATAACCATTGACCAATAATCAATTTACGCAGGGAATGCCGACCAGCTCCTAGCGTTTTAAGCACCGCAATCAGATTATGGCGGCTACGACAATAGTGACTCATAGAAACAGCCACCGCAGCGACGGACAGTAACAACGTTAAAATAGCCGATAAAAGTAAGAAATTTTGCGCCCTTTGCAAAGATTTCCCCACCGCGGTACCGGACTGCTCCATGCCAAACCAACGCTGGTCTGCTTGAAGCTGTGGAGTAATAAACTCACCAAACTGGTTAAGATTGTCTTCCTCACCGGCAAACAAATAGCGATAGGTTAAGCGGCTTCCCGGTTGAACCGCTCCGGTTTTATCAATATCCGCATAATTGATCAGCACTCTGGGCGCGGTCTGGAATGGATTGAAACCAGAATCAGGCTCCTGAATAATCTCCCCGGCAATGCGTAAAGTCGCATCACCGACTTCCAGCATATCCCCCACTTTACTATTCAACAGCGCTAGCAAACGCGGCGCAACCAGCACCGTGCCTAACTGCGGTTTGATATTTTCAGGTGAGGTTTCCAGTGCACCATACAGCGGATAATTAGTATCCACTGCTTTAACTGAAGCCAGCAACGGAATATCGTTAGCATAAGCCATCGTCATAAAAGAGAGCTGACGGCTAACGGAAAGCTGCTCTTTTTCTGCCTGCTGTAACCACGCCACCGGTACTGGACGACTGGCCGTCAAAACCCGATCCGCAGCAATAAAATCCCGGCTTTGCTGATTCAGCCCCTGCTCCATCCTATCGCTAACGTTACCCAGCGCTAATACACAGGCCACCGCCAACGTAAGAGAAAACCAGACGATCAAGAGTGAAGGAGAACGCCACTCTCGCCAAAACCAACGCCAGATCATGACTCCTCCCACAGCTTACCGTCGCGTAAGCGCAGCCTTCTCTGGCAGCGGGCGGCCAGCGTTTCATCATGAGTGACTAATACCAGCGTTGTGGCATAGTCGCGATTCAGAGAGAACAGTAAATCAGCAATTTTCACCCCGGTCTGGCGATCGAGATTACCGGTTGGCTCGTCAGCAAACAGGATTTTCGGACGACCGATAAAAGCCCGAGCGATTGCCACACGTTGCTGTTCGCCTCCGGAAAGTTGTGCCGGTAAATGATCAATACGCTGCCCTAAACCAAGCTGCTCAAGCAGTTCCATCGCCTGCGCTTTACTGCTCCGTTCATTATCACCACGCAGCAATGCGGGGAGCTGAACGTTTTCTAACGCAGTCAAGGTAGGTACCAGCATAAATGATTGAAAAACAAAGCCAACATTACTGGCCCGCAGAGCCGCTCTGGCCTCTTCATCCATACCGGGCAGTGATTGCCCCAATAGCCTGACATCCCCATCGCTACCGTCGTCTAAACCGGCAAGTATCCCGAGTAAAGTCGATTTACCCGAGCCTGACTCACCAATTAATGCTATTGTTTCCGCAGATTTGACAACTAACTCAACTCCGGTAAGGATGTTGAGCCTATGCTCTCCTTCACCAACGAATTTATTTAAATGATGAACTTCAAGAACATTATTTTCAGGCATATCCCGATCCTTTTATTACTGGGATTGTCATCAATGCGCATTGCGGCTGCAGATACGCTACTTATTCTGGGCGACAGTTTAAGCGCCGGTTATCAATTACCTATTCAGCAGGCGTGGGCAACGCGGTTATCTGAACGCTGGAAAAATATCCCTAACGCCCCACAAGTCATCAACGCCAGCATCAGTGGAGATACCGCTGCGCAAGGTCTTGCTCGCTTACCTGAATTGCTAAAAACGCACCAACCACGCTGGGTTCTGATTGAACTGGGCGCCAACGATGGGTTACGTGGTTTTCCAACGGCGGATATAGAAAGGGATTTAACACAAATTATTACATTAGTTAAACAAGCTAATGCACAGCCACTGTTAATGCAAATACGTATTACGCCAAACTATGGCCGCCGCTATACTGATGCCTTTACAGCAATTTACCCTAAGCTAGCTCAGGAAAACCAGCTCCCCCTGCTGCCTTTTTTTATGGAAAAAGTCGCCATAAAACCAGAATGGATGCAGTCTGACGGTCTGCACCCGACGGCTGAAGCTCAGCCATTTATCACCGATCTTATGGAACAAGCGCTGGCGCCTTACGTGGGTCTTAATGTACAAAAAACGGCCGAATAAGCCTTTAACGGGGAGAATGTAAAGTTATGCAAAAGGCGATTTTAATCACCGGCTGTTCTAGCGGCATTGGCTTAGTCACCGCGACCGATCTTCAACAGCGAGGCTATCGGGTTATTGCGACCTGCCGCAAACCAGAAGATGTAGCCATACTGCAACAAAAAGGCTTTGAAGTTGTTCGCCTTGATTTGGATGACAGCGACAGTATTCAACAGGCTGCGGCTGAAGTCTTAGCCATGACTAACGGTCAACTTTATGCCCTATTCAACAACGGTGGGTTTGGTGTTTATGGGCGATTAGAGACGATTTCACGTCAGCAGTTTGAACGACAATTCTCAACTAACCTGTTTGGTGCTCATGAGCTGACCATGCTGCTGCTGCCCGCCATGATTAAACAGGGAACGGGCCGAATTATCCAAACCAGTTCGGTTATGGGCATTATCTCAACGCCAGGTCGTGGTTTGTATGCCGCCAGTAAATATGCCCTTGAAGCCTGGTCCGATGCCTTACGCCTTGAGCTTGATGGCACCGGGGTTCAGGTTAGCTTGATTGAACCAGGCCCTATCAGCACCTCGTTTACCAACAACGTTAACCAAACCCAAAGTGATAATCTGGTAAAAAACCCGCCAATTGCCAAACGTTTTACCCTGCCACCCGAAGCATTAATCCCCATTGTTCGACATGCTTTGGAAAGCCGCCAAGCCAAAATTCGCTATCGGGTCACGCTGGTCACTAAAGTTATGGCTATCTGTAAACGCTTCTTACCAGACCGTTTAATGGATAAAATTTTAAGGAATAAAGGTTAGTGTAAGGTTGAAGTCGGTGAAATAAACCCACATATACCTAACATAATGCTATAAGAAGCTGATAAAAGAGAACTTGTGATGAACGCTAATTTTATTGTTGATGTGACCGAATCCAACTTTCAACAGGTACTGGAACAGTCGTCCCAGGCTCCGGTTCTATTCTACTTTTGGTCTGCCCGCAGTCAACACTGCCAGGAACTGGATCCACTGTTAGCTAAACTGGTCGCGGAATATAACGGAAAATTTGTCTTAGCTAAAATCGACTGTGACGAGCAGCAAATGGTCGCCTCTCAGTTTGGTATCCGCGCTATTCCTACCGTTTACCTGTTTAAAGACGGCCAACCCGCTGATGGTTTTCAAGGCCCCCAGCCGGAAGAAGCTATCCGCGAACTATTAAACCGCTTCCTGCCTAAGGAAGAGGAATTGAAAGCGGCTCAGGCCGAAGAGTTAATGCGTGAAGGCAAATATATTGATGCCTTGCCTCTGTTGAAAGAAGCCTGGCAGATAAGCAATCAGCGCAGTGATATTGGTTTATTACTGGCCGAAACCCAAATTGCCCTGACCCGTAGCGAAGATGCTGAAGCTGTTCTGGCAACAATCCCGCTACAGGACCGCGATACTCGCTATCAAGGTTTGGTGGCGCAGATTGAACTATTAAAACAGGCGGCTGATACCCCAGAGATTCAACAGCTACAGCAGCAGGTTGACGCTGAACCAGACAATGCCGAATTAGCCGTCCAACTAGCGCTACAACTACATACCGTAGGACGCAATGAAGAAGCATTAACGCTGCTGATGACACATCTGAAACGCAGCCTTGATGCCGCAGACGGTAACGCGAAGAAAACCCTGTTGGATATTCTTGCCGCTCTGGGAACCGGTGATGCATTAGCGGCGAAGTTCAGACGCCAGCTATATTCAATGCTGTATTAATGAGTGTTGCTCGGGAAGAGCCAGACGTCAGGTTATAACTAACTGATGGTATTTGGCCTAAGAACGAGATCCCGGTTTTCACCGGGATCTCGTTCTTCCTTTAATTCTCGTCTTGCCCCAATAAAAAAGAGCGCATGGGCGCTCTTTTTTATTCGGTTACCGATTACTCTAAGGGTTTCCCTGCCTTTTCCGGTATTAAGAATAAGGTCGCCAGAATATCCAACACATATAACGATGCCAGCATGGCAATAGCCAGTTGGAAAGAATACATCGATACCACCATACCTACGACCAAAGGCCCTAAACCGCCGATACCCCGACCGATATTAAACAGAACGTTCTGCGCCGTGGCACGAGCTTCCGTTGGGTAGACTTCAGAAATTAACGCCCCATAACCGCCCATCATACCGTTAACGAACATCCCCATAACAGCTCCGCCAATCAGCAGACTATACTGATCGGTCAGTTGGGAATATCCCAACACCATTAACGCGGCACCCACCTGATACACCAGAAAGATCGGGCGACGGCCATAGCGATCCGCCAGTTGGCCAAATAGCCAGATACCAAAGCCCATACCGACCACCGTGACTGCGGTCCACATGGCTGACTTGGTGAGTGAATAATTGAATTGTTGACTCAAATAGGACGGCATCCAAATCATAATGCCGTAATAACCGAAATTCTGTACTGAAGTGAGGATGGATATGCCAATACTGGCTTTGATGGTTTCGGTATCTGCCACCAAGGCTTTAAAAGGATTTCCTTTGCGCTTTTCTTTGCTTTTCTTAACGAAAATTTCGGGTTCGCCGATATAGTGGCGAATAACAAATGAAGCCAACGCAGGAATCACACCAACGGCAAACATTCCCCGCCAACCGATAACCGGTAATAACACTGGCGTTAACAGTGCGGCGGCTAAAACCCCTGCTTGCCATCCCAGACCAACATAGGAGGACATCCTCGCGCGTTCATTAGGCCGACAGGCTTCTGCGGCCAACGCCATACCGATACCAAACTCACCACCTAAACCGATACCCGCAATGGTACGGTAGACCAGTAAATCCCAATAGCCCTGAGCCAGTGCACACATGCCGGTAAAGCCAGCAAATAGCACGATTGACCAGGTTAGTACCTTGACTCGCCCGTAATAATCACTCAGTACGCCAAAAAATAAACCACCAACCACGGCACCCACCAGCGTCCAGGTGACTAAAGAGCCCGCTTCACTGGTGGTCAACCCTAAGCCAAGGGCAACGGCATTTAAAATAAAACCAAGAATCAGTAAATCAAAACCATCCATTGCATAACCCACGGTTGAAGCAATCACCGCTTTATAGGCATACTTCCTTCTTTTTGCCTCTTCAACTACCAGAACTTTTTGATTCTCGGTTAGATTTATCGTCTCTTTGGTCACAACCATCCCCACCTTAATTTAGCTTTTAATTATTATCGGCAAAATCACCTTACTACCAACTCAAGACAACATATTGATTTATATAATCAATAAATAAAACCCATCTCTCTCCAACGCATTGTTCGCCGTATTTTAGGCGTAGCAATACACCCACCTGATTGGTCATAAAACCAAAGGCGTAGGAAACAAAATATATTTGTTGATTTTTATCTAGAGTGCGGCCAAACCTTTTAACTATATCAGGAAAAAATATTATTAATAGTCTTTTTTCGATTATTAACTGGCTGATTTTCATCTGGTTACAAATCAACCACAATAAAATCGCGTTTGTGCAGGAGGAGAATAACAATAAAAATGCTATACTATTTCGGTTGTTAACTATTTTAATCAAGAAAAGAATTGAAATGAAAATCCGTCATAACTTATTCACTATTGCCCTACTGAGCCTGATAATTACCGGCTGTCATGGATTCAAAACAGAAAGCAACAAGCAAACGGAATCTGCTCCCACTAAAACTTCTCAATCTACAGCGGAAAAAGAACCGCCGCAGGATCAAGAGCCGGCCGCAGTTGACGACCAAGAGGTGGATGAAGATATTGATGAATCCGCTGAAGAAGTCACAACACCTAACGCAGCGCTATTTACTGAAGACGATGCTCAATGGACCATCACAGCGCTGGAAACTATCCAGTCCAAAACCGCGCGCCTGTTTTTAACCAAGCCGGATTCTGAGGATGAGGTGGTCTTGCGTTACAGTGACATTACCGTATTCGGTAAAGACGATCAGCGTATTCTCTGCGGTCATCTGCGCCCAGAAAACTCAAGAATGGACAATGGCAAGTATTTTCCATTTATTCTGGAAAAAGGCACGTCACTGAACATCAGCGCCAGAGAGAGCAAAAGTGCCATCTTTGAACGCAAATGGCAAACCAATTGTACCTTAAAGAACGGCCGTGCTGCGCCATTAAGCCCGGATAATACCGGTATTCTGTTCAACCCGGAATAAACCAAACGCTGGCGAAACATCAGCTATCATGCCTTTTAAGCTGTCTTAATGTCAGGTTTCAAGTAAACTGGATATAAATACCTTTAAAGGATGATGCTATGTCAACGCCAGCTATTGCTATTGCAATTTTGGTTCTTCTGGTTCTTTTCGTACTGTTTGCCGGAATCAAAGTTGTTCCCCAGGGATTTCAGTGGACGATTGAGCGTTTTGGTCGCTACACCAAAACCCTGATGCCCGGTCTTAACCTGATTATTCCATTTATGGATCGCGTGGGTCGTAAAATCAACGTGATGGAACAGGTTCTGGATATCCCTTCTCAAGAAATCATCTCCAAAGATAACGCCAACGTTACCATCGATGCCGTTTGCTTTATTCAGGTCAGAGATTCAGCGCTGGCAGCCTATCAGGTCAGTAATCTGGAAATGGCGATCCTGAACCTCACCATGACCAATATCCGTACTGTTCTGGGCTCTATGGAGCTGGATGAAATGCTCTCCCAGCGCGACCACATTAATACTCGTCTGTTGCAAGTGGTTGATGAAGCGACTAATCAATGGGGAATTAAAATTACCCGTATTGAGATTCGTGATATTCGACCACCGGCAGAGCTGATTTCCTCAATGAACGCGCAAATGAAAGCCGAGCGTACCAAGCGTGCCGATATTCTGGAAGCCGAAGGTATCCGTCAGGCCGCTATTTTACGCGCTGAAGGCCAGAAACAATCTGAAATTCTAAAGGCTGAAGGTGAAAGACAGGCCGCGTTCCTACAGGCTGAAGCTCGTGAACGTGCGGCAGAAGCCGAAGCTAAAGCCACCCAAATGGTATCTGAAGCCATCTCCGTTGGTAATATTCAAGCGATTAACTACTTTGTGGCACAGAAATATACTGATGCGCTACAAGCCATTGGTTCAGCAGAAAACAGTAAAGTCATTATGATGCCATTAGAAGCGAGCAACCTGATGGGCAGCATTGCCGGTATTACTGAACTGATTAAAGGTGAGAACAAGAAATAATGGATATCATTGAGGATCTGATCGCTTATCCGTACCGTTTCTGGCTAATATTCGGCGGCCTGTTGCTGGCGGCCGAACTGCTCGGTACTTATGGCTATCTGCTCTGGAGTGGTATATCGGCCATTATTATTGGGGTAGTTACTTGGTTGGTTCCTATGGACTGGAGCTGGCAATGGGTGAACTTTGCTATCCTCACTTTGATCACCGCCGTTATTTGGTGGTATTGGCTGAAAACTCGCACCGTTAGCGAACACAGCCATCTCAACCAGCCAAATCAATTATTAATCGGCCAAAAAATGGTACTGACTGAACCCATTGTTCACGGTATTGGCCGAATCAATCTGGCCGATGGTAGCTGGCGGGTCCAGTGTACCGAAGACCTGCCGGCAGGAACGGAAATTCGCATTACTGCGGTAGAAAGTATTACGCTGATTGTGAAGCCAGTACATTCCAGCAAACACCAATAAGGTAAAGCGTAAACATCACATTGAATTGCCGGCACCAACAGCCGGCAATTTTATTGATGACTATCGTCAACCTGATGACAGCAGCCGGTAAAGCTATCCATGATCGGACATTCTGCCCCATCATCTCCCGGACAAAGCGCCACCAGCTCAACTAACTTTCCACGCATTTGCGTCAGTTCCGAAATATGACGATCGATATCGCTAATTTTTTCCAGCGTGCGGGCTTTAACATCCGCACTGCGACGGTCAGCATTATGAAACAACGCCAGCAGCTCTTTACACTCTTCCAACGTAAAGCCAACCAAGCGCGCTTGCCTTAACAGCGTCAGCTCTTCCACATTCTTTGGATTATACTGACGATAACCGTTGAGTGAGCGACTCGGCGGGGTAATCAACCCCTTCTCTTCATAAAAGCGAATCGCTTTGCTGGTTAAACCGGTTTTTTCTGCGACCTGACTGATATTCATAATATTACCTCTACCTAGTCCTTAGGCGACAATGGATTAAACCAGCCGCAAAGGTATAGAAACTGCGCGGCAAAACGTCCTGACTCAAGCCACAGAGAAAACATTATCACTCAAAATAGGAAATATAGCCTTTCAAGTCTTCCGTTCTCTTTACCGCATGTTCACGCATACAGCCTAAATACACCACTCCACGTATCGTTCCTCCTGAGTAGAGCGCATAAAGCGCATCACAATCCTTTTTTCTAAAGGTTACCCAGGCTCTTTGGCTTTCTAACAAATTTCTTTTTACTTCCGCATAAGGAATACTTTCCTCATCCGGCTTATTAATTAATGCCATTACTTTTTGATAAGTCTGATTGAGCTGTTTCTCAACTTTATCTAATTCCATCTGAGCACAAGCATTAATATCCGGAGTTGTGATTACATTATTACAGTCCAGTTCTTCTGCTGAAACATTTAAACTCAACGCCAATAAAAAAGCAGTGGACAATAAAGTTAATCTTTTCATCGAATAATCTCTGATTGAAACATAAAATTATTGGCAAGAGCTTTCACGACTGTTATCCACAATCAGCTCAGCATCTCTGGTAAGGGCAATATTTTCGCCATTATCCAAACACATAATGGCATAAGAAAGCTCGGTGCTCCCTTTAGTTAAATCAGCCACCGCAATAGCACTGGCTTTATCTCCCCGAAGTTTAACCAAATAGTGTTCACACCCCACCTGACACTGTGCCGCAAACGCGCTCAAACCAATTGTTTCAACGCTAACCTTACCCAGATATTGGGCCACCACCGAATTTTGATTAAAGGCAATCTCGGCCTCTTTTTTCAGTGAATACCATTGCCAGGTAAAAAAGCCAGCCACCACAACCACAATCAGCACCAGATAGCGCCAATACTTTAGACATCCTTTCATTACTGTATCCCTATAAAATTGAAACTTGGCCTTGTTACCCCGTAGGCTAAAAGTAAACAAATGATATATTACTTATTAACATAAAAAGTATCTTTTTATTCTTTATTACTTAGAACGCTTTTCTGGCAATCTCACTGCGTTAACTATTTTAATCAGATTAGAATAAGGTGAGTATATATGCGTAATTGGAAAATCGGCGTTCTACTGTTACTAACTACGGCTAACGCCGCAGCAAAAGATATTCAACTGCTAAACGTTTCCTATGACCCAACACGGGAATTGTACCAACAGTACAATAAAGCATTTTCCAGCTACTGGCATGAAAAAACTGGTGACAACATTATCATTAAACAATCCCATGGCGGATCGGGAAAACAGGCTTCATCAGTGATTAACGGCATTTCTGCCGATATCGTAACGTTAGCTTTAGCTTATGATATTGATGCCATTGCCGAGCGCGGCAAGCTGGATAAAAACTGGATAAACCGCCTACCGGATAACTCCGCCCCTTATACCTCAACCATCGTTTTTCTGGTACGCAAAGGTAACCCAAAACAAATTCACGACTGGAATGATTTAATCAAACCGGGTCTTAACGTCGTCACGCCAAACCCTAAAACCTCCGGCGGTGCGCGCTGGAACTATCTGGCTGCCTGGGGTTATGCATTACAGCATAACAATAACGATCAGGCTAAAGCACAAGAATTTGTTAAAGCCTTATATAACAACGTCCAAGTACTGGATACTGGCGCCCGAGGTTCCACCACCACCTTCGTTGAAAGAGGCATTGGCGATGTGTTGATCGCTTGGGAAAATGAAGCCTTACTGGCTATTGACCAACTGGGAAAAGATCAGTTTGAAATTATCACCCCAAGCATTTCCATTTTAGCTGAGCCTACCGTCGCTGTGGTGGATAGCGTCGTTGATAAAAACGGTACTCGCGAAGTATCAGAAGCTTACCTGAAATATCTCTACTCTAAACAGGGGCAAACCATCGCGGCTAAAAACTACTATCGACCACGAGATCCGGAAGTACAAAAAGCGTTTGCCTCCACCTTTCCGCCGTTAACCTTATTTACCGTTGACCGCATTTTCGGCGGTTGGCAAAAAGCACAGCAAACCCACTTCGCAACCGACGGAACCTTTGACCAAATCAGTAAGCGGTAATCAATCGATAATCAGGCCGGTAATTTCTCCGGCCCTGATTCAAAATAACAATAGTAGAGATCGGCACTTGTTCCGCTAACTGAATTTAATGGGTTGCACCCGCGCTGACCACCAAATCTTTCAGTGTTGTGATCGACACAGCAATTATCTTCTCCATTGCCTTTACTAAGGTCGATGCTGACATGCTGGGTGCCCCTGAGTGATTAACCGCTTGTTCAGGTAAATAAGGAATATGAATAAAACCACCGCGCGCCGGTGAACCCTGTTTTTTCAAGTGATGCAATAAACCATACATTATATGGTTACAAACATAGGTTCCCGCCGTTTGAGAGACGCTGGCAGGAATACCCTCATCCCGTAGCCCCTGAACCAGCGCTTTAATTGGCAAAGTAGAAAAATAGGCAGCCGGCCCCTGTTCAATAATCGGGACATCAATCGGTTGATAGCCCTGATTATCTGGAATGCGCGCATCATTAATATTAATCGCTACCCGTTCTATCGAAACCTCTGCACGCCCACCAGCCTGACCTACGCAGATAACCAGCGTGGGTTCCAACTCATCGATTGCCTGATACAGCTTATCCAATGCGTGCCCAAACTCACAGGGTAACTGGCGTGCAACAACCAGCGTATTAGCGATATATACGCCATTAAGTTGGCGAACAACCTCCCAGGAAGGGTTAATATGTTCACCATCAAAGGGTTCAATTCCGGTTATTAATACGCTAGCCATAAAATCACCTCAGTTATTAAAACATCAGGAAATAGAGCAGAAAAACGTTCACCGTTAATAGTGCCAATCCTGTTGGAACCTGTACCTTAATCACCGCATTTCGGTCAGGAAGCTCCAACAACGCCGCCGGCACAATATTATAGTTGGCCGCCATGGGTGTCATTAACGTACCACAATAACCGGAGAACATACCAATAGCTGCCATTACCGCAGGATTTCCGCCGTGCATCAATACCAAAATCGGAATACCGATACCTGCGGTCACGATAGGAAATGCCGCGAAGGCGTTACCCATCACCATAGTTAACAGCGCCATACCTACTGCATAAATCAGCACCGCAATAAATCGATTATCAACAGCTAAGTAATGTTCCGTCAAATAAGAAATTGCCACCCCAACACCCGCAGTGGTAAACAGTAAACCTAACGTGGCAAGAATCTGCGGCAGAATGAAAGCCCAACCAATAGCATCCAGCAGACGACGCGCTTCCTGAACCGACTGCGCAGGCTTTTCATGAGTCAAACGCAGTGCGACCAGCCATCCAACCAGACAACCAACGGCCATGGAGAATAACGTAACCAGCGTTGAGTGATTGCCCTCACCAAACATGATTTGTGGTAAACCGGGGATATTGTTGAACAGCAACACGCCAATCACCGTCACGACTGGAATAGCCAGCGCTGGCAGAAACAAACGATTCCCCAAGCGAGCCGCACTCTGTTTGCGTTGCTCCGGCGCACGTTGATGGTAACTTCCCAAACGAACGCCGCCTAATCCAGCAATCAGCGCCATCACAACCACAATGACACCCACGCTAATATTTAATATCCGGGTGCCACTCTGGCTATCCGTCAATGAACTCATTAAGGTGTAGGTCCAATCGCCAACCAGAAAAACCAGTCCGTACAATCCCCAAAATAGCGCGGTCGCAAAACGACGCGGATTAGCTTTGTCACGTAAGGACATCAAAGCCACTATCAGCAGAATGACGCCGGCGAACCAATAAAGATATTGTTGCTGAAACATTACGCCCCCTCCCGATTCTGCAATGCACTTTTATTTAAACCGGACAGTTCTCTGGCAATACGTTTATCCAAACGAATCAGGCGAAAAGAGTGAATCAGAAAGGCACAAACTGCAGTGGGAATTCCCCAGAGCGCAATATGCAATGGTTCAGTTTGAATACCGCCGGACTCCAGCATAAAGTTATGCATAAAGATAATGGCACCGAAAGCAACAAAAATATCCTCACCAAAAAACAGCCCAACGTTATCCGTTGCCGCTGACATAGCCCGCAAACGATAGCGAACATCGTCCGGCAATTCGCCATAGCGATTTTCAGTTGCACCTTCAGCCATCGGTGCCAAAAGTGGCCTAACCATTTGCGGATGCCCACCCAAACTGGTTAGCCCCAATGCAGCAGCTGCTTCACGCACAAACAGATAAACAATCAATAAGCGCCCTGCCGTCGCGGTTTTAATATGAGCAATCCATTCCTGTGCCCGTTCTTTTAAGCCATGACGCTCCAGCAGGCCGATAACTGCCAGCGGTAATAATAAAATCAGCGGTAAATTACGCGTACTCAGAAAACCTGAACCCAGTTTTTCCAGAATATCCCCAATTGACATAAAAGCAGCAACGCCAGTAATGATACCGGCAATAATCACCACCAATACTGGGTTAAACCTCAATAGAAACCCAATCACGATAGCCACAATGCCGATAAGCGGCCATAAATTCACCACTTGCTCCATACCTGTCTCCTGTCTGAAATAGATCTAACGCCGCCGTTTTAGCGGTCTGTTATTGTTTTTATGATTTAACTATCGGGAATGCACTATCGCCTTTAAGCGGCAGTGATATCGATGTTGTGTTGTAGAAAGCTCTCGCGCAGACGTCGGGCAAAAGTCAATGCATGCGCACCATCACCATGCAGGCAAACCGTATCAGCCTGAACGTTTATCCAAGAACCATCAAGGCTGCAAACTTCGCCACGTTGTACCATTGTTAAGGTTTGAGCCAACGCTGCCTCATCACTGTCAATCACCGCGCCGGGTTGACTGCGTGGTACTAATGAACCATCTCGCTGATAGGCTCGATCGGCAAACACTTCCTGCCGGATAGATAAGCCATAACGTTCACCGGCACGCACCAGCTCACTATTGGCCAAGCCCATCAAACGTAATGTCGGGTCGCTATCTTTCACTGCCCGAGCGATCGCATCCGCCAGCGCCGGATCTTTAGCGGCCTGGTTGTACAACATACCGTGAGGTTTTACGTGGGCTAATCGTCCCCCTTGAGATGTCACTATTGCCGCCAGTGCACCTATTTGATACAGCGTTTGGGCATAGACAGTCTCTACCGGTAGCTGCATCGCGGTACGGCCAAAGTTCTCTCTATCGGGAAAACTGGGGTGAGCCCCAATAGCCACATTGAACTCCATTGCCCAACGAACGGTTCTCAGCATGGTCTGCGCATCACCCGCGTGGAAACCGCAGGCGATATTGGCGGAGCTCACCAACTGCAACAGTTCACGATCGTTATCCATCCCTTCGCCGAGATCGGCATTTAAATCAATCTTCATTTAACCTCCATGCCAGCTGTTGCAAATACTGCTGTTGGTGATATCGGGCTTCTAACGCTTCATCCAGCGAGCACTGAACAAAATGTAGTGGTTCACCTAGGCGGATTTGTGCCAGATGAAACAAATCGGCATCAATCACGCAAGCCATACGCGGATAACCGCCGGTCGTTTGCGCATCAGCCATTAAGACGATAGGTTGACCGTTATGAGGAACTTGCACTACCCCCGGTAATAAACCATGGGACAGCATCTCAGTAGAAACCGTGCGTTTTAACTCCCCGCCTTGTAACCGATAGCCCATCCGGTTACTTTGTGGGCTTAACGTCCAGGACACCTGCCAAAATGCCTGTTGAGAATCAACCGCGAACTGGTCATATTCCGGCCCAGGCAAAGCCCGTAACCGATTGGCAAATAGCAGCTGTTTTACACCGCGGGATCGGGTCAGTTTACGCTGAGGCGTTCCGGCCTCCAGCACATCGCCATCACGCAATAGTCGCCCCTCTAACCCACCGAAACCGGCTTTTAAATCGGTACTCGATGAATGCAGAATCTCTGCTACCTGAAAACCGCCGCTTACCGCCAAATAACTGCGCATACCGTAACGCGGGGCATTCAATTTCAATTGCTGCCCCGCCCGTACAGGAAAACGCCACCCGGTCCATATCGGTTGACCATCCAATTCAGCACGACAGTCAGCGCCGGTCAGCGCAATCCACCCTGCCCGGGTAAACTCGGCAACAAACTGCCCCAGCGTGATTTCCAACACCGCCGCCTCTGGAGGGTTGGCCAGCAGCAAATTCGCAATCTTCATGGCCGGTTGATCCAATACCCCGCCCAAGCTAATGCCTAACTGACGATAGCCATTTCGGCCACCATCCTGAATGGATGTATGCATACCGGCTCGAATCACTCTTAACATACGCCCTCCGGCTGTGGTACAAAACGCACTTCATCACCGGGCAACAGCAAGGTGGGAGACTTGGCTTGAGGATCAAACAGCGTCAAAGCAGTCCGCCCCAGCAGTTGCCAGCCACCCGGCGTTGCCAGCGGATAAATGCCTGTTTGTGCACCACCAATACCAACCGACCCCGCCGGTACTCGAATTCTTGGTTCTGCTCGACGCGGTGTTTCCAGCGCTTTATCTAACCCCGCCATATAGGGAAAACCCGGCTGAAATCCGAGAAAGTACACCACGTAGCTGGCAGAAGAATGACACTCCACTACTTGGCGAGGTGTCATTCCGGTATGTTGTGCAATCACCGCTAAATCCGGTCCCTCATCGCCACCGTAGGTCACTGGTATATCAACTTTACGCGATTCAGGAATCAGCATTTGGCTTTCCTGCCAAAGATTAAGTAAAAACGTCACCGCACCTGCTGCGGTGCGACGTGGATCGCGTAACAATACGGTCAGATTATTCATGCCCGGAATCGTTTCTAAAATATCCGCATTATCACGTAAACGGGCATTCAACTGCCAAATACGCTGCTGAGTTGCTAATAAAATGGGTGATTCAAATTCCAAAACAACCGCACTTTCTCCCAGTAAATAACATCGTGGTTGTGGCAAATTTCCCCCTGACATCCCATCGCATTAAATCAATCAAGCCAATAGTTATGCAGGATTAAATACATCGCTGTCAATGTTTAGCAACGCTTTAGAACACTTTGCCATCAAAATAAAAACGTTAACAAGCTCACAAAAAAACTGGTTTTCATGATAAAGGCAGCATATTCATCTTGATGCAATCCGCTTAAAAATAAATAACCTATCTATTTTTGAAAAAAGATGGACCAATACACTGGGTAATAAAATCTTTTCTGTTCACCTTAATTTATCATTTGCTACAACATCATCATGAAAATGAATTTAAAATCACTAATGACAGATAATAAATCAATAATGGAATGCTGATTTATTACCAGCACTATTCAGACTAAGGCTTCGATTAGGCAGGAAAATGTTCAATAACGGGGGAGTAAAACTTCTAGCCTGAGATAGATGACAAGTTATCGCCAGGCTAGAACAAAAACTATGGCTTAGTCGCAACCACAAATAAACGAGGAAAAGCCAGCAGTACCTGACCATCAGATCGCGGTAAATAAACCTTCTCCAGTTCTGCTAAATAATGTTGTAAAAATGCCTGCTGTTCAGTTTCATCCAGCGGAGCCAAAAATGGGCGCAAACCCGTTGACTTCACCCACTCGACAATAGCGGCCACCGACGGCATGACGTGATAAAAGGTAGTACGCCAGATATCCACCTGACAACCTGCCTCGGCCAACAAATCATAGTAGCCTTCCGTCGTCAGCAACACTTTATCGTGATATCGCTGCTGGCTATATTTAGCGAACCACGTTCCCTCACTTGCCACTTTACGCATTAACGCATGGGATGGCTGTTCAAGGTTATCCGGCACCTGAAAAGCCAGCACACCGCCGGGGGCCAGTTGCCGTAACAGATGAAGCATCAGTTGATTATGGTTGGGTACCCATTGCAGGGAAGCATTCGCATAAATAATATCCTGCGGATTCTCCGGTCTCCAGTGACCAATATCGGCCTGTTGAAACTGACAAGCCGGCAAACGCTGCTTTGCCTGTTCAAGCATCGCCTGTGAACTGTCTACGCCAGTAACCCGTGCCTCAGGGTAAGCATTATGCAACAGCTCAGTACTGTTACCCGGGCCACAGCCCAGATCGCTAATATAATTGGCCTGCTGATGAACAATACGCGATAACAACTCACGAGCCGGGCGCGTTCTTTCCGCTTCAAATTGCAAATAGAGTTCAGGATTCCAGTCTTTCATCATTGTCCTATTAGCCAAATTGATGTTCACAATCCGATGCGGAAAAACCACGCGACAAACGGATTAAAATGGCTAAAAAGTATACCCTCAATGGAGACGATAATTAAGTCTCCCTCACACAACATTTGCCATGCTCGACCATTAAATAACAAGCCCCACTACAAAGAATCGACAAAAAACACTACCTGAATAAGCGTTGAACGTTTTCTTTTAAGTGTCACCTCACTCAAATAAAACACTAAATAACCATATATTTTATAAGGTTATTTAATAAGATAATAAGAAAAGTTAATTATATTAATAATCAATTGCTTACACCAATCAATAATGATAGTCCTAATAAGAGAAAACACGCTTAATGAGAGGAAAAGGAATAGATATGAAAAAGTTGCTTGGAGTCGTTGGTTCACTGGTATTCATTTCTGGTTCTGCTTTAGCCACAACGGTTCCTGACTGCGTTAAAGTCGATCAGACTAAAATTGAACAATTATTCGAACAATGGAACAGCGCTCTACAAACAGGGGATGCAAAGAAAGTGACTGATAATTATCTCAGTGATGCCGTCTTACTCCCTACCGTCTCGAATAAAGTGCGCCTGACTGAAGCTGAACGTATTGATTATTTTGAGCATTTTCTGGAAAAAAGACCGGTCGGAAAAATCGATAGCCGAACAATACGTCTTGGCTGTAATAAAGCCATAGATACTGGCACATACACTTTCACTTTTGCAGATAAGACCTCGGTTTCAGCGCGATATACCTTCACTTATGCCTGGGACGGTAGCCACTGGAAAATATCCACTCATCATTCTTCTGCCATGCCTGAGAGCTGACGGCAGGAATAAATATCCCACTGTAATTAAGTAGGCAGCTTTACCAGTGCCTACTTGATACGCTGTCACATCAGCGTATTTTTCGAGGAAATGGTTCAAGTCATCATTGAAATAGTAAACGATACAGATTCCAAATAGGCAACGACACAATTAAAACCACAGGATTAAAATTAATTTATTCTGCCCCCCTCAACTAACCTATGCTACACCGCCTCAAGTAACACACCTTTAACATTTCATATAACATTATTCCAACCCCTCCAGTTTTTTATTAAGAACAAATCATAAAAAATTAAATAATTAAAAAATACATTTACAAAAAAATAAAAATTTAATCATTTCCACCGCTTTAATTTATTATATTGATTAATAATATTTTTTCGAATTCCTATCAACAACAATAATTATCATTTTATCACCGATTGCCAAAACCTATTAAAAGCAGGTTTTTTTACATTCAATTTTCTAGTAGAATAGCAATCTATAACACAAGGATATCAGTGTTCACGGGTATTTTACCCCAACCAGAATATTGGACGACAGTTATCTTAATGAGTAACCAAATAGCTAAGATTAGCCGTCGTAACACAGGTTAATAGTTACTCATATTATGTGGTGTCATTATTTTACCCACATCGTCCAATATCTATAACCGATATGGAATGGTATTAAATCATGGAACGCAAACAACGTATTAAGCCAATGACTTTTAAAAAGTATTCAAAATCATTGTGTATTATCTTCTTATCTCACATTAGCGCGTTTCCTCTTATCGTTAATGCCAAAACAGCAACGATATCTAATGGCACGGCACAGCTTACCGGCCAGTATGAGCTAGACACTACGTTACAAAGTCAGTCTGCAGTAAAAATTACCGGCACCAATACCACAGTTACCGGTGGTGATGATGTCTCCATCGCGATAAGTGGCCCAGGAAATGGCGTTTCACTCACTAACGGTAGCTTAACGCTAACTGGATCGTCGATTACCGCGCTCGGCGATGGTTCATCAACCTTGATATCCAATACCAATGGTCGTTTGAACTTATCAAACGTTGATTTCACCACCGGGACGTATCGGTCAGGAGGAATTAAAGCTATTGGTAGCAATTCAGTGACCACCATCACTAACAGTCGGCTTAATGTAGGCACATACGCTATCTCTGGAACAGCAGGCGCCACCATTACCGTCGATGGCACCCAAATAGATAGTATTGGGAATTATGGGATTATTCTGGAAAACAACTCAAACTTATCCGGCGCCCATAACATTATTAATATGGATGGCCCAGTCCAATCATGGGCTGCGATTTATGCCGCCAGCAATTCAGCCAATACCACTTCAACGTTAACGCTAGACGATACTCATATTTACGTCGCCCATGGAAAATCGGCGGTTGAAGCCAATCGTGGCGGCGTGATCAATATGACCGACCTCGAGGTCACCGGCAACGTCAATGTCGCTGTGAGAGCAAACCAAAGCGGCAATACCAGCATCAATGGCGGTAAGATCATTCTTGATGAAGGGGCTATTGTACTGGCTGAAGGAACCGGTGCGCAGGAAGTTGCAACGGTTAAACTTAATAACGTGCACGCTGAATCTAGCGCTATTCGCAATGATTATGAAGCCACAAAGAATTTTTCCCTGATTAATGGTAAAGCATTTTCAAACATCATTATTGAAGGGGGATCATTTTACTCAAAAGGCATAGAACAGCATGGTGTATCGGCCATGAATGACAGTTCTGCCATCTCTTTATTCAAGACCTCCATCAAAACTGATACCGACAAATCCTTTGCCATTAAAAGTAATGGCAACATTACGGTAAAAAACAGTGATATTTCCACTGCCGGTAACGATGCTCATGCCCTGTATTCAGAAGCAGAAATAGCTGCGGAACAGGTTAATATCGCCACCATCGGTAATAATGCTGCCGCTGTTTTCTCCGGTAAAACAGGCCATGTTGGTATAAACCATGCGACGATTAGTACCCGCGGCAATAACGCTTACGCTTTAGAAGCAACCAATGAGGCATCTATTGATGCCAATAACCTTGTCGCAACCACGTCAGGTGACAACAGTCATGCCATATTATCTGCCAAAACAGCTTATAACGATCGGCAAAGCAGGATCTCTCTGTCAGATAGCGTTGTTACAGCATCAGGCAAGGGAGCCGCAGGTATTGCGGCCATCAACCAATATAATTCAACGCCACTCAATCAGTATCGCTCCGATATTACGCTGAGTAATACTGCGGTCACCAGCAATGATGGTTATGGATTATATGTAAAAGGTGTGGATGCTTATGTTCACTTAACCAATGGTTCATCATTAGTCGCCGATAATGGGCGGTTAATTTATGCTGAAGCCTATGACTTTACCGGTAATACCATACCAACCTATGTCAGCCTAATCGCAGACGGTGGAACACATCTGGTTGGTAATGTCGATTTTACAAAACAAAGCGTTGTTGATATGCAGTTGACCGCAGCCAACTGGAAAATGCTGTCATCATCCAAAGTCTCGAATTTATCCAACTTTGCTAACTCAATTATTGATCTGACCAGCGATAATAATCAGTACAACACGTTGACGGTTACCGGAAACTATTCTGGCGATAGCGTCAAGAATATCGCGAATAATGGACGATTAATCGTAAATACCGTTTGGGATAACGATCATTCCTCTTCTGACTTATTGGATATCGCCGGTACCGCCAGCGGATACACTCAGGTACAAACTAAAAACGGTATTATCGGCAACGTCACCCGTGACAATGATGATGACGATAAATATTCCGTTACCGTCGTGAACGTTGGTAACCATCAAATGGGTGCCAATGCCTTTTATGGTTTTGCCGATACGCTGGGTGCCGGACAGGCGCTCTTGGTACAAAAAGATGACAATAGCTATGCCTGGTACCTCCCTAAAATAGTCGCACCGGATCCAGAACCTGAGCCTGATCCTGAGCCAGAGCCAAAACCGGATCCAGACCCAAAACCCGATCCTGAGCCAGAACCAACTCCACCGGTAACGCCAAATGACGTTAGCCCGACTAAACCTGAGGTTCCAGGATTTACGCTGATGCCACGCGCCAATATGGAGATGGGATATCGCCTGATCGGTACGCTGCATGAACGCATCGGCGAACAACAAACCTTCTCTTGGGATGATGGTTCTCAAGGTCAACTCAGCCATAACAATGGTCAGGTATGGGGCAAAATGCTGGGTAATCTAGAACGCGTTGACGGCCAAGATCGTTACGGCTATCGCTCTAAAATGTGGGGTGTTCGATTTGGCTATGACTTTGACATCGACGATAACCCGGAGAATGGCTCAAGACAGCATTCTGGTGTGATGCTGACCTATGCCAAAGACCAACTGAAGTTTAATGACCGTCGTGCGGTATTTTTTGATACCACCAGCGGCCAGTATGCTGAAAAAAATCAGCGTACCGGTACGGGACAAACGGACACCATAGCCTTCGGTGCCTATACCACCTACTACAGCCAATCTGGTAGTTATCTGGATTTAGTGGGGAACCTCGATTATTCCCATAATCAGTACCGCTCTAATCGAGACTCCAAATCGTCCAATGACGCTTATGGTGTCGCTCTGTCAGCAGAAGTGGGACAACCTTATACGATTGCTGCCAGTCAGTGGCTGATTGAACCTCAAGCACAACTGACTTATCAGTACAGAACATTCAGTGATTTCAAAACTGAACATGATGTGAACGTTGACCAAAAAGATCGACAAGGTTTAAGGGGTCGTGCTGGTTTCCGTTTAGCCTATAATGCAGGAACGCCAGAACTAAAAACTAACACCGTCTACTTCGTCGGTAATTTGATACATGATTTCGTCAATACCGATCACAGCACTAAAATCGGTACTGATTCAATCAAAGACAAAGCCCCTCGTTCATTCGGTGAAATTGGTGGTGGATTACAACTACCGATCGGTAAAACTGCTTATATGTATATTGATAGCCGATATACCCATTCTCTCAATAACGATCGCGGTAAAGAGAATGGCGTAAGAGGAAATATCGGATTTAAATATCACTGGTAATTGACGATAATGCCCCTAAATTTTTAGGGGCATTACCAAATAGAAACGATCAACGCTACGCCGCAATAATTTTCCGGCTTTGCAGCATTAAAATTAGCTGTTCCACCAACTGAGCAATCGGTAGCGTACCGTTGAGATGCACATCCGGCTTTAACGGTGCCTCATAGGGTAAATCAACACCGGTAAACTGCTTAATCTCCCCTGCTCTGGCCTTCTTGTACAAACCTTTTGGATCGCGTTGTTCACACACGGCGATTGGCGTATCAACAAACACCTCAATAAAGTGCCCGGCAGGCAAACGCAAAGCCACATCCTCTCGATCCTGCCGATAAGGAGAGATAAACGCCGTGATCACCAACAATCCGGCATCCATCATTAATCCGGCCACTTCACCCACTCGCCTGATATTCTCGCGCCGGTCGCGATCGGCAAAGCCTAAGTCCTGACACAGACCGTGACGAACATTATCCCCATCCAACAAATAGGTATGTATACCTCGCTGATGCAATGCCTGTTCCAGTGCCCCGGCTACCGAAGATTTCCCCGAGCCAGAAAGGCCGGTTAACCACAGTACCGCTGAGCCGTGCCCGTTCACCTTTTCTCGCTCGTGGCGGGTAACCGGATGCTGATGCCAAACAATATTATTTTCCATCAAGACTCAGCCTTTTACCGTAATATCCCAGTGCGGATAATGACGAGTAATTAACGCATGCAGCTCACGTTCAAACTCATTATTGAATCCAGAAACCTGTGAGTGATGTTGTTCACTTTCAGTTGCCTTAACCAGACCGGCACCAACGGTGACATTGCTGAGTCGGTCAATAAAAATAAAGCTGCCGGTCTCCTGATTGGTTTGGTATCGATCAAAAATCAGAGGTTCATCAAATACCACCTCCACCACGCCAATTCCATTAAGGGGTAAGCTATCGCTTTGACGCTGTTCCAGCGAATTGATGTCGCGCTGATGCAATACTTTTTTAATACTGAGTCGGCTCTTTTTACCCGCGACTTTTATGTCATAGCGTTGACCGGCCTGAAGCGGCTGCTCCGCCATCCATACCACGTCCAGCGTTGCGCCATATGTCGGCTGTAAACTGTTATCATCATCAGCCACCAACAGGTCGCCGCGGCTGATATCAATTTCATCCTCCAGCACCAGCGTAATAGCCTCCCCCGGATAAGCCCGTTGCAGATCGCCATCAAACGTGACAATGGCTTTAACTTTACTGGTCACTCCGGAAGGCAAGACCTTGATCCCTTGACCTACTTCTACAACGCCTGATGACAAAGTTCCGGCATAACCACGAAAATCAAGATTAGGGCGATTAACATATTGAACCGGGAAACGCAGCGGTTGATGCTGTCGATCGCTAACAATATTCACCGTTTCCAAAATATCTAACAGCGTTGCTCCACGATACCAAGGCATATTGGCCGTCGATATCGCCACATTGTCACCATCCAATGCAGAAAGCGGTACAAACTGAATATCAATGTTTTCCGGAAGCTGACGGGCAAATGCCAGATAATCAGTACGAATTTGCTCAAACACCTTCTGGCTATAATCCACCAGATCCATTTTATTAATCGCCACCACCAGATGGCGAATCCCCAATAACGTGGAAATAAAACTGTGACGGCGAGTTTGATCCAATACGCCTTTCCGCGCATCAATTAACAAAATAGCCAAATCACAGGTTGATGCGCCAGTGGCCATATTGCGGGTGTATTGTTCATGCCCCGGGGTGTCAGCAATAATAAACTTGCGCTTTTCCGTCGAAAAATAGCGATAAGCAACGTCAATGGTTATCCCTTGTTCGCGCTCAGCCTGTAAGCCATCCACCAACAGTGCCAGATCCAATTTTTCGCCAGCGGTACCAATTCGTTTGCTATCACTATGCAGCGTTGTGAGCTGATCTTGATAAATTTGGTGGGTATCGTGCAGCAATCTGCCAATAAGCGTACTTTTGCCATCATCCACGCTACCGCAGGTCAGAAAACGCAGCAGGCTTTTGTTTTGTTGGGCATACAAATAGGCTTCAACGCCGCCCTGCTCGGCAATTTGTCGCGACATTGCATCGTTAATAGAGGACGGACGATCGATAACGGTATTCATAATATATTCCTCAGAAATAACCCTGACGTTTCTTCAGTTCCATCGAACCTGACTGATCGCGGTCAATCACCCGCCCCTGACGTTCACTGGTCGTGGAAACCAGCATTTCTTCGATAATTTCCGGCAGGGTTTCTGCCTGTGACTCCACCGCCCCGGTTAGCGGCCAGCAGCCCAGCGTTCTGAAACGGACTTTACGCTTCACAATCACTTCCCCCGGTTGCAGGTCAATTCGATTGTCATCAATCATCATTAACATACCGTCACGCTCCAAAATTGGCCGCTCTTTCGCCAGATACAGCGGTACGATGTCAATATTTTCCAGAAAAATATATTGCCAGATATCCAGTTCAGTCCAGTTAGAAAGGGGAAATACCCGGATGCTCTCGCCTTTATTCACCTGACCGTTATAGTTATGCCATAACTCAGGACGCTGATTTTTCGGGTCCCAACGATGGGCACGATCGCGGAAGGAATAGATGCGCTCTTTAGCTCGCGACTTCTCTTCATCACGCCGCGCACCGCCAAAGGCTGCATCAAAACCATATTTATTCAGCGCCTGTTTTAAGCCCTCGGTTTTCATAATATCGGTATGTTTGGCGCTACCGTGGACAAACGGATTAATTCCCATCGCGATACCTTCCGGATTTCGATGTACCAACAGCTCGCAGCCAAATGCTTCTGCGGTACGATCGCGGAACTGGTACATTTCCTGAAATTTCCAGCCGGTATCCACATGCAATAGCGGGAATGGTAGGTTACCGGGGTAAAAAGCTTTACGCGCCAGATGCAGCATTACCGATGAATCTTTACCGATGGAATAAAGCATCACCGGGTTGGCAAACTCAGCAGCAACCTCGCGAATAATATGAATACTTTCTGCTTCCAATTGACGCAAATGTGTCAGTCGTTTCTCGTCCACGTTCAATACCTCGATTCTCTGTCTAAGGGCCATCAGGCCAGATTGACCACTGACGGCCATAGCGTCAGGTTATCCTGCGGTGTTTGTGATACCGATTCACCAAACCACTTAAGCTTGTGATGTAATGCAGCCACTTCGCCAATCACCAGCAATGCTGGTGTCGGAGCCTGTTTAGCCAACTCATCTAATTGCTGTAATGTGCCACTTAACACCTGTTGATCGGCACGAGTCCCACGACCAATCACCGCAATCGGCGTTGATGCTGCTCGCCCATGGCGTATTAACTGCTGTTGAATTTCACTGGCTTTCACCGTGCCCATATAAATTGCCAGCGTTTGATGACCCTGCGCTAACTGTGACCAGTTAAGGCCATCCGTTCCCGGTTTACAGTGACCAGTGATAAAAGTCACACTTTGTGCCCGATCGCGATGAGTGAGTGGAATACCTGCATAAGCCGTCACCCCTGCCGCGGCGGTAATTCCCGGCACGACTTGAAAAGGAATACCGGCGTCAGCCAAAACTTCCAGTTCTTCACCGCCCCGACCGAAAATAAACGGATCGCCGCCTTTTAGCCTCACCACTTTCTTACCCTGCTGCGCTAATTCAACCAACAGTCGATTGGTTTCCTCTTGAGCAACAGAATGCGCTCCTGCACGTTTACCTACGCTGATAAGCTGAGCATCGCGGCGTACCAGTTCAAGAATCTCCTCAGTTACCAGCGCATCATGCAATACCACATCGGCCTGCTGAATAGCCTGTAAACCGCGCAATGTTAATAGCCCAGCATCCCCCGGCCCCGCGCCGACCAGCGTGACATCACCGGTACGTTCATCAGCGTGATAAAGCTGCTGCTCTAATTCTTTCTCGGCATCATCAATGCGATTGGCCGCCACTAAAGCCGCAAAACGTCCGGTGAAAACCCGCTCCCAGAAACCACGCCGTTCACCCAGCGTTTTCAAATGTTGCTTAACCTGACCGCGCCAGTTACCGGCAATCTGTGCCACTTTACCTAAACTGGTGGGCAGTAACGCCTCCAACTTCTCACGCAGTAAACGGGCTAATACCGGCGCTTTACCACCAGATGACACCGCTACCACCAACGGTGAACGGTCGATAATTGAAGGGAAAATAAATGAACAACGCGCCGGATCATCGACAATATTGATTAACCGACGGCGCTGATTGGCTGCTTGAAAGACTCTGGCATTTAGCGTGGAATCATTGGTCGCGGCAACCACCAGGAAAATGTCATCAAGCTGGCTAACCTCAAACGACTGAGCCAGCCAGTGAATGCGCTGCGTTAAGTGCCATTGGCTCACTTCATTGCCGAGAGATTTTGCTACCACAAATACCTCTGCTCCAGCACTGAGTAAGAGCCCGATTTTACGAGCGGCTATCTCTCCGCCGCCAACAACCAGCACTGGGCGATGTTTTAAATCAGCAAATATCGGTAAATAGTCCACGTTAACCTTCAGGCAATTAACAAAGTAATAACCTGACTATAGTGACTCACTGATAACGAATGAAATGATGAAAAGGAATTTGATATAGCTGAATGGAATAGAAAGAAGGAAAAGCCTGTATTTAGCGCACGTCACCGCTTCTTATGGCTTATTTTGCCGAAAAACGGTGATAACGGGCAAAACGCTCAGCCATTTATTAAACGAAATGATTGAATATTTACGCCGAAAAGGCGGACGATAGACTAATGCCAGTCAGTTAAGAAAATGCGATCGGTAAGTTTTATCTTTTGACCTTTCTTTTGACCTTTATATTGAGCGCTGTCATTAAGCTTAACTGACAAGCATTAGGACGATAGACAGATTAATTTAAAATTTACCCTGAACAATCAAAAGCCATCAATTAAAAAATCAATCGCCGCTTTAATCTCGTCCCTGTGATGATCAACGTGACAAACAACTTCACCAAGCATCGTTTGTCTTACGCTGGCCATTTCATGGGTCATCACTAAAAAATCACTATTTTCAATGTGGAGTACAGGACACAGATGTTGCGGTCTGTTTCCTGTAAATCGATTTAGTGGAAAAAGTGGAATGACTAACCGAGTATTAAGCGCACCAATTAAGTCGCTCTGTATATTCAATAAATAGGGATAATCTTTACTGTTTCCAGCATGACGATAAACGGCATATTGCATCGTTAAAACGCTCGATATTCATCAGAGAGCAGCCCACACCGTTCAGTAATACGATTGAGCTCTTCCATTGCCTGCTGATTATCTCGTTGCCACTGAGCCCTTGATGCCGCCTGCAATTGCTGCTCAACGGCCTGAGTTAATAATGCTGAGAGGTTAATGCCCATATCGCGAGCCCGTTGATATAAATCGGGATCTAAAGTGACACTCACTGTCTTTTTAGTTGTTTTGGCATGGGTTACTGACATATTCTCACCCTTGTGAATCACACGTGCTAATGACATATAGCATGGTTGATTCAGACGAAGATGTAAAGCTGCCATTATTTTATCCATAGCGTTTGGAATATCCTTTAGATCGAATTGAAATAATGAAACGACGCTAACCGATAATTATCCAACAATCTATCTCATTGAATAAATATGCGAAATAGTCCGCAACATTATCCCTCATGCAACCCACATTCCCGCTTCAATCCAAAAAAACGCGTCTCTTCTTCACTCATGCCCGGCTGCCATTTGCGGGTCGTATGAGTGTCCCCTACCGACAAATACCCCTGTTCCCACAAAGGATGGTAGCTTAGACCATTCTCCGTCAGATACTGGTAAACCTGTCGATTGTCCCAGTCGATAATCGGCAACAGCTTAAAAACGCCTCGCTGAATCGCTAACACCGGCAAGGCCGCGCGGCTACCGGACTGTTCACGGCGTAGACCAGCAAACCAGGTTTGAGCCCCCAATTCGGCCAATGCCCGATTCATCGGCTCGACTTTATTCAATTGATTATAACGTTCAATACCGTCAACGCCCTGTTCCCATAATTTGCCGTAGCGCGCTTCCTGCCAGTTTGGCGAATAAGGGGAACGATAAACCTTAAGATTTAAGCCAAGTTGTTCAGTCAGGCTATCAATAAACTGATAGGTCTCCGGAAACAGATAGCCCGTGTCGGTTAAAATCACCGGAATCCCGGGTCGCTGGCGGTTGACTAAATGCAGACAAACCGCCGCCTGAATGCCAAAGCTGGAAGACAGAACCTGATTTTCCGGTAAATTCTCCAGCCCCCATATCACACGCAGATTCGCAGACAGCGATTCCAAATGCCGATTCACTGATGCCAGTTCAGCCTTTTGCTCTTCAGCCGTCAGCGCATTCAATTTTGTTAAGTCAAAATTGGACATGGTTACCCCTTAATCGTAGAAGTCCCGAGCGGAATCTATCACCGGTTTAATAATATCGGCGCGAATAACATAGTCACCAAATCCTTCCTGTTCCTGACGCTCAATTGCCCAACGGCCAATTAAACTGTCCAGTTCAGACAGAATTTCCGCTGAGGTAATATTCTCCCGATACATACGTGGAATACGCGTACCCTCACGGTTACCGCCCAGATGCAGGTTATAACGGTCAGGCGCTTTACCTACTAACCCGACTTCCGCCAACATCGCCCGGCCGCAACCATTCGGGCAACCGGTAACCCGCAGAATAATATGTTCCTCTGCCACCTGATGCCGAGTCATCACCTGCTCAATCTGGGTAATAAAATCCGGTAAAAAGCGTTCAGCTTCCGCCATCGCCAACGGACAAGTAGGAAAAGAGACGCAGGCCATGGAGTTTTTACGCTGTTCGCTGACGCCATCGCTGATTAAACCGTACTGGCGTGCCAAAGCTTCTATCTGTGCTTTATCTTCATCGGCAACCCCGGCGACAATCAGATTCTGATTGGCGGTCAAACGAAAATCCCCTTTATGTACTTTAGCAATCTCAGCCATGCCGGTTTTTAGCGGTCTACCGGGATAATCCAACAAACGACCGTTCTCAATAAACAACGTCAGGTGCCATTGTTTATCAATGCCTTTTACCCAACCAATATAGTCACCACGGCGGGTAAAGGTATAAGGAACAATGGGTAAAAAAGTAATCGCGGCACGTTTTTCCACTTCCTGTTTAAATGCCTCAACCCCAAATCGTTCCAGCGTATATTTGGTTTTAGCATTTTTACGTTCAGAGCGATTGCCCCAGTCACGCTGAGTCGCCACAACCGCCTCGGCAACGGCCAGAGTATGTTCCAGCGGAATATAGCCAAATTCAGAGGCTTTGCGAGGATAAGTCAGCTTATCGCCGTGGGTCATCGCTAACCCACCGCCTACCAATACGTTAAAACCAACTAATTGTCCGTTTTCTCCAACGGCAACAAAACAGAGGTCATTGGCGTGTAAATCAACATCATTATCCGGCGGAATAACCACGGCGGTTTTAAATTTACGCGGTAAGTAAGTCGCCCCTAAAATCGGCTCAACATCGGTGGTCTCCAGCTTTTCCCCATCCAGCCAAATTTCCGCATAAGCACGGGTTTTCGGCAACAGATGCTCAGAGATTTTTTTAGCCCACTCGTACGCCTGTTGATGCAGTTCAGACTCCACCGGGTTAGAGGTACATAGCACATTACGATTAACGTCACCGGCGGTGGCGATAGAGTCCAGCCCCAGCCGATTCAGCAATTGGTGCATCGGTTTAATATCGTTCTTTAAGACACCGTGAAACTGAAAGGTTTGACGAGTGGTCAGGCGAATGCTGCCGTATAAGGTATCTTCCTCGGCAAACTTATCAATCCCTAGCCACTGTTGAGGGGTAATAATGCCGCCTGGCAAACGACAGCGCAGCATCACATTCACCAGCGGCTCTAGCTTCTGCTCCGCTCTTTCAGTACGTAAATCACGGTCATCCTGCTGATACATGCCGTGAAAACGAATCAGCTGAAAGTTATCACCGCGAAACCCGCCGGTCAGACCGTCTTTCAGATCTTCGGCAATCGTCCCGCGTAGAAAATCACTCTCGCGCTTCATTCTTTCATTATCGGAAAATTTAACTTCCGCTGCTTGTGTCGGTTGATTGCTCATTAGTAAACATCCCGCTGATAGCGCTTCTCGAGGCGCAATTCACTTAAATACTCGTCGGCCTGCTCTGGGGTCATTGCCCCATGCGTTGACACAACATCCAGTAATGCACGTTCAACATCTTTCGCCATACGGTTTGCATCACCGCATACATAGAGATGCGCACCACTCTGAATCCACTGCCATAGTTCGCTGCCGTTTTCCCGCAGCTTATCCTGTACATAGACCTTATGTTCTAAATCGCGCGACCAAGCCAAATCGATACGGTCTAACAAGCCACTTTTAGCATAGCGCTGCCACTCAACCTGATAGAGAAAGTCAGAGGTAAAATGAGGATTACCAAACACCAACCAGTTTTTACCGGTAGCGCCCGTCGCTTCCCGCTGCTGCATAAACCCACGGAACGGCGCGATACCTGTGCCGGGGCCGATCATAATTACCGGCGTTTGCGGATTATCCGGCAGGCGAAAATTCGGGTTACGTTCAACAAATACCGCAATATCCCCCTCTTCCTCTAGCCTGTCGGCCAGATAACCTGAAGCACCACCGGTACGCGCCTGACCATCCACCTCATAACGCACAACAGCAACGGTAAGATGAGCTTCATTACCCACTTCTTCCTGAGATGAAGCAATGGAATACAATCGCGGCGTTATTGGGCGTAGCATGCTTAATAGCGTTTGAGCGTCCAACTTAGCGGGGTTACGCCGCACCATATCCACGATAGGCGTGTGGTGAGCGTAGGCCTGCAAGCCAGCTTTATCGCTTAATAGTTCTGTCAGACGGGCATCGCCGGTGTGGTTAGCATAAAACTCGACAATAGCCGCGGTGTTTTGCGTCAGCTCATAATGGAATTTCAATGCATCCCGCAAAGGCTCTATTTTACCGTGCACTTCAACCTGTTCATCGCCAGACAAGCCTAGTTCGGTCAATAACAGTTCAATCAATTCAGCATCGTTCTGAAACCACACCCCAAGCGCATCTCCGGGTTGATAGCTGAGTCCTGAATTGCCCAAATCGATTTCGATATGGCGAACGTCTCGGTCTGAACTTCGTGAGGTAATTTTCTGGTTCACGGATAAAGAAGCAATCAACGGTTGCTCTTTACTGTATTTTGTCTCGGTTGCATCGGTAATTGCCGCATGAGCAATGGATGACGGTAATGAAACAGCAACTTCAGCTTTCAGACGCTCAACGACTTTTTGCCGCCACTGTTCAGCCAGCGGCTGGTAATCCACATCAGCATCGACTCGGTCTAACAGGCGGATCGCCCCCAACTCAGCCAAGCGATGATCAAAATCTTTACCCGTCTGGCAAAAATGTTCATAGGAGGTATCTCCCAGACCAAAAATGGCAAACTGAGTCTGGTTTAATGCCGGGGCTTTTTTCGAGAATAGATATTTATATAAGGCGATTGCTTCTTCTGGCGCATCCCCTTCCCCCTGAGTTGATGCCACAATAATCAGCTGTCTTTCCTGATCGATCTGTTTGAATTTATAGTCGCCAGCGTTTACCAGCGTGGCTGATAAACCGGCATGTACTAAATCATCACGTAACTGAACCGCCAGACGTCGGGCGTTACCAGTTTGAGAAGCGGATAGCACCGTTATTGGACGAACAGATGCAGAGGCTGATGCTGATCCCTCCGCCGTAATGGATATTTCAGATGTATTCTGGCTGGTTAGCCCCCATAAATAGCCGGACACCCAGGCAATCTGTACCGAATCCAAACCAGCGGTCGCGGCCTTTAAATGTGCCAATTGCTCCTGCGACAAAGGTAAAATGGGCATAGATATAACCTTCTCAGACATAATATGCAGATCCTTTAGAATTATTATGACTAAGAGTATCCCGTTGGTTTATTTAGATTAAAGAATCGATAGACATAACAAATAATAAAAAAGCATATGCGCATGGATGATGCATGAGAGAGGCGATAGAAGGAAAAGATCAATGAATGCTTCGATTTGATGATTAACCTAAAACTAAAAATACATCTGATAATAAATTTAGTGCCACAAAAACAATTAACAGCTGATTAATCAGTATATTGATTAACGCCACCAACTAAATATCAATCTTGCCTTGACCTTCCTGTTGCTGGAAGGTTTAAACTCCATTACAGCTATCAGAGCCAACGATTTAAACATAAATCTGAGTCAATATTCAGGAGCCTATTATGCAACACACCACTATCCTACAGTTAACCGGCCTGACCTGTATGGGTTGTGCTGGCCGAGTTAAAAAAGCGCTGGATGCCCTACCCGGCGTTCAGTCATCAAACGTTAATGTGACTCATGCCAAAGTAGTTAGCGAAGTCAACGATGCCGATTTAATGGCTGCCGTTGAACAGGCGGGTTATCAAGCCAAACTGGCAACGGCGGACGTAACCTTGAATCTGTCCGGCTTGTCCTGCGGTCACTGTACCGGAAGTACCACCACAGCACTGGAAGCCGTCGAAAGGGTGTTTGCTGCCGAAGTCTCATTGGATAAAGCACGGGTCTACGGTACGGCATCCGCACAGGCACTCATTGATGCGGTTCAACAAGCGGGTTATGAAGCTACTCTGGCTAATAATAATGAATATAAACTGCACCTCTCAGGTTTAACCTGCAATCATTGCGTGGGCAACACTAAAAAAGCGTTGGAAAGCGTTCCCGGTGTAGAACAGGTAGATGTCACTATTGATAGCGCTACAGTAACAGGCAGCGTATCAGTTCAAAGTCTGATCGATGCGGTAACTCAAGCAGGCTATGAAGCTACTTTAGCCGATGGCCTCCCTCACCCAAAAACTGAGCCGCTGTCACCATCAGAAACACCGGAGCCACTGACAGCGGCAGAAAATATCTCTCCAGTTATCGCATCGGTCGAGCAAGCGCCAACGGTTCAGCCAGACGATAGTGATGACAGCGTTCAACTGCTGCTCAGCGGTATGAGCTGTGCCAGTTGCGTCAATAAAGTGCAGAAAGCACTGGAAAGCGTGCCGGGGGTTGAACAGGCACGCGTTAATCTGGCCGAGCGTAGCGCCATGGTATTTGGTCACCCGCAGCAGGCGGATCTGATCGGTGCAGTGACCAAAGCCGGATACGGGGCTGAAATCATTCAGGATGAAGAACAGCGCCGCGCCAGACAACATGAAACCTCACGTCAGAGCATTCGACAGTTCCGTTGGCAATCCGCTCTGGCGCTGGCACTCGGTGTACCGTTAATGCTGTGGGGAGTGTTTGGCGGCACCATGATGGTAACCGCCGATAACCAACCTTACTGGATTATTGTGGGTCTGGTCACGCTGGCGGTAATGATAGCCGCCGGAGGACATTTCTATACCAACGCCTGGCGTAGTCTGATGAACCGCAGCGCCACCATGGATACCTTGATTGCCTTGGGTACCGGTGCCGCGTGGATCTACTCAATGAGCGTGTCAATTTGGCCGGATATTTTCCCTATGGCGGCTCGCCATATCTACTTTGAAGCCAGCGCCATGATTATCGGTCTGATTAACTTAGGCCATGCGTTAGAGCAGCGGGCTCGCCAGCGTTCATCTAAGGCGCTGGAGCGCTTACTGGATTTAACACCACCAACGGCCAAAGTGGTAACGGAAGACGGCGAACAAATCATTCCGCTATCGGAAGTTCAGGTCGGCATGATCGTTCGCTTAACTACCGGTGATCGCGTGCCGGTTGATGGTGAAATCACCCAAGGTGAAGTCTGGATGGACGAAGCCATGCTTACTGGTGAGGCGATGCCTCAGCAAAAATCGGTAGCAGCTCCGCTGCATGCTGGTACCGTCGTTCAGGATGGTAGTGCCCTGTTCCGT
Source organism: Pragia fontium DSM 5563 = ATCC 49100 (assembly GCF_900112475.1). Taxonomy (GTDB): domain Bacteria; phylum Pseudomonadota; class Gammaproteobacteria; order Enterobacterales; family Enterobacteriaceae; genus Pragia; species Pragia fontium. The sequence continues at coordinate 147,871 of NZ_FOLW01000002.1, read as the reverse complement.
GCTGGTGCCATTGGTAATCAAACCACGCTAGCGCGGATTATCAAGCTGGTACGTCAGGCACAAAGCAGCAAACCAGAGATCGGACGTATGGCCGACCGCATTTCCGCTATCTTCGTTCCAGTGGTGGTGGCTATCGCCTTAATAAGTGGGCTTATCTGGTATCTAATCGGGCCTCAGCCTCAGTTAGTGTATACGCTGGTTATTGTCACCACCGTCTTGATTATTGCCTGTCCTTGCGCCCTTGGATTAGCAACACCGATGTCGATTATCTCCGGCGTTGGTCGAGCGGCCGAACTGGGGGTTCTGGTGCGTGATGCGGATGCATTACAGCAAGCCAATGGCATCGATACGGTCATCTTCGATAAAACAGGTACTCTGACTGAAGGTAAACCACAGGTTACTGCGATTCACACCTTTAATCAGGCAACAGAAACGCAGATCGTAGAATGGGCCGCGGCATTGGAGCGAGGGGCTAGCCATCCTCTGGCTCACGCTATCATGGCGAAAGCCGAAGGCTTAAATCTGCCGGACGTTAGTGAGTTTCGCACCTTGCGCGGCTTAGGCGTTAGCGGCACCGTGAACGGTACCACCTTATTACTCGGTAACGAACGGCTGATGGCCGAACAACGAGTAGACACTTCGATGACAATATCGACGATTCGCGAAGAGGCTGAGCAAGGCGCGACGCCTGTTCTACTGGCGGCTAATGGCCAACTGATCGCCGTACTGGCTATTCGCGATCCTCTACGTAGCGATAGCGTTCAAGCACTGAAGCGGCTGCATAACCAAGGTTATCAATTAGTGATGTTAACCGGCGATAACCCAATCACCGCCAAGGCAATCGCTAAAGAAGCGGGTATCGATAAAGTCATTGCTGGTGTGCTGCCGGATGGTAAAGCCGATGCCATCAAGCAGTTGCAAAACGCCGGTCATAAGGTGGCGATGGTGGGCGACGGCATTAACGATGCCCCTGCTCTGGCCTGCGCTGATGTTGGCATAGCCATGGGTGGCGGCAGCGATATTGCTATTGAAACCGCAGCGATTACGCTGATGCGTCACAGTCTGAACGGCGTAGCGGATGCTTTGGAGCTGTCTAAAGCCACGCTAAGCAATATGAAACAAAACCTGCTGGGTGCCTTTATTTATAACTCGCTGGGTATCCCTATTGCTGCTGGCATACTTTATCCACTGACTGGTACGTTGCTGAGCCCGGTGGTGGCAGGTGCAGCCATGGCATTATCATCCATTACCGTTGTGGGCAATGCTAACCGGCTATTGCGATTTAAACCCAAGCAGTAGCAAATGAACGATCGTTGATTCGATTATTCACCTTATTGCATAAATATCCCCCTAACGGGACAGCAAAACAGCACCAACGTCCAGCCTCTGAGCTGGACGTTTTCCCTCTCTCAGCTGTCGGCTAAATTCCAGCGCTCAATAAAAAGATATCACCATTTAGTTCACCTCATCAATTTGACTCTGTTCAATTTAACGGCGATTATTCCAACATCCCCCTCACTTACCGGAGTCTCATGAGCAATATACTCAAAAAACTCGCTATTTTTCTGGGATTCGCCCCTCCCTTAGTCTGCGCCTATCCGGCCTATGATTTTGTTACCGAAAACGGTAGCCAGTTGCATTTGGTCGGCAGTATTCATATGGGTACCCGAGAGATGGCGCCCTTCTCTGCCGATCTGCTTAAACGCCTGAAAAAAGCCGATGCACTGATTGTAGAGGTGGATATTTCCAAACCTGTTTCCTTTGAAACCCCGGATAACTTACCCGATATTTCTCAGCGGCTCACCACAGAGGAATACCAACAGCTTATTCAACGTTTGGATGAACTGGGATTAGATATTGACACCATCGCAACGAAACCCGGCTGGCACGCTGCGTTAGTGTTACAGGCAACGCAAGCCAATATAGCTGGCCTGAAAAGCGAATATGGCATTGATTACCAAGTATTACAGGCAGCCAATAAAGCCGCTGTTCCCATTATCGAACTGGAAGGCGCCGATAAACAAATCGCTTTGCTACAACAAATACCCGATAACGGCATTCCCCTGCTCAAAGATTCACTGGAACACTGGCAAGACAACGACCGGTTATTAAAAATCATGGTGAAATGGTGGCTAAGTCAGCGGCCTATAGAAAGAAACCTAACGCTTCCTTATGGCATGAGCGGTGACCTTTATCAGTTGATGATCGCTAATCGTAATCGCCTTTGGGCAACCCAGTTACAGGCTTTACCGAAAGGTAACTATGTGGTGGTTGTCGGTGCACTTCACCTGTTTGGCGAAAGCAATCTCCTCGAATTACTGAAAGAAAATCAAGCAACAACGCGTTATGATAATGGAATAATACAATAACAATTATCGATTTAAAGGTACTCGCTATGACGCCGGCAGTCAGACTGTTAAAACAACAAAAAGTAGACTATGTTCTGCACGCTTATGACCACGATCCTCATGAGACAAATTTTGGTGATGAAGCCGTTAAAAAACTGGGATTTGAAGCCGAACGTGTTTATAAAACCTTGCTGGTAAGTATTAATGGCGACAGTAAACATTTAGCGGTAGCGATCGTACCGGTTGCCAGTATGCTGGACTTAAAGAAAATGGCTAAAGCCCTGTCAGCCAAAAAAGTAGACATGGCCGATCCTATGCTGGCCCAACGAGTTACCGGTTATCTGGTTGGCGGTATTAGCCCACTGGGACAGAAAAAAAAGTTGCCGACGGTGATTGATGCCGGTGCAGAAGGTTTTACAACCATGTATGTCTCCGGTGGTAAACGCGGACTGGATATCGAACTGAATCCGGCCGACCTGTGCCGTTTGACCTCCGCAACGTTTGCCCCGATAGCGACAGAAAAGAACCATTAAAACTCTTGTCATCAGCCGGAAATAAAACAGAGCCTAGGTCTTCGTTAGGTTAATTAGCTAGCTGAGACCTAGATAAAAGACCCGATCAGATATAATTCATTAACCCCCTAATGGTGATTTAATACACACAATAATGCTTTTATTATCAACAAATGCCACGCTATACTGAATTAACACCTGATTAACATTTAAGACAGCAGACCAATGCCTTTTCTACCGTTGTCCGTTGCATGTTTGATTAGGTATACGCGCCAAAACCCAAAACTTTACTGATAAAAACAATTATTATGACTAATCAAACCAGCAATAGCAGCGCTCTGCCATCCGTTGCCAATAATTCGCGCAAAACCTCATTTCGCATTTTAGGTGCAATTAGCGTTTCTCATATGCTCAATGATATGACCCAGTCGCTAATTATTGCCATTTACCCGATGTTGCAGGGTGAATTTTCCCTCAGCTTTGGTCAAATAGGTTTGATTACCCTGACCTATCAGCTAACCGCGTCACTGCTACAGCCGCTTATTGGGTTGTATACCGATAAACATCCGAAACCGTTTTCATTGCCGATCGGTATGGGCTTTACCCTAGTTGGTCTGATATTGCTGGCTTATGCGTCCAGTTTTCATATGGTCTTGCTGGCGGCGGCGTTAGTCGGCACCGGTTCTTCCGTATTCCATCCTGAATCCTCCCGGGTTGCTCGTATGGCATCCGGTGGTCGCCACGGTATGGCGCAGTCTATCTTTCAGGTTGGCGGTAACTTAGGTTCCTCTCTGGGCCCCTTGCTCGCTGCGGCTTTTATTGCCCCTTACGGTAAAGGCACCCTAACCTGGTTTGCTGTCGCTCCGTTACTGGCTATTGTGGTATTACTGCAGGTTGGCCGTTGGTATCAAGCACAACAGCGCAGTAATAGCGGTAAGGTTTTCAAGCCATCGACCGTTCAACGTTTACCCAACAAGACGGTGGCTTTCTCGCTATTTATTTTATTAACGCTGATTTTTTCCAAATACTTCTATCTGGCCAGCATTAGTAGCTATTACACCTTTTATCTGATGCATAAGTTTGGTATTACCCTGCAAAATGCTCAGGTTCACCTGTTTGTATTTCTATTTGCAGTTGCAGCCGGAACCATCATTGGCGGGCCAGTGGGGGATAAAATTGGGCGTAAATATGTTATTTGGGCCTCTATACTTGGCGCAGCTCCTTTCACGCTTATTTTACCCTACGCATCGCTCTATTGGACCGGTATTTTGACGGTGATCATTGGTCTTATCATGGCTTCGGCATTTTCGGCCATTTTAGTCTACGCCCAAGAGCTTATTCCGGGAAAAATCGGTATGGTTTCTGGATTATTCTTTGGACTCTCCTTTGGCATGGGTGGGCTAGGTGCCGCGGCGTTAGGCTATGTTGCTGACCATACTAGCATCGAGACGGTTTACCATATATGCGCTTTCCTTCCTCTACTGGGTATTCTTACCGCTCTATTGCCAAATATTGAACACAAAAGGTAAATAACTCACGCTTCCGACAGAGGAAAAGATATTTCCCCTGCCGGAAAAGCCTTGCAGAGCGTGATGATATGAAACTAATCTTATAAAAATGCAGCTCTTAAATCGATTCAGTAAGAAATCATCACTTATTTTCAAAAATAGCAAATTTTTCCAAGCAAAAATGTTGTAAATACCATAAAATTAAAACGTCCCCTGTCCACCCCCAACAAGAAGGAACGTTGATGGAGCATTCTACACCACTGATTACCACTATCGCCGGAGGCTTAGTTCTGGCCTTTATTTTCGGCCTGATCGCCAATCGCCTACGTATTTCACCACTGGTAGGATATCTGATTGCCGGTATCGTGGCAGGTAAACACACTCCAGGATTTGTCGCTGATGAGGTACTGGCCAACCAATTAGCTGAAGTCGGCGTTATTCTGTTGATGTTTGGTGTAGGTCTTCATTTCTCCCTTAAAGATCTTCTCTCGGTAAAAAAAATCGCCATTCCCGGCGCCATCACCCAGATAGCCGTCGCAACGCTTCTCGGTATGGGTTTGGCCTATGGACTGGGTTGGGATCTGATTAACGGTATTGTCTTTGGATTATGTCTTTCTACCGCAAGTACCGTGGTGTTACTACGTGCGTTAGAAGAGCGTCAACTGATTGAAAGCCAACGCGGTAAAATTGCCATTGGCTGGCTGATTGTTGAAGATTTAGTGATGGTGCTGGCGCTGGTCTTATTACCGGCCATTACCGGAATTATACAGCAGGGCCATAGCGATTTTGCTAGCCTGGCCATCTCGCTGGGTATTACGCTGGGTAAAGTAGTTGCCTTTATCGTCCTGATGATTGTGGTCGGTCGTCGGGTCGTACCGTGGTTGCTGGCTAAAAGCGCCAGTACCGGCTCCAATGAACTGTTTACCCTGTCAGTGCTGGCTATTGCTATGGGTATCGCCTACGGCTCTGTACAGCTATTTGGCGCCTCATTTGCCCTTGGCGCATTCTTCGCCGGTATGGTGCTAAACGAATCTGAACTCAGCCATCGCGCCGCGCAAAATACCCTACCGCTACGAGATGCATTTGCCGTTCTGTTCTTTGTCTCGGTCGGAATGCTGTTTGAGCCAATGACGCTACTGGAGCAACCGCTGGCTGTCATGGCGACGCTGGTGATTATCGTTCTTGGTAAATCCATTGCTGCATTCTTGATTGTGCGCCTGTTTGGCCACTCCAAGCGTACGGCCTTAACCATCTCTGCCAGTTTGGCGCAAATCGGTGAATTTGCCTTTATCTTGGCCACCATGGGAATAGCCTTAGGGGTAATGGATAAAGAAGGTCAGAGTCTGATTCTGGCTGGTGCTATCCTGTCTATTCTACTGAACCCACTAGTATTTAACCTCATTGGTAAATACCTGAATAAAACCGAAACCATTGAAGATCAAATTATTGAAGAAGTGGTAGAAGAAGAAGTGGCTCAGGTACCTGTAGATATGTGTAATCACGTTATTCTGGTTGGCTATGGCCGCGTAGGTAGCATCCTTGGCAGCCGTCTTCACGATCGGGATATTCCTTTAGTGGTAGTAGAAAACTCACTATCACGAGTCGAAATGCTGCGTGAGCGGGATATCAGCACCGTGTTGGGGAATGCCGGTAACCATGAAATGATGTCGTTAGCCCGGCTGGATTGTGCTCGCTGCCTGTTAGTTACCACGCCAAACGGCTATGAGGCCGGTGAAATTGTTGCCTACGCCCGCGCACAAAGACCAGACCTGATGATTATTGCCCGAGCTCACTACGATGATGAGGTGGAGTATATCTCTGAACGTGGAGCAAACCATGTCATTATGGGCGAGAGAGAAATTGCCCAAAGTATGCTGGAAGAGCTGCATCTGGATATGTCGTTAAATCCGAATAAAGCAGAAGGCTGCCCGATTTAATCACCAATGTCCTCGATGTATTTTCAGGCCCGTTATTCACTCCATCAGGAAGCTGAATAACGGGCCTGACGTTTATTTATTTTCCCGTGACCAACGCCTGCAGTAAATCAATATGAGCCGGACTATCATTTAACGCCGGAATATAACGATAAGATTCACCGCCCTGCGCCATAAAGAACTCACGGTTTTGCTTATCAATTTCTTCAATGGTTTCCAGACAATCAGCGGAAAATCCCGGACAAATCACCTGTACTCGCTTCACGCCCTGAGCAGGTAATGCCTTCAACGTTTCATCGGTATAAGGCTGTAGCCACGCTTCACGACCAAAGCGCGATTGGTAAGTCATTTTATACTGAGATTCACTTAATCCTAACGCAGCCACAACCGCCTGTGTGGTTGCCTCACAGCGCAGTGGGTAATCATCCCCTTCATTCGCATAGCGCTGCGGAATACCGTGATAGGAAAACAGTAACAGATCCGGCTGACCGTGCTGCACGAAAGAAGCCTTAATTGACTGGGCTAGCGCAGCAATATATTGAGGGTGTTGCGCGTAATCACGAATAAAAACCACTTCTGGTAAATCACGGCGTTTTTTAAACTCGGCGGAAAGCGCATCCCAGGCCGCCCCCGTTGTCGAACAAGAGTATTGGGGGTACATCGGTAATACCACCAAACGCTGCACATTCTGGCGCTGTAAACGTTCTAACGCCTGATTAACCGATGGTGAACCATAGGTCATGGCCAATTCCACCGGTGTATCCGGTAAGCGCGCAGCCAAAGCCTGTTGCTGTTTACGGCTATAAACCAATAAAGGAGACCCCTCGTCAGTCCACACTTCCTGATACAGCTTAGCCACTTTTGGTGAGCGGCTCGGCAAGATAATCCAGTGCAGCAACGGACACCAAATAAATCGATTGGTATCCACCACCCGGCGATCGTGTAAAAACTGGGCAAGATAACGCTTAACCGCCTTCGCCGTCGGCGCATCAGGAGTACCTAAGTTAACGAGCAGGATTCCGGTTTTAAGTTGAGACATGGTTTTCTAACTGCCTGTGCAAGGTATTAAAAACAATTGGCGCTATCTTATCAGTAGAAGAGGAAGCTGCCTACATGGCCTATTGCAGACAGCGTCTAACCTTGTTTTCAAGCCACCTATACAGCGGTTCAAAAGGCCATACTCTTGATATTCAGCAACTATAGCTTCTAAGCCACCTATGCGGCGGTTAACTGATGGGCGCAGGGCTAAGGTTGATGATGAGCTTTCTAAGCCGCCTATACGGCGGTTAACTAGAACAATAACCCACTATGCTACTGTTGTTAATCATTTTATTGACCCCAGTAGCTTATATACCCTTTTTGAGTCAATTTTTTATGGCATTAACAATCAACAAGTTATATACGGCTGATAAAAAAGGGTTATCCAGAAACAATCAAGGCGACCCTAAGGTCGCCTTGTTTAGCAAATTATAGTACCGCTCGTTTAGCCAAGAATTTTAGCTAATTCATCACTGACTTCAGATACTTTACGAGTACCGTTCAGTTTGAAGTACTTGGTATTGCCGCTTTTCGCTTCTGCGCTGTAATAATCAACCAGAGGCTTGGTTAACGCATGGTATTCAACCAGACGCTTACGAACCGTGTCTTCCTGATCGTCTTTACGAATAGTTAACTCTTCGCCGGTCACATCATCTTTACCTTCAACCTTTGGTGGGTTGAATTTAATGTGATACACGCGGCCAGATGCAGCATGCACTCGACGACCAACGATACGTTCAACAATAATCTCATCGGGAACATCAAACTCGAGCACGTAATCCACCTGAATACCGGCATCTTTCATTGCATCGGCCTGTGGAATGGTACGTGGGAAACCATCGAGTAAGAATCCGTTACCACAATCCGGCTGAGTGATACGTTCTTTCACCAAAGCGATAACCAATTCATCGGTCACCAATTTACCGGCGTCCATAAGTTCCTTTGCTTGCTTACCCAGTTCAGAGCCCGCTTTTACCGCTGCACGCAGCATGTCTCCGGTAGAGATTTGCGGTATACCGTACTTCTCCATGATGAATTGAGCTTGAGTGCCTTTACCGGCGCCGGGAGCGCCAAGCAGAATGATACGCATCGCGTAAATCCCCTAGAAATTTAGCTTTTATATTAAATTGATGGAAAACCAACGAACCTTATCACCCTACGCCATGATGCTCAAGGGGTAGATAACGATAGCCTCAGTAACACCACTCATAAAAAATCGACCTAACAGTTTGAAATTAATTGCTATTCATCTATCAATAAGGTGTTTGAGCGCGGGTTCAATCAATTAAGGAATCTGAAATAAATGAGCCGACATGGCTAGTCGGCTCATTCAGACTGTATATCGGTGTTATTTTAACAGTAGCTGGTTCATCCGACGAATAAAGCTGTTTGGATCGTCCAAACTGCCTTTTTCCGCCAATAGAGCCTGATCCAGCAACAGTTCAATCCATTCACCAAATGTTGCATCATCGCTAACATCAGCAGCACGCTTCACTAATGCGTGATCAGGATTCAACTCAAAAATATACTTCACTTCCGGCGCTTTCTGGCCAGCAGCGGCAAACAACTTCGCCATTTGCGTAGTCATTTCATCAGTGTCAGTCGTCACTACCGCAGGCGTATCCGTCAGACGATGAGTCAAACGTACTTCTTTTACTCGCTCGCCCAGGAAAGCCTTGGTGCGCTCAACAAAAGGCTCCAGCTCTTTCTCTGCCTGCTTTTGCTCTTCACTTTCTGCATCAGCCAGCTTATCCAGCGCTTCATCAGCTTTGCTAACCGACTGGAATGACTTACCGTCAAACTCAGTCAGATAGCTCATCATCCACTCATCAATGCGATCGGACAGCAGCAGAACCTCAATACCTTTCTTACGGAACAGTTCCAGATGAGGACTATTCTTCGCTGCAGCATAGCTATCAGCCGTAATGTAGTAAATCTTGTCCTGTCCTTCCTGCAAGCGGCTGATATAGTCCGCCAGAGAAACCGTCTGAGCATCACTCTCGTTATGGGTTGATGCAAAACGCAGCAAGCTAGCGATGGTTTCAATGTTAGCACCATCTTCTGCCGGGCCTTCTTTTAACACCAGACCGAACTGTTGCCAAAACTGCTGGTATTTATCAGCATCGTTTTTAGCCAGTTTTTCCAGCATCTGTAATACTCGTTTAGTACAGGCATTACGCAAACTTTGGGTAATACGATTATCCTGTAGGATTTCACGAGATACGTTCAATGGCAGATCGTTGGAATCAATCAACCCACGTACGAAACGCAGATAGTTTGGCATGAACTGTTCTGCATCATCCATAATGAATACGCGCTGCACATACAGCTTCAGGCCGTGTTTATGGTCACGGTTCCACAGATCCCATGGCGCCTGTGAAGGAATATATAGCAGGCTGGTATATTCTTGCTTACCTTCTACTCGGTTATGGCTCCACGCCAAAGGATCGCTGAAGTCATGAGAAACGTGCTTATAGAATTCGTTATATTCTTCATCCGCAATTTCTGACTTATTACGCGTCCAAAGCGCCTGAGCCTTGTTGATTTTTTCCCAACGCAGCTGCGGCTCTTCACCCTCTTTCTCTTCTTTAACCTGAATTTCTACCGGTAAAGCAATATGATCGGAGTATTTACCAATGACCGACCGAACGCGCCAGTCATCCAAAAATTCATCTTCACCTTCACGCAGATGCAGGGTAATTTCAGTACCACGTTGTGGTTTGCTGATATCAGCAATGGTGTATTCACCTTCACCAGCTGATTCCCAGAATACCGCTTCATCTTCTGCGGCACCTGCTGCGCGGGTGCGTACGCTGACTTTATCCGCCACAATGAAGGCTGAATAAAAACCAACGCCAAATTGGCCGATCAACTGGCTATCTTTAGCCTGATCGCTACCCATCGACTCAAGGAAAGCTTTGGTGCCTGATTTAGCAATGGTCCCCAGATTATCAATCACTTCATCACGGGTCATACCAATGCCGTTATCACTCAGGGTCAAGGTACGTTTTTCTTTATCGATTGACACGCGAACGCCAAGTTCACCGTCACCCTGATATAAATCAGAATTAGATAATGCGCGAAAACGCAGTTTATCTGCCGCATCGGAGGCGTTAGATATTAGCTCACGCAAAAAGATTTCTTTGTTGGAATAGAGAGAATGGATCATCAAATGCAAAAGCTGTTTAACTTCTGATTGGAATCCTCTGGTTTCTTGACCTTTCATACTCATTGCTTACCTCAATATCTTGATTTCATGTAGGCAGTTTAGGGTGTGCAGCGCACAAAGACTGAATGGTTAACAGATGGGGATTAACCTGAAGCTTTTCAAGTCTATAAAAATTCAGATGAGCGAAAAAAACCTAATAAGTATTGAAAATCGGCGAAAAACTGATTTTTAGCGATGAAAAATGGCGAGAATATTAATGTAATGTTAGTCAGTTAAGTTTAATGACGGGGAAAGTTTCGTCCACTATCAATGCAGAGAATAAATCAACGTTAGCGCACGTGGCCGAGCAGAGGCACTAGGGCGAGCGCCACGTCCAGCATGAATGCTGGACGTGTTCCCTCACTCAGTTGTCGTCTGAATTCAAGCACTTAATAAAAAGGGCAAAAAAGAAAACTCACTCATGGAGTTTTCTTGACTGACTTAAAACTTTATCTGATGGCGCCCAGCCAAAGAGTGAGACAACGTCGTGCCATCCACCATCTCCAGTTCGCCACCGACGGGAACACCGTGGGCGATACGGCTGGCCATCACGCCGTACATGGCGCACATTTCAGCAATAAAGTTGGCGGTGGCATCCCCTTCTACCGTGGGGTTGGTGGCCAGAATCACTTCATTCATCTTTTCTGATGCCAAGCGTTCTTCCAGACGATCCAAACCGATATCGTTAGGGCCAATGCCATCCAACGGAGACAAATGCCCCATCAGAACGAAATATCTACCGGCAAATTGCCCGGTTTGCTCAATCGCATGGATGTCAGCCGGGCTTTCGACCACACAAATCTGACCGCTGCTCTGACGTCGTTGGTTACTACAGATAGTGCACACTTCTTCTTCGGTAAACGTTCGGCAGTCTCGGCAATGACCAATTTCAGACATTGCCCGAGTTAGCGACTGCGCTAAACGCATCCCACCACTGCGATCGCGCTGTAGCAGTTGAAATGCCATACGCTGTGCTGACTTTGGCCCGACACCGGGTAAACAGCGCAGCGCTTCCATCAGAGATTCAAGCAGAGGACTGGTTTGCATTAGAACGGCATCTTAAAGCCAGGAGGTAACTGCATACCGCCAGAAACCTGAGCCATTTTCTCTTTCTGAGTTTCTTCAACGCGGCGAGCTGCATCATTAAAGGCCGCAGCAATCAGGTCTTCCAACATCTCTTTATCGTCTTCCATCAGGCTAGGATCGATTTCAACTCGACGGCAGTTATGTGCACCGTTAACCGTGACTTTAACCATTCCAGCACCGGATTCACCAGTCACTTCCATTTTTGCAATCTCTTCCTGCATCTGCTGCATTTTTTCCTGCATCTGCTGAGCTTGCTTCATTAGGTTACCAATTCCACCTTTACCAAACATGGTTATCTCTCTCTTTGCTATAGAATAAAATGTTATCATTACCGTCATTCATCAAGGAATAACGGTAATCGCTTATACGGGTCTAATACTATCTTCATCCAGCTCGGCCTCAAAGTAACGGCAAAGCGTTTGAATATTGTTGTCCGAAGTTATCGATTCTCTGGCCTGCGCCAGCTTCTCTTCGTAAATAGCCTGACGCCACTCTAACGGCGTTTTCACCGATAGATCTTCATCTTCAACGACGGTAAGCGTAATCGGCTGCCCGGCATGTTCACTCATGGCATCAGTTAACACTTTCTGCGCTGATTCCGAGTTTAAATGGCGCTGAGACGGACGCAAATGTAAACAAACTTCATTATCTGACAATTGTTGTTTAAAAGCGTTCAATGCCAACTGCTGAACCAGCTTAGGCAACGGCAGTTGACTAATCTCCGCCGCCCAGGTGTCTCGGCTTAAAGACTCTTCCGCCAACTTAGCTGAAAGCTCCGGCGTTTTTTCATGCTCCAACGCTGAACGTAGCGCCTTCGGCGTAGCAACGGGTTCACTCACCGCTTCAAAATCGTTCTGGGCTTTCCAACGATAGCTCTCTTTCTTAGCCGGGGCTTGAGGCGCTTTCGCTGGCCGCGATCCCGCACTCTTTTCGGTTGCTGAAGCTAAACGCTCCAACACCGAAGATACCGGCTTCACTTTTGATGGCGTCGCCGGATCACTCTTTTTTGCGTCGGATGTCCCCTGTTGACGCCGCAACTGATTGCGCGCCTGTAACATCTGAGCCGTAGATTGTGACAAACCCTGAGTCATATCTTCATCAGCAGCTTTAGCACTTTGCTGACTAAGCGGGGGCACTACCGTTGGCTGAGGCTCAGAAACTGCTTGCTGTTGTTGAACCGGTGCAGCCGGTCTAACTCCTGCAGGTGCTGATAAGGCAGGTTGTGTGCTGGTTGGCTGCGGAGTGGGCGCTGGCGTATTCACCACCATTTTGGGATGAAAAGCCAGCGCCCGCAGCAAAGCCATTTCTACGCCCATACGCCGATCCGGCGCATAGGTTAATTCTTTACGACCAACTAACAGCGTTTGATAATAAAGCTGTAAGTCCTGCGGCGACATCTGTCTGGCCAAATCACGCATACGCTGTTCATTATGCTGTAATGGATCCAGTGCCGTCGGTAACAGTTGAACCATCGCCACCTGATGCAACAACGCCAACATTTCCACCAGCAAGGTTTCCCAGTCAACGCCCTTGGCGGCAACCTGACTCACCAGCGACATTAACGCTTCACCATTGGCGTGGGTTAATGCCTCAACCAAGGCCAGCGCATGTTCGTCATCCAAAGTTCCCAGCATCATACTGACGGAGTCTGTAGCAACAACCCCATCACCCATTGCTATCGCCTGATCGGTCAAGCTTAGGGCGTCGCGCATGCTGCCTTCAGCGGCACGAGCCAGTAATTGTAAAGCCCGAGGTTCAGACTGAATCTGTTCAGCCAGTAGAATCTTTTCCAACTGGCCTTTAATCTGATCGACATCTAGCGCTTTCAGATGAAATTGCAAACAGCGCGACAGAATAGTCACCGGCAGCTTCTGTGGATCGGTGGTCGCCAGCAAAAACTTCACATGTTCCGGCGGCTCTTCCAACGTTTTAAGCAATGCATTAAAACTGTGGCGGGAGAGCATGTGCACTTCATCGATAAGATAAACTTTAAAGCGACCGCGAGCCGGTGCATATTGCACGTTGTCCAGCAGTTCACGGGTATCTTCTACTTTCGTACGTGATGCGGCGTCAATCTCTAAAAGATCGACAAAGCGCCCGGCCTCGATTTCGAGACAGTTGCCGCACTTACCGCAGGGGGTAGCCGTAATGCCTGTTTCGCAGTTTAAACCTTTAGCCAATAATCGGGCTATCGAGGTTTTACCGACGCCTCGGGTTCCGGAAAACAGGTAAGCGTGATGGATCCGTCCCAAAGACAGACCATTAGAGATGGCGGTCAGAACATGTTCCTGACCGACAACGTCTGCAAAGCTTTGTGGGCGCCACTTACGGGCCAGAACTTGATAGCTCATTGGTACCAGAAAAGTCGGTTAAAAAAGTGGAGGCATCTTATCACAGCCAATGGTTCGCGACGATGTTTGTTCTGGATTAATGACCGTCAAACGAGACAAGGCTATAACATTCAATATTCTGAGAAGCCAAACGTGCACGCCCCCCAAGCTCTGGCAATTCAATGACAAAAGCAGCATCAGCCACATTTCCACCTAGACGGCGAATCAGTTTTGCCGTTGCTTCGATAGTCCCGCCAGTTGCCAATAGATCATCAATAACCAAAACCTTATCATTCTGGTTAATACTGTCAGTATGAATTTCTAATATGTCAGTACCGTATTCCAGATCGTAGGTTTCCTGTAAGGTTTCCCGTGGTAATTTACCTTTCTTACGTACTGGCACAAAGCCAATCCCTAAAGCCAGCGCAACCGGGGCGCCAAACAGAAAACCGCGCGCTTCAGTACCAACAACTTTGGTTATACCCTGATTCTTATAGCGCTCTACCATCAACTGGATAGAAGCAGAAAAAGCAGCCGGGTTTTCCAGTAATGTCGTGATATCACGAAAAAGAATGCCCGCTTTCGGGTAGTCTGGGATAGTAATGATACTATCTTTAATTAACTGTAGCTGCTGTTCTGTATTAGTCATAATGTGTACCTGATTAAACAACGGGTCTATTCCAAGACGCAGATGCCTGACGTTTATTCCTTTACGCAATAACGCGACGCCACCAGCGAAAAACGCTCAAATCTATGCAAAGCCCGCCAGAAATGCAACCGCTAGTTGTCACTATAAGTGAATTACTGTTTCTTTTGTTGCTGCGGATCAATAACCGGCAAACGTAACATAAAGATAAGTAAAATCAACAAAATGACCAGCAACAAAACCCTCACCCACAGCAGTGACACCAACCAGAGCGATAGGGAAAAAGTCAGAATAATCATAATAATGGCTTTGCTTTTCGCGCCTGGTGGTAAACCACGATAGGTTTGCCAATGACGCAAATAAGGACCAAACCATGAACGATATAGCAGCCAATCATGAAAACGCGGCGATGAACGGGCAAAACACCAGGCAGCCAACAGCAGAAACGGCGTCGTCGGCAAAATGGGCAATACCGCCCCCAGACAGGCTAATGCCATCGCTAACCATCCCAAAGCCAGAAGTAATAATCTATACATAGCAGCGCACACCGTTAAAGCTTATTGGTTAGTGTAATCAAAAAAAGTCCTGTGTGGCTAATAACGATAATCATTTAATGGTAGTCACACCGCAAAACGGACGTTGTCGTTTCTATTCGAACTCCGCCTGTTATAAGATGCACTGGCAAATAGCGCCGGAATGATTTTCCGTTGAGAATTTTACTTTATCAGGAACGCCCATGAACACTGGCGCTTTATTACAGGTTTTACAACAGCAGGTGCAACAGTTGGCGGAAAGCATAGCGAACACGCCAGCGACCGCAGCTATGCAACCGCGATTTGACAGCCAGCTGTTTAATCAGCGTGACTCTCGCCTGAGTCATTACCTGACTGAAGTAGAAAAAAATCTCATTCAGCTTAAACAGGAAGTAGAAAATCAACGCCAGCAGCAGGTGGCGTTTTTAGCTGAACGTATTGTGGCGCAAATTACCGCCCTACAGCGTGAATTAGCGACGCTCAAAATCCGTGAGCAAAATACCACGGTGGTGAAATCCAGCAGCGATATTTACCAGACGTTAGCCCAGCATCAGGACTACGAGCGTCGGTTACAAGAAATGCTACGCGACAAAGAACATCAGTTGATTCAACAAACCACCCTCACGGCTCAACAACAAATACAGAAAGAGCTGGCAGCGCTGGAAGGCCGTTTAATGCGCTGTCGACAGGCACTAAAAAGAATAGAGAAACAAATAGAACGTCGGGAAACTGGCATGTAACCAAGGCAAAAACAACGTTCAGTTATATAAGTTATATGTTTATGCATTTAACAAACGACTCAAAAAGTCATTCATCAATCATGACGGAACACCACCTAAAAATCAGGTCGTCAACCGAGATACGCTGTTTGCCTCCATTTCGGACGTCGATCATCTGGCCAATAGCCGTACGCTGGATCGGTATATTTCCAAATTACGTAAAATGATTGAGCTCAACCTGACTACACCGTATTGATTCGTCCTCTACATGGTGTCAATTATCGCTATCAAGAAGTGACCGTTATTCAATAAATCAGGTAATATGCCCTATTCAACATTATTCCACTAAGGTATTCATCATGGCACAAGAACAAGAACCGGTAGAAATCACATTGGCGGTTGATTTAATTTACCTGTTGGAGACCAGCGAAATCGATCCACGCACAGTATTAACCGCGTTGAAGATTGTAGAACGAGATTTTATTAAGAAAGTCGATGCATTGGATAATCCCCAGCAATAAACTATCTCGGCTCCTGTTGCCGTCGGCTCCCCGAAAATACGCCAACGGTAAACAGGCTGTAGGTTAGAAAAGCCATCAGCGGTAGCCAATAGGGTTGGCGTAAAAAGGCTTCGATCCAAAAGAAAGGCATCAACGCAACAAAAACAAAGTCGCTCTGCTGATGCCCCAAAATCTTATCCCCCGAGGCAAAAAATATCACGGCTCCAATACCCACAGTGTAAACAATCAATATCAAGAAAGGGATATAGCGCAGTCGTTGGTTGGTGGGTAATGCGGCATATTTACCATACAGATTTCCCATCATCAGCATGCCAAAACAGAAAACGGCTAAACAAAACCAAAGCGTCAGAGTTAATAACCCTTCACGGCTGACCATAAGATTGGAGTGAAAGGTTAAATCGCGGCTAAACCAACTGCTGGAATCAAAAAGAAGCAGGCAAAAAAACGCCAATATCTGACTGCACAGCGGTAACACAACTAACAACACAATCAGCATATGTATTAAGGTGCTAACTATCGATTTACCAACTCTTGATACATTCTTCATCAGCAGTCCCTGCGATTGTGGTGTAGGTTAACTAATCAGAAAGTCAGAACTTTATCCGCCGCCAAAGTCCACTGTGCCAACTCAACCAGCGTTCCTATCTCAACGCCGTCAATTAAAGGAAGCGTGCTGATTCCTCTGCCATCAGTGCAGGTCTTACAAAGTTTGACCACTACGTTCTGGGCAGTCAGAATTTCCAACATTTGCTGTAGGTTATAGCCTTCATGTGGTTTATGCCCACGAATTCCAGCGCTCACCGCGTCGGACATCAAAAAAACCTTCAGCTCGCAATCCGCAGATTGCTCTCTGATAGCAATCGATAACCGTAAGGCGTTAAACAGTAATTCACTGCCGTAGGGAGCACCATTTGCAATAACCAATACTTTTTGCATCTCTAATTTCCTATTGTTTGACTGACTTCCACTGACTGAACCTGACACGTTTTACGCATCATCAAACCATACTTTAGCAGTTCAATAAAAGCGTCAACCAAACGGGTGGCATCTGTCTCTAACGGATAAGCCTCTGGCATAAAAAGCCAGTTTTCTATCAAGCCACAAATATATGCCCGTAACGTAATCGCAGCAAGACGGATATCTAAATCTTTATCCAATTGCTTATATTCGATGCATAAGCGCAATATCTTTTCGATTCGCTCATAATTCTCAAGGTATAAAGATTGATGAATTTGTTGTAATGAGACTAAATCTCCGACAAACTCACATTTGTGAAATAGTATCCCTAGCAAAGTTCTGCGACGCGGGTCGGTAACCGTGGTTTGGAGAACATAGATCATCGTCTGACGTAAGGCTGACAGCGGTTCGGACGGGAATTGATTTCTGTATCGCAGCTCAACGTCATCAATGCTAGACTCTACTTGGGTCCACATTGCATTGAAAATATCGACTTTATTTTTAAAGTGCCAGTATATAGCACCCCGGGTAACACCTGCTGCCAGGGCTATATCATTGAGTGATGTGCTGGATACTCCCCTACGGGCAAATTCTTGCATTGCAGCATCGAGAATTTGCTGTCGAGTTTCCAGGGATGCTTGTTTAGTTTTACGACCCATAATTTTATGCTTTATGTGCGGTGCGTCTTGTAATGGCTTACATACATACATGAATGTTTGTATTATAGCACGCTAACATTTTGAAAAAACTGTGTAGTTACCAAAGTATTATCAATGACGGTAACTGATATTGAAAACTTGAGGTTGATCTATGAGTAGAAACAGAGGGGTTATGCCTCTGGCAGCGGTGCTAATGCTTTCAAGCGGTTTAGTACTCGTAGGATGCGATAATAAATCCAATGAAGGTGCCCAACGAGCAGCTCCAGAAGTTGAAGTTGTAACAGTTAAGACACAACCAGTCAATATCACTACAGAGCTCCCAGGAAGGACCTCAGCTTTTCGCATTGCGGAAGTTCGTCCACAGGTAAGCGGGATTGTACTTAAACGCCAGTTTGTTGAAGGCGGCATGATTGATGCCAATCAATCGCTGTATCAGATCGACCCGGCAACCTATCAGGCAACTTATGATAGTGCGGTAGCTGAGCTGTCAAAAGCACAGGCTAGTGCCAATATCATGAACCTGACGGTAAAACGTTATAAGCCACTGCTTGGTACTAACTTTATCAGCCGTCAGGATTACGATACAGCTGTCGCCAATGCCAGTCAGGCCAATGCCGGGGTTCAGGCGGCAAAAGCCGCAGTAGAAACTGCGCGGATTAATCTTGAATACACCAAAGTTCAATCGCCTATCAGCGGTCGAATTGGTAAATCTAACGTCACTGAAGGCGCACTGGTTAACGCGAATCAAGCAACTGCACTGGCGACAGTACAACAGCTTGATCCGATCTACGTTGATGTTACTCAGTCCAGTAATGATTACTTAAGCCTAAAGCAACAGTTAGCGAATGGTTCACTAAAGAAAGAGAGCAAGGCTGCTGTCACCCTGCTGCTCAACAACGGTATGGAATATCAACAAAAAGGTACATTAGAGTTTGAAGATGTCACCGTTGATGAAACGACCGGTTCTATTACTCTGCGTGCCGTTTTCCCTAACCCGAATAACGAGCTGCTGCCAGGTATGTTTGTCCGTGCTCGCGTTGAGCAAGGCATTAAACCTGACGCGATGCTGGTTCCTCAACAAGGGATTACGCGTAACCAACGCGGCGAAGCCACTACGCTGGTTGTTGATACAGACAATAAAGTTGAAGCTCGCATTATTGTCACAAATCAGTCAATTGGCAGTGACTGGCTGGTTACTGAAGGTCTGAAGCCGGGCGATCGCGTGATTGTTACTGGTTTACAGAAAGTCAGACCGGGCGCACCAGTTAATGCTAAAGAGTATGTAGAAAAATCTAAAGATGACGCATCTAACGCAGCAGCACCAGCGGCGAAATCATAAACGAGATTGAGTATAGCAGATGGCTAAATTTTTTATTGATCGCCCCATATTTGCCTGGGTTATCTCCATCATTATTATGATGGCGGGTGCCTTGGCAATTGTAGAACTACCGGTATCGCAATATCCAACGATTGCACCACCGGCAGTATCTATCTCTGCATCTTACCCAGGTGCGGATGCAAAAACGGTGCAAGACAGCGTAACTCAGGTTATCGAACAGAACATGAACGGTATCGATAAACTGATGTATATGTCTTCCACCAGTGACTCGGCGGGTAACGCATCAATTACCCTAACGTTTGATTCAAGCGCCGATCCGGATATCGCTCAGGTCCAAGTGCAAAACAAACTGCAATTGGCAACGCCTCTTCTGCCACAAGAAGTACAGCAGATGGGGATCCGGGTGCAGAAAGCTACCAGCAGCTTCTTAATGGTTGCCGGTTTTATTTCTGAAGATGGTTCAATGAATCAGGACGATATCGCGGACTATGTAGGTTCTAACATTAAGGACCCAATTAGCCGTAGTTCTGGCGTAGGTGACGTTCAACTGTTCGGTTCACAATATGCCATGCGCGTTTGGTTGGATCCTAATAAGTTAAACAATTATGCGTTAACACCAATTGACGTAAATAATGCAATTAGAATCCAAAACAACCAGATTGCTGCAGGCCAATTAGGTGGTACACCACCGGTAAAAGGTCAGCAGTTAAACTCGTCGATCATTGTACAAACCCGTCTACAGACGCCTGAACAATTTGGTGAGATTTTACTGAAAATCAATCCCGATGGTTCACAGGTACGCCTGAAAGATGTCGCCACCATTGAACTGGGTGGTGAAAGCTATAACATTGTTGCCCGCTTTAACGGTAAACCCGCTTCCGGTTTAGGTATTAAACTGGCTACCGGTGCTAACGCACTAGACACAGCAAAAGGGGTAAAAACAGAGTTAGCCAATCTGGAGAAATTCTTCCCAGCGGGTCTAAAAATTGTTTACCCTTATGACACAACACCCTTTGTTAAAATTTCAATTGGCGAAGTAGTAAAAACGTTGCTGGAAGCGATCATGCTGGTTTTCCTGGTTATGTATCTGTTCCTGCAAAACCTGCGCGCCACCTTGATTCCAACAATGGCTGTTCCTGTCGTATTGTTAGGTACCTTTGCTATCCTGTCGGCCTTTGGTTACTCGATAAATACCCTGACGATGTTCGCCATGGTGCTCGCCATCGGTTTACTGGTTGATGATGCCATCGTGGTAGTAGAAAACGTTGAGCGGATCATGGTGGAAGAAGGTTTGCCACCAAAAGAAGCTACGCGTAAATCAATGGGGCAAATTCAGGGTGCACTGGTGGGTATTGCGCTGGTGCTATCCGCGGTATTTGTACCTATGGCTTTCTTCGGTGGTTCAACCGGGGCTATCTATCGTCAGTTCTCCATTACTATCGTTTCCGCCATGGTATTGTCGGTGTTGGTAGCAATGGTTCTGACCCCTGCCCTGTGTGCTACGATTTTGAAGCCAGTACCAAAAGGTGACCACGGCATTCAGACTGGTTTCTTTGGTTGGTTTAACCAGATGTTTGAAAAAAACACCCACCACTATACCAACAGCGTTGCCAATATCTTAGGCAGTACTGGTCGTTATATTCTGATTTATCTGGTGCTGGTTGTTGGCATGGCATTACTGTTTATTCGTCTGCCGTCTTCATTCCTGCCAGAAGAAGATCAGGGGGTATTCCTCACCGCAGTACAAATGCCACAAGGTGCCACTCAGGAAAGAACCCAGAAAGTTCTCGATGAAGTCAGTAACTACTTTACGACCAAAGAGAAAGATAATGTGGTTTCTGTGTTTACCGTAGGTGGATTCGGCTTCAGTGGACAAGGTCAGAATACCGGTCTGGCGTTTATCAGTCTGAAAGACTGGGGACAGCGCTCTGGTGAAGAGAATAAAGTGCCAGCCATTGTGGGACGTGCGAGTCAGGCATTCTCACAAATTAAAGACGGTCTGGTCTTTGCCTTTAACCTGCCGGCAATCGTTGAACTGGGTAGTGCTTCAGGCTTTGACTTTGAGCTCATTGACCAAGCTGGTTTAGGCCATGAGAAATTGACGGAAGCCCGTAACCAATTGCTCGGAATGATTGCTGAGCATCCTGATATGCTGGTTGGCGTACGCCCTAACGGTCTGGAAGATACACCTCAGTTCAAACTAACGATTGATCATGAGAAAGCCCAAGCATTAGGTGTTGCTATCAGTGATATCAACCAGACGCTATCAACAGCGCTTGGTGGCTCTTACGTCAACGACTTCATCGACCGTGGTCGTGTGAAGAAAGTTTACGTACAGGCTGATGCACCATTCCGTATGATGCCGGAAGATATCAATAACTGGTTTGTTCGCGGCGCCAATAACCAAATGGTTCCTATGTCCGCTTTCTCTACCGCCCATTGGGAATTTGGTTCCCCACGTTTGGAGCGTTATAACGGCCTACCTTCGATGGAAATCCTAGGTCAGGCAGCGCCAGGGAAAAGTAGCGGTGACGCAATGAACCTGATGGAAGAGCTGGCCGCTAAGCTACCGACGGGCATTGGCTATGACTGGACCGGTATGTCCTATCAGGAACGTTTGTCTGGTAACCAGGCACCGTCACTTTATGCCATCTCTCTGATTGTGGTATTCCTGTGTCTGGCAGCTCTGTATGAAAGCTGGTCAATTCCGTTCTCGGTTATGCTGGTTGTTCCACTTGGTGTTATTGGTGCATTGGTTACCACAACGATGCGCGGTATGGAGAACGACGTTTACTTCATTGTAGGCTTGTTAACCACCGTAGGTCTGTCGGCGAAAAACGCAATACTAATCGTAGAATTCGCCAAGGATCTGATGGACAAAGAAGGTAAAGGTCTGATTGAGGCTACGTTAGAATCGGTACGTATGCGTTTACGTCCAATCCTGATGACTTCACTTGCCTTTATGCTAGGCGTATTGCCACTGGCAATCAGCAGTGGTGCCGGTTCCGGCTCTCAGAACGCGGTAGGTACCGGGGTTCTGGGTGGTATGATTAGTGCAACCATCTTGGCCATCTTCTTTGTACCAGTGTTCTTTGTTGTGGTTCGTCGTCGCTTCAGTAAGCGCGGAGAAGACATTGAACATGCACACGAAGTGAAACACGAATCATAAGTTAATCACCATTTAACTTTCCTCTCAGGGCCGCATAATGCGGCCCTGATTCTTTTACAACATACAATTAAGGGTTTAATATTCTATCTAACCGAAGATATCCACCCTTCCGGAGGGATAATGAAAGACTTCTCCGAACTGTCTGAACAAGAAATTCTGGCGCTTGCCATTTCACTGGAAGAAGAAGACCACCGAATATATATAGAGTTTGCCGAAGGCCTGCGTGAAACCTACCCCAATTCAGCTAAAGTTTTTGACATCATGTCTAAGGAAGAGAATGGACACCGTCATCGCCTCCTAAAGCTATATCAAGAAAAATTTGGCAATCATATTCCACTGATTCGTCGTCAGGACGTGAAAGGATTTGTAGAGCGCAAACCTATCTGGCTGAGTCGGCCACTGGGGATCGAAAAGGTTCGTAAGCAATCTGAAATTATGGAAATAGAAACCCAGCGTTTCTATGAGCGGGCTGCTCAAAAAACCACCGATGCGCAGATTCGCCAATTATTGGACGACCTGTCAGCAGAAGAGCATCGACATCAAATACGCGCCGAACAGCTGGAATCACAATTACTGACTCCGGCGGAGAAAGATAAAGAAAAAAAATCCGCCCATCGCCTGTTTGTCTTACAGATAGTCCAACCTTCCCTTGCGGGCTTGATGGATGGCTCCGTTTCGACTCTGGCCCCGGTTTTTGCAGCGGCTTTAGCCACTAAAGATAGTTGGCAGGCTTTTCTGGTTGGTATGGCAGCCTCCATTGGAGCCGGGATTTCCATGGCATTTGCCGAAGCTGTATCAG
Source organism: Pragia fontium DSM 5563 = ATCC 49100 (assembly GCF_900112475.1). Taxonomy (GTDB): domain Bacteria; phylum Pseudomonadota; class Gammaproteobacteria; order Enterobacterales; family Enterobacteriaceae; genus Pragia; species Pragia fontium. Next base: position 124,565 of record NZ_FOLW01000002.1, on the reverse strand, counting down.
ACAATGGCTCATTAACTGGTCGGGGCAATCCTTGGCTGCGGGGTGCCTCCTGTGGCGTTATGACAACGCTAGGTGGCTTGGGGCATACCCTGCCCTTCCTGATTAGCGACTTTTGGACTGCCATGATTGTCTCAGGCATTGTGGTGATGTTTGAGTTGGCAGCAATTTCCTGGATCCGTAATCGTTATATGGACACACCATTACTTCAAGCGGCATTCCAAGTCGTGGTTGGTGGACTACTGGTATTTGCGACAGGACTATTTATTGGCAGTGCCTGATAACGGATAACTATAGAGTCGCAACAATATTAACGGTACTAAATGTACCGTTAATATTAGGCTCAATAAGAATATCTCCTATCCTGATAGGATAAATATTAAACACTCCTCATCTAACCCGTTTTATACTATAGAAAAATTTATTTCACTCCTCAGCATCAAATCAATCCAATGCCATTTCACATAAATACAGAATAAAAAACCAAAAATAGACGAATGGTAATATTATTTATCAACACTTTCCATTATTACTTGCATAACCGATACATCACTATATTCAATGGCAAATTGAAGAGCAGATAAAATATGTTAGAATGCAACGGTGATATTGCCATGACATTGAGGTTGTGAATTTTATATGGAACCTTAATGATGAAGATTCGAAGCTTTTTTGCCCTTATTATCTTATTTATTATTTTATCTTTGAGTATTCTTTCAATTTCGACAATTCAAGATAATTGGTCCAGACTTCAACTAAATATCGCAGAACAAAATAGAATTGAGTATCTTCAACTGCTGCTTGTTGCCAGTGAAAAAATTTACGATGAGCATCAGATATCTCATATATCAAAACTTTATAATAATCCAGATCCAATCAATTACAACCCTGCTAATATTGCTCTGAAAAATCTAATCGCGTTCTCTGAGAAACAATCTAAATCAAGCCATTTTCTTCAGGATAAATATACCGCACTGGAAATCAAACGTTTATCAAATATAATAAGAAAAAATGACTCTATATCCAGCAGTTATTCATTTAATCGACTTTCAACGATTATTGAACATAAGATGATTCGTATCCCTAATAGTTCAATTGAGTTTATGATATCCGTTCAGGGCATCAGGTTAACCAACCGACTCTATTCCTCTTTCACAGAACTGATTGACCAATTAATTGATATTTGCAAATCGAATAATACTGATACCGACTCCAAAATTAAGGCTATCAAGCTACTTGGAGGTATTGATGAAATTAAAGACCGGCTAATTACTATACAAAAATTCTATTTAAACAATAGTAATGAAATTGAGAAAATCAATGATTTAGTGAATGAAATCTTTAATAATAACAGTGAGAAAGCAAATAAAACCATCTATAAAGAGTTGGTTAGCATGAAGTACAATGACATTAACATTCAGCAAATCAATGTATTTTACTTACAAAACAAACAGCATATTTCATTATTAAGTCAATTATTACTAAAACAAGCCACGGATATAGCAAACAATCAAATAAACACCTCAAAAATAAAAATATATACTATGGTGTGCTTTCTGATTATATTTTTTCTTTTTTCCATACTGCCTATTATCATGATGATATTCAAGTTAAGTGATGCCTTCTCACTCATTCAGAAAGCTATTCTCCAACTCTCTAATAACGACTTAAATATTAATCTTAAAGAGAACCAGCGTCGTTTTAGCTTTGAACTGGATGCCATAATTAGCTCCTTGATAAAACTGAAGAATATTCAAATTGAAAAGCACTTACTGGAAAATAAAAATCAACAATTAATTCATCAGTTAAAGTTAAAATCAACCACAGACTATTTGACCAGCATTTCAAATAGAAGAGCATTTCTGGAAACAATCAAACACTCTTCTCCTGAGTATTTTAACCATTCATCTTTGGCTATTATTGACATCGATAATTTTAAACAGATCAATGACAAATTTGGCCACGCGAGTGGAGATGAGGTATTAATAAAATTTAGCCAGCTGTTAAGCCTATTTTTCAGGAAAAATGACTTATTTTGCCGATATGGTGGAGAAGAGTTCGCCATTTTACTTCATGATTGTGACCATATTCTGGCCAAAAAAATTCTGGAAAAATTATGCACTAAAGTGCGCTATCTATCGGTAGCTCTTCCCAGCGGGGAAAAAATTTACTTTACTATCAGCATTGGTATCGCTGAAATGAACAACAAATTTGATATAGACCAAACCATTATTCATGCTGATAAAGCATTATATCATTCTAAAGCAACAGGAAAAGATCGAGTAACGGTATACACCCACGATATGGCGGTTTATTAATGTGAAAAAACAGCTCTTTGCATGAGGATTATTTTTCAAAGAAAAGTTATACTAATCAGAGTATATATAAACTATTCTATACACACAGCTTTGTTAATCAGCCTCTATCAGTGCTCTGACGTACCAGCGATTTTATTTTTGTAACATTATCAATGACTGTTAATATGAAACAGAAAACACAAACACCATCATACTTTTAACTTTTTATAGTCATAGGGTTATGAGATTAAAATCGTAAGTTATTGATTTTATTTAAGTGAATTCAGGAGATATACACCCCCAATGGGCGATCTACTATTAATAAATAATTGTGTTATTTATGATAAAAATAAAGCAATTCTTTATCGACTTGATGAACCAGATAGCCCTGCTCCACTAACCAATCCAGGCAACCAATGTTTATCGATCCTGCTAAACAGCAATCATAATCTCATTCCTAAGGAGTTTTTTTTCCAGGAAGTCTGGCTGAGTAAAGATCTTCCGATCACATCAAATACCTTCCATCAACATATCTATATGCTACGGCGTATTTTGTCAGATTTAGGTCTGCCAAAAGACATGCTGACCACAATACCTCGTGAGGGGGTACAGCTAAGCCAAAGTGTTTATATACAGGCATATTCTGATCCAAATGCTCTCAAGCCTGAAGATACGTCCGACAGTCAGTATAAAACGGCAACAGAAGCATCAGATGATATCAAAATGGAAAGAAAAAGAAGGCATGACCCGAAAAAAATTAAAACCATATTGATGATTAGTATGGCTATGCTGATTACCTATTTCGTCGCTCTCTGGCTATCATTATCCATTTACCGCAGTAATGATTATAGTGATAACTTTACTTTTCGTGGAATCATGAAAAACTGTGAAATATATTCCTCTCCAGGTAGTATTTCAATGAAGTATATTATCAACGATGTGAATAAACTGACATATTCTTGTGATGCTAGAAGTAAAGGAAAAATATATTACATCACTAAATTACCCAATCCGGGAAAATCCATTATTTTTTGCCCTGATGAAATGAAGAGTACTAATGCTCATAACTGTAAGTCACTCTATGTCATTGAAAAAAATCATGATGAACTTTAAAACTAAATTGATTATCGCCTGTGCTACGGCAACTATAATGGGAGTTGGTACGGCATATTTTATAGATAGGTCTTTCTCTGACCCTATCATGTGTGAAACCAATACCACTTCTGAGCTGGCTCTCTATCCGCCTAAGGTCAATCTTTCAATCAAATCTCGGTTATATATATCCAATCGAAATGGTGATGGTACCGGTTATTTCACTTTGAAAGGACAAGCTATTTCTAATGGAGAAGAATTTAACATCGATAGAATCATCAATGGAACCACGTCCACTGTTGACCGCAAAACCTTTTTAATTAGCGCCACACAAATCATTAAAAACGCTGATGATAATTTACCCCCAGAATTGGAAAAACGGATCTTATCTCGTTCATCCTATAAATTAGGCGATTATAATAGCTATGAAATCCGTAAAGCTGACAGTAATGGATACTTTTTGTATGGCTCAGATACCAGAACCTATTATTGTAAAAAAACAAAAAATCATTAAACACTTTAAAATCAGCATGTTAATTTAAATGTAAGATAATAATTAATCACGCTTAGAATAATATCGCCTTGAATTCTTATCACTGAGTTAGCCAAGCTTCAGATTGTTTAATAGCAAGATGATCTAAAAGAAGAGATTAACAGAGCCCCAGAATTGGGTGGGGGCCCTGCCAGCTACATCCCGGCACACACGACGCCTGCTGCGGCTGCTTCCTTCCGGACCTGACCGAGTTCACAAGTTAGTGTTGCGGGAGAACCAACAGAGCCCCCATTGATGGCTTCGTTCTACTGAAGCGCAGGCATTATCCGGTATGAATAGGGTAATTGCAAGACTCCATCCTCCAAGCGATGTTTTCTTACTCAATTTCGCCATTTATGGCAAAATGGGGGCGCCGATCCAAACTTTCAGCCATCAAATAATGAATAATACTGAACAGATGGATAATCATGAGCCATCACTCCCAACCCGAATCTATACGGTTGTTGCCTCCATACCTGCAGGTAAAGTGACAACCTATGGCACCATCGCTCGACTCGCCGGAGCCGCGGGCGCTGCGCGTCAGGTCGGTATTGTATTAAGCCGATTACCGGCAGGAAGTAAACTGCCCTGGTTCAGAGTGGTCAATGCGCAGGGTAAAATTTCACTCACCGGTCCGGACTATATCCGACAAAAACAGGCATTACTTGCCGATGGCGTACTATTTACCCCATCAGATAGAATTAACTTCAAAATTTATGGCTGGCTGACACCGCCATCATAGCGATGCCAGAGATTTGTCTCAGTTGCTGACGCGTTCCAATACCAGATCCATCTGAGCTGGTTGAGCATTAGTCAGAACTTCATTCATGGTGGTTGTGGTATACAGCAGCTTGTCATCAATAGAAATAGAAGCCGATAGCGCAATCCGTTGAGCCGCATTGACCTGCTCAACGTTATAGGGCAGTGTAAACATAAACGGAACCTGTTTTCCTTTACTCGGGAAAGTTACCGTTGAAATAACTTTAGCGGGCGCATCAGCCAAAGAAACATCCGCCAACAATACGGTAATCTGGGCGTTGTCTGGCAGCGCCATTCTGTCACGGTAAATAACGCTACCGGTCACCGTCAGGGCGTTCTCAGCTAACACATTATTGTGTTGATCATTACTGCAACCGGCTAATGCAACCACCATTGCTGCATTGCTTAACAGCGTTAAGAATTTCATCGTTACTCCCGACTCTACTGACAAAAAAGAAAAAGTATTTTAGCTTAAAAATATTAAAAACTCAGTTTAGCTATCCAACATAAATCGTAAAACCAAACTATATGGTTATTTTCTTACGATTTATTGAAGTTATAACCAAGTCATTAAATATTCTAATAAATTTCCCTCTCCACGCATTACTGGCACAAATAGAGCCCAACCGCTTATGATATGGTGCATCAATACCCATATATTATCGAACAGGATCCTCGCACAATGAGCGAAGTTTTACAGAATTTACTGGCATTACTCCATCTGGAAAAAATTGGCACTAACCGATTTCGCGGACAAAGCCAAAATCTGGGCTTAAGGCAGCTTTTTGGTGGTCAGGTTGTTGGTCAAGCGCTATCCGCAGCTAAACAAACGGTGCCACCGGAAAGAAATGCTCATTCCTGCCACAGCTATTTCCTGCGTCCTGGCGATAGTCATCAGCCGGTAGAGTACGAAGTGGAGATTATTCGTGACGGGCATAGCTTCAGCACCCGCCGCGTGAGCGCCTTGCAAAACGGCCAAACCATTTTTTATATGACCGCTTCTTATCAAAGCTATGAACAAGGTTTCAATCATCAGGCGGCAATCATGCCCGTCGTCCCTAAACCAGACACTTTACCTTCAGAAACTGATATCGCTAAAAAAGTAGCCCATCTCCTACCGGCACCCATGAAGAATATTTTCTGTAATGAAATGCCGATTGAGATGCGTCCGGTAAAATTCCACAACTTACTTCAGGCCGACATTGACGAGCCAGTACGCTATGTCTGGTTGAGGGCGAACGGTCAAATGCCTGACGACCCCGGCATTCATAAATATTTACTGGGCTATGCCTCTGACTTTAATTTTTTACCCACCGCTTTACAGCCGCACGGGGTAGCCCTGCTACAGCCGGGTATGCAGGTAGCAACCATTGACCATTCTATTTGGTTCCACCGTTCATTCCGACTGGATGACTGGCTACTTTACTCAGTGGAAAGCCCTTCAGCATCAGGTGCTCGTGGTTTTGTTCGCGGTCAGTTCTTTACTCAAGATGGTCTGCTCGTCGCCTCAACATCCCAGGAAGGCGTGATCCGTTATCATAATGATTAATAGCAATAAATTAAAAAGAATGCTTTTAGCATCATTCTGATTAGTTAAGAAAATACGAAAAGTGAATTTTATCTTTCGCCCTTTCTATTGAGCGCTGGAATTCAGCCGACAACTGAGTGAGGGAGCACGCCCATCAAGGATGATGGGCGAGGCGCTGCTTTGCCGGGAGCAAATCAGCGCCGGTGCGTTAACCCTAACGCCCTCTGCTCGGCCACGTGCATCAACATTAATTTATTCTCTGTATTGATAGTGGACGAAACTTTCGCTGCTATAAAACTTAACTAACCCCATTCTATTTTCAGCAGCCTTTTATACCCTGGATGAAATATAATCAAAAATATCCCAGCAATATTTCCTGAAATAATAAACTATTACTCTATATCCAACCCCAAACCACCGACTAAAGTGCTAAATTTGTGATCTAATGCATATCTTCTGATGGAAACTCCCCCTAGAATACGCACGCTTCAATATTCTATTTTTCTCAGATGAGGGTTATCAATGTCGGTCAAAGACATCTCAGTATCGATGCCGGATACAGATTCAAAACTTCAGGCATCAACATGGCAAAAACAAGATACAACGTGGATGTTGGGTCTCTATGGTACGGCTATCGGCGCCGGTGTGCTTTTTCTGCCCATCAATGCTGGTTTAGGTGGCATATGGCCATTGATGATTATGCTGATCATTGCCTTTCCAATGACTTACTTTTCTCACCGCGCATTAACCCGATTTGTATTATCCGGTTCATCCCGAGGTGGTGATATCACTGAGGTGGTAGAAGAACACTTTGGCAAATTTGCTGGTGCATTAATTACCTTACTGTATTTCCTGGCTATTTATCCTATTCTGTTGGTCTATAGTGTGGGTATTACCAATACCACCATCAGCTTTATCGAAGTTCAAATGGGTATGACCGCACCACCGCGCTGGTTATTGTCAATCATCCTGATTCTTGGTCTGATGACGATTGTTCACTTCGGTCGCGATATGATAGTAAAAGCCATGAGTATTCTGGTTTATCCATTTGTCGTCGTGCTTATGCTGCTGGCTTTATATCTGATTCCACAGTGGAGTGGCGCAATCTTTGAGCAGGCGAATACCACTTTTGATGCTGCCAGTATTAAAGGATTACTGTTAACCTTATGGCTGATCATTCCAACCATGGTGTTCTCCTTTAACCACTCCCCTATCATCTCCTCTTTTGCCGTTAGCCAAAAAGAAACCTACGGTAAAAATGCAGATGAGAAAAGTGGCAGAATCTTGCGCTATGCCCATATGATGATGGTATTTACCGTCATGTTCTTTGTATTTAGCTGTGTATTAAGTCTGAGCCCGGCTAATCTGGCTGAAGCTAAAGCTCAGAATATTTCTATTCTATCTTATCTGGCAAACCACTTCCAAACGCCATTAATTGAGTATGTTGCTCCGGTTATTGCATTTGTAGCTATCACTAAATCATTTCTGGGTCATTACCTTGGCGCGAGCGAAGGTATGCAAGGACTAATGGTTAAGTCTCTGCGTTCCAAAGGTAAACCCGTTAAGGTCAAGAGATTAGAGCAAATCACCGCGGTCTTCATGATTATTACTTGTTGGATTATCGCTACGTTAAATCCAAGTATTCTGGGTATTATCGAAACCTTGGGTGGCCCAGTTATCGCTATGATTCTGTTTATCATGCCGATGTATGCCATTCATAAAATCCCTGCTATGCAAAAATATCGCGGCCATTTCAGCAATATCTTTGTTGTCATCATGGGACTAATAGCCATTTCAGCGATTCTTTACACGCTGTTTGCCTAATAAGTTGATGTTCGTAAAAAAGACGGCATAAGCCGTCTTTTTTATTGTTAACCTAATGAGCGACAGATTATTGGTTATAGGCACTCTCACCGTGGCTATTCACATCCAGTCCTTCACGTTCCACTTCTTCCGGTACCCGTAAACCAAGCCAGTAATCAGCCATTTTATAAGCAACGTAAGCCACCAGCCCCGACCAGAGTAAGCAGACACCGATACTGGCAGCCTGAATACCGACCTGTTTTAGCATGGTCACACCTTCAGCATAACCCGTCCCACCTAAGCTAGCCGAGGTTAAAATACCGGTACCGATACAGCCAACAATGCCACAAACTCCGTGTACTCCGAACACATCACAGGTGTCATCTACTTTCAACCATGACTTAAGAACCACAACTCCCCAAAGTCCGGCAACACCTGCAATAATCCCCAGTATTAGCGCGCCCCCAATACTGACAGACCCCGCAGCAGGCGTAATAGCTACTAAGCCCGCAATACAACCAGAGCAGGCTCCCAAAAGTGAAGGCTTACCTCTAAGCATCCATTCAGCCATTAACCATGACAATACCGCACCTGCCGTTGCTGATAGGGTATTAATAAATGCCAAAGCGGCAATTTCATTAGCCCCGCTGGCTGAGCCCGCGTTAAAACCAAACCAACCAACGTATAGAATAGCCGCCCCAATAAAAACCATCGGCAAGTTATGGGGCTTAAATGCCTCACGCCCAAAGCCACTACGTTTACCCAGCATATAAGCACCCTCCAACGCCGCAATTGCCGCATTGATATGCACTACTGTTCCACCGGCAAAATCAATGGCGCCCAGTTTAAATAGGTATCCACCGCCCCAGACCATATGAGCCATCGGTAAATAAGCCAACGTAAACCATATAAATACAAACAGCATAACCGCAGAAAAACGGATTCGTTCGGCAAAACCACCAACGATTAATCCCACGGTAATGCAGGCAAACGATCCCTGAAAAGCCACGTGAATGAGTTTATAAAATGTGCCGGTTACGTCCGTCAGGTGGATATCTTTCAACAATAGTCCGTTGAAATTACCGAAAAAATCATTTCCCACACCAAAGGCCAAGCTATAACCGTAAATCACCCAAAGTACGCTGACTAAAGAGAAAGTAGCCATCACTTGAGTTAACAGAGAAAGCACGTTTTTTGAACGTAATAAACCACCATAAAACAGGGCGATACCTGGAATACACATAAACAGTACTAATGCAGTACTGATCATCATAAAACCGTTGTCAGCCTTATCGGCTACATTTTCAGCCGCCATGGTCACTTCTGGAAATATGGCCGATGCACTCAGCATCACTGTGGATAAAAATCTTTTCATGTTATTCCATCCTTTCCAAAATTGAGTCTATAAGTGAATTACAGCGCGTCTTCATCAGTTTCACCGGTGCGGATACGAACGACCCGTTGCAACTCGGTCACAAATATTTTTCCATCGCCAATTTTCCCGGTGTAGGCTGACTGGGTGATGGCCTCTATTGCGCCTTCAACTTGATCGTCAGACATCGCGATGTCTATCTTCATCTTGGGTAAAAAATTCACACTGTACTCGGCACCGCGGTAAAGCTCAGCATGCCCCTTTTGTCGCCCAAATCCTTTCACCTCAGTAACCGTTAATCCCTGAATGCCTATTGAAGATAAGGCTTCGCGTACATCTTCTAACTTGAAGGGTTTAATCACCACCGTGACCAGTTTCATATGCCTCTCCTCAGATTCAAACCAACGGTTAAAAACAATTTACTGACAAATAGCTAACAAACATGCAAAAGCAAGTTACATGCCAATATATAAAAAAATGTTCGTTTTAATTAAAAAGAGTAGATCGAATAAATAAATTGCGGCTTAAATTGGAGAGTGATCGAGGGAAATAATCTTGTGCCATGCTGATATTTCAGGCAATGATGGTATATCACTAAAGTGGAAAGCTGACTTAACGTTGCGAAATGAAAAAATAAACACTCAGGTATTATTTTACGGGTTAGATAACTATGACGTTGAATAAATCATAAACCAAATTCATTAAACATCGTTACGCACTAAAATAGTGCTTAATAGATAAATTATGATGCAACGATTTTCAATTCACTCAACGATAATCCTTTTTTACCAAGCTAAAATGCAAAAACCCCGAGACCGGGGTTTTTATTACGCAATAAACAAACCTGATATTAAGCTGACGGAGTACCAGCCGGCTGTTGGCTTTCTGATTTAGCTTTAACCTGCTTTTTATGCTGTTTAGCTTTATGAGCAGTTTTATGTTTAGTAACCGATGCGTGTTGTACATCTTTAACGGGTTGTGTAGCTGTGCTAGCAGCAAATGCTGATCCAGACAGAACAAACATTGCGGCTACGGCCAACGGAAGTAATTTTTTCATTTGGTACACCTTGGATATCAGTTAATGATTCTAATTACTTAGCAGCAGCGTCTTTAGCTGGCTGTTTAGTTTCTGACTTAGCTGTTACATGCTTTTTATGCTGCTTAGCTTTTTCACCTGCTTTGTGTTGCGTAGCTGAAACTGGCTGAGCTTCAGTTTTAACCGGAGCAGCAGTTGTCTCAGCAGCGAATACAGAACCAGAAAGTACGAACATTGAAGCGATTGCTAAAGGTAATAATTTTTTCATTTGGTATATCCTCAGGATTGTTAACTTACATTGCGTTTAATATTCAGCATGCAGTGATAGACCGAATGCTAATTTGATTTAGCTTCACATAACGTTTCTGTTAAATCTGAAGTAGATACTAGACCGAATTCTGTCAGCGATCGTAAGACCTGAGTAATTGGATTGTAAATTAAGTGTAACAAGAAAAAATAATATTTTGTTTTCAAGTTAAGATAAAAAATATAAATAGATTCAATTAATAACAATATTTCCCCTTAACAATATTGTTATAAAATAACTGGTCTAATCACATTATTAAGCGCCTCATTTTTCTAATAAGAGTAAAAATTGAAAAATGTTATCTGATGATTTATAAAGAAAAAAATAAACGTTATTCGATGAGTCTTTATTATATGAATTGTAAATACATTAATAATTTGTCGATGATTTTAATTTAAACTCAGATTGTCAAAATCCAAAAACAGTGGATCGAAATCACAACAATACATTAACAAAAGAGTAATGATATTGTTTTGCATTCCCAATAGGGCATAGCACAATATTTCCGGCTCAATAGAGCCGGGGAAAATTGAAAAAAATAGATAAAAAAATCAGAGAGGCGCTTCCAACTCCGTAGCGGCCAACTGCAATTGATGCATCTGATAATAACGTCCCTTTTGCGCCAGCAACTGCTGATGATTGCCTGACTCAACAATTTCACCTCGGTTGAGTACTACAATTTGATCGGCATCCACAATGGTTGAAAGACGATGGGCAATCACAACCAGCGTCGTTTTATGACGAATGGCACTTAATGCACGGTGGATTGCCTGCTCAGTTCCGGAATCTATATTCGCCGTGGCCTCATCCAATATCAGGATTTGCGGTGTTTGAACCAGCACTCTGGCTAACGCCAACAATTGCTTCTGCCCTACGGATAGGTTATTACCCTGTTCACCAAATACAGTATGAATGCCCTTAGGCATCTCTTTTACCAGCGGTTCTAACTGAGAAATCTGTAACGCCTGCCAGACTTGTTCTTCACTGATATCACGACCCAAAGCAATATTGGCATATACCGTATCCGCCAACACCACGGGATCTTGCTGCACCATGGCGACACCACTACGTAATACCTGATGGCTCAGCGTTTTCAAGGGACGATCGTCAAGATAAATCTCGCCGCTAACCAAGGGATAATACCCCATCAGCAAATTCGCCAGCGTACTTTTACCGCTCCCGGTATGCCCCACTAACGCAATAAAATGACGCGATGGAACCTGTAGATTAATATCTTTCAACACCGTCTTAGACGGGTTGTAAGCGAAGTCCACATGATTAATCTCTACCTTACCTGAAGCCAATGGACGAAGATCATCACCATACTGCTGCTGCTCGCCATCCATCAGTTCAAAAATTCGCTCACCCGCTACCACCGCCTGCTGTAACATGGCCTGCTGAGATGCCAATTCGATTAATGGCTCATTTAATCGGGATAAATAGTTAATAAAGGCATACAGCACGCCAACACCAATGGCCCCTTCCTGACTGAAGCCAAACAGCATCAATAAACCACTTAGCACCAGCGCAGAAATTAAACTCAGCAATGGTCGCAATAGTAGACTTTCCAGCCTTAACGTCTTAAGGCGCATCAAATAATGCACATGGCTTGTCTCTCCAAGCTTCTCGCCAAAACGCCCCTGCTGGCGAAACTGCTGTAAAACAACCATCCCGCTGATAGCCTCGTTAAAACCGTTATTAATATCCGCTAACAGGCTTCGTACCTGACGAATAATAGGAGTACTGTGACGTTGATAAAGTCCCATCAGAATCAATACAACCGGGAACATCATCATTGCCACCAATGCCATCCGCCAGTTCAGGCTAAACATCGCAATCAGCATCGCGCTGATTAACGCGGCACTACGCAATACTGTGGCAACAACCGTCACATAGAGATCTTTAATTACTTCGGTATCGTTGGTCACTTTTGAGATTAGTTGACCAACCGGCTGTGTATCAAACACCGCGATTGGCTGTTTAAGTGCCGCATCCATGACATCGCTACGAATCGTCTGAACAACCCCTACTGAGGCACGATTAAACAACAACGCCTGATTATAGCGCAGGGTAGCCGCCAAAATTTGTAACAGTAGAAACACCACCGCTAACCCGATAACTTTACCGGTCGGCATACTGTTTTTGGCCACCATATTATCGATAAAATAGCTGATCAAGACCGGGCCACATACCTCAGCCCCAGCCGCTAACCACAGTAATATCGCCGCCAACGTCAATGGACGTCGATAAGGTAAGCCATAGGAAAGTAAACGTTTTAACGTCGGCCAAAGCTGGCGGAATTTATGATTGCTATCCGTATTCATATCACTCATCCAGTGCCGCTTCCAATTGCTGATAACGATACATATTACGATACCATCCCATCTGTTCAGCCAGTTCAGAATGCGTGCCTCGCTGGGCCACTTTGCCATCCTGCAACACCAGTATTTCACTGGCATGCAATAGTCCGGAAAGCCGATGGGCGCTGATAATCAGCGTACGATTTTGTCCCCAGCCGCGTAAATTTTGCAAAATTTGATATTCGGTACGCCCGTCAACGGCAGATAAAGCATCATCCAGAATCAGAATTTCACTTTCCATCAGTAGCGCTCTGGCAATAGCTATCCGCTGTTTCTGACCACCTGACAACATCACGCCCCGCTCTCCAACTTCAGTCTGATAGCCTTGAGACAAATTCAAAATATCTTCATGAACGCAGGCCAGTGCTGCCGCGCGTTCGATCTCATCTTGTGATACCGATGGGTTACCCAAGGCAATATTTTCAGCAATAGTGGCAGAAAACAGGAACGGCATTTGACTGACGACCGACATTCGTGCCCGCCATTCATCCAGTTTAATTTGGCTAAGAGGCAGCGAGTGGTAGCAAATTTCACCTTGCGTTACATCGAACTGACGTTGAATCAGCGCCAGCAACGTACTCTTGCCTGAACCAGTGGGGCCACATAACCCCAGAGTTTTTCCCGGTTCCAAACGAGCCTGAATATTTTCCAATACCGGTTTTTCCGCCGGTGGATAATCAAAGCGAATAATATTGAGTTCCAGCACTCCACGCCCTGGAGGCAAAGACAGTTCACCATCGACCACTTCTGGGGCTTCTGTTAACAAACTGGATATGCGGCTATAGGCAGCGCTACCGCGTTCAACAATATTAAACATCCACGCCAGCGCCAGCATAGGCCAAATCATCAACCCTAAATACATCACAAAGCTGGTTAGCTGTCCTAGCGTCAGTTGGTTATTAATCACCATCCAGCTTCCGCCCCCGATTGCCAGCATATTGGCACAGGCAACCGCCAGATAAATAGTTGGATCAAAGCGGGCATCCACTTTCGCCACATGCATGTTCTTATTACCAGCATCGATGGCTACGTCAGAAAATAGTTTTGATTGATAATTTTCTAACCCAAAGGCTTTAATCATCCGGATACTGGTTAAGCTTTCCTGAGTACGATCGTTTAATAAAGAGAACGCGGCCTGAGCCACGCGAAAACGATTATACAGTTCATCACCATAGCGCTTGATAAAGATCGCCATAATGGGCATCGGCAGTAGGGATAGCAGCGTGAGTTGCCAGCTGATTTCAATACTCATGATAATGAGTACCGCACACCCCATTACCAAGGAATCCACCAGCGTTAGCACCCCTTCTCCCGCGGCAAATACCACTCGGTCAACATCATTCGTTGCGCGAGCAATCAAGTCACCTGTACGGTGACGCAAATAAAAATTGGGGTGTTGGCGACTAAGCTGATTATAGAAATTATTACGTAATTTAACCGCGAGTAGATAAGAGGCACCAAACAATAAGATACGCCATACATATCGCAGCAAATAAATCACCACAGCCGTACCTACAATCAGGCTAATCCACAGTAATAGAGTACGACCGCTCATCTGCTGATGAGTAATTCCATCCACAATAATGCCGACCAGTTTTGGTGGCAGCAGTTGCAGCATCGCAATAACGATAAGAAGTGTCACTGCACCTAGATAACGTTTCCATTCAAGGACAAAAAACCAGCGCAATTGGGAAAACAGTTTCACTATAATAATCCAGTGGTTAGGCGGTTAATCCGTCACCGCTTCAGGTTGAATCCGATACTAATAAGCCAAGTAGAATAGCACCTTCACCAGAACTAAATGAAACAATTTCTCATTTGGAAAAACGGAAAGCATTACTCGGTTATGGGTAAGCAGGTCGTCAGCTTTATCTCTTCCATCGAAAAACTTGAGGTCACATCACTTAATCCGCTAACGCTATTCACTAGCTGCTTATAAAAGTTATCATAACTTTTCATATCCGCTACTTGCACATGCATCAGATAATCATATTCTCCCGCCATCCGGTAGAATGCCATGACTTCCGGCATCGCATTAACCCGATCAACAAAATGTTGATACCATTCGCTGCTATGACATTGGGTTTTAATCAGCACAAATGCCGTTAGGTTTAACCCTAGTTTTGTGGCATCAAGCAATGCCACCTTCTGGCGGATATAACCATCATCCTCCAGCTTTTTTAATCGTTTCCAGCAAGGAGTAGAAGTTAGATTCACCTCTTCAGACAGAGCCTGTAAAGACAGCGTACAGTCTTTTTGCAAAAGGGTCAGTAGTTTACGGTCAATTTTATCTAGCACAACCACTCCCGGGAGAAAATTTTTCCATTACTGAGTAAATATAGAGTAAAAATAGCAATAATTTTTTCTCAAATTACCGTTAGTCTATCAGTATAGACCCATTGTCTAAAGCCACAGATTAACCACACAGATCCGGAGAAAAATATGACACGCCATTGGGTAAAACAGGCCATCAGTGAAATTGAAGCTGATTTCCAACGTTCCGCAGATACCCATCTCATTCGCATTCAGTTAGCCCAATTTCCCGGTATCTATCTCTATCTGAAAGATGAAAGCACTCATCCTACTGGTAGCCTAAAGCACCGTTTGGCTCGCTCACTGTTTTTATATGGTCTGTCTAATGGTTGGATTAAACAGGATACCACCATTATTGAAGCCTCATCCGGCAGTACCGCCGTATCAGAGGCCTATTTTGCCCGTTTGCTGGGATTGCCTTTTATTGCCGTCATGCCCGACTGCACGGCAAAACGTAAGATAGAGCAAATCGAATTCTATGGTGGGCGCTGCCATTTCGTGAAGCATTCATCTGAAATCTACGCCGCCTCTGAGCGCCTGGCAACAGAGCTTAACGGTCACTATATGGATCAATTTACCTATGCCGAACGGGCCACCGACTGGCGTGGTAATAACAATATCGCCGACAGTATTTTCCGTCAAATGCAGCGTGAGCCACATACCGTTCCCGATTACCTTGTGATGAGTGCCGGCACTGGCGGAACCTCTGCCACATTAGGGCGCTATATCCGCTATCAAGGATATGACACTAAACTGATAGTCGTCGATCCAGAAAACTCAGTGTTTTATGACTATTTCCAAACCGGAGATGGTGCCCTCTCTACCCACTGCGGAAGCCGAATTGAAGGCATTGGCCGTCCACGAGTAGAACCCTCATTTATTCCTGCAGTGATTGAGGAAATGATTCAGGTTCCAGATGCCGCCAGTATCGCCACGATTCTTTGGTTAGAAAAGATTTTAGGACGCAAAACCGGCGCTTCAACAGGCACTAACGTCTGGGGAGCACTACAGTTGGCTAAGCGTATGCGTGACAACGGTGAAAAAGGCGCTATTGTGACATTATTGTGCGATAGCGGAGAACGCTATCTGGACACCTACTACAATCCTGAGTGGGTGGCTCAAACGCTGGGCGATTTAAGCCAGTATCAGCAACAGTTGGAAAATCTGTAAAGATAATGGATAACAAAATAGCCACCTTTTAGGTGGCTATTTTATCTGTTAAGCACTTTTACGCCATCTATCCGGTCATTTTATATTAATAACAACGCTTGGCTTAAACGAGATCACAGCTTTCGCCGGGATGACGGTCAAAATATTGTGGCGATCTATTAACATCAACGGACGCTTTCAGTATCAATCTTCACCGATTCAAGCTTAGCCTTGGGCTTAATGGTTAATGATGCCCCCATCGAAGCAATAATTACCGCTAACAGTCCCATCCATTGCATAAAAGACAGCGTTTCATTCAGGAAAATCAGGCCAGAAAACGCCCCCATTGCAGGTTCTAAACTGGTCAGCGTGCCAAAGGTCTGTGCTGGTAAACGCGTTAAAGCAACCATCTCTAATGAATAAGGTAGCGCAGTTGACAGTATTGCTACACCGATGGCGACAGGCAGTATTGACAGCGAAAACAAATCGCTGCCAGCATAAATAACCCCAACAGGTAAAACAATGATTGTGGCAACCAATGCCCCTAACGCAACGGAGCGTGTGCCGTAGCTGGCGCCTGCCCGTTGACCAAATACAATATATAGGGCCCAAAATACCCCGGCACCCAGCGCATAGCAGGCACCCACCGGATCTACGCCATTAACGGATTGATTTAGCGGTAGCAATAACCCTAAACCGACAATAACTAAACCAACCCACAGAAAATCCACCAAACGACGAGAAGAAAACATCGCTACGGCCAGCGGTCCAATAAACTCCAGCGCTACAGCAATTCCCAGCGGCACCGTTCTCAAGGACATATAAAACAGTAAGTTCATTCCACCAAGGGACAATCCATAGGCCAGCAGCCACCATCTTGCTCCCGGTGCAGGGATCCGAGTTTTGCTCTTACGCCAAGGGCGTAAAAAGATCATCAGAATAATAGTCCCCAAAAACAGACGCAGAGCCGTCATGCCTTGGGCACCCACAATAGGGAACAGGCTTTTCGCCAGCGAAGCACCACTTTGAATCGATAACATTGCAATAAGCAATAAGATGACCAGTAGCAATACTGAAGTTTTTTTCTCTTTCAGAAACATAGATACGCTTAACCTTCTTTCGGTCAATTTCAGCAACCGAAAGCGTGTTTAATTAAATCAAAATAGCTAAATAGATACCGTCTATGATACCTGAATACTACGCTGGTTTTTACCCCAGGCTATAAAATAAAAACTGCCAGTGACACAAATCACCGGCAGTTTATAGAGACAAAGTTTCGAGAACTTATTTGCTGTATTTACGCATCACTAACGTGGCGTTGGTACCACCAAAGCCGAAACTGTTAGACATCGCAGTAGTTAACTCACGGCGAGTTGTCTCAGTAATGATATTCATACCGGCAGCTTGTTCATCTAAATTATCGATATTGATGCTAGGGGCGATAAAGCTATTTTCAACCATTAACAACGTATAGATAGCTTCATGAACACCGGCAGCACCCAGCGCATGACCCGTCATTGCCTTAGTAGATGAAATCGCTGGCGTATTGTCACCAAACACTTCACGAATAGCGCCCAGTTCTTTCACATCACCAACCGGCGTAGAAGTACCATGGACGTTCAGGTAATCAATTGGGGTATCAACACCTTGCATTGCCATCTTCATACAGCGAACCGCACCTTCACCAGAAGGAGCAACCATATCCGCACCATCAGACGTCGCACCGTAACCAACAATTTCAGCATAGATATGTGCGCCACGAGCCAGAGCGTGCTCCAGTTCTTCAACCACAACCATACCGCCACCGCCAGAGATAACAAAACCATCACGGTCGGTATCATAAGTACGGGATGCTTTTTCCGGCGTATCGTTATATTGGGTAGATAATGCACCCATAGCATCAAACTCACAGGAAAGTTCCCAGCACATTTCTTCACCACCACCGGCGAAGACGACATCCTGTTTACCTAACTGAATCAGTTCCAAGGCATGACCAATACAGTGTGCGGAAGTGGCACAAGCGGAACTAATGGTGTAGTTAACGCCTCGAATTTTGAAAGGTGTGGCTAAACATGCTGAAACACCTGAAGCCATCGCTTTGGTCACCATATATGGCCCTACGCCACGTAAGCCGCGAGCGCGCATACCATCAGCACCCGCCACCTGACTGCGTGGAGAACCACCACCTGAACCGACAACCAAGCCAGTACGGTCGTTAGAAACCTGATCGTCTGCTAATCCTGAGTCTTTAATCGCTTCTTGCATAGAAAGATAAGCATAAATTGATGCATCACTCATGAAACGAGCAATTTTGCGGTCAATTAATCCAGCAGTATCCAGTTTAATATTACCCCAAACATGACTGCGCATGCCTGCATCTTGCAATTCCTGAGCATGGGTAATACCGGAACGTCCCAGTTCTAAAGACTCCAAGACTTCTTGTTTATTATTACCGATACTAGAAATAACACCTAAGCCGGTGATAACTGCACGTTTCATCTATTACCTCTTTCTACTTTTTTATTGTATTGCGAATTTGCCTAACAGATTAGCTTACACTTGTAAGCTGAACAAGTCCGATCAGCAAAATATATGCAACAAAAGATGTTAATTTCTTTACGAGTCGTTCATCATTATTATCACTCTAGTACTTGAACAGACGGTATTTTAACGTGGGTGAGATATCAATTCGACATGCAACATTGAACTGGAATGAACAGGGTACACCTGTTTCCCGAGAGTTTGATGATGTTTACTTTTCCAATCAGGATGGACCGGAAGAAACCAAATACGTGTTTTTGACCGGAAACCAAATTCCGGAAAGATTTAGCACTCACTCTAAAAGTCATTTCGTTATTGCCGAAACCGGATTTGGTACCGGATTAAATTTCATCACCTTATGGGACGCTTTTCGCCGTTTTAAAACGGCCAATCCACAATCAGCATTAAAGCGACTACACTTTATCAGCTTTGAAAAATATCCCTTAACCCGCGAAGACCTGACCACTGTTCAACAAACTTGGCCACAGTTTGCTGAACTCTGTGCCGAATTACGTCAAATATGGCCTCTGGCAACCGCAGGGTGTCATCGCTTGTATCTGGACAATGAGCAAGTGATGCTGGACTTATGGTTTGGCGATGTAAATCAGTTATTGCCCACATTAGATTACAGTATTCACGCTAAAGTCGACGCTTGGTTTCTTGACGGTTTTGCGCCTTCTAAAAACCCGGATATGTGGACCCCGCTGTTGTTTAACCACATGGCTAAACTTGCGGCCGATAACGGGACATTTGCTACCTTTACGGCCGCCGGATTTGTCCGTCGTGGGCTACAGGACGCTGGATTTAAGGTTTCACGCATCAAAGGATTCGGCCATAAACGAGAAATGCTGGTTGGCATAAAAGACGCCGACACAATAGTCAAACAACCACACCCTGCCCCTTGGTATGCCAGACCACCAGCAGATAATCCTCAGGATGTTGCCATTATTGGCGGCGGCATAGCCTCGGCCATGACGGCGCTATCGTTATTGCGTCGTGGTGCCAAAGTGACGCTTTACTGTGCTGATGCCGCTCCGGCGCAATCTGCTTCTGGCAACCATCAGGGCGTACTCTATCCACTGATGGTCAAAGATAATTCGCCATTGACCCAATTCTTTACTCAGGCATTCACTTTTGCCAGACAAACCTATGACAGTCTGTTAAATAAAGACATTGATTTTGATCATCGGTGGTGTGGCGTGATTCAACTTGGCCATAACCTAAAAAATAAACGTAGGAATGATGCTATTTTGGCATCAAAACCTTTACCTCAAATCGTCACCGGCTTTTCTCAACCAGAGGCGGAAACCGCCTGTGGATTACCCGTCGGCTGTGATGGCATTCACTACCCGATGGGAGGATGGCTCTCCCCTTTACAACTGACGACTAATGCCTTGGCCTATGCAGAAACCTTAGGCATGAAAACCTATTATCAATCTCAGCTAATCAAGCTAGAACGAATGGAACAAAGCTGGTCGCTTAGCTTTAAACATGGCAAGACCGTTCAGCATGCAACGGTTATTCTGGCTATGGGATATCAAGTCAGCGATATCACTCAAGCAGCAACTCTGCCCCTTACTCTCGTTCGCGGGCAGGTGTCGCAGGTACCAACCTCACCCGAGTTAAGTTCACTGCAACAGGTTTTGTGTTACGACGGTTATCTGACACCGGTAGATCAGCAACGTCAGTTTCACTGTCTGGGTGCCAGCCATGGGCGAGATGATGGTCAAACCGACTATCGCCAGACTGAACAAGAAGAAAACCGCCAGCGTCTAATTAACTGTTTACCAAACCTTGCGTGGCCACAGCATGTTGATATCAGCGACAACATCGCCCGATGCAGTATCCGCAGCGCGGTCAGAGATCATTTCCCGCTGTTGGGTGCTCTACCTGATTATTCGCGCTTACTCGAGGTTTACCAACATCTCGAACACCGCGTAAAAAAGCATGAAGGTATTGAACAAGCACCGATATGGCCCGATCTGTATTTAATCGCCGGGTTGGGTTCCCGAGGATTATGCTCCGCCCCACTGCTGGCAGAAATTTTGGCAGGTCAAATATTTGATGAGCCTTTACCGATGACGGCTGACCTGCTGGAAGCGTTAAGCCCGAACCGCAAGTGGATAAAGAAACTGTTAAAAGGGGCACCGCTATAGCGGTAAAGAAAAAAGCCGAAGGTTCAGCCTTTAAGTTGAATCACTGTCGTGTAATAAATACAAAAAAACCAGCCTTAGCTGGTTTAATTCATCGGTATATTCACGCCATCGAGCCTAAATCGAATTGATTATGGCTTCGGGCAACCTCTTAAGAAGCCAAATGTTTTTTTAACATTCTTACCATAACCAATAACTTGGCCTTGATCATTGTACAGGTATTGTTTCCACGTACAGTGTTCCCATAAGGCATTATAACTCGATGCCGCTTTAAACCACGGTCCCAACTGAGCAGCAGAAGCACTGCAGCTAATCGCTAAAGCACAACCGGCTAACAACATACCTAACGTCTTTTTAGACATAAAACATCTCCATTGTTTTGATTAATGAACCTATATTCATCTTAAATCTTGCAGAGCTGATGAATAAAAAAGTACCGTCCCGTTGATACCACTATTTGTCATATCAAGGTTCAGATACTTTAATAAGCTACATTATTTGTTATTGATAACTAAAATGTTTTCGTCTAAATTCCACCCAGTAATTCTAAGTATTACTTAGTTTTTTTCTGCTGAAACTTGTTGCAACAAGGTCTTCCACAGGTTAAAAACTAAGACCTGATCCACCGGAGAAAGCTCCCCTAATTTAATCGCATCAGCCAAACTCTGTTCAATCAAGTGAGCAAAATCCTCAAGTGTGGTTTTCCCCTGCTCCTCAGCCAAGGCTGCCGCTAAGGTAATATGACCGCGTAAATAGCCACCGGCAAACAGCTCATCATCACTGGCATGTTCAACATTGTTATCAATCAACGCCAGAATGGACTCTTCAAATTCTGCGATCATGCAGGTTCCTCAATATATTGATTCAAAAAATAAAATATTGCTAAAATTACACACACCAGCCGGTTGGGTATTGCGGATAAGGAAAATCATCAGCAACTAGCGGCTTGGTCTGATAAAACTCTTGTAGGGCCTGAATAAACCGAGCTGGGCGCTCAGGAATACCATTAGCTAAATAATCTAATACCTGAGCATGAACCTTACGCTGAAAAGCAACGCGGTCGGGCTGAAAATCACCGTCCAGATTATCGCAGCTCACGTTAAACGGATAACCCGAGGCGACACAAAAAAACCAATCAAACGCCTGAGGTTTAATTTCCACAACTTCAAACTCGGCCTGTTTATCCGCACCACGACCGTCGGGGCAATACCAGTAGCCGTAATCAACCTGTTTGCGTCGCTCTTCACCGGCAATACACCAGTGAGAAATTTCATGAAAAGCGCTGGCATAAAAACCATGGGCAAACACAATTTGATGATAAGGCACCTGCTCATCTGCCGGCAGGTATATTGGCTCATCATCGCCCTGAACGAGTTTTGTCTGGTAATCCGCACCAAAAGTATGCTCAAACAGATCGATAAGATCTTGAGGAATATGTTGTCTGGTCAATTAACTTAACTCTATTTTTAGCAGGAAAATATCCTGGAAATTCAAATTAGAAAAAACGCGTAATCCACTGGGATATTTCAGCGCCGTGGCTATCATAAATTAATTTACAGCTCATGACGAATGACACCACGATTAACATTGGCCGAATCAGCTTCTGTCCGCGAGAAAGTACCATACGAGCACCGAGTCGGGCACCGATAACCTGTCCACCTAACATGGCTAAACCAATGGCCCATACCACTTTGCCACCCAGAATAAAAAACAGCAGTGAAGCCAGATTTGAGGTGAAGTTGAGTACTTTAGCGTGAGCGGTAGATTTAGTCAGGTTAAAACCTTGCAGGGTAACGTAGGCCAGAGCAAAAAAAGAACCGGTACCGGGTCCAAATAAACCATCATAAAAACCGATGCCAAAACCAGCAATAAAAGCAAAGGGCAAAGCGCTTAAACGCTTCTGCCGCTCCGCTTCACCCACTTTCGGACTCAGTAAAAAATAGAGACCAATAGCAATCACCAGCAGCGGCAATATAGAACGTAAAACATCAGCATTAATGCGCTGAATGAGGATTGCGCCGATCATGGCGCCAATAAACGTCAGTAAAATAGCCCAGCGCTGTTCTTTTAAATCCACTGCTTTGCGGCGAATAAAATAGAGACTGGCTGAAAATGAGCCACCAATTGACTGTAATTTATTGGTGGCCAATGCCTGAGCCGGGGGAAGCCCCACAGATAGCAGTGCGGGTAAGGTAATGAGTCCCCCGCCGCCGGCAATAGAGTCGATAAATCCGGCCAGCATTGCAACGAAAAATAATATGATATAAATCTCAACGCTGAGGGAAAACCACTCCATTTTTTACTCTACCTTAAAGTTATTCACCAACAGAGCCTTACATGATGCAGGCGGTTCAGGAATTTGCGGCGGTTTCGGCTTGGCATTTGGTAATTTAGCCGGTGCTTCCAGCCAGCTGGCCAGTTCGGCACCACATCCATCACCAGCAGGAATAGCGGCCTGCTCTTCGCACTCCAGACTATCTGCCGGACAACGTAACCTCACGTGCATATGAGCGCGATGCCCAAACCATGGACGAACCTTACGTAACCATGTGCGATCGCTACCTGCGGTTTGACACAATTTCTGCTTAATCGCCGGATGAACAAAGATACGTGTTACGTCATTATCGCTGGCCGCCAACTTAATCAATTCGCCAACTTGCGGTTGCCATAAGCTTTCCACCACTTGTTTACCATTACCGGCAACCAAATCAATCGCCTTTGGATTTTTCAATTGGGTCGCACTCCAACGTTCACGCGGTAACTGCAACCAAATATCCACATCCAGACCACTCTGATGGCTGGCATGTCCGGTGGCAAAACGCCCACCAGCCGGCATGCCCATATCGCCGATCAGTACATTGCCCAAACCATAGGATTGGGTTTTATTGGTCAAACGATGAATAAATGCCAGCAAATCAGGGTGACCAAAATAACGCAGTTGCTGACTGCGCATCACCAGATACCCCTGACCTTGCAGTGAAAGTGGCTGAGCCCCAATAATACAACCATTGGAAAACCCACCGATCGATTGAGGTGTACCCTCAACCGGCTGTTTAACTTGCTGCCACGGCGTTGCTGCTAGCGTAGAAGTAGAAAAAAACAGTGCCATCGCGGCGAAAAATATCTGTTTCATCGTCAATATCCTGATTACCAACTTGGCACATCTGATTTCACGTCATAGCACTGAGCACGATGACGCATTAAATGATCCATTAACACGATTGCCATCATGGCTTCTGCGATTGGTACCGCACGAATCCCCACGCAAGGATCGTGACGCCCGCGAGTAATCATCTCTACCGCTTCGCCCTGCTTATTGATCGTGCGCCCTGGAATGGTAATGCTGGAGGTCGGTTTCAGTGCAATATTAGCGATTATTGGTTGTCCGCTGCTGATTCCACCAAGAATGCCACCGGCATGATTACTGATAAATCCCTGAGGAGTGATTTCATCGCGATTTTCACTACCGCGTTTATTCACTACCGCAAAACCATCACCAATTTCCACACCTTTAACGGCATTAATACTCATCAGAGCATGGGCCAGTTCGGCATCTAAGCGATCAAATACCGGCTCACCTAAACCAACCGGAACTCCATCAGCAACCACGGTAACTTTAGCCCCAACGGAATCGCCGGCCTTTTTCAGTTCACGCATTAACTCATCCAATGCGTCAATCCGTGATGGATCCGGGCAAAAGAAAGGGTTTTGTTCTACCTGTTGCCAATCTTTTAACTCGCAGCTGATATCTCCCATCTGTGATAGATAACCACGAACCTGAATACCGAACTGTTGCTGTAAATATTTCTTAGCGATAGCTCCTGCCGCTACCCGCATCGCGGTTTCCCGAGCAGAAGAACGCCCACCGCCCCGATAATCACGCAGGCCATATTTCTGTTGGTAGGTATAGTCTGCATGGCCTGGGCGAAACGTATCTTTAATGTCGCCATAGTCCTGCGAACGCTGGTCGGTATTCTCAATCAACAAACCAATACTGGTGCCGGTGGTTACCCCTTCAAAAACGCCTGACAGAATACGTACACTGTCAGGCTCGCGGCGCTGAGTGGTGTAACGTGACGTTCCCGGGCGACGACGATCGAGATCGTGCTGAAGATCCGCCTCGGTTAAAGGAATTCCCGGTGGCACACCGTCTACAATACAGCCCAACGCAACACCATGAGATTCACCAAACGTTGTTACGCGAAATAGTTGTCCAATACTGTTCCCTGCCATCACAGCTCCTTTAGCCGTTAATTATTATTAGAGCGTTCAATAGCCCGGTAATGTTGTGCTGTTTATTAGTCGCGGTAAATACGGAAGTGCTCGCTGCAAGCAAGCAATTGTTCACGCGTCAGCATAAAGATACCATCACCGCCGTATTCAAACTCCAGCCAGGTAAATGGAATATCCGGGTACTCTTCCATTAAATGCACCATGCTATTACCGACTTCACAGATCAAGACACCATCTTGATTCAGGAAGTCAGGGGCACGAGCCAGAATACGGCGCACCAACTTCAAGCCATCCGTGCCGGCCGCCAGACCTAACTCAGGTTCAAAACGAAACTCTTTCGGTAAATCTGACATATCCTCGGCATCCACATAAGGTGGATTAGAGACAATCAGATCGTACTTCATCGGTGGCATATCCCTGAACAGATCAGAACGGATTGGCGTCACCTGATGCTCCAGGCGATGAGCCTCAATATTCTGTTCCGCCACGGCCAGCGCATCAACGGAAATATCAACCGCATCCACTTCAGCCTCGGGGAAAGCATAAGCACAGGCGATAGCAATACATCCGCTGCCGGTACACATATCTAAAATAGACTGCGGTTCGTGGGGGATCAGTGATTCAAAGCGATTGTTGATTAATTCACCAATCGGTGAACGCGGTACTAAAACCCGCTCATCAACAAAAAACTCGTGACCAGCAAACCAAGCTTTATTCGTCAGGTAAGCCACCGGCAAACGCTCATTAACCCGACGAATAACCCGCTCAACGATGCGATGACGCTCACTAACGGTTAAACGAGAAAGGTACATTTCCGGTGGAATATCTAACGGCAGGAATAGCGTAGGCAATATTAATTGTACCGCCTCATCCCACGGATTATCTGTTCCATGACCATAATAAATATTCGCCGCATTAAAACGACTCACCGACCAGCGCAGCATATCCTGAATGGTATGCATATCACTGACAACTTCATCCACAAAAATCTTGTCCAATTGACCCTCCGACCGGGATTCTAATCTGGAAATAACCCCTTAGTTTGCCATGAAGTACATAACAAATCAGCTTCTATCCGCGGATATTGTTCTATTCAATTTTATCAACAATGGCGATAACTGCATGAACAGAATTAACGATAAGGTTACACTACCCCTATCTCATATTATTTTTACTCGATTATTATCCCGTGAAGAAAAAGAAATTTGCCTTATCCGATGAAGAATTTGCCCTGTTCAGAGAGTCTGTACGCGGCACTAAACCGATCCAACAGGATAAAGCGGTTCACTCAACCAAACCTAAAAACAAGAAGATTTCGCCGGAACGTCTGTTGCAAGATCAGATCGATGCCAGTTTTTATTTTTCTGATGAGTTCCAGCCGCTACTCAGTGAAGAAGGCCCAATGCGCTATGTTCGCCCCGGAGCCAGCGCTTATGAGGTCAAAAAACTTCGACGTGGTGATTATTCGCCGGAGCTATTTCTCGACCTGCATGGATTAACTCAACAGCAGGCAAAACAGGAGCTCGGTGCGCTTATTGCCGCCTGTCGGCGTGAACACGTTCACTGTGCCTGCGTTATGCACGGCCACGGTAAACATATATTGAAGAAACAGACACCGCTGTGGTTAGCCCAACATCCTGACGTATTGGCCTTTCATCAAGCATCAAAAGAGTTTGGTGGCGATGCGGCCATTTTGGTTCTAATTGAGTTGGAAGATAGAATCGATATTTAAACTTCACGCCTTTTTCACATACTGTCGTTAATCTGCATTAAAACATTTTGTTATCCCCCTGCAGGAAACGACAGTTTATGAATAAAATACAGCGAATCTGCCATCATGCCTTTTGGTTTACCCTTATAGGGCCGCTTATTGGACTGATTGCAGCCATCCCATTGATGTATATCATCCTTAATTACCCACATCATTTTCTGAGGGATATACTTAGCGAATTCCCCTTAGTCTTGTTGATTGTTTATGTCTGGGGTGCACCCGCTGCCTTGCTTACTGGCATCATCATCGCTTGTTTACCCAAACAATATGCTCACATTATTTACATAGCATTAATTGGTATGATGACCTCACTGCTCTTTCCCCTCGCTTTATTAATATTAGGAAATAACGATGCTTCCGAGCTGAGTTTAGTTTGCGCAGCAGCTGGACTTATCTCTGCTGTCATAATGAATTATTTCATCCGCTATCTTCCACCGAGGTTTTCCAGCAAGGTAAACCCCGCTCAATCATAACTGAGCCAAATTCAATAGTTACTCACTCTATTTTGATTTAAGCAAAATGATGTATGATTAGTGCTGGCATAAATACTGCCATTTAGACCTCTCTGTATTATCGCGGCTGCTGAACCACGATTAATCTTATGAGGCAATATAATGGATAATATCCGCACTCGAGCCTGGCGGCTGGCACAAAATAAACGTAATAAGCATCGGGGTAGTAGTTCCATCAGGAATGATTTCCCCAGAGAGAAAAACTGGAAAATGATGTATACCCGCTCAGATAAAATAGTCAGAGCGGCGCAGTTAGGCATGGCGTACCCAAGGGTTAGCAATGCCCAATTGACATTAAAAGCCATGGAAGAGGTGACCTCAGCGTGAATGTTTTGTTTATCTGTAGTCGTAATCAATGGCGTAGTCCAACCGCAGAACAGGTTTGGCGTTACCATCCCGATTTATCGGTCAAATCCGCTGGCACCAGCCGTAATGCCCGTAAACCGGTAACACCCGCACTGCTACAGTGGGCTGATGCCATTTGCGTGATGGAGCAAAAACATAAAAATCGTCTGGTCGCTGAATATCACCGGCTGTTGGAACATAAAACGATTCATGTATTGGATATTGCTGATGATTACCAATATATGGATCCGCAATTGGTTGAGTTGCTGAAAGACGTTGTGGCCCACCGATTGAGGCTAGCCATATAAACAGAAAAAGAGACGCCATTAGCGTCTCTTTTTTAATTCGGTCAATAAAACCTAAACGATCAAGCTAGTGCGTCTGGCGCTTGCTGCCAGTCTAGAGTGCCTCTACCCGTTTGTGGCTCCACGGTAATACAGGCCACTGCCGAAGGATTAAACATCGGAGGATAAACACCACTGCACAATTCCGAAACCAAGTACCCCACCAAAGGCAAGTGAGAAACCAGCAATACAGAACTAACACCATCCTGAGCTAAGGTCATCAGGTAGTCCGCAATCAACATGGCATCACCGCCCGGTATCAAAGCAGAAAATGTCTCAATCGTTGTCGGTTCAGGTATCGGAAACTCTGCTTTGAAAACATCCAGCGTTTGCTGTGCTCTGACATAAGGGCTAACCAGAACCCAATCAATTTCTGCAATCTTTTTTCGCAACCAAAGAGCCATTTCAGCGGTTTGCTGACGTCCCTTATCCGTTAAGGGACGCTGTGGATCGCTGTCAGCATGATAGCTGGCTTCACCATGGCGCATAATAAAGATTTGCATATTTGACTCCGTTCACTTAACCGTTAACGCCAAAGCAGTGACGTTAAATGCCTCACCCGAATCTCTTATCAACCAAACAGTATTAGCGTAGACCCAGCTGGAAAATCATGGTTTCAGCCTGACATGAGAACGTGAAATCTGTAGTCAATTGCACGCCACCAGTCACGTCTTCCAGGCGACTTTCAATCAGGCAAGGTTCAGATTCAACAGCGCGCGCTTTCTCTGTCAACATCTTCAGCATTTGTTCTGCTTCATCACGGTTAACAAACACGTTCTGATAAGACGCGGTGCAATCCGTGTTATCCATTACGGTACCAACATCAACACAACAGCAGGCCGCTGTTTCTTGTGCATTACACTTCAATGAATCAGACATATTGTTTATCTCCTCTGGAATAAAGCGGACAAATAACCACTCTATTAACGTCTGTTTATGAGATCTAGCTCAAAATTTAATAATCTCGCTTATACTACTCTTCCAGCCCAAGTTACGCATGAACTTTGTTAAATTGTCATGATCTGACGCAAGGTCAGTTTTTTAAATCGCCACACTCGCCAAATTAATCGATTGATATTTAATTTTTTTTATCCATTTCACTTTTTATTCCACTAACAAAATACGCATGCGCGTGAAAAAACATTTACTTTTTGTCGGAACATTAGATAGAAATGCTAACAAAATATCTCAAGATCGTTGAACTGGTCTAATCTGTCGATAACGCCTTCCTCCATACAATGCCCTCCTTAATTATTACAATCCGTAATGATTTTTGAACTTTTGAGATCTTGTATGTCCCGTAAAAACATTTTAAGAAAGTCGGCACTGGCTATCGTTGTCGCAGCATTATCATCCAACCTCTACGCCTCTGGTTTCCAACTTCAGGAATCCTCAGCTTCAGGTCTGGGTCGCGCGTTCTCCGGTGAAGGTGTTATCGCTGATAACGCATCTTCAGGCAATCGTAACCCTGCATCAATGATGATGTTTGATCGTCCAACTTTCTCCGGCGGGGCAATCTATGTTCAGCCTACGGTAAAAATTACCGGTACATCCCCTTCCGGTAGTGATATGTCCTCCAGTGACATCACGCCAAACGAGTGGGTACCTAATCTGCACTTCATCTACCCTATTAACGATCGCTGGGCGGTAGGTACCTCATTGACCACTAACTATGGTTTATCGACAGAATTCAGCGATGAATATGTTGCCGGACCACTGGCCGGTAAGACCGAGCTGACAACCGGTAACTTTAACTTCAGTGCTGCTTACCGTATTAATGAATACCTTAGCTTCGGCGCAGGCTTCAATGCTGTTTATGCAAAAGCGAAAATAAGCCGCTATGCCGGTGAAAACCAAAACGGTATGCCAAGCAATACTGAAGTCGCTCACTTGAAAGGTGACGAATGGGGCTACGGTTGGAATACCGGATTATTATATGAAATCGATAAAGATAACCGTATTGGTCTGAGCTATCGCTCTAAAGTTGATATCGATTTTACCGGCGACTACAGCAGTAATTTACCATCCAATATTAACGGCATGCAGTCTGTTACCGGCTATCCATGGGGAACCAATGGTTCTACTATGAGCGGTGACCTGACGCTAAACCTGCCAGAGATTTGGGAGCTGTCCGGTTACCATAAAGTGGCGCCTAAATGGGCTATGCACTATACCCTGGCCTACACCAGTTGGAGTGAGTTTGAACAGCTGAAAGGAACCGACTCTGACGGCAATACTCTGTTCTACAAACACGAAGGGTTCCGTGATGCTTACCGTATCGCATTAGGTACCACTTATTACCATAATGAGAACTGGACATGGCGTGCCGGTATTGCCTTTGATGATAGCGCCGTACCTGCCAAGAACCGTTCTATTTCTATTCCTGACCAAGACCGTGTATGGTTAAGTACCGGTGCCACCTATAACTTCACTAAAGATGCTTCAGTAGACGTAGGTATTTCCTATATGAACGGCAAAGAAGTGAAGGTTGAAGAGAAGTTAAACAACTCGCCAAACAGCCCGGTTTATACTTTCCATTCGAAAGGCAAAGCTTGGTTATATGGTCTTAACCTGAACTATACCTTCTAATTTAGCGCGATGCCCTCCATGTATTTACCATGGAGAATATGCATAGTAAAAAAGCCCTGTCACACTGTGACAGGGCTTTTTGTTTATCATCGAATAAAGCAATTAATCGATATCATCCAACTGATCTTTCAAGGCATCCGCATTAGGATTCTTCTCGGCTTCAATCTGACCATCATTTGCCAGGAAGTCATGGCGTTGGAAGTAAGCCTCACGCATAAAGACATATGGATCCGGTGAATTAGCCAGCATCTGATCCTGATCGAGGAATTGAGCACGGGTTTCAATCCCTTCAACGGCCCACATACCAACGGAACCCCAGAAGGTAATCCAGCTTAATACCGGATAAACATAGTCCACATAGCCACCACCTTCATCACGCACCGTCGCAGAGCCATAGCCCGGCAACACGGCATAAGGGCCATAAGGTACATCATAATAGCCCAGTACTTGACCAAACTCTTTGTTGTAATCCTTCTTCAGCTTATCGTTAGACATACCCGCCACATCAATAAAGCCACCCATCCCTAATAACGTGTTCAGGAAAAAGCGGTTAAAGTGGCGCATACCATCATAAATATTGCCCTGTAGGAAATTATTCACCATGCTGGCTGGTTCACCCAGATTACTGGTAAAATTGCCCAAGCCGTTACGAGCCGGTTGCGGCATATAATCACGCCACACCACGGCAATAGGCCGTACCACATACGGATCCATATAGTGGTAGTTAAAGTTAAACATACTACGGTTAAACCCTTCCATTGGATCAGGACGGGTTCCATCTTCATTTAACTGACCGCTATTGGCACAGCCAGTAAGCATTACTCCAGCAAGCGCAAGACTAATAAGACGGCATTTCATTCTACTCTCCCTTTTATGTAGGCCTTACAGCTTTACTCACTGCTTAATATGCCCGATAGTCACATTTACGGTTTCTTTACCGCTAAACGGCTGAATATCACTTTCACCCATTATATGTCGGTTATCAGCCCGATCATTACTGGTAATTGTTGCTTTTATTTTTACTTTTTTCAGGCTCGAAAGCAAACGTGATGGCATCATGGCATTACTGTCATCTAACGATAATTCTAGCGGGAACTGGCCTAATGGCAACTGTTTAACCGCCACTGGTACCGGAGACTCACCATCGGTTACCGCAATCAAAACACTTCCCTCAGCAGGCAACTGAGCGGCCATTTCCGTCGCTAATGATAGCTTCACAGATAACCGAGAACCGTTGGCGGTGAGTTGTGCTTTAGCGTAGGCTAAACTGCTTTTAATCACATCGATACCGTTCGCATCCGCAGGCAATAATGTCAACACTTTCTCCCAAGCCGCAATAGCTTGATTAAAATCTCCCCGCCCAAAAGCATTCATTGCTAAAGCCGATAGCGCATCGACGTTGTTTGGATTGGTTTTCACTATATCTTTCAAAATAGCGCTGGCTTGTTGAATGTCGTTAGGATCGTTAGAACGAGTAAGCAGCTTGGCATAAATAATTTGAATATAGGCATCGTTTGGCGCTAGCTGATAAGCTTTCTCATAAGCCTGTAAAGCCATTTCACCGTTACCTAGTTTTAAACCGGCTAATCCCAGCATTGTCCAGTCACGTACGTTAGCGGGTTCTGAAAGCAAATCGGTACGCAGTCCCAAAGCAAAACGAGCAATATCTTCTGGCGTAGAGAGCTGCCCTGTATCGGCACGGTGGCGTAAATCCGGCATCTCTTTCATCACCTGCTGCCATTGCATGACCTGCCCTAAACCACCGGTATGCAAATACAGGCCCAAAGAAACAACCAACATTAACAAAACACCAGGCAACAGCAGCATGCGATTAAATGAAGTCTGCTTAGCCACCGACTCATCAACCGGGATATCCTCCAACAGATTATGCTGAAGTTCCGCTACCATCGTTTCCCGCTCGGCGATCACTCCCTGAGCTTCATCTTCGGTCAACTCGGTTAAACGTTGTTGATAATAAGCCTTATTGATCGCATCACGGTTGGTATCCGTATCAGGATTAGCTTTACACATGGTGGGTACTATCAATAATGCAGCACCAATAACCAGTAACACAATAATTGTTAGCCAGAATGCAATCATGATGATTTCCTGCCTTTCGCGCTATGTTCATCGCTTAATAGTTGCTGCAAGCGTTTCTGTTCTTCAGCAGATAACGCATCCGGCGTGGCGTCAGATACCGCTCGTTTATGACGACGGGAAAGCATCACAATTGCTACGGCACCAAAAACGACACAAAGAGCCGGTATCAGCCAAAGGATAATCGTCGCTGGCGTTAACGGAGGCTCATAAGTCACAAAGTTGCCATAACGATCAACCATGTAATTAATAATTTCCTGCCGAGACTTCCCTTGTTCCATCAACTGATAAACCTTCTCTCGCATATCAGTAGCAATGGGAGCATTGGAGTCGGCAATGCTATTATTTTGACACTTCGGACAACGTAGTTGCCCGGTTAGCTCACGAAACTGTTGCTCTTCTTCTACTGATTTAAAATCATAGGTATCGATGGTGGCATGAGCGATAAAAGTCAGCGCCATGCCAAACAGAATGAACGAAATTCGCTTAAGCATTATGATCCGCTCCCCTGATACTTAATCCAAAGGGGTTTAATCTCTTCTTCCCATATCCGGTCGTTGAGGTCGCCGGCGTGCCGATAGCGAACAATGCCATCCCCATCGATAAGAAAGGTTTCGGGTGCTCCATATACGCCAAGATCGAGCCCTAACATACCGTTGTTGTCATACAGACTTAGGGCATAGGGATTACCCAGTTCATTGAGCCATTTAATGGCCTTATTGCGATCGTCTTTATAATTCATTCCCACTACACGAATCCCTTGTGCAGCAAGTTTGTTTAAAAATTTATGTTCGGCATAACAAGTTGGACACCAGGTCGCCCAAACGTTTAACAACACGGGTTTACCATCGTTTAATGCGGCGCGATCGTAAACCTTGCCCGGAACATCCAATGACTCCAGCTTAAACTGAGGAACCGGTTTACCAATCAAAGCCGACTCAAGCGTAGTCGGATCGTCACCGTCTGCATTACGCTGTAGTTGCACCATAAAGGCGGTAACCATCACCAAAAAAACGATTAATGGAATAAACAGTAGTTTCCGATTCATACTGTTGCCTCGCTGGTAGACTGTTTTTTAATACGATAGCGTGGATCCAAGATGCAAAGCAGTCCACCAAAGGCCATAAACAGGCCACCGAACCATATCCAACGCACAAACGGTTTATAGTAAATCCTGACCGCCCAAGCGCCGTCACTTAACTGCTCGCCCAGTGCCGCATAGAGATCCCGGCTGAAGCCGCCGTCAATAGCCGCTTCGGTCATCATGCTGCCAGCCACTTTATAATAGCGTTTCTCAGCGTGTAACGTCGCTTCGGGCTTGCCGTTACGCGTAATGGCAATTTCTCCGGCACCACCGGTATAGTTAGGCCCGGTAATTTCACGTACATCACGGAAAGTAAAGGTGTAATCATGAATCATGATGCTATCGCCATCCTTCATGCGAACATCTCTTTCCACGCTATAGTTTTGGCTAAAAGCGATACCAAATACCGTCACCGCCACACCAAGGTGAGCAATCACCATCCCCCAATGGCTGCGGGAAAGATGAGTCAGTCCTTTAAAGAAGCCATAACGATGAGTTGCTCGTTCATGTAGCTCCATCAACGTCAGAACCACCACCCAAATAGCCATCATCAGCCCCAAGACCGTCATCATCATGATCCGATCTTGTAGTAACCATGGTAAAGCAAAAGCAGCAATCAAGGTGATAACCACCGCGGCAATTAAACGCTTCAGCAGTTTCGATGGCTCATCACGACGCCAGCGCACCAGAGGGGCGACGCCTAACAATAGGGAGAACGGCACCATTAACCAGATAAACATCGTGTCAAAGAAAGGTGCACCGACTGAAATAGAACCAAGACCGAGCTGCTTGTGCACCAGCGGCAATAATGTTCCTAATAGCACCACCAACATCGCTGCCATCAGCAGAATGTTGTTACCCAGTAAAAATGATTCCCGGGAGAAAAACTCATGGCGCGCTTTGGTTTTACTGACCCGGCTACCGTTAATCGCATACAGCAATAAAGAACCGCCAATAACCACCACCAGAAACGCCAGAATAAACATGCCGCGCGCGGGATCGGAAGCAAACGAGTGAACCGAAACCAGAATGCCGGAACGCACCAAGAAGGTACCCAGCAAACAAAGAGAAAATGAAATAATCGCCAGTAACACCGTCCATGCTTTGAAGGAGCCACGTTTTTCCGTTGCTGCCAGAGAGTGCATTAATGCCGTCCCAGTAATCCACGGCATCAGGGAAGCATTCTCCACCGGATCCCAGAACCACCATCCTCCCCATCCCAGCTCGTAATAAGCCCAGAATGAACCCAGAGCAATACCCAGGGTTAAAAAGATCCATGCGGCAGTGGTCCATGGACGAGACCAACGAGCCCAAGCCGTATCAAGACGACCAACCATCAAGGATGAGATGGCAAAGGCAAAAGCGACAGAAAATCCAACGTATCCCATATACAGTAACGGCGGATGGAAAATCAGGCCAACATCCTGCAACAGTGGATTAAGGTCACGCCCATCTATCGGGAACATCGGTAAAGCGCGAGTAAATGGGTTAGAGGTCAGAATCACAAACAGCAGAAAGCCAACGTTGATCATCCCCAACACGGATAAAACCCGCGCGACTGCATCCAACGGCATTTTGCGGCTAAATACCGCGACAGCCCCAGTCCACAGTGAAAGTAAAACAATCCACAGTAGTAAAGAACCTTCATGGGCTCCCCATACTGCCGCCATCCGGAAATACACCGGTAATTGGCTATTGGAGTTGGTTGCAACATATATCACGCTAAAATCATTGATGATAAAGGCATACATTAAACAGCCAAATGCCAAGAGCGTTGTGGCTAATAAACCATAGGTTAATGGCCGAGCCACCGCCATCATGCGGGAGTTCTGTTGATAGGCGCCAATAAGCGGATAAATACTTAATAGCAATGCCAACGCAGCAGCCAGCGCCAGTGCGAAATTACCAATTTCAGGAATCATTTGCCATTCCCCTGAGATTCAGATGGCTGGGTTTTATAACTTTCTGCCGGACGCTGATGATTCTCTTTCATCGCCTCTTCCACTTCTGGTGGCATATAATTTTCATCATGCTTGGCCAGAACTTCTTTAGCATCAATCACATTACCCTCTTCAAATACCCCCTGAGCCACTACGCTTTGCTCTTCGCGAAACAAGTCAGGTAAAATACCTTCGTAGTGGACATCAATAGCGGCGCGGGCATCATAAACTTTGAAACTGACCTTGAGCGTATCTGGATCGCGTTTTACCGAACCCGGCATCACCATACCGCCAATCCGCAGTCGTTGCCCCGGCTCAGGTTTAATTTTAGCTTCACCCTTGCCATAAATAATCTCGCCCGGCGTATAAAACAGATCAATATTCGAACGAAGCGCATACAGCACCAGCGAAATAGTTAGCGCCATACCGATCAAAACGGCAACGGCTAAAAACAATCGGTTCTTGCGACGTGGATTCATAAGGTAGTCCCCTGCTTATTCTTTGCCTTCTCGATCCGCGCTTCCCGAGATTTACGACGCTGGATTTCGGTGAGTAATTGCTTACGCTGCCAGCGGGTATGCCAAACCAGTGCCAATAAAGGAATCAAGGTTGCCGCTACGGCCAGCCAGACGAAAAAGCCATAACCGCCCATCGCAAAAAAATCCTGCCATGAAGAAAATGCCGGTGTCATTAACGCTCTCCCTTACTGACCAGTGACTCAACCCAAGGTTTCTGGCGGTCGTGGATAAGAATCAAATTACGTAACCGCATCAGGGTTAGGGTGATAAAAAAGAACAAATAACCAAAAATAGACAATCTCAATGGCGTTCGCATGCTTGGATCAACGGTCTGCTGCATATTAGTCGAGCCCTGATGCAGCGTATTCCACCACTCTACAGAGAAATGGATAATCGGTAAATTCACAACACCGACCAATACCAAAATCCCTGCGGCACGTCCTGCAAGACGACGATCTTCAAAAGCATTATATAAAGCAATGGCCCCAAGATATAAAAACAGTAGCACCAGCTCAGAGGTTAAACGCGCATCCCACACCCACCAAGTCCCCCACATCGGCTTACCCCATGCGGACCCGGTTGCTAATGCGATAAAAGTAAACACGGCCCCCACTGGCGCCATAGCCGATGCCACCATATCAGCGGATTTCATTTGCCATATCAGGCCAATAAACGCAGCGATGGCCATCGAACCATAAATTCCCATAGACCATATGGCAGCCGGAACATGGATGTAAATAATCCGAAAACTGTCCCCTTGCTGATAATCAGAAGGGGCAAAACCAAATCCCCATATCCATCCGCCAAGCAGGAACAGCGTACCCGCAATAGCCAACCAAGGAATAAATTTACCGCAGAGATGATACAGCGTCTCAGGTTTTGCCAGGGAATGTAGCCACTTCCACATAGTCGTTATGCTCACATTGAAATATCATTAAAATTATGTTTTTTCTGTTACTGCACGCTTACCCGCAAAGCGGATGAAGCCGCAAAAGGAGCCAAGGTTGCCGTTCCGGCCAAAATCGCCCCCAAAATTGCTAAATAGCCATTGATTGGCAGCGCCATCGATGCAGCATCAATCGCTGATGTGGCAAAAATCAATACGGGAATATATAACGGTAAAATCAGCAAACTAAGCAACACCCCGCCTTTACGCAACCCGACGGTTAACGATACACCAATCGCACCAATAAAGCTTAAGGTTGGCGTGCCTAACAGCAGGGTCAACGTCACCGCTTTCCAGGTAGCAAAGTCAAATGACAATAGTAGCGCGACCAACGGCGACAAAATAATGAGCGGCAAACCGGTTAATAACCAGTGAGCACATACTTTCGCTAGAATAGTCATCGGTAATGGCACAGGTAGCAACATCAGTTGCTCCAGAGAACCATCAAGAAAATCATCCCGTAGTAAACGTTCCAACGAGAGCAAAGAGGCCAACAGTGCCGCAACCCAAACGATACCCGGAGCAATCCGTGAAAGTAGCTGAGGTTCAGGACCAATACTTAATGGAAAGAGCGTGATTACAATTAGGAAAAACCAAAGTGGATTGATAATCTCCGCGCCCTTACGAAAGGCGATTTTCAACTCACGATGTAAAATAGCGAAAAACATCAGCGCCACACCCCGCCATCAAGTTTAATTTTACGGATCGGACAACGCGAACTCATCATGTCCTGATGGGTGGTTAATATCACAATGCCGCCCTTTTCCGCATGCTGCTCAAACAATTGAGTTAGATATGCAACCCCTTGTTTATCAATTGCAGTCAGCGGTTCATCCAAAATCCATAGTGGTGCGTCACTCAGCCACAAACGTGCTAAAGCTACCCGACGATGTTGTCCGGCAGAGAGTTGAGCAACAGGGACATCTTCATAACCGACTAATCCAACTTGAGATAAAGCCTGCCAAATAGCATCGCTATTTTTCTCACTGGTTGCCTGCTGAAAAAAAGAGAGGTTTTCAAATGGAGTAAGCACGGCTTTTACACCAGCATGATGACCAATATATAAGAGGGATTGATTGAAACTGTCACGGTTACGGTAAATCGAGTTGCCCTGCCATAACACTTCACCGCCATCAGCGCTGGCTAACCCTGCCAATATTCGTAATAAACTGGTTTTCCCTGCGCCATTCGGCCCTTCAATCTGTACCAGTTCACCGGAATGTATAACGAAACTTAGCTCTGTAAACAGAGCTCTCTCATCACGGATACAATTTAGTCCTTGCACTTCCAGCATCGTTTTATACATGGCTTGAATAATGAATCTTGCCATTATCATATCACAGCATTTCGCTCGCTCGTAGCGTGACGCCTGCCCGACACATACCTATTTATGAGTAAATATAGAATTCAGATCAAAACAGAAACGAGAAACCGAATGGAATGTAAAATTCATCGACAATATTTAATCGCCAATGAATGACCGGAAATATTTTGCAGAAAATCGGTTACAAGTTGCACAAACACGCCCCCGTCCGCTGGATATCATGATAAAAGCAGGTATACTGCAAAATCTTAGATGTCCCCTTAGTTAAATGGATATAACGAGCCCCTCCTAAGGGCTAGTTGCAGGTTCGATTCCTGCAGGGGACACCATCATAAAATCATTCAAAGTCAAACGAATAGCCGATCTTCTCTGAATGATTTTTAGTTAAAATCATAAGCTGTAGAAATAACGTATTCTTCAAAATGATATTTTTAATTATTCATCATTGTCGATGAGTTCACTGAATTAGTTGAAGAATAACGTGTTTTATTCACTACATCCGATGAAGATACGTCTGGTTGAATTATGTTATAAATATACTTTGCCTGAAATGTTTTCGCACAATGAGTACAATAATAACGTTGAATTTTTGTCGACTTACCGCTGCCATGTTTACGCACACCTTCAACTTCCCCACAAAATCTACAAGGAGTTTTATTCACTCTCATTTTATTAAACCCTTCTATTTTTAAATTAATAAAATCAGCCAATGGCCACTGGTAAAAATCACAACTATTTTATTTAATAATTTTGATTATTAACCGCGGAGATAGAAACTAGAAATAATTATTTAAACCATCATCAAAATAACGATGATAGAGAGTCAATCTCCGCACCACTTAATTATAATAGGCAATTTTCACTAAAAAAAAGCTTAATCTAAATATCACCGTTATATAGTTTTTACCACCATAAACAAAAACAAGGCAGATGATTATTTCAAAAAATAATAATTAATGTTATTTTTAAACTAAAATCAAAGAATGCAGCAACATTTGATAAAAACAAAGTGATATTAAAGGGTTATATCCGTTAAATATAATAACAATCAGAGATAAATTAAGGCCCCTTTTTACAAAGGGGCCTTAACTCAACCATCCACATGGTCCTTCAATAAAAAAGGCTAAACAACAATTGATATCAAAATTTAATCTTAGAACAAGAGAATGTTCGTTCACCTTTTACTGAACAAAGGGATATTAATATCTGGCTATTATAATGAACCATAACAAACTTTTCTTTTCCGCAGGAAATATTATTTTCTTTCAGTATCGCATCAACGTTATCAACCATTTTTACTTTTTCATCTGTAGATAATGGATAAAAGGTATATATAGGACAGATGCTTTTTGCAGACAAAAACAAACCACTATTGCTTTTCTTATGTTCCATAGCAAAAAAAGCTATAGTCACCGCAGAAATTAAAGCTAAAAGTAGCAGGGAAATATAAAATATTTTACCAGGCCATTTAAACCTTGCCTTAGTCACCTCATTATTATGAATGTTAGGTGTCTCATCCACTTTTAGGGGTAAAGGCTCATCAACCTCTTCATGTCGAATTTGCGTTTCAACTAATATTTCAGAGGTTAATTTATTAAGCTGTAAATCAATTGATTCTAATCTATCAGTTTCATTTTCTGCTCGCGGTGTTTCACCACCACTGTCCAGAATCATAACCGGAATTTTTTCACTAAATTTGAAACCGACCTTAGGAATCGTAATGATGATTTTATCCGATAAGCCAAAAGAAATAAGGTTCTTTCTTAGCTGACTAATATAATGATTTA
Source organism: Pragia fontium DSM 5563 = ATCC 49100 (assembly GCF_900112475.1). Taxonomy (GTDB): domain Bacteria; phylum Pseudomonadota; class Gammaproteobacteria; order Enterobacterales; family Enterobacteriaceae; genus Pragia; species Pragia fontium. The sequence continues at coordinate 83,836 of NZ_FOLW01000002.1, read as the reverse complement.
AATTACTATTTGATGAAACCAGACCATGATTATCCCATACATTCTGAAATAGCGTATCGCGAGAAACCGTTTGTCCATAGTTATATAGCAATTCATAAAGCAATCTATTAGATGAATTAGATAACATGACGGTTGACATGTCGTCTTGCTGCATAACTAAGGTTCTATCTTCAGTATTATAAACAATATTATTATTTATTAGATATATCATAATGTAATTTCACCTGATAAAAATTTCTCACAATCGGTTTATCATCGTTATAAAAAATCAAAAGGCCTGATTTTTACTTAAAATATAAAAACAAAACTCATTAATAAAAATAACCCGATTAATAACCATTAACATCCATATCGATTTTTTGATTATATTGTTAAAAACCAAAGAATAAACCTTAATGAAGAAAACCATAAACTACAGATAAAAAAACCAATTTTCAACAAAAAATTAGATTTTGAGTCCAGATTGATTTATTAAATAATGTTTTTACGCCAATAATTAACAAGTTACAGATCTGTTTGATTTGTATCAAATTTCTAAAAAACAAAGTTTTAACACTCAAGAAACACGAGTTTAAAATAGAAAAAGATAATTATTGTTAAGATTAGGTTTTAAAAGATAGGAATTATCAATAAAAAAGGTCAGGCTATTCTTATTAGCCTGACCTTTATCAATAATATTATAAAGGGAATTAAAAATCAGGCTCAGTTATCTCTTCTGGCCTGTAAAAACGCACTGAAATCACTTCTATTACCATCAAATATAACATTTCCGGAGCTCAACATAATAACGCGATCGGCTAAGGAAACTAAATTAGCTCTATCCGTTGCAATCAGAAATCCTTCACCGGCTTCAACTCTTTCTTTTAGCTGTTCAATAAGCACTAATTCAGAAGCCGCATCCAAATGGGCACTGGGATTATCTAATATACAAAACTTACGCTGTGACAATAATAACCGAGCCAGTGACAGCTGCTGTCTTTGTAAAGCCGTTAACGGTACTGCCAGATTTTTCCACTGAGTATTTAGCCCTTGATTAAGAAAAGGCAGTAAATTGGTTAAATTAACCCGCTTTAAAATATTCAGAATGGCTTCCGGATTATTGGTAATCGCATTATCTAAAGATAAATACTCGTATAATGTATCACCAATAATGTCACTATCCTGCCAGGAATAATGAACGCTATTACGCATTGAATTAACAGTATCTGCGGATAACAGCAATCCATTCCATGTAACATGACCGCCAACCGGAGATAAAATACCCATCAATAATTTCAATACGGTACTTTTTCCTGCCCCCGCGCCGCCGACAATAGCAACTTTCTCTTTAGGTCCAATGTTAAAATTGAGCTGACTAACCAAGGGTAACGCAGAATGATATTTGAACTCCAACTGTGAAACGCCCCAACCATTTTGCGGGCCGTGGTATCCCATAAGGTTAGTATCAGACTCTTGATTTCGCTCTTGTAACAACCGATTAGTTTCTCGCATTGACCGGCGCATTTGCTGCACATTTGGCAACAGATGCATCAGAGAAAATATAGGTTGTCCAAGACGACCGGCGATAATGATAGTTGCAAATAATCCGGCAGGAGACATACCACCGAGTTGCACCAAATAAAATGCACCGATAACCGCCAATACAGTTTGAATATTCATCAGCGCTAACAACGAGGCACTACATCTATTCTGAGCAATAAAACGAGCCTGTTCTGCCTGTTGCGCTTTTTCATTAGCACAAAGAAAGCGTAAAGACGCATTTTGATAAGCAACCGTCGCTTGATAGTTCTCTAACATCCCGGTAGAGAAAGGAACCTGGGCCTGAATGGTTGGAATCTTCTCGCTTTCCCTATGGAAAACCACAACACGAATAATGGCACATATAAAAATAAACAGCGGTACCAGAACGAGCCAACCGGCAATCGCCGCAATGGCTACGAAATAGATAATACAGAAGGCTAAATCGAGGGCAGAACTCGAAAATAACCCCAGACATTGCATACGAAAGCGATTCCAGTTATTCATCGCTTCTAAGACGTTTCTGCCCCAGCGATTGTCTTGAGTTGGCGTGACATGGATAAGATCGCGGATTAAACCGGGTTCGAGCCGTTGCTGCATTGAGGTTAAAAAATGGCAACCGGTTTTAACTCTTTCCATACGAAAGACGTATTCAACAGCTAAAGCCAGCAACACAACAATGGATAATGTCCAGAGCGAAGCATCCGCATGCCCCGGAATTATCCGATCATAAATGGCATTTAAGTAAAGTGGCATAACGATAGCCAGAAGGTTAATAATCAATGTTGACCACAATAAACGAGTCACAATTCGCCCTTCTTGCTCTCCCAGCTTGAATAAAGAACGCCAGCTTAATAAACGTTCTTTTTCTAGCGGGACAATACGCCAGGCACGACTTTCAGCTAATGATAAAAGTTGTCCTTCTGGTGTTTTAAGCTGTCTCTCTCTTCCCGCTTGCAATACTAACCAGCCATTATTAGTCTCAATCAGATACACCGCGCCATTCAGAATCTGATGATCCGGGCTACAGAATATTGCTTCAACATCCAAAATTTTCTTTGCCTGCTCAAACCAAACTTCTGGTTGGGCATTTGATGATAGCTGCTCTGAGCTATGCTGCCACTCCCAACGAGCAATAGGCAAAGACAGCCTATTAGCAGCCTCGACCAGTCCATCTCCTAATGAGATATACTTTCCTGATAAGTTGGCGCTCTCATTACCAAGTTTATTTAATTCTGGATCAATAAATGCCATCTTTATAAACGCCTATTTTTTATCTATCATTCGCTGGATTTTATGCCCATGACCAAGTAAAAGATTGCTCACCATGACTCCACGTTTCATGGCCACTACCGCTGGCAGTCAGGCTCCAGCCACCACCAGGGCTGATATTTACCGTATCTCCAGCATCAGTATTCAAATTGATTGAAGCATTTGATGAATATCCATTGAACAAACCGGAAAGATCCACATTAAGCGTGTCATTTTTACCGTCGGCAAAATCCAGCTTTTCAATATTAGCAATATGAAAGTTACTGTCACCGATCGTAAATAATCCTCCAGCGCCAGATTTTTTAATCACATCATTCCCCGCCCCACCATCGAGCGTATACTGATGCAAATCCAGATTATTGGTTATTTGGAATATATCGTCTTTACCTGAGCCGGTAATTTTTGAAATGGAGATCAGCGTGTCCAGACTACCGTGACCATCCTGAACCTGACCATTGGAAAGATTGGCAATGATTCCGTCTGGAGATAAGCTGTAATCGGCGGTCACAAAGCCATCACCACCAATTAAAGTGTCATTGCCGCCCAAGCCAATAAGAATATCGTCTCCACCGCCGCCGCGAATAACATTACTGCCGTTATCCCCTTTTAATACATCGGCATATTGTGTACCGGTAATATTCTCAAAACTGCTTAACGTATCTGTACCGTTAGCGCCTTTATTCGCTTTACCAGTAGACAGATCCACATTAACAGCAGCATTTAACAAACTATAGTCAATGGTATCTGTGCCAGCCTCGCCATATAATGCGTCATTTCCTTGGCTACCATACATATAATCATCACCCGCACCGAGTCTGATGATATTATTACTATTATCGCCATATACCGTATCGTTATTACTTGAACCAATAACGTTCCTTATGCCCGACAGAGTATCCTGAGTACCATATCCGTCTTCTGAAGTGATACCCGCAGCCAAGTCGACAACTACCCCTCTTCCTGAGCTTACTGAACCATAATAGGCATATGCCGTAGCGCCATTATCCCCGACCAAAACATCATTGCCACGACCGCCATCAAGGTAATGACTGCCGGTTAAAACGTCATCGAAAGAAGAACCCCGAAGATGAGTGATACCATTTAAAATATCTTGCCCACCAAATCCGTTATCGCTACTTACACCAAGGCCAATACCGTTTTGATTCAGATTAACGTTAACACCTTGGGTAGCACTAATATATTCCACCCAATCAGCGCCTCCGCCTCCAGTAATCACATTATTGCCACCGTTAGCACGGAAAATATCATTGCCGGCACTACCAACAAACTCATTACTCTCGGTCATATGACCAATGAAATGGCTGCCAACTCCCGAACTGATGATAACCTTTTCGATACCGTTCAGGCGTATTGTTCCCATATTCTGATTAGTACCATTGCGCCCAACAACGGTTCCGCTAGACAAATCAACGATAAAGCTGCCACCGATAGTGCCAAAGTCCACGCTGTCAAAGCCAGCACCGCCATCAATTGAAGCAACCTCAGTAGTAATAAGAAATGAATCGTCTTGTTCCGTACCAATAAAACTGTCGAAGGAAGTAAAACTATCGCTACCGTTTATCCCTTTCTGTACAGTGCCCTGCACCATATTAACGGTGACACCTTCAGATAACCGGCTATAGTCCAGAGTATTACTGCCCTTTCCACCATCAATGACATCATTGCCTTTGGAACCGTATACCCAATCATCACCCGCTCCAGCGCTAATATTATTATCGTGATCATCGCCTTCGATAGTGTCGTTCCATCCCGAACCGACTAAGTTTTGGATATTCGCGATTGTATCCTGACCGCCAAATCCATTCTGTCGCGCCTTACCTTGTTGCAAGCTGAGATCGATACCGGATGCTGCATTACTATAGTCCAACGTATTAATGCCACTGCCGCCATCAATCAAATTAGTCCCGGAGCCACCAGCAATAATTAGATCGTTTCCAGCGCCCGCATGAATAATGGCATCGTTCGCACCGAGCTCAATACGGTCGTCGAATTCAGAACCTATAATACCGGTAATCCCGTCAAATTGATCGATACCGCCAAATCCATTCACATAGGCGCGATTATCTTTCATACTGATGTTAATACCAGTTAATGCATGACTATAATCAACCGTATCAATACCGCCTCCGCCAATAAAGGCGTTATAGCCATAGCCAGCAATAAATAAATCATCGCCTTCACCACCATCCAGAATAGCTCGACTACTTGCATTTCCGCCGACGATAATAATGTCGTTACCCGCTCCCGCGTGGATTGAGGAACTACCGTTGCCACTCACAATTCTGTCATTAAAACTAGAGCCAATAATGTCCTGAATATTGATTAAAGTATCCGTTCCACCAAAACCATTACTGACCATCTTGGTTATTAAATCGGCTTGAATACCTGACGTTGAATTCTCATAGCTGGCAGTATTGATGCCCGTTCCGCCATCAAGAGTATTATTTCCACCCATACCAATAAGGACATCATCACCATCCCCACCAGATAGATAATTATCACTCCCATTACCCACAATCCGATCGTTATGTTGGCTTCCTATGACGTTTTGAATATTCGTGATTTGATCGGTACCACCTTCCCCATTATTGGTGGCCTGATTCAAGCTCAGATCAACACTCACGGCGGAATTGGCATGTTGATAGCTCAAGGTGTTAACACCTTCACCGCCGTCGAGAATATTATTCCCACCACCACCAATTAGCGTATCGTTACCCAACCCACCTTGTAGATGATTATTCTGGTGATTGCCGATCAACACGTCATCATAATCTGTACCAATAATATTCTGAATATTAGACAAACTATATTGCCCACCACCAGTAACGGTTCCTTCCGTTAAATTAACCGTTATTCCGACAGTAATTTTGCTGAAATCAACAGTGTTGCTCCCAGCCCCACCGTCATAACTGTCATTCCCTTTACCGGCAATGATAAAATCATCGCCGGTACCACCAATGACAGACACATCATTCGGGCTCGCTGCCAGTTGGATTTGTCCCTTACTATCAATTAACGATGTCGGATTATCCACTACGCTAAAGGTCATTTTCTGCTGCTTGATATTGCCTTCAGCGTCGGTAAAAGAGACGTTTGCAGTAAAGGTATCGTATTGTGACTGAGGATAAATCAACATTATTTCACCCGGTAATAAACCGTATCGATTCCCCTCTGCCGTACCTCCGGTAATCATTTGGTATCCTGCCGGCAATCCGCTTAAGGTTACCTGGCCCATGGCCTCATCAAAACGAATGATCCGGCTGACCATTCCATCAGCAAAATACGCGGTGTTCTGAACATCAATAGTCCAATTAGCGCTTTCATTAGATAAATCAATTCGCGTAGATTGATACTGTTGCTTAATGCTGCCATCCGTTCTGGCCTCCTCACTCCCCGTCCCCACTTGATAACGATGAGCAACAGGATCACGCCATGAACTCACTTGCAATAATGTGACCTTAGGATAAACAATGGTTGGCTCCGTTGGCTCACCTAGCGTCGGAATATTACTGTTTTGAATTTGCTGCTCGACCGGTGGAGAACCCGAACTTTTCTTAATCACAGGAATAGAGTCATCAACAACCTGATTTTTCGTCAGCGTCGTCTCAACAGTGGCATCTAATTGAACGTAGGTTGAATCATCTTGTTGTTCTGTTGCACCACCACCCTTGCTGTCTATGGTAATAATATCTTCGACAACAACTTCTTTAACGACGATATTACCTTCCTGAAGTGCTTCTGGATTTAGGCTCTCAGGTGCCTTATCTCTCTCTGGTGCAGTACTCTGTATTTTTGCCTGAGTAATAATTTCACTTGAATCCAGTACTTTACCATCGCTGAATATGAGTCTGAACAACCCATCATGCAACGATGCCAACTCAGCTCCCAGCATCAAAATTATCTGTTCGCCATTGCTGGTTTGAATAATCAGGTCAGGCCCATTAATCAATAGCTGAACGTCATCTTTACTCCAGGAAAAAGGAATTTTATTTTCAGCATAGGTAAAAGGCACCATGGATGTGGGATTGGTGCCAGGTACAGATACATTATTATTCATGGTTAAATCCTTTTATGCTGCTTATGCTGCCTTGGTTATTCTTGCTTAGTGTCATAGCTTAAGCCCACGTATGGCTGAAGGTCTGATTCCCGTTAGCCCATGTTTCACTATTCGCATCGCTAGCGACCATTGACCAACCGCTACCAGAGAGATGAACAACATCGGCAGCATCGGTATTCATAAAAATAGAAGAGGTGGCAGCCTGCCCGGCAAATAACGCATTAAGATCGACAGTAATGTCGTCGGCAGCTTTATCAGCAAAATCAAACCGTTCAATATTACTAATCTGAAAATCTGGACCGGTTAAATTGAACGTCTGGCCAGAACCGACTTTCTTCAACGTATCGATACCTGCCCCGCCGTCAATAACATAGTTCTGCAGATCGCTACTACTGGTAATGGTGAAGATATCATCATGGGATGAGCCCAAAATTTTATTAATCTGAACCAGCGTATCTGTTCCATCTAAACCATCAGCAACCACCCCGGTACTCAAATTGGCATGAATACCTGAGGTCGATGTTTGATAGCTGGCGGTAACAAATCCATTACCACCGAAAAGTAAATCATCACCACCGCCGCCAATGAGAATGTCATTACCACCACCACCAACCAGAATATTATTCCCTGCATCACCGATCAGGACATCATCAAATATCGTTCCAGTCAGATTTTCTATTGATGCCAAATTATCTTTACCGTTAACGCCTTTATTCACTATCTTCGTTGACAGGTTGGCCTGGATCCCAGCGTCCAGCAGGCTATAATCAACGGTATCAATGCCACTGCCACCATTAAGAAAGTCATTACCTTTGCTGCCAAAAATTAAATCATTCCCCTCATAAGTACTAATGACATTATCTTGCGAATTACCATAGATAATATCGCCGCTATCGCTGCCATATATCTTGTTGATATTGATTAACTTATCCTGATATCCATAGCCGTCATCACTCACTATCCCAGCTTCCAGGTCCGCCACAATACCCCTCGGTGATTCACGATAATAAGCAATCGCACCGCTGCCCGTTCCTTCCAGAGTATCGTTACCCTTGCGTCCGTTCAGTAGGTTATTACCCGCCAGATAATCGTCATGTGACGACCCCTGAATATAAGCAATCCCGTTGAGAATATCCTGACCACCATAACCATTGTTCGTAGCTTTGCCATTGTTATTGGCATCGACTCTCACGTTGACACCAGACTTGGCATGTATATAAGAAATCCAATCAGTACCACCTCCGCCAGTAAACGTATTACTTCCCCCCATAACATAGAAGGTATCTGCGCCATCACTACCCATAACCCAAAGGCCACCACTGGTACCGGTATAAACCACGCTTCCTCTACCGGATACTGAATTTGGTAAGATAATTTTTTCTATTGAGGATAAGTACTGAACGCCGAAATCAGCATTGGCGGCATCAAATTGGTAGGCACGGCCACTGCGTAAATCAACCACAATTCTCGCGCTGATCTGACTATAATCAACCGTATCCACCCCTGCACCACCGTCGATAGTGAAGTTGCCCTTAGACATAATGAATACATCGTTATCGAGAGAACCAATAAACTGGGTGAAATGTGAAAATGAATCTGTCCCACCGACTGATTTGATTGTACGGCCGTTAATGACATCAATGGTGACGCCGGCAGATAACCGACTGTAATCCAGTTTATTATTCCCTTCCCCGCCAAACAGCGTATCGCTGCCTAATGAACCAAGAATAATATCGTCACCATCACCGGCATAAATAACATCATCACCATTACCGCCGGCAATGACATCGTTAAATGCAGTCCCGATAATCTGATTAACGTTGGTTAGATTATCTTGACCGCCAAAACCGTTACTACTGGCAACACCACTCAGTAGATCAACGTTAATCGCGCTAACAGCAGCGCTATAGTCAACGGTATTAAACCCGCTTCCACCGTCAATATGATTATTTCCGCTACCCGCAATAATGGTGTCATCTCCACCGCCAGCCGAAATATGATGATTACCGTTACCTAATATAAAACGATCGGCAAACTGGGTACCGATAATGGCTGAAATCTCCTCCAGCGTATCCATGCCGCCAAAGCCATTATCATAAACCTGACCCGTTTTTAGATTAGCATCAATACCGCTACGAGCCTGGCTATAATCAACTTTGTCAAAACCACCACCGCCGATAAATTTATTCACGCCGTTACCAGCAATAAACATATCATCACCTAGCCCACCTTCAAGTATTGCCCGGCTGGCCATGTCACCGTTAATAATCAGCGTATCATTCCCACCACCACCTCGGATGTAGGAATATCCCCGACCACTGAGTAAAACATCATTAAATGATGAACCAATAATTTGTTGGATATTGATCAGCGTATCTGTCCCACCGAAGCCGTTTTGTGCGACTCCCGTAGAGAGATCCACATGAACACCGGCAATATCGTGCTCATAACTCACGGTATTAATACCAGCACCGCCATCAAGATAGTTATCGCCCCCCATTCCCATTAGGGTATCGTCACCATTTCCCGCCTGAATATGGTTATTTTGATGATTTCCAATCAACACATCATCCTGACTACTACCAATAATATTTTGGATATTTAACAGGGTATCTTGACCACCTAGTCCATTATTACTGGTCACTCCACCACTAAGATCAACGGAAACGCCAGTCGTGGATGCCGCATAAGAAACAGTATTGATTCCACTACCGCCGTCTAAGCGATTATTTCCCGCTCCGCCGATCAGCAAGTCATCACCAGCACCACCGCGTAAAACGTTATCAACACTATTACCAATCAGCGTATCGCCATAATCTGAGCCGACCACTTCCTGAATATTAATTAGGCTATGCTGCTTAGTACCATTGGATGCAATGGTGGTTTCCCCTTTTGTCAGGTCAATCACCAATGCCTGGGATGAAGCGGAATAATCCACAGTATTGTGTCCAGCACCGCCATCATAAATACCATATTGATGACCGGCGATAATGTGGTCATCGCCGCTGCCGCCCAAAACGTTAACGTCATTCATCATTGTTGACAGCTGGAAGCGACCATCACTGTCGATATTAGTAGTGGGATTATCAACAATGACAAACTTAGCACTCTCTTTGATCTGAGTACCGGATAACGAGGTATAGGTAAAACTCAATTCAAACGATGCTTTATGTCCTTGCGGATAAATAAGCATCAATTCATTAGGTTGCAGATTGTAAAATTTACCTTCCGCACTATCCGCAGTAATCAATACGTATCCGGCAGGCAGGCCAGTCACACTAATATCGCCACTACTCTTATCTAACCGAATCACCCTGGCAACCATACCTTCAGGTATCACCTGATTATTGTTGACTTGAATGGTCCAATTAGATGACTCCGCAGATAAATCAATATTAGTCGCCACATATTGAGTTGCCCAATCACCTGATTTGGTTGCTGCCAGATTTCCCGTCCCGCCTTGCCAAAAATGATTCAACATATCCGCAACACCGGCTACCTGTGTTAAGGTTAGTGGCATGGCAACCACACCATTACCCTCCGTATCTGGAGGAGTAACCGGTGGATGAGAAGATTCACCGGCAGATGCCGCTTGGCCTAAAGGTTCGGGTGGAGTCCCGGATGAGGTAGATCTGACCAACAGTTCAGTGACGGGTTGTTTGTCCGGTAAAGGCAGAGCGCTATCAATCTGAGTTATGGTAATCTCATCCGATTCCGCCTCGTCAACGGCACCACCGATATTTTCATCGATAATAACTTGATTAATGACCTCTTTAATCACCACCTGAGGTTCTGTCGTTGGCTCTCCTTTGAGATCTTTTCCTGCTCTATTCATCCCCGGCGCTTCAATTTCGACTTTGGCCTGTCTGAGTAAATCGTCTGAACTGATAACCGTTCCATCACTAAAACTCAGGGTAAATAAATGCTGATTCAGTGAGGCCAATTTAGCCCCCAACGGCAATATCAGCTGTTTATCATCCCCGCTTTTTATAATTAAATCCGGACCATTAATCAGTAATTGAATCTGATCAAAATCGAGTGGGATATGGTTATCCGCATACGTGATAGGAATAACTGAAACGGCAGGTGAAGCCGGTAATGGAAAATCGTTTATCATTATCAGTTCCTTTTATATGGTACTGTCTAAAATCCTTTTCTATGGCTCAGACAATGCTAATTTTGCATTATTTAATAATGGCTTAATTAAATATTCTAACGGTGTTCTTTTTCCGGTAAGCAAATAGGCATCAACCCCCATTCCCGGATAAATAACTTTTTCATATTGCTGTTCAGGCACTTCAACGCTAATCAGGTAATAGCGACCATTTTGCTCATCGCTGATGGCATCCGCGCTAATTACCGTAATTTTCCCTTCCAATGTATTGGCATAAGACGAACCAAATGCACTGATATGCAAACGCGCTGGCATTTTCTCCCAAATACGATCCCGGTCTTCCGGTCGAACTTTAACTTCAGCAATTAATGGAACTTTTGACGGCGCAATTTCAATCACTTCACCACCAGACTTGATCACCGCACCGTTATGGGCCACGAATAGTTTTTGAACCACGCCATCAACCGGGCTAACAATGCGAGCGTTAGCTTTACGTCCTTCGCTCGCGGTGTTTTGTACATCAACCCGGCTTAATTCGACTTTGGTTTGGTTGAGCTGGCTTTGTGTATCCGACATAAAATCAGCCAAAGCCTGATTAGATCTGGCCTGATACTCATCTAACTCACTTTGGACTTTTGGTAATCTCAGACGTGCTTCATTCAGAGAAGTTTGAACTTGCTGGAATTCTGACCGTTTTTGTAATAACGAAGCTTCCGCAGCAGCTCCTTTAGCAACCATGGAGCTATAGAGATTGACCTGACTTTGTGACAAGGCCAGCTGCTTGGTTAAATCACTGACTTTGGTCATCAGTTCGGTCTGCTGGGCTTTACGCTGCTCCAACTGTGCTTTATTAACCTGTAGCTGTTCATGCAATGCAGTTTGGCGAGACAAATAGAGTTGATATTCACTACGGACTATTTTGTCTGTTTCATCATTGCCAGTCAGCGTTAATTCAAATCTGGTTTTTGATAATTCATGCTGCAAGCGCTGTTCTCTTATTTTTAACGCCTGACGCTCTGCCTCATTCTTGGCTGAATCCTCACTGATCAAACTGTTATCAATAACCGCAATTAACTGCCCTTTGGTAACTGTTTCCCCCTCGTGGACCAATAGTTGTCGTACTACCCCACCTTCAGGATGCTGTAGCAAAAGGTTGCGACTCTCTACCCGGATGACGCCGCTACCTTTAACTAATACATCGAGTTGGAAACAAAATGCCCAAATAAAAAACAGAAAAAATGCCAATAAGGTATAACCGGCTATTCCTTGAGGAAACCACCTTGTTATCAGCCTGAAAGCAGTCATCCCGCGCTTGATAAGGGTTGGTTGAGACACTATACCCCTCCAACTGAGGCAGGATTTCCTGCTCTGTCAGATGTACTCATTTCGTCATTTTTCACTGGTACATCTGACGGTGACTTAAGGTAAATTGCCGCAAAATCCTCAGGAAAAATATTGACTGATGAATTATTAATTGTCACTTTTTGAGTCGATATTTCATACTGTTGCATAGTCCTAAGCACTTCCAGACAACGATCGTATTGCAACGTCAGATTTACACCTATTTGCTTACCTTCTTTTGAAGCGGCATAAATAACCACTCCATTTTTTTCAATGTCATCCTTGTATTTTTCCAGCCAGCTAATCAGCTCTTTCTTATTTTTCGAACCCAGATAGTTTTGATTAACATCCAGCATCATACGTAATTCATTCAATTTAGAACCTTGAGGAACTGCGTGAATCTCTACCTGCTGCTGAGCACTAAGCTTTACACCAACATTTTGTTGAGCAACAATCAATAAAACCTGAAAAATCATTGAAATAAGTAAATAGACCAGTAAAAGGACCGTCATCATATCAACGTAAGCTGGCCAAAAATGTCCATTCCCTTTCATCTTTCTGCTTCCTGTTTTTAGCGTAGCTTGAGCATGGTAATGCCGTTATCTACCTGCCCTGAGAGCAGATAAAGTCCTAATACGGATAAATAATAATCATATTGCGATGTCACCCGTCCCACGCTGGCATTAAAGAAGTCTGTCTGTACGCTAATTAGGTCATTCAAACTACGGGTACCTAAACGAAACTCATCTAAATATAAATTTTTCGTACGGCTGGCATCCGTTTTGGCCTGACCTTGGATTCTCCACAAATCTTTGGCATTCAGTGCATCGTTAGATAAGTTAAATGCCATTTCGCTGACATCACGCTGTAACTGACCATATGACGCTTCAGCCATACGTAAGCGAGCTAATGCCTGACCAATACGTGAACTATTAATTCCTCCATCCAGTACGGGAACACTCACTTGCAAAGCAACGTTACCGCCTAAATAGTTACCGTCTAAATTCTCCGGGTGTTGGAAAGGCCGCTTGTAACCCCCAACAACATCCACGCTAGGATAGCGACCAGATCTGGCCGCAGAAACATCCTCTTTAGCACCGTTCAGCTCAGCCAAACGGGCTTTAATATTTGGATTTTCTAACCGGACTCTGGCAATCATGGCATTAAAATCAATGTTCGCAGGAATATCTGCGAGCTCAACCATTTCAATGGATATCTCTTGCCCCAACAAACTACGTAGTTTTTGTTTTGCTTTGGTCAACTGAAGATCAATGGTTTTCTGACGATTTTTAGCGTTGGTCAGCGCTAACTGCCCTCTAATCAGTTCCGATTCGGGGGAACCACCTCCAGCAACCCTAATTTTTAATGTATCAACCAACTCTGAAGTCACTGTCACGTAATCTTTGGCGGCAGCCAGCAATAATGTGTAACGACGAACATCGAGATAAGCTTTGGTGGTATCAAAAGAAACCGAGTTAATTTCACTATCCGAACTAAAAAGTGCCGACCGATGAATCTCATGGGCACTGCCAACCGCATGACTGGTTCGACCAAAGTCCATCAGGTTATATTGCAATGTTAATTGCATCTGGGAATATTCATCAAAAGATCGCGCCACTTTAGCACTGCGGTCGGAGAGCCAATCTGCCGTTTTTACCATCGCTTGCAATTTTGGATAGTAGCCTGCTTTAGCCTCATCGATTCGTAACTCTGCTTCATCAACTTTTGCGCGGCTTATCACCGTACGCAATGAATATTCTTGAGCTTGTTTCAATGCCGCCGTCAGTGAAAACATTCCAACGCTGGATGCCGGTTTAAATATTCCTTCTTTTGAGCTATCTGCCATGAGGTCTGAAGAGGCAACGATAACCGAGTTAAATACAACCGCAGTATTCGTTTCTACCTCATTGTTTGGGGCCTCAATATTCGGGACGCCACTACTCTCTTCCGAGTTTAATGTATGTATTTGTGTATCTGACGTTCCAGAACGACATCCGGAAATAAGAAGCGCACATAAAACAGAATAAACTATTTTTTTTCTTTTTATTTTCATAATATTAAAACATCCCTGTAGCGTTCTTACGACTCAATCACTACCTGAAAACACGGTTCGGTATAAACAATAATTCATTGATAAAAAGAAATTAGTTTATTTCTGCTGGCACGGCTTTCTGGTCTTCTTTCTGGATATTGCGGTATTCCTCCATAAACACTTCACTACTCGAGCGCATAAAAATGTTAGCTTCTGTAATTTGGCGCATACATTCAAGTAATGCATTATTCTGAGACTGAATGGCTTGAGAAATATTGTCAGAATCACCAGCCCCCATTCTCAGTATGGATTCCAGAGTAAGTATCTGTTGGCGGCCGCCTTGTATTTCAGCCTGTAAACTCTTCAAACTATCGGCAACCTGAATAAAGGTATCACCGAGCTGAATTCGATTCTGGTTAAGATACCCCGTACATTCAATCAGGGCTTGTTTCACATATTTCACTGAGGTAGATGTTTCCTGCCCGGTATTAACAAGATCATCCTGTTTCAGGCTCTGCTGCTCAGCATGCTGGTTTAATTCGCTTAACTCATATTGGATACCGTTTAATCCCTTCGATAATCCTTCCTGAACCTGAAGTGACTGTTGAAGAACTTCGCCATTAACGGAGAGATAATGATTAGTATTTTGTAAAGCGGTAACCAGACCTGATTGCTGATTCAGTGAACCCTGCAAAATATCAACAATATGGCGATTATGAACATCAATAATGTCCATAACGTGCTGATGATTATTTTCCAGATTCTCCAACGTACTTTGCTGACTTTCTGCAACAGCCTGTTGACTGGCAAATAATTTTTCCTGGCAGGCTAACAATTTATTCAAATAACCAATACTCTCATGTTGTTGAGCTTGCTGAACTTCAGTGAACTTTAAGATTCCCCTTAACAAACGCTCAACTTCATAATTCGGACCAATTCCACTGGCTGGCGCATACTGGCTAACACCTGGCCGACCATCGGCCAAATTGCTGGTATATCCTTCATCCCCTGAATTACTCTCAGCAAGTTGTGTATGAACCCAGCCATCAATATCAGTATATAAATGCTCTGATGCGGTACTTAGCATATGAGCGATAAGTCCCATCACCAGTGAACCTAATAACCCAAGTAACGATGCAGTAAATGCAGCAGACATCCCACCTAAAGGTGCGGCCAAACCGTCCAACAATGCCGAAATTTCGCTGTTACCAGAACTCATCACGCCAATCGCTGATTTAATACTGCCCATGGTCATAATCAGACCAATAAACGTTCCTAATAACCCCAGACCAACCAGTAGTCCTGAAAGATATTCTGCACCGGTCACTTTACGCGTTAAAGATTCTCTTAACGTTTGTAACAAAGCCCCACGGACTTCACTATTAGAATGCATCAAGTCGGATATACGACTTTGCAGTGGGTTAATTGCACCTCGTAAACGAACCGATGTACCTTCTGAAGGCGTTGTTTGCGTAAAACGACGCCAATCTCTGATACCAATCACCAGAGAAATCGCCATAAAAAATGAATAGAGAACACCAACAATCTGAACGGTAATAATACTGGCATTGACTAACGGAGAATGATCAATGGTTTCTAATAGATCGTGGAAAAAAAAGACATAGCAACCAACGATTACCGCTAGAATAATAAATATAAATCGTAATGATTGGCTTGCTGATTTTAACGACATGCTTATACATCCTTATAATAAACATCTTAATTATTTAAGTGTCTATATATCTCCAAAAGACAAAAAACCGATGGCCCGATAACTTAATTATCTATAGCCTAATAAAAATTCACTTGAAACAACCAGATATGAAAACCATTAAGAATATTACTGCCATGTAAATAGCTTGATAATATCCTGTTTCGCTATTTTCTGACTCAGCGAAAAACTTGATTTAATAAATACTAAAGAGTGTCATCATACTAATATAAACCCTAAGTTATTTATCAAATTAGCGCTAAGCACAATGAGAATCACCTGTTCCCTATTGGTAAATAATAACAATACTGCCCTTACAAATAAAAGCTTAACTATAAAATTTCACATATATAGATTTTTATTTCAAAAAAAACAAAGAAAACAACTTAAAATAATTTACCATTCATTATTCACTCTAACCAAAATGACCGAGGATCAAAGAAATCTGGTCATTAATAATACATTAATAAGTTAAAACCGGCTTACCCCTGGCGATTATAAAATTTCCTATTATCAAAATTGCACTAATTAGTATTTCATGTGGATAGTTAAATCCAAAAAAGACTTAAACATCATTGAAAATGATAATAATTTTATACAAAATTGTGTCACAATAAATACCGAATATGTATTCGGCCATTTTAAAAACATCATTTCATTTAAAAAAATCAAATGACTAAAATTAGGTATTTACTATTTTATCGATTTACATCAACAATATTAATCAACATTTCCATAACAAAATCATTAGCAGTAACTAACAATCGCAGGCAAACTAATTTACACATCATGTCTAATCAGCGATAACGATAACCAAGCCCAAACTTTTCGATTAGTCACTCCAGGTTCATTAGATTAGCGACAAGCTCAGATACAATTCGTATTCATCAACACCACTGAATGCTTATCCACACAATATAATCCGTCCAAAAAACGAATTAACGGCACTCTTAGGCATCGCGGTAAACCATCCTGAACTTGACCCTGACTTGATTTAATACTCAAACCAAGCAGCCGCTATGGCGCTAGATTTGGATATGTTGGAGTATATTGAAGAATTGCGTAATAAAGGCCGCTGTCATCATGTTATAAGCCCTCTGCATAACTTGCCAGATACTACGCTAAGCATACCCAATAGGAAGCTCTGCTCTATGCTGCACTTTTAAAGAGTATTAGCACCAAAGCCAGAAGGGATTAACTGGGAATAAAAAAGGAATCAAGAAGAAGATGCTGCACCCAAGAGGACTCTACTATTGTCTCGATCTGCGAGACGCTACTTACGCAACGTTATACGCCCTCTGCACTTTTGCAAAAGCTTAACGAGATAAAAAGTAATTAGGATGTAAGAAGAAGATGGTGCACCCGAGAGGATTCGAACCTCTGACCGCTCGGTTCGTAGCCGAGTACTCTATCCAGCTGAGCTACGGGTGCTCTTTGAAATACTAAAACAGACGCGATAATTCTATCTGCTTGAATATCGTAACTAAAACGATATTGATAATAAGATGGTGCACCCGAGAGGATGACTCCACTATTGTTTCGCCCTTCGGGCCGTTGCTTACGCAACGTTATCCTCTCTCTGCGTTTTCGCAAAACCTTAACGCTACAAAAAGTAACTAAGATTTAAGAGGAAGATGGTGCACCCGAGAGGATTCGAACCTCTGACCGCTCGGTTCGTAGCCGAGTACTCTATCCAGCTGAGCTACGGGTGCTCTTTGAAATACTAAGACATACGCGATAATACTATCTGTTTGAATATCGTTGCTAAAACAATATTCACATAAGATGGTGCACCCGAGAGGATTCGAACCTCTGACCGCTCGGTTCGTAGCCGAGTACTCTATCCAGCTGAGCTACGGGTGCAGATTACTAAAATCTGTAATAAGAATGGCGGTGAGGGAGGGATTCGAACCCTCGATGCAGCTTTTGACCGCATACTCCCTTAGCAGGGGAGCGCCTTCAGCCTCTCGGCCACCTCACCGTTCTTACTACTTACAATACCTTCAACATTTGAAATGCTTATCGGCACTGCGTGGCGCACATATTACTTTCCCGGGCTTATAAGTCAAATACTTTTTTATTCATAACGTTCGTTTGTGCACTAAGCAAACAACCCGAACAGTTTACCAGCAAAAAATGCGCATAAAATGGCTATCACCAGCAACGAATAATCAATATTGAATGATGGAAAAACGGGAGAGGGATAAAGCAGGAAAGGAAAAATCAACGCGCCTCACTCAACAAAGCGAGACGCGCCAAAAGCTTAAAAAGTCGATTGCTGTGACTTCTCAGCCTGAATTCGTTGGTAGATCTCTTCACGATGAACAGATACTTCTTTAGGTGCATTAACACCTATACGAACTTGATTACCTTTTACGCCCAGAACGGTAACGGTAACTTCATCACCAATCATTAACGTCTCACCAACTCGACGAGTTAGAATAAGCATTCTTTGCTCCTTGACAGATTAAACAGACCATTGCTTCTCTTGTGCATCCTGCCCATTATCCATGATATACCACAAGAACGTAAGCTATTACAGCCGATACCGATCGTTTTAGCTCAAACTCATTCTATCAATAACCAAGATAAGAACATGTATACATCTAAGTTTAGCCAACTTTTTTAAATTTGTGTTTTACTTACGTTAAAAATATTAACAAAATCCGCATATATAAACAAAGCAACAAACGCTATTATGATAAATATGCGGCTTAATACTTTATAACTTCGCAGCAACCCAGCTCTCAACTGTAGCCAACGCTGCTGGTAATGCACTAGTATCCGTACCGCCGGCCTGTGCCATATCAGGACGACCTCCGCCTTTACCACCCACTAACTGTGCGACGGTTCCAATAAGCTCACCGGCTTTTACCCGATCAACCAAATCTTTAGTTACGCCAGCAATCAGGCTTACTTTGCCATCATGTACGGTTGCTAACACAATGATACCAGAACCTAACTGATTCTTGATATCATCAACCATCGTACGTAGCATTTTAGGCTCAACGTTATTCAAATTACTGACCAGCAGCTTCACACCTTTTACATCTATCGCCTTATTGACTAACGACGAACTTGCCTGTGCTGCCATCTGATCTTTCAGCTGTTGCAACTCTTTTTCAACTGCGCGGCTATGTTCCAGTAATCCTTTTACTTTCTCAATTAAGCCATTGCCATCACTTTTAACCAGTGATGCTACCTCATTTAACACATCACTTTGTTGATGCATAGCAACAATCGCGTTTTCGCCCGTTACAGCTTCAATACGACGAATACCCGCAGCAATACCCGACTCAGAGGTAATACGGAATAAACCAATGTTACCCGTTGACTCAGTATGCGTACCACCACAAAGTTCAGTCGAGAAATCACCCATTGAAAGTACACGAACTTTATCATCGTACTTCTCACCGAATAACGCCATAGCACCTTTGGATTTAGCATCATCTAAATCCATAATATTGGTTTCAACCGTCAAATTACGACGAATCTGCTGGTTAACCAAATCTTCAACAGCACGAATTTGTTCCGGTTTCATTGCTTCAGAATGGGAGAAGTCAAAACGCAAATAGCTGTCGTTTACTAATGAGCCTTTTTGAGCAACGTGCTCACCCAATATCTGGCGTAATGCAGCATGAAGCAAGTGAGTAGCAGAGTGATTCAAACGAATTCGCTCACGACGTACACCATCGACGATAGCATCAACACTATCTCCAACGTTCAGTTCACCTTGCGTTAAACGGCCAATGTGACCAATGGCTTGACCATACTTCTGAGTATCCTGTACATCAAAAGCAAACTTAGCTGATTTAAGCAAACCAGCATCACCTACCTGACCACCGGATTCACCGTAGAATGGCGTCCCATCAAGAATAACGACCGCTTCCTGCCCCTGTTGAACACGATTGACTTCCTGACCATCAACAAACAAAGCAACCACTTTAGAAGACTGCTCCAGACGCTGATAGCCGCTGAAATCTGTTTCACCTTCAACGCGAATCAGCTTACTGTAATCTACGCTAAAACCACCGGACTCACGGGCTCGACGACGTTGTTCTTCCATCGCTTTTTCAAACCCGGCTTCATCAACTTTGATATTACGCTCACGGCAAACGTCTGCCGTTAAATCGAGTGGAAAACCAAAAGTGTCGTACAGACGGAATGCAGTTTCACCCGCTAATGTATCACTGGTTAACTGGGCAAGTTCTTCATCCAGCAGGGCCAGACCTCGTTCCAGCGTACGCGCAAACTGCTCTTCTTCCGTTTTTAGAGTTTGCTCAACCATCGACTGTTGACGCAGTAGCTCATCAGCAGCACTGCCCATTACACTAATCAGTGGTTTCACCAGCTTATAGAAGAACGTTTCTGTAGCGCCCAGCATATGGCCATGGCGAACCGCACGACGAATAATACGGCGTAACACATATCCTCGCCCTTCATTTGACGGCACTACACCATCAGAAATCAGGAATGCGCATGAACGAATATGATCGGCAATAACGCGTAAAGATTTGCTGTCTAAATCCGTTGCTTTAGTCTCTTTGGCTGCTTCAGCAATCAGAGTGCGGAACAGGTCAATATCATAGTTAGAATTAACGTGTTGCAGTACTGCTGCAATACGCTCCAGCCCCATACCGGTGTCTACTGAAGGTTTAGGTAATGGCAGCATGGTACCGTCAGACTGACGGTTAAACTGCATAAAGACGATGTTCCATATCTCAATATAGCGATCGCCATCTTCTTCTGGGGATCCCGGAGGCCCACCCCAAATATGATCGCCATGATCAAAGAATATTTCGGTACATGGGCCACAAGGACCGGTATCACCCATCTGCCAGAAGTTATCCGAGGCAAACGCAGCACCTTTGTTATCACCGATGCGAATAATTCTTTCGTGGGGAACGCCAATATCATTAGCCCAAATGTCATAGGCTTCATCATCGGTGGCGTAAACGGTCACCCATAACTTCTCTTTTGGCAGATTAAACCACTCCGCCCCGGTCAATAATTCCCAGGCAAAGTTAATCGCATCATGCTTAAAGTAATCACCAAAGCTGAAATTACCTAACATTTCAAAGAAAGTATGATGGCGGGCCGTGTAACCCACGTTTTCTAAATCGTTGTGTTTACCACCAGCACGCACACAACGCTGTGAAGTCGTCGCTCGGGTATAAGGGCGCTTATCAAGCCCCAAAAACACATCTTTAAACTGGTTCATCCCCGCATTGGTAAACAGAAGCGTAGGATCGTTATGAGGGACTAAAGAACTGCTGGCAACAACCTGATGCCCTTTACTATTAAAGAAATCGAGAAACGCTTGACGGATCTCAGCGGTGCTCTTGCTCATATAATTTCCAATATCTGGCTAAAATGAAGGCTATCCGTAAGTAAAGTACAGCGAATCAGAAGAAAAATGGCTGGCTTACGAATTAAAAGTAGGCATAAGATAAAATTTCTTTGATGGGAAGTAAATCCACAGAGGGTTTATTATTCAGAATCAGTAAAAACTGATTGGATTTCATCCTGCATAAAACCCCGGTAGGCGAGATAACGCTGAACTTTAGATTTCTCTTTCCAGTCAGTGGGTAACTCATAGCCAAAACGTCTGACAGCAACCTCTCTGGCCTTCAGATACCAGTCAACTTCACATTCCGACATCGCATGACGAATTTCATCACGATTGATGCCTTTTTGCTGTAATTCAGACTGAATACGTTGTGGACCATAACCTTTATTGCTGCGGCTAATAATAAAACGGCGGGCATAGTCGGCATCGTTCAACCAGTTGTGTTGATGGCAATACTCAATAACCTGGTTGATAGACTCTTCTGAGATGGGCGTTTTTTCTGCGTAACGGTCTTTACTAAAACCGTCAAAAGGAGAATGCGCCGCAAGCTTACGGCGCATTTCTTGTTCACTGTAATCACGCTGAGCCAGTAATCGCATCGCTCGTGGTAACAGTGATTTCATTTAAACAAAGATCCTAATGAGTGCTAATTAAAGCTCTTCGCCTTCAGGTAGCTCTGATTCGGCTTCAGCTTCAATCACCGGATTATTACTCAATAGCAAGTCACGAAGGCGTTTTTCCAGCTCAGAAGAGATAGCCGGATTCTCCAGTAAAAACTTCATTGAGTTAGCCTTACCCTGACCAATCTTGTCACCGTTATAGGCATACCATGCGCCGGATTTGTCAACCAGCTTATGTTTCACGCCTAAGTCAATCAGCTCGCTCTCTTTAGAAATGCCAGCACCGTAAAGAATTTGGAAGTCAGCCTGACGGAATGGTGCAGCAATCTTGTTCTTCACCACTTTAACGCGGGTTTCGTTACCAACCACTTCGTCACCGTCTTTAATCGCACCAACGCGGCGGATATCCAAACGAACAGAAGAGTAGAACTTCAGCGCGTTACCACCAGTAGTGGTTTCCGGGTTACCAAACATCACACCAATTTTCATACGAATCTGGTTAATAAAAATTACCAGACATTTCGCATTCTTAATATTACCGGTTAGCTTACGCAGCGCTTGAGACATCAAACGAGCCTGCAGACCAACGTGTGAGTCCCCCATTTCGCCTTCAATTTCCGCTTTCGGCGTTAGTGCCGCCACGGAGTCGATAATGATGACATCAACAGCACCAGAACGCACCAACGCATCACAAATTTCAAGGGCTTGTTCGCCGGTATCCGGCTGGGAGATCAACAGGTCATCAACCTGTACGCCTAATTTTTCCGCATAAACGGGATCCAGCGCATGCTCCGCATCGATAAAGGCACACGTTTTGCCTTCTTTCTGCGCTTGAGCAATAACCGATAGAGTCAAGGTAGTTTTACCGGAAGATTCTGGCCCGAAAATTTCAACAACGCGGCCCATCGGTAAACCACCAATGCCTAGTGCAATATCCAGGCTCAGAGAACCGGTAGAAACAGACTCCACATCAAGGGATTGAGTATCACCCAAACGCATGATTGAACCTTTACCGAACTGCTTTTCAATCTGCCCTAATGCAGCGGCAAGTGCTCTTTGTTTGTTGTCATCCATTGTGTGGCTCCATGGTTATAAATATGGTCATAAAAATGTATGAGGCTTCATTTCTAAAGCGATAAAATGATTATACTGTATAATCATACAGTATCAAGAGAGTTTTAAAGAAATTTTTCCAACACGACCGTCAATGCGTAATTTGCAGCCTGCTGGCGCACCTGATGACGATCACCGGTAAAGCATATCTTCCTAGCGAGTACCCGGCCATCCCGGTGTACCCAACTAAACCAGACCGTACCTACTGGTTTATCTTGCGTTCCACCATCTGGCCCAGCAATACCGCTGATAGCCACGGAAACATCAGCGTTAGCGGCTTTGAGAGCGCCACTCGCCATTTCACGTACCGTTAACTCACTGACAGCACCCCATTGGTGTAGCGTCTGCGGCTTCACTCCCAGTAAATCCTGCTTGGCCTGATTGCTGTAGGTAACAAAACCACGGTCAAAATAGGCCGAACTTCCCGGTATCTCAGTAATATATGCGGCCACCAGACCGCCGGTACAAGATTCTGCACAGGTAAACCACAGCCCTTGTCTGGCTAAGCGTTCCCCTACCTGCTGGCTTAATTCACACGTTCTTTTATTCAAAATCGATATCCCCATTTGGTTATCGTATTTTTAGCAACATCGTATAAAATACGCCAACTCACCACCATATGCCTCAGCGTATTTATCCTAGCGACATTCGAACACATTAGGCAAACCGCTTAAGTCAGCTTTGCCAAACACATTCCAACTTTTCCAATAATGAGATGAACCATATTTTAACGTACTAGAATAAAAAGTCTCTCTCGTTATTGATTCTCAAATTTAGATTAAACATTAAAGTTCAACCACAGTAATCGCCGAAAAACCCAAATGATGCATGAATTCACGTAAAATCAATAAACTGGCAGAAAAAACATTATCTTCAGGTATGCCTTCCCATGCCGCAGAGCGGCCTGACATTACTGCTGCCAAACTATCAAATACCCGCTCAACCTCTTCCAGAGAAAGTCTGTATTCAGGTTGAGGCGCGATTCCAAGTGCGCGGGCAATATCATCCAGCGTTCTATCAGCTGTATATAATTGTGAATCTGCAGTTATCTGATTGCTAATACGAATCACCTCATCCTCAACCGACATAATCGCCCTCTCCATTTCACCCTCCGTAGGAGGTTGATGAAAAAAGCAGTCTTTCGCAATATTTTCAGCGCCAATATTCAGCCGTTGAACAGTAGATAGTCGTTGTGAGCTTCCGGATAACACCCATGTTTTTTCCTGACCAATATGCAGTAAGGTTATTGGTAGATTGTGTTTTAGGCTGTGGCTTAGCTGAATAAACTGTTGCTGAATAGCGGCATCATCAGATGTTGAGATGATGGATGAGGAATCATTCATATCACTTTCCTGTCTGAAAACGTGTTACGCCAATCTTACAGCATATCACCCTGCTTATAAGCGTTATTGTGCCGTTAGATGGTTAATTTACAGCATACATAAATCAGCCTTTCGTCCTGTTCAGTCCGCATTCGATCAAGTATGCCGATAAACATAAAATCTGTTATTGTGTTATTAAATTTAGCCCTTATTCAAACGACTGGCGTTATTCAAACGACTGGCGTTTACTCAGGCATAACAATGTTTACTCATACTGCAATCGCAAATCTTAACGCTCTGGAATTGATAATTTATAACTATGTCATTAAGAATAAGGACAAAGTTATGTATATGACTATCCGTGAGCTTGCCGATGCAGCTGATGTTTCAACCACTACCGTTATGCGTTTTTGTAAGAAAATGGGCTGTGACGGATATTCTGAATTTCGTATTCGTTTTAAGCTCTCTATTGAGCAGGAAATCCATCAACCGGTTAATTTTGGCGTGGGTGAGATCGTCAGCTTCTTTAACAGCATCAATAATAAAGAATTCGATGAATTAATAAATCAAGCCGTTATTCACATTGCTAATGCGGACAGAATTGTCTTTGTCGGTGCGGGCTCTTCTGGCTCATTAGGGAAATACGGAGCGCGTTTTTTTTCTAACGTCGGTAAATTTAGCAATTATATTGACGACCCTTATTATCCGGTCAGTACAGATACCTTTAAAAATGCCGTAGCGATTATTCTTTCGGTCTCTGGAGAAACTCAGGAAATCCTTCGTCTGGCCAGTCAATTCAGCCTACACGGCTGCAAAGTTATTAGTATTACCAACAGTGAAACCTGTTCTTTAGCACGAATGGCTGACTTTAATCTTTCCTATCATATGCCTCAAACCATTGTCTCTGGCGGACATAATATTACTACCCAAGTCCCGGTTATTTATATATTAGAAGCGATCGGACATCATCTGGCACAAATGTCTTTGAGCAAATAAAACAGCTTGTTTTTTGGCGGTAACAAATCACTTTTTACCCTATTTGTTATATCGTGACATCCCCGTTATTTTTGTTAATCTTCAACAAAGCAAATTATTATCCCATGCATACTCGTTGGGCATATTTTCGCGTAGTCATAACTGATTACTGCACGTCCACACCTACACTAAACCAACGAGTTAAAATCATCATTATTACCAAATGAGAACTGCGATATGACACAGCATCAATTGCCTAAAGGTTTTTTATGGGGAGGCGCAGTCGCTGCCCATCAGGTTGAAGGTGGATGGAATCAGGGAGGCAAAGGCATCAGCATTGCAGATGTCTTAACCGGCGGCGCTCACGGCGTCGAACGCGTGATAACCGACGATATTCAACAAGACAACTATTACCCCAACCATCAGGCCGTTGAATTTTATTCGCACTATAAACAGGATATCGCCTTATTTGCTGAAATGGGCTTTAAATGCTTCCGCACCTCCATTGCCTGGACACGCATTTTCCCTAATGGGGATGAAGCCACGCCAAATGAAGCGGGTTTACAGTTTTACGATGACCTGTTTGATGAATTGCTCAAATACAATATTGAACCGGTGATTACTCTGTCGCACTTCGAGATGCCGTGGCATCTGGTAAAAGAGTATGGCGGCTGGAAAAATCGTCAGGTCGTTGATTTCTTCGTTAAGTACAGCGAAGTGGTCATGCGACGTTATCAGCACAAAGTTAAATACTGGATGACGTTTAACGAAATAAACAATCAACGTGACTATAAAGTCCCTTTATTTGGCTATTGCTGTTCTGGCGTTATATTCAATCAGGAACCGAATCCCGAAGAGTGCATGTATCAAGTACTGCATCATCAATTTGTTGCCAGTGCTCAGGTTGTGAAACTGGGGCACGCCATTAACCCAGCGTTTAAAATCGGCTGTATGATCGCCACTATTCCACTATATCCATTTTCCTGTAATCCGGATGATGTTATGTACGCGCAGGAAGCAATGCATCATCGTTTCCTATTCAGCGATGTTCAGGTTCGCGGCTATTACCCTGCCTATGCTCTGCTTGAATGGCAACGTAAAGGTTTTCATATTGACATGCAACCGCAGGATGCTGAAATCTTACGTGAAGGCTGCGTCGACTATATTGGCCTAAGTTATTACATGAGCAATGCCGTTTCAGCCGATACCAAAGGTAATACCGATGCTATTACCGGTTTTGAGAGCAGCGTAGTCAATCCTTATGTCAAAGCCTCAGACTGGGGCTGGCAAATCGATCCGGTTGGCCTGCGCTATTCGCTCAATATTCTGTATGAACGCTATCAAAAGCCGCTGTTTATCGTAGAAAACGGTTTTGGTGCCATTGATAAGATCGGTACAGATGGAAAGATTAACGATGATTACCGCATTGAGTATTTAAAAACCCATATTGAGCAGATGAAAAAAGCCGTTACTTACGATGGTGTTGAGTTAATGGGCTATACGCCATGGGGATGCTTGGACTGCGTATCATTTACCACCGGCCAATATGATAAACGTTACGGTTTTATTTACGTTGATAAACATGATGATGGAACTGGCACTATGGAGCGTTCGAAAAAAGTCAGCTTTGACTGGTATCGCCAGGTTATCGCCAGTAATGGTGAAATACTGTAACCGAATGGAGTAAAAAGCGGGTCACGAACTTCTACTATCAAAAAAGCGGAAGTTCGTGCTTTACTGCTGGCATTAATTATTGCGCCGTATAACCACCATCCACCAACACCGATGCGCCGTTAACAAAAGTCGCTTTATCTCCAGCCAGAAACAACACAACGTTAGCCACTTCTTCCGGACGCCCTAAACGCCCCTGAGGGTGTAGGCTTACCAACGCATCTTTCTGTTCCGAAGTTAAGGCACTGAGTAATGGCGTATCAATATAGCCGGGACAAACCGCATTAATTCGAATGCCTTGACTGGCATAATCAACAGCCAACGTTTCCGTCAACAGCTTAACTCCACCTTTAGCCGCAGCATAAGCAGTAACGTGTTTCTTACCAACGAAACTATGGATAGAACCACAGTTAACAATAACCCCGCGTTGTTGGTTCTCCAACCAATGACTGATAGCGCATTTATTGCTGAGAAATACCCCGGATAAATTGATGTCGATAGTTTTTTGCCAGTCAGCCAGACTCAATTTATCAATAACGTTATCCCGGGCAATTCCCGCATTGGCAAACACAACATCCAGGCGTTTAAAATGCTTAATCGTTTGGACTATCAGGTTTTGCTGATCTGGTTCACTGGTAACATCCGTCTTAACAAACAGCGCATTAAATCCATCCTGTCTAAGTGACTCAGCTACTTTTTCACCTTGCTCGCTAATATCAGCAATAACGACTGACGCTCCTTCTCTGGCAAAGGCTTTTACCGCTTCAAGACCAATACCGCTACCACCCCCGGTAACAATGACGACTTTCTCCTGAAAACTCATACTGTTTACCTCTCATTGTCCTAAATAATCATATTTACTGTAATTATTGATACGCTCTAACCCAGCGGCTTGTTTCACATAAAATGGCATCCAGTTACAATAATTTTACAAATGAAAAGTAGCTTTTAACTTTGGCAAAACCAGGTGCACCAGCACCTGCCAACAGATAATCTCGTTGTGATATAACGCAAAAAGGGTCGCTGATTAGCGACCCTTTATTGAGTGAATAAACTTATTTACTGGCGCTTACGGGCAACCCGTACCGATTCTCCCAATTGCCAGACGGCCATGGCGTAATAAGTACTGTGGTTATAGCGAGTAATCGCGTAAAAATTGGGTAAGCCATACCAATATTGATAACTGCTTCCCATATCCAGACGCAGCAAGCTCACTTCCTTATGATGACTGGTTGAACCCTGCGGTTTTAAACCCGCCATAGCCAAAGTGGTCAAAGAATAACGGGTATTGTAACCATGCTTAAGTTCAGGCGCCTGTCCGATTGCCGGAACGGCTACAGTGGCTTCTTTCTCCCAACCATGAGACTTAAAATAATTAGCAACGCTGCCGATCGCATCTACCGGATCCCATAGATTGATATGTCCATCGCCGTTAAAATCCACCGCATAATCCTTAAATGACGAAGGCATAAACTGCCCATACCCCATGGCTCCGGCAAAAGAACCGCGTAAAGAAAGCGGATCATTACCTTCCGTTCGTGCCATCAGCAGAAACGTCTCCAGTTCTCCACTAAAATATTCTGCCCTACGCGGATATTCAAACGATAAGGTCGCCAGCGCATCGAGAATCCGCGTTCTGCCCATCACGCGTCCCCAACGGGTTTCCACGCCGATAATACCGACGATAATCTCAGGTGGTACACCGTAAATATTCCATGCGCGTTGCAGGGCTGCATCGTATTGATTCCAGAAAGCAACACCGTTTTGTATATTGTCAGGGGTAATAAATTTGTTGCTGTAACGAATCCATGCGCCATTCGGTTTTGGTATACCGACAGGTTTAGTTGTCGACGGAGCCTGCTTATCCATCAAGCGTAGCACGCTATCCAACCTTTTTGCCTGTGCCAATATGTCATGTAGTTGCTGACGATCAAAACCGTGTTTCTGCACCATATTATTAATAAAGCGCTCGGTTGCCGGGTTAGCGGCAAAATCACCGGTTAATGGATGAACCGCATGTTCTGGTTCAAGCTTGAATCCTCCCTGCACAAAAGTAGGTTCAGAGACAGTGTCAGTAGGTTTAGGCTTACTGCTACAGGCAGAGAGCAAAAAAATTAAAGGTATACAAGCAGCTAAATAACGCATCGGATATCCATACGGCGGTGTAAAAGAATTGGGCGCTATAGTAAAACATTGCCCTGCGCGCGAAAAATAAAAATCTCTCCTGACTCCCTTGAGTTAATCAGGGAGGTACTTGTGATTATTGTAGCTTTCAATAGCCGACATGCAATTGGAAAAGTGATCGGTTAAGGATAAGCCACTCTTCCAATCTATCGGCTTTAATAACAGCGACTAAAATTGCTCACCGTTTTACATACTTTCTTCCAATACCAGCAGTAATATAAAACCAGCAAAAAACATGGCGGTTGCCAGTGGCGTATCTTTACCCCCTTCATGAGCCTCAACCAACAACTCTTCAGTAACCAGATAAAGCAGAGCAGTCAGGCCAAATGCCAAAAAAGTTGTCAACCAGAAGGTTCCAAGTGTAGCTAAGGGTGCGCCCAGCATACTACCGATTGGTAGTAATGATGCCAGTACAATCACGGCCGCCAATGCCCGACGACGATTACCTAAAAAGTCCCGTAGCTCACCAACCACCGATAATCCAAGGAATAAAATTTCCAGCGTCAGCGCCAGAGTTAACAGCATTCCGGTTTTCGCCCCAGCAGCAAAGGCAATCCCTAATACCAAACCATCAATAAAAATATCGATACCCACCGCAGAAATAAACCCCACCGGCCCCTCTGCCTTCTCCCCCAGATATTTGATACCCAGCATCAGTATTACACCGGTAATACTGCCTAACAGCACTGCCCAAAGAGAATGCCCCTTTAAGTCGGGAAGGATCTCCACAGCCACCGCAGAAAAAACAATCCCAGCGGTAAAATGATGAATAATACTCATCGTTCCATCACCCGGGCGGCGAAATAGCGCAACAGAAGCACCAATAATGGCAGCAGCAGCAGGAATTAACGTATAAAGCACGGCAACAGTCATGGGATAGACCAATTATGATTGGGGGCTTAGGGATAAGTTTAGCAGACTTGTAAAACTGTTTTTATTGGGGTGAGATTCTAGGCGGCAAATCGTTTTCAAAAACCAATGATTTTCTCATTCAGGCGAATAAGAGGCTAATTGACTAAAAAATTGATGAATTATAAATATTTCTCTATATTCGTAGCCAGCTTCCCTCAGAGACTAACAACTTATTGAATACCAAAATAGTTTTTAACCAAGGCTAAAATGATATTTAATCATTATTGCAGCCGCTAATAATTCGTTCAACATAATCAAGAACATCATAAGCATTCCCTGGAAATACTTTACCCCGGTGTTGAATTTTATTCGTTGTAGGGTAAAAACATACTGCACCATCTAAAGTATCAAATACAACGGACTGGTTAATATCATATTGAGAATAAGATACATTGTGTTTTTCGAGTATCGTTATATTCTCAATCTTTCTTGCCATTTTCTCTTTTTTTAATTCACTTATTTCACCTTTAGTCATTGTCAGCATCCTGCCAGTTTAATTACATATTATTTTTAAGTACTATAGACTCTCGTTTAAGAGACTTGTTTTTCTGTTAACTGATATTTTTAGCGACTTTATTTGCACACTTCTTCTTTGAAGTAAGACAGCACTCCTCTCCAAACACCTATTCATAACGAATCGGTAATAAGACTATACTTTTAGCCACCGTCATATCCGTTAAACTAAAACTGATCCGGCTAACATACCCCGAACCACAAATAGATAATTGTTTATGTAAGAATGGACTCCTGCCTCTATTTCTTAACATAAATACAACATAAAAAATTCAACAAGCAATAAAACAGGTGATAACTAAAAATAATAGTTGCCACCTACTATAGATATGCAAAAATAATCTGAAATATAATTTTATATAGCGCCGACTAACAAAAATAAATAAGAGGTTCGCGACAATAGCGCTATTCACTTTCAGGAAGTTCAAACTCAATATCAACACCTAATCTTACTACTAATATACGTTGAATCCCCTTTCCTAATTTATCATTCCAGGTCACTTCAACAACCCGTCCATCATCTAGATAATAGGATTGGCGTAAATCATCAGTAATATCAGTAAAGTCATCGCTAAGCTTAGTTTGAATTGAAGTTAATGATTCTGACTGGATATCCAGTGAAAACGGCGCTTCTGTCTTCCAACTATTAGTCTGAACAAACTCAAATTCAGCCGATTCTAAACACCACCGTTCTTTATCACCCCTTGGTACATAAATCACGTGAGGATGTGACAACGTTAAGGTTAAACCCTCTTGCGCCAATACAACTCGATGTTGTTTTTTTAGCAACTCAGGGCAGATCGTATGCGGAGATAGCTCATAGAGCTGCTCTAACCGTAACAGCCAATTATAAATATTATGGCAACCGACTCTGATACAAATCGCTTCGGCTAATGTCGGAAAAGGCTCCATTAACGTTTGCATTATGATCTCTCTTTGTGTTTTATCCATACTAGTTATCATCCTGCCCGATAACTGACAATAAGAAATTGATCTTACTCTCTTTAAACGAATAACGACAAACAACTTTTTTACCAACAATAAGTAAATTATCACCGTAAACATCAATTATAACAGTATCATTTAATAATTCAGACGCTACTTGATTTAATTCATCATACATATCAACGGTTACTACCTTATCGTCTTTTAATTGCCTCACTCCCTTATTGGTACTGAGAAAAACTCGCCCCGCTATCGACACAAAATTATCAATAGAGACAAGATTAGTACTATCACTAATTTCAATAAAGCCATCACGATAATTACCTTTTAACAGATAACCATTATAGCCACCAATATACACTGTATTTTCATCGTGAAGATAGATGCTCAACAAACCATCAGTCGTTGGCACTGTTAACCTTTGCCAATTAATACCATTATAATGAAATACCACACCACCTTCTTTGCTCCCCGGCGAGGTTCCACATACATAAATGTCGTTACTACAATAACCATTGATTGCGGATAAATTTCTATTTCCTTGTTTTTTTTCCTGCTTTTTTCTTTCGTCGAGCACTCGCGTAATATTTTCCATCGTTCGCTGCTCTTCTGGTAAACTATTGATGACTTCGTCACGCATTTTTTTTCGTTCTTTTACGCCAGCTTTCCTATCCTGTTCCGATAGAATAGAATCATCAATATGCTGCCACTTATTTTTTTCTACCCGTTGATAAATTTGCCCTTTATTACCACATACATATAATTGTCCACCAATTTGTACTATATTTCGTAAATTGCCCCAGCGTTCTACTTCATTCAGAGTTTCAATGCTAACAATTTTACCATCCTGAATAAAAAAAACTTTACCAACTGGAGACAAACAACAAAGACCATTAAACTCCTCCTGAGCGGATATATAACGCACCATATTATCAGCCCAGTTTTTTACTTCCAGAGTAGTAAACGTTAAATCATTTATATTGGAGGTATCCCAAAAGCTAAATTCTGAATAATCAGAATAAAATTCAATATCATTATCTACAGATGTCAAGACCAAACGGTCATTGTCAACTAAACAGCCACCGGTAAACTTAATATTTTGATCTATTATCATTATTCCATATCCTCTTACATATTATTTAGACTTAAAGTTAGCCAACCTACTATAAGCGTCACTTCCCTCTTTTGGTGGCCGCTTTGTTGTTCTTACTGGGACTGCTGTCTTATCAACCCCAGGAAACATCCCATCGATTTTTTTTTCTATTCTTTCTTTACAATCGTCGGTTAACTCTGGCTCAATATCGTCCAAAGAAACTTTAACCTCCTCCAAAACATCAAAAAGTGTTGATGTACCGATAGGATTTCCCATATCCCCAAGATCTTTAATAGCAGCATCAACTTCATGTGCTGATTTATGCGCCTTTTCGCTCAAACAAATACACACACCTTCTTTTAAAGTCGGCATTCCACTTATTCGCTTATCATTTTTTATCGCATCTTTACGCGTACCATATCGTAAAACAAAATCGGGCACGATATGGTGGGCATCATAACCTGAGGGACAATCTTTATCTTCATAGGAGTATAATTGACAGTCAGGAGTATTTTCATTTTGGTCCCCACCGCCACTAACTTTTCCTCCAAACTTTGACATTTTAACTCCTTTTTACCACTACAATAGCTTCACTGCGTTTGCCTTTATATCTGCTATATCTGGCGAATCACCGAAGCTGGCTAAAATCCCACCAATAATCTCAAGCGGATTAATTTTCTCCAGCTCACTTTTTAATGAAACCTCCGCCGGATTCGCTTCAGATGCTTTAACCAACGACATCGCTGGTTTATTGACAATTTTACCAACCGTATTGCCTTTTGCCATAATGTCCCCTCCCTTTGTTAGCCGTTCATATGAAATTTATCACCGTGCCTTAATATTTTTTTCTTCTTGGCCTTCACCGTATCGCTTCGTTGGTCAGGCCGGCACTTAC
This sequence comes from Pragia fontium DSM 5563 = ATCC 49100, assembly GCF_900112475.1. Classification (GTDB taxonomy): domain Bacteria; phylum Pseudomonadota; class Gammaproteobacteria; order Enterobacterales; family Enterobacteriaceae; genus Pragia; species Pragia fontium. Next base: position 50,177 of record NZ_FOLW01000002.1, on the reverse strand, counting down.
CGCTAACTTTAGCCTTTTTAAGACCACGACCGATCCCGGGTTGATCACCGATAGTAATCGAAACAAAACTTTTTGAATGAACCAATATAGGATCACCATTAACTCTAACCGATGGAACTATTGACTTTGAATTTGATAAGTAAGTCATCACTGGATATGGAATTGGCACCATTGAAGGACCAATCGGAGTTTTGCACACATCAGGAAAGATACAGACGACTAACCAAGTGCCATTCTTCCTCGCGATTAAATTTTTAGCCATTCTATTTCACTCCCTTATACTGATGAACGAGGATACAGTTTATCTAGCAATGTCAGAGGATGAATCTCGTAACGAAACTCAGCCGCTGATATAGGAATATCGGCTTTGATTAAGTAGCGATAAGTTAAATGCACCGTCAACGACTCAGTATCTATCAATAAAGTATCAAGCTTCATTGGTTGAGGAATCACACCCTGTTCAGCTCTCAACAGGATAAAAGCTAAATGGTTTGGTAAATTGAAACTAATCTCACCATCAGGCCTAACATTCGTTATCGAGACATGAAGCCCTGATGGCAATTCAACCACCTGCTGATCCTCGGGCGCTCCATTCCAGTAATTAAAATCAAAATCATGCGGTAAATGAGGATGACGATTATCGATCCATTCCTGATCATAAGTACCTGCTTTTGCTAATCTAGGTGACCAGCCTCGACCAATAAAACCAAATCCAGCTGGGGAATAAACCGGATCGGATAAATCCATTTTTCCTTTTAGCATTTTACTAATATGAGAATTAGATAATGCTCTCCCAACATTCATGATCCTCGGCGCTGACCAACAGTCTTCTTTAATAACATCTAAATACCATGACTCGCAAAAACCCAAACCGATAGGATTGCTCATACAAGCTGTATGGGCAATAGCATTACAAGGAGGAAAATCACCATAAGCAATCAATTGTTCTTCTGTTAATTGATACTTTTTATCTATACGTGATGCTCGTTTATCCTGCTTGTCAATTACACACTCCCCCCCAAATGCATACTGATAATTGATCGGAAGCGACAGAAATGGCTTAGGTTGACTAATATGATGCGCTGTCAGGCTATTCCGCGTTATTCTGCGTTCTCCAATTATATCCACCTCTTTAGACCAGAGTGTTATTTCACCATCTAAAGATGTTAGCTGTGCCTTAACCGAAAAAGCTGAACATGCTTTGCCACCAGGCGCATAAGCTGTCGCATTAATCACAACATCGCAATAAGGTTTATAGGGCGCTAGATCGCTCTCAACCAACACTGCACTTTTATTCATCTCTCCGGCATAAACATCCTGAAAGCTCAGAGGAACAGAATTCTCATCTTGAATATCTACACGATACTCACCATTTTCTTGCTGAATTAAATTGAATCCGACCTTAGCAACAAAGACATTATATTCAGCGTCATTTTTATCGACCATTTGGTAGCACAATGCGTCAAAAGGTGTCTTATTAGCAAACTTCATATACTAAAAATCTCCCGCTAATTCAGATCAATGTCTTTGCCTTTTAGTTTAAGTGGCCCCTTCGACGTAATAAGAATGTCATTACCTTTTATCGTAACTTTACCGCTTTTATCCATTCTTAATATGCTCTTACCACAAACTAATTCGATCGTATTCTTAGCTGTAATTTTGATTGAATCTCCAGAGCTAACTCCAATATTCTTACCAACCCGAACAATCTTATTTAATCCAATCTCTTCTGCCTGCACCAAAGCAACTGAAGTATTCATCGCTGCACCAACAGAAATCTGATAAGCACCACCAATAGTTAATACTTTAGCTGCACCAATGGTTTCTGCTTTAGCCGCACCAATAGTTTCTGCTTTAGCTATAGCTATCGTTTCAGCCTGATTACCTTGCACCGTCAGTACATCATTACCGCCCACGGTGGTTGTACGGTTAGCGCCCACATTGTCCGTTTGATTACTGCCAATGGTATTGGTTTGATTGCTACCAACGGTCCAGCTCTGATCTACGCCAATGGTGGAGTCTTGGTTATTACCAATGGTATTGGTTTGGTTATTGCCAACATCCAAGGTTTGATCCACACCAATGGTGCCAGCTTGGTTATTACCGACGTTTAATTTTTGGTCAACGCCGACCACCATGGTCTGATTATTATCAACATTCTCATTATGATCGTTGATAACATGTACACCTTTGTCGTTGAGTACATCCACATTCATGTCTTTCTGGGCATGCATGTAGAACTCTTCCTGACCGGCCTCATCTTCTAAACCAATTTCGTTAAATCCATCCCCTTTATGGGTTTGGGAACGAATAGTCATGCGGGTTTTCTTCGCTGGCAGTGATACTGGTGTGGCGTTTTTGCCGTTATACAAGGTGCCGACAATCACCGGCATATCAATATCGCCATTTAAATAGGCAATAATCACTTCCTGACCAATGCGTGGCACTGCCATAAAGCCAAAACCGTCGCCGTTCCAACCCTGCCCGGCGCGTACCCAGCAAGAAGCATTTTCATCAGCGGCATCATACTTATTCCAGTGGAAGTGGATCTTCACCTCACCGTATTCATTCACATAAATCTCTTCACCGGCCGGCCCAACCACCGTAGCCGTTTCATCACCGTATACCGTAGGTTTGGCAATAAACGGCGCACGCCAGTCCACAGAACCGGGAATAAAAGTGAAACTGTTGGTTAACGCCGCAACTTTATCTCCGGACTCTTCCGCGACAGATTGGGGTAATGATCCACGATGAACAATGCTGACAATTTGCCAGTTGCTGTTCATTGCATCAGTAGGATGCTCTTCTATATCAAAAATCTTGCCTGGCATCAGTTGAATACAGTTACTCTCGGCTTTGCCGGATAGACTATTAGACTGATGAGACTCTAACCGATATTTGGCATATTGCTGGGCTACACCATCATCATCATAGCGGCCATAGCTTTCATACATGGTGTATAGAGGACGTTTTTTAGCCTGCTTGGCTTTAGTGTCCAGGCCAACATCCGGATGAGAAAATTTATAATCTTTCAGATGAACCGCATTAGGCTTCATTTTTGCCCCATACTGCAGGCGATGAATCACCGACTCTTTGCTGGCACTCTGAACATGTGCGTTATACAGCAGCTTTTCGCCTCCGGTCATTCCCGTTCGACTATCACTGTAAAACATTTTGTTTTCTTCAAACCAAAAAACAATCCCTTCTTCTGCGGCTAAGCGACTGAAAAAGTGATAATCCGTTTCATTGCGTTGGGTGGTGTACTCCCACTGTTTATGGGAGTCGATTAACTTAGATTCAGACCTAACATTATGTTTTTGTAAGAGTTCATCTAAAATATCAGGAACTGATTTGAAATGAAAAATTCGGTTATCCTGAGTTAGCGTCAATAACCACATTTCAGGCCGGATGGTAAAAGTGTAATAAGTACGATGGAAACCACTGTCACCACGGAATGCCTCAGCCACAATGCCATTAATCGTTCTTTTAACCTGCCCATCCACTTTGATGGTCAGTGAGGCATTTTGTAGTAACTGCTCATCCATATCGACGTTAGCATCATCACTGGCTACCTGAACCTCCAAGGTAAACAGCGTTGATAATGCTTCTTCCAGCGTGAAATCAACCACATCAAAAGTCGATTCTGGCAGGCCGCCAATGTTACATGAAAAATATAAGCCGGTATCCATAACCTACGTCCCTTTCATTACATCAACACGATGTGCGGTATATAACCCTGCGGCTTGCACAATCCATATTGTGGTTATCAACATTCAGATTTGCTCCCTACCGCCAAGAATCGGCGCTAAAGACCATAATCTCTGTGTTTTACTGTTGACGATCTTCATCGTCAGGAAATTATTGCTGGTCATACAAAACGGCAGCACATTGCCTAAAATGAAGCCGAACTGATACATCTCTCCTTCATCCCTAAAGCAGTCAGGATCTAAAGATAATGTCATCTCTAACCCTCGTTTTATGGCCCCGGTATTCCAGATCCAATCCAATGCTTTGGTTTGCAGGCTCACAATGCCTTTTAGGCGTTGTTCACTCATTTGCTGTAATGGCGCACTGGTGTGAATGTGATAATTTAAGTCAATGATCAACTGCCTCATCGCACTTAAATCTTTCAGGAACAGCGGACTTAATGATAAATAGGAGATAATTGGCCAGTGTTCGTGGCTATCCACTAACGGAGCAATTTCACTGGTTGGCTGAGTAATATTGGTAAAATTTAAGCTATTGGCAATATCCAACGTGGGTATACAAATATCACCGATACTTAATTCATCACATTTTTTACCGTTGGTTAACTGAACATCACAAAAGAAAGTCTTATGAGGAAAATCAATCACTCGTTTCCCCTGACTATCAATAAAGGTAATTTGGCTCTGCGCCTCTCCCTTTACGTTGTTTTCCAACATACTCTGATAGTAAATCTGCTGACCATTAAAGTTATTGGTCGCAAACTGTGTTACTGGAAGATAGGCAATGTTATCACCGCGAGTGTTACGCTGCCCTGACTCCAGAATGGAGTAAATGGATTTTATTTGATAAAGATGGTTATCTTCTTCATCGATATATTGATAAGAACTTTGTCCTTTAACAAAATCCCGGATCTGCGGCTGGCTGCTGTAAAGATTAATGATAGGTGTACAGTTAGATAAAAATGCCGATGCTGCATCAATGGTTTTATCCGTCAATAATGGTTGGTTAAACTCAAAAATCAGCTCAAACGTTTTATCTTCATCTAACGTGATTTCACTCAGCTCATGACTGAGATCGAGAGTAATAAAATCATTCACGTGTGGTAGATGAAAATACTCCTGTAACAGCTGTAATCGCCAGAATAATGGAATATCCAATGGCAGAATTAAATTCTCCGCATCCGGAATAAAAGTCTCAATAACCTGGTTTGATAAAGAGAAACGCTTATCGCCGCTAACAACGGAGATCTTAACCAGATATTGCTGTAACCACAGCTGCAGCAACCCAGCAATCTGAGGATCATGGCTCAAAAACAATCGAAAAGGCTCAGTAATCCACTCACCGGTTTTAGTGATACCGCCTTGCCATTCAATTTTTATCTTAATTGCGCCATTAGTTGGCGTATTAACTAAACTACAGTCTCGGACAAAACAGGGAAGAACGCGGATCTCTCTGGCCAATTGATAAGTACAAACCTCACCATTTTCCAGATTAGCCTCGACCCTGCTGCCTTTGGCAAGCTGATAGATTTCATCCGACTTAGGTTGAAAACGGAGAATTGCGGTTGAGGGTACTGGTCTGATCGGCGTAGGCCAGACCCGCGATAATAAGTTTTGCGTAATTTCAGGAAACGCATCATCAACGTTTTGGCGCAATCTGGCCATTAAAAATGCGAAGTGTTCAAATAAAAATTCGACGTCGGCATCATTCTCGGCAGACTGCAGAAAATCACCAAACGATGAATTTTGATTTGCACGCTCCGCGGCTAACTGTTTGATATATTGTAATTCATCTTTGAAGCAATCCCTTAGCTCCATATTTCCACCTCGGCTTATTATATGAAGACAGCCATATCCATGCGAATACGGCTATCTTTGTCATATCACAACAATTAAGCTGCTGGTTTACGCCAGTCATCTGCACCGGAAGTACCGGCTACAGTGTGTTCCCAATCGATTTTGCGATAGGCTAAGTGCACATCAAGCAATTGAGTGAAATGAGCCTGAGAAGGATCCTGGCTGTTAGGCATCACTAAGTTCATGTTAACAATAGTGGCGTCTTCCAGCTTAGTGGTGAAGTAGTGCTCCTGCTTACCATCTGGAGAAGTTCTGTACCACTTCAGATTCACTTCTGGCAGGCTCTCACCTGAAGCTAATGCGTTATAAAGCAGAGGAACTGCTTTATTTAATGCAATAGTAAGAATTAAAGGTTTGTGTTGACGCTGGCCTGAAGGCTGGCCATTTTGAGGATCGGTAGGAACAAATACCTGATGTTTAACTTCCTGAACAATCATCTCATCTTCATGACCTTCGACAAAACCTTGACCTACAGATTCTAAGGTATAAGCACCCTGAGTAATATTGCCCTGAGTTTTCCCCGTGATCGAGGCAAAAGCTGGTGTTGGCATCGCATTCTCCTTTACATTTAGTTGCCAAGAGTATATTTAGAGTAACAATTACTGATTATTCAGTACGCTATTCTAAATTTCTTAAAATCATGAATACATTCGATAAAACCATATCTGTTAGCCATGCATCCATGTTTAAATTCCATTTCCCAAAAAATCTTAATGTTCTTAAAACAACACGATTATTTAAGCGAAGTTGTTTATTCAGAACATCAATAACGTCAATCCACCACAATAAACCCAATAAATATAACAGTTAAATTCAATTCAAATTAAGAAAAATAAAACCAACAGGTTTATTTAAAATTTAGATTATTAAGTACCGATAAAATAACGTGCGAAATTATATACAAACATACGTAATACCCTGATTTAAGCTGGGATATGTTAAACATATAATAATTATTTTCACACCTGTTATTTATACTAGTTTATTAGCTTTTGTTCATTAAACAAGAACATGAAAACAGCTTTTAATTACAAAAAATACAACACAAAAAAACAAACACAACCGGATGAATAATAACAATAAAATATAAAAAATACATATGCGAGTTATTTTTTAAATAGCAACACAATGAATGCACAAGCAATATAAAATAAAAAAATTTGCTATTGCCATTTTGTATTTTGATCATTATTGTCGTATAAAAATACGCGTATCATTAATTAAATCAGGTTAAATATCAGATTAACTGAAACACACCCACACACTTTTCAATCTCAGGATATAGTTAGCAAAGGATTAACTCATGGCTGGTAAAAAAGGTAGCGTTGCACCAAAAGAAAGAATCAACATTAAATATACAACCGAGACTAACGGTCAGGTTGCAGAAAAAGAATTACCCTTTCACGTATTAGTGACAGGTGATTTTACCGGTAAAGCCCAAGATACTCCGATTGAAGAACGTAAGCCGATATCAATTGATAAATATTCTTTTGATTCTGTGATGGCAAATGCAGGTATTGAGCTTGAGTTTTCGGTGCCTAATCGATTGGAAGAAAATGCCGAGGTTGAATCGGAAATTCCCGTCAAATTAAAAGTGGAAACACTTAAAGATCTCTCCCCAGATAGCATTGCTCAAGCCATCCCTGAATTGAAAAAATTGATTGAGTTAAGAGAGTCACTGGTAGCCCTAAAAGGCCCATTAGGTAATAAGCCTGCGTTCCGTGCCCAAATTGAAGCGATCCTCGGTGATGAGAAGAGCCGTGAACAGCTGCTGCGTGAATTAAGTATGACAACTGGATCGGATGAATAGTAAGCATAAAAGCCAATTGTGACAGATTGATAAATTGTATCGGGCCTCTGTGTCATTGCATTTGATGTTTTAAGAAGGGATTACTTTATATGTCTATAGCTGAACAAAATATTGCTGCCGATTCTCAGGAGCAGGCTCTTAGCTCAATGAGCCTTCTGGATCAGATAGCTTCTCAAACCAATTATTCTCCAGCTGATGAAAGCTACGATATTGCTAAACAGGGTATCGCTACGCTGGTCTCCCATCTCTTGGATACGGGAAATACGGAAGAACCGGTCAACAAACAGCTGGTTGACAGAATGATTGCAGAACTGGATAAAAAACTCAGCCAACAGATCGATGAAATCCTGCACAATCAGGAACTACAGAAAATCGAATCATCATGGCGTGGTTTAAAACTGTTAGTTGATCGCACTGATTTCAGAGAAAACATCAAAATTAATCTGATGTATGTCACTAAAGATGAACTTTTAGAAGACTTCGAGTTTGCGCCTGAAATTACCCAATCCGGTCTCTATAAGCATGTTTATTCTGCTCAATATGGACAATTTGGTGGTGAACCGATTGGCGCAATTTTAGCCGATTACCAATTCCTACCAACGGCGCCAGATATGAAGCTACTGCAATATACCGCTTCTGTTGGTGCCATGGCGCATGCTCCGTTTATCTCATCAGCATCACCTCAATTTTTCGGCCTTGATAGCTATACCCAATTAGATAGCATCAAAGAACTCAGCTCAGTTTTTGAAAGCCCGACCTATACCAAGTGGCGCTCACTGCGTGAAGCTGAAGATTCAAGAATGTTGGGTTTGTTGACGGTTAGAAATCTGGCGCGTTTACCCTACTCACCAACGGATAATCCGGTTAAAAGCTTTGGCTATGACGAAAATGTCAGTCAGGATCATGAACACTATCTGTGGTCCAACTCTGTATACGCATTTGGTACTCGTCTGACAGACAGTTTTGCTCAATATCGCTGGTGCCCAAACATTATCGGTCCAGAAAGTGGCGGTGCGGTTGAAGATTTACCGGTGCACGTCTTTGAAGCAATGGGTGAGTTACAAACCAAGATCCCAACCGAAACATTGATTACCGATCGCCGCGAATTTGAACTGGCCGAAGAAGGCTTTATTGCCTTAACAATGCGTAAAGGATCGGATAATGCCGCATTCTTCTCGGCTCAATCCGTTCAGAAGCCGTTGAAATTCCCGAATACGGATGAAGGTAAAGCGGCAGAAACCAACAGCAAACTGGGTACTCAACTACCTTACATTATGCTGTCTACCCGTATTGCCCACTATCTGAAAGTTATTCAGCGTGAAAAACTGGGCTCCTATCAGGAATCTGCTGATGTAGAGCGTAATCTGAATACCTGGCTGAAGCAGTACGTATCCGATCAGGAAAATCCACCGGTAGATGTACGTTGCCGCCGCCCATTCCGCGCAATCAGTCTGGCAGTAAGCGACGTTCCTGGTGAACCAGGTTGGGTGAAAACGCGTCTGTTGCTGCGTCCTCATTTGAAGAGTATGGGTTCGTATACCGAGCTTTCTCTGGTAGGACGTTTGGACAAGGAATAGTCACATGGCAACCTTGCGACGCTGGGATACAGGCAGTAAAGGCAGCCTGTTTGACCGATTACAGAACGACCAGCCGCGACTCAAAGGTGACGCGGCCTTTATTCTCTCGATCAAAAATAACCTGCGTCATATTTTCAACGCAAGGCCCGGTGAATGCCATGGCACTAAAGAACTGGGCATCATTGATGTTAATGATGCCCTGCTAGGTACTGAAGAAATTCAAAGTTCTATCTGTCATTCGATTCGCCATTGCATTGCACGTTATGAACCGCGAATCAGCCATACCCAAGTTGTTGTCAGGCAGGACCCTATTACCTTTACCTATTATTTTTTGGTCATCGCCCAAATAGCTCAGGTATATGACATAGAGAAAATCGAACTCGATATTCGTATAAATAACAATAAATTAGAAGTTCTTTAATCAATTTATTTCTGAGCGCTATTAGGGATGATATGTTGTCAGATAGTTATATTAAGCAAGAAAATCACTATCTCAATGAAGAAAGTAAGAGATTTGTTGAGGAGTTCCCTCAGATTTCTCAATTTCTTGCGGAGCCTTATTTCGATCCGGACGTTAATCGTACCTTAGATGGTTTTACCTATCTAAGCAGCTTGCTACACGCAAAAATCAATCAGGAATATCCACAACTCACCTCAAACCTGATGGACATGCTATGGCCGAATTATTTACAGCTAACGCCAAGCATCACCATTATGGAGTTTAATCATCAGGATCATGAAGGCGTGCAAATACTGTCGCAAGCGACGGTATTAAGTCCGGTCACCGCCAGTCAGCCGGTTTCATGTACCTTCAGAACAACCCGGGATATATGGGTAACGCCATTTGTTATTAATCAGACGGCTAAAACATCAACCAATACCCTTCGTCTGAGCTTTACTAGCCACAATAGCCAAAATCTGGCCGCTGCCGGCATTGATAAATTAAGCTTATTTCTGGGAGCGGATATGATGACCAGCTTCCAGCTCTACCTCTATTTTGCCGAATATTTATCCGCAGCAACACTGCACATCAATGGGCAATCTCTACCGCTACCTGACCTTCAGTTAGTCGCAACAGGATTTAATGCCGAAGATGCTATTTTGGACTACCCGATTAATACTTATGCCGGTTATCGATTACTGCATGAATACTTCAGTTTTACCGAGGGATTTCTCTTTTTTACCCTGAAAGGATTGCCTGATTATCTGGATCGATTATCCAGTGAAACGTTCGCGCTTGAATTCGAATTTAAACAACCACTGCCACCAGCGCTGAAGCTGACCACGGATTCCATCAAAGTGAACTGTGTGCCGGCCATTAATCTGTTCTATCATGATTGTGAACCCATCACCCTCAGCGGTGAAAAAACAGAATATCCTTTATATATCAACCATCAACAGCGCCAACATTATGAGCTATTTTCCATTGATAGCATAACCGGATGGGCTAACAATCAAACGCGGAAATACACGGCATTTGACAGTTTTCAACATCAAATAAATTATGAAAATGGCGGTAATCCACTCTATTACCACTTAAATCGTAAACCGAGCGTAGAAAAAGAGCACATCGATTATTCTTTATCTTTTGTCAGAGGTGATGAAGCAGAGCGACGCAATGACGATGAGATCATTTCCATTCGCGCCTTGTGCAGTAATCGAGATGAAGCGCAGAAATTACGTATTGGAGAGATTAATCTTGCTGGTGAGGGTATTCCAGCAACGGTGACGTTTAAAAACATCACCTTTCCATCCGGTATTACCCGTCCTAACCTTGATGGCAGCTTACAGTGGAGCACCATATCGTTACTGTCTCTAAACTATCTGTCCTTACTCAATAAGGACTCGCTGTGCCAAATTCTACAAAACTATAATTTCACTGCTCGTTATAACCAACGTTCAGAGAAGTCACTGACTAAATTATTATCCTGTATCCAGAGTTTTGAGTCAGTGCCACATCAGCAGTATTTCAATGACTTAATTATTGAAGGTCATAAATCAACCTTAGTCATCTCTCCTGATGCATTTAATAACACCGGGGAGATGTATCTGTTTGGCTCAATCATGGCGCATTTCTATTCGCAATATGCCACGGTCAATTCATTCCACGTACTGGAATTGGTTAATTCATCAACTCATGAGGTGTATCAATGGTCGTTGATGAATACTTAGTCCCTGAACAGGCTGAAAAATATAACTTTTATCAGCTTATCGAGCTACTGGCTAAGTCTAGCGGTACCGATATCGATAACTTACTGAATTTACCGCCGGATAAAGAATCTATCCGCTTTATTAGCAATCCATCTTTGGCCTTCGTAACCCGGGATATTTCCTCTGTTACCGTTAAAGATAATAAAGTACAGATCAAATTACCGTTTTTGAGCCTGACAGGTACCCATTCTCCTCTGCCAAATTATTATCTGGAAGGAATGGCATGGGAAGAGATTCAGCAGGATTATCGGTTAACCGCCCTGCTCGATCTGTTTAATCACCGTTTAGCCACTTACTTATACAAAGTCTGGCGGAAGTATCGTTACTACATCTGCTATAGCCATAGTGGCCAAGATGAATTTTCCCAGCGGATGTTTGCACTGGTTGGCTTGGGGAAAGTAAGTATTCGCCAATCATTACAAGTGAACCAAAGCAAGATGCTGTCTTATGCCGGTATTCTCGCCAGTGCAGGACGTTCACCTCATTTGATGGCCTCCCTTATTGCTCACTGTTTTGATTTATCGAATGTCAATATTGAATCATGGCAATTTCGCCGAGTGCCCATACCTCAACAACAGCAAAACCGTATTGGCCAAGCCAATGCCGTGCTGGGCGAAAACCTGATTATTGGCACACATATTCCTGACTACAGCGGTAAGTTTACCTTAACCATCAGTGAATTAAGTCGTGAAAAAATGGAGCAATTTCTTCCTACCGGCTCGCTCCACCACGCTCTCCATAATTTTGTGTCATTTATTTTAAGGGATCAGTTTGCCTGGGATCTGCAGCTGGTACTGGGGGAAAACCAGATCGACGCCATGACATTAGGTGAAAATACCGGATGTTATCTGGGATGGACCACCTTCCTCCAAGAACCACCAAGTAATCCCAGCACCATGCTGAAGATGCAGGAGTAATTAATGAATAATTCAAACACGCTGACACTCCAGATACTCAATCATGAATGTCTTGCCAGTGGAAAACATGGAAATACATTGATAGATCAGGAAGGTGCAACAATAGGCAGCAATGCTGATAATTTCTGGTCAATTCAAAATCAACGAGGCCAGATTGAACCACTGCATGCCAAAGTTGATATGGTTGATTCTCACTTCTGCATCAGTGCTTATGCGCCGGGGCTCTATCTGAACGATGTTGATCTATTTGCCAAAGCCAAACCGGTGCGTTTGCAGCATGGTGACATCATGAAGCTCTCCGATTTTAAAATCAAAGTTCAGGTCAATCCAAATGGCACGTTGTATCAGGATCCTCTATCGATCCGACCTGAAAATATTATTTCCAATCATCACGACCCAATTAATGAAATTTTGTCAAAAAAAGTGGATTCCGTTGAAGAATATTCATTGACTGAACTACAGCAAACTCCCGTGCTGTCGTCACTACCGCTTGATCCAATGAAAGTTCTGGATGCTGCACAACCTACCACCCAGTTCACTATTAATAAGGTTCCTCCTGTGGTCACCACACAAAATGTGCTCGAACAATCTATTCGGTTAGAAGGCCAGTCAAATAACGATTTTACGCCTCTGGATAATGACCTCAATCACTTAGCCATTAACCCGTTATTTCAGGGATTACAGCACTCCATTAACCTAAAAGACAGTAAAGAAGCTTACGATTTACTAGAAGAAATTGGTCATAGCATCAAATCCGTGGTTGAAGGATTAAGCTCGCTACATGCCGCTAATCTCTATTCGTCGGATAAACATTTAAGACCGATTGAAGATAACCCTCTACACCTTAATCTCAGCTATGACGAAATGCTGAAATTATTATATTCCACTGAAAAATGTCCGGTGCATTTATCTGCACCATCCGCTTTTGCAGAAAGCCTCAGTCAAATTCGCCTTCATCATACGGCAAACCAACGGGCTATCTCCGAAGCACTCGCGGCACTACTTCAGGCCTTCTCTCCACAGGCATTAATTACCCGCTTCCTACGCTATCGCCGTGCAAGTGAAAAAAGTACTCCAGATGGTTCCTGGGCGTGGGAAATGTACAGCAGTTACTTTGACGAACTGACCTCTAACCGTCAGCAAGGATTTGAAAAACTGTTTTGGGAAATTTATGAGCAATCCTATGACCGACACATTCGCCAACTTCAACAAGAGGTTGATGGAAAGGATCCGCTATGAGCCGTATCTGGGTCGTTATATTGGTTTTCATTAGTCTGATGCTATCAGGCTGTGAAGTGTCTAAAAAGGTTTATACCGTCATTCAGGATCCAGATGTCCCGGTTGGTTATCCGGACCAAAATCCGACGGAAATCGAGTTCTCATTACTGGCGGACAGTGACATTAACCAGAATCTGGAGGGAGAAGCTTCCCCGACCGATATTCAGGTGATCTATTTAGAAGACGACTCGAAACTGCTCAGCACTGACTACTACCAGATTGCAACGGAACCGTTAGACAAAATATTGGGTAAAAACTATGTCGACCATCAGGACTACACGCTAGAGCCGGGGCAGTTTAAACCCCTAAAACCGATAAAAATTGAGTCTAAAACTCAATATCTGGCGGTTATTGCCCACTATGCAGGCTCAGATTCGGGACTGATCTATTGGTTAGATATCGTTGATATCGATGGGGTAGGAAAAAAATACAAAATCCTTATTCACTTGCGCGCTGGCGAAGTCGAAATAAAGAAATCTTAAGGGAATAAAATGGCAAATAAGAATCGCGTAATCTGGCGTGAAGGACTTTCCATCGCGCCACAGCATTTACAACAGCAACAAAGGCATATTGATTATTTAATTCACGGTCGAGTCGATGCCGCAGTCAACTATTCTTATGGATTCAGTCGCCTTTCTATCGACCACGAAATGCTTAAGTTGGGCCGTATCAGTATCACTGATGCCGCTGGAGTGATGCCTGACGGAACATTATTTGATATTCCTTTTGAGGATATTCCGCCTCAACCGATTGAAATAAAGCAAATTCCGAGCACTGAAAGCCGTGATGTTTATCTGGCTCTCCCCATCATCAGTGATGTGATTACTGAACTGCATCATGACTCAGACAATTTGTCTGAGATATCGCGTTTTAAAAATCATCCTCATCAAATTAGAGATTTACATAGCCAAAACGGTAACTATGTTCAGGTCAATATTGCCCGACTATCGCCGCGGCTTATTAGAGGTTCCGATAATTTAAGCGCTTATACTATCTTGCCATTATGCCGCATCAAAGAAGTGCGAGCCGATGGCACACTGATGCTGGATGAAGATTTTATTCCTACCGTTTCCAAAGTACAGGTGGCCTCCCACTTACAAACCTTTATGGAAGAAGTAGCCAATCTGGTTGCTGAACGCGCTAAACAACTGTCGGAAAAAATTGGTTCACCAACGCAACAAGGTATTTCTGGTATCGCCGAATTCCTGATGTTACAGCTGCTGAATTCAACGAAACCTATTTATCGGCATCTGGCGCACACACAAATTGTGCACCCGGAAACGTTGTATTTAATGTTAACCAAAACCTGCTCAGAGTTAATGACGTTCACTTCTGAATCGAAAACCGCGCAGGATTTCCAACTGTATAATCATGATGATCTAACGCGGACATTCAGTGATTTAGTGCTGAAAACCCGTCAGGCGTTAAGTATTGTTCTAACCCCGAGAGCGGTACCGATTCCACTGGTCGATCGCAACAATGCATATACCGGTGTGATTAACGATATTGATCTGCTGAAAACCGCTAACTTTGTTCTGGCGGTTAAGGCTCAACTACCGCAGGATCAATTAATTCGCCTGTTTGTTCAGCAAACTAAGATATCCACACCAACCAAAGTCGAGCATCTGGTCAGGGTTCAATTACCAGGTATTCCTCTGACGCCACTGTCTGCAGCACCACCTCAGTTACCATTCCATGCTGGCTATATCTATTTCCAACTGGATAACCAGTCTGCTGAATGGCAAGAAATTGTCAAAGCAAACAGCATTGCCTTCCATGTTGCAGGTAACTTCCCTGAGCTTGACCTGCAGTTCTGGGCGGTGAGGAGTAAGTAATGAGTGAACAATCACTATGGCACGGAGCCGATCAGTCCAGCCGTTATCTAAATAGGCTGGAACAATACTCATTAACCCTTCGGGGTCGCAATATCAATCCCATTATTGATGCGGCAACCCCTCTGTTAGGCATGATTCTGCGTATGCAGGATCTATCAGTGGATATCCCTGAACCGGATTATTTATACCGTCAGATTCAAACCGATATTGAAAGTATCGAGCAGTTTCTGGAAATGGAAGGTTATGAGCCAGGATCGATTGTGACCTTTCGCTATGTCCTGTGCACCTTTATTGATGAATGTGTGATGAGCGCTGACTCTTCTCTGGCCAAGTTTTGGAGCCAGAAGTCATTACTTATTCACTTTCACAATGAAGGCTGGGGCGGCGAGCGAGTATTTCAGATTACCGAACGACTGATGAATGAGCCTAAACGCTACAAAGATATGCTGGAATTTATTTACCTGTGTTTTGGCCTTGGATTCAGAGGACGCTATAAAGTTCAGAATGCCAATAACGACGAGTTTGAAAAATTATTCCGCCGCCTACAAAGCTTACTGTTATCGCTAAACGGCGAGCCGACGTCTACTCGTCTGCACCTTGGCGTTAAAAAACCAGCTCGCTATTTTCTACCTAAGCAATTGACGACAAAGCATATTGTTATCGTTACCGTTGGCGTGCTGGTTTTAGCCTACTCGCTCTATTTATCCAAACTCAACTCACAAAGTATCAGCATATTAGAACAACTTAATATGCTACTTAAATAAAGGGATTAGCCATGATTCGTATTGAACTTCCAAAATTACTTCAACAGCTAAACCCGGTCAGTCGTCATATTTTTGAAAGTGCTGCCGCCATCTGTGTCAACTCGCAAAGTGCAGAGATTACGGTTTCGCATTTCCTGTTACAAAGCCTGGAAACGCCGCTATGTGATATTCGACAAATATTATCTAAAGCCAATATCGATACCGAAGTTCTGTGTGGCTTATTAGAACAAACACCGATTGATAATGCGCAAAATGGGCAAACGACCCCGAGTTTTTCCCCACTGTTGGTCGAACTATTACAAGATTCACTGTTACTCAGTAGCGCTGAATTAAAAGAAACCAACCTCAGAACCGGCGTCATTTTGCTGACTATTCTGCATAGTCCAAACCGCTATGTTTCAAAACCAGTCGCCCAGTTGCTGACGTCGATCAATAAAGACTTGTTACAGTCTGAATTCCATCAGTGGACCAGTGGTTCTGCCGAAAGCGTTACGCCCCATTCATCCGACAGAAAGGTTGGCGGCGCAGCTTCTGCCCACAATGCGACCTTACTCGATAAATACGCCACCAACATGACGCAACAGGCGATTGATGGAAAACTTGATCCGGTATTAGGCCGTGATAAAGAGATCGACCTGATGGTAGATATTCTCTCCCGCCGCAGAAAAAACAATCCGATCGTAGTCGGCGACGCTGGCGTCGGTAAAAGTGCCCTGATAGAAGGATTAGCCATAAGAATTGCCAAAGACCGTGTACCAGAACGTTTATTGGGTACACAAATTATGTCGTTGGATTTAGGTTCGCTACAGGCAGGGGCTTCAGTAAAAGGTGAATTTGAAAAACGCTTCAAAGGTATTATGTCTGAAGTCAGTCATTCTCCTATTCCGATTATCCTGTTTATTGATGAAGCCCATACGCTCATCGGTGCTGGTAATCAGCAAGGAGGATTAGACGTTTCGAACCTGTTGAAACCTGCGTTAGCCCGTGGTGAACTGAAAACTATCGCAGCAACGACCTGGAGCGAATACAAAAAATACTTTGAGAAAGACGCCGCCCTTTCTCGCCGCTTCCAATTAGTTAAAGTTGGCGAGCCTTCTGCTGACGAAGCGGTCATTATCATGCGGGGACTCCGTGAAATCTATGAAGAATCTCACGGGGTATTAATTGATGATGATGCATTACAGGCTGCCGCCTATCTCAGCGATCGCTATATTTCAGGTCGCCAACTGCCCGATAAAGCTATTGATGTATTGGATACCGCCTGTGCTCGTATCTCCATCAATTTAACTTCTCCGCCACGTCAGGTTTCGGTGCTGGAAAATAGCCTGCATCAGCTTAACGAAGAGATTGAACTGCTGGAGAGAGAACATCGTTTGGGGCTGAAAGATAACTCAGCACGCATCATTGGTCTCAAACAACTGTGTGATGACAGTCAGGAACAACTGGATAACATCAATATTCTCTGGCAAAAACAGCAAGCATTGGTTCACCGCATTATTGAACTGCGAGCGCTGTTACTCTCTCCTTCAACTCCGGTAGTCACTGGAGGAAGTGAAGCAGATACACAGGATGACAGCATCAATGATGCTAAATCACAAGAGCCGATTCTACTGGGTGAGCTCACCTCGTTAACGCTGGAGCTCAATGAACTACAAAAAGAAGAGCTGTTAGTATCGCCACACGTGGATAAAAAACAGATCTCTTCCGTTATTGCTGAATGGACTGGTGTACCGCTTAACCGCATTTCGCAAAATGAACTATCCATTGTCACCGAACTACCGAAATATCTCAGCAGCGAAATTAAAGGTCAGGATCTGGCCATTGAGAATCTGCATAAACATTTATTAACCGCTCGCGCCGATCTTCGCCGAGCGGGTAGACCATTGGGCGCATTCTTGTTAGTTGGCCCGAGTGGCGTTGGTAAAACAGAATCCGTTATTCAAATTTCTGAGCTGATGTTTGGTGGCAGACAGTATCTGACGACCATTAACATGTCTGAATATCAGGAAAAGCATACCGTATCTCGCCTAATTGGTTCTCCTCCTGGCTATGTCGGCTACGGTGAAGGCGGTATTCTGACCGAGAGTATTCGTCAAAAACCTTATTCAGTGGTACTGCTGGATGAAGTAGAAAAAGCCCATCCGGATGTCCTCAACTTGTTCTATCAAGCCTTTGATAAAGGTGAATTAGCTGATGGAGAAGGTCGAATCATTGACTGTAAGAATGTGGTGTTCTTCCTAACGTCTAACTTAGGTTACCAAACCATCGTTGACTATGCCGATCGACCAGAGATGATTGGCGACCAACTTTATCAAGAGTTAGCTGACTTCTTTAAACCAGCGCTGCTGGCGCGTATGGAAATTATTCCTTACCTACCACTTTCCAAAGCAGTGTTAAGCGTGATTGTTCAAGGAAAACTAAAGAAACTGGAAAGAACGCTTCAGGATAAATTTGATGCCAAAGTGGTATTCGATGAAGACGTGCCTGAACAAATTATTGCCAGAGCTACCCGGGCAGAGAACGGAGCTCGTATGCTGGAATCTATCATTGATGGTCAACTTCTGCCGCCGGTGTCTCTGCAACTGCTGAATAAAATGGCCGCGGGTGAATCCATTAACTATGTACGCTTCAGCGTTAACAACAACCAGTTTACCTCTTATGTAGGTGAGGAACCGGTATGTTAAACATCGGGGTAGCGCTACGACAACGTCTATTACCAGCTTTACTTTTGGCCGGGTCAGTCAGCGTGTCCGCAGAGCCCCAAATTGCCGATAAGTCTGGTCTGGAGCAAGCGCTGATTCAATGCCGAAGTGAGCCGTCGGCACTGTTGCGTTTGGCCTGTTATGACAATTTGTTCAAAACAACCGAGGCGAATGTCTCTCAACCTGCCGTTATGAAGCGCAGTGATACAGTACAAAAAGCCCTGTTGCTTGAAAAACAGCGGCCTGAGCACTCCACTGAGTTTCTTACTGAGCAGGCGGACGGTGAACTGTCTCCTGAAGTCATTATCTCTACGCCGGCGTTGGGTATTCGCCCTCCCCGGCCGGTATTGATCTTTAGCTGTCAGGACAACATTACCCGTATGCAAATTGCATTTTTTAATCCGCTCTCAAATGACAAAAGCAGCACCATTACGCTGAAAACCAATACCGGTACCACATTCCGCAGTCATTGGTTCGTTCGCGATAACGGTCTGTTGCTGGAAAGCAGCCGTGGATTACCCGGTATTTCGGAAATTCAGCGCCTGCTCAATGCTGAAACATTAACTATTGAATCAGAAAACAAAGCATTAAACGGGATCTCTTTCCAAATTAGCGGGCTATCAAAAGCAATTTCCCCCCTTCGACAAGCCTGTAGATGGTAAACGAATTATGGAATTTATTACTCAGCACCCCTGGCGTGACTTAATCCTTAAGCCACTGCCACAAAGACAATTAGAACAGGCTATCCCATCGGATAATGGGGACTGGGAATATATTGACACCGAAATGGCTAAGCTCGGCACGATTAGCCATGAAACGGTCAATATCCCCGATGTTCAAGATCGAATCTTAAAATTGCTGGCTGAAGAGACGAAAGATTTCAGGCTATTAACTCACCTGCTCAATACGTTACAGCGCAGTGAACGCCCCGCCAGTATTCTGCTGGCTATCGCTCTGCTGGCTGATTATGTTGAAGCTTACTGGAGTATTGCTGCCCCGCAGAAAAATAAACTGCGCATCGCTCAAATGATTATCCAGCGTTTTGTTAACGCCAAAGAGCTGTTTAGCCACTCGGCGATTGCCGAAGAGCGTGAGCAATCTATCAGCGAATTTGTTCGTTTAAAACAGCTGTGGCAAGAGCAAACCGCCCTATGTGAACAACTGGATAAATTGATTGTTAGCTACTCAAAATCATCCATTAGTGAGCTACCGTCGGCAGCGGCAGTGACGCCGACCACAGTAGCCGCAGCAGCACCATCAACAAGCCCAAATAACGGTTCGCAGACAACCTCTGAATCCAAGGTACCTCATACCTCGCTCCCTCATGTGATGCTGGATGACTCATCTGAGCGAGCCTGGAGTAAAACCCTGCTAAAAATTGCCGAAATTGAGGCAGAGCGCTCATTTACCACACCAATCAGCTTTCAGTTAAGACGCCATGCCGTCTGGTTTAATATTGCCACACCACCCGCCGTCAGTAATGGTGTGACTTCGGTACCGGCACTACCGATAGAAAAAATCAGTGAATTTGAACGTGAGTTGTCTCGTCCCTCATTGGCACTCTGGCTCAAGGTAGAAAACACCATCGCCTATTCTCCTTTCTGGTTTGATGGCCACTATCTCTCCGCCGCCATTGCCAACAAGCTGGGACATCCCACTACGGCGGACGTCATCAAAAATGAACTGAAGTATTTTCTGGCGCGTTTTTCTGAATGCCAATCACTGTGTTTCTCTAACGGTGAACCGTTTATGAATCCACAAACTCAAAAGTGGCTAAACCAGAAAGAACATAGCCAATCACAAAGTGAAGATTTTTCTCAGGCTTTATCCCTGTTTAACAGCGAAGGCCTACAGTCAGCGCTAACGTTTCTGGAACAAACCACCGGCGATGAGCCCCGCTCACGGAGTTATACCCAACTGCAAACCATCAAGCTGTTACATCAGGCCGGATGCCATAAGTTAGGCAAACAACAATTAGAAAACTTAGTTCATAAAGCAGCCCAGCTATCCGCAAAAGAGTGGGAACCCTCTTTCTTTGATAGTTGTAACGGACTAAAAGACTCATTAGGTAACAAGGAGTAATCAATGAAGCTGCCGTCTATACTAAAACCCCGGTTACCCAAGCTTCCCAGATTACCGAAGCTAATAAAATCACCCAAATTACCGGCTAAAAAAACCCGACTGTATGTCATTGCCGGTATCTGGCTGTTCTTCATGTTTTGGATGTGGAGCTATGGTGATGACTTTGAAATTATGGAGATGAAACCCTTTGCTCCATCCGTTCGCCGCTGGCTGATTACCTTAATAACGATTCTTAGCGCCATGATATGGGCACTGCTGCATCTGGAATTCACTAACCGCCGATTACGCTCACAACAAAAGCAGGCTAAGCAAGAAGTCAAAGATCCGGTTCAGTTGGAGGTTGGCATTCAACAGCGATACTTCGATCGCTGGATAGTGAATTTACAAAAGCAGCTAACGGTAAAAGATTACCAGTATCAATTACCTTGGTATCTGGTTATTGGTAATCGCGGTGCCGGTAAAACCACCTTTCTTAAAGAAGGTTGTAAACTGAATGAACTCTACGCTCCGGAAAATGAACAGCGAGTTCATTGCTGGCTGAACGATCAGGCGGTTATTATTGAAGCCGATGGGATTTTATTGGAGCAACCTACCGATCATGCGCTGCCCACGCTGTATGAAAAGTTATGGCGAAACGCGTTGTCATGGTTGGCTGAGATTCGTCCTGCACAACCCTTAAACGGGATTATTCTGACCGTTGACCTCTACCAATTCTGTACCTTTAATAAAATAGAGCGGGAAAACTATATTTCCGCGTTGAAATCCCGTTTAACTGAAATCGCTCAAGATTTACATACCAAACTTCCAGTCTATATCGTGCTGACAAAACTCGACTTGCTGTATGGTTTTGGTGCCATGTACCAAGCACTGGATAAAGCCCAGCGGGAAGAAATTCTGGGCATCACCTTCCCAATTGATGACGGTGACTGGAAAAAATCGCTGAATAATTTCTGGCAACAGTGGATCCATCAGCTCAATAACGCCTTACCGGGCATGATGCTCAACAATGTTGACGTTAGTCAACGTAGCCAACTTTTTACCTTTATCCGCCAGATTAATGGACTTAAGGACTATATTGAAGATCTGATTGACCAAGGATTATTCTCATCAGAACACCAGCCATTCTTACTGCGTGGTCTCTATTTGACCTCTTCGATGCAGAAAGGGCAAATGGAGGATCTGTTTGTCAAATCCGCGGCATCGCAATATAACTTGCCGGAACAGGTTTACCCAAGCTGGCAATCCCCATTATCCCATACCTATTTTACCCATGAGTTACTGAACAATCTGTTATTTGAAGAGACACAGCTAGCGGGTAAAAATGAAGAATATCGTCAGTATGTTCGCCATCGTTTATATCGTTGGAGTGCCAGTGCAGCCGGATTAGCCGTGATCATTATTGCCAGTTGGCAATATTTCTATAGCAGTAACCATCAAGCCGGTGAGGAAGTCTTAGCCAAAGCGAAACAGTATGTGAACATCGAACTCCCAACTGAAAAAGATTATCTGGGTGCCTTACAGCTTCCCCTTCTTAATCCGGTCAGTCAGGCGACGTTTGCCTATGGTGACTATAATCGGCGAGGTATGCTGTCGGATATGGGACTATATCAGGGCTATAAAATCGGTCCTTATGTTGAATCAACGTATTATAACCTGCTGTTACAGCGCTTTCTTCCATCCATTATGAATGGCCTGGAACAACAGCTTAGTAAAGAAAAAGAAGGGAGTGATAATAAACTCAGAATCCTGCGCATCATGCGAATGATTGAAGATGAAACCGGCCGTGATAAAACGGCGGTGATGAATTATATGATTGATCGCTGGAGTGAAGAATTTAAAGGTCAGAATGATGTCCAGATCCAACTGGAAAATCACCTTTCCTATGCGTTAGATAACATCCATTGGAAAGCTGAGCGCCTGAAGAAAAACCGACTGGCCATTGAGAGTTATCGGCCTTATGAGCAAAACATTCAAGATGCTCAGGTTGATCTACGCCGTTTATCCATCTATCGCCGGGTTTATCAAAGCTTACATGGACAGGCTAAATCAGCCTTACCAACTGATTTAAATATCCGGAATCAGGTGGGGGCCAGCTTTGACTCGGTGTTTGCTGCCGATAATGAAGCGTTGCTTAAAGTGCCTCAACTCCTGACGCGGTCAGGCCTCACTAACTTTTTTGTCCTGCAGGATGATTCTTTAATTAAATATACCTCACTGGATAGTTGGGTATTGGAGATTACCAAGAACGTCCATTACAGCAAAGCTGACCGTGAAGAGATACAAAAGCAAATCACCTCGCTGTATCTCAATGACTATATCACCACTTGGCATAACGCTTATAACAACATCCATATCCGTAAATTTGCTGATATTCCGGACGTGATTGCCGGGTTGGAGCAAATCACCAGCGGTGAATATGTTTTTAAACGAATCATGGAGTTACTGCGAGAGAACACCACCCCTAAAGATTCCGTATTAGGGGAAGGATCTAAACTACTCAATACCAGTAACCCAACCCAAAGCAGTGACTACCGCTTACTGAACTACTTAAGCCACCAGTTCACTAAAGAAAATAGCGTCACCATTGAAGATAAAGATCAAATCAGTGCATTGGGCAATGTTAGCGTCAGACTGACTGATTTACATCGTTATATGATGGCAATACAGAACTCGCCATCGCCAGGGAAGTCCGCACTACAGGCGGTACAGCTACGGTTAAGCAATAATAACAGCGATCCTATTTTTGAAGCTCAGCAGCTCTCAAAATCGCTACCAGAACCATTGGGACGTTGGGTCAGCGAACTGGCGACAGAAGCCTGGAATGTCATCATGATCGAAGCGATTAAATCGCTGGAGATTGAATGGAATGACAAGGTTGTTATGCCATATCGTCAAACGCTGGCTAACCGTTATCCGTTTGCCCCTGGTGCTAAACTTGATGTGCCTCTTAGCGAGTTCGAGCGCTTCTTTGGCTATGGCGGTACGCTGGATGCCTTCTACCAACAAAATCTGAAAGTGTTTATCGATAATGATTTGGGTATGAATGAAAACGGTAAGTCACTTATCCATCCAAACATCTTGAGACAGCTTGAGATCGCTGAAAAAATCCGCCGTACCTTCTTTAGTAAACAGAATGGATTAGGCATTCAGTTCTCAATTCAACCGATCAATATGTCAGGCAATCGCCGCCGCGGCGTGCTCAATCTGGATGGTCAATTAGTTGAATACCGCCATTCAAGCAGTATTCCGGTTCGCTTAATCTGGCCAAACTCCATGCGCGATAATGTGGAAAGTAAACTCACTTTGATTGGCGGAGACAGAAGCAATAAAACACTAAGTTATAGCAGTGCCTGGGGTCTGCTACGCATGATCAATTCAGGCAAGCTAACCAATGTAAGCAATAACTCGTTTGATGTGCGTTATGACATTGATAATGGCTACATTATTTATCGCGTGTTTATTGATGAATCGGATAATCCATTCGCCGGTGGGCTGTTTAGTCAGTTCAATTTACCTAACACCTTGTATTAAATCCTGTCTGGCCGGATAAAGTTCCGGCCTTCTCTGGAGATTTGTTTATGCATAAGGATATCCATATTGGCGGCGATCCTCGTAACTATCTGGAATTTACTGAAATACGCAGTGAGATTAATAAGCTGAGCCATCCCGCAGCGCCGGATGTTGATTTCACCTTAATCGTCAGCTTATCTCAGGAATTATTCCGCAAAAATGGCGTTGATTTACAAACTGCCAGCTACTTTACTTTTGCTAAAACTAAACTTGAAGGATTAGCCGGTTTTGGTGAAGGATGCTGCCTTATCGCTGGCTTGATAGCTGAACATTGGCAAGAGCTATGGCCGGAAAGCGATACTTCCCGCATAGAAATGCTGGATTGGTTAAATAATCGGGTTGGCTACGATATCCGAACGTTTTCCTTTAAAGCCTCGCATATCCCGCTCCTAATCCAATTGGAACAACCGTTAAAGCAAATAGCAGATACGTTGAATGAGCTGAAACTAAAAAAAGACTCCAGCGTAATCGAGCTGTATAAATTTATTCATAATACGCGTGAAACCCTTGAGATAAGAGCCGCCAGCCAGCTTAAGTTACAAAGGAAAAAAGCCTTATTCCCCGCTGAGCCGGAACCAGTTGAAGAGGTAAAGGTTGATAATCCGCCGACGATTGTGCTGACCAAAGCGGAACAGGAGCCCGAACCTGAAACGGTAAGGATCAATGCTCAACAGCCACCGCTATCGATAAATTTACCATTTGCCCCGACGCAGATACCGCGATTTAAAGCATGGCACGGTTTTTTAATGGGAATCTGCCTTGCCAGTGCAGCTTTTCTGACGTTGATTCATCTGAGCCAATTACAAAAATCCCCCTTGATGGATCCGCAATTTTTCGCCCAAATACCACGGCAAGAAATCATCCAGTATGCCAATGAGCTACAGGCAAACCCACTCCGAGCCTATCAGCCGGACTTGCCGATTTACCAACAACAGTTAACTTCGTTAGCTAATCAATCGCCGCTTGCCAGCCACTTTTATGCCGACAATCTGTCTACGCTAATTACCCAATTGTGGCCCGACTCCAAAAAAGCAGCCGCACTAAAACAAGAATGGCAACAACATCAGAACAGTTTACGCAGCGAAAACCCACTCAGTGATGGATATAGTCAGGCACAAAAAAGGATAACCGGTTTAATCCGTCAGATTAACCAAGCCGAAGCTCAGGGGAGAACGTTATCTCTTGCACAATTAAAGTCTTCACTAAATGCCATTCAACGCCAGTTAAATGACAGTCCACCTGTTGAAGAGCTATTGCGGCAGCAGGCGGATCAGCCTTCACCAACAGCGGCACAAACCAAACAGATCGAACAACGGCTCAATGGCTTATTAAGCCATTACCATGAGTTAATCACGGATAACAACTAGCAAAATGATGTCACCGTTTTTATATAAAAAGGATAAAATAATGCAATCAGTAAAGCGTCTGGGTTCAGCTATTTTTCTACCGCTGATTCTTATTTCTGCCACTCTTATTAGCGGTTGCTCTTCAGCGCCCGAATTCAAATCCAGAGCAGCAAATCTTACCGGTAAAAGTCAACTGACAGAGCAGGAAGTATTGGATATCGATCCACTCACTGAAATTACCGAGCATGATATCCAACAAGCATTAAAAGAGGCCAATAAAGACAGTTTTCTGATTCCAAAAAACTCACCTATTGTGCTGGTTCAATCAGGGGCCAATATCCCGGATGCAGCTATGCAGCAGGAAATGATGAAGTATTACAATATCTCCGTCTATTCCGGCCTATCCCCCACCAAACCCAAAACTCCAATCGCGCGGAAAAATGCAGAACAGGCGCTGTTACCACAACCTAACTATATTAAATCGCTCCGTTTAGCCGCAGCTAAAGCGCGACAAAATAAAATTGTGGTGTACTGGGGCAGCTTCGAACAGGGTTTACCGGACAAAGATAATACGAAAATTGTTTGGCTCCCTTATCATAATGGAGATATTCTAAGAGAAACCAAATACTTACGGTACAGCATCCGTTTTGCTACCGTTGATGTTAAAAGTGGAATGTGGGTGATGTATACGCCGCCTAATACCGAAAGTGAATTTATTAATGTCGCCTTTCAATCCAGTCAAAATAAACTGAATCAGGTCACTGAGGTTAAAGAAAGTGCTTATGTAGAAGCGGCAAAGAATTTTGCTGAACGCTTTGAAAAACTCAGGTAGTCACGCCATAAAATAGTTGCCATAAAAACTAATTAATGAGCCTCACAGGGCGGAGCAGAATATTGACTGTATCCGCCTTTTGTTTCTTCTTACCTCTTACTATTTAAAGCAAAATTTGCGTAAGACCTCCAATGATTACCAGTATCAGTTTGCCATTAAGTCAGCTAGTATAATGGCAGAGAAATTTATCCATCAGCGCTTAGAATCCGTATCTACCCTGTTTTATCGATAACGTTCGTCATATCGACTTTATAAAATTGAGTGATTTCCAGTAAAAATCCGCCATAGACAATTGGCGCAACAGAAATGATAATTCATATCAAATTCAATGTATTAAAAAGAAAAACATCATGAGTAATACTAGCGACCTCAATATTCACAGTTTTTATTAGCTTATATTAAAAACCTATAGTTTAACCTACACTTATGTAATTAATTAATTTTTATAACATTGTATATAACTAACATAGCGTTATAATTTATGTATGTTTCTCGTTAACCCCATTACCGCATCAACACAGAGCATTTCTATGAGTCGATACCATGTTTCCAACAGTGAAGGACAGTATGAGGAAGACTCGAACGAACAGGTTTTAGCCAATAAATTAGGTATTTCCAATTCTGATGAAATCGATGATGCCGAACTGGTGTTACTAGAACAGCTCTATCAGTTTATCTTTGAAGATCATTTTCCCCTTGAACAAATCACGGTATCCATGCTTAAAAACTGGCATCATCGGTGGTTAGGTAACCTTTATAGATGGGCCGGGCAGGAAAGAACGGTCAACATCAGCAAAAGCGGTTTTATGTTTGCGCCTTCTGCTCAACTCCCAAAACTCCTGGATGAATTAGAAGCTAAGTACCTTGCCCATTACACACCGTGTGTCGGCATGGATGAAGAACAGCTCATTGAGGCCATCGCAATAATCCACGTTGAAATGATACTTATCCATCCATTTAGAGAAGGAAATGGTCGTTTATCACGACTTTTAGCTGATGTGATGGCCGTTCAAGGGGGATTTAAACCATTGGATTACCAAAGCTGGGAGCAGAATAAAGCCGAATATATTTCAGCTATCCACGCAGGTATATCAATGAACTATGACCCCATGAAATTTTGGGTCAAAAAAGCATTAGGAAATAACTAAACAGCCAGACGGAGATGGGAGAACTTCTTGCGCTTAGCTTCAAGTGAAGCTTCAATTTGACTGGAAGATTGACCCGTTTCAACCGCCGTTGACGTTGCCACCGAACGAACGATCTCTTCACGAGACGGCTTGGTATAAGATACCTGCTCTTTTTTGCTATTGTTCATCAAGGCTTCCAGATTTCAGATATATATTGAATATATATTATAAGCTATTATCGTTGGTAAGATGCTAGTATTTTTAGACTGTTACATATTAACCACAATCCCAGACACACATAACCAACCTTTATGCCCCTAATTAAACGGATTTTCGAAGATCAACTGGCCTATGCAATGTGTGTTGCACTTGCCACCTCATTAGAGAATTGTATGCGTAATAATCCCATACGGATGTTAGTTAAGTCATACCAAGACTATATTTCACCACAACAAACTAAACAACCCTCCAATATCCCGCCTTTGTCGAGCCTACCCGCTCTAACAATTTCACCTGCTGCAAGGTATTAAGATGACGCTCAACTGTTCGGGTACTGACTTTCAGCTTTTCTGCAACCATAGGTATCGTCATCGTTGGGTTTTGCTTCAGCACATCAAAGATCTGGCGAGCAACTTTATGTAGAGCAATCGGCTCATTTTCTCCCGACACTTCTCCCGTCATTTCTCCCGTCATTTTGTCGCTATGACTATCAATTCCCTCTTTCAACGCCTCAGCTATCACCCTCAGCATAAAATCAATAAAACAGGTACAATTGCTCGCCTTATCAGCCTCACCCAAGACTCGATAGTAATCATTCTGTTGTTTTTGAATAAGTGTCTCAACGGGCAACCATGCCAATTCCGGTCGCCATTCACTCAATATTAACGTTTGCCATAGCCTGCCCATACGACCATTGCCATCCGAAAATGGATGAATAAACTCAAGCTCATAGTGAAAAATACAACTTTTAATCAGCGAATGAATATCCGTATTGGTTAGCCAATCAAAAAGAGAGGTCATTAATCTGGGAATTTGGTTGGCTGGTGGCGCCATATGAATCAAATGATTGTCACGATAAATACCTACATTGCCATTACGCCAATGGCCTGAATAATCCACTAATCCCTGCATGAGTAATTTATGTGCTTCAAGAAAATGCTCAACATTATTACTACGCCAATAAGGTAATTGCTCATAAGCTAAAATGGCATTACGTACTTCTTGAATATCTCTAGCTGGCCCTAATACTTGTTTACCATCCATAATAGCCGTCACTTGTTCAGTGGATAGGCTATTGTGTTCAATGGCTAAAGATGCCTGAATGGTACGAATGCGATTTTCTCTACGCAATTGTGGAGAAACGAGTTTATCTTTTGCCGACCAATAGCCTAATAATTCGCTAATTTCCGCTACAGAGTTAAGTATTGACGGTGTAATAGCATAAGGAGGTGAATATTGACTGCTCATTATGTCGCTTCCCTATTGTCTATTTTAATAAGATTACAATTCATCTGAATAATCTCTCCATTCCTGCTCTCAGCACCATACATATAGAGATGATAGCTCCTCTCTCATGCCGCCTTTGGTATGCCCCAAAATAGCTTTAGCCACTTCATTAGAGCATTGTAAGCGTAATAACCCTGTACGGACAGTACCGCTCAAATCATGAGGTGCCCTGTACGGTATATCAAGCATTCATCCTTTATTTTGGGCGCATTCAAAGAGATTTTATGATCGACACCTTTTCGCTCTTCAATTCGATCGGTCGAGTAAGCCCTACCACTGTAAACTCTGAGATTTATTGCTTTCGGCTCTCTTTCTGCTGCTTTGGTTTTGCTTCTTTATTTTCAGCCACCGGACAACACCCTTCGCACCTTATTTCCCTCAGCATTTTAGCTTAGTCCTTGCTATTACAAGTGAATTTTGCGGAAAGCTTCCCGTTTTTAGCTGTATGAGTTTACCCATAACTGGGCTACTATAACGGTAGAAAAAATGTTTTGCTGCCTATCGCACCACAGGTAACTCGTAAGCCCGTATTTTCTCCCGTATTAGCCTTATCTTTATCATTGGGGATTTCATTGCTTCGATAGCTTCGGTGGAAAGTTATTGGCTAGCTGTTTGTCTTTTATGGTGGCTCCATTTACACATAACCAAATGATAATATAGAATAAATTTTAAAAAGTGTAGATTGTACATGCTGAATGATACCGATGGTGGTACAACAGCCGACATTTTAACCTATACATTTTTATGCGTTTCAGTGATTTTCACTAAGATTACAAGAGACTAAGTAAGAACAATAAAAATCACAATAAACTTTAAATTCAATGAATTAAAAAGATTAACCCTATGAATAACAATGTAAACTTAAGCACCCACACCCCAATGATGCAGCAGTATCTGAAGCTGAAAGCACAGCACCCGCATATCCTGCTGTTTTACCGCATGGGTGACTTCTATGAGCTTTTCTATGACGATGCCAAGCGCGCGTCTCAGCTGCTGGATATTTCACTCACTAAGCGTGGTGCTTCTGCTGGTGAACCTATTCCAATGGCCGGCGTTCCCCATCATGCGGTAGAAAACTATCTGGCAAAGCTGGTTCAGTTAGGAGAGTCCGTTGCGATTTGTGAGCAAATTGGCGATCCTGCCACCAGCAAAGGGCCTGTAGAGCGTAAAGTGGTGCGCATTGTTACCCCAGGTACCGTCAGTGATGAAGCGCTGTTACAGGAACGTCAGGACAATCTACTGGCAGCAATTTGGCAGGAAGATAAACGATTTGGTTACGCCACATTAGATATCAGTTCCGGCCGTTTCCAGGTTTCTGAACCCCTTGATAAAGAAACTATGGCGGCAGAGATCCAACGAACCAATCCGGCGGAACTGCTTTATCCGGAAGACCTTCAGGCGATGGATTTAATCGATCAGCGCCACGGCCTACGCCGCCGTCCAATTTGGGAATTTGAGCTGGATACCGCCCGTCAAC
Source organism: Pragia fontium DSM 5563 = ATCC 49100 (assembly GCF_900112475.1). GTDB lineage: Bacteria > Pseudomonadota > Gammaproteobacteria > Enterobacterales > Enterobacteriaceae > Pragia > Pragia fontium. Next base: position 19,579 of record NZ_FOLW01000002.1, on the reverse strand, counting down.
AGTTAAACCTCCAGTTTGGCACACGTGATTTAAATGGGTTTGGCGTAGAGAAAGCGGAACGAGCCCTGCGTGCCGCGGGTTGTCTGTTGCAGTACGTTAAAGATACTCAGCGCACTTCGCTACCCCATATTCGAGGTTTAACCTTAGAGCGCCAGCAGGACGGTATTATTTTGGATGCTGCTACCCGCCGTAATCTGGAGTTAACGTTAAACCTGTCCGGCGGAACGGAAAATACGCTGGCCGCGATTCTCGATCATGCCGTTACCCCAATGGGGAGCCGGATGCTAAAACGCTGGATCCATGCGCCGAGTCGCGATATGGCATTGCTACGCAACCGTCAATCGGCGATACAGGAGCTTCAGGGCAACTATAGCGACATCCAACCCTATCTGCGTAATATTGGTGATTTAGAACGTATTCTGGCTCGTCTGGCGCTGCGAACAGCCCGCCCCCGCGATTTAGCGCGGATGCGTTATGCTTTCCAACAGCTCCCGGATATTCATCAGTTACTGGCGCCCTACGCATCGGGCTATATCCAAACGCTGAAAAATCAGATTAATCAATTTGATGAATTACAGGATTTGCTGGAAAGAGCGGTTATCGAGTCGCCACCGGTACTGATTCGCGACGGCGGTGTAATTGCCAGCGGTTATAACGCCGAACTGGATGAATGGCGCGCGCTGGCGGATGGCGCTACAGATTATCTGGATCGTCTGGAAATTCGTGAGCGTGAAAAACTCGGATTGGATACCTTAAAGGTAGGCTTTAATGCAATTCACGGTTACTACATTCAGGTTAGCCGCGGTCAGAGCCATCTGGTGCCGATTAACTATGTTCGCCGCCAAACGCTAAAGAATGCTGAACGCTATATCATCCCTGAACTGAAAGAGTATGAAGATAAGGTTCTGACCTCCAAGGGTAAAGCGCTGGCGCTGGAAAAATCCCTGTATGATGAACTATTCGACTTGTTGCTACCGCATCTTGAAGCTCTGCAACAAAGTGCTGCTGCGCTGGCTGAACTGGATGTGTTGTGCAATCTGTCAGAACGAGCCTATACGCTAAACTATATCTGTCCGGAACTGAGCGATAAACCGGGCATCAATATTACCGGCGGACGCCACCCGGTAGTTGAACAGGTATTGCGCGAACCCTTTATCGCCAACCCACTACAGCTTTCTCCCCAGCGCAGAATGCTAATTGTCACCGGCCCAAATATGGGCGGTAAAAGTACCTATATGCGTCAGGCTGCCCTGATTGTGTTAATGGCTCATATCGGTAGTTTTGTTCCCGCCGACAGCGCCAACATCGGGCCCGTCGATCGCATCTTTACCCGTATCGGTGCCGCTGACGATCTGGCCTCTGGTCGCTCTACGTTTATGGTGGAAATGACGGAAACCGCCAATATTCTACATAACGCCACCGAACAAAGTCTGATTCTGATGGATGAGATTGGTCGAGGTACGTCAACCTATGACGGTTTATCACTGGCCTGGAGCTGTGCAGAGAATCTGGCTAATAAAATTAAGGCCATGACGCTGTTCGCAACCCATTATTTTGAATTAACCACCCTACCTGAACGTATGGAAGGGGTAGAGAACGTCCATCTGGATGCGGTGGAGCACGGTGATACTATCGCCTTTATGCATAGCGTTCAGCCCGGTGCAGCCAGTAAGAGTTATGGTCTGGCGGTCGCCGCTTTGGCCGGAGTGCCTAAAGACGTTATCAAGCGCGCACGTCAAAAGCTAAAAGAGCTGGAATCGCTCTCGCTGAGCGCCGCCAACAGCACCGCTGAAGGCTCACAAATGGCGCTACTTACCGTTGAAGCAGAAACATCCCCGGCGGTAGAAGCGCTGGAAGCCTTAGATCCGGATACGCTGTCGCCCAAACAGGCACTGGAATGGATTTATCGCTTAAAAGATCTGGTCTAGCTATAACGAAAAAAGAACCGATCGCTAAAACCGATCGGTTCTTTAACTTATAAAGAATGGTATCAATCATCACACGACAGGAGAGATTACCGTTTAGGTCGCAGTTTATTTGCAAGAATGAGTCAATTTATCGGATGACACATTCTTTATATTTCTGTAGTCGACTTAAACCGATTCCCGCTCCGTATGGAAAGCAATAATATCCTTCAGCGTTGGCGCACTGTCTTTATTTTGCTGACTTTCGACATCCCACAGTTTAGCCAGTGATATTGCCTGACCACAGTGGATAAACGCCTCTTCAATGTTAACCACAATCACGCACTTCACTGTTTTGCCAGTATCCGTGAAGAACTCACACAGGGAGGGATCAATGGAAACGGTCGCTTTACCGTTTATTCGAAATGCTTCGTTATAACCGGGAATCAAAAATGTCAGGCCAACCTGTGGGTTATCAATAATATTTTGTAGGCCATCTAACCGATTGTTACCGGCATAATCAGGAATCAACAGTGTCTTCTCACCCACCGTTTTTACAAACCCGGGATATCCCCCTTTAGGTGAAACATCCACACCATTTTTACCTACCGTTGCCAACATAAAAAACGGTGACAGGGAAATCAGCTTTTGGCCATAAGGCGCCAAAAAATCAATTTGCTTCTTCACCACCATCTGATGTGGCATGGCGTAATATTCACGCAGTTGCTCTTTTGAAGTGACTGTATGTTCTGGTTTGATATACATAACGCTATCTCTGTAGGGTAAGCCAATAAGTCCCGGTTAACGTCACCGGAAGAAAACGTTGGTTCATTTCATCCATGGTTTTTTGTGGATCGACATCCTGATATAACTCCGGTTGGATCCACTTTGCCATCACCTCTGCTCCCACAATATTGAGCGGTGAACCAGAAAAATAGTTCCAAAAGCCATAAACCCGGCCATTTTGTACCGCATCAAACGTGTTCAGCCCTTTCTCCGCCACCAGTTTACTTAACTGACGTTGGCTAAGGGCCATATCCACTCCGGTACCTAGCGGCAAAGCTTTATTCGGATCGACGCCGGAATGTCCGGTGGCAATATACACCTGAGGGTTTTTCTGAATCAAATATTCCAGACTAAGCTGACCACCATTACCGGTTGGGAATTTATCTGCGCCAACGTTGATGCCTTTAAACAGGGTAATATATTCACCAACTCCCCCGGCACCGCTGGTCCAACAGCATTCCCAAACGCCAGGATACGCATGCAGTAATACTCGCGGATGTTCTATTTTAGGATCGTTTAATCTGGAAGTAAGACGTTCCATATGGCTTTGATAAAAAGCAATTAGTTGTTCCGTCTGCTGTTCGCGATCTAATAATTGCCCTAATAAGCGCACGGAAGGAAGGGTATTTTCTAAAGGTGATTGATAGAAGTCGACAAACACCACGGGAATATGGCTCTTACGTAATAAAGCAATCAAAGCCTGAGAGCGAGGAGCCTGCCACGCCTCAAAAATGACTAAATCAGGCGACAAGGAAAGTATGGTTTCTACCGATAATTCATCGCCACTGCCGCTGCCAATGGTTTTCAGCGTTGCCAGTTTAGGAAAGGCCTTCTTGTAGAGTTCATAAGTTGCGGTATCAAATTTTTTCAGTTCACTTCCCCAGCCAATCAGTACCGAAGCCGGATCTTCATGAACAAATGACAAAGCAACAAAGCTATAGCCTGATGCCAGCACTACCCGCTGTGGTTTCTGTGTAACCACCACTTTATTGCCTAATATATCCGTCACTTCTTTTGGCCATTCACTGGCATAGGCCGTTGAAATACTGAAAATAAATATCAGTAACAGCTTCAACAATCGATTATTCATGAAATACGGAACCTTTAATAACAGGTGAATGGTAGCAGTCTAGTCTAACCGTTAAAAATAGTGATAACGATTCTCAATATATCATTTTGAACCACCAAAGCAGAAGAGTTGTAAAAAATTATTCTCATTTGATGGTTTCAATTGACAGAAACACCTAAATAAAAAGAAAATACGCATGATAATCACTCTCATTACCAATACTGATTCAGGAAACATCATCAATGGATAACCGAGTCGTTCCGACTGGCCTAACCTATCAACCGTTAGCTTATGCTATTTTACTCAGCCTAACGGCAACCGCACCGGCTCTAGCCGCCACTGAAACATCACCCTCAACCAATTCCGGCACTGAGAAGATGGTGGTTATTGGTGGAAATACCGCCTCCAAAATAGATACCCCAGCAGCCGAAACGCCAAGAGCGTTATCCGAAATCACTCGTGAAGATTTGGATCGCCATGCAAGTAAAAAAATTGATGAGGCCATGCGCTACAGCTCCGGTGTTTTTGCTACACCTTATGGCCCGGATAATAAAACCGACTGGTTAATTGTACGTGGCTTCGGCTGGAGTCGCTATCAAGATGGCCTACAAGCCATTAACGAAAATGGTTTCTATGGTTGGCAGCAAGAAGCCTACGGCATCGAACGTATTGAGATGCTTAAAGGCCCGGCTTCTATGCTCTACGGCCAAAATCCTCCAGGTGGTCTGGTCAACGTGATTAGTAAGCGCCCTACCCGCCTACAACAAGGGGAAGTACAGCTATCTTACGGTTCCGATGATTACCGCGACTTCGGATTGGATACCTCCGGCCCATTAAACGACGAAGGCAGCGTTCAGTATCGCTTGGTTGGCTTTGCCAAGAAAACCAACGGACCGAGCGATGGCGCTAAAGACGAACGTTACTATATTGCACCAAGCCTGACCTTTGATATATCAGATGATACCAGCCTGACCCTGTTAACCAGCTACCTGAAAGATAATGCCAATCCGACCAGCGGCTTTAAACTGCCTTATGGAACGCTGCAAAATACGCCATTTGGTAAAGTCGATTATAAAATGTCTTATGGTGAGCCAAGCTATAGCCGCAACAATACTGAACAATTCAACGCTGGTTATGAGTTTAAACACGGTTTTAATGACACATGGACATTCCACCAGAATATGAACTACAGCTATCTGAATATGGATCTGCGTAGTATTTACGGCCTGGGTATGGTCGACGATCGTCACGTTAACCGCGGTTTGACCTACCGTGACGGTAGCGCACAAAGCTGGGCGATTGATAACCGTATGGTGGGTAACTGGACCTTCGATCGTTTTGAAAATACCTTATTACTCGGAGTTGACTACTTTACCGCCAACTCACGGGGTAAAGATGCCAACCTCTATAGTTTTGGTGCCCCGCTGGATATTTTTAATCCCTCCTACGGCGACTATAATCCCGTGAGTGATGACCAGTTGTTCAGTCATCGCACCAAACGTTTCCAGACCGGTTTATATGTACAGAATCAGTTGAAGTTTGATGACAAATGGTTGCTGCTGCTGGGTGGGCGCTATGATAAAGCCAGATCCAGTGATATCCAGCCAGATACTAACGACCGTCAGGATATGGATGATCATAAGTACACCAAAAGTGCTGGTCTGATGTACCTGTCAGATATCGGTTTAAATCCGTATGTCAGCTATTCCGAATCATTCCAGCCATTGTCCGGCCGTAATAACGACAATAAACCCTACGTTCCGCAAACCGGTCAACAAACTGAGATTGGTATTAAGTACGTGCCACAAGGGTTTAACGGCTACATCAACGCAGCACTCTATGAGCTTTACCAAAAAAATACCTTAACCACCGATCCAAACGATCCGGCGATTCGTAGCCAAACCGGTATGGCTCGCTCACGTGGATTAGAACTGGAAGCCGTTGGTTATGCCACCGATGCGCTGAAAATACACGCCAGTTATACGCTAAGTCGTATCCAAATCATTCGTTCACTCAATGATGAAGAGATTGGTAAACGCTTACCGGCAACCCCGAGAAATATGGCATCACTATGGGCCGATTATGCACTAAGCGGTCCGTTGGATGGATTAACTATTGGCTCCGGTGTGCGCTATATTGGTAGCACTTATGGCGATGCGACCAACACTCAAGCGCTGAAAGTGCCTGATTATACGCTGTGGGATGCCATGATCCGTTATGATGTCAATAAGCAGTGGTCGGTGCAGGTTAACGCCAATAATCTGGCAGATAAGAAATACGTCAGCGCCTGTGACTATTGGTGTTATTACGGTGATGGGCGGACAGTCACCGCGAAAGTGAACTATCGCTGGTAGTGATTGAAGTTAAAAAAACACCGTCTCATATGGGACGGTGTTTTTATCATCTTAACGACTAAAATAACTCACGTTACTCTGAATTATTCCTGAAACAATGCCTCAATACTCAGACCTTGTTTAACCAGAATTTCACGCAGTTGACCCAGACCTTCAACCTGAATCTGGCGTACGCGTTCACGGGTTAAACCAATCTCAGCACCAACATCTTCCAATGTAGCCGCTTCATAGCCTAGCAGACCGAAACGACGGGCTAATACTTCCCGCTGTTTTGGATTCAGCTCAAACAGCCATTTCACAATACTTTGTTTGATGTCGTTATCTTGAATCATATATTCAGGATCATTGTTATTTTCATCCGGTAGGATGTCTAACAATGCGCTGTCTGACTCACCGTTTAAAGGTGAATCGACAGAAGTCACGCGTTCGTTAAGGCGTAGCATCCGGCTAACATCACCAACTGACTTATCCAGTTGGATGGCAATATCTTCCGCACGTGGTTCATGATCCAGTTTTTGTGAAAGTTCACGAGCAGTGCGCAGGTAAACGTTCAACTCTTTAACGATATGAATCGGTAAACGGATGGTTCTGGTCTGGTTCATGATAGCCCGTTCAATCGTCTGACGGATCCACCATGTCGCATAAGTAGAAAAACGGAAGCCCCTTTCAGGATCGAATTTCTCTACCGCGCGGATAAGACCAAGATTACCCTCTTCGATAAGATCGAGAAGTGCCAGACCGCGATTGTTATAGCGGCGGGCGATTTTGACAACTAAACGCAGGTTACTTTCTATCATACGGTTACGAGCTGCGGCATCTCCGCGTAAAGCCCGACGCGCGAAATAGACTTCTTCCTGCGCAGTTAATAAAGGTGAAAAGCCAATTTCCCCGAGATACAGCTGTGTGGCGTCCAGCACATGTTGAGTCACATCTTGTGAAAGCAGTATGTCATCCGCAGAGGTGTCGTCCTCGACTACATCAAGTTGAGCTTTTTCATCAAACTCCGCGGGTTCACTATCATCGAAATCAGCATTTTCAGGCCATTCGTTGACTTTCAGCGTATTGGAACTCATTTTTGTTTTCCTACCCGTAGTATTGCGACAACAGGCAGGAAAACTGACTTCCTGCCCGGTTAACGCTGCGGCAAGTGCTGCAGCGGATTAACGGACTTGCCCTTATATCTGATTTCAAAATGCAATCTGACAGAGCTAGTACCAGTACTACCCATTGTTGCTATTTTTTGACCAGCTTTGACTTCTTGTTGCTCCGCCACGAGCATCGAGTCATTGTGTGCATAAGCACTCAAATAATCATCATTATGCTTAATAATGATGAGGTTACCATAGCCTCGTAACGCATTCCCTGCATATACAATACGCCCATCAGATGCGGCAAGTACCGGCTGTCCACGAGACCCGGCAATGTCGATACCTTTATTGCCCCCTTCCGATGTAGAAAAGTTCTCAATCACTTTTCCTTCGGTCGGCCAACGCCAGCGAACGTTTGAACTACGACTTTCAGTAGCAACCGAAGTTGTTGCAGTTCCGGTTGAAGCGCCAGTCATAGTGCCCGCTGTCGAGGTAGTTGGCAACGTTTTGTCAACATTCTGTTTACTACCAGATGCAGTGTACGCCCCTGAATTTCCAGAATCAACCGTTGTTATTTGGTTTTGATTTCCAGTGGAAGATGAGACGGATGCCCCATTATTACTGGCTCCAGCCAACATGCCGCCGTTATTAGCGCCGCCACTCACATTTAAGGTTTGGCCTGCTGATAAAGCATAAGGTTCAGAAATGTTATTTTTTTGTGCTAGATCACGATAATCATTACCGGTGATCCAAGCGATATAAAAGAGTGTGTCACCACGGGAAACAGTATAGGTTGGTCCACCGTTATAAGAACCTTTAGGAATGTCAGAATAGCTGCGGTTATAAACGATGCGATCGCCGGCTGTATTGACGCTGCTAGCCTGATTGGCTGCATTGTTCTGGCCGAATGGATTACCGCCGCTATTCTGAGATGCAGCAGTGCCAGCACCAGACTGAGGCGCCGTATTTTGGCTCTGACCGTAGACAATATTCGGACGACTGGTATCCATCGCCATCGTATTCTGCGAGCCAGCATTATTTGCTCTGGTATTCGATGCTGAAGAAGACGGGCGCGTACCGCTACTGTCATTAATAGAAGTAATCGGTGCGGGGTTCTTAGGATCGCTATTACAACCCACCAATAACATACTGACCACTGCACCTATTGTTATACGCCGATATGTTGTCATCGGGCTTCCTTTCTTCATACTTCCCCCACCATAGCAAAATCAATAACCAATAAAACTCATGAGTACCCGATCAAATATCGAGCCAATATGCCATAAATCATGGCCGTTTAAGACGTTGGTTAACCTATTTATCTTACAATTTTCTGCCAATATCACTGCTATAAAAATAAAATCGTTTAGCTATTTATATAATTTATTAATCAATAAATTATTCCTAAAAGATAAATATCCGAGAATTGGACACTATATCTATGCAGAAGGTCAAACAAGAATAGCGATATTTACCAATATCTACATTTTACGTTCAGGCTAAATCACCTTTTACTAACGGAACAAAACGCACCATTTCGATATTATCAACAATAAATTTATCACCATGGCGTTGTACCAACTGCAATAGTTGGGACTGACGCTGTTCACCAACCGGCAAAACCAGCCGACCACCGTCGATCAACTGACTCATTAAAGACTGTGGAATTTCATCCGGTGCCGCAGTGACAATAATAGCATCAAATGGCCCACGCACAGGCCATCCTTCCCATCCGTCACCGTGACGCGTTGAGACATTATGTAAATCAAGCTGTTTTAAACGTCGTTTCGCCTGCCACTGTAAACTTTTAATCCGTTCAACTGAATAGACATGGTTGACTAGATGGGCTAAAACCGCGGTCTGATAACCAGAACCGGTGCCGATCTCCAGCACGTTAGAGTGTGGCGTTAGCTTCAGTAACTCGGTCATTTTAGCCACGGTGTAAGGCTGTGAGATAGTCTGCCCTGCACCTATCGGTAAAGCGGTATTGTCGTAGGCCTGATGTGATAAAGCCTCATCAACAAACCCTTCTCGTGGCACGGATGCAATCGCCTGCAGAACCCGCTCATCGCGGATCCCCTGCTCAACAAGCTGCTTCAGCAATGTTTGCATACGTTTACTGGACATACTCAGCTAACCTTCACTTGCGATAACCATTGATTGATAACATCTTGTGCGGCATACGCCGTTAAATCAACCTGCAACGGCGTGATAGAAACATACCCTTGCTCTATTGCAGCAAAGTCAGTACCTGTACCAGAATCGTCTTTTTCGCCCGGCGGGCCAATCCAATACAGCGGATTACCACGCGGATCTTGCTGGCAAATCACCTGATCCGCAGGATGGCGTCGCCCACAGCGTGTGACTTTATAACCTTTGATTTCACTTAATGGTAAATCCGGTACGTTAATATTGAGTATCCGACTTGTGCGTAACGGCTCTTGAGCCAATGCCTTCAGCAAACGGCAGGTCACTGCAGCAGCAGTATCAAAATACCGAGAGCCCGCCAGAGAAACCGCCAGTGCAGGTAAACCAAGGTGCCGACCTTCCATTGCCGCTGCTACGGTACCTGAATAAATCACATCATCGCCCAGATTGGCACCCGCGTTAATCCCCGATACCACAATATCCGGTCGCGGTACCATCAGTGCATTGACGCCTAAATAGACGCAGTCTGTGGGGGTGCCCCTGACGGAAATATCACCGTTGGCCAAGGTCTGTATTTTAACCGGCATCTCCAGCGTTAACGCATTAGAAGAGCCACTGCAGTTTCTGTCCGGTGCTACCAGTTGTACCTGAGCAAACTGACGCAAAGATTCAGATAAAATCTGAATGCCCGGCGCAGAAATGCCATCATCGTTGCTCAGAAGAATTCTCATTATGGAAGTAACCCGTTGCCTGCTATTTTTGTCATATTTTAGTTGTTTATCATGCGTTAAATCATCATGCCATCGTCAATGCATTTTGCAATCGGCACCACCAACTCAGCGTTAGCTTTCTGATTATAACCATTTCCTGGCATACAGGAAAATGATGGGGCACTTTCTATCGGGGATAATTCACAGGTTAAGTCGATGACCACACAAAAGTCACCGTTCGGCAATCAACAACAAATGAATCGAGGTCACTGACCAGGTAACGTGAAATGAACAGCAGAAGCGCTATTCTGCCCTATTTTAAGCCATGCTTATCGGGCAGAATATAATTTACTCTTCAGGCATATCCTCAACGTCCGCCGTCAGCATCACTTCCCGCACCACGCTGGTAGCAAAACTCCCGGCCGGTAACCAGAAATCTACCGTTATGGTGCTGTCATCCTGCCATTGCCATGCCATCTGCTGAGGAATCACTAAAGCCGCACGACGTGCAGTTTCAACCCGCTCTCGTTTTACCAGTGAAAGAAAATCGTCATAGCCGACTAAAGCCTGCTGTTCAAATTCCAGCGCCTGCTCTTGTGTACCTAGTTCACCGTCTCCCGGCAGGGGTGCAGTAATACGTAATTCGCCATCATCCAGCCGTTGTTGCAAGGTCACCAACTCTTCCGGCTGAGCCACAAACCAGCTCCCCCTGCCAGCCAACTGCATGGCATCGCCACCCATAACCTGTTGATGCAATATCTGCTCAATCCTACGACTAACAATATGATTAAACATGGCGCTGCGAGCAGCCGATAGATAAAAACTGCGCTTATTGCGTTCTCTGACCACGATATCATTATTGGCCCAACGTTGTGCCATCAGCAGATTATTACCACCACGGCCAAAGCGCTGTTCACCAAAATAGTTAGGAACACCAAAACGTTGAATTTGTTGTAAGCGCGACTCAACCTCATCACGCTGACTGATATGTCGTAATACCAGACTAAAAGCATTGCCGCGTAAAGTACCAATGCGCAGCTTTCGACGATGGCGGGCGACGTTAATTACCTGACAGCCTTCCAGCGTAAAAGCGCTAAAGTCGGGAGTTTCTTTACCTGGCATCTGTAAACAGAACCACTGTTCCGTAACCGCATGACGGTCTTTCAAGCCAGCATAGCTGACTGCACGGCCGGAAATTTTAGCGAATCGCGCTAAGTTATCGGCGACAAACTGGGTATTACAGCCAGTTTTACGCACATAGACCAAGACGTGTTCACCATCGCCATCTGGTTCAAAGCCTAAATCTTCCCGGACGCAGAAATCAGCCGGAGACTGTTTCAACACTCCCGTCCCTTCAGGCTTACCATAGAGCCAAACTAATGACATCATAGCCTGATTCATGCTTTAACCAATAAGGCGACCGCTTCACAAGCGATACCTTCTTTACGACCGGTGAAACCTAACTGTTCGGTGGTGGTTGCCTTCACATTCACATCGTCCATATGGCAGGCTAAATCCTCAGCAATATTGACGCGCATTTGTGCAATATGCGGTGCCATTTTGGGAGCCTGAGCAATAATCGTCACGTCAACATTACCCACGCGATATCCCTTTTGCTGAATACGACGATAGGCTTCACGCAGTAATTCACGGCTGTCCGCACCTTTGTATTCTGGGTCGGTGTCCGGGAATAATTTACCAATATCCCCCAGAGCCGCCGCGCCTAAAAGCGCATCGGTTAAAGCATGAAGCGCCACATCACCATCAGAATGCGCCAGTAAACCAAACTCATAAGGAATACGCACTCCACCAATAATTAACGGGCCTTCGCCGCCAAATTTATGTACGTCAAAACCATGACCAATACGCATTAGTCACACTCCTCTTAATTATGGGTGAGTTAAATAGAAGGTTGCCAGTGCCAAGTCTTCAGGACGGGTCACTTTAATATTATCTGAACGGCCGGAAACCAATAAAGGATGGAAACCACAATGTTCCAATGCCGACGCTTCATCCGTTAACACCACGCCCTCTTGATGAGCGCAGGTAATACATTCATAGAGTAATTCAAGGGGAAACATTTGTGGCGTTAGTGCGTGCCACAACGCACTGCGATCTACCGTATGGGAGATGGTTTGTGCACCAATCACTTCACGTTTCATGGTATCCCGGACCGGCATCGCTAAAATACCGCCCTGTTTAGCTTTCAGGGTTGATTGAATCAGGTTATCCAAATCCGCATAACGTAGACACGGCCGCGCAGCATCGTGCACCAGCACCCAATCAACGTTCATTGTTTTTGCCAGTTCCAAGCCTGCCAGCACAGAATCAGAACGCTCAGCCCCACCGGTTACCGTTGAGATTCGCTCATCAGTGGAAATGGGTAAAGTAGCAAAAACCGAATCCTGCGGATGCAGAGCGACAATCACATGCTGTACTATCGGATGAGACAGCAGCATATTGATGGCATATTCAATAATGGTCTTATCGCCAATCGAGAGGTATTGTTTCGGGCAATCCGACTGCATTCTGCTACCGATACCGGCAGCGGGCAAAATGGCAACAATATTAAGGGGGAGGCCAACAGACTGACTCACTACTTTGTACCACCTTGAGCAGGCTGTTCAGGAATAATCCGGTAAAAACTCTCGCCAGGTTTAATCATTCCCAGCTCATTACGGGCACGTTCTTCAATCGCTTCCTGACCGCCTTTTAAGTCGCTAATTTCAGCAAACAGTCGTTCATTACGTGATTTCAATTTGGCATTGTTGTCTTGCTGTACGGCTACATCATCTTTAACACGAATATAATCATGCACGCCATTCTTGCCCAGCCACAGTGAATACTGTAGCCAGCCAAATAATACGATTAGTAATAGCGTAAGTTTCTTCATCCCACCCCCCGAAAAACCGGCTAATCATCCCATAACTCCAAGCCAGACTCCATACAGAAATGGGATAAAACTTAACTTATCGCATTACTGCGGCCAGTTTCCCATGGATTGATAGAAAAGAGTGTAGTTGATTTATATCAGGAAGCGCGGACCATGCCCCTTTACGCGTCGTTGCTAAAGCCCCGCAAGCGCTGGCCTGACTAATAACATTATTTAAGGCATCGAATTGCTGGGGTATCCCATTAACCGCTATCGCTGCCAGCAACCCAGCCATATAAGCATCGCCGGCCCCCGTTGTGTCAACGCTCACCACCGGATAACCATCAAAGCAATAGATACTGTTTTGATACATCACCAAACAACCATCTTTACCTTGAGTGATCGCCTTGATCGATGCCGGATAGCTGGCCAGTTTCGTCAATGCGCTATCCCAATCACCGGCGGTACATTCCGTTAACCAGAATAACTCGTCATCCGACAGCTTTAGAATATCGGCCTGAGCACAATATTGGCTAATCATCCGGTGCATCTGCACTTTGTCCTGCCACATTTGAGCACGTAGGTTGAGATCAAAACTGACAAGCCCCTGTTGGCGCTTAATCTGTTGAAGAATCGCATTCAGCGAATGTCGACCGACGTCACCCACTAAGGCCAGAGAACAGAAGTGTAATATATCAGCCTTCTGAGAAGGGAGTTCCTGTTGCTGTAAAAACTGATCCGCTGATGGGCTGACCAAAAAAGTAAAACTACGTTCGCCGTTTTCAGCCAGATCTACCATCACAGTGCTGGTCAGATATTGTTGATCCTGTTCAATACACTGGCAGTCAACCCCTTCCTCTGCCAGTGACTTCAGCATAAACCGCCCACAAGGATCGCTGCCTAAACGCCCGACAAAACTCGATGCGACGCCCAAACGGGCAACGCCAACCGCAACGTTAGCCGGCGCACCACCGGCACAGGCCTGATACTGCATATTCTCCAGCGGTAATAAGTCCACTACCGCATCGCCGAGCGACCATATTTTTGTCATATTCATTATCAATACAAAAGCAGAGAGAGTCGGTATGTGAGTCCGCCTCTCTCTTTTGATTTAAGCTAAACCGCCAGAATTTTACTTAAAAATGCTTTAGTTCTTTCATTCGACGGCGCAGTAAACAGTTTTTCCGGCACATCCTGTTCCTGAATGATGCCCTGATCGATAAAGATGACGCGATCTGCCACGTCACGGGCAAACCCCATTTCGTGGGTCACCACTACCATGGTCATTCCCTCATGAGCCAGAGACTTCATGACCGCCAGCACCTCTCCCACCAGCTCAGGATCGAGAGCTGAAGTTGGCTCATCAAACAGCATCACTTTCGGCTCCATCGCCAACGCTCTGGCAATGGCCACCCGCTGCTGCTGTCCACCGGAAAGCTGACTTGGATAAGCATCAATCTTATCCAGCAGCCCAACTTTCTGTAATAGCCTCTCGGCGTTTTTAATCGCCTCGGCCTTGGTCAACTTTTTCACATCCATCGGCGCCAGAATCAGGTTTTCTAACACCGTCATATGTGGGAACAGGTTAAATCGTTGGAACACCATACCGACGCTTTCACGCAGTTTATTCAGATCGGTCTTACGATCGTGAACCTCAAAGCCGTTAACCGTAATCTCGCCGCCGCTCATCTCTTCCAGCGCATTCATACAGCGTAAAAAAGTACTTTTTCCTGAACCGGATGGGCCAATAATGCACACCACTTCATTGGCGGCTATATCACAGGAGATACCGCGTAAAACGTGAGTTTCACCAAACTGTTTCTGTAAATTACGAATCTTAATCACTTCGGCCTAACCTCTTTTCCATGTGTCTAACCATCAGGGAAAGTAAAAACGTAATAACCCAATAGATAATAGAAATTGTCAGGTAGGGTTCCCAATAACTGGCATAAGCGCCAGAAACGGTGCGTGCGGCATAAGCCAAATCGGCTAAACCAATGGCTGATGCCAGCGAAGAATCCTTAACAATCGAAATCGCATTATTACCCAATGGTGGCAGCATACGACGAAAAGCCTGTGGCAAAATGATTTTGCGCATCGTTTTGCCGTAGCTCATGCCAAGGGAACGGGCGGCTTCCATCTGGCCGCGATCGATCGATTGAATCCCGGCGCGGAAAATTTCGGAAACATAAGCCCCTGCATTAAGTGTGATGGCTACAACGCAGGAAAGAAAAGCGCCATATTCCGAGCGCAGCATACGGGCAAAATCCACCGACATGATGCCGCTGCTAACCAATATCCCATCGCGCGGATTAATCAGTAAAGGAATTAACGCGAAATGCACCACCATAATCTGGACAAATAGTGGAGTACCGCGAAAGGCACTGACATAGATTTTTATCGGCCATTGCACAAACAGATGTAAAAAGAGATCCAAACCGCGACTGCGTGGTGCCTGAGCGGAACGCCCTAACCCGAGAATCAATCCCCAGGTGACGCCCAATATTACGCAAATAATGGTGCATTTGATGGTCATCCATGCGCCCTCGGCAAACAGCGGGGCGTATTCCTGGATTATTTCCCAGCGAAATCCTGACATAAAAATGAATCCGTATAAAAAGCATTCAGGGCGAGATTATCGCCCTGAACAAAACAATGATGAAAAAATTATTCGGCTGGCAGCACAGGAACGTTGCTATCAAACCATTTTTGGTAAATCTTGGCGTAGGTACCATCGGCAATGATTTTTTTCAAACCGGCATTAATTTTATTGCGCAGTTCCTCATTACCTTTTGCCACCGCAATACCGAAATACTGACGTTCAAATTTATCGTCAGAAACCAGTGAAAAATCTTTTTCCGGGTGGTTTTTAATATAGAACTTGGCGACGCCAACATCCCCTACCGCAGCATCAATACCGTCTTCATACAGTTCCTGCAATAGCAGCGGGGTATTATCAAATCGCTTGATTGCAGTACTGTTTTTACCCAACACCTCAGAAACTACAATATCGCCGGTACTGGAGTTCACGACACCAACTTTTAGCGGTTTTAGCTCGGCAATCGACTTAACGGTTTTACCTTTTGGCACCACAATAGCCTGCTCCGCCGGGAAGTAAGGGGCTGAGAAATCAACCATCTGCTTACGTTTATCGGTAATGGTGATACCGGAAATAATAATGTCACGATCGCCACTGTTTAAAGTAGCAAAAATACCTTCCCACGGGGTATTCACCAGCTTGATCTTAAAGTTTTCGGCCTGAGCAATGGCCGAAATCACATCGATATCAAATCCTTCCAGTTCTTTTTTACTGTTTTCAAATTCGAAAGGACGATAAGTACCACCGGAACCAACCACGTAGGTTGGCTCTGCTGCATTGACGATAGGTAAAGTACACAATGCTGCCACCAGACAGGCGCCAAAAATGGAAAGACGTTTAAACATTAAGCTATATCCTTACTTTTTTTAAAACGAATAGCGAAAGTATGCATGAATAACGCATAAAAATACACAAAATGTCTTTCTGAGCAGAAAAATAATAAGACCGACGTCTATCTTGAA
This sequence comes from Pragia fontium DSM 5563 = ATCC 49100, assembly GCF_900112475.1. Classification (GTDB taxonomy): domain Bacteria; phylum Pseudomonadota; class Gammaproteobacteria; order Enterobacterales; family Enterobacteriaceae; genus Pragia; species Pragia fontium. The sequence continues at coordinate 3,087 of NZ_FOLW01000002.1, read as the reverse complement.
ATTACAGTAGGAAACACCGTTACTCGCCACATCATTGATTAATAAAAAACCATACTGACGTAAATTTAACCTTATATTTTTTATCATGATTCAATAAAAAACGATTTAATATTCTATTTCTTGGCAAAGCGTGATATCAAGTAGTAGCACTTTTTGATCAAGGTCAAAAGTCAATAAAACAGAAATACCGATAATTAAAAGTTAATTACAACCAACAACTACATATCATTTCATCAGGGAATTGTTTAAATATGTCTAATGAAACGCCTATTCCAGACCAGTCTAAGGAGTTCAAGATTGGTGTTGGGGCCTATTTCGCTCTCTTTTTCGCCATTATCTTCTTCTCCGGAATATTTGGCCCGAATTCATCAACCACGCTCTGGATTGCCTCGCAGATTAATCTATTGCATACCGCCCATCCGGGATTAGCTCATTGGACAACCGCTTGGATTGTGCCACTGCTTTCCACTATCGACTTTACTACGCTTAATGGTTCGTTCGGTAAGGTACTGACCGGCGTTAGTCAGGTTGATGATGCGTTAAAAGCCACCAGTGGCACCTACCGCGGCAACGGTGGTAGCGGTGCAATGGAGGGTTTTCTGTTTGCCTTTGGTTTGATTCCCTCAGTGATGTTTGCTTTAGCCATGATCAACGTGCTGGAGCACTATGGTGCCCTGAACGCCGCACGTAAACTATTAAGTGTGATTCTGCGCCCACTGCTGGGTGTCCCTGGGATTACCGGCTTAGCCATTATCGGTAGCTTACAAAGCACCGACGTTGGTGCGTCACTGACCCGTGCTCTGGCGGATGAAAACAAAATAACCGCCAAAGAGAAAGAAGTATTAACCATGTTCCAATTTTCTGGCGGCGCGATGATTACTAACTTTTTCTCATCCGGTGCAGTGTTATTTACCTTGGTTCTGGTTTCTGGTGAACTTGCTGTTCCAACCACCATTGGCGCCTGCATTGGCGTGATTTTCATTATGAAAGTCTTTGGCGCTAACGTCATGCGTCTTTATCTCAGTATTTTGTCAGATAAAGATGAACCCAAAACAGCTAATGAAACCGCAGAAAAACAATAAGGAATAGCAAAATGTCAACTAACTCTAAACCAATGATTACCGACATTTTCGTTGCCGGTGCCCGTAAAGGCTGGGTCATCGCCACCACCAGCACCCTACCAAACGTACTCATGGCGTTTGTGATTATCAAAGCGCTACAAATTACTGGCTTGTTAGATCTGCTAGGTAAGCTCTGTGAACCGGTGATGGCTTTAGTCGGCCTGCCCGGCGAAGCAGCAGCGGTATTAATCAGTAGCCTGATGTCGATGGGTGGCGCTATCGGGGTTGCCGTCAGCCTGTTCCAAAGCGGCCATCTTAGCGGTGAACATTTAGCTATTTTAGCGCCGGCTATTTATCTGATGGGCTCGTTAGTGCAATACGCCGGGCGCATTTTAGGCGTGGTGGGAACCAAGGCTAGCCGCATTCCATTGATGCTACTTATCGCGGTAGTGAATGCGTTTATCTCCATGTTCCTGATGCGCATTATTATTAATCTCTAACCCATTGTCTGAGACTCATTCCAAAAACAGATTAAAAATTTAATAAGGAAATATCATGCAGTTAGAACAATATTTAGATGAACTCCGTCCTCTGGTGAATATTGATTGTGGTACCCAAACCACCGAAGGCGTCGCCGTTATCGCGGGTATGATGGAAAAGAAATATAAAGATCTAGGCTGGCATGCCGAGATCGTCGATCTGGGTAAAGAGGTTGGCCCTGGCGTATTTGCCACCAACAAACCTGGCGCAACGCAGTTTGACGTTCTGTTAATTGGCCATATGGATACCGTATTCCCACCAGGAACCGCAGCGGAACGGCCAATGTCCACCGATGAAACCCGTGTGTATGGGCCGGGCGCCGCAGATATGAAATCCGGTCTGCTAAATATTTTGTGGGCTCTGCGCGCGCTGAACGATCAAGATGTCGCCAGACTGTCTATCGCCGTGGCGATGAACCCGGATGAGGAAACGGGTTCAGTCTATTCCCATGAATGGCTGGGTGAATATGCTAAACAAAGCCGCTATGTGCTGGTAGCCGAAGCCGCCCGTGCAGATGGTTCATTAGTTAAAGCCCGTAAAGGTATGGTTCGCTATAACATCGATTTCCACGGCCGCGCAGCACATGCGGGTAATGCCCCAGAGAAAGGTCGTTCGGCGATTACTGAATTAGCCCATTGGATACTGGCGATTAATCAGTTAGGCAGTGCAGAAACTGGTACTACCCTGAACGTCGGCGTAGTTAAAGGTGGTGATGCCGCCAATATCGTACCGGATAAAGCTCAAGCCGTAGTTGACGTTCGTTTCTGGGATAATGATGAGTATCAGCGTATTAATACCGCGATCAACCAAATGACCAAAACCGCCTACGTGGCTGATGTCACCACAACGGTAACTCAAATGGCACACACGCCAGCCATGTCACCTTCTGCCGAGACTGAGAAGCTAATGGAACTGGTCGAGAAGTGCGGTAAAGAGGAAGGCATTCCGATTAACTGGCTGGCGGTTGGCGGCGGTTCTGATGCTAACCACACCGCAGCGCTGGGTATTCCTTCACTGGACGGTTTTGGCGCCATCGGTGCCGACTTCCATAGCCTGACGGAATATGTGGAACTGGACAGTATCATTCCACGTATCAAGCTGCTAAGCCGAATTATTAGGTCGCTGTAGTTTTGGCGTGAATAAGTAAAAATCCGCCTTCATAGAAGGCGGCATTGCTTTGGCGCCCCTGAGGGGCGTACTAAGCTCGAACCCATAGGGCCCTCGCTTCACATCCCTTTTAAGCTTAATTGATTATCTTCAAGTTCATGTTTCTCTTGATACTTAACATACTTACGAATCATTTCTGCATTTACACCTACGGTATCTACACAATAGCCCTTCGCCCAAAAATGGTTGCCCCACAGCTTTTTCTTTCTTAAATAGGGAAATTTATTAAACAGCCTTATCGCTGTTCTTCCTTTCAAGTGCCCCATTACCTCTGACACTGAGAGCTTTGGTGGGATCTTGACTAATAAATGAACGTGAT
>NZ_FOLW01000017.1 GCF_900112475.1 Pragia fontium DSM 5563 = ATCC 49100 | reverse complement strand
TTAGATCACGTTCATTTATTAGTCAAGATCCCACCAAAGCTCTCAGTGTCAGAGGTAATGGGGCACTTGAAAGGAAGAACAGCGATAAGGCTGTTTAATAAATTTCCCTATTTAAGAAAGAAAAAGCTGTGGGGCAACCATTTTTGGGCGAAGGGCTATTGTGTAGATACCGTAGGTGTAAATGCAGAAATGATTCGTAAGTATGTTAAGTATCAAGAGAAACATGAACTTGAAGATAATCAATTAAGCTTAAAAGGGATGTGAAGCGAGGGCCCTATGGGTTCGAGCTTAGTACGCCCCTCAGGGGCGCCAAAGCAATGCCGCCTTCTATGAAGGCGGATTTTTACTAATGAAGACATGCTTATAACGTTGGATAATCAGTATAGCCTTCAGCATCACCACCATAAAATGATTCAGGGCGTTGCTCGTTAAGCTCTGCATGATGCTTCAGGCGCTCAACTAAGTCTGGATTAGCGATATATTTTCTACCAAAGGCAACGGCATCAATATAGCCTTTTTCGATAAGTGCTTCGGCTTTTTCGGCAGTGTAAGCACCGGAGCCGATAATTACGCCGCTAAAGCGTTCACGTACTTTTTGACGGAACTCATCACTATAAGGCTGACCGCCCGCCCAGTCTGGTTCGGATAGGTGTAGATAAGCCATGCCACGTTTACCTAATTCCTCAATCAGATAAAGTGCTTCAGCTTCTGCATTTTCATCATTCACTACGCCCTGAAAGTCTCCGATAGGGGATATACGGATCCCGATACGATCGGCACTCCATGCTTTACTCGCCGCATCAACCACTTCCAACACCAAACGAGCACGGTTTTCAAGGCTACCACCGTATTGATCGGTACGATGATTAGAATTGGAGGAGAGAAACTGGTGCAACAGATAACCATGTGCAGAATGTAGTTCGACCAAATCAAATCCCGCTTCATGCGCGTTAGTTACAGCCTGACGAAAGTCATTTACGATGCCCGGGATTTCTGCCGTTTCTAGTGCACGAGGCAATGAAGTATCAACGCGAATCGCTTTACCATTTTCATCTCGCAAGGTGGTACGGGTTTCGGCGCTGATAGCTGACGGTGCAACCGGAGCCTGTTGGCTTGGTTGTAAGCTACTATGAGAAATACGCCCGGTATGCCAGAGTTGCACGGCCATATGACCTTGTTCTGCATGTACACCGGCAGTAATTTTTTTCCAGGCGGCAATTTGCTCCGGACTATGTAGACCGGGAGCCCCTGCATAACCTTTTGCCTGTGCTGAGATTTGAGTTGCTTCGCTAATAACCAGTCCTGCACTGGCACGTTGGCGGTAGTATTCACCCATTAATGGGGTAGGAATATCGCCAGGTTCAATACTACGCAGACGTGTCAATGGCGCCATAAAAATACGATTTGGTACGGTAACAGCACCCATTTTTAGTGGGGTAAACAATTTTCGTGCTGGCATATGCAATCCTTGAGTAGACCGGTCGTCTAGTATTAAGGTAAATAAAAAAGCCTGTCAGGAGACAGGCTCCGCTAAAATTTTTGTTACGTGGGCAAAAGCAGATTCAAGTGGAACTGCATTACGTGAAATCTTGGCTTGCAGGTTGGCGCCAAGCCAAAGTGCATACATCATATGTGCTTGAGCCTGTGCTTCTCCTGGGAAATCCAGACATTTTTCATCTCTCCCTTTTTGGAGAGCTGAGGTCAGGTGATTGATAACCTGAGCTGCGCCTTTATCCAGCGCATTACGCATATCTTCAGAAAGATCACAAACTTCTGCTGAAAGCTTGACGATAAGGCAGTTAACCATCTGGCGGTGCTGGCAAAAATAATTCAGGCTTTGCTGAAACCAGCTAAGCAAGCGTTCACGATGAGTCGTCTCTTTCTGATTAAAATGCTGCTGTAATTGCTGATCATAAAGTTCGTAATGGCGTTCTAACATAGCGACACCAAAGGCTTCTTTGGATCGAAAATAGTGGTAGAAAGAACCTTTAGGTACTTCAGCGGTGCGTAATAATTCACTTAACCCCATGCCGGTGAAACCCAAATTGAGACAGAGTTTGGCACCAGTGGCAAGCAGGTGTTCACGTGTATCGTGTTCAGTATACGGTTTCATGCCATCAACTCTACTAGACCGGTCGGTCTAATGCAATACTAAAAATATTTCAAATAACAGTGACGGATGGATTAATCACATTCCACCCAATAATTACGGTCTAGACAATAATTTGGGCTCCAATCATAATTATATATATATCTTAAGGTTATCTATTCCCTTAAGATAAATTTTAATACTGGTCATTAAATTTTTTATGTCATCAGGAAAGCTTGCTCCTTAACGTTTTTTAATAATTAAGTTGATTTGGAGTTTGATATGGAAAGTATGGATTTAGATATTTTGGCTAAGAAACTGAAATCTTTGACGGTTAAGATGCCAATAGAAGTTCTGGCATTATGGGAGGCGAGTGAGGATGCATGGTGCCTTAAAAGTATTGATGGCACTATCATCTACGTCAATAAATCGTATCATGACTTAATTACCCCAATTAGCCTTAAAAAAGAGTCATCTTTAAGGCCCTTCAGGGAGATCATAAAAGATCATGACAATATGGTTAGACTTAAAGGACTTAAGGTCGAGGCGGTAGGGGTTTTAGCGCTACATGATGGTAAGGAACTAAGAGCATTTTTTTGTGAACGAATGCCTTTCTATAATAGAAACGCTAAAGTGTCGGGTATTATTAGTCATATCGGCACATTGAACGCGATCACACCAAATTTTTTTATTTAATAATGATATCGGTGAGTTTACCTTTAACAAACCATCAGAAATGTTATCTGATAAAGAATGGGAGATTGCTTTTCTTATTATAGTGGGATTATCTGAAAAAGAGATTGCCAAAAAAGTTAATAGAACAATACGCACAGTGAAATTTCATAAGAGTAATATTTTACAAAAGACAAAATGTACGACTACCAGAGATTTTATCATTTTTGCCAGACAAAATAAGTGGCAGTTTTATGTCCCACCTATATTTGCTAAAATACAATATATAATAAAAAAGGAAAATGTTGCATAATTAACATATTTTTATCTTCTTATCTCATTATTATCTTTCCTGTTTTTTATATGTGATTTATTATTTAATTAACTGTACTTTTAGTACAGTTAATTAGCACTCTGCCACGTGTATGCTATTGATTATCAGCTTATAAAATTACATCTAGCTGAATTTATATTAAATAAACTATAGCATGGAGACGAGTATGAGTGACTCTAATGGTAGACACACGTTGGTTGTTATTATCTCGATAAGTGATAATGGATTAGATATTGGCAATAATTTAAATCAGATTAAATCAGAAGGAATTTTGCAGAACTATATTTTTGTTCACGCAGAAAGATATGAACAGGCAATATCTTTAATTCATCAAGAATCTGAAATCGCCTGTGTTATTATTAATATTTGTAGTTCGTTGAGGCGAGATTTTTGTAATGTTTTCATTAAGAAAATTATTGAAGAGATACGCTCTGAAAATAATAATTTGCCTATATTTCTTTCATCTCCATCACCTATTTTAGCTGAGATGCCGATCGACGTAGTTAAAGAGATTCATGAATGTATCAATATTAATGATGATACATCCGGTTTTATTGCGGGCCGTATTCATTTAGCAATACATCAATATCTTGATAATTTACTTCCGCCTTATTTTAGAGTGTTAAAAAATTATACGGAAGATAAACCTTGTTATTGGGATAACTCTTGGCATCAGGGGACGGTGGATTATTATAACCACCCAATCGGCAGTGAGTTTCTGAATTTTTTCGACGAAAATATTTCAAGTGCTGATGTGGAGGGGGTTACACCTGAAATAGATAATTGGTTTGAGAATAAGGGAGCGCCAGGGGAATCAGAGCAAAGGGCCGCTGTTCTTTTTGGCGCAGATAAAACATTCTATGTCATTGGCGGTGCTTCACAGTCAAATCAGATCGTAGGGCACTCAATTCCACTAAAAGGAAATATTACGTTAGTTGATAGAAGCTGCCATCAGTCCGTGACTCATGAGTTGACCATAACGCAAGCTAATCCGATATATTTTCGGCCATCGAGAAATGGTCTTGGGATCATTGGCTTAATTTCTCCCGATCAATTTAACGAAATGAATATTCGCCAGAAAATAAAAAATAGCTTATTCAGTTATCAGGTGGAAAATCACAATCCGGTTTATGCCATTATTACCAATTGTACCTATGATGGCCTTATTTATAATGTAGAGCTCATTACTAAAAACTTAGCCAACTCAACGCCCAGAATTAAATTTGATGAGGCAGGGTATGCTTATGCAAAATTCCATCCTATTTATACCAAGCGTTTTGCGATGGATATGCCAAAAAACGATCCTCATCAGCCAACTTTATATGCAGTCCAGTCAACCCACAAAATATTGTCGGCATTATGCTCTACCTCAATGATTCATATCCGTAATTCTGAACGGGCACCGGTTAATTATGCCGTATTTAATGAAGCTTTTACGATGCATGAAACCGTCTCACCATTTTATCCTATTATCGCCTCTATCGATGTCGCGACAGCCATGACGGATGGCAAAGCCTTAATTGCAGCGGCTATTGATGATGCAATTAATTTTAGAAAAATCATGATGACGATAAAGAATAAGATTGTTGAAGAAAACTCAACCGATTGGTTTTTTAGTATTTGGCAGCCTGAGACCGTACTTCAGAAGGGGAAACTCGTGCCTTTTATTGATGTCCCAAACTCTGTACTCGCTCATGATTCGACATTATGGAAGTTGAATGAAAAGGATACCTGGCATGGATTTAAAAAAATGCCCGATGGATATGCCATGCTCGATCCGATTAAAGTTACCATAATTTGCCCAGGCTTAAATGTACAGGGGGAAATGAGTGAGTTTGGTATACCAGCTCAAATCGTCACAAAATATCTGGAGGCACAGCGTATAACGCCGGCCAGGAATGGCGATTATAATATTCTTATCTTGTTTGCTTTAGGCGCAACTCAAGAGAAATGGGGTAGCTTGGTGGATTTACTGATGATATTTAAACGTCATCATGATAACAACACACCAATAAAAGCGATTCTTCCTGATATTTATTCACACTCATTTATCTATGAAGGCATGGGATTAGCCGATCTGTGTAAAGCTATCCACCAAACGAATATTGAATTAAATATCACCAAACTCTCGGAATTAGCTTGTGCCGTAGAAACGCTGCAAGTATTAACACCTTCACAAGCTTATGATTGCCTGATCGATGATAATACCGAGCTGGTTGACCTTTATAATATTAAAGATCGAACTATTGGGGTTATGGTAACACCTTATCCGCCGGGTATTCCTTTAGTGATGCCCGGGGAGTCCATTAATGAGGAGTCATCGGCGATTATTGATTATCTGATGGCTGTAGAAGAATTTGGTAAACGTTTTCCGGGCTTTGAGCATGAATTACAAGGCATTGATATTGATGAGAGCGGAGAATATAAAGTTCGATGTATAAAAGAAGAGTATTTATTCTTGGCTGAGGACCTGCAAGACGCCTTATTTACCAAGAATTTTATCTAACAGCATCTGGCCTCCCGATGATGATATTGGGGGCTATTTTTTCTTGGTGATCGTGTTTTAACCTCGAAACTCATTATCGGTTAAACGGGTATTAATGTATTGCACCGTTTCTTCGGTGGTCATAATACCATTTATCCGGTTACCAATGGCTTGACCAATAGCCTTTTCTACCATTCTTAAATTCAAACTGCTGCCGTCCTGAAAAAATGTTTCTCTCACTCCGTTGTAACCCGTTTTATGCGGTATATCCAGCCATGGGTAATATTCCATAATGTCCGGATTATCATAGACGCAGTTGTTTGCGGAGGTACCTCCTAATAAGACTAATTGTTCTGCTATTTCATCAGAGAATACCCATTTGAAAAATTCTGCTACCTCAGCTTCTTTTTGACTGAATTTTGACATGCCTAATGAGCCACCACCAATCAAGGCCTTGCTATCCGGAACGTTATCTACGCCAACAAGCGGGGAGATAGCACTATGCTGGGTATGAGAAAACAGATTCATATACACAATAATCATGGCGACGCTGCCGCTTTCAAATAAAGAAACCGACTCATTCCACCAGGTCGCCGATAGCTTTTTGACCACGCTCAGACTGTCTACGTATTGCTGAATAGCCTGTGTACCGAGTACTGGATCCAGTTTTAGGCTACAGTCTTCTTGGCGTAAGCGTCCACCCAAGGAGTAATAACGCAGGAGAAACTCTGAGGCGACAATTTCAGTATTACCAAGACTGGCACAAGAACCGTATTCTAACGGCGATTGTGGATTAAGGGCTCGGGAAAAGAAGCGGGTAATGATGTCGAATTCTGCAAAGGTAGTCGGCGGTGCCAGTTCTCGCTTATATTCTTCATAAAACATTCGTTTTATTTTGGCATCATTAAATAAATCTTTGCGATAAAACAGCATTTGAATGCTGGGATCAAACGGGATAGCGTAAAACTGATTGTTAACCTGACTATAACGTTTAACGATTTGCTGAGAGTAGTTTGTTAGCAACTGATAAACGTCGCTGCCTAACTCTTTCAATGGCTTGAGCGTGGACTTGGCAAACCAGGGGAGCCCGGCCATATCAATACGAATAATATCGTAATATTGATGATGCTCAAGATTAGTCAGAATTTCATAAATATCGTTAAATTGGTGCACGTTTAACCGAACATCAATACCGCTTTGATGCTTGAAGTGAGGTAACAGTTTTTTCAACGCATTCGTTGATGGGCTAGGTAAAGTCAGTAGATTCAGGCTTCGAGTGGTGGTAACCGATGATAAGATCTCGGGCTGGTTTCGAAACATAAACCCGCGGTTTTTAATATTTATCTCAGGCTGGCTTGGCTGGTCTGGATTATGAAGCAGTAGCTCGGCAATACGTTTACCCAAGAGTTCATAATTCATGTGGTACTGATGTATCCGTTCTTCAACGATAAACTCCGCATCAGACAGGCTATAAATTAGCGGTTTATTGCCAAGGTTACCTAAAAAATCCGCATTTTTAATGTAGCGAGCTTTTTCGATATCGCTGGTAATAATAGCCTCGGGAACAGCATCAGTAAAAAAATTGAATGCATCATTATAAGCCCGAGAAGGGAAGGTTTGAATATGGGTGAGCTGCCGTTCAGCGTGTTGAGATAACCAGTATTGTTCAAACCCCTGCTTAAATTCGCTGGTACAGCTGTATTTACCTAAATCGGTATATAAACCAATATGTTTAAGGCCCTTATTTTTAATTTCTTCGGCTATTTGCTGGCCAGCCAACTGAAAATCTAATGACAGATATTGCTGCGCATGTGGAATATTTCTGTAGGCAAAAACGATTTTTTCCGGCTCAATCTTTAATTGATTGTAATACTCATTGGCGTCTTCCAGGCAGGAAACGGTAATGACTGCGTAGTTTCGCTTAGCGGCAATTTTGGGGATAAACTGAAGTTCGTTCTGTTGTTGGTCGTTAGTAATATACAGTTCTATTTCATACCCTTGGCGGGATAAGAGATTGTGCAAGCCGAGATAGAGCTTATTGTAATGGGTCGTCGTCATATCCGGTAAAATGACGGATATGGTATTAGTATGACCAGCCCTCAAAGATTTTGCCTGAGCATTTAACTGGTAGCCGACTTGCATGGCGGCGCGCTCAACCGCTTTAATTTTCTCTACGCTGACATTTCCTCGGCCGTTTAAAACGTTGGAAACGGTTCCATGAGAGACCCCCGCCATTTTTGCAATATCTTTGATAGTCGGCATAAATTTATCCTGGCTAATCTTTGCATTGAATTCTAGCACTTGAGATGAGTTAACCTCAATCAACGACTATCTGGCGGGCGTGCAATAGCCTATCAATTTTTGTTTTCATCAATGATTTCATGCAGATGATAGTAATCTGCGTATCCAATTAGTGAACGCGCTATCTTTTGGAACGTACCATTGATGTTGATATTAATTTACCTCATTGATTTTATTGTATTAATTAAATTCACAATACCTTGGGAATGATAATTGTATGAACTCTATCACTATATCAACCCGCTTTGATTGCATCGCACATTCTTAACTGACTATCATAATTGACACGTTCCAATTATCATCATGAGTGATAAATGGCTAAGTGATGATTGTCTGGTAACGCATCGTTGCATGGTCGATTTGGTAATATTTGAGAGGAAAAATTATGAAGCTCCATTTTTTGGGGTCGTCAGCATCAGAGGGTATCCCTAATCCTTATTGTAAATGTGAGATTTGTCAGCGTGCGCGGATAACGAAAGGTAAAAATATAAGAACCCGTTCAGCCGCTGTGATTGATGATGTCATGCAAATTGATATGTCCCCTGAATTTAGTTATCAGGTAATGCGTGACAATGTTGATGTCACCAAAATTCAGGACTTATTGTTTACCCATACCCACCCAGACCATTTTAACGTTGGGGATCTGTTCAGCCGTATGGAAGGGTACGGATTTGAAATCACTCATCCACTTGAAGTGTTTGGTAATGACATTGCGATAAATGGTTGTCTGGACGTTTTGCCAGGTTATAGCAAAGACAGGTTCAAATTTAATTGTTTGGTGCCGTTTGTTACCGTTGAAACCAGCTCCGGCGCAAAAGTCACGCCGTTGTTGGCGAACCATGCCAAGTGGGAATTTTGCTATATCTATTTTATTGAGAAAGAAGGCAAGACCATGCTTTATGGTCATGATTCCGGCTGGTTCCCTGAACTGACCTGGCAATGGCTGCAAGATAAAAAGCTGGATCTGGTGGTGCTGGAGTGCACCTACGGCTATAACCAAAATCCTCGCACTGACGGACATATGAGTATTGAGACCGTTATCGCCACCAAAGAAAAGATGATTGCTGATGGTACTTATCATTCCGCCAGTCAGTTGGTTGTTTCCCATTTATCCCACAGTAGCGGCTTTATGCACGAAGATCTCGTTAGCATTTTTGAGCCGCATTCTATTGAAGTTGCCTATGACGGATTAATTAAATTAATCTGAAGGAATAATAATAATGCAAAATAAAACGCCACGGCTCTTAATCATGATGTTCCTGCAGTACTTTGTACAAGGTTCATGGAATATGACTATGGGGCTGGTTTTAAGTACCTTTGGCCTGTCATCGATTATTGGTACTTCTTACGCTTTGCTTGGATTAGCGACCATTATTTCTCCGCTGTTTGTTGGTATGATTGCTGATCGCTTTATCTCTTCACAGAAGATTATGGGTGCTTTGCACCTGATTAATGCTTGTGTGCTATTCAGTATTCCTGCTTTTATTGAAGCACAGAACGGTACGATGTTTCTGATGCTACTGTTTGTCGTGGGTATTCTGTTCTATCCGACAACTGCATTGGCCAACAGCATCAGCTTCAGGCACATCAACGGGGTAAAACTGTTCCCGGTTATCCGAGTATTCGGTACTTTCGGTTTTATGTGTATCGGTTTTATTATGGGGCAGATGGGTTTCTCCGGTAGTACCGTAACCTACGAAATTGCCGCTGGTTCTGCGATTGTTCTTGGTTTGTACTGCTTTACATTGCCAAGTACGCCACCAAACGCTAAAGGTAAAAAATTCTCGATGCGCGATCTGCTGTGTCTGGATGCTTTATCCCTGTTTAAGGATCGTAACTTTAGCGTCTTTATGATCTGTACCGTATTCTTGATGATTCCAAAAACCGCCTATAGCGCCTATGTTCCGGTATTCTTGAAGGCATTAGGTTACGACAATGCGGCAACCATGATGCAAATCGGTATTGCTACCGAAGTGGTATTTATGTTTGTGTTGTCGTTCTTCTTAATGCGCTTTGGCTTTAAAAAGATCATTCTGTGTGGCGCAATAGTGTGGATTATCCGTTCATTGTTGTTCTCTTACTCAGCCATTGATGATAACGTGATGTGGATTGTTATTGCATTGATGCTACAGGGAATTTGCTGGGACTTCTTTTTTACTTCTGGTGATATCTACGTTGACCATAAAGCCGGCCCGCATATTAAGGCTCAGGCACAAAGCTTACGTTTTGTTATTTCCAATGGCGTAGGCCTGATGTTTGCTTCTTCGATTTGTGGTTATCTCTTCAATAATACCGTCACAGATAAAACGCCGGAAATTGCTCTGACCCAGTGGCATGAGTTTTGGTATTACCCGGCAGGTGTTGCTGCGGTAGTTTCGGTGATGTTCTTTATTCTGTTCAAAGATACCGACTTAATCTTCAAGAAAAAGGATGAGGTTCAGAAGGGCGCTGTAGCCGAAAACAATGCTAATTAATTCATTATAAATACTTGTGGCTCCTGATGGAGCCACAAAATCAGGGAGTATATTTATGCAGGAGCAAAATGATTGCTTTAAGCAATTGATCGAGTTTGCCACTAAAGCACCCTCAGGACATAACACCCAGCCTTGGAAGTTCAAACCATTCGATAACAAAATAGAGATATATCCAGACTTCGACAAGAAACTGCCTGTTGTTGATAAACATAATAGAGAATTGTTTATCAGTCTGGGATGTGCGACGGAAAACCTATGTATCGCTGCATCGGCCATGCAATATGATTCTGAAGTTAGCATTAGCCCAGAAGGAATTATTACCATCGCTTTGAGTAAAAATACTCGAGCTTCAAATAATGACTTATTCGATCAAGTTCACCAGCGTCAAACCAATAAAAATATTTACGAATATAAGATGATTTCTGATTCGACATTAATACAGTGTGTTTCAGATATTGATGCGATTGCTGGTATAAAACTCTATTTTTGGGAAAAGGATTCAATTGTATTCAAAAAAATCAGCGAGTTGGTATTAAGAGGGAATACCGCTCAGATGCGAGACCCAGATTTTAAGAATGAATTAATCCAGTGGATGCGCTTTAACAAAAAAGAAGTAGAAGTAAACAATGATGGGTTAAGTTACGCTATCTTTGGGGCTCCCAGCTTACCCAGATGTATTTCAAAGCGGATTATTAACTTCTTTTTAAACGATAAAAGCCAAAATTCAAGCGATATAAAGAAAATAGATTCATCCTCCCATCTGATATTACTAACCTCTAGCGACGACACCATTGTTAATTGGATTCACACCGGGCGCTATCTACAACGTTTTTTACTGAGAACCACACAAGATGGCATTGCTCACGCCTATATCAACCAACCTTGCGAAGTTACCTTTTTACGGGAAGAGATGAGCAAAACTCTACCGATTGCACAAGAATCCCCACAAATTTTATTACGTGTGGGTTATGCGAAACCTGCACTCTTTTCAAGACGTCAATCCGTAGATAAGGTCTTGTTATAACCTTTTTGTCCATTAACGATGAGTTATCGTTTTATCTGCCAATTTTAGCTTAGTTACAAATAGGTAAAAAATGATATCAAGATAGCCCATTAATTCCCTGAAACGTCTTACGCCATTCACTGGGACTGGTATTGAAATGGGATTTAAACTGTTGGCGAAAAGTGACAGCGGACTGAAAACCAATATGATCGGCAATTTGTTCAATGGGTAGATTACTGGTTTCTAGCAGTATCTGACTGCGGCGAAGTCGCTCTGTAGTAATCCAATTAGCCACCGTCTGGCCGGTAGCCTTAATAAAATGCCGGGTTAACGTTCGGCGGCTCATTGAGACGAACTGCGCTAATTGCTCGATATCATATGGCTGATTGATGTTGCGCCGTAGATAGTCAAGCAGGGTATTAATGCGAACATCAGCCGTATCCTGTGGAACGGGGTGTTCAATAAACTGTGCTTGCCCACCTTCTCGGTGAGGTGGGACAATCATCCGCCGGGCTATTTGATTGGCAATAAGACTGCCAAAGTGCTGGCGAATAATATAGAGACAGCAATCCAGAGCAGCAGCGGTGCCGGCTGAAGTGAGGATGTTTTGATCCTCAACATATAACGTATTAATATCCAGACTGGCATCAGGAAACAGTTTTTGAAAATCTTTTTCATACTCCCAATGGGTAGCAGCTCGCTTACCACTGAGCAACCCCGCATATCCTAATACAAATGCCCCTAAACACAGTCCTACGATTTTTGCTCCGTTATGGTATGCACTATTCAAACTGTCCAGCAAGATAGCCGATGGCCGTTCATAAACACTGTGCCAAAAAGGTACGACAATAATATCTGCCAGCGGTAACGCATCAAACCCGGCATCGGCAACTAATGAAAAGCCCGAGTCTGATACCACCACACCCGGTATTTCCGCACACATTTTAATGTCGAATAGCTTTTTTCCCGAGATGCGATCGCCAAACAGAATACTCGGAACTGAGAGATGAAACGGGCTAAAATGTGGAGTAACCACGATAGCTACGTTGAGTACTGACATGTTATCACTCCACAAAAATTATGATCATTAACAAATTATCGTTTCGCCATCTTCAGGTATATTCACAGCATCACTGAACTGATTAACAATAACATAATCCTTTAGTTGCTGACGGGTCAGGATACAGTGGTTTATCGCTTCCATATGTGTCGCGATGATTTTCGCTTGCGGTAAGATATGATGGGTTTTCAAAATATCCTCACAGCCCATTATGATTGGACCAAATTCGAGTACGTGTGCCCATCCAGCATTAAGAATTACCACGCCTGGGTTATATATGTGTAAATTCTCTTCCACGGCACGAGTCCAGATACTATCACCAACCAGATACAATGTTTTTTCATTCGGATGTTTAAACACCACGCCAATGGCATCACCGAGTCTAGCCGCCATCTGAGGATTAGCATAGGCTTCATCTGAACCATGTTGGCATTGGGTTTTTATCAGTGAAACGCCATCAAAAGTGGTTAATTCTGTTAGTACGTTTAGGTTAGTAAACCCCTGAGATAGCAAGATTTTTTCATCATTTTTATTTTGTACGAAAATTAGCTTATCTTTAGGAATGAGATGAGCGGCGGCATCATCCCAGTGATCCGGATGTGTATGGGTAACAATAATCGCATCCACATCCAAAAGGGTTTCCAAACTGACGGGCAGCGCCACCATTGGATTACGAAGTTCTGAGCGCACTGTGCCAGGAAAACCCGAATAAGCATGTTTGTCAGCCAACATCGGATCGACTAAAAATCTTTTATTGCCATAGTTAATCAACAGAGTAGCGTTACGGATTTGAGTTATATTCATGGGTATCTCCTGATATTAGTGATATTCATTACTGTATGTCGATCAGAGTAATGTCTAAACATTGGCAGCACTACTGGCAAAAGGGCATAAAACGATGGAATTAGGTCAAGTTACCAATGTAAATCCAACGTCATTCAGAGATTAAGAAATTTGAGTCGGCAGATAAAAGTATTAGCGAGCGTGTATCATGGCATGGCACACGCCTATATCAACCAACCTTGCGAAGTTACCTTTTTACGGGAAGAGATGAGCAAAACCCTACCGATTGCACAAGAAGCGCCACAAATTTTATTACGTGTGGGTTATGCGAAACCCGCACTCTTTTCAAGGCGTCAATTCGTAGATAAGTTTTTGTTATAACTTTTTGGTAAGTAAATGAAGGGAAATGAATAATTTTTCCCATTAATGATGTTTAATTATTGAAGTTGAAAGTATCTATTTAACTAACAATATTCGCTTATCTGGATATAGACAACTTCATGGGCAAACGATTTGACCAATATCAGGTTAACGGCAAGTATTGTTTTAGTTTCTAATTCCAGATTAATGATTAATAGGTAGCTTTGATGAAATGCCAGGTTAGTGTTCTTTGACTCACTTTTTATAATGCGATCCTCCTAATTGATTATATAAAAATCACCAAAATATATGTACTTTATCAAATCATATCTGATAACTTTTTCTTTGGAATAAAAGAAAGGAATATTTAGGACAACAAAAGATAAGGACATGACCATGCGTAAATTAAACATAATCGTACCAATCATTACCATTCCCTTTGCTTTTTCAGCGTTGGCTAATAGCGTTTATTTTACCCCTGAGAAAATATCTATCGGACTTTCTATGGGGTCTCTGAGCGGGGAGGCTAAAGAACGAGTTTATGACCCGGATGACGGTGGTCGTAAAATAAGCCAGCTCAACTGGAAGTATAAAAATGCGGCAATCATAAAAGGTAATTTAGAGTGGGATGTTATGCCGTGGGTATCGATGGGGGCTGGGGGCTGGACAACGCTGGGAAGCAGAAGTGGACACATGGATGACTACGACTGGGAGAGTCCGGAACAAGAACGCTGGACAGATCACAGCAGCCATCCGAATACGAAACTGAATTATGCCAATCAATTTGACGTGAATTTAGCGGGCTGGATATTAAATGAACCCAATTATCGTTTAGGTTTAATCGCGGGTTATCAGCAAAGTAAGTTTAGCTGGACGGCGAAAGGCGGCAGCTTTAATTATGAAAATGGGACGGATATTGGTGAGTTTGAGCCAGGTGTCAGTGTTATTGGCTATAGTCAGAAATTTAAATTGCCTTATGTCGGTCTCACAAGCCGTTATCGCTATGAAAAATATGAAGTGAATGGGGTATTTAAATTTAGTAACTGGGGTAAAGCTACAGATAACGACGAGCATTATTTAAGGACGACAACATTTAAAGAGAAGGTAAAAAATCAAAAGTTCTATTCTTTCTCTGCTGATGCCGGTTATTACGTTACCAATAACGTCAAAGTATTAGTCGAAGGTTCATGGAGCCGGATGCTTAATGCTAAAGGGGATACATCAATGAATGATTACGGAGAAGGTGAGCAGGGTAGCGAGAAAGACTCAGCCGGTATTGAACACAGTAACTACATGGTAACCGCTGGGTTTAAGTATATGTTTTAATCATCTCGGATTTTATCAATAAAAAGCAGAAGGGGCGGACAAGCAGTAAGCCCGGCCGACCTTCTGTTTCATCGTTTTTACCACTTTTAAATTTAGAATGAAAAGCCCATGCTTAATTGGCTGTCAAAGCCATTTGAGCCATACGATTGTTTTTCCCAAGACGTAGTGATCCGTACCTTCATATTGGTGGTGGCTTGATAGCTTAATCCAACCCCAGCATAAGGTCGCGTCCGGCTCTTGTTACCCTTACCATAATCGTAAACCCCTAAATACTCCATGCGGGCGACATATCCGTCACGTTGGTTATTTAAGTCATGACGCAAGCCAACATCACCTTCAAAATTCAATGAAGAAGATAATGGTTGAGTCAGGCGACTCCCCATACCCAAGCTGGTTCGAGTTTCACCCATCCGGTCATATTGTGCAGCAAAGACAGCTCCCTGAGTTTCACGATAGGCACTACGTTCAATTTTGTGGTATTCCAAGCTACCGTAAGGCGTCACTAAAGTGTTATCTAATGCGAGTGTGTAACCGAGTTCTGCACCTACTTTATATCCTTTCAATTCAGAACGTCCCTTGCCGGCTTCGGTATGGCTGAGTATTTCTCGGCGGATATCGATTTTGTCGCGGAGATAGGCGGCACTTAAACGACCATTCCAGCCCGATTCATCAATATTTTCACGGTAACCGACAAAGATACCCATCCCCGGGCGAGAATTACCGGATACCTGATAGTTTGAACCCAAATCACTATGATAGTTGTGATCTAATGTGGCGCCGATCCGCAGCTGTTGATTGAGTTTAAGGCCAAACGTCACCCCGACATTAGCCTGATCGAGTTTCTTGGCTCGACGATAGCCAGTATAGGCACCAACACAGGCATTACCTTGGGTATAAAGACATTCTTGTGCCGCTAATTTATCCAGACGAAGGGACTGGATATCCAATATTTTTTGAGCGCGACTAGCACTTTGATTCATCGCCGTGCGGGTATTATCAACATCAATAGCAATCACTTCTTCACCACCAGAATTGCCATTTCCGTTACCATTGCCATTGCCCGTACCACCACCTTGATTAGGGTCTTCAGCTTTAATGATTTTCCAAATAACCGCGTGTTGCTCTCCGGTTGAGGTATCAGACTGACCGGCAATCACACTGCCATCGGCAGATATAGCGAGGGCACTTGAGTTGCTACCGCCTAGCGTCCCTAAATCAATCATGCCCAAGGTATCGGTATGTTTAAAGGCATGTTCTTCACCGGTAGCAATATTGGCCTGACCAACAATCACACTACCATCGGCAGACATCGCGTTGACAGTAGAGGCCATTCCACCTAAAGTCCCCAGATCAACCATACCGGTGGCATCAGTGTGTTTATAACCGCGCTCGTCATCGGTTGAAAGATATGACTGGCCAGCAATTACACGGCCGTCGGCAGACATGAGGGAAACGGAAGAGTTCCCGCCACCTAAGTTCCCCAGATCAACCATACCGCTAGCATCAGTATGCTTAAAGGCATTGAAATCTCCGCTGGCAGTTTCTGATTGACCAGCAATCACGGAACCATCAGCAGACATCAAGTCAGCATAAGAGTCTGAACCACCTAAGGTACCCAAATCAACCATACCGGAAGCGTCAGTATGTTTAAAAGCATGACGCTCACCAGATACGGTATCCGAGTAACCCGCAGTGACACTACCATTGGCAGAGGTTAAAGAAGCATGAGAGTAGTCTCCACCTAAACTGCCTAAATCCAGCATACCGGTAGCATCGGTATGCTTAAAGGCCAGATAACCACCACCTGCGATATCTGCCTGACCGACAATAACACGACCATCTGCCGATACGGCGATAGCACTTGAGTTAGTTCCACCTAACGTGCCCAGATCGACCATACCCGTCGCATCGGTATGCTTAAAAGCGCGGTTTTCACCGGTTGCGATATCGGCAGAACCGGTGATGACGCCACCATCGGCAGACATCGCGTTAACGTTAGAATACCTACCGCCTAAGGTACCCAGATCAACCATACCGGAAGCATCAGTATGCTTGAAAACATGGTTATCTCCGATGAGAGTATCTGATTGACCAACAATGACCTGACCATCAGTGGATATTAAGGAGACATTAGCACTGCCACCTAAGGTACCGAGATCAACCATCCCCGTAGCCGCTGTATATTTAAAAGCATGGTTTGCACCGGTTGAGGTTTCAGAATCTCCGATAATGACCGTGCCGTCGGCAGACATTAATGAAGCGGAAGAGTAACTGCCACCTAGCGTTGCTGAATCAGTCATTTCGATAGTGTCTGAAGTGGTAGCCAGAGTGGGTAGGGTAAAGCAGGCTAAAATGCTAACAGCGAGTAGTGATTTATTTAAAGAGCAGTATGGATATATATTCATTTTTCTATTTTAATTCCCTTAAAATTTATTAGAATATCTCTATAATTATTTGCCGCCATCATGTCTTATATGTCACCAACAAATTTACACTTTAGATTCTGGTATTAATCTAGCTCTGGCCCGTGTTTAGTGGTTTCTAAGGCGAGATAGGGCTTATTTGATGGAAAGCAACGCATTTAATACGGGCGAGCGACTATAATCCTTAAATATTATACATGGGGGTAAACCTTGGTGAAACATTAAGTTACCTGAAGCGATAAGATAAGCCATTATATTTTCCATTTAGAGAAACTCGTCACATTAAAATATAGGTTGCTGTATTGTTTCGACTGAAAAACGTTGTATTGAGTGATATCAAGTTGAGTTAATATATACTACCTATAAAAAACATGGCAAGTTAGGCAATTAATATATCATTATAAGTCTGGTGTAATTAGAAATTATATAAAACCATCTTTTAATATATATCGATAAAAGTGATGTTGATTAATAAAATTCATTCCTAAATAAATTGATTCACCAGATTATTAAAATATATTCCAGTCATATTAAAATGAATTTAATTTCATATTTTCTAAAAGCAAAGGAGTTATTAAATAAATTTATAAATGTTAATAATATGTGATTTAAAATTCATATTGAGTTTGATAAAAATAAGATATAGGATCGAAATGGGTGTTTTTCAATTGCTAATCCTTAGGGGTGAGTAAATATAATACCTATATTTGGTTGGTTTAAATATAATATGAATCAAGAACGTTCTTGGGGATTTCATCATATTTTATATAGTTATGATTGATTTTAAAGGATTTTAACCAATGAAAAAAATAGTGCCTTTTTTAGTTGTATCATTAGCTGGTTATGTTGGCAGCGTGACATCAGTATTTGCTACCGCCTCTGAATCAGCAGCATTAAAACCAGTTATTAGTTTATCGGAACTGTTCGCTGAAAAATCCAGCATATGGCAAACCTATCCAGATAATGATAATTACGTTTTTGACCGCTCACAAGAAAACTATGTTATCGCGGCTAAACGTGCGGATGGTGTTGTTGCTTTGGTTAATAAACAAGAAAGCTATATGACACCAGGGAAAATGGTATTAATGGGAACGTATTTCCAGTGCGGTAAAATGATAGATGCATCATTTAGCGTGGAAAACGCTGAAGAGCTTGCACAGGAATTTGCTGCTCCAGCTATTGATAATTCTGAGCGCCTTCGTGGTTTTGATGAAAGCATGCCTGTTCATGATTTGTATCTAGTTGCCTGTTCTAAAAATTAATTATCGTCTTAAGACTAGCTTATCTTATCGGAGTAAACGATAGGGTAGGCTTTTCAGATGATTGACCGTATTTAAACAATGCTGTTCGTTGGTCGTGAGTGATTAATCAACGAGTAAATCATTTTCACTTTTCCGTTTCTCTATCAAGTAACTGACGTTTTCGCTCAATGCCCCAACGATATCCTGAAAGGTTACCGTCCAGTTTCACAACGCGATGGCAAGGAATGGCGACGGCAATTGAGTTTTGACCGCAGGCATTTGCCACGGCACGAACAGAACGCGGACTGCCGATCATTTCAGCTAACTCAGTATAACTGACGGTTGTCCCAGCCGGTATGGTGAGCAGCATTTTCCAGACGCGTTGTTGAAAGGCGGTACCTTGAATATCTAACGGCAAATCGAGCGCAGTATTCGGATTTTCAACAAACTCAATTACTCTGGCAACAATATGTTCAAATTCAGTATCGCCACCGATTAAATCAGCGTTGGGAAATTTGTCTTGTAGGTTATTTAGCAGTTCCGTCGGATCATTACCAAATGAGATGGCGCAAATGCCTTTTGGTGATCGGGCGACTAAAATACTGCCTAATGAACATTCAGCGATAGCAAATTGAATTTTTGTATTTTTGCCACCTTCACGATATGCACCCGGCGTCATACCTAAAGAACGATCCGTTGCGGCATAGAACCGGCTGCCAGAGTTAAAGCCGGAGTTATATATCGCATCGGTTATGCTTTCATTCTGTTTAACCAGCTCATGTTGCATATTCTTAATTCGAATAGCGGTACTAAACTGCTTTGGTGTGACCCCGGTAATTTTTTTAAATTTCCGATGGAAAAATGAGGGGCTCATAGCTACCCGTTTCGAGAGCTCTTCTAAATTTATAGCCCCATCCATTTGTTCAATGATCCGGCATGCCTTGGTTATCAGGCGGGAGTCTCTTTCCTGATTAGATTCACCATTGGGCTTGCATCGTTTACATGCTCGGTAATGATGACGTTCAGCGAGCTCACAGCTATCGAAAAATTCAATATAATCAGGATCGGGTGTTCTGGCTGGGCAGGTTGGCCGACAGTATATTCCAGTCGTTTGAATGCCATAGACAAAATGGCCATCTGAATTTGGATTTTTGTTTTTTACGTCCAACCAACGAGGATCGTTTTCGAACGATGGAATATTATTTTTTCTTCTGACCATTAATCAGGTACCTCAATGACTAAACGAATTATTCAGAATCGGAACCGCTCATAGCGCTATCTTATCACGCGATTTATACCGCCTCATTTAAGTGATGAAGCCGTGGTACTTCCGATATAAGTAGAATAATAAGCTGTATGACGAAGCCAATAACGGCAACCCATAAACAGCTTTCCACGCCATAATTAACGGCGAGTAGCGCTGCAATGGCGGAACCGATCGGCCTGGCTCCAAACGTTGTGGTGAGAAAAAAGGCTGAAACTCTGCCCATCATATTTTCAGGCGTAACGGATTGTCTTAAAGATACGGTTATGATGGTCCAAATTGTTGGGCCGGCACCAAATAAGAAATAACTGAAACCAGCCAAATAAACATAAGGAAAACAAATTGTTAATAGCATCATGATGGCAGCGATTAATCCTCCCAGAGGGCCTAAAACAATCATCAGGCCATAAGGCATAATCGGTACCAAGTATTTTAAGCTAAATGCACCTGCGATCATTCCCATCCCATAAATACCAATGGTGAAACCTATTTGAGCTGCATTCAACTCAAGACGGGTTGCCGCATATGCCACGTAAATGCCTTGCACAATAAACCATGAAATATTGAAAAACACCGCAGTGAGCAAAATAGGGCGAAGATATCTGTGGTGAATGATAAAACCAGCACTTTCAGCAAGGTCTTGCAAGATATGTCGGTTTACTTTGGCTTGAGGTGCTTCTTTAGGTAAAGACATCAACAGCATAAATGCCAGAATCGACAACGTAGTCGCCACAATATAAGCGACGGGTGCTCCAATATAACCGACAATAGCTCCACCGAGTGCTGGGCCACCCGAATAAGCGATACTTCTGCTCAGTTCAAGCCAACGATTAGCTGAGATTAAACGACTCTTAGGAATAAGGGTAGGAACATAAGCTGGCGAGGCAACGTTATAACAAACGGTACCGATAGCCCCGATAAAACCGAGTAAAGATAAGAGTATCAGGGACATTGAGCTTGAGATTAAAAGTAAAAATAGAGTAATTAGAGATATTGCCCTCATTATTTCCGCGCCTATCATTAAATTCCGCTTTGAAATACGGTCGACAATGAGACCTGCAGGAATTGATAACAGTAGGAAAGGGAGTGTTTGACTGGTTTGTATCCAGGCTGTTTCACTGGCGGTTGCTGAAAGTAACAATACTGCGACAAGGGGGGCTGCGGACAGCGCGATTTGTTCAGCAAACTGAGCAAATAAATTAGACCAAGAAATTTTTTTAAAGTTATTATTTATTAGAAACATGTCACTTCCCTTCAATCAGGGTAAATAGTTTTTCATATTCTAAAAATAAAGCTTATTCGCTCACTATCTGTTTCTTGCTTTCTAGTTTTAAAAATTTCAGGTGATTAAAAGCAAAGAAGATAGAGACGTTGGGCGGTGGATCACCGATGGGAACCGGGGTCTTCGAGACCCCGGATGTTGAGATGTTGCCAGAAAATATTACTTATCTTTGGTGGCTTGATTAACCTCAGATAAAGTCACCAATGGCGCACTGTTTCCCCATGAGTTACGGATATAGTTCAAGACATCCGTCATTTCCTGATTGCTGATAACGCCTTTATATCCCGGCATTTTATAAGAGATATGCCCTTCAGTACGCGGTGTGTCAGCGCCTGAATAAACAACGTGAATCAAATTCAGCGCATTATCCCGTACAATGGCTGGATTATTAGCCAGCGATGGAATCACATTGGCAACCCCTTTACCATCCAGACCATGACAGGTTGAGCAGTAAGTCTGATATAAACCTTGAGCTTCATCATAATTCGCTAACGTTGCTGCTGGTTTGGCCTCAGGCGCTTTGTCACCGGGCAACGCGTTGAGATAGACGGCAATACTTTGTAAATCAGCATCCGAAAGGTATTGGGTACTGTAGGTGACGACTTCTGCCATTGGCCCTGCTAGCGATTGATGCTGACTACTGCCGGTTTTTAGCAGATCAACCAATTCCGATTGACTCAGTTTATTTCCGCGAATATCCGGGGCATACCAACCGTCAATTTCGGCGCCGGAAAGAAACTCGGGCGCTGTTTGAGTCATGGCTTTTTCTTGAAATGCCAGTCCCCTCGGCGTATGGCAGGCGCCGCAGTGACCAAGTCCCTGCACCAGATAAGCACCGCGATTCCAATCTGCATCACGCTGGCTGTCTGCGACAAAACGTTGGTTTTCGTGGAACATACCGTTCCAGAGACCTAATGGCCAACGCATACTGAGTGGCCAAGGAATATCACTTTCACGATTAGCTACTTTTTCTGGCGTGACACCCTGCATAAAATAGTCATACAGTGCCCGCATGTCTTCTTCGCTAAGCTTGGCGTAGGCGGTGTAGGGCATGGCGGGATAGAGATGACGACCATCTTTGGTTTTTCCCTCGCGCATTGCCAGATCAAAATCATCAAAGCTGTAATTGCCAATACCAAACTCTGGGTCTGGTGTGATATTGGTGGAGTAAATCATGCCAATAGGCGTCTCCATGGGTCTACCACCGGCAAAGTCTTTACCGCCAGCGGCGGTATGACACGCCACACAGTCTCCAGCACGAGCCAGATATTCGCCTTTGGTTACATCTTGTGCTTGAACCTGAAACTGTAATCCACCGCACAGCAGGATAGTTAAGAGAGTACGCTTCATGCGGCACCTCCAGCAGATTTGGTTGTGGTTATTGTGGCAACAATTTCTTCGACTGCTCGCCATCCCTGATCGATAGCGGAATGGGCATAAGGGCTCCAGTCGGCATCAGAGTTGGCTATGAAAATATTGCCAAACGGTTTCCGCGCGGTTTGAATGATTGTTTCGGCCTCATTCTCATCATCAAATAATGAATTCACCGTATAAGAGTAACCATGTGACCAGCGGTTGACGGTAATTGCCAAAATATCGCTTTCATGATTGAAACCAGCGTCACCTAACATTCCTTGCAACTGCTCGCGAATCATTTTTTCATGGGCAGAGAACGGCATCGCTAACAGCGTGGTTCGGCCCATTCTTGATTGCTCACGTGGCGATAATGCACTGCCCGGCATGGTCGGAACATAGACCATATGTAGGCACATTGGGGAATCGGGTGACTTGGCGTGTTCATATCCCCCCATACTTACCGGATAATCGAGTTTCACACGACTGTACGGTGCCGCAGGGGAGTAAACTTCATGAACCCCTAATTTCACAAACGGCTGCCAATTTTTAATCACCACTTTGGTATAAACCAGTGGTGCCTTCACATTTTGTCTTAACGCATTCTTCTGGACATCCGGCATGGATGGCACCAAATAAGGAATCATCATGTTATAACCGGCCATAATGACTTTATCGGCGCGAATTTTTCTGAGTTTGATATTTTCAAACAGGTAAGTTACGTCTACCTTATTATTGGCTACGTTTTCCGTATGTAATACTGCCGAATTCAGGCGTAATCGTACGGCTGAGTCTGGTTTATCAAGCTGTGAGTAATCAAATTTTGCCTGTACCACATCGTACATGTCATGGCCTGGCGCAACGGCAGGAATCAGACGGCGAACCAGCAATCGGGTCAGTCCGGCATTTCCATCAGGGAAGTGATAAATATAAGGATCGTCCAACTCCGATTGTTCTTCAGCATCGAGTGGCGGAAGATTCAGAGCACCAAAACCCGGTAAAGCACAGAGTCTGGCATCTTCACATGACGTTGAGTCAATGCCTACAGCCTGGAAATCATTGGTTTTTTGCTGGAAGAATTTGATGGCTTTTGGACTAAGTTTAACTTTATCGCGTAAGTAGTGGGTATAACTATGGCTGGCGATATATTCAACTTTCTCATCCTGAGACATACCACTCAGGTAATCGACGGTTTCTTCATGTAGGGTAATCAGTGCTTCTTTATCCGCCTCCGGTAATGGAAAGTCGGAGATAAACTCTCGATAGCTGCGGCCATTTAATCGATTGGGAGGAATATCATCAGCTACGTTACGCCCCGGATCGCCGGCAACCACTTTATTGATGCCAAAGTTTTCACGATCAAAATATACGCCGCGGCTTAATCCCAGATCGGGATAAAATGTTTGTTGAAAGCTGTTACCTAAACCATCGACATCAACACCAAGGGCTTCGATAAGTCCCATAGCGACTTTACTATAAATGGATTTTGGTGATTGCAGTGATTCACTGCCGCCGTATCCCAGCACGGTACCTTCAGGGGTGGTAAATTCATTACGTTTGGCGTGTCCGCCAAAATCATCATGGTTATCAAGTAATAATATTTTTTTATCTTTACCCATTTGTTGCTGGTAGAAGAAAGCGGCAGCTAAGCCACTAATACCAGCACCGACTACCACCAGATCGTACTCTTCCTCTACGGGGATATCGACATAATCATATTTTTTGCCGCTGCGGGCGATAGCGTGAGCGCTCTCAAAAGAACCGTTATGATTACCACGTAATCCTGTTAATTCAGGAGGATAGTAAAGAAGCGCCTTGTTTGCCAGATCGGGAGAGGCTTTTAGCATTTGTATGGGTGCCATTCCAGCTACTACGCTTAAAGCAACACCATTAAGAAAATCTCTGCGGGTTATGCCCATGATTATTTAATCCTAAAATAATAAACCTCTTGGCACTGGCCGAGGTTATCAATGTCAAACCGTCATAGTTTGTCTGTGGCAACTAAATGTTTAGACGAGTATGAACATCAGTTATTTGTTGTGACCAAAGTATCTTTCGGGTCAACCGATGGTCTGTTTGTTATGAAATAAACAACATAATGATAAGCTAATTAGAAGTTTTTGTTAAACTTATTGATGTATTTGATGGAGTAACAGATGCTTTTCCATTTAAATAAAAGAACAATCGGGGAGATCGGACGTTCCCCCGCATAAGATATAAGTGACAGTGTAACTGAAAGTGGTAATTTTTTGTATTGCCACATCTCGGTTAAACGGAATGTGTGTGGATATTCCGTTAACGACTCCATTTTAAATAATCGCGGCGGGTAAAATCATGGAACGTGATAGCACGAATGTGTAGCCTGTTGCCAGGCTACAATCAGGTCATTATTTATCTGTGATTGAATGACAAGTTAGGGTGAATTGACGCACGGATGAATACTGATTTTCAGGGATATTGGCAAAATCAAAATCAGCTACGCAGGATTGGTAAGCATCAGCTCCCCACGTTACATCAATTCGACCTGTTTCAGGCATACCACTAAAATAAGTTTGGCCATTTTCACCCACAATGCTGCTATTGATATCCTTCGGGTTTTTAGGGTTTTTAATTGAAGCAATGGCACCTAATGGTAATGGTCGATCGGTTTGTAAATTGATTAAAGCCTGATAGCCTTTACGAGTATCAAATTTTGCCTTAACCACAGCACCTTTTGTTGGATACAGATTGACTGAGGTTTTGTCCGGCATGACATTTTCAGGCAATGTATTGAGATTCAAACTGACAGTATTCTTATTATAGTCAATCAAATAGGGGCTAACAGCATAGCCAAATTGGTTGATTGCGGCATTGCCATTACTTAAGGTGGTACCATCCGCATCAGGAGCTTCAATCAGAGCAATGCTATTGCCTAAATAACGACTTAAGGTTAAACCGCCGGAATGGGCTACCATCCCGCCATTGGTATTCATATTAATGGATCGAGTATTGCGCCCATAGCTATAACCACCGCCAACATCGCCGTAGTCTCCCATATAGCCAATGTTAACCGTGCCATTATTGCCCTGATCCTGATTGTCATGACTTTGTGTCAGGTTATAGGTGAATTTGTTATCCATCGCATAACCATTAACGCCGAGCTGTTGACTATTTCCGCCCTGATTATCATGCGTGATTTGATAGTTGCTACTGATGTTTTGCCACGTTTTCGCCGGACTGAATACACTCAATGGCACGTTAACACTGAACATAATCTGGCGATTTTCTGGCCAGTCGCCATCACCCTTTGTTCGGTTAATACCGTAGTTTAGGTTATAACTTATTTCCTTAAGACTGCCGTTATACCCCAAAGAGAGGTTGGTAATCGTTTCGTTTTTCCCCCAATAATCATTGCGGGAACCCTGTATATAAATGGAACCCCAACCGCCTAAAGATTGGTTAATCGAGGTTTGAAAACTATTCCGTTGACGTTCGTTTAACCAAGGAGAAACATCTTCTTTTAGGCTATAGCCACTATTATTAAACTCAGTAAAGTTGTAATAATTTTTTGTCGAGTAGCGTAGTGCCGTCAAGTCAACGGATGTGCCTGTGGTAAGTAAATTTTTTGAATAACGTACTCGGTAAGATTGACCGACTTGTTTTTCATCATTAATGGTTGCTGTTGCATGGGTCACGTCTGATGATAAAGCACCAAATGCGCCTAATGAAACGCCGGCACCCGCCACCCCAGCCCAATAATCTTTTGCTGCAATGCCTCCGCCATATAAGGTTACAGAATGGGGAAGGCCATAAATTAGCGAGCCTTGTAAAAACTCCGACTGTTTAGAATCCGTCGTGATTCCACCATCATAGCGCCCGGCCGTTACTTCATACTTGACACTCCCTGAACGTAACATCACGGGAAGGGTAGAAAATGATTGAGTAAAGGTGCGTACCGTACCATCTTCTTCAGTAATGGTGACCTCAAGATCGCCAGCTGTACCGGTAGGATAGAGATCTTTAATACTGAATGCGCCAGGAGCCACATAAGTTTGATAGACGATATTGCCATTTTGGCGAATGGTGATCCTGGCATTCGATTGAGCAATGCCGTTAATTTGCGGGGCAAATCCACGCAGGCTAGTAGGTAGCATCTGTTCATTCGATGCCAACCTAACGCCTTTGAAAGGAATACTGTCTAATACATCATTTTGAGTACTGTTTTCACCAACCAGAATTTCAGACTTCCAGGGTTGGATATCACGCATTAAATAAGTATTTGAGAAATTGGTTTTATCCGTTCTATAGGTATTCCCTTGATGTTGAGAAGATGAGTAGTTGTAAGTCATATTGCTACGCAGGCGCCAGGCTGAAAGATTAGCGCCGCCCCGGACACTGGCAAAAAGATTATTGTTCTCAGTGTTAGGCGTCCCATTCTCGCTTTTCAGCCATTGCTTGCCGCCGCTTAATTGATAATTCAGTAGTAACGCGGGAATCCCCTGATCGAGTAAGCTGGGATCGACATATCCGAGGTGATCTGGCTTCATGGCAAGCTGCGGAATGCTGAGATTTAAACGCAGTTTTGGCATATCAAAAGTGATTTTGGCATCAGTAATGTATGAGGCTAAATCCATAATATGTGCATCAGGCGGCAAGGCTTTTAACGCCGGGAATGCATCAATATTGACCCCTAAATCTGCCAATAATTTAGGGGTTATCTCTGGAACCACATTACCTTGCGGATCTGGCGTAAACTGAATCTCTCTGTTACCTGAATCTTGTTGATTGATAAGTAATGTCACCATGTAACGTCCAGCTGGCGTGTGCTCTCGTTTGGTAAAAGACGACAGATCAACCTGACTTGGATCGGTACCCTGCGGCAAATTAAGCAAACTCGGATCAAAATAATCTTCTGCATATGCTAATGAGACGGTACCCATCAATAAAGCAATCAGCGATATCCGATAGGGAAGCTTGGCATTGGGAAAGTCTCCCTGAGAAATATATAACGGTGCCGTTAACTTTTTCATGATGATTTTTTCATTATTACGCAAATTAAAGAGGTCTTAGTTCTGCTTTAGTGGCAAGGGCATATTCATTCAACAGACGCCACATAACGTTACCTGTGACATTTTTAGGTAAGGAATAACGTTGTTCGCCAAAAGGAGGAACCATTTTGTAAAGCTCATCATCCGCCACGGTATAATTGCCGACTTGTAGGGTGGCAAATGTCATATAGAGCGGGGAAGGATTACTGACAATCAATTGCTCCCCTTCACGCCGGAAGGTTGCTTGATCTGCGATCATATCAGTACGTAGCATTTCTAATGCTGATGGGCGATAAAGGAGTTTTTGATAAATGATCGGACTCAAAACAAATTCCCCTTTATTTTCGGACTGCTTGTCCGTTGCCGGTATGGCTTTTAAGGCAACATAAAAAACGGACTCTCGATCTGTGGTTAATCCGGTTTTGCTGACTTGTTGGATTCTCCAACGATAGCGCTCACCTGACTCTAATCGATGTAGAGGTGGCGTTATAACAAAGGGTTGATTTACTGCTGATGCGTTTTTCTCTGTAGGTAAACCAGATTGTGCATCGGTAGGTACAATCCAGCTTTGAATAAGAAAAGGCGAGGCGTTGCCATTTTCCAATTCAACAAAGGCGCCCGCTTTATCCTTTTCCAAAAATACGATGCGCATATTTGAAAATTTAAAACCGCCTGCATCTTTTGCATAAACGGGTAAAGCCTGGTTTAACACCAAAAAGACGATAATGGTGATTAATCGACGAAACGGCATGTTTTTTCTCCTGAAACAATGGAATATTGGTAATGTTGAGTTATGCCGCCATAGTCATTAATGGCCTGCAGATTTATCTGCTTACTCTTTATCGTGCTTTTGATGAGCTGCGCACTTTTAGGCGCCAGCATTAATCCGCTGATATTAGAAAGGGGGACGCCATTGCTCCAGGCTTTATTCACTGTGATGTAATAAGGCGTGGGATTAATAAAGCAAGTTCCCTGTGGCGATGCAGTGAATTGCAACTGGCTTACCGCTTGTTCATAGGACATGGTTAGACCTTGCGGGCGATAAAAAAGCTTGATCACTAAACGTGTTGCAATGGATAGTTTTGCCGTATCTTGAGACTGCTCTGTAGGTTGTTTGGTCGCCGGGATTGCGGTCGCGCTAAAATAAAATACTGACTCACGATCCTTGGGTAATGACTGAGTATCCTGCGGTATTAATTTCATCGCATGTTGGCTATTCGCCTCAAGACGAAATAGAGGCGGTACAATTAAAAAAGAATCAGAATTTGGTCCATCAATATTATTATTCTGAACTCTGGCTTGGATCAGGTATGTTTTTTCACTGTCATTTTGAATCGTTATCATTTGGCTTTTTTGTGATGATTCAAAAATAACTCGGCTTTGATCCAAACTGATATTAGCTTGAGAAGTAAGCGGTAATAAAAATAGAGGGATCAAAAAAACGCGCTGCCGCGTATTAAGCTTCGTTATTTTTCGCATTGTGATTAAAACCTTATATTTAATTTGTTACAACGGTAAACGTTATTGAAGCTTTAAAATCACCAGCACCAATACCGGTTGTATTTTGACACCCTCCGCAGGAAAGGGCGGCGGTTACAGTATGTTGATCGTTTTCTGTTGAACTGCTGGTTAATGTCCAAACACTATCTCCGGCCGTTTTAGCCAAGCCATCGGAGATAAGTTTGATACCAACACCGCTTGAACTACCGCTGTCTTTAAATAGTTTTTTACCATTGATCGTCGTGGAGTTACCTGAAACAACGACAGTACTACTATTTCCTAAATTCCCTGTTCCAGTACATTCGCTGAGCGTTAATATAATGTCTCGATTTAACATATTTGTGACCCCAGCATCATTTTTAACTATGTTATTAGCCTGAACATAACCATAGTTTATTTCTGGTTCTGACACCGAGACTTTGCAGGTTCGGGAATAAAAACTTGCTTCAAATGTCACATTAACGGAATTAGTTGCGCTTAAACCGAGCGGGGAAAAGAGCCCGCAAAATAATAAAAAAATAATTTTTTCATGCAAAAACATATTGATATAGTCTCAAAGGAACTCAAAGGTAAAGGTTACCGCTGCATTAGCATTACCTGACGTTACATTTGAGGCCGTATTTTGTTTAACAAATCCAATGGAAATAATGTGCTCGCCTTGAGCAACAGCGTTGACCGAAAATAACTTTCCATTGATCAATGTTGTTCCTGCGTTATAAAAACCCGTGGTTTCCGTAATGTTGCCATCTTTTAACATGAATCCAACGCCCGATGCGGTTGAAGACCCTGAAAGAAAAACTCGAGTATCTTGTGGGGTCATACCGCTTACTGAAACTGTTGCTTTGAGTCCATCGTCATAGCCTTCGCATTGATATAAAAGTTTAAGGGGTAAAATACCTACTGCATCCCCAGACTTAAAATCGTTAACAATATAGTTTTTAAACTCAACCGTATCGGTACTCGTTGAAAATGAACAAGAACCTTTGCCAATTTGCGCTGTTAAAGCTACTGCATTATTATCGGCAGCCATTAAATGTGTTGTAGGTAGAGTAAGTAAAATCGTAATGATGGTTAGAAAACTAAATTTTCTGATTGTATTCATTATGCCCACCTAAATCATTAATGGTGCTCCACGTTACTTGTCCCTTATTGCTAGGTGTTGCATAAAAAATTTCGCCAAATGGCATAATCATGGCATTGTTTTTTTCAATGCTCAGTGGAATAGATTTATTATTCACTGACATTTTGGCTAAGTTAATATAATAAGGAGATGGATTCTTAACTTTAAATCCACCAGAAACCGATTCAAAGACTAAACCACTTTGGGCCTTTTCTGGGGATGATGGTAAATTTTTAGGGCGATAAAAAACTTTAATCACATTCTCTAAAGCTATTTTTATAACACCGTTATTTTCTTTTCCATCCGTTTTGCCATTACTTGCGGGAATCGCTCGCGCATGAAAATAAAAAACGGATTCTCGATCTTTCGGTAATTGATGGTTCTTTTCAACAATACGAACTTCATTACGACTGTCTGGCCCTAATCGAAACATTGGTGGCAGTACTTCAAAAGGTGCTGAACCGTTTTGTTGAGCACTGGTCATATAAGATTGCACCAAATAAGATTCGTCAGTGCTCTTATTTCTAATTGTCACTGATGCCGATTCATTTCCCTCTGTAAAAATAACGCGCGTGGCATTGATACCTACACCTGAAGCGAAGCATTGGGATAGAAAACCGATGCCTAAAAAGGCAACTAACGTTCTGTAAAATAATTTTTTATGAAGTAACATACTGTTCTCAAAAATGGGTTATCAAGCAACCTCATTAGAGGTTGCTCGAATTGATTAGTTATAAGCTAAAGAAAAGGTAATAGGGGCTTCGATTTGCTGAGAAGCCGGATTACGAACGGTTGAATATAATTGAGCATTCATCAGAACCTGTGCGCTATCACCTGTTTTTAACCCAGTAAGGCTGGTTAATGCGGTATTGCTATTTGGCTTAACGGGTTGACCTGCTGCGGTTAATTGAACACCGACAGTTCCACCGTCAATATTATTAAAGTAGCTTGTATTAGCCGCTAACGGAGTGCCTTTTGCAAAGAGACTCATGACAGAAGACTCACCTTGATCGGCACTACAATTAGTCAGGTTTAAGGTAAAGTCTTTACTGGTACTGGCAATTGCACCAGCAGTAGCAACATCACCAGAAATTACGGTACCCAAGTCAATATTGCTTTGCGTGACATTGAGGTCGCAAGTGGCTGATGAAATTTGGCCGGTAATGGTAATTTGTGCGTTAGTCGCTGCTTGGGTAGAACAAGAGGTCATAACTAATGCTGCGATAGGTGCTAAAAATAGCTTTTGTTTAACAGACATAAATTCCTCTGGAGTTACATTTTAAATAAGAGACATAAACTGATTTGGTTTATAGTAATTTACTTCTAGCATTGTTATTAACGTAGAAATAAATAAACACAAATGAAATT
The DNA here is from genome assembly GCF_900112475.1 of Pragia fontium DSM 5563 = ATCC 49100. Lineage (GTDB taxonomy): Bacteria > Pseudomonadota > Gammaproteobacteria > Enterobacterales > Enterobacteriaceae > Pragia > Pragia fontium. Next base: position 23,013 of record NZ_FOLW01000017.1, on the reverse strand, counting down.
CCCTGTTTGTGTTTATTTATTTTTACAGTTTTATCAGCGTAATATCATTAGCGTTGTGAAATAACGAATTTAGATATTATTAAATAAATTATTATTTTTTATTTTGGTCAAGACTGAAAATGATTTTATCTACTCTTCCTGATGGAAGAGCTAAAGCCTTTGCTATCCCATCAGATTCCAGTCCTTTACTTAATAAGTTTTTTATGATGGCCTGCATATAACTATCATAAGTTTTGTAAATATAGTTTCTTTGATATGTCTTATTACAAGACAAACACCAAAATCGCTGAATGCCTATTTTTGATTTACCATGCTTACGTATAAATTCGGTACTACCACAAAACTGGCAAGCAGCATTTTTTGAGTAAGTTATTTTCATATTATAGTCCGTTAAATTAAAAATATTATTTTACTATTCGAGTAGTTACTTGGTCGAAAATACTATTAATAAGTATTAGTTATTATCAGATAAATCCACTATTGCTTATAATATAATGGTGTTATACGTGTAGAGTTTATTTTATATCCTTCACCCCGCCTATTGATGATGAAATCTTGTGGCATGCCGATTAAAGATAGCTTTTCTTTTAACTCAGTAACAACTTGCCATAAGCGTTGATTAGATGAGCTTAAATTGTTTTCTTCCCAAACTTTTTGCAATATTTCTTCATTGCTAACAATGTGATCGCTAGCATGTGTTAAAAGAAATATTAATAACTTCATTACGGTGTCTTTAAGAACAACCGCGCTAAGGTTTAGGATTTTATATGAATTTTCAGACGATATTCTAATTAATCTTTTATTATCAATATCCACTTGAATATCTGAGCCAATTAAAAAACCGTGTAGTTTCATATTCATAACTTCTCCACCAGCCATCATCCGTAATTGCGGTATATAATCACTATTACTGGAGTCATATAAATAAGTTGCAACAATTATAATTAACAAAAAATTGATTTCAATGTATCAATAAAATCAGTTAACGATGTTATCAAGACATATTCACAATACAATGTGTTGTTTTTTATTTATATAACCATTCATAAAATCAAGTAAACAGGATTGGCAGCAGTAACAACCATAAACGCCATATCATTTTATCATCAACATAAAAAACCATAATGTGTATTTATATAGTTTAATAATCTATGTTTTTAACAACCATTAAAACTTTAACCCAATTAAGTTGTGGTTCATATCGACTATAAATCGTTAATGTATAACTTACACATTGATTTTTATGCAAATATCATTTGTATGACATAATTGCCCTTTATGATAGTTACGCATTATGTATTGTTAACATTAACGTGATTGACTTCTTCTCGCACTGCAATCCTGTGTTGGTAGTAAGATTAACGATGTTCTGTTATTTACGTTACTCAATTTCAACTTATTAATAACTAAATAAGGAAATGTTATTCAATATGTTAAGTTTTATTTTTAATTCATTGATTTCTATGGAATTTAAATGATATTGGTCGTTTGCCATAAAAATCTTAATAAGAAAGAATCGTTAATTATTATCTTAATTTGGCCTTAATCGTTGGCATAAGATAGACTTGTTGCATTAAGTGGAATTAACGCCTGAACTTTTATTTTTAACATATGAATATATGACTAAAAACTATCTCATTGATAATAGAGTTGTTTTCTACCCTGATGAGCATCGCCTCGTTCCTGTAGGTAATCATAGTGGTGTGGAAACTTCATTGAACCTTCCTGTAAGCCGGTGTTTGTTGCTGCTTATCGAACATCAGAATTCTATTGTGAGTAAGGATGATTTTTTTGATAAAGCTTGGATGCAGCGAGGGACTTATGTCACCGCGAATACGTTTTATCAAAATATATCGTTATTACGTAAGGGCTTAAAAAGTGCAGGATTATCGGAAGAGATCATAAAAACAGTACCTAAAAAAGGTCTGATGTTATCAGGGGACGTTAAAGTAGAATTATATGTTCCATCTTTTCAGGCAACGACTGCAAGCCAATCAGAAAAACCAGCGTCTACGCCGTTGATAACCCCTGGCTTACAGAAGGAAGAGAAGGAAGAGAAGGGAATAACCCGCGTATTTAATCTAAGTTATCGCTATAAAATAGGGATGTTTGTTATCAGCATCATTTTTTTGAGTCTTTTAATGAGCTATCCTTTTTTTGTTAAACAACAAGAGAAGTATCTTGATAGCTATAAACTCGATAGCGAGATGAATGGATGTCAGGTTTACACGCCCAAGAAAGATAAGAATCTGATTCGCTATGTCGAGTTTTTACAAAAAAACAACATCACCTGTCTTGGTAGTCGAATGAATACGCTATTTATTACGATGGATAAATCTGCCGAATATACTTCAATCATTCGATGTGATAGTGCCGCTATTTCCAATGATACTCAGTGTGATTCAGAGTTTTACTTTCGAGGACAAAATGAAAAATAAGATTGCTCGAGCGTATCTCTTAGTTTTGACGCTAGCGTCTCTTGCTCTTGTGGGCTATTACGGCTACATGTTATATCAAAAAGATAATTTTTCTTGTGATGGGCGGTTTTATATAAAAAATAACCGTGATGTTTTAGATCTTAATGTTCATTATCGCTTTAACGCAGGAGTGGGGTTAGTTGAAAGTCAGGGGGAGTTTATTCCTTATAATGGTGAACCCGCCAGACCAATCAAGATCCATATTAAATTTTCCTATCATCAAGATGGCGATAAGATGTTCCTCATTTCAGAGAATACCAATCCTAATCAACAAGACATTACATTGCTAAATCAGTTATTACCTGATTTTTTCTTGATCCGTAATCGAGGGATAAATATGCATATTTATCCACAAGGTCAGGAGGGATATGTATTTTCTGGTGATAAAATTCCCTACTTTTTATGTTTAAAAGATTAAATTGCTTACCATGTGTTACGGCAATTTTTCTACTTTTATAGATAAACACGCTAAATCAAAGTGCCAACTATTTTAATTAATTTCAAAAGGTTAAATGATTTTTTACTTTACAGATAGACTATCAATCCTGATTTATAACTAATTTTAATAAGGAAAATAGATGTTTAACGGTATTTTAATTCAAAAAGATGAAAACGGTTATCACGCCAATATCTCTCAAATAGATGAATCACAACTGCCAGAAGGTGATGTAACTGTTCAGGTTAACTATTCTTCATTAAATTATAAGGATGGCTTAGCCATTTCCGGTAAAAGCCCGGTAGTACGTCAATTTCCAATGGTTCCGGGCATCGATCTGGCGGGGACAGTAATAGAGAGCGCTACCTCAAAATATAACGTTGGCGATCACGTTGTCCTTAATGGATGGGGCGTTGGGGAAAAACATTGGGGAGGATTAGCACAAATTGCTCGTCTTAATAGCCAATGGTTAATTCCATTACCTAAAGGTTTAACACCAAAGCAGGCCATGGCAATTGGTACTGCTGGCTATACCGCGATGCTCGCCGTGATGGCGTTAGAAAAAAATGGCATCGCACCACAAAGTGGAAAGATATTGGTCACCGGGGCAAATGGTGGCGTGGGGAGCTTTGCTATCGCCATACTATCCCGATTAGGTTATCAGGTTATTGCTTCAACCGGTCGTCCTGAAGAGTCAGAGTATTTAATTCATCAACTTGGTGCAGCAGAAGTTATTGACCGTAAAGAGCTGTCTGAGCCAGGTAAACCGCTGATGAAAGAACGTTGGGCGGGTGCTGTTGATAGCGTTGGCAGTTATACTTTAGCCAATGTGTGTGCGAGCACTGCCTATGGTGGAACCGTTGCGGCCTGTGGATTAGCGCAAGGTATGGATTTGAACTGTAGCGTTGCGCCATTTATTTTACGCGGCGTTACTTTGGCTGGAATTGATAGCGTGATGCGTCCTTATGCTGATAGGGTAAGTGCCTGGGAACGTCTAGCCAACATCGTTGACGCATCTCTGCTGGAAAAAATCAGCGCTGAAATTCCGTTGACTCAAGTGATTCCAACTATCGCTAAATTAATGGATGGGAAAGTCAGAGGTCGAGTCATCGTTAATTTGCAAGATTAATCGTTATTTGCACGTTTGCCAGGCAGTCCGACAGTGACGGACTGCCTGGGCTTGAATTGTCTACTTCGCTGATTCAGTTATTTGATAATTCGTTTACCATTAGCATCAATAACCTGTTCGCCATCTTCTTTGGTAAATGTCCCTTTCTGCGCGGCAGGCAAGATATCTAACACGACTTCCGAAGGCCGGCAAAGCTTGGTACCTAATTCAGTCACCACAATTGGACGATTAATCAGAATAGGGTACTTGAGCATGAAATCTATTAATTGCTCATCATTCCATTGGTCGTCATCCAATTGCAGCGTTTCATAGGGTTCAACATTTTTACGCAGTAATGCCCGTGTCGTTATCCCCATATCCGCAATAAGTTTGATCAGTTCTTCACGGCTTGGCGGGGTGTCTAAATAATGGATCACGGTTGGCTCAATACCGCTGTTGCGAATCAATTCAAGTGTATTACGGGACGTACCACAAGCAGGATTATGATAAATAGTTACTGAATGCATGTTCACCTCTGAATAATCAAGAACGGCAGTGTTAATCCTGCCGTCTATGTATTTATTTGTTTATACGGTAAATGATAATCGCAAAGCTAACGCGACTAACGTGACAAATAACACCGGAAGCGTCATGACGATCCCGACCTTAAAGTAATAACCCCAGGTAATGGTCAAATTTTTCTGAGCCAGAACATGTAGCCATAATAAGGTGGCAAGACTGCCAATTGGCGTGATTTTAGGCCCAAGATCGCTACCAATAACGTTAGCATAAACCATCGCTTCTTTGATTAGTCCAGTAGCGTTGCTCCCATCAATAGACAATGCGCCAACCAACACTGTAGGCATATTGTTCATAATAGATGACAGAATAGCGGTGAGGAATCCGGTACCCAGAGTGGCGGCCCATAGACCTTGCTCTGCAAGGTAATTCAGAATTTGAGAAAGAAAGTGGGTTAATCCTGCATTGCGTAAGCCATAGACCACTAAATACATGCCTAAGGAAAAAATAACGATTTGCCATGGTGCACCGCGTATCACCTTTTTGGTATCGATGACACGACCTTTTTTAGCCACGATATACAGAATAATTGCACCAACGGCCGCCACTAAACTAACGGGGACGCCAAGATGATTGAGGCCAAAAAAGCCGACGAGGAGTAATACCAGCACAATCCATCCGGCCTTGAACGTTGATATATCGCGTATGGCTTCTTTTGGCGATTTCAGCAATCCTATCTCATAGGTTTGTGGAATATCTTTGCGAAAGAATAGATGAAGCATGACAAGGGTTGCACAGATTGCGGCAATGTCCACTGGGATCATAATTGCGGCATAATCAGTAAAGCCGATGTTAAAGAAATCTGCCGAAACGATATTAACCAGATTGGAGACAACCAATGGCAAACTTGCCGTATCAGCAATGAATCCCGCAGCCATCACAAATGCCAGCGTTGCCCCTCGACTAAAACCTAAAGCGAGTAACATGGCCATGACGATAGGGGTTAAAATTAATGCTGCACCATCATTAGCAAAGAGGGCCGCTACTGCTGCACCGAGTAGGACAATGTAAGTAAATAGTTTACGTCCGCTTCCTCCTCCCCAACGGGCAACATGTAATGCAGCCCACTCAAAAAAGCCTGATTCATCAAGTAATAGACTGATAATAATTACCGCGATAAAGGCTGCGGTGGCATTCCAGACGATCTGCCAGACAACGGGAATATCACCAAGATGAACCACGCCAAACAACAGCGCTAAAATGGCACCAAAGCACGCACTCCAGCCAATACCTAACCCTTTCGGTTGCCAGATAACCAAAATAATGGTCAGAACAAAAATTGAACCGGCCAACCACATAAAAACCTCCATTTAGGCAGGTGAGATAACGCCTGCCATTATTGTTATTGAATTACTTTGCCAGTTTGTTTAAACGTTCAATTCCGACAGGTTCTTCTTTCTGTAACGGAATTAAAGCGAGTCGAGTGGCATACTGCGCTTTAACTAGATTGATCTGTTCAATTTCTTGTTCAGCTCGGTGGTGTAACAAAGGGGATGTCGTACCGGTAGTGGCAAGGCTGTTATTTATCAGCCAGGCCCAGGGTTCAATGCCTGCACGGCGTAAGTCTTCTTGCAAATTACCGGCTTCTAATACTGGTGTGGTTTCTGGCAGTGTTACAAGCAGTATTTTGGTGCGTTGAGGATCTTGTAGTTGCATCATGGGGGTGACATAGTGACCATTGCTTCCCATTTTTTGGGCAATTTCACGATGATAAGCCCCTGTTGCATCAAGCAGCAGTAAAGTATGTCCGGTTGGCGCGGTATCCATAACGACAAATCGTTTACCGGCATCGCGAATCACACGGGAAAATGCCTGAAATACAGCAATTTCCTCAGTACATGGCGAACGGAGATCTTCTTCCAGTAGAGCACGTCCCTGATCATCCAAGTCTTTCCCTTTACTTTTTAGAACGCTCTGGCGATAACGTTCGGTTTCAGCTTCGGGATCGATACGGCTTACTTCAAGATGCGGTAATGCACCGTGAAGCGTATTCTCTAAATGAGCGGCAGGATCAGAGGTGGTTAAATGAACATCTAATCCTTTTTCCGCTAATTTAACTGCGATTGCTGAAGCTAACGTGGTCTTACCGACACCGCCTTTGCCCATTAACATGATTAAACCGTGCTTATCTTTCGCAAGCTGTTCAACCAGTGTTGAAAGGGGGGCAATGGTAGGGAGCGCCAGATCATGATGTTCTTTACTGATGAGTACTTCATCAGTGTTAAATAAATGACGCATTGCATCTATACCCACTAAATTTACGGGTTGAAGGATAATGCGATCTTGGGGGAGCGAAGCTACTGATGAAGGGATATTTGCTAATGCTAATTGTTCACGTTGGTAAACAGCCTGAGCTAATTTATCATTGTCTATGGCGCTTTCAGGCAATATACCATTAATCACTAAATACTGGTTTTTGATACCGAGTTGAAATAATTCATCATAGGTTCTGGCAACTTCGGTTAGCGTTGACTTTTGTGCTCGGGCAACCAATATTAGCCGCGTTTTACTCTCATTTCCTAATTCGGCAACTGCCTGAGCGTAGCGTTCACGTTGTTTTGATAATCCTGATAAGGGACCTAAACAGGATGAGCCTTCAGGATTTTCGTTAATAAAACTGCTCCAGGCTCCTGGCAATTGTAACAGTCGAATAGTGTGTCCGGTCGGAGCGGTATCGAAAATGATATGATCGAAATCCGCGAATAAACGGGTATCAGTGAGGAGATCGGTAAACTCATCAAACGCTGCAATTTCAGTGGTACAGGCGCCTGAAAGCTGCTCTTCAATACCGCGAACAACGTCGTCAGGTAGAATCCCTCTGACAGGATCAATGATGCGCTCACGATAGACTTGAGCCGCCGCTTGCGGATCGATTTCTAAAGCTGACAGGCCTGATACTGATTCTATCTTAGTGATGTGATTACCAATTGTTTGATGAAAAACTTGACCCACATTGGAGGCAGGATCGGTACTGACTAAAAGAACGCGTTTGCCTTTATCAGCTAAGCTAATTGCCGTCGAGCAAGAGATGGATGTTTTTCCTACGCCACCTTTACCTGTAAAGAATAGGAAGGGGGGAACGTTCTGTAAAAATTTCATTGTCATAGTCCTTATGTTCTAGCAGCAGGAACTATTGCCACCGCAACAACTTTGAATAGTTTTAATTTTCGGCGCTAACGATAAACCACACCAACGAGACATATCCTCTCGTGTCGGATAACGGCCAGCCATAACTAAAGCATCATCAACAAAAATGAGAGGTAAGCTTTCAGCCCCTGAATTTTGAAGAAAGTTTTTAACCAATTCATTTTCAACAAAAGCCATCGGTTGTTGAGCAAGGTTGAAGCGAGTTAACGTTACGCCCTGTTGTTTGATCCAATCAATATCGGCAGAAAAATTGACCAATGATTGATCGACATCAGTCCCACAAACGCCAGAACTACAGCAAAGGGCAGGATCATAAACAGTGATTTTTTTCATGGTGCTAACTCCTTATATTCACTATTAAATTCGAAAAAACAGATATGTTAAGGTAAAATTTTTATAAGCACATGGGGCTAATTGTTGTTATTCCAGCAGCGTTTTTTAAACGTTTAGAGAGCATTTTAATATTCATCTCTTGGCTGAGATAAGCTTGTTCAATAATATTTCCCGCCCACATAGGTATGTTGTGGGACAGTCGATAATGAATCCATTTCCCAGAACGCCGATCCAGCAGGATATCGTTTTCTCTTAACATAGCTAAATGTCGAGAGATTTTCGGTTGAGGGAGATCCAATATTTCGCATAATTCGCAAACGCACAGTTCGGGTGCTTCTTTTAGCAACAAAACAATGGTTAAGCGGGTTTCATCTGAAAGGCATTTAAATAGTTGAAGCGGGGTTAGTTGGCTCATAATCATCACCTTGAATTCCACTAAAGGTAATCATACGACGATTATTTTTACTGTCAATGATCAAATCTGTTTTTTCGAATGTGTTATTTGTTTTTATCATCAATCATGGAGAGATGGAGCAGGCGGTGATTTTACCCTATGAATAGACTGCAAAAAAGCATGTATTAATAATAAGCGATGCCGATTAACGGAGTAGATGAAAATCTCAGTCAAAGAAACATGTGCAGCATAGTGCTCAGTTAATACATGCAAAATGTTGTGAAAGATTAAGTCACATCAAAATATCGTGAATCACGGTATTATCGAGAGGGTATCAAGCTGTACTAGCAGTGCGCTTTTCCAATACAAGATGTTTTTCTAATAGTGAAAGAATGTTTTGGTCAATATTCTCATCAAATTTTCTGGCGAACAGATTAGGCGTATTTTGCAGTAAATCGGCATCTAATATAGTGTAATCTCTGGGGCGTAATTTGATCTTTCCCATGGGAATCCAGTCTATTTCTCTTTTATCATCATTGATAATGCTAGCCTGATAGCTGGTATTCATGATCACCGTTTGGAAAAAACCTTCATCAGCAATCAAGGTATGGCGATAAAAATCAATAAAGCGATCCACTTCAGGGCTATAGGTTAAAAATTCACAGAATTTACGGCTCAGAATAAACCATTGATTGCCGATATACGGTATGACACCCGGCATAAAGCTTCGTTTTTTTTCTGGGTTAGCAATAATTTCATTGCCTGAGTCTGTCACATACTCTTCGATGCGGTGTCGGGTCTCTGGTCTGGTTTTATATTGTTCAGACAACTTGATAAAATCTTTACCTATGTGAGAGGTTAAATAGTTATGGATAAACTGAGAAGATTTTAACGGGAAATCCTGACCGCTAAGGTTAATAAAGAATGTCCATTTAATACCTGACTCTAATAATTTTCGCATACCGCGGAGTTCAATATTAACCAAGCTAAATCCACCCCAAACGGCTTTTTCACTTTCTAATAAGGTGGCATTAGGGTAGTGGGTTAAATAATCACGGATGTTTTTCAATAATCCAGTACCTGATTTTTTATCAACATGGATCAAATAGTGATCGTCTTTATTATAGATAGCTGAAAATAGTCGTTTAAATTGCTCAGGATAACGATGTACTAATATAAGATAGGCTATCATAATGATGACGCTCCAAAAATATCCATTATAAATAATAGAATAGAAATAAATTAACCTGTTTGACAGGTTAAACAGAAAGAAATGAAAGTGACTTGATTAATGAGAGGTTAGATTAGAAAAAATATCTTTTTGTTGTTCGCGTTCATTTTTCTTGGCTTTTTTTTCTGCTTTCTTTTCTCCTGGGGTTAATAATGGCTTTTTCTTTTGGTCTCTTTTTTTATTTAATCCTTTACTCATAGTAACCTCAAGTTGTTAATATTCGTAATGACCATAAGGGACTAATTTTAACCATAATGCAAGGGATATAAATTTTATTCGATTAATATTTAAAATCAAAAAATAAAGACTAACGCTAATCTGTGTTAATACTGCTATATCGAAATCAATAAATATTATACTATGTAGGGGCTTAAGTTATATTTATCCAGACGTTAACCAAGGCATCATTTGATTATCAGATAGCACCAGCAGGAACGCTCATGAAAAACATCACATTTTATTCTCGTTTTGAAAATGACATTTTGGCCGGCCGCAAAACCATTACTCTGCGGGAAGCCAGCGATGCACAATTTGTTGCTGGGGATGTCGTACGAGTTTCACGCTATGAAGATGAGGTATTTTTTTGCAATATTCAGGTGCTGGCGGTGACGCCTTTGAACTTTAAAGACCTAAATCAGCAGCATGCCAATCAGGAAAATATGACATTGGACGAGCTAAAACAGGTGATCTCAGACATTTATCCCGGGCTGAATGAACTGTTCATGATTGAGTTTCGTTTGATGTAATCAGGTTCGAAACAGAAAGATAGCTATTAGCTATTGAAAGAACCTTGACCACAATGGTCATAGGGGTAGGAAGTATCAATCCGCATGACCTTGTGTCGATATCAACGTCTTTCGACGGCCCAGAATAGTTTTTAAAATGCTAACGCAATACTATTGAAGACGTTAATTCTTCAACTCATCCACTTTGATATTATAAGAGTACTTCCCACTTCGGTTGATTTGGTTAGTTATGTTGAAAAAATCAAACTATGTGAGTTATTTGACTGGCATTGCCATTTTAAAGGTATAAAAAATCAAATTAACTTATTATGTTAATTTATTGTATCGTTAAAGTTATCTGTAATGTAAAAAACAAGTTATTTACTCCATATATTCAACTTTTTTGAAACCACCTCTTTTTATTAATAAATAGCTTCATTATAGTCATTAAAGAATAATGATATTCATGATGAATGAATCAATAACCTCTAAATAAAAATGGATTAACGTATGCTGATAATGGTTCTTTACCTTTAAAAAACTACTATTGGCAATGAATTGGCCTCTTGATTTACATTTTTAAAAATAACTTGATATGATTTTTATACATCTATCACTTAAATGGATAATTATAATTATTTTTTGATTTTCTTAGATGGGAAGGAGGGCGTTAAACACTATATATCTCAATGTGATAATTAATGATGTGATTGAAAATCACCGAGCAGGTGATAATAAGCAACGCTTATGAAATTTAGATAATCAGAGTAATAACCCTATATGAAAAATGTTTATTAATAACATTTTTTAAGGTGAAAAAGATTCATTGAGTTGTCATCATCTGTTAATGATGACAAAGCAATTTATTAAAAGGCCAATAATCTATACCAATAAAATATAACCATTAAGAGTTAAATCTTAATGTTGGTTATATTTCAGCATCGTATTTCATTCCTGCAATTAAACCGAATGAAGTATTGATAGTTATCCTAATAAGTATATGGAATTTATTTATATGAAACTAAAAAACATCGTATTAACGACAATGTTAGTGATGGGCGCAGCTTTTACTGTTAACGCAGGAACTAATGCCCAGATAACCATCACTGGTGATGTTGTGGCTGCAACCTGTGATGTGTCCCTGTCTGCTAATAGTTTAGATTTAGGTAACTACACACCAAACCAATTTACGGCTGTCGCAACCCCCGTTGCTGCCAGCGTAAAACCATTTACCGTCGGTTTGAGTAACTGTTTGGCACCGCTGGCTGCAGGTGATTCGGCTAAGTTGGTTGTGACGGGACAAACGCTGGGCGGTAGCCCAAATATCTTTAATACTACCGGTACAACAACGGGCGTGATGTTGAAAGTACTTGGAAATGGTGGTTCTAACTACTTAAAAAATAACGATAAGCTAACTGTGGCGACAGCGGGTACTACGCCTGCTGTCGCTGACTTTAATGGCAAAGTTATTTCGTTAGAAGCGGGATTAGCTTCTGCAACAGCTCAGGCGCAAATTGGTCACGTTAGTGCGCCAATCATGTTTAGCTTTGCCTATAACTGATCGTTCTCTATGGGGAGCCGCGAGGGCGGCTCGTCCATTTTAAACAGCGGAAATTAATCGATGAAAGGATTTCTACGCGTATTTTTGATCGTCACCGGTAGTTTAGTATGGGTTACAACGGCCCTCGCTGATGGCTTTGGTATTAACACCACTCGCCTGATTTATCCTGAAGGTGTAAATAGCATTACCGTAACGGTACGTAATACTATGTCCGATCAGCCTTATTTGGTTCAGGCGATGGTGACAATGGCCCCAGATAATCTACAGACTGCTCCTTTTAACGTAACACCACCGCTATTTCGCCTTGAACCTAATACCACTAATCAAATGCGAATTATTGGTCAGGTCAGTCATCTGCCGAAAGATCGAGAATCCGTGTTCTATTTTAACGCGCGAGCGATACCCGCCAGTCGGACTTCACCGACAGAGAGTCAATCTAAAGACATCAGCGGAACGGCTCAATTCGGCGTTGGCAATATCATTAAAATCTTCTATCGCCCGGCAGGACTCAGCGGAAGTTCAGACAACGCTCAACGGGATCTACAATTTGAGCTGGTTGGCAATGGGCTCAAAGTGACGAATTCCTCTCCTTACTTTATCAATCTGGCGGAACTTACCGTTGGCGGGCAAAAATTATCGTTAATGCCGCCAAATGGCGTACCAATGATTGCTCCATTTGGAACTCATACCTATCCGACGCGATTAAAGCGGGGGCAGGTAAGTTGGAAAACGATTACCGATCAGGGAGCTCAAAATGGATTTGTACAAGCGATTCGGTAAATGGTGCGTTAGTACCTGCCTGATATTACTGTCCTACGGAGTGGGGTTAACCACCGCACAGGCGATTATTCTGAATTATTCGGCCACGATTAATCAGGGAACCTGCCAGATAAGTCTGGATAAAACAGCATTACATCTAGGTACTGTTGAGATGTCTGCCATGCGTGGGAGCACACTTGTTTCTGCTCAGCCATTTACCCTGCAAATCCGTAGCTGTGGTGATTATCAAGCTGGGCTTACGCCCGCGATTAAAATCACGGGTGAAGGAATGACGCGTGACGGCAAATGGCTATTTCGTAGCAGTGCCGATTCCGTATCACAGGGGTTTGGTATCGTGCTGGCTAAGAGCGACACGATACCGCTATATAATCAGGCGTCTATTACCAACGGGGATTATCTCAATTTAACTGCAACGACGGACACAGACGTTACATTTTTTGCCGGTATAGCGTGCGGTTCAGCCACAAACTGTCAGGACGCCAACATGCGGCCGGGCAGGGTTAGTGCGCGTATCGTGTTTGATTTTGTGTATCGCTGAACCTAGAGGATCTTGCCAATGCACATCACTCAACGCGGCCTGACGGGAGCGCTATTTCTCTGTCTGAGTACGCTCTGTAATTTTATAGTTCGGGCAGATAGTGGCATTCATCTTAACCAAACCCGTGTGATTTATTCGGGGGCGAATAGCATACAGAATGTGACGATCGGTAATCAGGGGGGGCAGTTATATCTGCTTCAGTCCAGCGTGCAGCTGTCACTGGATAACTCGAACCCGGCACCGTTTATGGTAACGCCTCCATTGGCCAGATTAGCGGCCAATAGCAGCAATGTACTGCGTATTTTAAGACAGGGAGATACTCCGCTGCCGGAAGATCGGGAGTCGTTATTTTATCTGTCGGTATTAGCCATCCCTTCATTGCCGGGTGATGTGTCCATTGCGGAACAGTCTCGGTTATCCATGGGATTGCGCTTTCTGCTCAAGCTGTTTTACCGTCCGCAGGGGCTGAGCGTTACACCAGAGCAAACCTATTGCCAGTTACAATTGTCACAGAACGGTCATCGGGTACGAATAACCAACCCGGGCCCTTATTTTCTGACCTTTAGCCAATTGACGTTGGGCTATCAAGTCGTCGATCTCGAACGTTATCCGTCAATGATCCCGCCGATGAGTTATCAGGATTATCCAATCACTCAAGCAATATCACAGGCCTACTGGCAGTTGATCACTGACTACGGTGGCGCTTCAGCGCGCTGTCAATCTTCCTTATTAACCCGTAGAGAGGCGCCGTGAAACCATCAATAACCCGCTGGCTTATGGTTCTTGCCTTTAGCACCATCAATCTGAGCGTTTCTGCCGAACAGAAAGATCCCACTGGCATCTCGTTTTATGTGCTGAGGGTGATATACCCGGAAAGTGAAAAAAGAGGCGTTACTCTGCGTGCCTATAACAAAACCTCCAGCGTGTATCTAATGCAGTCATGGATACAACCGGTTGATACCGACACCGGTAATGTGGGATTGCTAAACAGTACCTCCACGGCCATGCCATTTATCATCACGCCGCCGCTCCAACGTTTTGAGCCCGGGGAAGAACTGGTATTGCGTATCCGTCGAACCGGCGTTGAGTTACCGAACGATCGGGAGTCGGTCTATTTTATCTCAATGAAAGCCATCCCCGGCCAACCTGTTCCGAAAGATAAGCAAATTACGCCCAGTGTGACTTTAACCGTGGTGACTAATATGAAGCTGTTTTACCGGCCGGAAGGATTGCCTAAGCGAGGTGTTCAGGAAGCGGCGGTACAGCTTAAATTCAGTCAGCAAGGAGATACGCTGATTGCCGATAACCCAACGCCTTTCTGGCTAACGTTTTCACACTTGAGTATTGGCAATTACAAGCTCAATAACGACCAGATGCGCTTGATGGTTCCTCCAAAAGGGCAGCAACAGTATCACTTACCGCAGGCAACACGCGGCGACGTTGAGTGGCAATTGATCGATGAAGAGGGCTGGAACACGCCCGGCCAACGTCAGTCGCTAACCCCACATTAAATTTCGCGAATGAAAAGTTAAATGGATATGAAAAATAACAAACTTAGTCATGACGGCAATCTATGCCTCTGTAAGCGTTTTAATGTGATATCTCTGTTGCTGACTTGTGCACTACCGGCGTTAGGGCGGGACTATTTTGACCCTGGTCTGTTGTCGCTGAACGGCGAGCAACAGGCGGCGATGGTTGACTTAACGACTTTTGAGACGGCGGGACAACTGCCGGAAGGGGAATATTTTTTTACGCTGTATGTTAATCAGTATGAACAAGGTCAATATAGCATTCAGTTTAAAAAAAATTCCGATGGCAAAATTCAACCGACGTTAACACCAAAGCAATTGCACGATCTGGGGGTGAATACCACCATATTACCGGCATTTTCGGGGATGCCGATAGATAAGCCAATATTTGATTTAGCGGCGTTGATTCCAGAATCTAAGATCAAGGCTGATTTGTCATTGCTACGGTTGGACTTAAGTATTCCTCAGGTAGCAATGCAGTCTCATGCTCAGGGCTCCGTCGACCCGGCGTTATGGGAACAAGGGGTACCGGCGTTATTACTGAACTATAACCTGAACGGTAGCCGTAACTGGCAGGAAGGGCAATGGGAAAACAGCCATTCCCGACAGGACAGCTTATTTGCCAATTTACGCGGTGGAATTAATCTGGATGCTTGGCGCTTGCGAAGCGACATGACCTACAGTAATTCGAAAAACACCAATAATAACCAATTCGGTAGTCGCCAAACGGATACCCGATTTACCAATACTTATCTTCAGCGGGATATTCAATTTCTGCGTTCAGAGATTTTATTTGGTGAAAATAGTACCGGTAACGAGGTGTTTGACACCATTCCATTCAGGGGCATTAAGCTGAATTCCAATGATGAGATGTTGCCCTATAGCCTGCGAGGATTTGCTCCGCTGGTTTCAGGTGTGGCGTCGACTA
Organism: Pragia fontium DSM 5563 = ATCC 49100; assembly: GCF_900112475.1. Lineage (GTDB taxonomy): Bacteria > Pseudomonadota > Gammaproteobacteria > Enterobacterales > Enterobacteriaceae > Pragia > Pragia fontium. The sequence goes on along the minus strand of NZ_FOLW01000017.1, from coordinate 7,247 downwards.
ACGCCCGGGTTACCCTCAGCCAAAACGGCAGTGTGATTTATCAGACTTACGTAGCACCGGGACCGTTCAGTATTAGCGATCTGTATCAAACCGGCCAAGCGGGCGATCTGACCATGACCATTACTGAAGCTGACGGTAGCGTACATACCCAGACGTTAGCTTATTCATCGCTACCGATAATGCAGCGGACTGGCGGCATAAAGTATGAAGTGACCACCGGTCGTTACCATGGCGGTATTACTGATGGGTCTCAACAGATGAATTTTGGTTTGGGTACGCTGATGTATGGTTTACCTAACAATATTACCCTGTACGGCGGTGGTCTGGTGGCGCAAGAGTATTATTCTGCCGTGATTGGCAGCGGCGTTTCTCTGGGAGATGTTGGAGCCTTATCTGCGGATATCACTCTTGCCAGCGCACAGATAAAGGGCCTGACTGAACGTCAACGCGGGAACGCTTATCGCGTTCGCTATGCTAAAAGCCTACTCAGTACCGGTACCTCTATCGATCTGGCGGCCTATCGTTATTCAACCCAGAACTATTACAGTTTTTCAGATGCCAATAATATTGGTTATCAACTGAATGATGACCAATTGCCTTGGGCGCTAGAGCGGCAACGCAATAGCATTCAACTGCAAGTTAACCAAGATATGGCTTCATGGGGCTCACTTTTCATTAGCGCTAGTCGTGATAACTACTGGGGCAGCGGTCGGGTTAATAACTCGGTGTCGGCCGGATATAACAGCAGCTATAAGGGGATTAGCTATGGTCTGACCTATCGAATTGACCGTGTACAGAATAGCGGCAACGGTGGGGGCGATTGGCCTGAAAATCGACAGATTTCCATGAATGTACAGATTCCATTTAACCTGTTTAGTAATGCCGAATCGGTACGCAATATGTATGCCAGTTATCAAATAAGCCATAATAATCAGGGTAATCAGCAGCAACAGGCGGGGATCACCGGTACAGCGCTGGAGGACCATTTAGCCTATAGCGTGATACAGGGCTACGGTAATCAAAGCCAGGGGACTAATGGAACGTTAAGTTCCAGCTATCAAGGCAGTCAGGGGATGGTGAGTGGGGGCTATAGTTATGGCGATAGTTACCGGTCAGTCAATATGGGAGCAACCGGTGGTGTTGTGGTGCATCCGCAAGGGGTGACGCTAAGCCAAACTCTGGGTAGTGCGGTGGCTATTGTAAGCACGCCGGGAGCCAGTGGGGTTGCGGTCGGCAACGGTAGTAGCCGGACCAATCATTGGGGGCAAGCCGTGGTGCCTTACCTGTCAGACTATCAGAAAAATAACATCAGCCTTGATCCATCAACTCTACCGGACGATGTGGATGTGACGCAATCCAGTCTGAATATTTACCCGACCAAAGGGGCAGTAATATTGGCTAATTTTGCTACCCGAGTTGGTTTTCAAGCACTGATTACGTTGATCCAAAGTAATCATACGCCAGTGCCGTTTGGTGCTATCGCAAGATTTGACAATCCTGAAGCTAACAGTGTGCCAAATACCAGCATTGTTGGCGATGCCGGGCAGGTCTATCTCAGTGGGTTACCGGAAACTGGCAGTCTGACGGCACAATGGGGGCCAGCAATCGATCAGCAATGCCGGGCTCGTTTTAACTTAACCAATAGTGTGCCGTCAAAAAATAACCCACTTCATCAAACTCAGGTTACGTGCGAAGGAGCGACGCCATGAACCTTATTTATCGCCAAGACGTTTTATCGTCAGATTGGATTAATCATAAAAAAATCGTCTGTGCTACTTATATGTATTTGTTATTCTTCGGACTGATGGCTCCGTTGCAGGCTGAAACTATCACCATTGGTAAAGGGAGCGGTATTGTTTGGGAAGGGATGCCTTTCGATGTCAAGCTTGCCGGTACCATGGATAGTTCTTCACTGCTAACAAGCTATGGTCTGGCGAGTATTTCAACTTCCAAAAGTACGTGTATCTCATCAAGCGAGCTAAAATTAGTGAATGGCTACTTAGTTTATCCGATTGGGCAAGGGGTGGGAATTATTCCTCGAGCAACGGTTTTAGCAAACTATAAGACCGATAATGGCACGGTTGAAACGCTGAACGGTACCATTGGATTACCGATCACCAGTGCTACAGCAGGAAAAACCACCATCACTAATCCGGTCGGACTCTATCAGTGGTGTCTACCGCCACGCATGACAGCGATCAATAAATTCTATGATATCTCTTATAATCGAACCTCTCGTGGTGTAGGTACTTGGGTGATTATTGCCGATGGGACTCAAACTAGTTCAGAGGTAAATCTTGAGCCACTGTATTATAGCAGTTATTCGTCTACCTATACTGGTGACCGGATCGTACAAATTTTTCCGAGTAATATCACCTTACGAATCTCGACGTTAGAATGCACGATTAATACCACGGCGAATATTGATTTTAGTACGGTGACATATAGTAAAACGCCGGGTGCTGAACTGGGTCAAAAGAGTTATCCAATTGTTGTTAACTGCGGTCAAGCTAGCGATAAGATTAGCGCTAATATTAATCTACAGTTTCGAGCGATATCCGGTCTTTATAATGGGCAGGCAACCCGATTAGCGTTAAATCAGGGGGGCGGTTACATTACCGGTGAAATGGATACCGGGACAACCGGCGGTGGAGCTTGTAACATGACCACTGGTTTACCGTTTAATAATACGCCGGTCAAGATTGGTAATATCAATGCGACTGACAGTAATAAATCAATATCAAACCGATTAACTTGGCGATTGTGCTCCGGCGGCAGTCGTTTACCGGTAGGTGCCGTGACGGCTTCGGCTGAGATGTTAGTGACGTTTAATTAGTTTCGTGGTGGCCATTCAGGAGCAATTTATCTGCTGATGGCCATTGAGAAAAGGGATAACTAACGAGAACTTGAGACCAGTAGAGCAGGTCCAGTGCAGAACATCTGACAATAGTGCAGCTAATTGTTCTCATTATGCCTTTTTGGTCAATTCATTTTTAATGATAATTAGACATCATAAAATTCATAATAACCATTATAAATTTTTTAAACTAAATTGACTTAAAACACTCATTTGAATTAATTCTTCACTCATCAATATAATCGTTTTAAACTATCGGTTTTTATTCTTTAATTGGTTTTCTTGATGTTTTTGTTTCATGGAGCAACGCTATTAGCTGATTGGAGTAATCGTAAAATCAATTAATATTTAAGAAGGTTTTGGTGATTAAATTAAATAAATTCATGTTATTGTGATTTTTTCATATTGATGTGTAATTTATGCCTTACTCTTAATACTTAAAAAACTAAAAATAGGTAGAATTTTATATGTTAAGCAATTAAAATATTCTTACTTAATTATAATTTAAATATAGTTTTATTTGTTTATTCTTATACAAAAAAAGTTAGCTGTTTTATATAGCAGGCTAACCAAACACGGTTTACGGATAAATTTACAACATTATCTAGGTTAGTTTAATCAAGAATGTTTTTAGAAGGTTAGCTTTTATCGGAGCTATATTTATCGACAAGGATTGCAAGTGAAATTTAAGATAAGACAGCCATTACCCAAAATAACTATCTCGTATTCAGCGCTAACCTTATGGTTATGTATGTTTCCCTCTATAGGCGCCACAGCAACAATTGACTGGAACTATAACGGTTCAACTGATTGGGGCAGTGCGGTCAATTGGAACGCAGGAAGGATACCAGGAAGTTTCGATTTTGTAAGAATAAACCAAAGCGGGAGTCAGGGGCCAGTCATCAGCGGTACCAGCTTTACAATTAATAATTTATCTCTTGGTGATAGTGCTAACGGGTCTCTGATTATTCACAATGGCGGTGAACTAATAACTACAGGTGGAGTTACCACCATAGGAAACAGTCAAGGACAGAATGGCTCAGTCACCGTCAGCGGACGAGGCTCAGTTTGGAACGTCAATAATGGCGTATTTCTGGGTAATGAGGGGAATGGCTCCCTTACTATTGAGAACGGCGCCACCGTTAATATGCTATCAGCGGTACCAAAATCTTCAACTATTTTTATGGGGGCAAATAATCCAGGGGGAACCGATTATTTAACCATAACCGGTACTGGGTCGAGCCTAAACCTTACACAATGGCTGCTGCTTGCCTATGGTGGTAACGCTAGCTTTCACGACACTACTTCTATAGTCGAGGTTAGTGATGGTGCGATAATCAACGCGGATGGGATTGATGTTGGCTATGGAGGACATGGTATTCTAACCGTTAACAGCGGAGGTACTATTGTTACTCAACATGGGCTGATTTCACCTTATGTCGGTTCTAAAGGTGAAGTCACTATTAGTGGTCAGGGATCTCGCTGGTCTATTGCTGAAGAGCTTAATGTAGCCTTCAGTGGCAACGGAAGTTTAACGGTTAGCGATGGCGGTAAACTCGAAGATAAAACGGGGTTTATTGCGTCGGGTTCAGGTTCCACGGCTAATGTTACTGTCACTGGCTTAGGATCGCACTGGGACAATTCCGGTGAGTTATACATTGGAGCAGCAGGTAATGGAACACTGACTATTAATAATGGCGGTTATGTTTCTTCATATAACGGATTTATTGCTGCATATACAGGTTCCACAGCTGATGTTACTGTCACTGGTTCAGGATCGCGCTGGGAAAATACAAATGGACTTGTTATCAGTTATCAGGGGGATGGTGTTTTAACCATTGCCGAAGGGGCGACAGTTTCAGCCCTAGCTGGCGTTAATATCGCTGTGCTCGATGATACTAACGGAACTCTGAATATTGGCGCTGCCGCGAATCAATCCGCTTCCGCCCCGGGAACTTTAGTGGCTCCTGAAATCACGTTTGGTTCTGGTAATGGCAATATTGTCTTTAACCACACGGCAGGAAGTGATGAGCATTATATCTTTTCTCCTATGGTGACGGGAAATGGATCAATTGATTTTATCTCTGGTGTAACCACGTTCACTGCGCCAAATACCTACAGTGGCTTGACAACCATTGATGGTGGCAGTTTGAAAGCTGGTAATGACAATACCTTCAGCCCTAACTCTCAATATACGGTTAATACTAACGGAAGTATGGACTTAGCCGGTTTTAATCAAGAAGTGGGCGAGTTGGTGAATGCCGGTTCAATTGCCTTTAATGGTATGCCAGGCTCCTCCTTCTCAGTAACCAATAACTATACTGGTAAGCACGGCATATTGGTGTTGAATACCGAGCTTGGTGATGATACTTCTTCTACAGATAAGCTCATCGTGAATGGGGATACCTCAGGACAAACCGATGTTATTATCAACAATGTTGGAGGACAGGGAGCAGAGACGATTAACGGTATTGACATTATTGAGGTTAAGGGGCAGTCCGATGGTACCTTTACCTTAAAAAATCGCGTGGTTGCCGGAGCCTATGAGTATTTTTTACATAAAAATAGTCTCGGTACTGAAGATGGTGATTGGTATTTACGCTCCTCGCTATCTGATGGCAATAAAGAAGGTTCCACTTTACGACCTGAAAGCGGTAGCTATTTGGCTAATATCACCGAAGCTAGCTCATTATTTAATCTACGTTTAGCCGATCGCGAGGGGCGGGCAGAAAACTCCAGTATGTGGCTACGCCAAGTGGGTACACATACCCGTTTTCGTGATAATTCCGGACAGCTTAAGACTCAGTCTAACAAATACGTCATTCAAGGCGGTGGTGAGCTTTTTGATACTCGGTTGGCTGAAAACGATCGGCTTGGTGTCGGTGTGATGTTTGGTTACGGTCATATTAGCAGCCATACTGGGTCCACCTTAAGTGGTCAATCATCTAAAGGTGATTTAAATGGCTATAGTGCAGGCGTATACGGTACCTGGTACCAAAATGCTAAAAACCACGATGGCGTTTATATTGATAGCTGGTTACAGTACAACTGGTTTAATGCCAACGTAAATGGTAATCAATTATCGACCGAAAGCTATAACATTAATGGTTTTAATGCTGCGATTGAATCAGGCTATCGCCTGCCTGTCTATCAAGGGCAAAATGGTCAGGTCTTTATTACCCCGCAAGCCCAGGCAACATGGAGCGGTCAGTCGTCGAATAATCATATAGAATTGAACGGCACTAGGGTTAAAGCTGATGCGAAAGACAATATTCAAACGCGTTTAGGCATCAAACTGTCGCGGGATGGGGTGAGTGAACGGGATAAAGGCCAGGATAAGTTATTTACCGTTTATACTGAGGCTAACTGGCTTTATAACAGTAAGCAGGCCAGCGCTCAGTTGGGTGAGTTACATATTTATCAGGACGGAACGCGTAATATTGGGGAATTAAAGCTGGGTATGGAAGGCAAATTGAACCGTCATCTGAATATCTGGACAAACGTCACACAGCAGCTTGGTGATGCTGGTTATAGTAATACTGGCGTTGTTTTGGGTGTGAAGTATGCTTTTTAACTAAAGTTTGTGAAGAATAAGTGGCCAGATTTTGGCCACTACCTAACGTTATTGGCCTTATGCAGACTTCACGAATAATAATGAAAGCTTACGTGCAAACGGCAATACAAATAAGACAGTTGGAAAAGCAATCATCCACGATAGCCCCCATGAACTAATCCATGGTGATACCATTATCAGTGTTAAACCTAGTGCTTTAACCGTACTGATAAAAGAAACAATTCCGCTCATTACAAACGATAAGAAAAAAGGAACTAAGAAAATCATAGCTCGGGCAGGAAGTTTAGGAATACCTAAAATGTAATTTCTGTCTTGGAACGACATGGGAAAGACTCCTTATTTGCGATACACAACAGCATATAACTGCGTGTATCACAGTAGTTATATGCGTTGATTAACGTAAACGCTTACGAGTCTTATAGACTTAGAAGACAGCATTCTACGAATTGAGCTTTATTTGTCAAATAATAAACGTTTTGGCGAGAAACGTTATGATTTCTAACTGAATACCACGTCCTATGGACGTGGTTATCGACTTTAGGCTCTGCCAGTAAGGCTACTCATGGGAAAATCCGAATCTGTTATCCCCATAACTGATAAGGATTTAACCATGAGTAGATTCGAAAAAGCATCGCATGTGCTATGGCATTGTCAATACCATATAGTCTGGACGCCCAAATGCCGATTCCGAATATTGAAAAATAATGTAGGGAAAGAGGTGTACAGACAAATAAGAATTTTGAGTGAACAGCTCCATATAGAAATAGTGGAATTAAATGTTCAATTAGATCACGTTCATTTATTAGTCAAGATCCC